>OZ250179.1:5185000-6921829 GCA_965238125.1 Bryobacterales bacterium | reverse complement strand
GCGTTTCCGGGGCAACAATGGGTATTGTTTTCGACCAGGATTTCCATTTTGGCCCTGGCACGGTCACAGGATACACCCCCGCTGCGCCGAATACCACGTCTTTTCGCGCTGAACCCTGCACATCACCTCCGCCGGTAGGCGCCAGGGCTCGTCCGTCCGCTCACAGACGTTGATTGAGCGGACTGAACGGCGCTCCGGCCGACACTGCTCCCTGCGAAACCTTTTTGGAGCCAAAAACTGTTGATCCTCGCCCGGGCAACGCTACCCACCCGGCACAGGCAGCGCCCAGATCCTATGCAGCATGTCACCGAACAGCCGCCGGTTCAGATGCCCCTCCGCCAGCAGCAATCAGTAGTAGCGAGCATGCTTGACCAGCCGACCGCCGGTCTTCATCAACCTGTGTTGCAAACTCGTTAGCGACCAGCTTTTGATTCGCTGCGGCAGCCCTAGCCGCCGCCACAGGTTGCCCAGGTTGTAGGCCGGCACGCTGAGTTGCAGCCGTACCTCGTTGGCTCGGAAGCGGTGACACGACAAGCGGGTCCAGTGCGTGGCCTGTTTGCCCTCTTTGATCCACTGCTCCGCCGTGCCGCGCTTGTTGTAGAACCGCACGACCGAGCGGCTCGGCAAGCTCATGCTCGTCACGACAAATCCGACGCGCGGGAATAGTTCGCCCTGGTGATGCTCGACCTTGGCGACAACTCGCCTTGCCTTCGACCAGCTCTCGGCCTGATAGCGAAAACTCTTGTAGCGCACTAGGGGCTTGGCGTTCGGCCTGCCCGGTGGCCGAAACAGGATGTCCTCGATCTCCAGCTCCAGGCTCTTGTTCGCCGGGATGCGAATCACGTAGTCCACGCCGCGCTCCTCCATCGCCTCGTAGATCTCGGGCTTGGCGAAGGCGGCGTCGGCGCGGAACGTCACCTGTTTGCCCTCCGCCTGTTGTCGTTCGATCTCCGGCAGTAGCAGCTCGTCCCAGTCCTCGGCGCTGTGCACGTTGCCGGGACGCAGCTTCGCGCCTAGGCAGTCGCCGTGCTGGTTGAACAGCAACAGCGGGTGATAGCAGAGGGACTCAAAATGGCCGTTGTAGGCACTGCCTTCCTGTTGGCCGTGGACGGGGCTCTCCGTGGAGTCCATGTCGAGCACCACGCGGTCTGAACCGTCGGGAGCTTCGGCTTGCGCGACCAGCTCCCGGTTCACTGCCATCAGCCCCAGCAAGTTCTCTTCGCTCGCCAGCATCTCCGTCTCGAAGCCATGCAGCGTCGAGGTCAAGGCTGCTCCGCGATCCCAGTTCCTCTTCGAGCCGATCAAGCGAAAGGTCGGATCGGCGGATACTCGAACGGCGTCATTGAGGTCCTCGTAGCCAGCGAGTCGGCTGTAGACCGACTGCCGCAGCAGATCGGCCAGCGCGAACTTCTTGTTCAAGCCTTGTCGCGAGTCGCTGAGATGCTCGTCGATCAGCTTCCCGAGTCCGAGTCGTTCATCCAGTTCGCGAACGAGAATCAGACCGCCATCCGAGGTGACTCGCGATCCTTGGAAATCGACTTTGAGAAATCCATTGAACGTGAGCTGAAACGGCTTGTTTTCTTTTTCACCCATCGGGTGTTGACCTCCATGGCGTCCTTATCGGGCTCTAGCCCCTATCAATAAAGACGCTGAAGGTCGCTGGATGGTCTGAAGCTCATACATCAAATTGAAAATGCGGGCTTAACGGATGGAACGGACAGCGCGTCGCTACAATGACATCGTGGCCTAACCGACGTGGAAATCGAAAACTTCATTCGCGGCATCGAAGCCACGATCAGCAAGTACGGAATGTTGGGTCGCGGTGAACGCGTGGGCGTGGCGGTTTCCGGCGGCCCCGACTCGGTGGCGCTGCTTTATGCGTTGCGCGAACTCGGTCCCCGCCTCGGCGTCACCTTGGGCGTTGCCCACCTTGACCACCAGTTGCGCGACTCCGAATCAGACCGGGACCGCGAATTTGTCGCCGAGTTGGCGCGCAAGCTCGGGCTGGAAGCGGATCTAGGGTCTGTCGCGGTGGCTTCGGAAGCCCGCCGGAACAGGCGACAATCTCGAACAAGCCGCCCGCAAGATCCGATATGAATACTTTCGGTCCTTGGTCGACGAGGGCCGATATGACAAGATTGCGGTCGGCCATACTCGCTCCGACCCAGGCCGAAACCGTGCTTTTCCGGATCTTGCGAGGGTCCGGCGGGGCCGGGTTAGCGGGCGTTCGTCCCGTAATGGGGGAACACATTGTTCGCCCCCTTCTTGAAGTCACAAGAGAAGACGTGATGGCCTATCTTGCCGGCCACGGGTACGATTACAGGCTCGACTCGAGCAACCTCGACCCGGGCCGCGACCGCAACCGCTTGCGTCACGACCTGCTGCCTCACCTCCAGAGCGACTGGAACCCTAACGTCATCAATACCTTGGCAAACATGGCGGAGTGGTCCCGCGCCGAGGAAGAAGACTGGGCTACGAGGCTGCCGGCGCTCGCGCGGACTCACCTGACCCCTACCGACGGCGGGCTCGGCTTCCGGGTCGATTCGCTGCGGCCGCTCTCCCTCGCCGCGACCAGGCGGCTGCTGCGCCATGCCATCGAACAGGTGCGCGGTGACCTGCGGGGAATCGACTTCGACCATGTCGAATCTCTTCGCCGTCTGAGCGACGAAGCACAAGGCGGCGGCCAATTGGATCTGCCCGGCCTGCACGCTCAACGGTCGCTTGGAGAGGTCCGGCTCTCGCCCGCGACGGCCCCAAGCGGCGAAGACGCCGGGGCATATGACTTGGGCGTAGATGCCCCAGGCCGCTATTCGGGGCCCTGGGGAACATCCTTAGTGATACTCAAGTTGTATTACCGAGAGAACTTAGCTCCCAAACAGGCGTATAATGGTGAGTGGCGGAACTTGCTCGATTGGGAAAAGCTCCCTCGACCGTTGCGTTTGCGTAACTGGCGGCCTGGAGACCGTTACCAACCCGCCGGACGAACCGGCGCCAAGAAACTCAAGTCGCTGTTCCACGAGCAGCGAATCGCGGTTTGGCGCCGCGGCGGTTGGCCGGTGCTGGTCGGAGCCGAGCGGACCCGGATCGAGGCGGAACCGGAAGGCAACGAGCCGAAGGGCGAAGAGATTGTTTGGGCCCGCACTTTCGGGCCGTCCGCGAGATTCGCCGCGGAACAACGCAGTCGGGTGCTGCTGGAAATCAAGGAAGTGGCGCCCAACGAAGTCGATTTCTTGGATCCGTCCGAGGACGCCGGGCGTCTAAGTTGTTAGAGCCCGAGTTCGGGTAAGCGGGGGGACGCGGCAACGCGTTCCGGTGAAAGGAACGATTACTGTGAATTCCACAGTCAAGACAGCCGTTTTCTGGGTGGTGATGTTATGCACCGCTATCCTGCTCTGGAGGGTCGTCCAGACAGGCACCGCCGCCGGAGAGAAGCGCCTCACCTTTACGGAATTCTACAAAGAGTGCAATCGGGCAATGTGGAGTCGGTCACGATCACCAATTCCGTTCAGGTGGCCGGAAAATTCAGGTCGGGCAGCGAGACGCTCAAGACCGTACTGCCTTCTGACTACCCCGACATCATCAACGTTCTGCAAGAAAACGGCGTGACGATCGAGGTCAAGGAATCGAGCACGCCCGCTTGGCTGAGCTTCCTGATCAACGCCTCGCCTTTCCTGCTGCTGTTCGGTTTTTGGATCTTCATGATGCGGCAGATGCAGGCGGGCGGCAATAAGGCCCTCAGCTTCGGAAAGAGCCGCGCCCGGCTGCTGACCAGCCAGCAAAAGAAGATCACATTCAAGGATGTGGCGGGCGTCGAGGAGGCCAAGGAAGAGCTCCAGGAGATCATCGAGTTCCTCCGCGAACCGCAGAAATTCCAAAAGCTGGGAGGCCGTATTCCCAAGGGCGTCCTGCTGGTGGGACCTCCCGGGACCGGGAAAACCTTGCTCGCTAGGGCGATTGCCGGGGAAGCCAGCGTCCCCTTCTTCTCGATCTCCGGTTCCGATTTCGTCGAGATGTTTGTCGGCGTCGGAGCCAGCCGCGTTCGCGATCTGTTCGAGCAGGGCAAAAGAGCGCCCCTTGCATCATCTTCATCGACGAAATTGATGCGGTCGGACGCCACCGCGGCGCGGGATTGGGCGGGGGCCACGACGAGCGCGAACAGACTCTGAACCAGTTGCTGGTCGAGATGGACGGCTTCGACTCCAACGAAGGCGTCATTCTGATCGCCGCCACGAATCGCCCCGACGTTCTCGACCCGGCGCTGTTACGGCCCGGCCGTTTCGACCGCCGCGTCGTCGTCAACCGTCCCGACGTTCGCGGACGCGCCGGTATTCTGCGCGTGCACACCAAGAAAGTACCTCTGGCGGCTGATGTCGACCTGCATGTTTTGGCGCGCGGGACGCCCGGTTTCTCGGGCGCCGACCTGGCCAATATGGTGAATGAAAGCGCCTTGTTCGCGGCCCGCCAAGACCGCAAAGTCGTCACCATGCACGATTTCGAGCTCTCCAAAGACAAGGTCATGATGGGCACCGAGCGGCGTTCGATGATCCTCACCGACGAGGAGAAGAAGAACACCGCTTATCACGAAGCCGGCCATGCGCTGGTAGCGGCGTTGGTGGGCGATGCGGACCCGCTGCACAAAGTAACGATCATCCCGCGCGGAAACGCGTTGGGCGTGACCATGCAGTTGCCGCTAATCGACAAGCACACCTACGAACTCGATTTCCTCAAGGGCCGCTTGGCCATTCTGATGGGCGGACGCATTGCCGAGGAACTCTTCCTCGAGCACGTGACAACCGGTGCCGGCAACGACATCGAGCAGGCCACCGAGATGGCCCGCCAGATGGTCTGCGAGTGGGGCATGAGCTCGATGGGGCCGCTAAGCTTCGGCAAGAAGGAAGAGCAGATCTTCCTCGGGCGCGAGATCGCCCAGCATCGCGATTACAGTGAGGCGACCGCAATTCGCATCGACGCCGAAGTCAGCAACTTCGTGAAGGCCGGTTACGACCGAGCCAAGAAGATCATCACCGAAAACTCCGAGGCCCTGGTTCGTATCGCCGAAGCATTGCTCGAGCGCGAGGTGATCGACGGCGACGATGTGCTGGCGCTCGTCGAGGGCCGCGAGCTGCCCGCCGTGCCGGGTCCGGTCGGTGAAAAGGAAGCCCCGACTCCGCAGCAGGAAGTGCTGCGCCCCGAGCCGCCAACGGGACCGAGCGTGCCGGGCCTATCCGAAGGCGGCGAACCCTCGCCCGCGTAAGCCAAGCCCAATCCCGCGTTATGCGGCGCCAGAGCCCGGACCGCAAGGGAGGGGTCGCGACTGACCCCGATGGTCCGGCTGGAAATACGGAGCCGGCGCGACAGGTTGCGGCGACCCTCTACTCCGCCAGCGTAAGGAAGGCAAAGAACAGCAGCGCGACGCCCACGAACGTCACGGCCGCAATGAGAAGAATGTCGGTGTCACTTTGAGGCTTCGGGGCACGCCGATCGTCGAGATCCGCGGGGAGCTCCGGAAGCCTCCGCGACGCATCGGCTCCAGCCACCTTGCGCATCTGCTGGAGTTGCATGGTGGATTGATCCATTGGCGTAGGCGGTTTTTCGCGCCCCGGGCCCGGTGGCTGAGTCAGACCCGTCTGGAGAGCCGATAAGTCCGCTTCCCGATGCGCTTGCGATTCCTGGGAAGTGGCCGCCGCCGAACCGAAAGACAAGGGTTCCTTCACGGGCAGAGCTTCCGACTCATCGACAGCGGAGACCGCGGGAGGAGCAGGAGGCGGCGGAGGCGGGGGCGGCGGATCCTTCGGGCGACCCATCGCCGCAATCTGTTGCTCCCGTTCCGCGATGAGAGTCAGCGGCACGGTCTGCAACACCGAGCGGAATCTCATCGCGGAGGCGAAGCGGTCCGCGGGCTCCTTCGCGAGCGCCTTGACGACCACGTCGCTCAAGTCGTTCGACAAGGTGTCCTGCAATTCATTCGGGGGCGTCGGCTGCGCCTGGACATGGGCCTGCGTCACTTCGAAATGGCTCTTCGAGGCGAAGGGCTTTTGCCCGGTCAACAACTCATAGAGCACGACGCCGATCGAATAGACGTCCACCCGCTCGTCAAGGTCCGTGATTCCCTTGACCTGCTCGGGCGCCGTGTAGTACACCGTGCCCAACACGGTGCCGGGTAGGGTCAGCTGCGGGTCGGCGTACATCTTGGCCAGGCCGAAATCACCCAGTTGCAGCTTCCCCGACGAAGTGATAATCATGCTCGAAGGCCTGATATCGCGGTGAGACGCCTTGCGCGTGTGCGTAGACGAGCGCGGAGAGGGCCTGACAGACGTAATCGACGCTCTCTTTCAACGGAATCGGGCCACGTCCGATGACATCCTCGAGCGTCGGCCCCTCGACCAACTCGGTGGTCATCACCAGCTGGTCTTCGAGCGGCATGGCGTTGTAAAAGCCGACGATGTTGGGGTGCGTCAGCCGGGCACGGATATTGACTTCCCGCAGAAACCGGTCGACTCGCTTTTTATCTTCTTGCAGCTCTTTGACCCGGATTTCCACTTTAGTTTCGGTTCTGCTAACCATCGGGTGGACTCGGACGCCTTTATTTATGCGGGCTTGAAAGCACTCAAGGCGCTGAGGAGATCAACACCCAATGGGTGAAAAAGAAAACAAACCGTTTCAGCTCACCTTCAATGGATTTCTCAAGGTCGATTTCCAAGGATCGCGAGTCACCCTCGGATGGCGGGCTGATTCTCATTCGCGAACTGGACGAACGACTCGGACTAGGCAAGCTGATAGACGAGCATCTGACGGATTCGCGGCAAGGCTCGAACAAGAAGTTCCCGTTCGTCGATCTGCTGCGACAGTCGGTCTACTCCCGCTTGGCGGGCTACGAGGATCTCAACGACGCCGTTCGTGTCTCCGCCGATCCAACCTTTCGGCTGATTGGCTCGAAGAAGAACTGGGATCGCGGCGCGGCGCTGACCTCCCGGCTGCAGAGCTTCGAGACCGCCATGCTCGCCGGCGACGAGAATCTGATCGGGCTGATGGCGGTGAACCGCGAGTTGATCGCGCAAGCCGAGGCCGGTGATGACTCCGAGTGCGTCGTGCTGGACATGGACTCTACCGAGAGCCCCGTCCACGGCCGGCAGGAAGGCAGCGCCTACAACGGCCACTTCGAGTCGGTCTGCTACCACCCACTGTTGCTGTTCAACCAGCACGGCGATTGCTTGGCGGCAAAGTTGCGACCGGGCAACGTGTCCAGCGCCGAGGACTGGGACGAGCTGCTGCTGCCGGAAATCGAACGCCAACAGGCGGAGGGCAAACAGGTGACGTTCCGGGCCGATGCCGCCTTCGCCAAGCCGGATATTTACGAGACGTTGGAGGAGCGCGGCGTGGACTACGTGATTCGCATCCCGGCCAACAAGAGCCTGGAGCTGGAGATCGAAGATATCCTGTTTCGTCCGCCGGGCAGGCCGAGCGCAAAGCCCCTGGTGCGCTACAGGAGCTTTCGGTATCAGGCCGCGAGCTGGTCGAAGTCCCGGCGGGTTGTTGCGAAGGTCGAGCATCACCAAGGTGAGTTGTTTCCTCGCGTCGGTTTCATCGTCACGAGCATGGCCTTGCCGAGCCGCTCGCTGGTGCGGTTCTACAACAAGCGCGGCACGGCGGAGCAGTGGATCAAGGAAGGCAAACAAGCGACGCATTGGACAAGGCTGTCATGCCATCGGTTCCGGGCCAACGAAGTGCGACTGCAACTCAGCGTGCTGGCCTATAACCTGGGGAACCTATGGCGGAGGCTCGGGCTGCCGCAACGGATCAAGAGCTGGTCGCTGACGAGCTTGCAACAGCGGCTGATGAAGACGGGCGGTAGGCTGGTCAAGCATGCGCGGTACTATTGGCTGCTGTTGGCCGAAGGACATCTGAACCGGCGGCTGTTCGGCGACATGCTGCATAGGATCTGGGCGCTGCCTGTGCCGGGTGGGTAGCGTTGCCCGGGCGAGGATCAACAGTTTTTGGCTCCAAAAAGGTTTCGCAGAGAGCAGTGTCGGCCGGAGCGCCGTTCAGTCCGCTCAATCAACGTCTGTGAGCGGACGGACGAGCCCTGGCGCCTACCGGCGGAGGTGATGTGCAGGGTTCAGCGCGAAAAGACGTGGGTGTGCGACATAAATGTGGGAAATCAAGCGGCGCGGGCACGGGCCTCCCAGTAATCCTCGAACCTTCCGCTCAGCCGACAGCAGCGCAACGCGATGATGGCGTTGGCGCCGCGCACCGTCCAGAACATGCCGGAGCGCTTTAACCGCGCGCCGATCACCTTCTTGCAGCCCGCCTCGACCACTCCCGAGCCGACAAACAATCCCTGGCGGCGAAACTCGGGATACCGCATCCGCTCGGCGTTGCGCTCGAAGTAGTCCGCCTCGTTGGCGAGCAAATGGGCCGACTCCTGATTCGGCGTGGAGAACCCGCGTAAGACTTTCACCAACGCCTTGATCTTGCCTTGTTCGAGCTTGTGCAACAACCGCGCGGCCCAACGTTTCCGCCGGCGCTCATCGCTCGGGAACAGTTTCGCCGACAACTCCCACAGATGCTGCCGCGCATGGTAAAGGTCGACGATCTCGACGGCGCCGGGGAAGTGCTGATGTGCCAGGTTCCAGATCCAGGGCGCGCCGTCGCCGAGAATGACTTTCTTGCGAGCACGGCTCCAGCCCCGCCGCCAAGCTTCCGTATACAGCCGCAAGCCGAACGCCTCGGCTCCCTCGATCGCCGCGCTGTAACTGGTCGAGTTCTCGTCGCGCCGCGGCCGGCCTTGTTCGTCGGTGGTGGTTTGGGTGAAGACGCAGCCGAGTTTGACCTCGCGGGTGCGGGCCGGCCGCCCCGCAGTTTTTCCGACACGGCCGGCGGTCTCGGCGGCCACGACGGGAATGCCCGTGCCGTCCATTTCGATGTAGAGCAGGGGCACGGCGGGGGCGGCGACGTGCGGCAAGTCGAGTTGCTTGGCGCGTTGGATCGCCACTTGCTCGCGGGCTTCGATGTCGGCGCCGAGGGCCTCGGCATGGCGTTCGACGGACTTGGCGGTAACGTCGAGACCGGCCAAGACGTCGAGTTGTTCACGGCCTTGCTCGAAAGAAGTTTCGCTGCCCACCAGCGCCATCATGCGGCGCACGCCGGGCGAGCAGGCGGTGCCTTCGATGTCGAGTTCGCGGTCGCGCGGGCTTTGTCCCCGGCGGCATGTCGAGCAGAGGTAGTAGGCGCGCTCGAAACGCACCTCGCCCACCACGGTGGTGAGTTGTTTGGGGCGAGTATCGCGGCAGCAAGCTTGTTGACCGCAGGGGCAGGGGATTCGGGACGGCACGGTCTCGGAGGACGACAGTAACTTGCTCAGCAGCGTGGTCCCGGCGCGATGCATGGTGCCGCGAACCGCCGTCTCGACGGCTTCGAGATCGAGGGGGTCGCCGCGGCGTTGGCCGCGGAAGATGACCCCGAGCAGCTGCGTCACTTCTTGGGCGACTTCGTGGCGGATGGTTTCGGCCGTTTTTTTTCCTGGGGCTTCGGGGTGTCTGTGGCGGGTCGCAGACGGCAAATGCTTTCGTTGACATCGAGCAATTGCCGGCTGAGTTGTTGAAAGCGATGAAACTCGGCCACCTGGCGTTCGGCCTTGCGGCGATCCGCGGGCGAAGAGAAGGTCTCAGTCACGGTCTTGCCGCTCACTTTTTTGGTGAGGCGGAAATGCGGACCATGGGGCGGTTGGTCGGGTTGGTGGCAGCGGCAATTCGGTTTGCCGCAGCGGCCGCGGGTGGCGGTAATCGAGCCGCTGCGAAAGTCTCCTAAGTGGAGGATCTCGGAGAGAATCGCGGCACGTTGTCGTTCGAGGGCAGCGAGAGATTGGGGCACGGGGCACCTCCTTATTACCTAGCGTATACATACGCAAGGAAAAACGCCACAAAAAAAGACAAACCCACAAGCTCCCACATTTATGTCGCGCACCCGTCGCGCACCGCCGGCACCCCAAAGCGGTAGAATCTCCTTAGCGTGATCGGCCAAACCATCAGCCATTACGAAGTCACCGCCAAGCTCGGCGAGGGCGGTATGGGTGTCGTTTACAAGGCCGAGGATACGAAGCTCAAGCGGGCCGTCGCGCTGAAGTTCCTAGCGGCTCATCTGCTCCAGGATGAGGAAGCCCGCAAGCGTTTCCATCGCGAAGCCCAAGCCGCGGCGGCGCTCGACCATCCCAATATTTGCACCGTCTATGAAATCGACGAGGCCGAGGGAGAAACCTTCCTCGCCATGGCCTTCGTCGAGGGACGGACCGTCAAGGACAAGATCAGCGATCGCCCGCTCAAGCTCGAGGAGGCGATCGACATCGCCGCACAGACAGCCGAGGGGCTCAAGGCGGCCCACCAGAAGGGCGTCGTTCACCGCGACATCAAACCGGCCAACCTGATGCTGACCGCGGAGGGTCAGGTCAAGATCATGGACTTCGGGCTGGCGCAACTCGCCGAGCAATCAAGGCTGACCAAAGCGTCCACGACTCTGGGCACTCCCGCCTACATGTCGCCCGAGCAGGCCGAGCGCCGTCCGACCGATCGGCGAACCGACATGTGGTCCCTCGGAGTCGTGATCTACGAGATGGTGACGGGCCGCTTGCCGTTCGGTGGAGAACGGCAGGAGGCGGTTCTCTATGCCATCTCCAACCAGGAGCCCGAGCCGGTCACCGCTTTGCGGGCGGGTCTGCCCATGGAGTTGGAGTTCATCGTCGGCAAGGCGCTGGCCAAGGACCCGGCAGACCGCTACCAGCACGTCGAGGAGATGATCGTCGACTTGCGGGGGCTTGCAAAAAGAGCGCAATCCACTCTCCCCAGGCCCGCGACACGCGCTCCGGCGGTACCGGCGAAGGAGACGGTTCCGTCGTACGCACCCTCGCGAGATGTCGTGCCCACCTCCTGGCTGCCGTGGGGCCTATTCGCCGTCACGGCCCTCGTGTGCGCAGTTCTCACTTTTCTCTATTTCACTGAGCCGGCGCCACGCGAGCCCGAGAGCCCGCGCCCGGCGACGCGTACCGTCGTGACTTTACCGGAATCGGCCCACCTCGCCCTGGGCACGCAGTACCCCCTCGTTGGCTTCGACAGCCCGGCGTTGGCCCTTTCTCCCGACGGTCGACATCTCGTCTACGTAGGGCAGGCGGAAGAGGGCACGCGCCTTTACCACCGCGACCTCACCCGCTTCGAGGATCCTCGCCCCATCCCCGGTACGGAGGGCGCGCGTTACGCGTTCTTCTCCCCGAACTCCTCGGAGCTTGGTTTCCTGACGCCGGACCGCGTCAAAAAAGTAAAACTGGGCGGCGGCACACCCGCCACCCTGTGCCGAGCCAGCACGCCGGTCTCGGCGACTTGGATCGACGACACCATCTACTTCTCGGATCACATAGGTCAAACACTAGCCGGCGTGCCGGCCGCGGGCGGCGAACCCTCCGAACTCTCGGACTCTTCGATGCATTTGGGGGCTATTGGAGGTGTCTCCGCGGTGCTGCCCGGTGGCCGCGCGGTCCTCGCCTCGGTCGGAAATGATGAGAGCACTAAGAGTGACTACAACCAGATTAGGGTCGTCTCGCTGGAAGGCGCTGAAGACAAAGCTTTGCCGATCAGCGGCTTCGACCCCCGCTACTTGCCCAGCGGTCATCTCGTGTTCGGCAGCGGGGGGAGCTTGTTGGCAGCGCCGTTCGACCTCGAGCGCCTGGAGCTGACCGGAGACGCGGTTCCGGTGCTCGAGGGCGTGGCTATGGAATCGCTCTTCGGCAAGGTGCACGCAGCATTCGCGGACAACGGCGCGGTCGCCTTCGTATCGGGAAATGACCTGGTGAAAGGCCGTTTGGCGTGGGTGGATCGGCGGGGAAACGAGGGCGTTCTCGATGTTCCTGAACAGGTTTACGGCGTCTTCGACATAGCTCCCGACGACCGCCGGATAGCGGTGCAAATGCCCGACGTGCGGGACTACGTGTGGATTTGGAGCGCCGAGGACGGCGGTCGTATGCTTACCGGGCCGGCAAGCGTCGGCTGGCCTGTCTGGAGCCCCGACGGGACAGCGCTGGCTGTTTGGTCTAAGTCGTCGGGTGGCGCCGCCGAGAGGCTGTTGATCCACAAGATTCGGACCGGCGCCGCCCGGGAGTTGCTGTCGAGCGAGAGCCGAATCGTGCCGAACTCCTGGGTCCAGCCGGGCCGTATCGGCGTCTCGGACTTTGTTCGAGGAGTCGCCGTGTTGAGCGTCACTGTGCCGCCGGATCGACTGTGGAGCCGCGAAGCCCCGAACGGGTACCTGGGAATTTTTGGCGCGGCACTGTCGCCCGACGGAGCCTTGGTCGCCTATGCGTCCAGAGAAGGCGGCGGACCCTATCAGGTCTGGGTTGAGGAGGTCGACGGGGGCGACCGTGGCCAGGTGTCGACCGGCGGCGGCCTGGAGCCGGTTTGGTGCCGGGCCTGCGGCGAGCTCTTCTACCGCCAAGCCAACCGTATTTTGGCTAGCCGCATCACTCGAGAGCCGCGGCTTGAGATCAGTACGCCGCGGGTGGTCTTCGAGCTCCCCGATTTCGTGGACACGGTCGGCATCTCCTTTAGGGTCTCCTCGGACGGTCGGCGTGCCTACTACGTGCGCCGCGGCAAGTCCCCCGTGCGCGACCGCATCCACATCGTGCATAACTGGTTCGAGGAACTGGAACGACTGGCCCCGGCGGGCGGGAACTTGTAAAGCCGTCCGACAGGGTAGCTGGTTGATCCACGTCGATCCTGAATCATCCGGTACCGGGACGGCCGGCGCCGGCTACGCTACTCGCTTTTCGCAAAGGCGTAGAGGGCGTTTTGGGTTCGCACGTAGAGCCGGCCGGCCGAGATGGCGGGGGAGGCGTGGCAGGGCTCGGCGAGGTCGTTGACGGCCAGCACTTGCCAGTCCGCTCCGGCTTTCACAACGCTGAGCTTGCCGTTTTCCGAGGCGAAGTAGATTTTGCCGTCCGCCGCGACGGGCGAGGCGAAATACTTGTCGATCGCGCCGGTTAGGCGTCCTTGTTTCAAGACTTTGCCGTCGGCCGGGTCGAAAGCCGTGAGAATGCCGCCGTCCTTGATGGTGTAGAGGACTCCCTGATAGAGCAGAGGCGATGAGACGACGGGGACGGCCTTTTCGTATCGCCACAGCGTTGCCTGGTCGGTGATATCTCCGCGTGCGCCCGGGGGCGGGCGGAGCGCGAACGTGGCGTTGTGGGCGGCGCGGCGGGCGCGGAAGAACTCCCAATCGCGGCGGTCGAGCAAGCCGTCGTTGTCGAGATCGATCAACCCCCAGCCGCCGCCGTGACGCCAGCCGTTGTCGACGGCTTCTTGCTCGGAGATCTTGCGGTCGCCGTCGGCGTCGCCTTTCTTGACGGCCGTTTCATAGGGCGGCAAACCCTGACGCTGACCGGGATCGGCGCCGGGAGCCCAGCCGGTGACGTAGATCGTCTCCCCATCGACGACGGCGACGGGTTTCATCTGCCAGGTAGGACCTCGCGACCACCAAAGCCTTTCGCCCGTGGCGGCCGAATAGGAGCTGATGCGGTAGGAACTTGGCGTGATGATCTGCAACGGTCCGTCGCCGGGCCGATACAGCGTCGGTGTCGAATAACCGTGGACAACTTCGGGGCGCTCGGTTTTCCAGCGAACGGCGCCGGTCTCGCGGTCCAAGGCGAGCAGGAACGACATTTTGTCCTGGTCGGACATCAAAATGACCATGCCGTCGGCGAGGATGGGCGAGGTGCCGTGACCGTTGGGGGTGCTGAAGGGGCCGAGCGGAACCCGCCAGCGTTCGTTGCCGTCGGGCCCGTAGGAGATGATTCCGAAGTCGCCGAAGAAGACGTAGACGTTCGAACCGTCGGTGACCGGGCTGGGCGAGGCCGGGCCGTTGATGGGATGAAACGGCTCGGTGCGGCCGCGAGGCGCTTCACGCCGCCAAAGAATCTTGCCGGAGGCGCGGTCGAGGCAAATCGTGTAGAGCCGCCGCTGTGCGATGCCGGTGACGAAAATCCGGTCCTCGCTGAGGACGGGCGAGGAGTGGCCGGCGGGCAACGATCTGCGCCAGACGAGGTTGCGCGAGGGTCCGAACCGAGTCGGCAGACCGGAGGTTTCGGCTACGCCCGTGCCGTTCGGTCCGCGGAATTGGCTCCAGGTCTCGGCGGCGAGAAGCCCCGCGAGGCAGAGCACGGTCGAAGCCGCGGCAACGAATCGCCAAGGCGGCGGAAACTTGTTCGACTTCATCTCCCAAGAAAGATCGCAGGGCAACGCGGTGATGTCAAGGACGGGATGGTGGCGGGGGGCTCCCGACGTGGCGCGCGCATTCTTGCGTGCCGTACCGGCATTCGTGCCGGTATGTCTTCAGCGACCGAGCGGAGTGGTCGGGCTGAGAGCTCGCGTCGTCGAGCGGGTCGGAAGTCTTGCAGCCCTCCCGAGGAGCTTTGTGCCTGAAGACATGTCGGCACGAATGCCGACACGGCACGCAAGATTGCGTGCGCCACGTCTCGCACCGACGCCTCCGCCGCTCCTCTTGAATCGGGAGAAAAGCGACCCCTGTGGTACCATAAGGGGTCTTCTAGCGGGCTCCAATGGCTCAAGGAACAGCTTCTCTCAAGGCTCCTCTGCGCAAGCACGGTGTGCGGCTGACGCGCCAGCGGGAGTTGCTGTTCGAGATCATTCACAACTCTCACACGCATCTGAACGCCGACCGCCTTTACGGGCTTGCCAAGGAGCGCGATCCCAAAATCAGCCGCGTCACCATCTATCGGACCCTCAAAGTTCTCAAGCAAGAGGGTTTGATTGACGAGCTGGATCTACTGCATCACGAAGGGGATCAGCACTACTACGAAACTCGACTCAAACGCGAGCACGCCCATGTGGTCTGCTTGCGCTGCGGCGCCGTCCAGGAGTTTTTCGGGCGCCCGTTGCAGAACCTCAAAGATCAGATCGAGTCGGATTTCGGCTTCAAAATTCTCGTGGCCCGCACCGAAGTGGGTGGGTATTGCGCCGATTGTCAAGGGTCCGTTGCCAAAGAGGCCGAGGCGCTTCCCGAGCCGGCCGAGGACGCGACGCCGAAACGCCGCCGCGGCTCCCGAAGTTCGGTCGAGGCCCGCTGACGGCCCGCAACGATGGCGTCCCACGGTTCCTCCGGTTCGCGGCCCGCCCCTTCGCCGACACCTCTCCATTTGAGCGTCGTCGACTCCGAAGGTGATCGCCGGGAAGTCGAAGTCAACCGCAGCCCCTTCCGCATCGGCCGTTTACCCGATTGCGACTTATCCCTTCGCGACAGTCGCATTTCCCGAACCCACGCCCAGATTCTGCTGGAGAGCGGAATACATTTTCTCGAAGACCTCGACAGCCGTCACGGCGTGACGGTGAACGGCGTCAAGGTCAAGCGTCAAGAACTGTCTCCGGGCGATCGCATCGCATTCGGGGTCGATGATTCCTACCAAGTTTTTGTCGGCGCCGAGCCCGGCTTTTCAGCCCCGCTGATGGAGAAGGTGGCCGCGCTGCCGACCGAGAAGAGCCCCGGGAATTTGGGGCAGCTCAGTGCCGTCCTCGATGTTGCGCTGGCGCTGCAATCGTCGTTGGCCGTCGACGACGTCTTGGCGGCGGCGGTGGACGCCGCCTTGGTCGTCACCCGCGCCGAACGCGGTTTCTTGATGTTGACCAATGAGCAGGGCGAGCTGGAAATCAGAGTCGCCCGCGACCGCGACGGCAAGATCTTGAGCGGGGATGATTTGCGGATTCCGCGCTCGGTCATTCGTCAAGCCCTCGATAGCCGCCGCGACTTGCTGTCGATGGTCTTCGATCCCTCCGAAATCGAGCAGACCGGATCCAAGGAAGAAGGCACGGTGGAGGCGCTGGCCCTGCGCAGCGTGGTCTGCGTGCCGCTGGTGAGGATCCGGGTCGGGCAACAGCATGAAACCAGCGTGCTGTCGGCCCGCCAAGATACGCTCGGGGTTCTCTACGCCGACTCCAAGCAGGGCAAGCTTGCCGGCGGCAACCGCGAGTTGCTCCAGACGCTGGCGATCGAAATTTCGACGGTTCTTGAAAACGCCCGGCTGATCGGGGAAGAGCGCAAGAAACACGACATCGAGCAGGAACTTAAGATCGCCCGCGACATTCAGCAGTCGATGTTGCCGGCCAAGCTGCCGACGAAAGGATGGTTGGTTGCCGACGGCAGCAGCGAAGCCTGCCAGCAAGTCGGCGGAGATTACTTCGACGTCATGCCGTTGTCGCCCGATCATTGGGGCGCGGTATTGGCGGATGTTTCCGGCAAGGGCGTTTCGGCGGCGCTGCTGACTTCGCTGATTCAGGGCGCCTTTTTTGCGACCGCTGATCTTGACGCGAGTTTGGCGGACATCGTGGCCCGCATCAACAACTATATTTGCGAACGATCGCGGTCAGCCAAGTTCGCCACGGTCTTCTATTGCCTACTCAAAAAAGACGGCCTCATGCGTTGGGTCAGTGCTGGCCACTGCCCCACGATGGTCGCGCGGGCGTCGGGCGAGCTGGAGTGCCTCAACGCGACGAGTTTTCCGATCGGCCTGTTCCCCGACGCCGAATTCCCGCAGGAAGAAACCCGCCTGAACCCCGGCGATAAGTTGGTCATTTATAGCGATGGTGTGTCGGAAGCCGAGGACTTTTCCGAAGAGCAGTTCGGCGAGGACCGCCTCAAGGAAGTGGTGGCCCGCAACATCGAAGCGACACCGCAGGAGCTGTTTCAAGCTGTTCGCGACGATATCAACCGTTTCACCGCCGGGGCTCCTCAACGCGACGATCTGACGTTGTTGGTGTTGGGGTATCAGGGTTAGCCAAGCGCCCGCGCCCCGAACCGACGAGTTGCCGTCCGGCCCCGTTCCCAAGCAAGCGCAACGCCTCGACTCGATCAAGCAGTTTTTCCGCCAACAGGAGATTGGTCTCATCGTAAACGTGGACCACGTCCCAGAAATGCTCTTCGCCCGGCGACAAGACGTGGCTGAAATCCAGAATCGTCGCCCCGACGGAGCGCCGTCGCAACTGCTCGACTTGCCGAGACGCTTCTTCGTAGACAAACCCCAGCGCCCCGACCCAAGCTTCGGCGCGCTCCTCGTCCAGGCCATATCCCTCGGCGGTGATGCGCGACCCGAAGGCGCCGTCGAGCACCGCCGTCGGTTGCAACACGCACACGACGCCGAAACCATAGCCCCTCGATAACTCGATCAGCTTTTCCCAGTTGGAAAGATAGGCCGTCACGTGGCGGCGAACCCACTCGGGATCCCGGAGAATTTCCTCGGGCGAGCGGGCGTTGGGGCCGACGTAGAGACCGGGTTTCGGTTCGTCGTGGTTGCTGAAACGCGCGCGCAGGCCCCGGTAGAGGTGGCTGCGCTCCAATATCACACGCCAAAGCGGGGCTTGATGTTCGTTGCGGTACTGTTCCCAAGCGGCCTCGAGAGTTTGAAAGTTGTAGGGGAAGTTCGGACGCGATTCGTAGTTGAGCGGCAGCATCAAGTCGTTGAATCCGTCGTAGAGGACGACGAGATCCGGATCGTAATCTTTCACCGTGAAGAGCAAGTGAGCGATGGTTTGCCGCGAAACCGCCGATTGGATGCCGGCATTGATGACCTCGATATCGCGGCCGGGGTGATGCCGGCGCAACACCGTCCGCAAGGCCCCCGGTAGAGAGTCTTCGTAGGTTGTTCCCAACTGCACCGCCGAGGAGCCCAACACGGCCGCGCGCCATTGTCCTAGGGGCTTTCGTTTGGGCAAATCGTAGTCCAACGCTTCGACGCGCAACCCGTCTTCATTGCTGAAGTGGTGAACGACCCGCTGGTTACGGGACATGATGTTCGACGCCAGATTCACGTCGTGGCTGATGAAGCCGGTATTCTCGTGGGGCCGGAACATTACGTACGGGTAGAGGCGATTGTAAAAGGGAATCGCCGGCGGCCCCGCGGCTCCGCTCGAGAGGATCCATTCGGCTGCTGTGACGGCGCCCAGGATGCCGATCGAAACCGAGACCAAGTAGGGCCGAATTCTGTGCGGGCGTTTCGGCATCGACCTCTATCTTATGGCGCGAAGTCCGCCTCGGTGACCGAACGGCGCGTGGCGCGTGGATGATTTTCCGGCGCTCATCGACGGCCTCGCGCCCCGGCCTTGCCGCCGAGCCGATGAGGAAGCCCCTTAAAAGCAACGACTTCCAAGTGTCTCCGCGCACCGGAAAAGCCGCAAAAGTTTTTCTATCGCGCCGATAACAATTATTTTCTTGCTGTGTTACCCGATGTGGCTTAGAGTGAGGTTGACGGTTGAGGGATTTCCAAGACGAACCTCCGCAACCTGGCGGTCATCCGGCGCAAGCCGGGAACTTCCCAGTTGATACGAACCGCGAAAAACAAGCGCCCCCGGAAGGGGCGGCTTGGTGGAGAGACGAAGGAATCAGGTGGTCAACAATGAAACAGTTTAAGACACTCTTGGTAATCATTTCGTTAGCGGCTTCGTTGGGAGTCGTTAGCGCGCAAGCGCAGGATGAAGAAAAACCATGGAGCATATCGTTTGATAACGCTTTTACGAGTAAATACATTTGGCGCGGTCAAAACTTAAGCAACACCGCGTCGATGCAACCCGGTAT
This sequence comes from Bryobacterales bacterium, assembly GCA_965238125.1. Classification (GTDB taxonomy): domain Bacteria; phylum Acidobacteriota; class Terriglobia; order Bryobacterales; family UBA6623; genus UBA6623. The sequence continues at coordinate 6,903,214 of OZ250179.1, read as the reverse complement.
CGGGTTCAGCTACGGCGGGTTTTCCATCTCCTCGTGGAGCAACGTCGCCCACACCGCTTTCGGAGACAGCGGCATCGCGGGGAATCACTGGACCGAGCACGACCTTACCCTGGACTACGGCTTTGCGTTGAACGACAAAGTTTCGCTCAATGTAGGCTACATCAACTACGCTTTTCCGAACTTTCGCGAAGGACGCTATTCGAACGAAGTGTACGGCGCCATTTCGGTGGATACGATTCTCCAGCCGAGTTTCGGCGTCTACGGCGACATGCACAACGGCGACGGCATGTATTACCTCTTCGGCGTAGGCCATTCGGTGGACGTCGGCAGCGGCGTCGCGCTGAATCTCTCGACCTCGCTCGGTATCAACCAAGGGCAATGGATCGAGAAGACCGCCGTCAGTGACGTTGTCTTCGGCGTGTCACTCGACCTTCCCGTGGGAACTAACGTCACCCTCTCGCCGTTTTATAACTACATTACGGGCGACGAGAGTTTGAGGACCTGTGCCGATTGTTTTTATTACACCGGTTCGATTGCCGGCGTCAATTTGAACATTAGTTACTGAGTTCTCTTCTCGAACTTAGACAAATCGTAAGCGCCGCCCGAGCGCCGCAGAATCCGATTCTTACCGGGTTCCCTAACGCCGGATTTCCAATTTGAACCTGGTATCCAGACTTTGCGCCGCCCTTCAGCGTCCTTATTTATAGGGGTCGGAGCCCAATGAGGACGCCAGGGAGGCCAACACCCGATGGGTGAAAAAGAGAGAAAGCCGTTCCAGCTAACTTTCAACGGATTATGGAAGGTCGATTTCCAAGGATCGCGTGTCACTTCCGACGGTGGCTTATTGAGTCTCGCAAAATAGAGTGACATCTTTTGGTGTTGCCGTACGTATTCTTATGTATGGGAACACCGAAAGGAAAGCGCCGCGATTTCGAAGCATTGGAGAAACGCCGTTTCGAAGCGATGCGTTTGCTCGATGAAGGACTCAATCAGTCCGAAACCGCCAGGCGTCTGACAGTCGCCCGCCAAACCGTCAGTGAGTGGCGACGACAGTACCTGGCGCAAGGCGAGGCCGGGCTGCGCAAGGCCGGCCGCGCCGGCCGCAAGCCGCTATTAGACGCCACGCAGCTCGAACGCCTGGAGATCCTGCTGCTCGAAGGCCCCGAGGCGCACGGCTTCCCGACGCCGTTGTGGAGCTGTCCGCGGGTGGCTCGTCTGATCCGAGACGAGTTCGGCGTGCGCTATCACGAGGGCCATGTCTGGAAGATCCTGCGGGCGCTCGGCTGGAGCCCGCAACGCCCGGTCGGCAAAGCCCGCGAGCGCAACGAAGAGGCCATCCGCGACTGGAAGTGCAAGAGGTGGCCGGCCATTAAAAAAAAGCTCGCAAACAAGACCGCACGATCGTCTTCATCGACGAAAGCGGATGGAGTCAGAAGCCGCATCGTTGCCGCACCTGGGCGCCGCGCGGCGAGACGCCGCTGCTGGAGTTCAACTTCAATTGGCAGAAGCTTTCGGTGTCGGCCGGGTTGACGTTGCGCAACTTTTACTTTCGGCTCTATCCCGGCGCGATTGGCGAGTTGGAGGTCATCGACTTTCTGCAGGCCTTGGTTCGCCACATGGACGGCCCGTTGATGATCGTCTGGGACCGCTTGCCGGCGCATCGCAGTCGGATGGTGCGAGAGTTCATTGAACTCTCGCAAGGCCATATCGTGACGGAGTATTTGCCGGCGTATGCGCCGGAGCTGAATCCGGTGGAATACATCTGGGCGTACTGGAAACAGCACGAGTTGCCGAACGTCTGTCCGAAGGACTACTGGGAACTCGACGAACGTGCCCGCAAAACGCTGCGGCGCACGCGCCGCAAAACGCGCTTGATTACCGCTTTCTGGAAACAGTCTTCTCTTTGTCTCGATTGACAGGATATTATGCGAGACTCAATAATTCCTGGTTCGGGAGTTGGACGAGCGGCTCGGTCTCGGGAAGCTGATCGATGAGTATCTCAGTGACTCCCGGCAAGGCACAAACAAGCAGTTCCCGCCGGCCGATCTGCTGCGCCAGTCGGTCTACAGCCGCTTGGCGGGCTACGAGGACCTCAACGACGCGTCCGAGTATCGGCTGACCCGACGTTCCGCGGCTCGCAGAGGAACTGGTCGCCGAGCGGCCTTGACCTCGACGCTGCACAGCTTCGAGACGGAGATGCCGGCAAGCGAAGAGAAGCTGCTGGGGCTGATGGCGCTGAACCGGGAGCTGGTCGGGCAAGCGGAGGCGTTCGACGACTCCGAGCGGGTCGTTCTGGACATGGACTCCACCGAGAGTGCGGTCCATGGCCAACAGGAAGGGCCGTGCCTACAACGGGCACTTCGAGTCCGTCTGCTACCACCCGTTGTTGTTGTTCAACCGGCACGGTGATTGTTTGGCGGCGAAGCTGCGTCCCGGCAATGTGCACAGCGCTGAGGACTGGAACGAGTTGCTGCTGCCGGAGATCGAGCGCCAACAGGCTGCGGGCAAGCAGGTCGCCTTCCGGGGCGATGCGGCGTTTGCCAAGCCGGAAGTTTATGAGTCTTCGGAGGAAGGCGGCGTGCAGTACGCCATCCGTATTCCGGCGAACAGGAGCTTGGAGTTAGAGATCGAAGACATCCTGTTTCGTCCGCCGGGGAGGCCCGGCCGCAAGCCGCTAGTGCGCTACAAGAGCTTTCGCTATCAGGCGGAGAGCTGGAAGAAGCCGAGGCGGGTTGTCGCCAAGGTCGAGCATCACCAAGGCGAGCTATTCCCGCGCGTCGGATTCATCGTCACGAGCATGAGTTTGCCAAGCCGCTCGGTGGTGCGCTTCTACAACAAGCGCGGCACGGCGGAGCAGTGGATCAAGGAAGGCAAACAGGCCACGCATTGGACAAGGCCTGTCGTGCCGGCGGTTCCGGGCGAACGAGGTACGGCTACAACTGAGCGTGCCGGCCTACAACCTGGGCAACATGTGGCGGCGGCTCGGACTGCCGCAACGGATCAAGAGCTGGTTGCTGACGAGCTTGCAACAGCGGCTAATGAAGACGGGCGGACGGCTGGTCAAGCATGCTCGGTATTGCTGGCTGCTCCTGGCCGACGGGCATCTCAACCGCAAGCTATTCGGTGACATGCTGGGCCGGATCTGGGCGTTGCCTGTGCCGGGCAGGTAGCACCGCACTTGGCGCATGCGAAATCTGAGTACTGAGGACGGAAGCTCGGAGGGGTGTCTGCGAAATTGCCTCTGCAGCGGCGGATCAGCCCCCATGAGGGGCCGGAAGGGGGCTCGATCGGTGCCGCCTCAGCCGCCGCTCTCTTCCGGGTGAAGAAGGTGAAGAAAATGGTTGCGCTTCGCCGGGTGAGGGTGTAGACTCCTGATATCAGCCCGCATTTTCAATTTGATGTTTGACATCCCGACCTTCCAGCGGCCTTGAGCGTCTTTATTCATAGGGGCTAGAGCCCGATGAGGACGCCATGGAGGCCAACACCCAATGGGTGAGAACAAACCAAGCCATTCCAGCTAAGTTTCAACGGCTTGTTGAAAGTCGATTTCCAGGGATCGCATGTCACTTCCGACGGTGGCCTGATTTTGGTTCGCGAACTGGACGAGCGGCTCGGTCTCGGGAAGCTGATCGATGAGTATCTCAGCGACTCGCGACAAGGCTTGAACAAGAAGTTCCCGCTGGCCGATCTGCTGCGCCAGTCGATCTACAGCCGCTTGGCAGGCTACGAGGACGTCAACGACGCCGTCCGAGTGTCGGCTGACCCGACGTTTCGCTTGATCGGCTCGCAGAGGAACTGGGATCGCCGAGCGGCCTTGACCTCGACGCTGCATGGCTTCGAGACGGAGATGCTGGCGAGCGAAGAGAACCTGCTGGGGCTGATGGCGCTGAACCGAGAGCTGGTCGGGCAAGCGGAGGCGTTCGACGACTCCGAGCGGGTCGTTCTGGACATGGACTCCACCGAGAGTCCGGTCCATGGCCAACAAGAAGGCAGTGCCTACAACGGACACTTCGAGTCGGTCTGCTACCACCCGTTGCTTTTGTTCAACGGTCATGGTGATTGCCTCGCTGCCAAGCTGCGTCCCGGCAACGTGCACAGCGCCGAGGACTGGGATGAGCTATTGTTGCCGGAGATCGAGCGCCAACAGGCTGCGGGCAAGCAGGTCGCCTTCCGGGGCGATGCCGCCTTTGCCAAGCCGGAGATCTACGAGGCGCTGGAGGAGCGCGGCGCGGACTACGCGATCCGCATTCCGGCCAATAAGAACCTGGAGCTGGAGATCGAAGACATCCTGTTTCGTCCGCCGGGGAGGCCCGGCCGCAAGCCGCTAGTGCGCTACAAGAGCTTTCGCTATCAGGCGGAGAGCTGGAAGGGGCCGAGACGAGTTGTCGCCAAGGTCGAGCACCACCAGGGCGAGCTATTCGCGCGCGTCGGTTTTATCGTGACGAACATGAGCTTGCCAAGCCGGTCGGTGGTGCGTTTCTACAACAAGCGCGGCACGGCGGAGCAGTGGATCAAAGAAGGTAAGCAAGCGACGCACTGGACGCGGCTGTCGTGCCATCGCTTCCGGGCGAACGAGGTGCGCTTGCAGTTAAGCGTGCCGGCCTACAACCTGGGCAACCTGTGGCGGCGACTCGGGTTGCCGCACAGGATCAAGACGTGGTCACTGACGAGCTTGCAGCAGCGGTTGATGAAGACGGGCGGCAGATTGGTCAAGCACGCGCGGTACTACTGGTTGCTCTTGGCCGAGGGACATCTGAACCGGCGGCTGTTTGGCGACATGCTGCGGAGGATCTGGGCGCTGCCTGTGCCGGGTGGTTAGCACCGCACTTGGCGAATGCGAAATCTGTGTACTGAGGACGGAAGCTCGGAGGGGTGTCTGCGAAATTGACTTCGCAGCGGCGGATCAGCCCCCATGAGGGGCAAGAAGGGGGCTCGATCGGTCCCGCCTCAGCCGCCGCCTCTTTCGGGTGGAGAAATGGTTGCGCTTCGCCGGGTGAGGGTGTAGACTCGTGCCGTCAGAGGAGCCAAATCGGAAATCCTGGTGCAATTCTGTTTTCTAGGCAAGGAGGGGCAAAATGGTGCTAGTGGGCAAGTGTTCTTTTATCGTTGGACTAGTGATCGCTGTGGCCGGAGGCTTCGGCTTTGAACAGGCTTGGTTTGGCTGGGTACTCGCAGTGCTCGGCCTGATCGTCGGATCCTTGAATATAAGCGACAAGGAGAGTCAGACCTTCCTCTTAGCGGCGATCGCGCTGATCGTAGCGGTAAACGCCGTCGGAGCGATCCCTTACATCGGGGAGTTGGTGACCCGGATCATCGCGAATCTCGTGCTCTTCCTGGGGGGCGCAGTCTTGGTCGTAGCGGTTAAGAGCCTGTTCGCGGTAGCGAGAGACTGAAGCCGCTCTGGCGCAGGCTTCAGCCGATGGACCACGGCAGCCGCGTTTTTCTGCAGTTGACTCTGGGCTATCTCATCGGCCAGATCGTCGTCTCGTTCGCCTTCCTGTCAGGCGGCGCGGAGGGCGCGAAAGAGCGCCCCGGATGACTCGGCTCACCGAGCCGCTCCAGGGCTGCGGTGAGGTCTCGGGAGAGAAGCGTGTTTACCGACAGACGTGACGGCGCGAATCGGATGGCGATGGCTGTACGTGGCCTTCAGGGTCTTCCTGGGAAAGAGGTAGCGCTGGCCGTCGCTGCTCGAGGTTCCTCGCGTGGCCCCAGACCTCGGCGGCGTCGCACCGAGAGATCCCATTGACGAGGTCAGCCAGGGCACCGCGAAGCTTGTCCTCGCTGAACTGCCAGTCGGCGAGTCGGCGGATGGCCTTGTACGAGACGTCGTTGGTCACCCGGGCCATGGTCTCGGGGCCAATGTTGCAGCCGTAGGCCATCACGCTGGCAACGACCTCGCAGATGTCCTGGACCGAGCGCTCCCGGCGCCGCGCATAGAGATCTAGATCTCGGGGATTCGCATTCAGCTCCGTTGCCACATAACCCACGAGGTCCTCGAGGATCTCGAAAGGTTGCTGGCCCGGCGCCCGCCCCGTGAGCCGGATGAAGGCGATCTGGTACGCCAGGCCAAGTTGGTTGTGAGATCGTCGTGCCGTGCGTACGAGCCCGAGATCCTCGGGGCGCAGCCGGGCCTTCTCGGCGATGAACTCGCGTGAATACTGGTCCAAGCTCGTCTTCGTACCGGTCGATACCTGCACCGATCCAGCAAGCACCGACTCGAAACCTCTTAGCGTATAAATTCGCACGATTCTGGGCGCTACCCTATCTGGCACTCCCGGAACGTGCTCTAACCCGGTAGTCACTTGCGCTCCGGCATGATGCGAATGTGCTCATTTGTTGGATTTTCTGCGATTGCACGCTTTACAAAGCATCTGGCAGTTCTTCTCGGTTGTCTTGCCGCCCTCCGACCAGGGGGTGATGTGGTCGGCCTCCATGTCCGACATCTCAAACGCCTTCGCGCATAGCTTGCAGATGCCCTTTTGAATCTCGAACGTCTGCTGCCTCATGGCATTGGAGAAGGCGCGGATGTTGAGATGCTTTTCCTCGTCGGTGAGGAGATACGGGTAGATGCCCGCTTTCCTTGTCACATCGTCGTCCATCATCAGGCGGACAACGTCGGCCTCAAGCCCTACGGGGTCAAGGCTCTCGTCTTTAAGGTGCGCGTAAAGCCCGCCCCAATCCACGCCTTTCATTGGCTTGCGGTAGCGCGGGAAAACCGCCTTCACCCGGTTGATTACCGACTGGAAGTGGTTCCACAAAGTGGTTGCGGTCTTGTCGTGCTGATGCGCGGCCATGTAGTCCTCGACCGTCTGGCGCTCGCACTTGATCCATTGGATCGCGGTTTCAAGGTACTCTTGGCGCTCCGGCCTCCCATTCACATACCGGCTGCCAATTGCATAAGCCGGGCAGGCGGCCCCCTTCCGGCTGAAATGCCGCTTTGCGTCGGACACCCACGGGCCAGCATAGACCGCATTCCGCAGCTCTTGGCCGGTCAGCTTTTCGCCCGCGATGTTGATGATCCTGAACCAATCCAGCTTCTCGCTGGCGTTCCCCTCGCAGACATAAACCTGCAACGGGTAATTGAGTATCCGCTATCAGAGGAGCCAAATCGGAAATCCTGGACTAGATCTTGGGGCTTGCTGAAACAACCGGATAAGCAAGAGGGGTCTAAATCGGAAATTCCGCGTTACGATAGGTCCGCTTGGGGATCTACGTGCATTTTCGTTCGAAAGGAGAAACGTGATGAAACATTTGTGCGTTCTAACGTTGGCGTTAGTCATGGTGCCGATCATCTTGTCGGCCGACTCGGCGGCAACAGCTTTGTACCGGACCGACCTGAGTCCAACTTTTGAGGAGCCGCCTCTCCAAGGGGTCAGCGCCGGCGGTCTGTCAAATATTGCCATCCATGTCCGACGCGACGACGACGGCAACTTGTTGAACGCCTTCGTCGACTTTAGGGTGACCTACTTCTTCGGGCAGGAGGAAACAGTAGTCGCTCTGCACATTCACGAGGGTGTGGTCGGAGAAAGCGGGCCTGTGGTGATCAGTTCTGGGTTGAGCACGCCGATGACGGGCCGCTTCGGAAATATCTTTCTTCAGGTGATCGTGGATGACCCGCAGGGTATGGCAACGGTCGAGAGAATCCTCGCAGCCCCGAGGACTTCTACATCAATCTCCACTCGCAGTCAAATCCAGCGGGAATTCTTCGCGGGCAGGTCAGAGCCCAGTTTGTTGCCCAGGCAGTCGACCGAGCGTCCGCAGAAGAGCTGGCGGCCATCGCCGCGCTGGAGGCGAAGGTCGACCTCATTGCAGAACTGGTTCGTCGAATCGCACTGACGCACGGCGTACTCCGTCGTGGCGAGTAAGGCTGAGCGATGAGTGGCGGTTACGGGGTGACGGCTCGGGTATCCGCTCTGGCGTGAACCCTGTGGCGACCTGCTTCGCGAAGGCGTTTTGCCTTGGAGTTGCAGTAACATATGATTAAGTGGTTGTTCTCCTTAATCAGCCCGCTCTTTGAGAGCGGGTTTTTTTTTGGATCAAATCCAGCGAAACCAAGTCGTCGACACGGAGTCTCTACCAGGTCGAATCGTCGATATAAGCTAACAGGCGAGGGCGGCGCTTTTTTCTATTTCCGCGGAGGGCTCACTCGCTCGGTTTCCTTGGGCCGCGGCTCAACTGCGAAACATATTGCGGCCGGGCGCTTGCCAATGGTGTCACCCGGGTTATCGCGCTCGGGGACGTCAGTCTCCCCCTACTACTTTCAGCCCGAACCCGTCCGTTGCGGGTCGTGCCCGCAGGTTCTCCACGCGCTCGATGCCCGCACGGGAGAGGAGCTCTACAACAGCGGCGACGCAATGGAAACCTGGGTGCATTTCAGCAGCCCGGCCGTCGCCGAAGGTCGGATCTATACCGTCGACTACGACTCCAATGTGTACTGCTTCGGACTCAAGGGCAAGTAGGGTTTCCGGCGAGCCTTCACCAAACCATCACGATCGCTGAATCAACAGCACCCCGGCCGCCAGAAGAACCAATCCGGCCACTCTCTGAAAATTGATCGAGTGTTGCTGAAAACCGACCCAGCCGAAATGATCGACTACGACCGAGGCAACCAACTGCCCGAGAATAATGCAGGCCGCGAAGGTCGTCGCGCCCAATCGATGCGACAAGACAACCCCGGAGAGAACGAGTAGCGTCCCCATTGAGCCTCCCACCCAACACCACCACGGCGCCTTGGCGATCTGAGAAACCGCCGGCAACTTGATTTGCGTAGCCGCCGCGTAGCTTACGAGCAGGCTTAACCCAACGAAGAAATTCGTAACGGCGGCAAGAATCGGATGGCCCAACGACAACCGCAGCGACGCGTTGACGCCGGCCTGGACCGGGAGCAAACAGCCGGCCGCCACGGCGAGCAGCACAAAGAGGAGAGTCATACCGCTATCTTACGGGGAACCAACGAGCACGCCTCGGCGAATCAAGGACTCATCCCTTCCCCTAGCGGTATTGGGCCGGACGAGGCCGCATGTCGGCGGCGGATCAGTCGCTGCCGTCGCCGGTTGACTCCTGCTTCTCTTCTTTTTTCAGACCCTTATACAACTTGTCGGGATCGTGATCCATATCCGCAGCCAGAGTGAAGAAGCCGATCATCATCTCTTCCCAACTCTGATCTCCCCAGCCGACTTCGACCGACGGATCAGGATTGTGCGGGTTGTTCGGCGAGTTGTCGAAGTGCGCCGTGCACTCGATTTTCGTCCCTTTGGGAAGAGGAATCGGTTTTTCGAGTTCGTAAGTAATCTGCCAATTGAAGTCGTAGTTCGGCACGCGCGCCAGGATCTCCGATTCCCCGGTCGGATAGATCACCCGAAACTCGAACGACTTGCCGCGAAGGTGCATGTGCGGCGTGAGTGCGAGCAGCGTGACGTCCTTCTTGAACTCGACAGAGGCATCAACGCGATGGTTCGAGGCATTGGGAGGAATCTTGAATCCGCCATTCACGACCGCGCCGCCAACCAGGCGCCTCTCTGGCGGCTGCTCGGCGATTCGGATCCCCACCGAGGACCGATCGCGAACCTCGGTCCCATCCGCCGTATAGTGCAACTCGAAGATCAGGTCCGACCCCGCCGGAATCAGCTTCGCTAAACCCGACCCGTACCTCGCCGGGCGCACGCCGGGCGCGTACCCCGCCACCCACCGTCGCCACTGAGAAGGGCTGAGGTTGGGCGGGCGTTGTTCCTTTTTCTTCCTGTCCTCGGGAACGAAGAATCGTCTCGGCTCATAACCTTCCAGCCAGGTCGATTCCGGTGGGCGGGCATAAGCGATGATGTGATGCACCACCGAACGAGCCTCGGGACGAACTTCTGCGGCCTCCACCCATGTGTCCTCGGGGAAAGCGTTGGGGATGATGAAGTAGGTGTATTCGATCGTCCCGCTCGCGGGGACCTGATACGCCTCGGGAAGCCGCCAGACCTTGTCGGGCTCGCCCATGATCCAGCCTTCTACGAACTCGAGCAGCCGCGGAGCATCGGCCGCGGCCCCGGCCGGAGCGCCTTGGTCGGCCCAGGCCTTGAGGATTTCGATCTCAGCCTCCTCGAGGCGCCGGTCGTTGCGAAACTTCTTTCCCACGCCGGACTCGGCGCCCCAGGGCGGCATCTTTCCTAATGCAATCGCTTCTCGGATCGCCCGCGCCCATGGCCGAGTCTCTTTGTAGGTCAGAAAAGACATCGGAGCGGCCTCTCCCGGGCGATGGCAGGTTTGGCAATTTTTCTGGAGGACGGGAAGGACATCCCGATGAAACGTAACATCCTCGGTCTTTGGCGCGCTCCAGGCGTGGGAGCCCGTCAGTGCCACAAGAGTGAAAATCAGAGCTACGCTGCGACGCATTGCATTTCTCCTATGCGGATGGTTCGATCGTGTCAAACTGATCTACTTCACGAAGCTTATCATCGGACACCCTTTGTGCCAATCGCCCGTGTGACAGTTTCGCGAGTGGCCCATGCCTTCGGCGGACTTGTCGCATGCCCACGCCTCGGTAAGGCTTCATACGGTGACGGTTGACAGTATGCCGGAGCGTCCCTAGAATACGCTTTACGATCTCGCGCCTGACTTTAACGTTAACTTGTTTTGGTTCCATGCGAAAGACACAATTGGAAAGGTACCGTCGGCGGCTCGAACAGGAGCAGGAGGATGTTCGTGCCTTGATCTCGCGCAGCGGACAAGCCATTCGCACCACACGCGAGGATGACCCGGAAGACAGCGCGGCGCAGGCGGCTAACTCTTATTCCAAGGAGTTTCTCTCGCACCAGAGCGACACGAGCCTTTCTCATCTCAACCTAGTTGAGGATGCTCTGCGGCGGGTTGACCGGGAAGACTTCGGTTTTTGTCAATCCTGCAAGGAAAAGATTGAGCTCAAGCGGCTTGACGCCGTGCCCTGGACGCAGTATTGCCGCCGCTGCCAGGAATTGGCGGAGGAACTGAACACGACCGAGCCGAGCCGCGACATTTCGGTACGGAGCTGATTTTCGGAGGACTCGCCTTCCCCAGTACGCTATCCAGCACGCTTGCAAGAGTTCCCCCCGCCGCGGCCCCGCGCGGGCCGTGGGATGCGCTTTTCTGCGCCTTTTTCCCGGATGACTGCAGGTTGTGCGAGCGCGAGTTGACGCGCCTCACCGCGGTGCCGGTCTGCGGCCCCTGTTTGGAAGGGATTGAAAGCCGGCGGGCCGCCTCGGGATGCCTTCACTGCGGCCATCCTTTCGCGGACGGTGAAAAGGCGCTCGATCGCTACGGAGCTTGCCGGATGGATCCTCCGTCATTTGACCGTGCGCGCAGTTTCGGAACGTATGAGGGGGATCTGCGAAAACTGATCCACTTGATGAAATACGACGGGATGCGTCCGTTGGCGAAAGAACTGGGCCGGCGAATGGCGGAGACGGCGGACGATTTTGAGGCGGTGGATTATTTGGTCCCGGTGCCCCTCTATCGCTGGCGGTGGTGGCGCCGGGGGTTCAATCAAGCGGAGCTGTTGGCGGCCGCCATGTCGCGGGCAACCGGCATTCCGGCGCGGGGCCGGTTGCTTCAGCGCACTCGAGCTACGGAGTCGCAGGCGGGTTTGTCGAACCGGCAGCGACGAGTCAATGTCGCCGGGGCGTTTACGGCGCCCCGGCCGCCGGAGGTTCGCGGGCGTCGGATTCTGCTGGTCGATGACGTGATGACGACCGGGGCCACGCTCGAGGCGTGCGCCAAAGCGTTGAAACGGGCCGGGGCCCGGTACGTCGGGGCTGTCACGTCGGCGCGGGCGAAACGACGTATCATTGAGGTAGGCGTCGCGCCGCGTAGCGTTGAGGCTCGGCAAGCAGCGGCCGGGGCGGCGAGTCGGCCATGGTGAATACGATTGCATTGCGAGCGCCGGTGCTCGTACTCAACGCCAGCTACGAGCCGATCAACGTATGCGCCGCTCGGCGCGCGCTCGTGCTGCTGTTCAAGGGCGTCGCGGCGGAAGAAGAGCCGAGCTCAATGGCGGTGCATTCGGCGACCCGGGTGGTCAGCGTGCCGTCGGTGATTCGGCTGCTCGAATATCGCCGCATTCCGCGCCAGACGCGGGCGCTTTCACGCAAGAACATCTTGGTGCGGGATCGCCATACCTGCCAATATTGCACCACGACCTATGCGGCGAACGACTTGACGCTGGACCATGTGGTGGCGCGCTCTCGAGGCGGCAAGAGCACATGGGAGAATCTGGTGGCTTGCTGCCGCAGCTGCAATAATCGCAAGGGCGACCGGCTGCCCGAGGAAGCGGGGATGACGCTGATGCGCCGGCCGCGGCCGTTTACGCTGCACACCAGCCGCGGTTTGATGCGCCAATTGGGCGGCCGGCAGCAAAGTTGGCGCAAATATTTGTTTTATTAGCGGGGGTCGTGGCGCCTCTGGATACCGATTTTCGACAGGCCGGGAGTCGGCCGCACTTCTCACTCACGGATCCATCGAAAATGCTCTTTCTTCCGACTTCTTTCACGCGTCTCGCACGAACGGTTGCTTGTTTGGTCGTGGTCTTGGGTTTGGCGGCTTGTTCGCCGAGCGGTGAAACAACCGAGGCGACCGACGAGCCGGCGGGTCGCGAGCGCAGCTTCGAGTTCCGCTACCAAGCGTTGCTACCGGTGATGCCCGAAGGGGCGAAGACGTATCGGATTTGGATCCCGCTGCCGGCCGAGACCGAGGAACAGCGGATTCACGATCTCAAGATCGTGAGCCCGGTGCGTTACGAGCAGAGGGTCGAGGATGTCTACGGCAACCGCTACGTCTATATCGACCTCGAGCCGGGGAGCTATCCTTGGCCGTTGTCGGTGACCCTGGGTTTCGAAGTGACGCGGAAGGAGAACCGGGTCGATCTCGAAACGCGGGCGTCATCGCCCGAGTCGGTGGCTCATGCCGCCGAAGATCTGGAGAAATTTCTGCAACCCAACCGCCTGGTGCCGCTCGATGGGTTGATCGGAGACCTATCGCGGCAACACACGGCCGGCGCGAACAGCAACCTCGACAAAGCCCGCCGCGTCTACGATTACGTCGTTGGGACAATGAGCTACGACAAGAGCGGCGAGGGATGGGGGCGCGGCGACACGCTGTTTGCCTGCGACGTAAAGAAGGGCAACTGCACGGATTTCCACGCGCTGTTTATCGGGATGATGCGGGCGGCCGGCATTCCGGCGCGCTTTGAAATCGGCTTCCCCTTGCCGGCCGACAAAAGTCGAGGTGAAATCGGGGGGTATCACTGCTGGGCGCGGTTCTATCTGGAGGGCGTCGGCTGGGTTCCCGTCGATGCTTCCGAGGCCTGGAAAGATCCCTCACGCAAAGACTACTTCTTCGGGGCGCACGATCAGCACCGCGTGCATTTCACCACGGGCCGCGATTTATCGCTCGATGACGATCGACGAGGCGATCCGCTGAATTACTTCATCTATCCCTGGGCCGAAATCGACGGCGAGGCCGTGGAGCCGATCGAGAAGCGGTTTTGGTTCCGCGATTTGGCGGCGGCGGACTGAGGGCGGCCGGCCGCGGATCGATCCTTCACCGGCGCCGGAGCGTACGTTCGATACGGCGCGTGCATGCCGGCGGATCCGAGGGCCCGTGTTGGCCTCCGGCTTCGGACCGACTCGAGTGTCGGCCACTACCGTTCCGCGGCCATCTTCCGATGCCAGACGAACAGCAAGGTAATCGCGACCGTAGTCAGGCCCACAACCCAGCCGGCCCAGACTCCCGGCGCGCCCCACCCCCAAGTGAAGCCGAGCAAATAGCCGATCGGCAGGCCCAGCACCCAATGGCCGACGAACGTGCTGACCATGGGGATGCGGGTTTCGCCGGCACCGCGTAGGATACCCGTGGCCACGATCTGGATACCGTCGGAGAGTTGAAACAAGGCGGCGACGTAGAGCAGGGTCACGCCCATCGACAGAACTCCGGCGTCGGTCGTGAAGGTTCTCAGAATCGCGGCCGGGAATAGGAAGAAAGAAAGCGCGGCGCAACTCATGAAGCCCACTCCCAGCAGCAAGGCCGCCCATCCGGCGGTGCGAGCTTCGGCGGGTTCTCCGCGACCCAAGGCATGACCGACGCGAACGGCTCCGGCCGAGGAAACGCCGAGCGGAACCATGAAGGTCACGGCCGCGCAGTTAAGGGCGATTTGGTGGGACGCGAGAGGGACCGCGCCCAGTTTCGCGATCAGAGTCGTGCCCGCGGCGAAGACGCCGACTTCCAGGGCGATTTGCATCGCGACCGGGAATCCAAGTCGAATGATGCGCCGGATATCGGACGTGGCGGGGCCAAGCGATGTTTGGTTGAGCCCCGGCGCCCCGCGTCTTTCACGAACAACGACATAGGCGACCACGGCCAAAAACATGTAGGTTCGCGATGCAAAGGTGGCCCAACCCGCACCGGTCGCCCCCATCGCCGGAAAACCGAGGTTCCCGAAAATGAAAATCCAATTGGCCGCGACATTGATCAGATTAGCGCTGACCAGCACGACCATCACCCAGCCGACCAGGCCCATGCCCTGCAAGTAACGCCGGAAAGCCGTGAAAAGCATCAAGGGAGGGATGCTCCAAATCAGGGCCTCCATGTAAGGTTGCGCCAACGCTTCGACTTCGCGGTCGACGCCGAAGGTTTCGAGAAAAGGCACGTACAACCACACCAACCCCATCAACAGGGGAGACAGAACGACGGTGATGTAGAGAGCTTGAACGAGAAAATGGTGACAGTCGCGAAGTTTTCGCGCACCCCAAGCTTGGGAAACAAGCGGATCGAGTCCCAGCAACAGGCCGACGCCGAAGACCGAGACCGCGTGGACAACAGCCCCCCCGAGGCTTACCGCGCCGATAGCTTGGGCGCTGATGCGGCCGACCATCATCGTGTCGACGATGACCATTGCCATCCAGCCGAGCTCCGAGACGACAACCGGCCAAGCCAGCCGCAGCATCGGCCTGATTTCCTGCCTAACGCTCATCTTTCAGTCGTTCAGACTGGCGGGCGCAAGACCGCGTGCGTCAGGGGCTGTGAAAAATTGGGGACTGTCCCAAGCGCCGACCGAATAAGTTCCATTGAATCAATAAATTTCGATGCGCGAAGTGGGCTGTCCCCCATTTTTTCACAGCCCCTCACGGGCGCGGCGCGGCGGGCCGGGGCCGAATATGACCCGAATCCGCCGGACGTCCGATCTCCTCGTCGGGAATATCCGGTGTAGGCTAACCCTAGGCTAACCCGGTTTCATTGTACCGGGCCGTTGTTTGGGTTTTCGGCGAGGCACGGGCGGCAAGTCGCGAGATGCCGACGCGGGCGCGGTCTCCAGTGCGGCCGTCACGGTTCACGCCTCCCGGCACTGGGTGTGCGACATAAATGTGGGACGTCCCTGTCGCAATGCGAGCAGTAGAAACAGAGGCGTGGTCGGAAGACCACGCTCAGCCCGGTTCACCGCCGGTTCACCGGGCTTGGGTTGCAAGTAGGCCGGCCCTTCGAGGGCCGGTTCTGGAGTATCTACATTTTTCATCCATTGGCGGTGGCATGCAGTGGGGCAGGTCTCCAGACCTGCCCGGCCGGCCCTTCGAGGGCCGGTTCCAAGGGCTCGCCGTCAAACACGAGGCCGTTTCAACGGTCTTTTCCCGTAAGGCTTTAGCCAAGGCTGAACCAAGGGAAAATTTCAGGCAGGGAAGCGCTCGGGCCCGGGGCGCCGATTCTCCCATATTTATGTCGCGCGCCTCCCGGCACTGGAGTAGCCGGTCAGCCTTGCCGTAGAATAAGGAGCTGGAGAAAAGCGAAATGGCGGAACGAATGGTCCAATGCGTAAAACTCGGCAAGGAATTGCCCGGTCTCGATGAGACCCCCTTCGACAGCGAGATGGGGCAGCGAGTTTTTGAAAACGTTTCTAAGCAGGCCTGGGAGATGTGGGCCGAGCACCTCAAGATGGTGATCAATGAGTATCGGCTCAATCCGGGAACGCTCGAAGCTCAAGAGCTGATCTTGAAACAGATGGAGCAGTTCTTTTTCGGCGAGGGCGCGCAGGCGCCTCCCGAGTATGTGCCGCCCAGCCAAGGGCAGCCTCACTAGCCCACTTTTCTCACCGCGTGGCGAGGCAAAGTGCATGAAAGGTCCGTCAGTACGAGGCGCGCGCCGCTTGGGGCGCGGAGGCGTACTTGAACAGTACGGTGAGCACGGCGAGCAAGCGCAACGAAGTAATGGCGGGCCTATCGTGTGCTTTGCTCGTCAGGCGGTGAGAAATGCGGGTTAGTACTCAGACCACGTGAAAAGACACGTTTCCCCGACCTTGTTGGGAAGGCGTCGAGCTGCCGGCGCAGCGGAAACCACTAGCCAAACAGAGCCGCATCGCCACGCGATGCGGTCACTCCAGAATAGTGCTTTGCCGCCAAACAAACTTTTTCAAGCGGTCGTGGCACTAGTCCGCTTTTCTTGCTGCTTGGCGAGGTCCCGCGCCTAGGGGGACGACATGTGGCGCCCGCGGATTTCCTTGACCGTGAACCGTGAGCCGTGAATCCTGAACCGAAGACGGGACCGGGTTGTCAGTCAGTAGGCAGTTCAGTTAGTGCGCATCTCGGCCTCAAACGCGTTCAATCACTTCCAAAAGAGCTTTTAAAGACGCTTCGCTGGCGCGCATCTTGCTGCTGTCGATCTTGTAGTGCGTCTCGAGCGAGATGGTCTCGCGATAGCCGTTTTCGAGCAGCGCGCGTAGTTGGCCCAGGTGGTCGAACTCACCCTCGCCGACACCGCACCATTCCATCTCACCCGAGGAACGGCGACAGTAGTCGCGCAGATGAACGTGGAAAATGCGGGCGGGGTCAAAGCGGGCGTAGCCTTTCGGGAAGGCTTCGCCGCCCGAGCGGGCCGAGTTGTTGGGGTCCCAGGTGAGGCCGAAGTTGTCGTCGGGAACGGCGTCTAAAATACGGGCCGCCTCGGCGGCGGTCGAGACGTAACTGCCGCCGACGTTTTCGAGCGCCAGGCGGAAACCCTTGTCGGCGGCGCGAGCAGCCGACTCACGGACCAATTCCACGATCCGGGGCCGGTGCCCCGGGTCCGGGCGCCCGTCGCGGCGATACGTAAAGGCAAAGGTGCGAATTTTGTCGACCCCGAGAATACGGGCGCGCTCCATGGCGCCATCGAGTAAAGCCCACTGCTCGTCGAGGATCTTCCGCCCTTTCGGCGTGTCGGCGGGTAGGGGAATCTTGAAAAAAGAGGTGTCGAGAATGGCCGTTTGGATGCCGTGCTCATCGAGCAGCCGGCGGGCCTCGTGAATCTTGGCAAGCGGTTGCGCGGTGTTGTAACGACCCCAGACTTTTCGTAATTCGGCATACCGCAGCCCGAAGCGCTTCAGGAAACGGATGGCGGTCAGCAAGTCGTCGTCAATTTCGTCGGTGGTTACCGCAAGCCGGAAACGATCGAGACCGGTCCGGGGCGCGGCCGAGAGAGCAGCGGCGCCGGAGACGGAAAGGAAGGCTCGTCGCCCGATCGTTCGCATGTCGGGATTATAACGGAGCGGCGGCGGCGAGGTCGACGATCAATCGCGCCAACCGAGCGGGGTCGTGGCGGACGATTTTGCCTGCGGCCAGAAGGTTGGAGGACACGACTTCAACGCCGAGTTTCTCGAGTTCCGCCGAGTCGGTTTCGACAGGCCGGGCGTTTTGCTGGGCATAGCGGCGGCGCGCGGCGGCCGAAGGGTCCCGGGAATTGACGACGACATAATCGATCAATCGCGTCTCGGCATGCTCGTGGATCGCGCGAACGTGGTCAGCCGCCGTGTAGCCCTCGGTCTCGCCGGGCTGCCACATCAGATTGCAGATGTAAATCTTGACGGCGGAGGAATCGGCGACTGCCCGGGCCACGCCGTCAACCAGCAAGTTGGGAATCACACTGGTATAGAGCGAACCCGGTCCCAGCGTAATGGCGTCGGCCCGGCGGATCGCCTCAAGCGACTCAGGCAACGGCGGACAGCGGCGCGGTTTGAGCCGGATCGACTTGATGCGTTCGGGCGAACCGCTGATGCGGGTTTCCCCGCTGCGAGAGCGTCCGCTTTCCAGCTGCGCCTCGAGGCGCACATTGGTCAACGTCGAAGGGAAGATGCGACCGCGAATCGCAAGAACTTCGCTCGAGAGTTGAATCGCCTGGTGAAAGTCTCCGGTGACGTGGGTCAGGGCGGTGAGGAAGAGATTGCCGAAGCTGTGGCCTTCCAGCCCCCTGCCGTTGGAGAAACGGTATTGGAACAAGCGTGACAAGAGGGCTTGGTCTTCCGCCAACGCGACCAGACAGTTGCGGATGTCGCCCGGGGCCAGAATGTCAAAGGCACGTCGCAAACGTCCGGAACTACCGCCGTCGTCGCTGACCGTGACGATGGCCGACAAGTCCACGGGCGGCCCCGAGTCGATATGACTCGAAGAAGTCACGGCGGGGACGGTATGATGCTTCAAGCCTTCGAGCAAGGCGGAGAGGCCCGTGCCCCCGCCAAGCGAGACGAGACGCAAAGTCCGGTCTTCGGCCGGAGAGGATGCTTGCTTAGAGGGTCGACCGGCTTGGCGCATCCGAGGAAATTAGATCAATCCAGGAAGGGTGTCCCCGCAGCGATGAAAGGTCGCCGTCGGTGCGAGCCAATAGGCGATTGCGGTCGTTCAGCTCGATCGCTCGTTCCAAGCTCCGCATGGCGGCGGCCGTATCCCCGCGCAGCGCCCGAACGATCGAGGCCGCATAGTGTACGTAGTCGGCATCGGCGCTCAAGCGGAGTGCTTTATCGAGACAGCGTTCGGCCTCTTCCAATTCGCGGTCATTGATCAACTTGACCGCGTAGTTGTAGTAATCATCGGCGGTTTTGAGTTTCGGCTTTGTCGCGTTCACGCGCTGCTCGCAAATGCGGGCATGAATCTGCGCCCGGTGGCGGAGCGTCGGATCGGGGCCTTCGACTGCCTTCTGAAACCACCGTAAGCCGCGGGAAAACTTTCGGGCGTTGAAGTAGCCGACGCCTTTCTCGTAATTCTTAGTTTGCTTTTCCGCCGCTTGCCGTTCAGCGGCCAGCCGCGCGGCGTGAACGGCCTCCGCCTTCTTGCGGGCGGCGACAGCCTCGCGTTGCGCCGATAGAGTCTTTCGCCTGGCGACGATCTTTCGGGCTGCCGGGCGCGATTTTTGGCCGCGGGCGGGTGCGGCGGCTTTCGCCCGAGGGGCCGGGGCCGTCTTGACGGACCTCTTCTTCGCCACGGAGGACCCTTTGGGCGTCTTGGCCGCCGGCTTCTTCTTAGCCGGCTTGGCCGCTGCGGGGGTCTTTTTCAGGGCCTTCTTTTTCGCGGCCGGTTTTGAAGTCTTCTTGGTCTTCTTCTTTTCCGGGGGGCGAACAGCGGCCATCTTCTTCTTGACGCTCTTCTTAGGTTGCCGCGCCTTCGCCGGGCCAGCTTTCTTGTTTTGGGCCTTGCGTGCCATGAAATTGTCTTAGCCCGCGACCCTGGGGCCCGGGGGAAGCGATCAAGTCCCCGCCCAAGCGGGCGGCTACGGGCCGTCAACTCGGAGCACGAATCGCATCGAGTTGCCAAGGGTTATACCAGATTCAAGGATATGAGGCAACCCAGACATGAATGATGTATCTTACATTACTCTAAAAGGGGCTGCGTTGCCCAGCGTCGGACTGCGGGCGACTGGACCCATGAGGTATTGCTCCCGCGCGTTTGGGAATTGAGGCACAATTTTAGCGCGTACGATGCGGCCTACCTTGCGTTGGCGGAAAGCCTGGAGATTCCCCTGGTCACGTGCGATGCGGCTCTTGTCTCTACCGCCCACCGTGCGATCGTGGAACTCGTCTGATTCCGGCCGTATCTTTCGTGGGTGTGCGACATGAATGTGGGACGTCCCGCCGGCCATGCGAGCAATAGAAGCAGAGGCGTGGACGGAAGTCCACGCTTAGCCCTCACTTATCCCTCACTTAGCCCGGTTCACCGGGCTTGGATTGCAAATAGGCCGGCCCTTCGAGGGCCGGTTTAAAGGGCTCGTCGTCCGGGTAGGAGGCCGTTTCAACGGCCTTTTCCCGTACGGCTTTAGCCATGGCCGAACCAAGGGAAAATTGCAGCCGGGAAGCGTTCGATCCCGGGCCGCCGACTTTCCCATATTTATGTCGCGCACCCATCCTTTGTTCGCGCGACGGTCTCGCTCGGGGCGGCTGATATAATCAAGGATTGCCTCACCGCGTTCGGTTTTTCCCCCTCATAGCTAGATCTCCGCTCATTCCGGCGATCTTGGTGTGCGTTGGGGTCGGTACGAGCTGCTTGGTGCGCACGCGCGTCGAGCGGGCGCTGCCTACCGCTCGGACCGCGGCGACGATCGAGGAACTAACCGAGAAACTGGAGGCTTTCGGCGCCATCCGTACGATGAAGTCGACCGTCGAATTGCGGCTGTCGGTCGTCACCGACGAACAAGCCGCCGGGGGAGAGGATAGCGGTCTTCGACGGGTTCGAGAATTCACCGAAGTTCGTGGCTTCATCTTGATCGAGCGACCCGCGAAGATCCGCACGATCGCCGAGTTGCCTGTCGTGAAAAGTAAAGCATTCGACATGGTCTCCGACGGCATCGAGTTCAAGGTCCATATCCCGCCGAAGAATCGTTTCTTGGTGGGCAACGCGGCGGCGAGCGGGCCGTCTAAAAGACGCATTGACCGGGTGCGGCCACAGCACTTGCTCGAAGCCGTCTTGGTCGACCCGCCGCGCCAGAATGAGCCCCACCGCATGCTCGAAAACGTGCTGTACGGCGATCGCGCTTATCAGGTCGTCCACCTGATGAGCCGCGGCGCGGAGGGGAAACTGAGGCTTTCGCGCAAGATTTGGTTTGACCGCGGCGGTTTCCACATCGCTCGCATGCAAACCTTTGATGACGAAGCCGATCTGGTGACCGACGCATTCTATACGGAATGGGGGGAAGCGGATGGGTTGCCCTATCCGAGGACGATTTTCTTGTCGCGTCCCAAGGACGGCTATGAAGTGCAGTTGCGCATCGTCAAGCCCGGGCTGAATGAAGCGCTTTCCGAGCACAGCTTCGAGTTGAAAGCCCCGAAGGGTGTCGAAATCGAACGAATCGGAGACACCCCGGAAAGCCAACCCGGGGAGGCGGACGGACATGATTAACCAAATGATTGCCCGTAACCTGACGCACCGGCCGATCCGGACCGGGCTCAGCGTGCTCGCCGTCGCCGTCGAGGTCACGATGATTTTGATGATTGTCGGCGTCTCGGAAGGTTTGCTGTGGGAATCGCAGCGCAGAAGCCGCGGCGTCGGCGCCGACATCGTGATTCGTCCCTCGACCAGCAGCGCGGCGCAGAGCTTGGGAAACGCCGACATTCCCCAGAAGCTGCTCAACCGTCTTGAGGAGACTATTCCCGATATCCGCATCGCCACCGGCACGACGCTCACGACGCTCGGCAACCTGCAAACGGTTACCGGCGTGGAATGGGACCGTTTTGTCGAAATGTGCGGCGGCATCCGCTATCTCGAGGGTGGACCGATCGAAGGTCCCTACGACGCCGCGGTGGACGAGGTCTACGCGCACTATAAGAAAGTGGGCGTCGGAGACACCCTCAATTTCCTCAACCACGACTTCCGCGTGGCCGGCGTCGTCGAGAGCGGCAAGATGTCGCGCATCTTCATTCGGCTCGACACGATGCAGGAACTGCTGGGCTGGCAGGGCAGGCTGAGCCAACTGTATTTGAAGCTCGGCGACCCGGCGGCGACCCAACCGGTGATCGCCAAAATCAAGGCGTTGCTGCCCTCCTACCCGGTGTACGCGATGGAAGACTTGCTCTCCCAGGCCGCCGCCGACCTGCGGTCGATGTCGTCGCAATTCATCAACGTGATTATCGGTATTGCCGTCATTATCGGTTTCATGGTGGTGATGCTGTCGATGTATACGTCGATTCTCGAGCGAACCCGCGAGATCGGCATTCTGAAATCCATGGGCGCGTCGAAAGCGTATATTACGAAGCTCGTCATGCGCGAGACATTGGTTCTTTGCGCCGCCGGTATTCTTGTCGGGTATTTGTTCGCCTTCGTGACCAAGACGGTGGTCGAAACCTACTTCCCGCTGGTGACGGTTCTGATCCTGCCGTCGTGGCTTTTCTGGGGAGCGTTGATTGCCGTGATCGGCTCGTTGGCGGGGTCTTTCTATCCGGCGACAAAGGCGGCGCAACAGGATCCGATCGAAGCATTGGCGTACGACTAACAACACCCGTGGCCAACGAATCCATCATCGAAGTGGAAGCTCTGACGAAGGTCTACCACATGGGGGGCGTGGAGGTGCCGGCGCTGCGCGGCATCGACTTAAGCGCGCGGGCGGGCGAGTTTCTGGCCGTGCTCGGGCCGTCGGGTTCGGGAAAATCGACGCTGTTCCACATCATCGGCGGGCTGACGCCGCCCAGCGCGGGCAGGGTACGAGTCGCCGGGCGCGACCTGACCACGATGAGCGACGCCGAGAGAACTTCCCTGCGCCGAACCGGGGTGGGGTTCGTGTTCCAGCGCTTCAACTTATTGCCCACGCTTAGCGCGGCGGAGAACATCGAAATCGCCAGGCACATCGCGGGCAACCGCGGCAACGATTCAACCTTTCAAGAAGTGCTCGCTCTGCTGGGCATCGAGCACCGCCTGCATCACAAGCCCTACGCGCTCTCGGGCGGCGAACAGCAGCGTGTCGCCATCGCCCGCGCCATCGTCAACCATCCCCCGATTCTGCTGGCCGATGAACCGACGGGGAACCTGGATTCGCAGAATTCCGAAGCCGTGCTCACGACTCTCAAGATCCTCAATAAGAAGCTCGGCCAAACGATCCTGATGATCACCCACAACCCGGAAGCCGCCGGCTTCTGCGGCGCGCGAACGGTGCGCATGCTCGACGGCAAAATCGTCACCGAGTAGCAAGGATTCCGAGCTCCCGCGGCCCGAGGAGATCCGCCGGATCAGGCGGATTCCGTAGAGGCAAAAGGTACCAACGGTCTATTCCCCTAGGGCCACCCCTATTTCATGCTGGGACTATGACACAAGCGACGTTCGCGGGGGTCGTCATGCGGCGGATCGAGGGGGCCCTCGTTCGAGTGCAATGTCTCGCCCGCGATACCCGCGCTCAAGACATGGTGGAATATGCCCTGCTGGCGGGGTTCATCGCGGTAACGGCGGCAGCTCTGTTTCCCGATATAGCCCATAACCTCCAGCACATCTTCGAGCATCTCGAGGAAGCCGTCGAGGAAGCCGCGGCAGTCTGACAAGAGGCCGTACAAGTTTTCGGGATAAGAGCACACTGGGGCGGCGAGAAGCTCGGGCGCGCCCATCGACACAGCGCGATGCGGTGGCCATTGATGTCGTCCGCCCCGGCTGTCCAGGTTCCTTCTTGGCAAGCAGTTCCGGGTAGGATCGGGTCGCGTCCGAGCCCCGCCGGGCGCGTGCTACAGTGAGATTCACCCCGTCGTCCCGTGAACGAAACGAGTTCCTCCCAACCCCAGCCCGACGACGCCGTCGGCGCCTCGGAAACCCCGCCCGCCGCGGTCGAGGATGATCGCCCGGATTCCGGTTTCACGATTCAAATCGAGCGCTATGAAGGTCCTCTTGACCTGCTTCTCGACCTGATTCGCAAGCACAAGCTCGATATTTTCGACATCCCGATCGCGCAAATCACCGACCAATATCTTGACTACGTTCGCCGCGCCGACGAGTTGAACGTCGACCTCGGCGGAGAGTTCGTTTTCATGGCGGCGACGCTGATTCAGATCAAGTCGAAGATGCTGCTGCCGAAAGATCCGACCATCCCCGAGCAGGAGCAGGAAGACCCACGCGAAGAATTGATCCAGCGGCTGATCGAGTACGAGACGTTCAAGCAAGCTTCGCAGATGCTGCTCCAAAAACGCGTGGTCGAGGAAAACACTTGGTCCAATCCCGCGCTCGATGCGTTTCTCGACGAGGATGAAGATCCCGGATTGGCCGTTTCGGTCTTCGATCTGGTGAAGACGTTTCAGGATGTTCTCGAGCGAGCCAAGAACCGGCCCCGTTTCGATGTTCCCGATGACGACGTTTCAGTCGAAAACAGAATCGCCTACCTCAAGAACATGCTGTTGAGCGAGGGGCGGGCGATTCCATTGCGCGGCGTTTTCGACAGGCAACCGCACCGTCGCGCTCTGATTTCCACATTCCTGGCGGTGCTCGAAATGGTCCGCATGCAAGCCGTCGTTTTACGGCAGGACAAACTCTTCGGAGAAATCGTGATCCGAAAACACAAGATGTTCGATGTGGTCTTCAGCGGCGACCGACTTCAGCCCGCTTTCGAAGGGGAACCGGCTTAGTGAGCGAGGAGCAACCGGTCCTGCCCGGGACGCTGCCCGACGAAAGCGTCCGCCGCGCCTTACTCGAGGCTGTCATCTACGTGGCCGAGCAGCCCCTCACGCCGGCGCAAATCAACGAGGGGTTGGGGTGGCCTCTCGAAACCGTGAAGACCGATTTGGCCGCGCTGATCGACGGGTACAAAAGCGCTGAGCGGGGCGTCGAAGTGCGCGTTGTCGCCGGCGGCTACAAGATGTTCACCAAGGCCGAGCACCACGAGGCCGTGCGCGGTTTCGTGAAGACGCTGCGGCCCAAGTTCAGGCTGTCGTTGCCGTCGCTCGAGACGCTTTCGGTGGTCGCCTACAAGCAACCGGTCACGATTCCGGAGGTGCAAGCGGTTCGCGGCGTCAATGTCAGCGGTGTCATCCACACCTTGCTCAACCGCAAATTGATCACCACCGCCGGGCGCAAGAAGGTGATCGGGCGCCCGATGATGTACAAGACAACGAAGGAATTTCTAGTGCAATTCGGACTCAGCGATTTGTCGGAGTTGCCGAACTTGAAGGAGTTCGAGGAGCTGAGCCGAGCGGCGCTGGGCGAAGGCGAGGAGGACGCCGCAGACGAGGCCGACCCCGCGAAGGAGACGCGGGAAGCCTAGCGGGCGCCCGACGTGGCGCGCGCCTCCAGGCGTGCCGTGTCGGCATTCGTGCCGACATATCTTGTCTCCAAGCTCCCGGAAACGGTGTCTCAGCAGCCTCCATTCCGTCCCGCCCTGTCGCCCGCCGTCCGCCGGGATAGTAAGGTATTTCCGATGAAACGACGAACATTTCTTGCCGCCTCCGCCGCGGCGGCAATCCCGGGGTACGCCCAACTGAAACCATTCCCCCCGCGCGGGCTGAAGCTGTCGATTACCTGCGACATGTTTCGCGGTCCCGACCGCAGCCTGCCCGAGGACGCTCATAAGCCCGAGGCCTGGGGCCGTCCCGCCCAGGGCGTCCGGCAGCGAAAATACACGCCCGAGCAAGCGCTGGCCCTGGTCCACGCGGCCGGATACCAAGCCTTCGAGATGTTCAACTGGCGCGATGCCGCTGAGCTCGAGGCCTATCAGAAAGCTCAGCGGAAATACGGCCTCGATTGCGCTTGCCTGGTCGCCAATAAGGGCGTGCGGGCGCCGGGTTGCAGCTTGAACGACCCCGCCGAGCACGAGGGCTTTCTGCGCGAGATCGAAAGCACCTCCGCGGCGGCGAAGACGGTGGGTTCGAAACGCCTGGTGGTGCTCAGCGGCATGGAGCGAGAGGGCGTTTCCCGCGCCGAACAACTCGACCATTGCGTCGCCGGGTTGAAGGCCGCGGTGCCGCTTCTCGAACGCCACGACATGACGATCGTCGTCGAGACGATCAACACGCTGGTCACTCGGCCGGGCTATTTTCTTTGCTGCTCGAAAGAGGCTTTCGGCGTGATCGAGCGCGTCACGAGCGATCGCGTCAAACTGCTGTTCGACATTTATCATGTGCAAATCATGGATGGGCATTTGATTCCGCAGATCCGCAACAGGATCGACATGATCGGGCACTTTCAAATCGGCGATCATCCGGGCCGCCACGAACCCGGAACCGGCGAAATCCACCACCGCAACGTCTTTCGTCAGATATACGAGCTGCAACAAGCCGGCAAATTCGACGGTTATGTCGGGTTGGAGTATCACCCTATCGTGCCTCTGGGTCAGACGTTGGGCGCGGTTCGCGAGCTGGCGAATTTCAATTAGCCCTGCCCGCCGGTCGGGGTTCTTGGGGTTCTAGGGCTCCGCCCCAGCCGCCGGGCTCAGGGGAGTCAAGTAGGCTTTTTGGGCTTTTTGGCCCGCTTCTTTTGTCTCAGCCGCTTCTGCCTAGCTTCTTCCCTCACTAGCGCAGCTTTGGGAACGCTCAAAGTGGTTCGGAACGCTCGATCCAGCCTCCCCCAAGGCGTGTCTCTGGGCTGGGGACTAGTCTTCTTCATCTTGACTTGGCTCTACAAAAATTACCGTGGCTGTGGAGTCGTCGAATGTGAACCAAATTCTCAGTGCTGGAACACCGGGCATTCTAAAGGTTTTTGCCATACGCAGACCTGATCCATATAACTCAGGAAACCTTGCCGGGCCGTTAGACAACGCCCATTCAACACCTGCAAGAGCCTCATCCAATCGTTCGTAGTCAGCCCTAAGGCCATCTACGCGACATCGCTGTTTTGGCAAGGCATTTTCTCGGCCGCTTCAATGAGCGCTATTCACGCAACGTTCACCTAAGCTCCGCCGGCCGCAAGGCGATCGAGGAATACGCCTGGCCCGGCAACGTCCGCCAACTGCAACACCTGCTCGAAAGACTTGTCATCTTGAGCCCCGTCGACACCGTCGAAGGAGAAGCCGTGCGCGAAGCCCTAGCAAGCATCGAGCCTCGCCGAAAGCCCGTCGAATCCCTGGCGGATGCCGAAGAAGAACAAATCCGCAGGGTCTTGGCGGCAACAGGCGGCAACAAAACCCGAGCCGCCCAAATCCTCAACATCGAACGCAAGACGCTTTATCGGAAATTGGAAAGGATGGGTAGGTAGCCCCAATGCTCTTCACTTAAGGATTTTATGGAGAGCGAACCGCCGTTGTTTCGTCGCAAACACGACATGAACCAATGAGGTGGACGAAGCCCTGAGCCCATGTTCAGGGGCTCCTGACGGAGCCTGAGGATGAGAGTTGACCGAACCCACACACACTTATGAACGCGCGGCAATTCACAAATTGAGGCTCCTGCCGCCCTTTCAGGGCTCTTCCGGGTGGGGGGTTCTACCCAGGGTTCCGCCTTCGGCTCCACCCTGGGCTACATTCCTGCCGCCGCTTCGCGGCTCAAGAGGTTTGCGGTCTTGTCGGACAAGGCTTTGGATAGCGAGAACGCGTCAGGATCGTTAAGTGAAGGGTATTGGGGCTAGTCCCGTGGGCTTCAGGTCAACCGCGCCGCTGCCTTACCGCGCGGGCTGGGCATTATGGAGTGACCTGCGACGACCAAAGTCTCAAACCTGTCGAAGCAGTCGAAACCGACCTCTATTTACCGAACAGGCCGCCGCCGCTGAAGCCCGTCATGACCATCAACAGAGCGGGGCCGGCAGTGACCAAAAACATCGAAGGCATGATGAGGAAAAAGATCGGGAAGACCATCTTTACGCCGACCTTATGGGCCAACTCTTCGGCGCGGTGCCGGCGGCGAGTGCGCATGTAGCGGGCCTGGGTGCGAAGGATCTTCGATACGCTGGTGCCGAAGCGGTCGGCTTGAATCAACAGCGACGTTAGTTTTCGCATCTCGGGTTCGCGGGTTCTGATGGAAAGATTCCGCAAGGCATCGGAACGAGTCGTGCCGGCTTGGGTTTCGAGTTGAAAGACGGAGATCTCGTCGTGAATTACCGGGTGAGCGCGTCGGAGGTCGTGCGCGGTGTCGGCGATTCCCTGCTCGAGCGAAAGTCCGCTTTCGACCGAGATCACCAGCAAATCAAGAAAGTCGGGCAGCCCGGTATTGATCTTCCGGCGGCGCTTGGTGATGCTGCGCTGCAGATACCAGTCGGGGATGCGGAAGGCGACCATGCAGGCCAGCGCCAACATCGGCAGCAGCATAAACAAGTTGGGGTTGACCGAATATATCAGAACGAACGTCAGCACGGGGAACAGAGCGAACGAGAGAGCTTTCGAGCCGTAGAAGACGTAAATCGCGCTTTCGTCGCGCATCCCCGCCGCAATCAGATCGGGTTGCAATTGGCGGTCGTGGCTCTCGGCCGAAACGGCCCGACCAACTTGATAAAGCACGCGGAGCCGCTCGGGCAGGTTGGTCGGCGTATCTTCGTCAAGGCCGACGCCGGCCGCCTCGCGGCTCCAGACCCAGTAGCTGAGGCCGCCGGCAAACGACATCATCATGATGAAAAAAGCTGTAGTGGCCGCTAGAATCATCTTTGCTTACACCTTGATATCGGCGATTTTCCTGATTACGAAATACGCCGTCACCTGGCCGCAGGCCGCGAGAAACACAAGCATCTTGCCGAGGGGGTGATTGATCAGAATCGACAAGTAGTCTTGGTTGACCAGCATCATCACGGCGGCCACGAAGATTGGGAGAAGACTGAGCACTAGCGCCGTCATGCGGCCGTTCGCGGTGAGCGCATGGATTTGGCCCTTAAGCGATTGGCGTTCGCGAATTGTCTCGGCCAGCGAGTCGAGCAGCTCATGCAGATTGCCGCCGGTACGCGATTGCGTCATCACCGCCGAGACAAAGAACTCGATATCGACGCTCGGCAAACGGTCGCCGAGGCTTTGCACGGCGTCGTTCATCGACAGGCCGAGGTTATATTCGTCGACGGTTTTGCGCAGCTCCCCGGCGAGGGGAAGGTCGACTTCGTCAGCGAGCAGCTCCAGCGCCATGGGCAGCGAATGCCCGGCCACCAAGGCGCGCGAGAGAAAGTCGAGCGCTTCGGGCAATTGGTCCTCGATTTGCTTGAGACGGCGCCGTCGGCGCGAGCGGACATACCAGATGGGCGTCGAGGCGGTCGCGGCGGCACAAATCCAAACGCCGAAATTGGGAATCACGTCGACGCGCACCAGCACGTTGAGGGTGACCGCGCCGGCGACCAGCATCATCAGCACCACGCGGCCGACCGACCAGGGAATATCGGCCTCCGCCAGCCAGCCGTTCAAGGTTTTGAAGAAACGGAAACGCTCGAGCACGGCGGCGAAGACGGAGAGCGTGCTGAGAACTTCGTCGCGCAGCAGTCCCGGGGCCTCGTCGCTCGGATGATCGGGCTCGGCGTCGTCGCGCTTGAGCACGAAACGCTCGATCAGGGCCCATGCCAGGACCGCCGCCACGCCGGCGATCACGAAGCTCAAGCCCCAAATCGTCACATAAACGGTAAGTTCGAGCACTGTCTTGACAACTCCGATCGCTTGCGCGGCGGTTTCGCCTTTAGCCGGCTAGGACGGCACGTCCACGCTCCCGATGGGTTCAAAAAGGTCATCGGAAAGAGTTAGCTGACTACGTCGCAACCGCTCCCAGAAACGCGGAGTTCTTCCGGTCGTCCGGAAGTCACCCTCGACGCAGCCGTCGGCCGAGACGCCGAGTTTCTCAAAGACGAAGATATCCCGCAAAGCGATTTCACCGTCTTGGAGGCCGGAGGACTCGGCCACCTGCGTGATTCGGCGGGTGCCGTCGTTGAAACGCGCGATATGCACGTAAACGTGGATAGCGGCCGCGATTTGCTTGCGAATCGATTGCATCGAAATATTGGAATTGGCGAGGTTCACCATCAGCTCAAGCCGACTGACGGCGTCCACGCAGTTGTTGGCGTGGATGGTCGCCAGCGAGCCGTCGTGGCCGGTGTTCATCGCTTGCATCATATCGAGCACTTCCTCGCCGCGTACCTCGCCGACGATGATGCGGTCGGGCCGCATGCGGAGGCTGTTAATGACCAGTTGGCGTTGGCGAATGGCGCCCTCTCCTTCGAGGTTAGGCGGGCGGGTCTCCATGCTCGCCACGTGCTCTTGCTGCAACTGCAGCTCGGCGGTGTCCTCGATCGTCACGATCCTCTCGTCCGCGCCGATGAACGACGAAAGGACGTTGAGAAGCGTCGTCTTACCCGACCCGGTACCGCCGGTGATCAGGATATTGAGTCGCGCCTTGACGCAGGCCGACAAAAATTCCATGATTCGAGGCCCGGCCGAACCCATTTCGACCAGGTCGGCGGCGGTTATCTTCTCGGCCGAAAAACGTCGAATCGAAAGCAGCGGCCCTTTGACGGCAACGGGCGCGATGACGGCGTTGATCCGCGAGCCGTCGGGCAAACGGGCATCGACCATCGGGGAAGCTTCGTCGATGCGGCGCCCGGCCTGCCCGACGATCTTTTGGATGATGCGTTGTAGGTGGGCGTTGTCCTTAAACCGAACCGACGTCTTCTCGAGTTTTCCAAATCGCTCGACATGCACCAAATCCGGCGTGGTGACGAGGATGTCGGAAACGGTCGGGTCCTTCATGAGGGCCTCGAGGGGTCCCAGCCCGAACACCTCGTTCAAGACTTCCTCGATGAGCTGCTCGTTGCTTTCGGGAGGAAGCTGCTGTTCGTCCTCGGCGACCAAGGCGGCGACGGCGCTACGCACTTCACTGCGGACGCGCGGCGCATCGATTTCGGCCAACCGTCCGAGATTGATGCGTTCGAGCAGGCGGCGATGAAGGCGGTGCTTCATCTCCATGTATTCGGGGCGCGCGCGGGCCGCGGCGGCCTTGCGCGCGGTGTCTTCCGGGGAAGCGCCGGTCGTGGATGGAGTGGTGTCTTCCGCCATGCTGTTTTGTTGGACTACTGCGTGGTCAGCGAAGCCGGATTGGCATCGGCCGCACCCGCCGCGGGCGCGGCTTGCGTGGAGGGAACCGCCACCGAGTCGTCCGCGTCGAAGTCGGGCCGCGCGGCCGGGGCCGCGACTTCACTGGACGTAACCTTGGCGCGCAGGACGTCTCGCAGCCGCGTGCCGGGCGTGGGCTTCACCTTGTTGTCGAGGGGGTTCCTCAAAGCGAGCCGAATGTACCCGGCGTGGTCCGCCGCGTTGAGCATCTCGGAATGTTCGGCGGCGACCAAGAGGGTGGCCACCGGCTGGGACTTCCCCGAAATGACGCGGCCGGTCGACAAGACCTCGACGTTTTGGAGAATCGTCTTGATGTTGACCTGGTTGTTGCCGGCCGCCGGCTGCGCGGTTGCGACGAGAACATCCACGCGGTCGCCTTCTTCGACGATTTGGTTCACTCCCGCGAACTCGGTGAGGTGCACCGAGACCGCCCGCATACCGGGTCGAATACGCACGGCCGCGAAGGCGTCGTCTTCGGAGTGGATATGTTCCAGGAGTAATGTCTCTCCGTCGACGGCGCCGACCAGCATGACTTTGCCGATGACAGCCTTTACATCCGTCAAAGCGCCCGGCGGCAAATTAGGGCCCGACCAGGGAGCCTCCTCGACGTCCTCGAGGCTGAGCGCTTGGCCGCGCGGCAGATCACGGGCCGCGACGATCACCGAAAGGTCGCGCGGCACGACATTCCCACTCTCCACGAAGTTTTGGGAAATCATGCGGTAGAAGAAGTACGTGGATCCGGTGGCCGCCAATACAGCCACGCCGATCACGATAACGAGCTTTTTATTCATGGACGCCTTGCCGCTGTTGACCCCGTCAAAAACGCCCGGAGGGCGCGTCGGCGCCGGCTCCGACCGGCGAGAGGACCGAAGGGTGGCTCGGTCGCCGGGGACAGGGGAATGACTATATTCTTTATCGTCCTCAAGACAAAGAACTTGGTATTAGCGCGCATTTCTCGCCTCCTGCCGTCCGGGGCAAGCGATGGACCCGTCATGACTTCGGTACGGTTGTCTGTCGTGCCGCCCGTCGGATCGGCAAGGGGGTCGCTGTTCGTGTTGTTAATGAGGACCGCTAATTTTGACTGTAGGCAACGGCGGCCTGAGGTGGAATCGGCGATTCGCACTAAGCGTCTTGAGTATTTGGCCCTACGCCGTTAGAGCTTGATGGGGCAGCGGGGCCCGCCTTAGGAGCCGTCCACGCAAGGCCTAGTGGAATCAAAGATTTAGTCAGGGGGTGGTGGTTTGGGATCGAGGGCGAAATGGGGGCTACGATGTCGCGTCGGAAGCGGGGGTTTCGGGCTTGGGCTCGGTTTCCAAGGTTGCCCTCCAGATGTGTCGGCCCTGCATGTCGACGTAGCCGCGGCGAAGCCAGTCGCGCAGAGTAACGACGCAACGGCCGTCCTCATAATGGCCGTCGAACTCGACGGTGCCGATTTCTCGCTCGGCCGGGGCGACGCGGTAAAGGGGGATGATTCGTTTGGTGGTTTTCCGACGAGCCGAGGGCGCATCGGCGGGCTCGGCGTCTTTGGCGGCATTCAGCTCGGCGTCATCGGCATTCGGCCCTGCGTCTTCGGCATTCGGCTCCGCCTCAAGGGAGCCGACGACTTCGGGGTGTTCGGCGAGAAAGCGGTTCCAGGTGACGGTTCGTCGAATGTCTTCGGAGGTTGAGAGTTCGAGCAGCGCGGCAAAGGTCTCGATGGCGGTCCCGAGTAAGTTGTAGTTCTGCTTGCGGTCATCGACATCGAGCGGTCGGGTCCTGCCGAGCGGCTCGACCTCGAGCGAGATCATGTGCGTCGCGCCGGCGTCGATGGCGATATGTACCGGGCTGTTGTTCAACACGCCGCCGTCGACGAACACATGGCGGACCTCGTGTCGTCCGCCCGGACCGTAGAGGCCGATTTGTTGCGCCGGAAAAGCGCCGGGTACGGCCGTCGACCCCGCGATCGACTGCAGGAAGTTCTCCCCCAGAGCAAACAAGGAGCCGGCCTCGCGCCGATAGGGACGGCTTGCCTCGTCGCCGGAATCAAACTGTACGGCGACCCACTCGGACTGCGCTAAACGGCGGTAGGTGCGGGGCCGCACCAAGGTGAACAGACACTCGCGGCCCAATGAGATGTCGGTTGCCGTGAGAATCAATTCCGGCGCGCGGTCATCCTTGTACCAAGCCTCGACGATACGGCGGCTCAGCACACGAGCGCGGTCGACCGTCTTTTCGCGTGACCAGAACCAGGGCTGGCTCAAGTCGCCCCCCGGGCCCGTGTTGGCCAGCAACCGCAGCAAGGGCACGTCGCGAAACAGGCTATAGCGAAAGCGTCGCAGGATGATGCCTGCCACAATCAGCCAAAACAACAACGAGGCCACTCCCAGGGCCGTGAAATTCAGCGCATGACCGGCTTCGAGCCACGCCGGCCACCAGCCCTCCAACCCTACGAGCAGTGAAACCCCGAACAGCAAGAAAGGGTTCAGCGCCAGAACCAGCGCCGCGAGAAGCAGGCCCAAAGCCAGCCGCAACCAGCGGCTGCTCGCCCCGCGCCCGGCCAACGCCACGATCCAGGCCCTTCGGCCGACGATCCAAGTGGAGGTCTTGCGATGACGGTCTAGATAGGACCAAATCGAAGCGATGAAGCTCGAGTAGGGTTGCTGGAGTTCCGGATCGCGGGCGATCTGGGAATTCGCCATGCCCAAGCTCTCCAGCAGGACGCCGTAAGCGTTCAAAGCGCCGGCCGAAGTTCCGACCAGTAAATCGATCTCGATGCCGCGTTCCTTGAGGCGTGTAACGAGAGCTTCGATCACGCCCGCGCAGTAGGCCCCCGCCGCTCCGCCGCCGCTGATGGCGAGGGCGACTTTGCG
The DNA here is from genome assembly GCA_965238125.1 of Bryobacterales bacterium. Classification (GTDB taxonomy): domain Bacteria; phylum Acidobacteriota; class Terriglobia; order Bryobacterales; family UBA6623; genus UBA6623. The sequence continues at coordinate 6,869,669 of OZ250179.1, read as the reverse complement.
GTTCGCCGGGTCGAGGGGCTTTTCGATCCAACGGCCGTTTTCGAAGACGACCTGGTGCTCGAGGTCCCGCGCCAGCCCGTCGATGTCGAGGTAATCGGGGCGCAGCAGCAACCAGGGATCGTCGGCGGGCTTTTTGGTTGCCGGGACCTCTTGCTCGGGTTTGCGCCGAATCCCGAGCAATTCCGCCAAGCTGTCGTATCTGCTCATGGTTTTGAACGGACTTGACATGACGCCGGCCGCGGAGGCTCCGGGCCCAGCGAGTATTCCCATGCCCATTAGACGCGCCCCGGTCAGAGCCGGTGACGCCCAACCCTCGATTCGTCGACGTCATTGACAGTCTATCGCGAGGATCGGTCCGGCGGCGGTGTAGCGTTAGTTTCGGCGGTTCTTCCAGTGGGAAGAGTGCGGCATTGAGTACGCGGGTTTCACCGACGTGCTTATGGTTGAGCCGCCTTGCCGGTTGTCGCTCGATGAGTCACGCGTAGGTTTCGGTGCCGCAAACTGAGCCGCGCACGTTCGTAAGCGGTATGTGATTAGTTCGTTCAACGCCGAAAGCAAGGGGCGGAAGCGTGACGCCGGCAAGCCGGGAATCTCTTTGCCGAGGAATCAGCAAGGGTGTCGGCTTCGATGGTTCAGGCGGAGGGCAGTGCCTGACGCGACATTTCGCGCCGGCCAGGTTTGTTGATTCGATGGAACTGATTCGGTCGGCGGCGGTGCGGTCGCCGTTCTCGGGTACCGTGCTTCCATCACCTTCGTTGCGGTGGAACGGCTTCATCGCATACCGCTTACTAACGTGCGCGGCTCGGTTTGGTGTTGCTAAGCGAGACTCTATTCCACAGGCTTCAGCTCGCCCTCGAGCCAGGCAAGATAGTTTGGCGAGCCGTCGACGATGGGCGCGACGATCAACTCGGGCAGATCATAACTGTGGAGCCGATCGAGCTGCCGCCTGACTTCATCCACCAAATCGCGCGAGGTCTTGATCATCAGCAGGATTTCCTCGTCGGCTTCGATCTTCCCTTGCCAGCGATAGAAAGACTTGACGCCGGGCAGCACGCTGACACAGGCGGCCAGGCGTTGCTCGATCAGGTGCTGAGCGAGTTTCTCGGCTTCGGCCTTGTCCGAGCAAGTGGTGTAGGCGATGACTTTGTCGGTCATGACAACTCCCGCGTTATCCCGCGCGAATGGTAGTGCGTGGGAAATGCCGCAGCGATCTCCTCGAACCGTGCGTTGAGAACGGCGGCACTGAATTATACTGGAGAAAGTGGGTCTCCCGAAAGCATCACGGCTGCGCATCGTCGGCGGGTGCGTGATTGTGTTGGGCTTGCTGGCCTTTTATCGCTTCTCGGTACACGATCGTTTCGTCGTGCTCAACGGCTCATGGGAAAGAGAGCGCGAGACGGCGGCGGAAATTCTCAAGCTGCGGGAAGAGAACGCGGAGCTTGAACAAGTCATCGAGGATCTGGACCCCAACGGCAAGGAAATTGACCGCATCATCCGCGAAGAGCTCCGCTGGATCGGCCCCGACGAAAGAATGATCGACCTGCCGGGGAAAGAGTAACCCCGCCGACGGCCCCGTTCGGATTCCCAATTTCCAGGGCTAACTCAGGGCTAACTCCACAGTTCGTCGACCGGGCCGTAGAGGTCTTCGGCGGAGCCGGGGACGTATTCGAAACCTCGGCCTAGCGGGTCGTCGTCGCGGACGGTGGTCCAGTTGATGCCGAGCGCGGAGTAGATCGTCGCCTCGATGTCTTCGGGGCGCACGTTGCGAAAGCGCGACCAGCCGGGATCGACCGTGAACGCCCCGTCGGCGCTGGTCTCGCCGATCACCTTGCCGCCTGTCACTCCGCCGCCGGCGAACACATAGAACATTTGCGGGTAGTGGTCGCGGCCCGAGCGGTCGTTAGTCGTCGGTCCGATGGTGCGGCCGAACTCGCCCGAAACCAAGACCAAGGTCTCGTCGAGCAAGCCGTCGGTTTCCAAGTCCCCGAGCAGCGCCGCCAACGCCGGGTCCAGTTGTGCCGCTTGGGCGTAGATATTGCGTCCGGTTTCGCGGCCATTGACCTCGTTGCGGTCATAGATTCCCATGTGATGATCCCAACCATCGAGGTCGATTTGGATGAAACGCGTTCCTTGGTCGGCCGCGACGATCTTCTTCGCGATCACGCAGGCGTCCCCGAAGGCACTGTCGCCGTATCGCAGGCTTTCCTCGGTCGTGAAGGTAAAAGCGTCTTCGACGATCGGGTTAAACATCAGATCCCGAGCGCTCTCATAGAACGAAGTCATCCCCGCGGCGGGCGCGCCAAGCGGGGAGTCGGGTCCGCGCAGATCGGCGTCGATCAGCTCGAGCATGCCCCAGCGCTTTTCAAAACGCGCTTGGCCGTCGGCGTGTTGCGTGGAGGTAAGCCCCTCGGCCGAGGGCTGGGTCTTGAACGGCCCGAAGGAGACGGGGAAGTAGCCCGCCCCGGGGGCGTTGGCGGCATTGAGGGCGATGAAGGTCGGCAGAATCTGATCCGGCCGACGCTCGGAGTCTTTTTCGAGGGCCACGACGCTTCCGACGTGGGGGGCGATGCCGCCGGTTGCCGATACCGGGTTGCGGCCTATTTGGAACCAGGTTTGCGCCAATCCGTGAGCCAAGGCCCAGGCCGATCCCGACCGGATGATCGCCATCTTATCGAGGCATTGAGCAAGATTGGGGAGCAGCCCGACGGGGAACTGAATGCCGTTGATGGTCTCTGGCGCCAAGTCGGCCGGCGTATCGGGTGTCATCTTGAAATCGAAGGTGTCGGGCTGACTGGGCGCGCCCTTCAAGAAGACGAAGATCACCTGTTTGGCCGTTCCTTGGGTGGCTACCGGAGCCTGGGCATTGGCCGGTGTCGGGAGGAGCGAGCCGCTGAGAAAATGCCCGGTCAGCCCGGTGCCGAGCAGGCGAAAGAACTGCCGTCTGGTTCCCAAGGGACGATCGTAAAACCCTACGTGGGGGTGCGGGTATTTGCGGATCAGTTTGTCGAAACGTTCCTGTTCGTTCATGGCTTTTTCCTTGATTGGACCACTACAGTCGGGAAGGCGGGCAGCCTGCCGTATTCGTTTGGGGTGGTGGCGGGAAGACATGGCGGCATGAATGCCGCCACGGCTCGCCTGGAGGCGCGCGCCACGTCGAGTGCCCCGTACAGTGCCGCATCGGACCAGTGTCTCGATAGAGTTTCCATTTCTTAACGGCCTCAGTAATTGAAGATGAAGTCGACCTTGTTATAGAGGCTCCACAGCAGGTCTTCGGCGTTCTTGCGGCGGTCGCCGCCGGCTAGGAGCGAAACACCTTGGGCCAATTCTTGCTCTGACGGCGGCCGACTCAGCGCCAGCACATAGAGCAGGTAAACCAACGTATCGTCGGGTTGTTCGTCGAGCAAAGCCGACAAGATGCTCTCTTCGGCGGCTACTCTCCCGACGACGAGCTCGCTGTTCATCAACTGCAAGGCTTGCATGATGGCGCCCTCGCCGCTGCGCGGTGTCTCGTCACGATCGCCTCGCAGGAAGTCGTCGAGGAACCTGGTCGCAATCGCCGCGAATTCTGTGAGCAGATCCCCACGCCGCAGCCGCAGGGGAACATCCTGGACATCGGGGAACTCCATGGCGAAAAATTTCACCCCGAAAGTCTGACTGACGATGTAGGGCACCGGGACGCCGCTCGACGTGAGCAAGGCGTCGTGGATTTCCTCCGCTCGCAAGCGCCGGACTTGGAACCGCGCAAAGTAGGGCTCGTAGGCGGGGTTCCAGGTTCCTTCATAGCGCGAAGAAAGCTGATACGTCGCCGAGGATGTGATTTCCTTCATCAGCCACTTCAAACGGAATCCGTTGTCGATGAACCCTTGCGTGAGAAACTCCAGCAGCCGCGGGTGCGAGGGTTGGACTTCCCAGGGCGCCGGGGGAGGATTGTCGCCATCAAGGCGCGCCGGGTCGAAACGGTCCGCCGGCTCGACAAGGCCGCGCGAGAAGAACTCCTTCCAAACGGCGTTGACGATGGTTCGGGCGAACTGCGGATCGGCCGTGACCACGCGTCCCAGCGCTTGGCGATAGGATTCGTCCCCGGCCGGTTCGGCGCTGGTCGGCGCCTCAAAGGGATAGCTCGGTGTGACGAACGGCAAGCCGCCGTTGGCTTGTGGTTGCCGCTCCGGACGGTTGCCGGTGGTGGTATCGAGCCCGTAGGCGCCGCCGCGCGGGCGGTCGAAAACGACCCAATACCGAAGCGGGTAGGGGCGGCTGCCGTCCGTCGTTCGGATGCGGGGGCGCGTGAAGGCGGTTCGCGAAAAGAAGGCGGCCAAACCCCAGGCTTCGCTGCGCTTCGCCTGTTCGCCCCACAAGCTGAGTGAGTCGAGATGCCCCGCGCCGTCATGGCACAGCAAGCAATCCATGTGCGCGATTCCGAGGAAGTCGGTTGCCGTATCGACGGCCATGGCGTCCCAGGTGTCGTGGATCGGCCCGCCGGTGGTCAGGGCGCCGACGATGTAGCCGGCCGGCGTGCCGGTAACCGGGTAGGTTTCGTAATCGCGTTGCGCGGCCTCGGCGTCCTCAAGGTTCGAAAACTCGGGGAAGGCGCGGCCCCCGGCGTTGCCGGCCGAGGTGAGTATCTCGCGCGCCAATTGGTCGTAGGGCTTGTCATCGCGCAGTGATTCCAACAAGAAAAGGTGAAAGGCATCGCGGCCGTCGATGAAGCGGTTGACCTGAGAGGTGGAAATCGTGTTCCCAAAACGGTCGCCGAAGAACATGGCCCAGCGGTCGGCCCATTGGGGCGTGACCAGCAAACGGTCGATGGCGGTGTTTCGTTTCTCGGGTGACTCGTCGCCGAGGAAGGCGAATACTTCGTCGGGCGTTGGGATGCGTCCGGTGAGATCGAGGGTCACGCGGCGCAGAAATTCGGCGTCTTCCGAGGCTGCGGCCGGCGCGATGCCCCCGGCGCGCATGGCGCTGAAGATGAAGTCGTCGATCGAGTCGCCGTCTCCCGAAAGCACCGGACGCCCGGCGGTGCGGCTGCGTGCCGGCGGTCGAGTCGCCCCGAGAGCCGCGGTGACAACGGTGGTTAGCGTCGACCGCGCGGTCATCGCCGCTAGGTCTTCGCCCGCGGTCGTCGGCACATATTCATCGCGCCGGGAACCGAAGAAGGTGCAATCGACATGGGAGACGCTGATATCCTGCGTCGGCGGGGCTAGGTCGGCGGCTTGTTGGGCGAGCGCGGGAACAACCAGGGAAAGGGCGGGGAGCAGACAGAGCGCCCTGGGCGTTGTCATGGCAAGTCCGATGTTGGCGAGTCTGCGCGTCCAAGTCATGATTCGAGGCTCCGGTGCGCGCTTACTGAGTCTCGCATAATATACTGTCAATCGAGACAAAGAGAAGACTGTTTCCAGAAAGCGGTAATCAAGCGCGGTTTGCGGCGCATTCGCCGCAGCGCTTTGCGGGCGCGCTCGTCGAGTTCCCAGTAGTCCTTCGGGCAGACGTTGGGCAACTCGTGCTGCTTCCAGTACGCCCAAATGTATTCCACCGGGTTCAACTCCGGCGCATAGGGCGGCAAGTACTCCGTTGCGATGTGATCCTCGGAGAGCTGGATGAACTCCCGCACCAGGCGGCTGCGGTGCGCCGGCAGCCGGTCCCAGACGATCAGCAGTGGGCCGTCGATGTGGCGCACCAAAGCCTTCAGGAAGTCGATGACCTCCAGCTCGCCGATCGCGCCGGGATAGAGCCGGAAGTAAAAGTTGCGCAACGTCAGCCCGGCCGACACCGACAGCTTGTCCCAGTTGAAGTTGAACTCCAACACCGGTGTCTCGCCGCGCGGCGCCCAGGTGCGGCAACGATGCGGCTTCTGACTCAATCCGCTTTCGTCGATGAAGACGATCGTACGTTCTTCTTTGCGGGCTTTTTTTTAATGGCCGGCCAAGTCTTGCGCTGCCAGCCGCGGATGGCCTCTTCGTTGCGCTCCCGCGCTTTGCCGACGGGCCGTTGCGGGCTCCAACCGAGCGCCCGCAGGATCTTCCAGACATGGCCCTCGTGATAGCGCACGCCGAACTCGTCTCCGATCAGACGAGCGACCCGCGGACAGCTCCACAGCGGCGTCGGGAAGCCGTGCGCCTCGGGGCCTTCCAGCAGCAACGCCTCGAGGCGTTCGAGCTGCGCGGCGTCCAACAGCGGCTTACGGCCGGCGCGGCCGGCCTGGCGCAACCCGGCTTCGCCGTCACGCCGGTATCGTCGCAGCCACTCGCTGACGCTTTGCCGCGCGACCTTCAATCGCCTCGCTGTCTCGGACTGACTACAGCCTTGCTCGACCAACCGGATCGCTTTGAAACGGCGCTTCTCCAGGGCCTCGAAATCCCGCCGTACGCCTTTTGTATTTCCCATACATACAAAGACGTACGTACCCCAAAAAGATGTCACTTTGTTTTGCGAGACTCAATAGGCTATTTGTTTTCAGCGAGAAGCGCGGGTTTGATCGGTTCAAGGCCGAATCTGGTTCGTACTATTCCAAACACTATCGTTATCGGGAAGTTGCGGGGTTTTGCTTGAAAAACGGTTCGCTACGATCCCAGTGACAGAACGGCGCCGACTCTCGGGCGGGTTGCCCGGTCCCGATCGCGGGGCCGGCTTCTAAGTAAAGTGTACGTTTCGAAGACCCCACAAGTTCGACGGGGATCGACGTCAAGGGGCCGAGAAAGAGCCGATCGAATTTGACGACCTCACCCGCCGTGCTAATCTCTAGTAAGTTGATAGAGATTGTTGAATGGACGTATCGGTCAAGGGTGAATACGCCCTGCGAGCTGTGTTTGACCTGGCGGGGCGGGATACCTCCGGGCCGGTCAAGATCGCGCAAATCGCGCAGCGCCAGAAGATTCCACAGAAATTCCTGGAGCTGATCTTGGCGCAGCTTAAGCAAGGTGGGTTCCTTGGTTCCAGGCGTGGGGCCGACGGCGGCTATTTTCTGGCGCGGCCTTCGGCCGAGATCACCGTTGGAGCGGTGTTGCGGCACATCGAGGGCCCGCTGTCGCCGGGGCGCAAGATGCAGCGAAACAATCTGCCCGAGGACTCACCTTTTCCGGAGTTCTGGGAGCAGGTCGAGCAGGCGCTCTCGGGTGTGATCGACGAAACGACGTTCGCCGATTTGGTGAAGCGGTGGCGCGAAAAGAACTCGCGTCGCGCGGCCAACTGGGAGATCTGAAGGTGGCGACCGGCACTCGTGCCGGTCCTAGCGACGGTGACGGGGCGCCGAAGCGTCGTTTAACGGGACAACGATATGGGGCAAATTTTCGACGACAACTCGTTCAGCATCGGTCGAACGCCCTTGGTCCGGCTGAACCGAGTTTCCGATGGAGCGCCGGCGACGTTGCTTGGGAAGGTGGAGGGCCGCAATCCGTCCTATTCGGTGAAGTGCCGGATCGGCGCGTCGATGATTTGGGATGCCGAGGAACGCGGCGTTCTCAAACCGGGCACGGAGTTGATCGAGCCGACCAGCGGCAACACGGGCATTGCGTTGGCCTACGTGGCCGCAGCCCGGGGTTATCGGTTGACGTTGACCATGCCGGAGAACTTCAGCGTGGAGCGGCGGCGGGTGCTGCGGCTGTTAGGGGCCAATTTGGAGTTGACGAGCGCCGACGATGGCATGGAGGGCGCGATCCAGCGCGCGAAGGAGCTTGTCGCCTCCGATATCGATCACTTTGTGATGCTCCAACAGTTTGAAAACCCGGCCAATCCCTCGATTCATTTCCGCACGACGGGCCCGGAAATCTGGGAAGACACCGACGGCAAGGTTGATGTGCTGGTGGCCGGCGTGGGAACGGGCGGGACGCTTTCCGGCATTTCGTGGTTTTTCAAGAAGAAGCAGAAGCACCCGTTGGTGACGGTGGCTGTGGAGCCGGCGAAGAGCCCGGTGATTTCGCAACAGTTGGCCGGTGAGGAACTTCGCCCCGGGCACCATCATCAGATCCAGGGCATCGGGGCGGGCTTCGTTCCCGCCACGCTCGATTTGGAAATGATCGATCGGGTGGAACAGGTCGAGGATGAAGAGGCGGTCGATTACGCTCGGCGATTGGCGCGCGAAGAGGGGTTGCTGTGCGGGATTTCCTGCGGCGCCGCAACGGCGGCGGCATGCCGGCTGGCTAAGCAGCTCGAGTTCGCGGGCAAGACGTTCGTTGTGATTCTTCCCGACGCGGGGGAGAGGTATCTGAGCAGCGCCTTGTTCGAAGGTATGGGCTAACTGAAACTAGGATTGGCGTGGGCTGGGGCGAGACAAGCTGAGAGCTTGTCTCAACTTTGGGCTAGGACAAACACGAGTGTTCGTCCCTACCGGCTCCCGGAGGCATTCTGGGCCCTATCGTTTGGCCTTTTTCCGGAGAAATCCGACACTGAATTCGCCTACGTTGCCGTCGTAGGTGAACTGGTAGTGCTTGAGCTTGTGCTTGGGAGGGACTTGGAAATAAAGATAACCCCGGACGGGCTCTCTGGTTTCGCCGATCGGGAGTTCGTGTTGCTGGAGTCGCTCCAACAAGGGCGTCGTCTCGCGTTGCTCGGCGTTCACGGTGAGTTCCTGATCGCCCCCTCGGCCGCCTCCAAAGCTTTGCCCCTGTCCGCCGAGGGTTCTGGGGCGGGTTCCGGTTCCCGGTGTGCCGCCGATGATCACGGGGTCGTTTTCCTGGGAATAGACACCCGGTGAGCCGGTGCCGACGCGCTTCGATCCCATCACGAGAACGGACCCGCCCGCGATTTCCTCGGGCGACATGGCGGTGGAGCGCTCGTTGTTGCGGCGCGAGCGCATGATGAAGTCTTCGCGCGTCAAGATGACGTTCGAGTTATAGAGCGGCCGGACTTTCACTTCGGCCAGGACGTAGTCGCGATCGAGATCGGTCCCCAACAGGGAAATCAAATCGTTGGCGTCGCGCACCAATCGCACCGAAATTTCCGCGTCGTCGAAACGCTCGCTGAGCCACTCCGCGCTTGCGGGTAAGGCGCAGAGCAGGAGCAAGGTTGTCGCTAGGATTCTTGCCGTTGTCGTTGTCATGTCGGACCCCTCGTGTTTTCAAGACCGATTTGCCGTGATTATGGCATACCGGAGGGGGGCTTGCCGTGCGCTTGGGGACAAAGCGGACAGGGGGCTCGTCAGCGGGCGGGGGGAGCAACAATCCATTCGGCATGCTTGGCGAATTCCCGCGTGACCCGCCGGGGCTTGGGGCCGCAAACTTTCGCGTGCGATGACTCGGTGGGCAGCGGGTCGGAGAATACCGTTTGCAACCGTTTGCTCCCTGGAACGAACCAACCCTCCGGCGCTTGCTGTGAAAATCGGTCGCTAGCCGCGTTTTCAGCCGTACAGCCCCTTCTCGCGGATCACCCGGGCCGCGGCCGGGGGGACAAGCGACTCCCAATCTTGGCCCAAGCGAACGGCTTCGCGTACAGCGGATGCCGATATGCCGCTCCATTGCGGGGGGAGACGAACAGTGTGGATGCGTTTACGCAAGGCCGGCGGGGGCTCGTAGTCGCCCTCTCGCGAAGCCGCGAGCAATTGGAAGCGTTCGAGTTGCCGAGCGAAGTTGGGGCCGTTGCCGTAATCCCAGTTGACGATGCGCTCGGCGGCATCGCGGCCGCACAGGAAGAATAATTCGACGGCCGCCGGGTAGTGCTCGCGGGCTTCGGCGGCGATTTCGTGGAACAGCCCTTTCTCCGATGACGCCATTGCACATTGCGCCTCGTCGGCGAGAGCGGCCCGTAACAAGGCGATGCGGTCTTCAAACCCGGCGCCGACGTACTGCTTGTGGGGGAAGTTTCTCGGTAGCAGGAAGACGACTTGCGCCAGGGTGTGCTGCTTGAGCGCGGCTCGCGCCAGGGCGAGATGGGCCCGTGTCACCGGGTTGAACGCGCCGGGGAAGATGCCGACGCGACCCGGCCAAGCGGGATCGCCGTTACTGGGTTCGCCCTTATAGAAACGAAGCATGGAAGGGCCGCGGCAACAGGTCCGCGAGTTTCATCGTTTCGACCCGCTCGCCCAAATTGGCGAGCACAACTTCGATATCGCCGCACACCTCCCAAAGCACCTGACGGCAAGCACCGCAGGGGGGCGTGAGCGTTTCGGTGTCGGCAACGACGGCGATGCGGGTGAAGGACCGATGTCCTTCTGAAACCGCCTTGCAAGCCGCCACGCGTTCGGCGCAGATCGTTAAGCCGTAACTGGCGTTTTCGACATTGCAGCCGGTGAAGATTTCGCCGCCGGTGGTTTCGAGGGCCGAGCCGACCAGAAAGTTTGAATAGGGCGCGGCGGCCCTTTGCCGGACTTCGCGAGCTTGATCAATCAAGGCGGCGAGTTCAGAGTTCATGGCATGTTCGTTCCGGTTGATCGGTCACCATCAAGCCATGTCGGAAGCGCGTACCAGGGTTTCTTGGACGATCAGATCTTCCGTCGGTGTCACTGACAGCGGCTTGTCTTCCCGTACCGCCGTGAGCAGTTCGTCGAACTCCGCCAGGTAACGCTCGTAAGCCGGCAACTCGACCTGCTGACGCCCCGCATCATACGGCCCGGTCGGCTCGGCGAAGTCCATTTCGAGGCGCGTTTCGCGTTCGATGGGAACCAAGTAAGCCGAGCCTTTCGTCCCGAGCACTTCGAAGCTGCGGTGCCAATGGGCGTTGGGCTGTAGGCTTGCGCTCGAGACGATCGCCATCGCCCCGGGGTACTCCAGCACGGCGGCGGTATTGTCGGCGAGTTGGTCGGCATGCACGCCGGCGCGCTTGATGAAGGGCGTAATGCGGTCGGCCCGCCCCATCAACCGCGCGACCGGGTCGATAATGTGCGCGCCTAATTCGAACATGATGCCGCCGTGCAGCCGCCCCATCGCGCGTCGGCTCTCGGGACGAACGTTTGTATTGATCACCCCGCGCACCAGAAACAGATCACCCAACCAACCTTTGCGCGCGGCTTCGAGAATGCGGTTGACGCCGGGATGGAAGCGCCACATGTAGCCCATCTGCAAGCGCAGATTTTTCTTCTCAGCCAGCCGCACGACACGGCGGAACGACTCGATGTCGACAGCCGGAGGCTTTTCCAAATGCACGTGTTTGCCGGCTTCCAGCGCTCGGAGAGCGTCGCGGGCGTGGTTTTGGACGCCTGACTCGACGGCGACGACATGGACATTCTCATCAGCCAACAGCTCGTCGGGCGAGGCGAATCGCACGCCGTCTTTCTTGTATTTTTCCTGCATGCGCGGATCGTCGTCCCACATGCCAATCAAGTTCCAATCGGGCGACTCGCGGGTCAGCTTAACTTTGGACGCCGCGTGGGAATGGCCGCCCCCGAAGAAGGCGATGCCGACCGGCGGCTGAGCGGCCCTTGCCGCGGCGGCCGTGCCCAGAGCGGATGAGAGAAACAGTCTGCGGTCCATGAGCGGAACTCCTTTCGATCGGTTACCAGTGTAGCGGTGTTGCCGCGACGCGGAGCGCGCACCACCGGGCGTACCGTGTCGGCATTGCGTGGCGACATATCCTGTCAGGGCCCGTCGCCGTGTGGATGATGGTTGCTGAAAAGCAGTTTGCCCCCGGCACGCCTGATCTCAATCAACGCTCGCGGCCCGACCAGGGTTTCGAAGCGGGGGCGCTCCTTCTCGAACGTCGCCAAATAGTACCGCTCGCGGCCGAGCCACCGTCGGCGGAATTCGTCGTCGTCGATAAACACTTTGGGCGCGCCGGGCTCATGCGAGCCGTATTCGAGATTATTCTTTCGCCCGTTGAGCAACAAACCGTCGTGGTCGGCGTAATAGAAAATCGACGAAAACGAATAGTATTGGTCGTCGACGATCAACGTTCCCGGCGGCGCCTCGCGCAGCGCTTCGGCGAGCGGGCGCGAGGAAAGATAGGGGTCGAAAACGACCAGCGCCGACCGCGCCGCATGCGTGAAGACCACCATCATCACGACCAGCGCGGGCAAGGCCGACCGACCGGGCCTCCATGCGCCGACCGCGCCGATCAAGAATGCCGCGCTTGCCAAGGCGAGTTGCGGCCGTAGGTAGGCGAAGGCGTCGAGGGTCAGGTCTTGCATGTGTCCCAACGACAAGGTGTAGGCTTCGGGGTTGTCGGTCAAAGCCGCGGAAATGTCGCCGGGCGCCTGCGTGTTCCAGACCGCGGCAAGCAGGCCGGCCGTTACCAGAAAGGCCGCGCCGGCAAAGACGGCAACCGCCCGCGCGCCGCGTTGAACGCGGCTTCCGCCGGCGGCCAAGGCCGACCCGATGAGCAACGCAAAGGCGGGGTATGCCGGCAGCGTGTAGTATTCCTGACTGGTCGAAAACGAAAAGAAGACGAGCACGAACGCGATCCAAATCGACGCCAATAATTGCAGGCGACCGGCGCGGCTTCGGTTGAGCGCATCGAGCCGGCCGCGGGCGTTGCCGACCAACGCCTCGAGTCGTTTCGTAAATGTCGGGGGGGCGTGACTCGACCCTCGCGGCTCGGCGTTGTCGTTTCCGACTCGTCCGAACAGCGCCGCCGGCAGGAAGGCGCTCCAGGGGAAAAGCCAGACCGCGTGCAGCAGCCAGAATTGCACCAGCGGAACCGTGTTGTAGTCGCGCGGATAACGAGTGTTCAAATATCGCAGTACGTGTTCGTTGATGAAATAGCGCCAAAAAAACCCGTGATACTCCCCGGGGCGGCTGACGGGAGTGAAGTCGAAATAGGGAGGATTCCTCAGGAGGGCAAGAACATGCCAGGGAGCCGCGAGGGCAATGAACGTACCGAGCACGACCAGCGGTCGAACACGCCGCCACGCGGCGCGTGAGAACAATCGACCGCCGAGCAGCATATAGACAGCACCGATCCCCAGCGGAAACAGCAAGCCCAACAAGCCCTTGAGCAGGACGCCCGCGGCCAAGCAGGCCCCCAGCAGCACGGGTGCACCGAAAGATTCCGCTTCGCTCTCGTCGAGCGAGCGCGCCAGCGCCCATATCGCCGCCGTGACGGCCAACGTCAGCGCGACGTCGGGAATGCGCACCCGCGTAAAAAGAAACATTCCGAGCGAGCTTGCCAACACCAATCCCGACCAGAGACCCGCCTCTAGCGAGAAGGCCCAGGAGGCAAATCGAAACGTCAACCAGCAGAGTGTGACCGCCGCCAATCCCATGGGAATCCGCGCCGCCCAGTCGTGAACCCCGAACACCCAATACGAAGCCGCCATCAGCCAGTAGTTCAGCGGCGCCTTGTCGACGTAGAGCACGCCGTTTAATCGTCCCGTCACCCAATCGCCCGATTCGAGCATGTTGTGGGCAAGGGTGGCATTGACGGCATCCACGTCGTCCATCAGGGAAGGCGGGCTGATAAGAGTTCCGAGGAAGACCGCGGAGGCGACCGCGACGACGAGAAGCCCGGCGCCTTTGGAGCTTTGAAAAAATGGGGGGCGGTCCACTTCGCGTCGCGCGCCGGGATCGATCGCCCGGCGGAGGGGAGCGGCGGCCGGGGATCGAGGCATCGTCCTACCAGTGGAGCAGACCGGCCGCGTCAGGGCAAGATTTTCGTAGTGCGCGGGGAAGGCGTTGGCGCTGCCAGGGGAAAGTGCAAAGCTAAAGTTAAAGTCGGTTCGGCCCAAGCGGGCGGGCGGACTAGTCGGCGGCGGAAGCGAGGGTGCGGAAGAACGCCGCGCCGAGGCATCGTTCGGTTTCCTCGACTGGGTCGAGCAATCCCGCGCCGGCCGGTGACACGGCAAAAGACAGCACTAACGGGCGCTCGGTCAATTCGAGAAGAGGCGTGATGATTCGGCGGGCGGGTACCCAGCCGAGCAGTAGATCGAGGGCCTTGCGCAGCTCATCGGTCGCGACTTCCGATTCCGTGCCCGAGAGCAACACGGTCGCGGTGGCCGGCTCACCCGCCACGCGGAAAAAAGCAACGGCCACCGAACCGGCGGTCTGGAAATCGACCTCCAGATCTTGAGTTTGACCGATGGCGACGACCTCGCGAAAGCGGCCCGCCTGGGTTCGGATGCGTTCGGTGAAACGGGCGATCACCGCGGCGTCAAAGCTCGCATCGTCGAGACGCTTCCGGCGTTCAAGATTTCCGTCGAGAGTAACAGCGCAATAGTGTAGGTTCATGGAGCGAAACGCGAAAGCGGACAACGGCGGGGGTCCGCGTTGCCGGCTCGGCCTCCCATAGGCTTCGCTCAAGACAATCGACGAGAGGTGGGGTGGGGTTTAGATCGGGTCCGGGTCGGGACGGCGGGGAGGGCGTGGGCGACGGCGTCCGCAGTCCTCGTTATCGAGCGGTTGAGGAAGCGCCGATTTTCGCGCGGTCGGGGCGGTTCGTGTTTTCGGGCGCAGCGCTTCCACCACCTTGGTTGCGGTGAAACAGCTTCATCGGATACCGCTTACTGACGTGCGCGGCTCAGTTTGAGGTGATGCTTTTCACGAAGCCGCTAGGGGTTCGTCGCTTTGTCGCACCTTGGCGGCGACGTTTTCGGTCAGCGCCTCGGCTTCGATTTGATGCCCGTTGGTGAATAGATCCCAGGCCTCTTCGACCTTGTCGCGAAGGTAGGGATCGAGAGGAAGCTTCTGCAATCGAAGGATGGCGTCCGCGAGAGAGTGGTTGGGGCGGTCGCTCATGGGGACTCCAGTGTAACCTGTCCAACGAAGTGATGGAAGTAAAAACACTTGCTCTACCTGTTAAATCGACTAATTGTTTTAAACAATCGCGGTTGCTTATGAAACCGGCGCCGAGGTAAGCGACTCGGGTAGGGTTCGCCGGCGGTCGAGACCGTGACTACCGTGCTCTGGACGCGACCGAAGACTCGGGAGGTATTCTATAGGCGATCTTATTTGGTCCCCTCGGCAAGTCATGGCCAAAAGCTTACGCCGCTCGCTGTTTCACTTGATCCTTCCCGGCATCTTGCTGGCCGCGACGGGCGTCGGCGCGGGCGACCTGCTGACGGCCGGTTTGGCCGGGTCGGAAACGGGGACCGTGTTGCTGTGGGCGGTTCTCGTCGGCACGCTTCTCAAATGGGCCTTGACCGAGGGGCTGGCCCGTTGGCAACTGGCCACCGGAACGACCTTGCTGGAGGGCTGGGTTTGGCGGCTGGGCGGTTGGATTCGCTGGGTCTTCCTGACCTACTTGGCGCTGTTTACCGTCGTCGTGGGCGGAGCCTTGGCGACCGCTTGCGGGGTGGCGGGCGGGGGCCTGATACCGCTCGGCGATCCCGAAACCTCGAAGGTTGTTTGGGGCGTCGTGCACTCGTTGGCGGGCGCCGCGCTGGTGTTGTGGGGAGGCTTTCAGCTGTTCGAAATCATCATGTCGGTCTGCATCGGCATCATGTTCGTGACGGTGTTGGCGACGGCGGTCTTGATCGAACCGGAGTGGGGCGCGGTCGCGCGGGGGTTCGTGCCGTCGATTCCGGACGGGGAACAGGCCTGGGTGCTGGCGGTTCTCGGAGGCGTCGGCGGAACAGTGACGTTGCTCTCCTACGGATATTGGATTCGCGAGCAGAACCGCCGCGGCCGTGAAGACGTGCGCACCTGCCGCATCGACCTTCTCGTCAGCCAAGCAACGACGGCGTTGTTCGGGCTGGCGGTGATTTTGATCGGCTCGCGGGTGACCCTCGAGGGAAAGGGCGCCACGATTGCGCTCCAGATGGCCGACCAATTGGCGTCGGCGCTGGGTCCCGCCGGGAAATGGGCTTTTCTGGTGGGATTTTGGGGCGCGGTCTTCTCGAGCCTGTTGGGAGTGTGGCAGAGCTTGCCCTACATGTTCGCCGACTTTCTGGAACTGCGCCGAGCCGAGCCGGGGCTGCGGCGACATGTGGACTTGCGCGGCACGAAAGCCTACCGCTGGTCGGTGGTCGTGATCGCGACGGTCCCGCTGATCCTGTTGGGGACGTCGGTGCGGGCGATTCAACTCGCCTATGGGGTATTGGGGTCGTTGTTTTTGCCGCTGCTGGCGCTGACACTGCTGATCATGAATAACCGCCGCCGCTGGGTGGGCTCGGATTTTCTCAGCCCGCTGTGGATCAACGTGTTGTTGGCGTCGGCGTTGGCGTTTTTCTCGTATCTCGGGGGAAGCGCGATTTGGGGGCGGATGTCGGGGTAGCCCGCGTTTCTCATCGCCTGACGGGCGAAGCACACGATAGGCCCGCCATTACTTCGTTGCGCTTGGTATCATGGCCTTCGGGACGCGGGTCGCGGGCGTCGCGCTTCCACCGCTTTCCTTTTGGTTGAAGGGTTTGATCGCATACCGCTTGCTGACGCGCGCGGCTCGGCTTGGATTCCTCGGCGAAGACGGGCTCGCGCTCATATAATGGAGAGGCCTTTCCCAAGGCTTGGAGAGTGTCATGACTCCTCGGACCGTCTCTTTCTTACGCCTGTCTTTCTTCGCCGCGTTCTGCGCGGCGTTTCTGTTGGAGGTGGCGCCATTGCTTGGGCAATCCGCCGCGCCGCTGCAACCGCTCGCCCAGCAAGTCCGCCGTCTCGAAGACGCCATGAACTATTTGGGGCAACCCTTCCCCGCCGAAGTTCATCACGGCATCAACGAGGCCGTCGCGATGGAGGACGAGGCCGCGGCGGTGGCGCGGCTACAGCAATTGCTCGACCCCTATGTGTTGGTCGAAATCAACATCAATCCGGAAAGCCGCGTCAAAGTCGCTCCCGGCCCCGCCGAGCCGATGCTTATCGAAAACGGCACGCGTCTTTTCCTGGTGAAAGTGATCAATGAAGCCGGGGTTCGAGCGGCGCTCGAAGTGGAAAGCCCCAATAGCGGCCCGACGTGGCTTCGCTACCGCAGCTCCGAGGAGCATGAAGTCGAGCAGGAACTGACCCAACAGGACGTCAAGGAACGTTGGGCCGAGATTGCCGTCTACCGCCGGGCCCCGATGCAGGAGAAGCTGTCGGGCCTCGGCATTGAATATCAGGTCCTATCCGTCTACTCGCGCGATCGCGGACAACGCTCGGCGAAGATCGCCTTCAACGTCGGGCAGGGGTCGCAAGACATCGGCTTTCGCAACGACATGTTGATCTTGTTCAACATTGCGCCGACCCGCCCGATCACTCTACGCGTCAAGGACGAGAACGGCCGGCCGACCATCGCCGGGTTCGTCATCAAAGACCGCGCCGGGCGGATCTACCCCAACCCCTCGAAGCGCCTCGCGCCCGACTTCCCCTTTCAGCCGCAGATCTACCGCGCCGATCGGGAGAACGTTCTGCTGCCGGCCGGCTATTACACGATGGAGTCTTCGGGCGGACCGGAGTTTCATACCCGCACGAAAGAGTTTGCCGTCGATGAGGAGGGTCCCGAGGAGCTGGCGTTTCAGTTGCAGCGCTGGATCGATCCGTCGAAATACGGCTGGTGGTCGGGAGATCATCACATTCACGCCTCGGGATGTTCGCATTACAAGAACCCGACTGAAGGCGTGCGACCCGAGGACATGCTGCGGCAAGTGCTCGGCGAGAACCTCAACATCGGATCGGTGCTGACCTGGGGGCCGTCGTGGTATTACCAGAAGCAATTTTTCAGCGGCGAAGACGATGATCTTTCGAAGCCCGAGCGCTTACTGCACTATGACGTCGAAGTTTCCGGCTTCCCGTCGAGCCATGCCGGGCATCTGGTTTTGCTCGGCCTCAAAGAAGACGACTATCCCGGCGCCGAGCGCGTCGAGCAATGGCCGTCTTGGGATTTGCCGGTGCTCCAGTGGGGGCAATCGCAAGGCGGGATCGTCGGCTTCACGCACTCGGGTTGGGGCTTGGAGGTACAAAGCGACGAGCTGCCGAACTACGAAATGCCGGGCTTTGACAGCATCGGCGCCAACGAATACATCGTCGACGTGACGCACGGCGCGGTGGATTTCATCTCCATGGTTGATACGCCGTCGGTGTGGGAGTTGAACATTTGGTACCACGCGCTGAACACGGGATTCCGCACGCGTGTGAGCGGCGAGACCGATTTCCCTTGCATCTATGACGAAAAGGTCGGGCTCGGCCGCAGTTACGTCAAGTTGGACAAGCTGACCTACCGAAACTGGATCGAAGGGGTCCGCGACGGCCGCGCCTACGTCAGCGACGGCAAGAGCCACCTGATCGACTTCCAAGTCAACGGCGTGGAACTGGGGACTCAGGGCAGTGAAGTGCGCGTGCGGGCCGGCGAGAAGGTTCGCGTCGAGGTCAAAGCGGCCGCGCTGCTCGATCGTTTTCCCAACCCGAAATTCCACAATCTGCGCTACGATGCTCAGCCGTATTGGGATGTCGAGCGGGCGCGTATTCCTCAGACGCGCGATGTTCCGGTCGAGTTGATCGTCAATGGTGAGTCGGTGGCGACGCAAACGATTCGGGCCGACGGGCGCATTCAAGATTTGGCTTTTGATGTTGAGATTGCGAAGAGCAGCTGGGTGGCGCTGCGCATTCTTCCTTCGTCGCACACGAATCCGATTTTCGTTGTGGCCGACGGCAAGCCGATCCGGGCATCGCGCCGCAGCGCGGAGTGGTGCCTGGCGGCGGTGAATCAATGTTGGACGCAGAAGATTGTGGGAATTCGGGATTCGGAGAAAGAAGCGGCGCGCAAGGCTTATGATCACGCGCGGGCGGTGTATAAACAGCGGATCGCGGAGAGCGAGTAGCTCTGAGGCGAGAGGACTCGAGTGCGGAGATTGATGTGCTGACAAGACGGCGTTGGCGCGAGCCTCTCCAGGATCCCGGCATTTTGAGGACGGTTCACGCATGGCTAAAGCCCTATGGGGAAGGCCGCTGAAGCGGCCTGGTTGCTGATTGAGACAGCTAAACCGGCCCTAAAGGACCGGCCTATTTGCAACCCAAGCCCGGCAAGCCGGGCTGACTTTCCCGAGGATATTCCGCACACTCTACGTGGTTGGTGGGCGCTCTTTTCGGGGGAATGCGTCATCATCAAACTTACGGTGGGTTTCTCCAACCTTCTTCGCTATGTCTGCATGGCTCTCGCGGCGTGCCTCCCGATGGGATTGCCTGCTCAGGACGGCCTGCTGAACGAGGTTGTTTTTCAGCGGGTCGTCTCCGAGCTCATCCGTCCCACATCCGTTGCCAACGCCGGTGACGGCTCGGGGCGGCTGTTCGTCACGCAGCAAGCCGGGCTGGTTCGCGTGATTGAGGCCGGAGTGTTGCTCGAGGAGCCCTTCCTTGACCTGAGCGAGACGGTCTCGTGCTGCGGCGAGCGGGGTCTGCTGAGCGTGGCTTTTCACCCCGAGTTCGAAACCAATGGGCGCTTCTTCGTCAGCTACACCGACGCCGCGGAGGATTCGATCGTCTCCGAATTCCTCGTCTCGGCCGAAGACCCCAACCGCGCCGACCCCGCTTCGGAAACCTTCGTGATCCGCATCGACCAGCCCAGCGACGAGCACAACGGCGGCCAGTTGCAGTTCGATGCCGACGGCTACCTATACATCGGCATCGGCGACGGCGGGCACGGGCACGAGTCCGAGGGAGCGCCGCAAAATCTCCTTTCGTTGCTCGGCAAGATCTTGCGCCTCGATATTGATTCCGAGCGGCCCTATGCCATCCCGCCCGACAACCCGTTCGCGGAGGTTGACCATGCTCTCGGGGAAATTTGGGTGATGGGTTTGCGCAACCCTTGGCGCTTCAGCTTTGACCGCGAGACGGGCGATCTTTTCATCGGCGACGTCGGGCAACGCACCATGGAAGAGATCGATTACCAACCGGGGGCAAGTCCCGGGGGCGAGAACTACGGCTGGAATTTCAAGGAGGGGTCGTTGTGCGCCGGTCCCGGCGGCAGCGCCCACGGGCCGGAGGGAGATGACCACGGGGAGGAACATGACGAGCCGCACGGCGAAGGGGCCTGCAGTCCGCATGACGAGGAGTTTACAGAACCGATTCTCGAATACAGCCACGAAATCGGTTGCTCGGTGACGGGGGGGTATCGCTATCGCGGCACCGCGCTTCCGGCGCTCGACGGGGTCTACCTTTACGGGGATTATTGTTCCGGCATCGTCTTCGCCGCGGTGCAAGAGGAAGGGGCGGTTTGGTCGCTCGCGGATCAGCGACCGAGCGGTCTGTCGATTACCTCGTTCGGCGAGGATGAGGCGGGCGAGATCTACGTCGCCGACCTGCGGGGGCATTTGTTTCGTATCGCCCCGCCGACCGAGCCACCGTCGATATCGTCGTTTTATCCGATCTCGGCTGTTGCCGGCGGAGCCGACTTCCCGCTCATCATGCAGGGCGAGAATTTCGTCAACGGCGTGGAGGTTCGCTTCCAAAACCAATTACTCCCCAGCCGGGTGATCGATAACCAGCGGCTGGAGGCCGACATTTCGAGCTTCAATATTTCAGCGCCGGGAACGGCGAACGTATCCGTTGTGAACCCGAAACTGGAAGGCGCCCCCGCCGCGAAGATCGACTTCCCGATCGCGGCGCCGCCGGCGGCCGACGCCCGCATCAATCCCGGCGGCATTGTCGGCGCGGCCGGGTTCTTGGCCAAACCCTTGGCTCCCGGGTCGCTGGTCTCGCTTTTTGGGCTGAATGTGGCGGCTTTTAAAGAAGCCACGAGAGGCGTGCCTTTGACGACGACGTTGGGCGGAACGACCGTGCTTGTCGGAGAAACGTTGAGAGCGCCGTTGGTGTATGCCTCGCCTTCACAAATCAATTTTCAAGTGCCTTGGGAAGTGCCCGCGGGTGAGCCGGCGGTGTTCCGCGTGCGAGTCGGCCCCGACGCGAGCCCGCCCGAGACGACGCCGACGACAACCCACGCACCCGCCGTTTTCACGATTGACAGCGTACGCCCGGCCCAGGGGGCGATCTTGATCGCCAATACCGCCGGTATGATACCGGCGCCGATTGGAGCCGCGCCGAACGCCCGGCCGGTCGTGCGTGGCGAGCTACTCGAGATTTTCGCGACAGGGATGGGCCCGGTCACCAATACGCCCGAGAGCGGGGAGGTCGCCGTTTCCTTTCCGCTCTCCCGCACCGAGACCACGCCTTTGGTCACGATCGGCGGGGCCTTGGCGCGGGTGTTCTTCTCGGGCCTGGCGCCTCGGGCGGTGGGGCTGAATCAGGTCAATGTCAAGGTGCCCGACGATGCTCCGGTCGGCGACGACATTCCGCTGGTGATTCGCATTGGTGAGGTGGATTCGGTTCCGGTGATTATCGCGGTGGAGTGATTCGCGCTGCTCCCGCGCGGTTTCTGTCTTTCTCCGCCGGTTGGTACACTGATCGGGCTCGGCGTTATTCGGGTGGGCGTTTCGATGCGCCGGGGCGTGTTCCGCGCCTTCCAAGATCCGGGCGTTGTGTCCTTTTATGGCTTTCGAAGAAATTCTCGCTATCGCACCGATGTGGTACGTGGCGTTTCTGCTGTCGATCACATGCCACGAAGCCGCTCATGCTCTGGTCGCCGAGTGGGGGGGCGACTCGACCGCCGCTCTCGGCGGGCAAGTCACCCTGAACCCGATGCCGCATATTCAGCGCGAGCCTTTTGGGACGGTTCTCGTCCCGATCGTTTCGGTGTTCTGGATGGGTTGGATGCTCGGTTGGGCTTCCGCCGCTGTCGACCCCTATTGGCAGCAACGCTACCCGCGGCGGGCGGCTTGGATGGCGCTGGCGGGCCCGGGCGCCAACCTCTTGCTGGCGATCGGCGCCGCGATCACGATCCGCGTTTGCCTGGCTGTGGGTTACCTCGGGCCGGGGAGTTTCAGCTTCACCGGTCTGGTGGTTGGGTCGCCCGACGACGTCTCTTCCGCGATTGCGACCTTCCTCAGCATTCTTTTTGCGCAAAACCTGCTGCTGATGGCGTTCAATCTGCTGCCGGTACCGCCGCTGGACGGACATATCGCCGTGGGATTGTTCTTGAGCGAATCGATGACCTTGAAGTTCCTCGAGTTTGTGAGGCAACCGGGTTTCGGACTGATCGGTTTGTTGGTTGCCTGGAATCTGTTCGGCTACATGTTCGGCCCCGTCTTCCGCGCCGGCGTCAGCCTGCTCTATCTTGGCTACGGCGGGTAGTCCAGGCCGGCGGCTGCTTCACGAGATATTTACAAAAGCCCAAGCTGCCTCAGAACCGAGTAGCTCATCATGACGGTCATGAGCGCCGCCGCGATCCACAGTGTCAGCGTAATCCAGCCTTTCGGCGCGATTTGCTTCGGCAAGTGAACGTACCGCAAATACAACGTCGCCGCGCCGACGATCGGAAGCATCAGCGCTTGCGCGACGCCGCCGATTTTGACCATCAATACCGGTTCTCTGAGCAGCGTGTAATAGAACAGCGGGATGAATAGCAGCACCGCCGAGAAGATCCGCACGTAACGAAATCGCGCCGCCGGGTCGTGGCGGTCATACCCGCCGATCAAGCGCACGAAATCCGCGTAGGCGCGTGCCGCGGCGGCGGTGCCGGCAAAGATGGACGAATAGAGAACAGCCACGGCCCCGGCTAGGAAGAGATAGGTCGACCAGCCGCCCAGCGTTTCGGTGTAGATGTTCGAGAGAACGCCAATCGTCTCATTGCCCTTTGGAACGACGCCCAGCCCCTGTAGAACGCCCGCGCCGAGCAGATAAAACGCGACCGTCGCAAAGGTGTAAACCAGCGCCGAGGTGACGACGTCGGCGCCCAGCACGCGAATCCATCCCCGAGCCCGGGCGACCCAGGCCGAGCTTTCCTCGCGCGGGCCGGTGTAGCGGGCGTAGCCTTTCTCGATGCACCAATAGGGGTAGTTGATCAAATCAGCCGTGCCGACGCCGGTGATGCCGAAAACCGCGGCCGCGGTAATGAATCCTCCTTGCGGCATATGAAACAGGAGCCCGTCGGCGACACTCGACCATGAAAAATAGCGCGGGCTGAGAATCAGGATATACGCCGCGCCGACGGTGACCAACGTGAAGCAAACCACCAAGGCGACCGATACCTTCTCGATGAAATCGTAACGGCCGACAAGCAAAACGGCGATGGTTCCGAGAGCAACCCCCCAGGCCCAAAGATCGATCGCGACGGCGGGGAAGACCCGGTTCAAGACTTCCGCGATGCCTGCCAGCATGCCGCTCTGCGTCATCAGCGCGGTCGTGTACATGCCAAGCCAAAGCCAGACAACCCACGAGACGCGCAGGCGCGGGCCGGGAAAGCGGTTCAAGGCTTCGAGGCCGGTTTCGCCGGTCCCGATCGTGTAGCGGCCCAGTTCGTTCTGGACGACGACCTTGATCGCGCAGCTCAAGATCACAAGCCACAGCAACGAATAGCCGTTTTCCGCGCCCAGCACGGGCGTTGCGATCAGTTCGCCCGTGCCCACGACGGCGCTCGCGGTGACCAAGCCCGGCCCGATGCGCTTGAGCGCGTCGACAAGGCGCGCGGGCGGGGCTTCGACGCCTTCGGGGGTCAGCAAGTATGGGTCATCTGTTGAGACGGCGGCCATGCTCGGAATCATGGTACTCGAAGCCGGTCGGGGGTTCAACCGCGAGGGTCGAGGAGTTTTCGGATCCGAGCGTTGCCGCGACGGATCGCGCGGTCCGCGAGACACGCTCCGTGCCGTCTACTCGCCGGCAGCCAGCGCGAGTGCGGTTTCGATCCATTCGCCGGCCCCAGGGACAGCCGCGCTGAACTCGTCATAGATCGGCTGTCCGGCCTTTTGAAAAGCGCCAGCGTCGGCCTCATTGACCGCCATTCCCGCCGCTTCGAGCCGGGCCAGCAGATCAATATCCATCTGTTCGCCGGTGCGGTGGACGAACTCCTGCATCTCGCGGGCGACGGTCTCGAGGTCCGTCCGGATGTCGGGCGGAAGCCGCCCCCAACGCTTGGCGCCGGTGACGAGATAGGAGGGCGTGTAGACGTGGCCGGTGAGCGAGAGGTGAGTCTGCACTTCCTGGAATTTCGAGCCCCAAACTTGCGCCAGCGGATTCTCTTGGCCGTCCATGACGCCGGTCTGTAGCGCCACGAAAACTTCACTCAGCGGCATCGGCGTCGGGTTCGCGCCAAAGGTTTGGAACAACTTGATGCGCCAGCGCCCGCGGGGGGTGCGCAGCTTGATGCCGCTTAGGTCTTCGGGCGTGACGATCGGTCGTTCGTTGTTTGTCACATGGCGAAAGCCGTTCTCCCATAGCGCCAGAATCTTGTAACCTTTTTGCTCGGCGGCGGGAGCGAGGTGGGGCCAAAAGACGGCTTTCTCGATGCGTTTGACGTGTTCGCGATCGCGGACCAGGTAGGGCATCTCAAAGAGCCCGAAGGCGTCCACCGCCGAGGACATGATCGTCGAGGGCAACGAGAAATCGACGGTACCGAGCTTCAGTTTTTGCAGCAGGATCTCGTCGTTACCCAATTGGCTGGAGCCGAAGACCAACACCTCGGCACGGCCCGCAAGCCGTTCATTCGCGCGGCGGGCGAATTCGTCGGCGCAGGCGGTGACCAGCGAATCAGGGCCGGCCACGTGCCCCAATTTCAGCCGCAGCATGCCGGAAACTTCGCCGCCTTCTCCGCAAGCGGTGAGTGCGGCAAGGACCGCCGACAAGATCGCTACCTGAATCGAGCGGCGAGAACCATCAAAGCGCATATCCTGTGTTTCCTGTTCCCCGGTGCGCGATCGAGCGCGACCGCATACTATGATCTCACGCGGGATCGGTCACAAGGCCTCGGCATGATATGATTCTTGGCGGCGGGGCGGCGCCTTGCGAAAAGGGGTCCGCCTGGGAGAAAGCCATGGAAATCAAACGCATTTCGCCCGATGAGGCGAAGGAACTTCTTGACAACAACGAGGACGCCGTCTATCTCGACGTGCGGACCGTTCCTGAATTCGACGCCGGACACGTCCCCGGCGCGAAGAACATCCCCGTTCTGGACCGTGACGCCTACGGTCGCATGGTGCCGGTCCCGCGTTTCGCGGAAATCGTTGAGGCCAACTTCGGTAAGGACGTCCGGTGCATCACCGGCTGCCAGAAAGGCGCGCGGTCAATGATGGCGGCGGAGATCCTTGTCGCGGCGGGTTTCACCAGCGTCGTCGACATGCGCGGGGGTTGGGGCGGCGAGGTGGATATGGCCAGCCGCATGGTCTACCCCGGCTGGGCAGCGCGGGGGTTGCCGGCGACCGCGGAAAGCGAGCCGCAAGACCGATTTGAGACTCTCGCCGGGGCCGACCAGGGCGACTGAAGACCGGTCGGGAGCTGTCTCCGATGCTCGATTCCGATCTCGGTCATTACCCGGTGTAGGATAGGATGTTGCCTGCAACCCGCACCTTTGGGTCGGCGCGGCCGGCGGCGGCACACATCACGACGATGAGCGGATCGCAAGACAGCTCGGAGGGATTACCGAGCGGGCCGGACCGCATCGAGGAGCGCTCGGGGGCCGAGCGCGAGCAGGTCGAGCAAGCCTTGGCCGGAGCCGAAGAGCGGCTGCGGCAGGCCGAACGCGTGCGCGAGCAGTCGGCGATGGGGCTCGAGAGCTACCGCCGCGAGCTCGAGGCGCAGTTGGCTACCTATCGTGGCCAACGCGCCTGGCGGGTGATGCTGTGGCTGCGCAAGGCCTATGCGGTGCGGGCCGAGGGCGGCGTCAGAGGTTTGCTCGGCTGGTTGCTTTCCACCACCGCCGGCGGGCCTTCGGGGGTCGAGGACGAGGAGTTGTGTTTCCCCGACGCGGGGGATTACGTCGCCGAGGGTTTCGACCGGCCGTTCGTCGATGAGGCGGTCGGAGGGGCCTCGCGCGCCGCGGCCGGCGACCCGGCCTACGACGTGCTCTTTCTCGGCCCCTTTGCCTTCGATTTTCGGTTCCAACGGCCGCAGCAACTTGCCCGCGAGTTCGCCCGCCAAGGCCGGCGCGTGTTTTGGGTGAGCCCAGGTCGGCGACTTCCTCCGGCGGCCTCGCGCGGCTTCGAGGCTCGGCCGCTCAGTGAAAACCTCTGGGAGATCCGCCTGCGCGCCCCTTGCCCGGACCTTTTCGAGGAATCTTTCGCCGCAGCCGACGCGGACCGCGCGGCCGCTTGTCTCGAAGAGCTCTTCGAGGCTTGGGATGTCGCCGAAAGCGCGACGATCGTCGAGTTGCCCGGCTGGTTTCCCGTGGCCGACCGGTTGCGAAGGCGGAGGGGAACCAAGCTCGTCTATGACGCGATCGACGACTGGGAGCGAATGCCCGGGATCGCCGGGACACGAAACCGCGAGTCGCCGGCCGCCTGCGACTTGCTGACGGCGAGCAGCACGGCTCTGGTCGAGAAGCAGCAGCAGTTCGGGGACACGGTGCTGCTGGTGCCCAACGCGGCGGATTTCGAGCATTTCGCCTCGGCGGAGGCGAACGCGGAGTTGGCCGAGATCCGGCGGCCGATCGTGGGCTACATCGGCGCGTTGGCCGAGTGGTTCGATTTCGATCTGGTGAGTGAGGTAGCCCGCGCGAGGCCCGATGTTTCGTTCGTGTTGGTCGGGGGGATCGGGCTCGAGCGGGACCCGACGCTCGGCCCCGAAGCGGCCGCGAGCCGGTTTCCCGCGCTGGGGGAACCCTCGGTGCGGGAGCAACTTTCGGGGTTGGCGGAACTGCCGAATGTCCACTTGCTCGGGCATAAGGATTACGCGGAGCTGCCTTCCTACCTGGCGGCCTTTGACGCGGCGATGATTCCCCGTAAAGTCAGCCCGCTGACCGATGCCATGGACCCGGTGAAGGTCTATGAGTACTTCAGTCAAGGCAAACCGGTGGTCGCCACGCCGATGACCGAGCTTCGGCGCTTCGGCGAGGCGGTTTACTCCGCCGCGGGAGGGGAGGAGTTCGGGCGGCGGGTGGATGAGGCGCTGTCGGAAGACGGCCCGGCGCTTCGCGAGCGGCGCGTGAGCTTGGCGTCGACCAATACCTGGAGACACCGAGTCGATACTTTGGATCAGGGCATTCGCGAGACGTTTCCGTGGGTCTCGATTTTGATCCCGACGTATAACAACGCGGCTTTCGTGGACCCTTGTTTGGACTCGATTGCGCGATGCACGGCCCATCCGCGATACGAAGTACTGGTGGTCGACAATGCCTCGACTGACGATACGCCGGCAAGACTCCAAGCGCGAGCGGAGAAGGACTCGCGAGTGCGGGTGTTTCCGCAAAGCGAAAACCCGGGCTTTTCGGGCGCCTTGAATCTGGCGGCGTCGAAGGCCGCCGGGGAGTTCTTGCTCTTTCTCAATATCGACACGATCGTGACGGCGGGCTGGTTGCATCGTTTGTTGGAGTCGCTTCGAAACAATCCGGACCTGGGGGCGGTGATTCCGGTGACGAATTGGGCGGCGAACGAAGCGCGGATCAATGTGCCCTATCGCAATCGCCGGCAAATGGAGGAGTTTGCGCGGTCGCTGGCGAAGGGGATGAAGGGTCGGCTGACGGAGATGGACGTAGCGCCGCTGTTCTGTACCGTGGTGTCACGGGAAGTTTGGAGCGAGATCGGCGAGCTGGATGCGTTATTCGCCGTGGGGATGTTTGAGGACGACGATTACGCGAGGAGAATTCGCAACTCGGGGCGGCGGATTGCGTCGGCGGAAGATTGCTTTGTGCATCATTTCGGGCGCGGGTCGTTCGGGGTGTTGCCGAAGGAACAGTATTGCCGCGTATTTGAGGCCAATCGTCGTCGCTACGAGGAAAAATGGGGCGAGCCATGGAAGCCTCACCAAGCGCGCGCGGGCGTGGGGCCGCCGGTGAGCTTTGATGTGCGGACGTTTGAGTCGGGAGAGGCTGAGGGGGTGTGAGGAAGTCCGGGGCTCGGGAGCCGCGAACGGCGGCAGCGTGCAAGCTGCGACGGACCGGGTGACGTCTGTCGCGCAGGCCGGTCCGCAGCGTCGGTCAGCGCTGCGGAAAATCCGTCGCGCAGCGAAAGCCGATCGTCGGGCTGCGTTCCACGGCGCGCGCGAAACTCCGCAGCGAACAGGTCAGATACTTCGGCGGGTCCAACCACGAACCGCCGCGTAAAACCCGGTAGAGCCCTTCCTCGGGCCCGGCTGGATTCTGCTCCGGCGCCTCTTTGTAATAGTCCTTCGCGTACCAATCCGAACACCACTCCCAGACATTGCCGACCATGTCGCAGAGCCCAAAAGCGCTTTCCGGAAATGCGCAGACCTCGCCCGGTCCGTCGATGCCGTCGTAGCGTGCAAGTTTGTCCTTCTCGGGATCGGCATCACCCCAAGGATATTTGAGCCCGTCGCGAAGGCCGCGTGCCGCGCGCTCCCACTCAGCCTCGGTGGGCAGCCGCTTGCCCGCCCATTCACAATAAGCGTTGGCTTCATCCCAGGTGACGTTCACGACGGGATGATTCTCCTTGCCCGCCAGCGGCTTCGAGTCGGGCCAATAGTAGGGCGCCTTTCCGCCCGAGGCGGCGAGAAACCGCTCGAACTCGCGGTTGGTCGTCTCGCGCTTGTCGAGATAGAAGGGGTCTACGGTGACGCTCCGCACCGGGCGCGAGTCCTTGAGCAAGTTGGGAAACCAGATCAACCCGTCGTCGGGAAGCGAATGCGATCGTCCCCGCAAGAAATCGCCGCCCGGGATGAACACCGTCTCCGGCTCCTCGGCCGAGGCGGTGAGCAGAAACAACGGAAGCAGCAATGCAATTCGCATGGGCTCGAAAAGCGCGCCCGCCGCGCCCCGACATCTTACATCAACCGACCGCCGCCGCGACCCCGGCTCCGGCCGACGCAGCGCTCTCATCCGCGTGGTAGGAACTCCGCACCAACGCCCCCGCCTCGACATGCCGGAAACCCAACTCTTGCCCGGCCTCGCGATACGCGGCAAATTCACTCGGCGTGTAGTAGCGCTCAATCGGCAGGTGATCGCGGGAGGGGCGCAAATACTGGCCCAGCGTTAGGATATCCACGCCGTGACCCGCCAAGTCGCGCATCACATCGAGGACCTCATCGTGCCGCTCGCCGAGTCCGAGCATCATCCCCGACTTCGTGGGGCTGTCGGGCGCCAAGCGCTTGGCTGTTGCCAACATATCGAGCGAGCGCTCGTAACGCGACCCGATCCGTACTGTCCGATAGAGACGCGGGACCGTCTCGATGTTGTGATTCAGCACATCCGGCCGCGCCGCCAAGACCGTTTCCATCGCGGTATGAGAGCCCTGAAAATCGGGCACCAAGACCTCGACCCGGCAGCCGGGGTTGCGTTCACGAATCGCCTCGATCGTCCTCGCGAAAATCTCCGCCCCGCCGTCGCGCCGATCGTCGCGGTTCACGCTCGTGACCACGGCGTAGCGCAATCCCATGGCGGCCACGGCGGCGGCGACACGGCGGGGCTCGTCATAATCGACCGTGAGCGGTGCGCCCTTTTGGACCGCGCAAAACCCGCAACGCCGCGTGCAAACGTTTCCCAAAATCATGAACGTCGCGGTTCGCCGATTCCAGCAGTCGCCGACGTTGGGACAAGCGGCGCTTTCGCAAACGGTGTGTAGACCCAACCGTGAGATCAGCGATTTCAACTCGCGGTAGTTGGCGCCGCCCGGGGCGGGGACTTTAAGCCACGTAGGCTTCGGGCCGGCCGGGTTTGAAAAAGCGCCGTTGGCCGGCGAGTCGACCGCCTCACCTGTCGCGCTGATCTGAATGAGGGGCTCCATTGTCGGCTCTCTAAATCTACACCATGTCGCGCGGCGTCGTTGTCCACTCTTCAGTAACCGCCGTTGCGCCGCAATCGTGCTACATTTCAAGGGAACGTTCCCTGAAACCGCGAGGAAATCATGACCAACAGCTTCTCAAGACGCGACGCCCTGTTATGGGCCGGCAGCGCCGCGATGGCGACGACCTTTCTGCCCGGCAACGGCCGGCATCGCCTCTGGTCGCACCCGGCTCGATCGGAAGGCAAGAAACTCGCCACGCGCGTCCTCGGCCGCACCGGGCGTGAGGTAACAACCTTCGGCCTCGCGGGCGGCAACAAGGTCATGTGGGACCTGCCCGGGGACGAAGCCGTCGAGATTGTCGTCAAGGCCGTCCGCGCCGGCATGACCTATCTCGAAACCGCCAATATCTATCAGCTCAGCCAACTCAATTACGGCAAGGCCTTCCGCATTCTGAACCTGATTCCCGGTGAACCCGGCTACGACGCGAGCCTTCGAGCCCGGCTCTTCATCGCCTCGAAAAGCATGCTGCGCCATGCCGCGATCCGCGACGGCTCCGCGCGGATGGGCAGCTCCGACGGCGACGGCAAAACCTGCATCGACGACCTCAAGCGCACCATGACCCAGATGTTCGGCGACGGCAAGGGCCACATCCCCGAAGGCGCCTACATGGATTTGATGCAGATCCATTCGTTAACCCACAAGACCGACGTCGACGCGATTTTCGAGGGCTTCGACAATCCCGGCGACAAGTCGCTGCCGAAGATCGGCGCCGTGGCGGGGCTCGTCGATTACCGCGACGGAACCAACCACACCGGACTCAACCCCGGCCACAAGAAATGGATCCGCCATCTCGGCATCACCGGCCACGAAAACCCGACCGTCCACATGGCCGCCATGCGCCGCGACACGGCCAACAACTTCGAGACTCTGCTCGTCGCCGTCAATCCCAACGACCGGCACTATTTCTGTCACCAGACCAATTCCCTACCCGTCGCCAAGGCCAAGGGCATGGGCCTGATCGGCATGAAAGTGTTCGCCGACGGCGTGATGTACGGATTGGAACACAAATTTGCCGGCTCGCCGGGCCAGAGTGTTTCCAGCGTCGGCGCGAAAGACAAAGTGCGCTTCGAAGACTTCCTGCGCTACACGCTCTCCGCCCCGGGCATGAGCACTTTGATTGCGGGCATTGGGCTGACCGACAAGAATAACGACCCGCAAGGCGATCAACTGGTCGCCGATCTGGCGGCCTGCCAAGCAGGCGAACCGTTGGTCGGGGCCGAGCGTCGGCACATCGAAAGTCGAGTCGCGGCGTTGCACGGAACCGAGACAAACTTCTTCCAGCGCACCTCGAGCGGCTTCGTCGCCCCGCGCAACGTGAGGCTGGAATCCGCCGAAGACACGCGCGCCAGAGTGCTTTGGGACACCGCTTACGCGGGACCCGACCCGATCGAGCGTTACGAAATCTACCGCCGCGAGGAAAAGATCGCGAGCCTGCCCTTCGCGCCGCAAACGAGCAACGAGTCCTTCTCGTTCATCGATCAACACGCCCCCGACGGCCACGAAGGCGGCGTCTGGTACCGCGTGCGCGCCGTCGACACGGCAGGCAACACCGCCGACTCGGTCTCCGTCAGGCGGGTCTAGCAACAACCCGCCCGCCGTACGGAACCCCGCAGTGGGGCAGGTCTCGAGGCCTGCCCTTTTGCAATCCACCCATAATGGAAATTCCACCCATGAAAGAACCCAACCCCGCTCAACCCGCTCATCCCGGACGTCGTGCCACCGGACCGATGCCTCCTCCGGCAGTCCCGTTGACGCTGGACGGCTCGGCTCTGCTGCACCAGATGTTCCGTATCCGCCGGCCGGCATGGAGGGCCGTTGACGCCGACCGCCGGTTAGAGATCGTCGACGAAGCCGCCGCCGTACTCGCCGAAATGGAAAGCCACGAGGAAGGCGGCAGTGCGTTGTTTTCCGAGCTCGGCCACAAAGGCGACCTGATCCTGGTCCATTTCAGGAAAACGTTCGACGAGGTCAACAGGGCGGAACTGCGGCTCTCGCAACTCGCCCTGGCCGACTATCTCGAGCCGACCACATCCTATGTCTCGGTTGTCGAGTTAGGGCTGTACGAATCCTCCGTGCAACTCTACGAATCGCTGGTCGAGCAAGGCGTTGAACCCGGCAGCGAAGAGTGGCTCAAAGCCGAGCAAGACAAAATGGAAGAGTCCCGCCAAGCCATGGCCGGCCGACTGTGGCCGACGGTCCCGCCGAACCGCTACTTGTGTTTCTATCCCATGGACAAGAAACGCGGCGAAGTTAATAACTGGTACGACGTTAAGATCGCCGACCGCCGCCGCATGATGCGCGACCACGGCATGATCGGCCGCCGCTACGCCGGGAAAGTCAAGCAGATCATCTCCGGGTCGATCGGTTTCGACGATTGGGAATGGGGCGTCGACCTTTTCGCCGACGATCCGCTGGTCTTCAAGAAGCTGATCTACGAAATGCGCTTCGACGAAGCCAGTGCGCTCTACGCCCTGTTTGGGGCCTTCTATCTGGGCCTGCGCTTCCCGGCTTCCGAACTCGGCCGATTCCTCGAAGGCACGCTCCCCGATTTCGAGCCCGCTTGATCAGCGCAATCCGAGCGAAAATAGTCGGCTCACGGCTCACGGTTCACGGCATCCGGTTCGGTTTGCAGAACCGCTTGCGGCCCGTGGAAATACCCGATGCGGGCGCGCACCTTCAGGGCTTCGTAAGGGACCTCGACGCGGATGCGGTGATAGATGCCGCGATCGTTGAGGTTGTTGGGTCGGTAAGTCAGTAAGTACTGACTGCGCAAGTCTTCCCCGATTTGGACGATGGATTCCTGCAAGCCGTCTTCGGTGCGAGGGCTGTAGTCCTTGCCGCCGGTTGCCTTGGCCAGAGATTCGAGAGGGTTCTTGAAGATCAGATTTTTCGTGCCGCGTATCAGATCGATGATGATCGGAATGACATTGCCGGTGACATCGACGCGACTTTGGCTCATTGTGGTCGGCGTGGAAACCTGGCCCGGGGCGACGGGCCGCGCCTGGACGCCGGGAGGAAACGGGTCGCGGATGGGCTGTTGCCCGCGCATGACGCGCGCCGACAAGGTGGAGATCCGCACCGGGTAGACCATGATGTTCTCGAGTTGGGCCGTTCGCAGCACCTCACCCATGCTCACCTCGCTGCCGTTGTTTTGGGACTCGGAGAGCACGACAACGATTTTGCGATGGTTTTCCGGACGCCGCCGCAACATGCGAATACCTTCGTAAACCGCGTCGGCCAGGCGCACCGCACTGCTGCCGATCGAGATCTTCTTGAGCGCTTTGTCGATTTTGTCGGTGTCGTTGGTGAAGTCCTGCATCAATCGCACGCGACTGTCGAAGGCTATGAGAGCCCCTTCGCCGAAGCGGCCAAGCACCATGGCGGTGAACAGTACGGCCGTCTTTTTGACATCCGGCAGGATGGCCTCGATGCGATCACTCGACTGAACGCAGATGACCATC
Source organism: Bryobacterales bacterium (assembly GCA_965238125.1). Taxonomy (GTDB): domain Bacteria; phylum Acidobacteriota; class Terriglobia; order Bryobacterales; family UBA6623; genus UBA6623. The sequence continues at coordinate 6,836,669 of OZ250179.1, read as the reverse complement.
GAGATCGGCAGAAAGCTCATCTCGAAGCTGTCGATTTTCTGCTCGGCGTCGTTGTCGAAGATCTTGAAGTCGTAGGCTTCAAGCGCGGTGACGTACTCTCCCTTAGGGCCGGTAATCGTGACCGGAACGGTGACGACTTCGACCCCGGAGACAAAGGTCGGGCGGTCCTCGACGGTAAGGACTTTCGTCTCGTCCGCGGCGGATTCGTTTTGCGCCTGTGCGTACGCGCTCGTAAGGAACACGATCGCCGCGAGGGCGAGGAACGCGCGAGGGAAGGCAAAGGTTTTCAAGGGCGGGTTCATGGGGTTTCGACTCGGCCCGGGTTCTCTGAGGACTTCTAGGTCTAGAATACGCATCAACCGCTCAGCGGGTTGCTGATCGGCGATAGGTTCCCGTCTTTCCTCCGGTCTTCTCGAGCAAATAGACGTCGCTGATTTCGATCGATTTGTCGAGCGCCTTGGTCATGTCGTAGACCGTCAGCGCCGCGACGGCGGCCGCTGTCAGCGCTTCCATTTCCGCGCCGGTCGGCCCGGTGGTGACGACCGCGGTTTCAATGTCGATTCCCTCATCGGCCGGCGAGATGCGTACATCGATGTTGGCGAGCATCAGCGGATGGCAGAGCGGAATCAGTTCGGATGTCCTTTTGGCCGCGCTGATACCGGCGATGCGGGCGATTTCGAGTGGGTTCCCCTTGGGATTGTTCGGCAACTCGGCGATCACTTCGGGCGACAATTTGACGAAGGCATGAGCGCGGGCGGTGCGGCGCGTATCGGGTTTGCCGCTGACGTCCACCATGCGGACCTCGCCCGCGTCGTCGAAATGCGAAAGCCTGCTCATTAGGGTAAAACGCGAGGCAAAACGTCGATCCAGTCGCCGGCCGCCCAGGCTTCTCGTTCGGGCGTGGCGATGACGAAGCAGTTCGAGCGCGCCAGCGCAACCAAGTCGCCCGACCCCTGCCATTTTACCCGATCAACCGTCGCTTCCCCATATTCCCCTTCCACCCGGGCCGGCAGGAAACGAGTCAGAACGGGTTTATGCTTGAAATCGGAGCGCAATCGGGCTCTGAAGAACGGAAGCGGCGATTCGGGTCTTCCCGCGAGCCGATGGACGGCGATCGAGGCGAAAACCTCAAAGGTCACCATCGTCGAGATGGGGTTGCCGGGCAAGCCGAAAACCGGGACCGGCCCGACCTGCCCGAAAACCAGCGGCTTGCCGGGTTGGATTTTCACCTGGGTAAAGAAAAATTCGGCTTTCAGGTCGGCCAGCACCTGTTCGACGAAATCGTACTTGCCCATCGAAACGCCGCCGGAAAGCAGCAAGAGATCTGATTCGAGGCCCTGCTCGACGAGCTCGCGGGTGCGGTCGAGCCGATCGGGGGCAATCGGCAAAATCCGGGGCTCGCCGCCGAGCCGGCGGACCTGAGTCGCGAGGGAATAGGCGTTCGAGTTGCGGATCTGGAAGGGTTCGGGCGTTCGGTCGAGCTCGACGACTTCGTCGCCGGTCGAGAGAATCGTGACACGAGGCTTGCGGTAGACCTCTACCCGGGCGTGGCCCGTCGAGGCCAGCAGAGCGATTTGCGGGTAGTCGATGGGCGTGCCGGGCACGAGGACTGCGGCACCGGCCGGCGTCTCGCTGCCGCGATAGATCAGGTTCTTCCCCGCCGGTACGCCACTTTCGAGCGTGACCGAGTCGCCGTCGCGCTCGGAATATTCCCACATCACGACGGCGTCGGCGCCCTCGGGCCCCGGTGCGCCGGTCATGATTTCGACGGTTTCTCCCGGTTGCAACGTGAAGCGGGAAGGTTCGCCGGCGCGGGTTTGGCCGATGACACGGAGGCGCGCGGGCGTATCCGCCACATCGGAAGCCGCCACGGCGAAACCGTCGCGGGCCGAGCGGTTGAAGGGCGGGTAATCGCGGTCAGCGCGAATTTCGGCGGCCAGCACGCGGCCGAGAGCATCTTCGAGCGAAACCGTCTCGGCCGGCGGTTCGGCGAGCCGCCCCATCTGTTCGGTGACGACGCGACGGGCTTCGGCGAAGGGAAGAGCAGGTGCGGACATTGTGTTCAGTCTGTGGGGGGTTTCAATCTTTTGGGGATTGTAGCAGGCCCGCGCGGAGGTTGAGCGAGGCCTTACCGTTTCTCTTCGATTACTGTTGTTGGTCCCCCGCCGGCACGAGCCCGTACACCACCGCCGAGACGATCAACCCCGCGAAGACGGGATGAATCGCCGGCAAGCCGAGCGCCGCCCCAAGGCCCGCCGACCACAAAGTCACCGCCACCCCGCCCGCGATAATCGACGCCAACGCCGCTCTGCTCCCGCCTCGTCTCCACCATAAGCTCAACACCAGCACCGGGAAGAAACACCCGCCGAACAACGCTCCGGAAAGCGCCGTCAGCGGAACCACGTCGTCGGGCGGGTCGAGCGCAAGAATGGCAGGCAGAAAAGCCACCGGGACCATCACCCAGCGTTGCAGTTTGTCGATCGCGGCTTCCGATGTCGACGACCGCCATTGGGCCCAGCCGTCGACCACCAACGCCGAACCGGCCACGTGCAGCACCGAGTCGATCGACGACAACGCGGCGCACAAGAAACTTGCCAGCAAGACCGCTCCCCAGAAACTGCCGAAAAGTTGATCCACTAAGTAGGGAACAACCTGATCCGTGTTTTGAAAGAAGAATTGCGACTCGCCTTGCGGGATGATGCCGTGCGCCAAGATCCCCAGCGAAAACAGCATGGGAACCGTCAAGCCCATCAAGCCCACCGTCAGCCATTTCGCCAGTTGGATCTGCCTCGTCGTGGCGTGGCGAAACAGCAGGAAACGCACCACCAAGCGCGGGGCGACCATCATCTTGATGCCCGTGCTAAGCGACAGCCCAATGATCAGCAGCGGCGACATGAGGCTATCCCATGACAGCAGCTTGCCCGCGAGGGGTACGCCGACGGCGTCGAGGTCCGGGCTGACGACGACGGCGCTCCAGTCGGCGCGCATCGCGCAGGCGGCGAACAGAGCGAAAACGCCGAGAACCATGATGCCGCCCTGCACCGTGTCGGTGTGCAAGATCGCCCGAATCATCCCCCACGACGTGTAGGCCACTACCAGCACAAAAACCGCGATGACCGCCATTTCATACGAGAGGTTTAGGATTCGGCTTACGATATGCCCGATTCCCTTGAAGACCGCCAGCATGTAAAGCACCGACGCGAAGAAAACGACTCCGGCGCTGATGTAACCGATCGCCGCCCCGCCGAACTTCTTGCGCAGGTAGGCGGGGACGGTGACGCGGTCCAAGTCGAGATCCTCGCCGAGCACCGCGCGGGCGTCGCGGATCATCGGCTTCGCGACGACAAACCAGGCGACAATCGCGCACAGCAAAAACACCAGCCCGGCCAACAACCAGGCGACGCCGACTTTGTACCCGAAGCCTGATTGACCGAGGAAAGTATTCGTACTGAGGAAAGTGGCGTAAAAGGAAACCGCGATCACGATCGGACCGGGTCGACTTTCGTGACGGCGGTTGGCACGCCACGCCGACGCGATCATCAAGCCGATAAAGGCGACTAGGACACCGAGGGCGACTCCGTTTTCGCCGAGCCAAAGCGTGAATTCCAACATGCGCTGTTTCTAGTTCGGGACGGTGTTGACGGGAAGGCGGCCACGCTCACCAGTTGGTGATCGAACCATCCGGGCGCCGATGAAGCGGTATGGGACGGGAGCGCTCGGTGACCTCGAGGATCTGTTCGAGAGAACTCGGATCAAACTCGACGCCAAGTCCCGGTTTGTCTTTCGGGTACAGACGCCCTCGTCGAAAGTCGTAACAGTCGGGCAAGTGAGGGGCGCCGGTTTCGCCGGTGCCGAGCATCTCCATCAGCGCCGGCCCCGAAGACGCCGCCAAGCAATGCACCAGCGCCGCCTCGGCCAACGGGCCGGTAAAATGCGGAACCAGCCCGATGTAGTGCGTCTCGCACAGGGCCCCCAATTTCATGTACTCGGTAATGCCGCCGGAGTTCGGCAGCGTCACCCGCGAATAATCCATCAGGCGGTTCTCGATCAGGACGTTGGCGTCCCAGCGGTCGCCGTAATGCTCGCCGACGGCGATCGGCACTTTCACCTGGGGACGCAGGTCGCGGTAAACCTCGGGGTTTTCAGAGCGCACCAGATCCTCGACGAAAAGCGGTCGCAGCGGTTCGATCAGACCGCACAGCCGGACGGCGTCGGCAAAGTCAAAACGGGTGTGGAAGTCGATGGCCCAATCGCCCTCTTCGCCGACACCTTCGCGGACTTGGCGACATTGCTCGAAGGTCTTGTCGACCATTTTGCGGTGGTGAAATTGATTACGGTCCTCCGGGTCGGCGCCGTGGAATCGAAACGCCCGGTACCCGAACTCGATGCAGGCCCGTGCCGTTTCGACAAGCGACCCGGCGGTGGGGAATCCTGTCGCGTAGCATTCAACGAAATCGCGGGTCAGCCCGCCCAGCAACTCGTAGACGGGAACGCCCAACGCCTTGCCCTTGATGTCCCACAGCGCCAAATCGATCGCGCCCAACGCGTGGATCTTCTCTCGTCCCGGCGGGTAGAAATGATGCCGGTACATCAACTGCCAGAGATGCTCGATGCGGGCGGGATTCTCGCCGATGATGACGCCGGCCAGTTGTTCGATCGAGTCCCGGTGGCCACCCTCGCCGATGCCGGTAATGCCCTGATCGGTCTCGACCGTAACGATGTGGCTGCTTTGGTTGAAAATCGGGCGGCTGGCGGGCACATGGTAATAGCGCACCCGCGTGATCTTGAGTTTGGGAAGAGCTGCCCGAGCCCGTGGCGCGAGCGCCGGGGCGAGAACGGGCGCGGCAAGAAGGGACGATTTCCAAAACGACCGGCGCGTCATAGCAGGGATTCTACCGCAACGCCTCGGGTTGCCGGCCGCGCCCCTCATTGGCGGTTCGTGAGGGAAGAAATCGGGAACAGTCCGTTTCTATGAATTTGCGGGATTCAAAATGCCGCCATGAAAATGGCTGTCGGGGGGGGCTTCCCGCCGCCCCTTCAGGGCTCGCCCGGGTGGGGATTCTACCCAGGGTTCCGCCTATCGGCTCCACCCTGGGCTATATTCCTGTCGCCGCTTCGCGGCCGCGGTCGTTTGCGATTTCACGAGCTACAACGTATAACGCTGGTACGACGAGTCCGGTCGCGACGGATGCGGATCGAGAACCAGTCCCGGCTCATAACCGTTTACCTTACTCCGACTCGCTCTTCGCTTCTTCGAGGGCCGCCTGCTCGAGTACGCGCGCACCCTTGAGCATGCCTTCCATCGAGATATTCCCCTCGTGACAGGCGTACTCGAAGATGGCGTCTTGCGTGCTTTTGAGGAAGATCACCGTCGTCCAGGGTTTGGTGTAGGTCGTCGCGTCGCTGACCGTGATTTCGTAGGCGACCGTATTGGCGTCAACACGCTTGAAGCGTTCGACCAAATGTAGATTCTCGCCGGTTGCCCGGAAGTGGCTCTTGGGCGAAAAGTTCTTGCTCTCGACCACCAGCGTGTCGCCCTCCCAGCGGCCACGCGGGTCGCCGTGCCATTGGCGAATGTTCTCGGGCAGATGTGGACGCCCGTCGAGCGGAATGATGCGGGCGTCGTGGATCAGCTCCTGGTGAATGATGACATGGTCGGGCGTCTGAAGAATCTGGTAGTAACTGTTGTACCCCGCCACCAGGTTCGGCATCCCGTAGGTGATGCAACGGGCGGCCAGGTTGAGGTCCTCGGGGCCGGCGGGGAACTTGCCTCGGAATCTCTTCTTGCGATCCGCCTCCCTCGCTTTCCCTTCCTCGGTCATCTCAGGCAGCCGGCCGTCGGGCGGGTCGACGATTAACGAGGTGCGGTTTTCAATCTCTCGTTCGACGATCCAGAACTGGTTGTAGTTACCCGTGTTGTTGTCGAACGATCGGTAGTTGGTGCCCTCGGCGATGGCGGCCTTGACGAAATCGTCGCCAAAGAACGCGTCGCCGCCGTCGCGCACCGCATCGGCTTTCTTTTTCAGATCCGCCAGTTCTTCGCCGTTCAGAGTCTGTTTTCCGGCGAACTCTTTGGGCCGCTCCAAGGGAGTGGCGGAGTTATTCACCCATATGCCCTCTAGATCGGGGTGCCCCCAGGCCGTGCGGGGTTGAACCGGAGACTTGGCCGGCGATTCATCCGGCGGTTGCCCCGCGCCGGGGCCCGCGAACAAGACCGCCAAGACCATCACAGCAACTACGGTCGCTGAATATCGATCCCGCATAGGAACCTCCTTGAGGGGTGCAAAAGCGGAAGAATGCCCTTCAAATTATAGCCCGTCTTTCTCAGTGCCTGACGGGCAAGGCACACGATAGGCCCGCCGTTACTTCGTTGCGCTTGCTCGCCGTGCTCACCGTACCGGCAGCAAAATGACTCGCGGCTCAGGGGTAATCAAGGACGAGCGCATGTGCTTACGTCGTTCGTCACCCCGCCGCCGGATACCACAACCGCCCCTGACGCTCGGTTCGGGCGCGGAATAAATGCCCTTCCGTGCTGGTGACGTATAGGTCCGTCAGATCCGGCCCGCCGAAGCTGCAGTTGGTCGGCCGCTTCGCTTCGACCGGGTGGGTTTCGAGCACCTCGCCCGAGGGCGAGAAGACGTAGATCATCGGACCGGGGCCGCCCAATTCCCAGCCCGCCGCGGCGATGATATTACCGTTGCTGTCAAGACACATGCCGTCGATGCCGCGGTTGGAGCCGAAATCGTAGAGCACCTCCATCTCGCCCAACGAACCGTCGGCATGCACCGGATAGCCGCGGAGTTGCCGCGTCTCGTTGGGTCGCCGCCCGCTCTGGGCAACGTAGAGTACGTCGTGGTCGAGTGAGAAGAGCAGACCATTCGGCCGCGTTGTATCAAAGGTGACTCGTGTCGTCGCCCAGCGACCGTTCTCTCGCGGATCGAGGCGATAGATCGAATCGTGATCAAGCTGCTTTTGCGAGCGATCGTCGCTCCAAGGCCCGGCGGCCCCTTCGTAAAAAGGGTCAGTGAACCAAATGCGCCCTTGAGGGTCAATCGCGAGATCGTTGGGGATATTGAAGCGTTTGCCCTCAAAGGCATCGCTGAGGATGGTCGCTCCTCCGCCGGGCTCATAGCGTACGACGCGGCGCGCGTTGCCCTCGCACGCGTACAGCGCACCCTCCGCATCAAACATCAGACCATTCGCGCACTCGGTTCCTTCGCGATAGACCGAACTGCCTCCTTTGCCGGGGTCGTAGCGCATAATCCGGGACGCCGGAATATGGGTAAACAGCAGCACCCGGCCATCCCACGCGGGACCCTCGGTGACGCCGCCCAGCGGACCTTCCAGAAGTTCAAATCGCCAAGACATCAACAGGCCGCCTTCCCCTCTTGCGGGACGGAACGAAGCCTTTCATTGTAGCGGCGTGAAGCGGTATCGACGAAACAAAGAAGTGACCAGCACGGGCCGGGCAGGAGCCCGGGCGGACACTTTTATCGCTGAGGAGTCCCACTCGCAACGTTTGAAGGTGAGGAAGTATTGATCCGCCCGACGTCAGGCCGCCTGTAGCCGGCCACCAGGAACGAACCTTGCGCGTATTGCTGGAGGCTCCACGACACTCCATCCCCGTCCGGCTCAAGGCTGCGCCACTTGGGGCCGGTCGTCCGGCTATCGCCCTGGCCGCGGCATGATTCGACGCCCCGCGGGCATCGAGAAGATTGCGAGCGCGTCTCGGCGGACGCACTTTGTCGCAGGGGGACGTTCGGGGCCGGCATCCGAACAGGTAACATACCAATCAGTATGCAAGCTTGTGCGGCTCGGGTCAAACGCGGTCGTCTCAATCGTGTGCTCATAGAAACAAGTGTGGATCGGCGACCCCAAACGAGTGCCGCTCAAATCGGCGGGCGGCGATTCAAGAATTGCGCAAGCCCGCTTTCTCACCACCTGACGGTCGAAGCACTCGGCTAGGTCTTACTACCTAATAGAAAACGGTACGACCCGCCCATTGTTGTTCCGCGGGCCCGGGCGGAATAATCGCTGCTAGGCATTGACCGGGCTTGGCAACGGACAGAGGTTAGTTATGACGAAGAAACAACGAAGCAGCTTTCAAGAGCAGCTCGAAGACAAGCTTGTATCGCTCCGAACGCCCGCCCTAAAGGGGGGCGGGCTCGAGATTCAGCAGACCGCCGACCCGATTGACGACGCGCAATCGCAAAGCCTGCGCGAGTTGGCCTTGCAAGTGATGAATTCGGGATGGGAGACGATGCGGGCTGTCGAATCCGCCTTGAAACGCATCGAAACCGACGAATATGGTTGGTGCGAGGGTTGCGGCGAGTCGATCAACGTTCGAAGGCTGCAAGCCGTGCCCTGGGCGGCGCGCTGCGTTACCTGCCAGGAAGAGAGCGAGGAGGTCTTGATCTGAAGCGAGGCTTCCTATCTCCTCCGACCGGCCAAGGTCGTGGACGGCGCCCTTGGCCCCGGTAAGCCGGAACGGATTCGCGCCGAAACCTACCTCTGACTCGTGCTTCCCTGCGTGCCGAGCGCTGCCGGCGATCCCGGCCGGCCACGGCGAAGTCCCCTAGAAAGAAAAAGTTGCACCCGTAAGGACATCGGTTATCATGGTAGGTTTGCCGTACCACGGCGTCTATCGGATAGTCGGTATCTCGCACCACGGCGTTGCCTGCGGGGCCCGGCCGTGGGACTTTGCATCTCTGGGCATAGAGTCGGCCTCGGACATGGAGCCAAAAGGCGTCAAACAGCCACTCGATCACGCTGCGGATCGTGAGTCTGTCACCTGGGAGCGGCGCGCCCGAGAACTGGCTGAGGAATTGCGGACAGCGCGAGAGCGGCTGCGTGCCGCCGAGCGTGCCCGCGATGAATGGGTTGTTCGTTTCTATAACTCTCGGCCGCGTGCGTTGGTCCGTCGCACGGTTCACGCGGTCTTGGATTTCGTCAAATTGTTGACCCCGCTTGCCATACGGCTGCGATACCGCGATCTATACCTGCGCTGCTACCATCGCCTATTCCCCTACGGCTATCGCGAATTTCAATCAGCTGACCTGCTGGTTTCATCGAGGGATGCTCCGGCGAGGGCCAAGTCCGCTGTCGATTCGGGGAATCGAGGCCGATCAGGCACCGTTGCGTCCGCCGAACCCCCGCCGGCCTCCGGTGGGCTGTTCGTCCCCACTCACCCGAGCTGCCGACCGAAGATCAGCGTGGTCCTGCCGGTGTGGAATCAGCCGATTTCTTGCCGGACTCGGTCCGCGGCGTCTTGGCGCAGACCTATGACAATTTGGAGCTGATCATCGTCGATGACGGATCGGACCAGGATTTGAGTTCCACCCAGGGACTTTGGGCCGACGACCCGCGCGTACGCGTCATTCGCCGGCCGCACGAAGGCATTGCGGCGGCCTTGAACGCGGGCTTTCGAGAGGCCTCCGGGGAGTTCTTTACGTGGACATCGGCGGACAACCTCATGAAGCCGGGGATGTTGTCCGCGCTGCTGGCATTTCTCCTCCGCCGGCCCTTGATCGACATGGCCTACGCCAACATCGAGCTGATTGACGGTAAGGGCGACCCTCTACGGGGCTCGGATGTGCGCGTGATGCATCAGCGACCTCACGCCACTCACAAACTCGATCTGCCGCGCACGACCGAAACTCTGGGGCTCGAAGCCGACAACTTTGTCGGCTCTTGTTTCCTTTACCGGCGTTCGGCGGCCCTCGCGGCCGGGGAATACGACGGCTCGCTGTTGGGCGCGGAAGATTACGACTATTGGCTGAGGCTGAGCGAGATCGGCGAGGTCCGGCGCATCGACGACGACGAATGCTTCTACGCCTATCGCGTCCACGGTGATTCGCTGACGGGTCGAGACGAGCGCGGGACGATCCGAGAAAACATGCAGGTCGTTCGCGAACGCCACCTGGAGCGGCTGCGATGCTTTCGGCGGTCGTTCCAAGTGTTTCTGCTTTACGAGGCTGGGTGCGGAGCGCCGTATGAGTGGGTGGAAAACTTGGCCGGCGGTCTAGAACGGCAAGGGCGGCCTGTCAGCCTTGTCCGAATCGGTGGCGCCGACGGGGAAGAGTTCGTGAGCTTTCCCTCGACGAGTGCGGGCGACCTGGGTGAGGCGGCCGCGCGAATACGGGAGGCCGAGGCGGCGAACCCGGGAAAAGTATTGCGTGTTCTGTTTCTCGAGGATCCATCCACGGCGTTAGGGGTCTTAGCCCGGATTTCCACTTTAGTTTCGGTTCTGCTAACCATCGGGTGGACTCGGACGCCTTTATTTATGCGGGCTTGAAAGCACTCAAGGCGCTGAGGAGATCAACACCCAATGGGTGAAAAAGAAAACAAACCGTTTCAGCTCACCTTCAATGGATTTCTCAAGGTCGATTTCCAAGGATCGCGAGTCACCTCGGATGGCGGGCTGATTCTCATTCGTGAACTGGACGAACGACTCGGACTAGGCAAGCTGATAGACGAGCATCTGACGGATTCGCGGCAAGGCTCGAACAAGAAGTTCCCGTTCGTCGATCTGCTGCGACAGTCGGTCTACTCCCGCTTGGCGGGCTACGAGGATCTCAACGACGCCGTTCGTGTCTCCGCCGATCCAACCTTTCGGCTGATTGGCTCGAAGAAGAACTGGGATCGCGGCGCGGCGCTGACCTCCCGGCTGCAGAGCTTCGAGACCGCCATGCTCGCCGGCGACGAGAATCTGATCGGGCTGATGGCGGTGAACCGCGAGTTGATCGCGCAAGCCGAGGCCGGTGATGACTCCGAGTGCGTCGTGCTGGACATGGACTCTACCGAGAGCCCCGTCCACGGCCGGCAGGAAGGCAGCGCCTACAACGGCCACTTCGAGTCGGTCTGCTACCACCCACTGTTGCTGTTCAACCAGCACGGCGATTGCTTGGCGGCAAAGTTGCGACCGGGCAACGTGTCCAGCGCCGAGGACTGGGACGAGCTGCTGCTGCCGGAAATCGAACGCCAACAGGCGGAGGGCAAACAGGTGACGTTCCGGGCCGATGCCGCCTTCGCCAAGCCGGATATTTACGAGACGTTGGAGGAGCGCGGCGTGGACTACGTGATTCGCATCCCGGCCAACAAGAGCCTGGAGCTGGAGATCGAAGATATCCTGTTTCGTCCGCCGGGCAGGCCGAGCGCAAAGCCCCTGGTGCGCTACAGGAGCTTTCGGTATCAGGCCGCGAGCTGGTCGAAGTCCCGGCGGGTTGTTGCGAAGGTCGAGCATCACCAAGGTGAGTTGTTTCCTCGCGTCGGTTTCATCGTCACGAGCATGGCCTTGCCGAGCCGCTCGCTGGTGCGGTTCTACAACAAGCGCGGCACGGCGGAGCAGTGGATCAAGGAAGGCAAACAAGCGACGCATTGGACAAGGCTGTCATGCCATCGGTTCCGGGCCAACGAAGTGCGACTGCAACTCAGCGTGCTGGCCTATAACCTGGGGAACCTATGGCGGAGGCTCGGGCTGCCGCAACGGATCAAGAGCTGGTCGCTGACGAGCTTGCAACAGCGGCTGATGAAGACGGGCGGTAGGCTGGTCAAGCATGCGCGGTACTATTGGCTGCTGTTGGCCGAAGGACATCTGAACCGGCGGCTGTTCGGCGACATGCTGCATAGGATCTGGGCGCTGCCTGTGCCGGGTGGGTAGCGTTGCCCGGGCGAGGATCAACAGTTTTTGGCTCCAAAAAGGTTTCGCAGGGAGCAGTGTCGGCCGGAGCGCCGTTCAGTCCGCTCAATCAACGTCTGTGAGCGGACGGACGAGCCCTGGCGCCTACCGGCGGAGGTGATGTGCAGGGTTCAGCGCGAAAAGACGTGGTATTCGGCGCAGCGGGGGTGTATCCTGTGACCGTGCCAGGGCCAAAATGGAAATCCTGGCTTAGGGTCTGGGCACGGGGATCGAACATTTTCCTATATCCGGCCCGCGTCCGAAGGCGGTTCGGAACGAGAGGTCCCCGCAGGCGGGCTCCTTTGCGGCTCGACCACGCTGCTGGATGCACTGCCCGCCGACCGCCGCCGGGAAGCGTCGCTAGTGATCCCTTCGCCGGGCGTCTCCGAGCGGGAAGCGCCGCTTGCTTTGCAAGCTCGCGGCAGCCGCTACACGATCCCTGAATTAGGGGCCTCGACCAGACCACTTGGGGTGTATGCCGGGCCGCTCGACCCGGACCTGCTCGATGTCGATGTAATCGTGTCGACGTGCCGGCGGCATCCTGATTTCGATTTCGTGCTGCTCGGCGCCGACCGCGAGGTTTTGGGCAGAGATCGGCGGCTCGAGGGACAAGACAACCTTTTCGTCTTGCCCGGAAAGAAGTTCGAGAAGTGGCACATCTATTTGTCCCGAGCGGCCTTCCTGTGGGCGCCCTTCCGAGCAGCATCGGCTCCGGTCGACGTGATGCAGGATGTTCTATTGCGTTACTTGGCGGCGGGTCAGCCGGTGCTGATGACCGATGCGGTTCGCGCAGCCGGTTTCGAAGATATGCCGAATGCCGTGATCGCCTCCGCGGATCAGTTCCCGGCGGCGGTATCACAGGTGCTCGACATGACTCCCGATTGGGAAATCGCGGACGATTACCGACACGCCCTCGGGCCGGACGCCGTCGCCCAAAGGCTGATAGCGACAGCCAATGCACGGCTGTTCGGAAGCCCGAAGTCCGCCGATAGTCACCGCGCCGGCAGATGATGCCGGCGTCGGCCGATTCACCTATCTTCGAAGCGCGGCAACAGAGATGGGATGAGAGGCTGGTCGCTTGGAGCCGGGAAGCGGTAGGCTACCGGCAGCAGCGCACTTCTCCACAAGGGAGGTGCAATGGATTTTTGAAAAGGAGGCGACCAGCCATGAAGAAGAATAGCAAACAACAGACCGACAAGAACCAAACCGACAAACACCAAACCAAGAAAGCCGACAGCTCACAAGCGAAGACCCGCCAACTCACCCAGCTCGAACAACAGTTGGCGCAACAACGCATCCAGATGCAAAAAGACAACGAAATTTGCGCCGTCGCCGGCGTCGACATCGGCGACAAACGTTGCTTCGTACGGCTCACCGACCTCGCCGGCGAAAGCCTCGAGGAATGCCAAGTCCCCACCCGCCCGGAGGCCTTGGATCGCTGGTTCCGCCGTTGGCCGCGGCTGCGCATTGTGATCGAAACCGGCAGCCACAGCAACTGGATTCGCCGCCGCCTGGCCGCCCTCGCCCACGACGTGCTCGTCGCCGACGCGCGGCAATTGCGTTTAATCAGCCAATCCGACTCGAAAAACGACCGCAACGACGCCTATTGGTTGGCCGAGCTGGGACGCACCAACCCGGCCCTGTTGAATCCCGTCGCGCCGCGCAAGCTCGAGACCGAACAACAACGCACGTTGTTGCGGGCGCGCGAGGCCGTGCTCGAGTGCCGCACGAAATTGAAAGGGAGTTTGCGCGGCATGGCGAAGTCGCACGGCATCCGCTTGGGCCGATGCGCCCAGAACCAATGGGTCGAGCGCGTCCGGGAGGCCTGCCCCGAGGTGTTGCACGCGGCGTTGTTGGGGGTGGCGACACAAATCGAAAGCCTCGGCGCGACGATCCGCGAATATGACAAACAAATCGTCGCGTTGGGCAAGCAATACGCAGCGGTCGAGCGGCTGCGAACGATCGGAGGGGTGGGGCCGCTGACGGCGTTGACGTTCGTGTTGGCGCTCGACAACGACCCGGGCCGCGTGAAGCGTTCGCGGCAGGTCGGCGCGCTGGTGGGGCTGCGTCCCAAGCAACGCCAATCGGGCGAGCGGTCACTGCGGCTGGGCGTGACGAAATCGGGAGATCCGCTGCGGCGGCGGACGTTGATTCAGTGCGCGCACTGGGTGCTGGGGCCGTTCGGGACCGACTCCACGCTCAGGCGCTGGGGTTTGAGTTTGGCGGCGCGCGGCGGAGGACATGCGAAGAAGCGGGCGGTGGTGGCGGTGGCGCGCAAGTTGGCGGTGCTGATGCATGTGTTGTGGGTGAAACAAGAAAACTACGATCCGCTGCACGGGCTGACGGAAACGGTTTCCCCATAAGGCAGGGACGATGAGGCGCAGTCGGCGGCAACGGTTTCGGATGAAGCAACGTGATGAGGACATCCGCGAGCCCCCTAACGGGGACTCGGCGGCAAGAAGATTCCTGTTGAAAGGAAGGGAGTAGGGGATTGGGCGGACGAAGCGAGGCCGCGGCGGAGAATCGAGATCGTGTCACGGTGACTGCGGGCTCTGGGCAGGCAGGCCGATTCTTTCGAGGATGGGTCGAAGCCGCAACAGAGAGAGCAGCGCCGAAAGACCGGACCCCAACCAGCAGAGGTCAACAACGAGACCGATAACACTGCGAATGGAAGCCCGGTCCTCAACGCGCCGCAAGGCATGAGGACCCGGGCCGGATCCGACAAACCGACCAACGCCTCCCAACGACCGCCCTTGACAAGCGACCCACCTCTCATGGAAGCCCAGAGCGCAAGGGAGGGGTCACTCCCCCTTTCCGGCTCATGTCGGGCCGGACAAGAAGCATTGCGAACGCGGCGAGCCGACTGTGCTACAACAACCCCTAGCCCTAGCGAGGAGAAACCAATGGCAACCGCCAACGACAAACCCAAATCGCGGGCCGCCGTCATCGGCCACAGCGGTCACGGAGGATACGGCCACGGGCTCGATACCGTTTGGACGGTCTTCGACTCGGTTGAAATCGTGGCGGTGGCCGACCCCGACGACACGGGCCGTGCCGAAGCGCAGCAGCGAATCGGAGCCAAGCGCGCCTATCGCGACTATCGCGAGATGCTCGACCGCGAGAAGCCCGACTACGTCAGCATCGGGCCGCGCTGGCTCGACCAACGCGTCGAGATGGTGACCGCCGTCGCCGAAGCCGGCGCGCACATTTATCTCGAAAAGCCCTTCGCCCGCAATCTCGAGGAAGCCGATCGCATGATCGCCGCCATCGAGAAGAGCAACGTCAAGGTCCAGACCGCTCACCAGATGCGGATGTCGCCTTACGCGGTTCGTGTCCAGGAATTGCTCGACGCCGGTGAGATTGGAACCATCCAGGAAGTTCGCCTGCGCGGGAAAGAAGATCACCGCGCTGGCGGCGAAGACCTCATGGTTCTCGGAACCCATTTATTTGATCTGTCGAGAATGTTTCTCGGTAACCCGCATTGGGTCTTCGCCCACGTCACCCACGACGGCAAGGATCTCACCGCCGGAGACGTTCGCCAACCCACCGAACCGGTCGGCCCCGTGGGCGGCAACCAGATCGCGGGTATGTTTGCCTTCGATAACGGCATGCACGCGTACTTCGGCTCGAAAACGAGCGACCACACGGGGTCGAGCCGCTGGGGGACGCGCATCCACGGCAGCCGCGGCATTATCGATCTGCCGAACCAAACCTACCCCAAAGGGCAGCCCCGCATCCTGCGGACCCACCGCTGGAT
Organism: Bryobacterales bacterium; assembly: GCA_965238125.1. Classification (GTDB taxonomy): domain Bacteria; phylum Acidobacteriota; class Terriglobia; order Bryobacterales; family UBA6623; genus UBA6623. The sequence continues at coordinate 6,821,235 of OZ250179.1, read as the reverse complement.
ACCAAGCAAGAAACGTACCTGGGAGCCGATCGAGGGCGCGCCTCATGCCGACTTGCCGGCCGAGGACCGCATGCTTTCCAACGCTTTGATGGTTCAGGATCTGTTCGACGCCGTTGAGCACGACCGCCGGCCCGCTGCCGGCGCCCACGACGCCCGCTGGTCTATCGAGATGGTCCTGGGGATCTACGAATCCCAGAAAAGCGGGTCCCGAGTCGAGTTGCCGCTCAAGAATCGCACGCACCCGCTCGAGCGCTTGTAGCGCGGTCCGTAAGCTAAGGAGTTCCCCATGTCGTTCGTTGTCATTCTTCTTTTCGCGATTTGCCTGATTGCGCCGGTTTCGGCCGCTGACGTTCCCCCGCCTGCCGGCGATACGATCGTCTCGGTCGACGCGCGGCTTGAATTGTTGTTCACTCGCGGGGTCGATGTCGAGGGCGGACTCACCGAAGGCCCGGCCGTCGCCCCCGACGGCAGTATCTATTTCTCCGATATCCTGCCGGAAACCAACAAGGGAATGATCTTGCGTTTCGACCCGACGAGCGGCAAGACAACCGTCTTCTCCGACGACAGCGGCAAGGTGAACGGCTTGATCTTCAACGCTGCCGGCAACCTCATCGGCGCACAGGGCGCCGACTACGGATTACGCCGTATCGCGAGTTGGGACATAGAAACCGGTCGCCAAACGGTCCTCGCCGACCGCTTCGAGGGGAAGCGCTTTAACGCGCCGAACGACGTTTGCCTCGACGACAAGGGACGCGTCTATTTCAGCGACCCCCGCTACCTCGGGGCCGAGCCTTTGGAGCTTGACCACCGTTCCGTCTATCGTGTCGACGGCGCCGGCGAGGTTGTCGAGATCACCCGCAAGGTCAGCAAGCCCAACGGCGTGGCCCTCAGCCCCGACGGCTCGACCCTCTACGTCGCCGATCACGACAATGACACCGAAGGCAAAGGCCGGAAGATCATGCGCATTCACGCCTTTCCCTTGGACGCCGACGGTTTCGTCAAGGGTCCGGGGCGCATACTGATCGACTTCGGGGAACAGGCCGGCTGTGACGGCATGACAGTTGACGAAAACGGCAATCTCTACTTGACGATTCGGATGGTCCGCCGGCCCGGCGTGATGGTCGTCAATCCCCAGGGCAAAAAGATTGCTTTCATTCCAACAGGGCCGCCGGGGCAGCCCGACGGCGAAACGGGCGAGGGTCTACCGAGCAACGTTGAATTCGGCAAGGGGTCGGAAGCCCACGTTCTCTACATTACCGTCGATACGAGTCTGTACCGGATTCCGCTCAAGGTCAAGGGCTATCACCGGCAGTATCGCTGATGAGATTCGACGCGGCTTCAGAGTGCGTGGCGAGGTTCCCTGCCCTTGGCCCGTCGCTTGCGCTCCGGGCTTCCATGAGAGGTGGGTCGCTTGTCAAGGGCGGTCGTTGGGAGGCGTTGGTCGGTTTGTCGGATCCGGCCCGGGTCCTCATGCCTTGCGGCGCGTTGAGGACCGGGCTTCCATTCGCAGTGTTATCGGTCTCGTTGTTGACCTCTGCTGGTTGGGGTCCGGTCTTTCGGCGCTGCTCTCTCTGTTGCGGCTTCGACCCATCCTCGAAAGAATCGGCCTGCCTGCCCAGAGCCCGCAGTCACCGTGACACGATCTCGATTCTCCGCCGCGGCCTCGCTTCGTCCGCCCAATCCCCTACTCCCTTCCTTTCAACAGGAATCTTCTTGCCGCCGAGTCCCCGTTAGGGGGCTCGCGGATGTCCTCATCACGTTGCTTCATCCGAAACCGTTGCCGCCGACTGCGCCTCATCGTCCCTGCCTTATGGGGAAACCGTTTCCGTCAGCCCGTGCAGCGGATCGTAGTTTTCTTGTTTCACCCACAACACATGCATCAGCACCGCCAACTTGCGCGCCACCGCCACCACCGCCCGCTTCTTCGCATGTCCTCCGCCGCGCGCCGCCAAACCCAAACCCCAGCGCCTGAGCGTGGAGTCGGTCCCGAACGGCCCCAGCACCCAGTGCGCGCACTGAATCAACGTCCGCCGCAGCAGCGGATCTCCCGATTTCGTCACGCCCAGCCGCAGTGACCGCTCGCCCGATTGGCGTTGCTTGGGACGCAGCCCCACCAGCGCGCCGACCTGCCGCGAACGCTTCACGCGGCCCGGGTCGTTGTCGAGCGCCAACACGAACGTCAACGCCGTCAGCGGCCCCACCCCTCCGATCGTTCGCAGCCGCTCGACCGCTGCGTATTGCTTGCCCAACGCGACGATTTGTTTGTCATATTCGCGGATCGTCGCGCCGAGGCTTTCGATTTGTGTCGCCACCCCCAACAACGCCGCGTGCAACACCTCGGGGCAGGCCTCCCGGACGCGCTCGACCCATTGGTTCTGGGCGCATCGGCCCAAGCGGATGCCGTGCGACTTCGCCATGCCGCGCAAACTCCCTTTCAATTTCGTGCGGCACTCGAGCACGGCCTCGCGCGCCCGCAACAACGTGCGTTGTTGTTCGGTCTCGAGCTTGCGCGGCGCGACGGGATTCAACAGGGCCGGGTTGGTGCGTCCCAGCTCGGCCAACCAATAGGCGTCGTTGCGGTCGTTTTTCGAGTCGGATTGGCTGATTAAACGCAATTGCCGCGCGTCGGCGACGAGCACGTCGTGGGCGAGGGCGGCCAGGCGGCGGCGAATCCAGTTGCTGTGGCTGCCGGTTTCGATCACAATGCGCAGCCGCGGCCAACGGCGGAACCAGCGATCCAAGGCCTCCGGGCGGGTGGGGACTTGGCATTCCTCGAGGCTTTCGCCGGCGAGGTCGGTGAGCCGTACGAAGCAACGTTTGTCGCCGATGTCGACGCCGGCGACGGCGCAAATTTCGTTGTCTTTTTGCATCTGGATGCGTTGTTGCGCCAACTGTTGTTCGAGCTGGGTGAGTTGGCGGGTCTTCGCTTGTGAGCTGTCGGCTTTCTTGGTTTGGTGTTTGTCGGTTTGGTTCTTGTCGGTCTGTTGTTTGCTATTCTTCTTCATGGCTGGTCGCCTCCTTTTCAAAAATCCATTGCACCTCCCTTGTGGAGAAGTGCGCTGCTGCCGGTAGCCTACCGCTTCCCGGCTCCAAGCGACCAGCCTCTCATCTCATCTCTGTACCTGGTGAATTCTGAATGCCGGCGTGAGATTGGGCGCCCGTCCGAGCCGAGACTATGAATCAACTCGATCCCGATGTCGTCCGCCTGCTCGAGCAATTGGCGCGAGCCGGCCGGCCCCCGCTGAATACTCTGACCCCTGACGAAGCGCGCGCCAACTCACGAGCGCTCGTCGAGCTGCGCGGGGACCCCGTTCCCGTCGCCGCCGTCGAAAACACCTCTTTCCCGGGACCGGCGGGGGAAATCGCGGTTCGCGTATATCATCCCGCCGGCGAAGGGCCGTTTCCGCTGCTGGTTTACTACCACGGCGGCGGCTGGGTGCTTTGCGATTTGGACACCCATGACAACACCTGCCGGACCCTGTGCAGGGGAGCGCAATGCGTGACGGTTTCGGTGGATTACCGCCTCGCACCGGAGAACAAATTCCCCGCCGCGTTCGATGACAGCTATGCCGCTTTCGAATGGGCCGCGGCGAAAGCAGCCCGTCTGGGCGCCGACCCCGATCGTTTGGTATTGGCCGGAGACAGCGCGGGCGGCAACCTCGCCGCCGCGGTCGCGTTGGCGGCGCGCAACCGCCAAGGCCCGTCGATAAGCCGCCAACTCTTGATCTACCCCATCACGACCGTCGCCTCTCTCGATACGCCCTCCTACACGCAATTCGCCAAGGGACATTATCTCGAGAAGGCAGGCATGGAATGGTTTCGCGATCATTACCTGACTGCTCCCGAAGATGCCGCCGATCCGCGTGTTTCGCCCCTGGAAGTCGCGGACCTCGGCGGCTTGCCGCCCGCGCAAATCGTAACGGCCGGGTTCGACCCTTTGCGCGACGAGGGCGCGGCGTATGCCCGCCGTCTCGAACAAGCCGGTCGCGGTCGACTACACTTGCTATGCTGACACGATCTACGGCCTCGCCAACCTGACCGGCGCGCTTCCGGGCGCCAAGAAGGCGCTGGCGGAGATTGCCGATCGGCTGGGCCGGGCGCTGGTGTCGCCGCGTGGGGTGAGTAACGCGGGCCGGAAGCCCGGGAAGGACGTGGCGTGAGCGTGCACGCTTGCCGCGAACCGATTCATCGGTTTGCGTCCCCGAATTCGAGCGACCTCGCAAAACGTCAATCCAAGACCCACCCCGATGACTCGGGGCGCGGCAAGGCTGGAGCCTCACGCCACGTCGGGGGCTTCAGCATCGAGAAGGTTCCGGGGTTATTGTCGGATTGAGCCACCGCTTTTCTCTCGAACCCACCCTTGCTCCCTTGCTCCGGGCCGAAACGTCCCTCGGCAAGACGGGCACTATAATAGGTCCTCGGGCGACGACGCATTCCCCGACCAGCACTTCGTCGCCCACGCGTCACAATCGGAAGCGCCCGTGTCCCACCCGCCTGAAACCATCCCGGTTCGTCCCGCGCACGTGTTCGATGAGCGGGCTTTGTTCACCTACTTGGAACGCAACATCGACGGCTTTCGCGGCCCCCCCGAGGTGCGCCAGTTTTCCGGCGGGCAATCCAACCCAACCTTTACGGTTTCGACCGAGGACCGAAAGTATGTCGTCCGCAAGAAGCCTCCCGGCAAGCTGCTGCCCCGCGCCCACGCCGTCGACCGCGAATACCGCGTGATGAAGGCGCTCGGCACGGTCGGCGTTCCCGTCCCGCACACTTATCTGTTATGCGAAGACGAGTCGATCATCGGCACGGCCTTTTATGTAATGGAATACGTCACCGGCCGAGTGCTGCGTGATCCCGGCCTGCCCGAGATGAGCCCCGACAAAAGAACCGTGGTCTACGACGCGATGAACGCCTGCCTGGCGAAAGTCCACACGGCGGATTTCGAGGCCTTGGGCCTAGCCGACTATGGCAAGCCCGGCAACTATTTCGCGCGCCAAATCAGCCGTTGGAGCCGCAATTACGTTGCCGCCGAGACGGAAAAGATCGAGCCGGTCGATCGATTGATGGAGTGGCTGCCGGAGAACATTCCTCCGGGAGACGAAGTCACCGTCGTGCATGGCGACTTTCGGCTCGAGAACATGATCTTTCATCCGAGCGAGCCCGAGATCTTGGTCGTGCTCGACTGGGAGCTGTCGACGTTGGGGCACCCGCTGGCCGACCTGGCTTACAACTGTCTGCCCTATCATTTGTCGCTCGGCGCGTCGGGCGGGTTGACGCCGGAAAAGCGAACCTCAGGAATTCCGTCCGAGCAAGAGTATGTCGCGGCTTATCGTCGCCGAACCGGGACGAAAATCGAGCGCTGGAATTTCTATCTGGCCTTTTCGCTGTTTCGTTCCGCGTCGATCGCGCAAGGGGTCTACAAGAGGGTCTTGGACGGCAATGCCGCTTCCGCGACCGGCGTCGAGCTCGGCGCCCGCGTGCCCGACACCGCCGCGAAAGCTTGGGAGCTGGCTCAGGAATGCGAGTGACCACCGGCCGGCGAATGCCGCGCGAAGCCCGAGGGTGAGCCCTTGACCAAGAACATCATCGTCGGCACCGCCGGGCACATTGATCACGGCAAGACCGCGCTTGTGCGGGCGCTGACGGGAATCGACGCCGATCGTCTCGAGGAAGAGAAGCGACGCGGCATCACGATCGATTTGGGTTTCGCCCACCTTCCGATTGCCGACGGCGTGCAGCTCGGCTTTGTCGATGTTCCCGGTCACGAACGATTCGTCAAGAACATGCTCGCCGGAGTCGGCGGCATCGATCTGCTGATGCTCGTCATCGCGGCCGACGAATCGATCATGCCCCAAACGAGGGAACACTTCGATATTTGTCGGTTGCTCAACGTTCGTCGCGGCTTGGTCGCTTTGACGAAGACCGACCTGGTCGACCCCGACCTCGTCGAATTAGTCAGGCTCGAGACCGAGGAATATCTCGCCGGGTCGTTTCTCGAAGGCTCGCCGATCTGTCCCGTCAGCTCGAAGACGGGGCAGGGCATCGAACCCCTGCGCGATACTTTGCGAGAATCAGCCCTCGCCGCCGAACCCAAAAACAGCCACCACCATTTCCGCCTGCCCATCGACCGGGTTTTCGTGATGAAGGGTTTCGGGACCGTCGTCACCGGCACCTTGGTTTCAGGAACCCTCTCGATCGACTCAGAGGTCGAAGTGCTTCCCGCGGGCGAGCGTGTGCGTGTGCGGGGCCTCGAAGTCCACGGTGGAGAAGTGCGCGAGGCCGTCGCCGGGCAGCGCACCGCCGTCAATCTTTCGAACATCGCGGCCGCCGGCTTGGCTCGCGGCATGGTGTTGACCGCCGCCGGGAAATTCGAGCCGACCCGGCGCATCGATTGTTCGTTGGACTTGCTGCCCTCGGCGAAACCGCTCAAGTATGGCGCGCGGGTCCATTTCCACAGCGGCACGGCCGAACTCGAAGGCCGCGTCTATCTTCTCGACCGGCGCAAGGCGCTCCGGCCCGGCGAGCGCGCTTATACGCAGGTGCGCTTTCGAGACGCGCTGCCGGTATGGCGCGGCGACCGCTTTATCATTCGCCAATTCTCACCGGTGATTACGATCGGCGGCGGGGTCGTCCTCGACAACCAAGCGCCCAAGCATCGCGTCGACGAAGATTGGCGGTCGCGCGGCGAGGCCCTCGACGGCGGCGAGCCCGAGCAAGTGCTGGAGGTGTTGCTACAGGGCGCCCCCCACGGCATCGGCGCCAGGGAAATCACGGCTCGAACGGCTTGGCTCGATGACGAGTCGGAATCGACGGCTCTGGCGCTTGAGAAAAGCGGGACGATCGTTCGCATCCACGAAGGCCCGGCGTACTTCGTTCACCGGGACGATTTCCGAGCTGCGACGACGAAGATCCTCGACTTTTTGGCCGTCTTCCACCGCGAGAACCCGTTGCTGCCCGGCGCCGCCAAGGAAGCGATGCGGACGTCGTTGTTCCCTGAGGCGCCCCCCTTCTTCCTCGACGCGCTGTTAGCCCGCCTTGCGCGCGACAACAAGGCCGCCGTGGAAGGTGAAATCGTTCGCCTCGCGACGCACCGTGTCGTCCTACAAGAAGAAGAAGTGGCCGCCCGCGATAAGATCGTCGCCGCGTTTCACGAAGCCGGGCTCGCCGTGCCGGCCCTGCCCGAGTTGCTCAAAAAGTTGCCGATCGATCGTCCCCGAGCCCGGCGCATTCTCGAAGGTTTGTTGAGAGAGGGCGTTTTGGTCAAGGTGACCGCCGAGTTGGTTTTCCACAGTGAAGCCCTCGACGAGCTGCGGGGCAAGTTGGCCCGGCAAAAGCAAGAGTCCGACCGCCTGACTGTCCCGGCGTTCAAGGACCTAGCCGGCGTCAGCCGCAAATACGCCATCCCCCTACTCGAATATCTCGACCGCCAAAGACTGACCCGCCGGGTAGGCGACGAACGCGTGATTTTGTGAGCGGGCGAGGAGTCCCCGTGCTCGTTCCGCATGCGCCCCGAGGCGGTGGCGAACTATCTGGGGACGTTCACGCGTTGCGGCCGGCTGCACCGCCAAGGGCTCGAAGCCAGACCAGGGAAACACTTGGCGGACCGTCCGTAACTTTTTACGCGCCTGAGGAAGGCTCCGTGGACTCGGCTTCCGCCAAGCGCTGAATGTGCCGCAACACCCGGAGGTGGATGCGGTGGATGATCTCGTCCGACCAGAGCTTCCAATAGCCGGCAGGCCGGAGGCTGTGACGGTACCAGGTGGTTCCTTCGAGACGCGTTCCGCCGTTCGGTAAGGGCTCGAGCAGGAACTGTCCGCCGTTGGAAACCAAGAAATCCTCTAAATGCGGCGGGTGAACATCCTCATAGGGCGTCCACTCCTGCATCGGCGGCGGATTCGACGTAACGGAAAACTTCAACAGACGTGGTTCATCCCAAACCTCGATCGGCTCGACAAACGACCCGGTCGAGAAGACGCAACGGCGCTCGGCGCCGGCGCCGCGGCCGAAGATTTCAGCCCGCTCGGGATAGGCGATCCCCAACTGAAACAGCCAGTCCGCCGGCTCGGGTAGCTCGCTGAAGGCGACGACGTGATCCCAAACCTGTTGCGGGTCGGCTTCGATTTCGATCGCCGTCCTGACCGGGAAAACCGGCGGCTCGGGCAGCGTCGCGGTTTCGAAGGCCATCAGCGACGGCATCGCCAGCAAGAGCATCGGATAGACTTGCGCGGCGGGTTGACCGCCGGGCCGAGCCAATTGAACGAGATAGCCGACGAACCCCCCGATCCATGCAAGGGGCAGGGCGAGGGGCGCCGCCATGACCAGGCAAATCACCCCCTCGATTGCGAACCCGAACAGCAACAGGCACGCGAAAGCCACAGAGAGGGTCGCTTGGCCCAGGCAAATGGCTAATCCGCGGGGTTCGTGGTGAGCGTAGATCAGAACCGATATCAGACCGAGCGAAAAGGGAATGCCGACAAACAAAGCAAAACCGTAGCTGGAAGAGACTAACGTGGCTACAAGCGCAAAAGGCAAGGCCAGCACATTTGCCGCTACCACGCCCATAACAATGCCGCCGACGTCAGTTTGGGGAATCAGCCGATCGAGCCGGCTTAGCCCCGCACCGAGCTGCGCTGTTGCCGTTTGTCCTATATGCGCGGGCAGGACCGCCAACATCAGGAAGAAAAGCAAGTTCAGGAAGGGCAGAAAAAAGAAGCACACACACCAGCCCGGCAAACCGACTGACCGCAAGCGCTTCAACGTCAGGACCACGCCCACCCAGATGAAGGGCAGCGACAGAGCAAACATGGTGAGTAGAAAGATGGTGTCTTCGCGCGACAGCTACGCGCCCGAAAACACGTCGAACGGCGAAATCCAGTAGTTGAAGAACCCCCATGGTCTATCGAAGGCGAACGTCGCCACGAAGCGATCGATGTTGTGCTTGAGGGCGAAGCCTATCAATCCGACGAGGACGTAGGGGCCCCGGTCGATGGTTCCGTGCCAACTCCACAGATCCTTGAAGCGCATGTCGTACCTCGTTCGCGGGCGATCAAGCCTGGCAATCCTGCCGTCAATTCTTTCTGTAAGGACCGAAAATCCAGGGCAACAAGATCAGCCTCCGAGCAGAGCATCCACCAATTTCCTTGTCTTGCTCTTTACCCGCAGAAGGCCGCGCAGAGCCTTCGGCGGCATTCTCTTGAACTCTTCGTAGAGAGAGAGGCTGCTGTCGAAAAAGTCCAGCATCTCCTTGAGTCGCTGCTTCGTGTGCGAATCGGCCTCTGAGTCCTGCTCGAGTGCGGCGACCCCATGCCGCAGCATCTCGAGCGTCGGGTCGATTTCGCGGCGCTTGCGCTGCTCGAGCACGACGCGAAACATCTCCCAGACGTCTTTCATCGATTCGAAATGGTCGCGGCGGTCGCCCATTACGTGAACGACGCGCACGATGCCCCAGCCTTGCAGTTCGCGCAAGCTGGTCGAGACGTTCGAGCGGGCGACCGAGAGCGTCCGCGCGATTTCCTCCGCGTTGAGCGGGTCGGTGGACAGATAGAGCAGCGCATGAATTTGCGCCACCGTTCGGTTGATGCCCCAACGGGTCCCCATCTCCCCCCAGTGGAGGATGAATTTTTCTTCAACGGCGGTTAACGTCGGCATCAGTTGTTTCTGTTAATACAGAAATTAACGCATCCAAGGGCTGTTTGTCAAGGGGCGGCAACGACGAGCCTCGCCAGCCGCGGATCAACTGCAGGTCGAAACCCGGGCGCGGTTTGAAGTGGCTTCCGCGTCATGCTCGGACGCCATGAGGCGTCTCGGGCCGTATTGCTAACGCCGGTCCGGCGGTCCAGCGGTCATCAGGCTTGGTCGGTGGCGAGCTTTGCCGGGCACAGTCCTCGGTAGTGAGGACATCGGAAGCAATGGTCGCCTGTTTTCAGAGGAAAGCTGAGTCTCGATTGGGCTTCGAAGAAATTGTTGACTACGGCCGCGGCGGCCTGCCGGGCCGCGTCGCCCACATCCACCTCGACGGCCTGGTCGGGCCTCAGAAAATAGAGCACCGCGCGGTCGGGGGGACGGCCGGTGACCTGTTCGATCGCTCGGGCGTAGAGTTGCAGTTGCAGCGCGTAGTGCCGAGCCCGTTCGCCGATTTGATCTCCCTCGACGCGATCGGTTTTGTAGTCGACCAGAATGCGCTGGGCGCCGTCGTCAAACCATAGATCGATCTGCCCCCGCAGCAAGCGCCCGTCGAGCGAGAAGAGCAAGTCTTGCTCGTGTTTGGCATCGGGGGGGACGCGCCGGCCCAGTTCGCTTTCCCGAAAGCGTCGAACCAACTCGATGACCTCGCTCTCCGATGCCGCGGGCTCGATCGTACCGGCGAGCGCGGCGTGGACTCGCGAACCCAGCTCACCCGGGTCGGGCGTGTCGCGCTCGGCGGCGGTTTCCTGGTCTTCGGCCGGCGCGCTCGCCAGACTTTCGGCCGCGCTTCGAACCGCCGGCTTTCGATCTTCCGGGAAGCCCAAATACCGCGATAAGTAATATCGTCTCGGGCATTCAGCGAACAAAGCCACCGCCGTCACCGCCGTCGCTGAGTCGGAATGATCGAGCGGTCCTTGCGCCGCCTCGACCCACTCGACGGCCGACGCGGCGTCGGCCTCGGCCCGCGGCCTGGTGGCCGGGTCGGCGTCGGTTCGAAACAGCCGAAAGCGCAGATCGCCGAGCGTCTTGACTTCGGGCATGTCGTCCACGGTCTTGTAGTCGATCCCCAGTTTGCTTTCCAGCGCGCGCGCCCACGAAGATCGGACGATCCGCGAGCCGAAAGAACAGCTCAGCGCTAAATGATCCTCGGCTCGCGTCATGGCGACGTAGAAGAGCCTGTTCGATTCCGCGGCTTCTCGCCGTTTCGCGTCGGTGCGGGCGGCCGCCAGGGCTTCGTCGGCGCGGTCGGAACCGTCGGCCGCGTCCTTCCATTTCGCTCCCACGCCGTATTCTGGGCTGAAACCGGCGGCCGGCGAATCGGACCGCGAGCCGGCTTGCAGCACGGGCAGAATGACGACGGGAAACTCCAAGCCCTTGGCCGCGTGAATCGTCATCAACTGGACGGCGTCCACCGATTGATCGAGGACCGCCGCCTCGGCTTCGGGTGATTTCGAAGCCCGCATTTCCTCGATCCGGGCAACCAGCGCGTCGAAGACGGCGACGGAACTTTCAGCCTGCCGCCGCGCGAGATCCAGAAACTTGCGCGCGTTGGCGACTTGGTGCCGACCGTCGGGTTGCGAAAGCAGATACGCGTAGTAACCGCTTTCGGCCATCGCGCGGCTGAGCAGCAGATCGATCGGGGTTTCGTCCCGGGCGCGGCGGAGGCGGTCGAGCCGCTCTCGAAACACTGCCAGCCGATCGGCGTCCGCGGGGTCGATGAGGGCAAGCAGCGACGAGTTGGAGGGCGCGGCATCGGCGGGTCGAGCGGGTTTCGACTGGCGGGACCGCCGGTCGCCACTGTTAACGGCGCGGGCCAAGTTCACTCTTTCGGTCTTGAGCGCCAACAGCGTTTCGTCACTGATGCCGACCCAAGGGGACCGCAGCACCGACGCCAAGCTGATCTCATCCCGAGGGTTTACCACGACGCGCAACAGGTGGACCAGATCACGGATTTCGGGGGCGTCGAAGAATCCCTTTCCCGAAGCGACTTCATAGGGAATGTCCGCGTGGCGCAACTCGGCGGCGATCGGCTCCAGGTCCGCGCGCCGCCGGGTCAAGATCGCGAAATCACTCCACCGCGCTTTCCGCGAGCCCTCGCCGAGTCGCAACTCGCGCCGCAGTTCGAGAATGCGGGCGGCCAAGTGACGAGCCTCGCGCAGCTTGGCTTCGCCGGAATCATCGGCGCGCGCGACCAAGACTTCCACGCTCGGGGCTGTCTTCGGCGCAAACTTGCGCACGGCTTGCAACGAACGGGCCTCGATGCCCTCCGCCTCGCCGAGGATGGTTTCGGCGGCCCGTAGAATCTCCGGGCGGCTGCGGAAGTTTTCCGGCAGCTCGACCAGGTGGCCTCCGTGCGCTCGAATGTCGCCGCGAAAGCGCCGAAAGACCTCCGGGTCGGCATAGCGAAATCCGTAGATCGATTGATTAATGTCGCCGACGGCGAAAAGCGTCCGAGCGCCGTGCTCGCGTCCCGATTGCAGCAGCTCCATCAATCCGGCCTGGACGGGATTCACATCCTGGTATTCATCCACCAAGACGTGATCGAAGCGCGAGGCAAGGCGGGGGTGTTTCTTCAGCAGGCCGACCGCCCGGCGCTCGAGATCGGAGTAATCGCATCGCGAAACCGATCGCTTCCACTGCTGAAAGTTTTGCTCGACCCGGCGCAGGGTTTCGGCAAGCCATTCGCGCGAGCTTTGATGGACCACGCCGGAAAGGGCCGCGCGGTAGCGCGAAAGCAGGTTGTCCCGCAAGGGCTTGAGAACCTTGCCGGCGCCCCTGGGACGGCCGGATGTCTTCAAAAGCTCGGTCAGGTCATCGAGCCCGGCGAGGGAATCGAGAGGATCTCGGCCGGCCAGGTCCCGTAGGCGCCGCGCCTCGGCGATCAGATCAGGGGCGGGAATTTGCCGAGCGGCGTCCTCCAAGGCCTCAATCAGGTCCCGCAATGCCGGTTCCGGGTCGATCGTGCGCGCGAACGCTTCGGTGTCGGAGGCGCAACAGGCGCGGTGCATTTCCTCCAGATACGGCTCGATGTCGCCGCCGGCGAAAGTCCGCAGGAAGCGCTCGGCGGCCTCGGGGTCGTCGGCGCGGGTTTGCTCGAGCACTTCGCGAATCACCCGTTGCCGCTCGATGGTCTCCTCCCAGGTTTCCATCACGGAAAACTCGGGGTCGAGTCCGGCTTCGAAAGCGTGCTCGCGAAGCAACCCGGCACAAAAGGCATGGAGCGTCGAAACGGGGGCGCGCAGAAAGGCCTGTCGACGAACCGGGTCGTCTTCCCCGGCGGCCAGGCGCTCGACCAAATTTTGCGCGGCCTTCTCGGTGTAGGTCACCGCCAGGATGCGCCGCGGGTCGACGCCTCGTTGGGTCACCAGCCGTCGGAAACGCTCGACGAGCACGTAGGTCTTGCCCGACCCCGGTCCGGCGGTCACGCAGACCGCGCCGCGGCCCCAACTCGATACAGCTTCGCGCTGCCCGGCCGTTTCGGTCAGAGTTGAATCCGACACAGGTCCCGAAAATTGCAGCGTGAGTTGCATTCTTCCCGATCACGCGGGGCGACCTCGATTCGCCCGTCGCGAATTTCATCCATGGCATCGAGGGCCCGTTCGCGCCCCTGGTTGAGGATGCCGCGGAAATTGTTCTCCGTCACTTTGATGTCGGTGCGCTGAATGAATTCCTCCGGGACGCGGCCCTCGACGACCCAGCCGCGTCGGGTCGTTTCGCCGCGCAAGCCCCAAAACTGCATGCCCGCCGGCCGCAGCCCCAACTCTTGCTCCAATCCGAGCAAGTAGAGCGAACCCTGGACCTTGTGTCCCTCGTCGTGCCCACGAACCAGGTCGCTGATTTGCTGCTTCCCGGAATATTTGTAGTCGACCACGAAGGCGTGCTCTTCCCCCAAGACTTCGAAGCGGTCGACGCGGCCCTTGATCAGCAGGTTGTCTCCTTCGTCCCTCTCCGCCAAGTAGTCGAACTCGACTTCGTAACCTTGGCCGGTCGCCCCCGGAATGCCCCCGGCGGCTCGCTCGGCGCAAAATCGCTCGAGATCGTCTTCGATGCGGTAGAGCGCCGCCAGGGTGCGAAACGTCTTGGGGATGCGGTTGTGGCTCAATTCCAACTCGAAGACTTCGCGCAAGATTTCAAGGATAGGTCTGGCGCGATCTTTACTCCACATCGCCATGGCGCGGTGAACGATGTTGCCTTCGACCAGCGCGTCGAGCCGGTCCTCGGGAGCGGGCGGCGCTTCTTCGAGCCTCAGAGTACGCCGGGCGAAATATTGAAAAGGGCACTGTAGAAATCTCTCGAGCGAGGTCGGCGAAAAGCTTTCGTGCTTGGCGACGATCCATTGCCTCAGCTCGGGCGAGCGAATGCGCGGCGAGCTCGGAACGTCGTAGTCGGGCACGGGTTCGCGCAGCCTGACCGGGGTGAGGGCGCGGTCGTCTTCCTTCGCGGTTTCGAGAAAGAACGACCGCAGCAGTGGGCGGCTCTGCTCGTCGAGCCGGGCGTGGCTGAGGAACAATTTTTCGCGCGCCCGGGTCGAGGCCACGCGGAACAGCAAGCGTTCCTCGGCCTCGCGGTCTTCGGCCGAGCGCAGGGGCATGCCGCTTCGCCGCAAGCGTTCGCGGTCGGATTCGTTGAAGAAGAGATCGCGTTCGGGGCGGCGAGGGAATTGCCCCTCGACCAAACCGGGAACGAAAACGACCGGCAGCTCCCATTGCCGGGCTTCGAAGATCGAGAGCACTTGGACGACGTCGCGGCGGTTGTCCGGGGGGGCGACGGCCGTGCGGCGCAGGACAAACTCGAGAGCGCGCAGGTAGGCGCTCAGGGGGACCTTTCGGTCTCCCGAAACCGAAAGCAAGGCGGCGGCTTCCTCGGCGGCGGTGCGAAAGGCGACAACCGCGCGTGCCGCGGACCGCAGCGTGAGAACACGGTCGTCGGAGGTTTCTTGGTCGGCGCCATCGCCGACCTCCGGCCGCCGCCACCAAATTTGATGGAACTCACGAACGCGCTCGGCCCACTCGGGGGGCGGCAGCGATTCACGCGCCGACGACGCGAACTCACGAAGCTTGGCGAGCCGCTTGGTGACGGAACGATACCGCTTGGCGCGGAGTTCGAGAAAGCTCAACCCGCGTCCCGGCAGGTTGCGGCGAACCTCGAAGTCGAACGCGTCGAGCTCACCCGGTTCGCCCCCGGCACAGGCCGGATGCCGCAGCGCCATGAGCGTCTTTTCAGCCGGAAAGCCTTCTTGCGCCGCTTGCAGCAGGGCCGGCAGGAACCGGACGCTCGCGTGCGCTGAAAGCGGCTCGGCTCGGCGCAGACGAAACGGGATGCCGAAGCGTTCGAAAACCCGGCGGATGATCGGCGCATAGGCTTCCGGCGAGCGCAGCACGACGCCGTACCCGGCGAAGGACGGGCCTTTACTCTCCTCGGGGGCCGTCAGCTCGGGGGCGGAGTCCGCTCGAGCGAAAATGGGGTCGCGGTGCCCGGCTTGTTCATCAAGAATCACCCGCGCGATTTCTTCGATCTCCTGCGTCGGCGTGGCGGCCTCGGAGACGGTTGGGATCACCGCGGGGCGGTGGATTTTTTCCAAGCGGCGAATCGGGAGACGTTCAAGCGCGGGGCGGGGATCTTCGATCAGCGTGACGACGGGTTTTTCTACGGTGTCGGCTACGGCTTGGATCAGTTCCCGCTCGCCGGCGGTGAGGTGAAAAAAGCCGTCGAAATAGACTTGTCGAAGCCTGCCCAAAGCCCCGGCGCGAATGGCCGCGGCCGCAAGCTGAAAGCGCCCCCAAGGCGAGACGTACCCCAGGGCCCCGAGGCGCTCCTCATAGCGATGGAATACCTCCGCGAAAGCTTGTTGCGCCGGGGAAGTCGCGAGCGGGGCGACGCGGGCCGAGTCGCAGCCGGCGGCCCAAAACTCCCGCATCGTGCGGGCCGCGGCGGTTGCCGGGCCTGTCGCGTCGCCGAGAGCGGCGAATTCGGGCCGGCCCGATTCGGCGATCACTTGCTCGAGCAGCCAGGCGCGGAGCGCGGGGGAGGGTTCCCGCGCCTCGGGCGTAAGGCGCGTGATGAAATCGGCCAGCGTCGTGACTGTGTCGGCCGCCACGGCGGCGCCGCGCCGCGCCAGTGTGTGCAGCGTGTGGCGCGCCATGCTGACCGTCGGCACGACGAGCCGGGCCTCGTCCGCGCGCCCTTTCCGGACCGCGGCTTCGATTTGCTCGAGAACGAAATGAGTTTTCCCGCTGCCCGGCGGGCCGATCAGCAGCATGTTGTCCGCTTGACCGAGGATTGTAGCAGGCGCGGGGGTTAACGACGAGCCGCAAGACAAATTTTCACGGCGGTGTTCGGAATGCCGCGCGTTCATGGAAACGAGAGTTTTCCCAAGCCGTTTGCCGGCGCATGGGGTTTACCTTGCGACCGCCGAAATCGCAAACGCCTACAGCCGCGAAGCGGTGGCCGGCTTATAGCCTAGGGTGGAGCCGGAACGGCGGAACCTTAGGTAACGGCCCCGGCCCGCGCGAGCCCTGAAGGGGCGACAGGAACCGCTTAACGCCACAAAAAAAACGCTCCTCATATTCAACTTCGTTTCGCTTCAACAAAGAGAGAAATTCGTCCTTAAACGCCATTCGTTTGTGGTGCGCCTCCTGGTTGGCTATTTATTTTCAGGGGGTCCGTTCCCGCCGCCCTTTCAGGGCTCGCGCGGGCCGGGGCCGTTACCTAAGGTTCCGCCGTTCCGGCTCCACCCTAGGCTATATTCCCGCCGCCGCTTCGCGGCTCCCGAGCCCTCGGGTATTTCTCACGGACCCTCCGTTACCCATTGAAAAAACGTCGCCGCCCTCACCGGAAATTTTCGACCAGCATGAGGTCGGCCTCCAGTGGCTCCACTTGAGCCACCGATGTGGCTCTAGACTCTGAATCTCCAGGCGGGTTTGAAACAGGGGTTTTCGACCTCAGTCAGTCTGGACTTAGGGGTGAGTATACGGTCAACCCGGACTGTACAGGGACATCGAAACTTCTTGCCCCGGACGGGGTGACCGAGCTCGGTTCCACCGCGTTTGTGCTCGTCAACGGAGGGCGCGAGGGTTGGGGCATAACCACAACTGGGCCCGTCGTAGACCTCACTACGTTCAAGAGAATCGACCCCGTCGATGAGCGCCATGACGAAAAGGTAGATGCGCTGGCGGACGACTTGGCTCTCACCAAAGAACTGGTCCGGCGAATGGCGGCAACTCTAGGTGTCCTGCGTCGCGATGAGTGAACTCAATACAGGCTGACAGATTGTCGAAGGCTGCCGGGGTCGTACGGCTCCCGGCAGCCTTTGCAGTCGTGTTGAGGCTTCGCCGAGCAGCGGGCCGCCCGCGATTTTCTTGTCGAGGCTTGGGCCTTCGATGTAGGCCGGGGATTATAGCGCTTTGAGCTGGTGGTGAAGCCGAGACGGCGACTCTTGCGACTCTTGACCTTGGTCGGTTCAATACGACGGCTCGACACCACATTGACACTTCCAAGCCGAAACACTATCCTTGGTGCTGCGCCGCGCCGCGGCGGCCGTCTCGGACTTTGGCGGCGTCTTCGCGGGCGCGGCCGGCGTCGCCATGGCAGACGGTGTGATCCGAGTGATGGTTTCCCGCCACTCGGCCTTCTATAGCCCGCTTATCTCGACCGTCGCCGGCGACGAGTTGTCAAAGCTCGGTTTCGAAACCACCTACGACGTCTTGCAGCCCGGGCAACGCTCCCATTCCCTGCTTAACGAGGGCGAGATCGACGTCATGCAGTCGGCCGTCGGTTCCAATTGGGGTCCGATGGAACAACGCGCGACCGACCTGCCCGTCCATTTCGCCCAAATCAACCGCCGCGACGGTTTCTTTCTCGCCGGGCGCGAGCCCGACGACGAATTTGATTGGAAGAAGCTCGAAGGGGCGACCCTGCTCGCTGACCACGGACGCCAGCCGTTGTTAATGCTGCGCTACGCCAGCCATTCCCAGGGCGTCGATTGGAGCAAAATCGAAGCCGTGGACGCCGGCGATGTCGAGGAAATCGACGCGGCGTTTCGTTCCGGGTTGGGCCAATACGTTCATCAACAAGGGCCGGCGCCACAACAGCTCGAGAAGGAAGGACTGGGCCACGTTGTCGCGTCGGTCGGCGAAGCGATGCCCGAAGTCGCTTTCAGTAGTTTGTTGGCGACGCGGGAGTTCTTGGCGAGCGACGCCGCGCGCGCTTTCACCAAGGTCTACCGCGAGACGCGGGAGTGGGTGGCCGAAGCCCCGCCCGAAGAGGTGGCCGCGATCGAGGCGTCTTTCTTCCCCGATATCGACCGCAACGTTTTGGCGGCAACCATCGGCCGTTATCAGCAAAGCGGGACTTGGGCGGGAGACATCGCCATCCCCCGTGATCTCTACGAGCAGGCCCTGAACGTTTTTGAATACGGCGCCGCCGTGACGCAGAGGCACGCTTACGACGATGTGGTCGTCGAGCCGCCGCGATAATCACGGCCCGCGAGAAATCGGGCGCACCCAGGCACAGCCCGTTTTCATGAATTCACGGATTCACAATACCGCCATGAAAATGGGTGTCGGGGCGTTCCTCTCGCCCTTTCAGGGCTCCCGCGGGAGGGAGACTACCCAGGGTTCCGCCTTTGGCTCCACCCTGGGCTATATTCCCGCCGCCGCTTCGCGGCTCAAGGGGTTCGCGATCTTTCCGGGCATAGCGCTTCTCTTGCTTGTAGCGGGCTGCTCGGGCACGCGATCCGCTTCTGACTCCGGCGCGCTGACGATTCCGGTTCGCCTGCCCGACGGCGCCGTCATCGATGCCGAGCCGGCCATGACGCCGCAACAGCGTGCGCGCGGGCTGATGTTCCGAAACGAGCTCGCCGCCGACCGCGGCATGATCTTCATGTTCCCCGACGAATCTCCGCAAGCCTTTTGGATGTACAACACGCTAATTCCGCTCGACATCATTTGGCTGAATTCCGATCGCCGCATCGTCTTCATCTCCGCCCACACGCCACCGTGTCCGTCGCCGAACCAAGCCGAGTGTCCCAACTACGGCGGAGGCTTTTCGGCGCAATACGTGCTGGAGCTGGCCGCCGGGCAAGCGGTCGCCCGCAGTCTCAAGGTTGGCGACCGGCTGACCTTTTAGCTATCCTCCGAGTACATGACCGAACACCAACTGCGTGAACTGTTCGAAGCCGTGCGGGACGGCGAGCGCTCGCCCGACCAAGCGCTCGAAGACCTCCAGCATCTTCCTTTCGAGGACTTAGGCTTCGCCAAGGTCGACCACCACCGAGCCCTGCGCCACGGCATGCCGGAAGTCGTTCTCGCGCGCGGCAAGACGACGGAAGAGACCGTCGAGATTTCCGGAAAGCTGCTTGAGCGTTCCGACAATCTACTCGTTACACGGGCTTCCGAAGAAACGGCCGCGGCAATCCAAGAACTCGATGAGAGGGCGGAGTTCTTCCCTCGCTCGGGCGCGGTTCGCGTTTGGGGCGATCGCCAAATTCGCGGCAAGGCCAAAATCGCAATCATTTGCGCGGGGACGGCCGACCTTTTCGTGGCCGAGGAAGCCCGAGTTACCGCCGAAGTGATGGGCAACGAGGTCGAGACGATTTATGATGTCGGCGTCGCGGGCATCCATCGCCTGCTGTCGAATATCGACCGCTTCAAGAATGCGCGCGTCATTATCTGTTGCGCGGGCATGGAAGGCGCTTTGCCGAGCGCCGTAGGGGGGTTGGTGGCCGTGCCGGTAATCGCCGTCCCGACCAGTGTCGGCTACGGCGCGAGCTTCAACGGGTTGGCGGCTCTGCTCGGCATGCTTAACAGCTGCTCGAGCAACGTCAGCGTGGTCAATATCGACAACGGCTTCGGCGCCGCCTACGTGGCAACGCTGATCAATCGAGTGTAGGGAGCGAAGCCAAGCCGTGTTTCCCTTGCCGGCCGCCGAAAATCTTCGCCGCCTGACGCTGTGGGCCTTGGCCCTGCTCAGCGGGTTATTGTTGGTCCTCAGCTTCCCCGCTTTCAACTATTCGCTCTTATCCGCGGTAGCGGCGGTTCCGTTGCTGGTCGCGCTGACGCAGGCGCGCGGTCGCGCGGAACAGTGGCTGCTCGGGATCCTGGCGGGATGTGTTTTCTGGGGCGGAACCTGCTACTGGGTCTACGACGTGATGCACCGTTACGCGCACCTGTCGGCCCCGGCCGCGGCGGCGATCTTCATCGGCTTTTTCGTCGCCAAGGGGATGCACACGGGTCTGTTCGCCCTATTGGCCGCGCCGCTGCTCAAGCGTTCGTGGGCGATTCCGGCAGTCTCGGCGGCCTGGGTCGTGGTCGAGGGGACGCACCAGTTCATCTTTACTTGGCTGCATTTGGGCAACGCCGCAGCGGGTATGTCGGTCATGGCGCGAGCGGCGCCGTACACGGGGGTCTACGGTCTGTCCTTCCTGTTGATGATGATGAACACCGCCGCGGCGCTGGCCATTCTGCGACGACCCCGGCGCGAACTGGCTTGGCTGATCGTCGTGCCGCTGCTCTATGTGCTGCCGGCGGTTCCCGAACGAAAAGAGGGCGTGGAAACCGTACGCTTGATCCAGCCGAATATCCATCCCGACGAGATCGTCGAGGGCCGCTGGACCCGCCGTCGCGGCGCCGAGCACCGTGCCCGCATGGCGGCGCTGTCGATGGGCGTCGAGGGCGAGTTCGCAAGCGATCCCGCCGCGCTCATCATCTGGCCCGAATACACGATTCCCGCCTACTATTTCGACGATCCGGAGTTCGAGCTCTTCATCACCGAACTCGCGCGCGAGACAGGCGCGTACTTGATCTTCAATACGGTGGAGCTTCAGCGCGGCGAGGACGGCACGCGGCCGTTGAATTCCGCCGTGACGCTTGACCCCGACGGCAACCTGATCGCGCACTACTCGAAGCGCTTTCTCGTGCCGTTCGGCGAATTCGTGCCCTGGCCGTTCTCTCTGTTCATCGACCGCATCACCGTCGAGGCGGGCGATTTTCTTCCCGGCGAGGGGCTTGCCGTCGCGACGGTGGGAGACCACCGGATCGGGACGTTTATTTGCTACGAGTCGGTATTTGCCGGGGGCGTGCGCGAGTTTACCGCCGCCGGCGCCGAAGTGCTCGTGAACATCTCGAACGACAGTTGGTACGGACGCACGGCGGCGCGACATCAGCATTTGTTGATCGCTCGTATGCGGGCGATCGAAAATCGGCGTTGGCTGCTGCGGGCTACCAATGATGGAATCACCTCGATCATCGACCCGGCGGGCCGGCTGCAAGGTTGGTTACCCTCCTTCAAGGAAGGCGTTTTGACCGGGCGTTTCAGCTACGAGTCGAGTTTGACCTGGTTCAGCCGTTTTGGGGAGTGGTTTTGGTGGCTGTCGATCGTGGGGACGGCGGTTGCGCTGTCTTGGCGTCGAGCCAGCCGAGCCGGTTGAGCCCGTCCAGCCTAATGCCGCAAGGGCTGTCGACTTCGTCGCATAATCCCGGTGCCCGGCGTGCAAGCCGACCGCGGTCCCCGAAATCAAACGGGGCGTAGGAGCCGGCGTTTCGAACGCCGGCGCGACGGAATCAAACCGTTTCCTCCTACGCCCCTACCGGAGCTTGCCGAATCTTTGCGACCTTCGCGGCC
Organism: Bryobacterales bacterium; assembly: GCA_965238125.1. Lineage (GTDB taxonomy): Bacteria > Acidobacteriota > Terriglobia > Bryobacterales > UBA6623 > UBA6623. Next base: position 6,799,935 of record OZ250179.1, on the reverse strand, counting down.
CGGCGGCGTGCCGGGCCTGCTCTTCTACTCCGAATCTCGCCTTATCGGAATTACCCCAACCCGCAGCGACACGCGATCGACGTTATCGCCGATGCGATTGACCTCGGTTTCCAGCCCCGTGAAGCGCATCAGAAATTCCTCGGCCCTCTCCCGAGCCCTGTCGAGGCTCATCATCGCGTCATCGCCATTCCCGACGAAACCCGGGGGCAGCTGGACAAAACCGGGAACATCTGTGATTACTCCGCCGAATACTCCGCCGAACGTCGCTCCAAGAGCACTCGGACCCTCAATAAGATTCAGCCCGGCGGCGATTCCCGCGATCGGGAATATGCGCAGCGAGGTCTCCAAGACCTCCAGTCCTTCCACCTGATCGGGAGACAGGTTCAAGGCTGACGGAACCCCTTCTCGTTGCCGTTGGAACAATTCCTGCAACTCGACGCGGATCCGGCGGGCATCCAAGGTCAATTGCCCCACCAAGGTGGGGTCGGGAGAATCGGAGCCCAACGCCTCCTGCATGGCGCGGGAATTCTCTTGTAACGCTCGAGCCAGGGGCTCGAATTGCCGCCCCCGTTCGATCTGGAAGGCGAGCAGTGCCTGCACCTGCTCGTCGTCTAATTCCAGAAACTGAATCACGGGAAGAAGCCGCGGGGTTCGCGGGTCCACGCGATCGGGTCCGTCTCCGTCCCGCGCTTGCGCCCAAGCGGCGGCCGGGAGAAGAAGGATAGAGCAAAAAAGGAAGGTGAGTGACTTGCGTTTCATTCTGTTCGTTTCTCCTTGGGTGTTGAGTACCTGGCTACTGTGATGGCGGGTCCGGGCACTCTTTCCGACAAGTCCCGGACCCGAAGTTATGCGTAATCGCGTCGCTTGCTTCGACGTGAGCTCGGTTTAGAGGGGGAAGTTTTTTTTGAACTAACGTGACGGATTTCGTGAACCGTGAACCGTTAGCCGAGTGGGGAGGGGACCGGCCTATGGGGGAGGTTCAAGCGGCGTGAACGCCGCTGGGTTGGCGGGCGGCGAGGGCGGGTTGTTGGGCAGGCCTGGAGACCTGCCCCCCCGTGGAGCCGTGAAAAAAAGGGGACAGTCCGCTTCGCGCCGGGCGGGGTCATTGGTCACATGGAACTTATTCGTTCGGCGCTCGGTACAGTCCCCATTTTTTCACGGCTCCACGGGGGGGCGCGGCTAGGGTGGGTGAAGAGATCCTGCCACTTGGGGGGGCGGCTTTGGAGTGGGTGGAGAGGTTCTGCCAGCGGGGGGAGCGGCGGTGGTTTAGGGGTGGTTGAGAGTTCTGGCGTTTTCGATTAACAGGAGTTTTGGTGGGGACTGGGGTGGTCGCTGATTTTGGGTCCGACTACGCGAAAACATGGGGACAGCCGGCCGATTTTTTCGTTGTACTGATTTGGAAGTGAGGCAGTTCGTTGGGAGAAAATCGGTGGCAGTCTCCCATTTTCGTGTGGCCATGCGGAGTAAAGCGAGCACGCCGGATGGGCCCGCGGCCCGCACCCCGCGGCGACTGCGACCGGCCTTCGGCCGGGCTTCGGCTACAATGTGTCGTTGCGTGTGTTGTGATCGGCCTTGCGGCGGCTGGCAGCGCCTGCCCATCCCGCGCGACTGAACGAGAGCCTTTCATGTCCGCCGCCTACGGGATTCACAACACCGTTCAACTGGAACGTCTGCGGGCTTTGTTCGACGAGATTCGCGAGACAAATCGGTTTCAATCCGCCCGGCTCGGAGATGTGACGGCAATCGACGATGACACTTTTCTTCGCTTGCCCCTGCTGACCAAGCAAGAGCTGGTCGCCGACCAAACCGCTCATCCCCCGTTTGGTTCCAACCTGACTTATCCGTTGGAGCGCTATAGCCGTTATCACCAAACGTCGGGGACAACGGGCGAGCCGCTACGGGTTCTGGACACGCCCCAGACTTGGGATTGGTGGGGGCGTTGTTGGCTGGAAGTGTTGCGCGGCGCCGGCGTGACCGAATGGGATCGAGCGTTCTTTGCATTTTCCTTTGCGCCTTTTATCGGGTTCTGGTCGGCCTATCACGGCGTCTCGATGCTGGGCGCGATGACGATCTCGGGCGGCGGAGCGGATTCGGTCCGTCGGCTGAAGTTGATCGCGGAAACCGGGCCGACGGTATTGCTTTCGACTCCCACCTACGCGTTGCACTTGGCCGAAGTGGCCGAGCGCGAAGGCGTCGACTTGGCGTCGTCGACCATTACAAGGACCATCCACGCCGGGGAGCCGGGCGCGGGGATTCCGGCCACCCGCCGAAGAATCGAGCAGGCCTGGGGAGCGAAGGTGTTCGACCACGCCGGCGCGAGTGAGATCGGAGCGTTCGGGGTCGGCGACGAGGAGGGCCTGGGGCTCTACGTCAACGAAGACGAGTTTATCGCGGAGGTGATTGACCCTGAAACCCTCGAACCCGTCGAGGAGGGCGCCGACGGGGAGCTGGTCATCACCAATCTCGGGCGCGGCGCCTGGCCGGTGATTCGTTATCGCAGCGGCGACTGGGTGCGGGCGACCAGAGTCTCATCCGGTGAAAGGCAGGGCAGGCTGTTGCTTGAGGGCGGCATTCTCGGGCGCGTCGACGACATGGTGACGGTGCGGGGTGTGAATGTGTATCCCTCGGCCATCGAGCAGGTGGTTCGATCGATCGAGGGAGCGGGGGAGTTTCGGATTGTCGCCTCGACCTTTGCCGAGATGGATGAGATCGGTATCGAAGTGGAAGGCGGCGGCTCGGTCAGCGAGGCGGTCGCGCGCGGGATTCGCGACAAGATCGGGATTCGCGTGGATGTGAAAAGCGTCGAGGCGGGTTCATTGCCGCGATGGGAAGCGAAGGCTCGGCGTTTCGAGGATCGACGGGGGAAGTAGCGAAAAGTTGCGGGTCTGCCCGGCGCTACGCATTCAGGTTGTAAGCGTTTCGGTTCGGCAGCCGCTCTTGATTCAAAGATCGTGTCGTGCGACGATAAAAATCGGCGATGATTCAATGATTGGTTAAGCAAACCGTCCTGGGATTTGGCGAAGGACAAGACGAAGGAACCGAAACCAACATGCTCAATCCATCTTCACCATTAAGAAAATTGTCGCTATATTTTCTTGCGGCAAGCCTCCTGGTTTGGATACCGATCACTACGAGCGCGGAGGAAGATTCGTCCACGGAGACTTTTTCCCGTTATGCACGTCATGGCGCGGACGTGTGGGCAAGGAATCCGGCAGCCCTAGTTTCAGGTGAAGGGAAAGCCTGTATCAGTTGTCATACGTCGTTGCCGTACGCCCTGGTGGAACCATTGTTGGTGGATGAGTACCCCGCATACCGGGACCTGATCGAGAATATCGACAATCGCATCCTGAAATGGTCATCCAACACGCCCTGGTACTCACATCCAAAGCTCGAGCAAACTGCAGCGCTCTCGCACCTTCCGCCAGATACACTGAAAGGCCTCCTGGATGCCGCGGGTTCACGCGGCGTCGAAGCTGTTTTCAACGCGCTTATCCGCGCAACGCATGACGCCTATTTGCGTAAACCGGCGCAGACGGAAACCCGGCGAGCGTTTGAAAACATGTGGGCGGAACAAGTCCAGGCCGGTCCGGCAGCCGGCCGATGGCGGTGGATTCAGGTGAACCTGGTTCCATGGGAGGTAACTGATTCTGATCTTTGGGGAGCGTCGCTTGCCTGTGTCGCGGCCGGCATTTTTCCGGACCTCGCACCCCGGGACAATCTCCGTTTACTGCTCGCAACATTGAAGAGAGCTTCGGTGGATGCGGAAGTTAGTCTGCATGTTAAGGCTGCCGTTCTCTGGTGTGATTCGGAGACCGATGGCCGAATTTTGGAAAATGGCGTTGCCCTGCAACTGGCTACCGAGTTGCTGGCCCTGCAACATGACAACGGTGGCTGGGCCTTGCGTGATCTCGGACCCTTTATTAACTGGGAAGGAAGCGATTCTGATTGCTGCCTGAAACGCGAAGTGCGGCCCGACGCCTATGCGACCGGTTTCGTGACCCTGGCGCTGGCACGAAGTCATCACCTCCTGTCCGATGACCAAAAAGGCAGCATAGCCGACGCGGTCGCCTGGATAGATCGGCAACTGGCCAACCCGTACCCGGACGGGCCTCGGTACAACAAGCACGGTACTGGCGACGCGCTTCTACCGGAGTTCAGGAATAATCTCTACACCAACGCGGGGCACATGTGGGCGTTCCTGGCGAAAACATCCCATCGGAATGGACAAGCGCCCTGGGGCGGCAATTGACCCGGGGGATTCAGCCCAGTCACGCCAGCCCTGGATGTTGCCTCGTCACCGATCTGTTCGGTTCAGGGCCTGTTCCAGGTCGGCGATGATGTCTTCGGCGGCTTCGATGCCCACCGAAAGCCGCAACAGATTGTCACCGATGCCCAGGCGTCGGCGATGATTCGGCGCGAGATTGCGGTGCGAACTGATCGCCGGGTAGGCGATCAGCGAGTGGACGTCGCCGAGGCTCGTGCTGCGGATGATCATTTGCAATCGATCGAGAAAGTCGAGAACCTGCTCTTTCGAGGCGTCGCGCAACGCAAAGCTGAGCATGCCGCCGAACATGGGCACGCCGGCCGACGGTCCGCTTCCCGACGTCTCGCTTTCGGAAGCCGACGAGAAAAGCCGCCTCGCCGTTTCGTGGTCAGGATGAGACCGCAGGCCCGGGTAATGCACCCGCTCAACCCGCGGATGGGACTCGAGGGCCTCGGCCACGCGCAAAGCGTTGCGGCACTGCCGTTCCATGCGCAGAGGCAGCGTTTTGATGCCCCGCATGGTCATATAAGCTTCGTAGGGACCCAGGTTCGAGCCGAGGTTTCGCGTCAGGGCGAGCAGGATTTCGCGCCACGGCTCTCCGGCGGCCACCACGCCCCCAAGCACGTCGCCGTGGCTGGCAAGGTACTTCGTCGCGCTGTGGGCAACCAGGTCCGCACCGAGATCGAGCGGCCGCAACAGCACCGGTGTATTGAAAGTCGCGTCGACCACGACAACGGCGTCGCGAGCGTGGGCGGCTTCGACAATCCGATCGAGCGGCGCAACTCGCGCGAGCGGGTTCGAGATGCTTTCGACAAAGACGCACGCCGGCGAGGTTTCCTCGATCGCGGCTTGGAAGGCATCGAGGTCGCATGGGTCGGCGTAGGTGATCTCGACGCCCATCGGCTCGAAGATCTCGCCGAGCATGCGAAAGGTGTCGCCGAGGAGCGCGTTCCCGGCGACGATGGACTTCCGGCGGTCTGTCATCGCGGCCGATAAGGCGACGTAGAGCGCGGCCATTCCGGAGGCCGCGGCGCAGGCGGTGTCCGCGCCTTCCAAGGCCGCGACAAGTTCTTCGAGGGCGTGGTTGGTCGGGTTGCCGTAGCGGGCATAGCCTTGCCCGGGGACCTCTCCCGCGAACACCTTTTCGATGTCTTCCATGCGCGAGTAAAAATAGCTCGTCGCGGCGTAAATCGGCGTCGTCGCCGGCGTGAAGGCCTCGGGCGCTTTGCGGTCTCCGGCGTGGACGGCTCGAGTGGCGGGTTTCATGGTGCGTCCGTTTTCGGCAGCGGCGGTGTGACGGTTTCGCGCTGTTGGTTGCCGAGGCCGCCGACCAACAGCGACCGCACGCGCTTGAACAAAGCTTGGAACATCGAAGGCGTCATTTCGCTGTGGTCTTCGAGCAGGTCGAAGAAATCCCGTCCTTCAATCTTGAGCAGCCAACTCTCTTCGACCGCAGTGGCGGTGACGACGCTCGGTTGGTCGTCGAAGAACGCCCAGTTGCCGACGGTTTCGTCTTCGCCCACGGCAAACATGGCCTGCCCGCCGCGACTCATTTCGACTCGCCCGGCCAGCACGACGAACAAAGCGTCGGAAGGCGCGTTTTCGCGAAACAGAACATCGCCCGACTGCTGGTGGACTTGCGAGGCAATCGAGGCCACGAGCGCCAGCTCGTCGGTGCGCAAGTCGCTGAACAATTCGACATTTTGCAGGCGAATGGCTCGTTCGAGTGTGGTGAGAGTCTCCATGTGATCAGAAGTTCGAAAGTTTCGTAAGTCGCCGGAAGTCGAACCCTTCCACGGCGCGGCGCTACCCCGAACCGGCGGCGGCGGGCAGCCGAGCATAGGCCTTCGAGGCCGTTTCGGCGAGGAAGGGATCGGAGCTATCGGCCAACCCTCCGATTTTCTCACGCAAGCCCTTCATCTGGGCATCGGCCGCGGCGTGGCAGGCGCAGGCCTGCACCCAGGTGTCATGCGTTTCCATGAGTTTCCAGAGCATATTCGGGAAGCTAACGGGCCGCAGCGCGAACAGAGTCCGGCTGGTGTCGATCATGCGGCGCTGACCGAAGCGCTCAAGCACCGGCAGAAGCATCTGACGAAACGGGGTTCGTGAGTCGGCTGTCGAGAAACTCGACGGCGTTCGAGCGCAGATCGGCGCGGCCGGAAGCAATCCAATACCGCGCATCGAGAATCTCACGCTGGGGATAGATCAGGCCGAGTAAATCGAACACGGCGTCGAGGCGCTCGTGCAGCCGTTCTTCCATCGTGCGGCGCAGGAAACGCACGCCGGAGGTTGCTTGCGGTTCAGGAATGGCGTAGAGCGAAAGTTTGTCTTCGTAATAGCGGCGCAACTCTTCTTGAAGCCCCTGAGCAATGCTTTCGGCCGGGAAGGCGATGGAAGGGTCCTTGGCGCGCATGCATCCCAAGGCGCGAAGGATTTCCAGGCCGACTCGCCGGTCTACTCGCTCAAATCCGTCGACAAGGCTTGGACGGCTCGGGGACCGCCGATTTCGGCGACCACCCGCGGTAATCGGCGCCGGGCGGAGAGCGAAACGGCGGAGTCCGTCATCGCCGGGAGCAGGCGGTCGAGCGCGGGCGGTCCCAATGCAATGAGGGCGGCGCGGGCTTCGCCGCGCAGGTGGTGGCGTCCGAGGACTTCGATCAGCAGCGGCGCGGCGTTGAGCGGGCGAATCGCCGCGGCGCTCAGCAGAGCCGCGCGTTGCACCTCGCTGTCGTCGTCGCCGAGGAAGCCGGCCAGACTCTTCTCGATCTCACGATCGGCGGGAATGAAGCCTAACAAGCGCGCGGCGATAGCTCGGCGCGGGGCATCCTCCGCGGCGGCGGCTTCGAGGTAGCCGTTGAAGACGCCGCGAGCCGCTTCGGCTTCAGGTCCGCCATGCGCGGCCAGTCGCGCGGCCACGGTGGCGGCCAAGTCACGGTCCTCGCTCGCCAGCAGGCGTGACATGGATTTGCGAGCCGCCGGGCGATCTTGGTCTTCCAAGTAATCGAGCGCGACCCGGCGGCTGTCGATGTCGGTTTCGAGTTCGAGGAACCGCAGGGCGTCAGCTTCGCAACCGGGAATCTTGCCGGAGGCCGCCGCGGCCATGGCCTTGCGTCGAATCACGTCCGACTTGTGCGTAATCAAATTGGAGAGGTGCGCCTGGCTCGCCGAGGCGCCGCTGAATTGCATCCAGTCCACGGCGGTCTCGACGGTTCGCAAGTCCGAGGCCTCGAACATCCGGTCGAGCTGCTCGGCCGAGGCGGAGCCGGCCAAGTTTTCCATGATCTGCTCGGAACGCAAATCCTTACGCCCGATGCTGCGGCGCAGGTGGACGACATACTCCCGCCGTAACCACACCGTCGATACCAGCCAGGGAAGCACGCAAAGGACGCTGACGAGAGCAACTTCCGGTAGGCCGAGTTGCCATACGCCGACCAGCAGCAACAAAACCACGCTGGCCAGCCCGTCGGCTGTCCGGCTGACCACCATATCGAGGAAACTCTTGACGCGCTTGCGAACTTCTGCGGCCATCGGCACGTAGAGCAACTCGACCGAGGCGCGGTCCAGCGAGTGCCGCAAACCCTGATCACATCCTCTGGCCAAGACGGCCGAAGCCAACACCGGAGCCGAAACCAACATTGCCGTGCCCACCAGCATCGAGGCCGGCAGGAAAAACAGCGCGACGCCAAGTCCGAACCAACGCAACAAGCGGCCGGTGAACAACGTGTGGAACAAAAACGAGGCGACCGCGATATAGCCGTAAAAGTCGCCGAAAAATTGCGTCATGCCGGCCGGATCGTCGATAAAGTGAGCTTGGGCAACGGCCTTGAATTGGTACTTGACCAACGTGCTCACCAGAAACGACAGGAATAGAGCGGCGGTGATTAGCGACAAGTAGCGCGTGCGGCGCACCAGGCGGAAACTCTCGGAAAACGACGCCTTGACGGGAGATCGTCCGGCGTCGGCGGACTTTGTCGTCCCGGCGCCCCAACTCAGCCGACAGACGATCACGCCGGAAACCGTGACAAAACCGGCCGCGGCGAGCAGGATGGATTCGGTGCCTAAGTTCCGCCCCGCCCAACTTGCGAATTGCCCGCCGATCGCGGCTCCAAGAATCCCGCCCGCGCCGATCAGCGAAAACAGACGCTTGGCCTGCCGCGTGTCAAACAAACCGGCCGCGAGCGACCAGACCTGGCTCGGAATTAACACGGCGAATAGGCCGACCCAGACGTAAAGCAGGCCCCGAGCGCCGAACACGTCGCGCTGCAATAGATACCAAATCCCGACCAAGTTCAACACCAAGAAGGCTTGTGTCAGCAGCGTCAATCGTTCGAGCGAGATGCGGTTGCCCAAACGCAGGTAGAGGCCCACGCCGCCGCCGACCAAGAGGGTGACGGCGAGATCGACCAGCGGGAGCCGCTTGGCGTCGAACTGGCTGAGGAAAAGCGAGTCGGCGGCCGTCTTCAGACAAATGACCGATGCGATGCCGAGGAGTAAGTAGAGACTCATCCCCAGCGTGGGCCACACTTCGGCGCGTTCGACGTTGAAATAGTCTCGGACGCGTTCGGAAACGGTCGCCTTGGGAGAAGAGGAAGCCACGGGAGATACTCGACCGCGTCCGAGGGAGCACGGTCAAGGCAGCTTCCATTATATGGGGATGTGTGGCCGGGACAAGTGTCGCCGGGGGTGCGCGACATAAATGTGGGAGCTTGTGGGTTTGTCTTTTTTTGTGGCGTTTTTCCTTGCGTATGTATACGCTAGGTAATAAGGAGGTGCCCCGTGCCCCAATCTCTCGCTGCCCTCGAACGACAACGTGCCGCGATTCTCTCCGAGATCCTCCACTTAGGAGACTTTCGCAGCGGCTCGATTACCGCCACCCGCGGCCGCTGCGGCAAACCGAATTGCCGCTGCCACCAACCCGACCAACCGCCCCATGGTCCGCATTTCCGCCTCACCAAAAAAGTGAGCGGCAAGACCGTGACTGAGACCTTCTCTTCGCCCGCGGATCGCCGCAAGGCCGAACGCCAGGTGGCCGAGTTTCATCGCTTCCAACAACTCAGCCGGCAATTGCTCGATGTCAACGAAAGCATTTGCCGTCTGCGACCCGCCGCAGACACCCCGAAGCCCCAGGAAAAAAAACGGCCGAAACCATCCGCCACGAAGTCGCCCAAGAAGTGACGCAGCTGCTCGGGGTCATCTTCCGCGGCCAACGCCGCGGCGACCCCCTCGATCTCGAAGCCGTCGAGACGGCGGTTCGCGGCACCATGCATCGCGCCGGGACCACGCTGCTGAGCAAGTTACTGTCGTCCTCCGAGACCGTGCCGTCCCGAATCCCCTGCCCCTGCGGTCAACAAGCTTGCTGCCGCGATACTCGCCCCAAACAACTCACCACCGTGGTGGGCGAGGTGCGTTTCGAGCGCGCCTACTACCTCTGCTCGACATGCCGCCGGGGACAAAGCCCGCGCGACCGCGAACTCGACATCGAAGGCACCGCCTGCTCGCCCGGCGTGCGCCGCATGATGGCGCTGGTGGGCAGCGAAACTTCTTTCGAGCAAGGCCGTGAACAACTCGACGTCTTGGCCGGTCTCGACGTTACCGCCAAGTCCGTCGAACGCCATGCCGAGGCCCTCGGCGCCGACATCGAAGCCCGCGAGCAAGTGGCGATCCAACGCGCCAAGCAACTCGACTTGCCGCACGTCGCCGCCCCCGCCGTGCCCCTGCTCTACATCGAAATGGACGGCACGGGCATTCCCGTCGTGGCCGCCGAGACCGCCGGCCGTGTCGGAAAAACCGCGGGGCGGCCGGCCCGCACCCGCGAGGTCAAACTCGGCTGCGTCTTCACCCAAACCACCACCGACGAACAAGGCCGGCCGCGGCGCGACGAGAACTCGACCAGTTACAGCGCGGCGATCGAGGGAGCCGAGGCGTTCGGCTTGCGGCTGTATACGGAAGCTTGGCGGCGGGGCTGGAGCCGTGCTCGCAAGAAAGTCATTCTCGGCGACGGCGCGCCCTGGATCTGGAACCTGGCACATCAGCACTTCCCCGGCGCCGTCGAGATCGTCGACCTTTACCATGCGCGGCAGCATCTGTGGGAGTTGTCGGCGAAACTGTTCCCGAGCGATGAGCGCCGGCGGAAACGTTGGGCCGCGCGGTTGTTGCACAAGCTCGAACAAGGCAAGATCAAGGCGTTGGTGAAAGTCTTACGCGGGTTCTCCACGCCGAATCAGGAGTCGGCCCATTTGCTCGCCAACGAGGCGGACTACTTCGAGCGCAACGCCGAGCGGATGCGGTATCCCGAGTTTCGCCGCCAGGGATTGTTTGTCGGCTCGGGAGTGGTCGAGGCGGGCTGCAAGAAGGTGATCGGCGCGCGGTTAAAGCGCTCCGGCATGTTCTGGACGGTGCGCGGCGCCAACGCCATCATCGCGTTGCGCTGCTGTCGGCTGAGCGGAAGGTTCGAGGATTACTGGGAGGCCCGTGCCCGCGCCGCTTGATTTCCCACATTTATGTCGCACACCCTGTCGCCGGGGTCGACGAAGTAATGACAACCGACATGCCTGCTTCGCCTGTCAGGTGGCGAGAAAAGCAGGCTAACTCACGGACTAACCCGCGGGACGTTCATGGCGCGTCATTGCCACCGGAGCTTGAGCTCTTCGCACTTTTGCGCCAGTACCGTCGTACTATTGCGCGGCCCGCTTTGGGCCGAGATACTAAATATGGCGTGTTGAAGCGCACTCACAGATTGGCCGGTAGGATCGGGAGCCGTATCCTTCGTTTGCTGCGCGACCGGCGCGGGCAAGACCTCGTTGAATACGCCCTCCTGGCGGGCTTTCTGGCAACGACGGCGGGAGCTTCGCTGCCGGGAATCTCAAGCCACATCAGCGTTATCTTCTCCAAAGTCCACATCACCCTTGCGACGGCCGCTTGCCTTGGCGCGCCCGGCAATGCGGGGTCCAACGGGTGCGGCCCGCTAGCTACTCCTCCGGGCCAGCAATAGACGGTACGCAGCCCTCTTGAAAACCGCCTCTTCCTACGTTCCCTCGAGCCAGGTCGAAAGGTATTTCACCTGCTCGGGGGTGAGTTCGTCGATGCGGACACCCATCGCCGCGAGTTTGCGGCGGGCCACTTCCTTGTCGATTTCTTCGGGCACGGTGTGAACGCCGATCTCGAGGTCGGTCTTGTTGACGACCAGATGGCGCGCGGCCAAGGCTTGGTTGGCGAAGCTCATGTCCATCACGACGGCCGGGTGGCCTTCGGCGGCGCTGAGGTTGACCAAACGGCCGTCGGCAAGAATGAACACTTTCCGGTCGCCCAGCGTGTATTCCTCGACGAATTCGCGGACAATACGCCGGCCCGACGACATGGCGTCGAGCGACACCAAATCGATTTCCACATTGAAGTGGCCGGAGTTGCAGACGATCGCCCCGCTCTTCATCGCTTCGAAATGATGCTTGGCGATGACGTGCTTGTCGCCGGTGACGGTGACGAAGATATCGCCGATCGGCGCGGCCTCGATCATCGGAATTACGCGGAAACCATCCATCACGGCTTCGAGCGCCTTGGTCGGGTCGACTTCGGTGACGATGACGTTGGCCCCTAATCCACGAGCACGATTCGCCACGCCGCGGCCGCACCAGCCGTACCCGGCCACCACGAGGTTTAGTCCGGCGATCAAGACGTTTGTGGCTCGAATAATGCCGTCCATCGTCGATTGGCCGGTGCCGTAGCGGTTATCGAAGAAATGCTTCGTCATCGCGTCGTTGACGGCGACGATGGGGTATTTCAAAACGCCTTCCTCGGCCATCGCGCGCAAGCGGATCACGCCGGTGGTGGTTTCCTCGGTTCCGCCGAAAACGCCTCCGGCGACGTCTTGCCGATCGGTATGCAGAGCATGAACCAAGTCGGCGCCGTCGTCCATGGTGATGTGCGGCTTGTGATCGAGCGCGGCGGCGATGTGGGAATAGTAGGTGTCGTTGTCTTCGCCCTTGATGGCGTAGACGGGAATGCCGTAATCGTGCACCAGAGAAGCCGCCACGTCATCTTGCGTCGAAAGCGGATTCGAAGCGCAGAGCACAACATCGGCGCCGCCGTCTCGCAGCGCGATCACCAGGTTGGCGGTCTCGCTGGTAACGTGCAGACAGCCCGAAACGCGGACGTCCTTGAGCGGCTGTTCGCTGATGAATTCCTGGCGAACCGACTCCAGCACCGGCATCCATTCGCCGGCCCATTCAATGCGTCTTTTTCCGGTTGCGGCTAGTGCAAGATCCTTGACGTCGCCGGGCGTCGTCGTTGCGGTCGACATAGAAAGTCCTCAATTCTTTGTGATGGAAGAGCGCCGGTCTAAAAAAATGGGGGCAGTCCGCTTCGCGCTCGACGAGAGTATTGCTTGCGTGGAGCTTATTCAATTAAGCGCTCGGTACAGTCCGTTTCGATGAATCCGCAGTTTCATAGTACCGCCATGAAAACTCGCTTTGGTCGGGGCGTTTTCGGAGAAGACATACCGGCACGAATGCCGGTACGGCACGCAAGAATGCGTGCGCCACGTCAGGCGGGTTCGACATCGTTGGACCTATTTTCGGAGGAGTCCCCATTTTTTGACTGCTGCTCAGGCTTTGGCCGCGGTGACGCCGGCCTCGAACTTCAGCACTTCGGCCTTGTCGGTCTTCTCCCAAGTGAAGCCGTCTTCTTCGCGGCCGAAATGACCGTAGGCCGAGGTTGCTTTGAAGATAGGCCGCCGCAGGTCGAGATAATCGATGATCCCCTTGGGAGTCAGCGGGAACGTTTCGCGTACGATGTCGGCCAACTTTTCTTCCTCGACCTTGCCCGTTCCAAACGTGTCGACCATCACCGAAACCGGATCGGCCACGCCGATGGCGTAGGCCAACTGCACTTCACATTGGTCGGCGAGCTCGGCCGCGACGATGTTCTTGGCAATGTGGCGGGCCATATAACAGGCTGATCGATCGACCTTTGTCGGATCTTTACCCGAAAACGCCCCGCCGCCGTGGCGGCCCATGCCGCCGTAGGTGTCGACGATGATCTTGCGGCCGGTCAACCCGGTATCGCCGTGCGGGCCTCCGACCACGAAACGGCCGGTCGGATTGATGTGGTACTTCGTGTCGGCGTCGACCATCCACCCGGGAATGACCGGGCGAATGACGTGATCCAAGATTTCCCGTTGAATTTGCGCTTGCTCGACGCGCTCGCCGTGCTGGGTCGAGATGACCACGGCGTCGATGCGGGTCGGCTTGCCGCCCTCATACTCCACGGTTACCTGGGATTTGCCGTCGGGACGCAGGTAGTCCAGCTCGTCGGTCTTGCGCACTTCGGTCAATTTCGCGACCAGTTTGTGCGCCAAGCTGATCGGCAGCGGCATCAATTCCTGGGTCTCGTTCGAAGCGTAGCCGAACATCAGCCCCTGGTCGCCGGCGCCGCCCGGATCCACGCCCATGGCGATATCGGGAGACTGCTCGTCGACCGTGCTGACCACCGCGCAAGTGTGGCAGTCGAAACCGAAGTCGGCCTGCGTGTAGCCCACGTCGCGAATCGTCTCTCGCGCAACTTTGGGGTAATCGATCCAACCCTTCGTCGTGATTTCTCCGGCGATCATGCACAGCCCGGTCGTGACCAGGGTCTCGCAGGCTACGCGCCCGGTCGAATCCTGTTCCAAAACCGCGTCGAGCACGGCGTCGGAAATCCGGTCAGCCAGCTTGTCGGGATGCCCCTCGGTGACCGATTCCGAGGTAAACAGATGCTTGTCGGTGCGTGCCAATCCTAATCCTCCAGTGCAAATTGTCCGTTGTGGGCTCGCCGAGGAACTCCCAGGCGGATGCGGGTAGGGTGTGCGAATGAGCCTTGTCTTGTCAAGCTAACAAAATCGACCGAGACCCGTCAAACTCGTCGATTCAGGCCGCATCAGCTCCCGGCCGGGCGTTGCGGCCGCAGACAACACTCCGGCGGGCAAAAGTCCGGCGAGGGACCGAGTTTCCCAAGAGCGATGCGCTCCGGCGCGGGAGTCATTCTCTCCAGCACCAGTTGTCGCACCATTTGGACGAATCGGGGATGCACCCCGACCGTCCCGGCGCGAACCATCTTGAAACCCAACTCATCACATCGCTCACGGGCTTCGGTGTCGAGGTCGTAGAGCACTTCCATGTGATCGGAGATGAAGCCGATGGGCACGACGACGGCGCCGGGCGATCCGCGGCCGTCGAGTTCACGAAGGGAGTCGCCGATGTCGGGTTCCAACCAGGGTTGTGTCGGGGGGCCGCTACGGCTCTGATAGACGAGACGCCAATCGCCGCAGCCCACCCCCTCGGCGACCAGCCGCGAGGCCTCCTCCAGTTGCTCGACGTATCGCGAGGTCGAGGCCATCGACAGCGGGATGCCGTGGGCGGTGAAAACCAAGTCGACGTCGCCGCGTTCGGCTTCGGGAAATTCATCGAGCGCCCGCCTTGTATTTTCGATCATCGGCTGGATATAGCCCTCGTGGTTGAAGAAGGCGCGGATCTTGTCCACGACCGGCGCTGACGGCCCGACCTCGGCGCGGGCCCGCGCGATGTCGTCGAGGTATTGCCGGCAACTCGAATACGAGCTGTAGGCGGAGGTCGTGAAGGCCAGGGCACGCCGCACCTCGTCATCGGCCATGCGCCGCAAGGTTTCGGCCAACAGGGGATGCCAGTTTCGATTCCCCCAATAGACCGGAAGGTCGGGACCGTGGGCGGCGAGTTCCTTTTCGAGCGCTTGGATCAGGGCTCGATTTTGATCGTTGATCGGGCTCTTGCCTTCGAAATGGTAGTAGTGCTCGGCGACCTCGAGCATCCGTTCGCGGGGGACGTTGCGACCCCGCAAGACGTTTTCGAGGAACGGAATCACGTCGTCGGGGCTCTCGGGACCGCCGAAGGAGACGACGATCAGGGCGTCGTAGGGTGATTTGTCCTCGGTGGTCATGGAACTTGGCTCTTATCAGTATGGCTTCTTGCCGGGCGGATCCGGCGGGCGTTCCTACGCCCCTCTGGGGCTTTCCGCTTGGTGTCCGTTTTCCCACGGCTGAAGCCGTGGGCTAGATTCCAGGGCCCCTACCGGGGCCGGGGAGTATTCCGCATTTCTTGCCGACTGCCGGGCGACCGCGAGATAACACTACTCATCCGCTTGAGCGTGATTCGCGCTCGGGGAGCGAGTCCCTCACGTTAACGATGCAGTCCGAAGACGAAGATGCCGTTCTTCGCGGTGATGGCGATGTATTGGCGGCCATTGTGGAAGTAGGTCATCGGGGAGGTGCGGATCGTGCCTCCGGTGTTGAAGTGCCACAGCAGCTCGCCTGTTTTCGCGTCAGCGGCCATGAAGTTGCCAACCCGGCTCGAGAAGAACACGAGTCCGCCGGCCGTCGTCATCGTTCCCGCGAAGCTCACCTGTTGCGCCTCGTCGCCTAGAAAGGGGATCTCCCAGCGGATCTTGCCGCTGCGAAAGTCGATCGCCCGAATGACTTGCCGAGCCTCTGTCTCGCGATGGTTGATGCTGTGGCCGCTGCGGTAGTACATCCCGCAGGCGTCGCACGCCGATACATAAAAGAGTTCCGTTAAAGGGTTGAAGGAGGGCGCCTGCCAGTTCGTCCCGCCGTGGATGTCGGGGCAGACCAGCGTTCCCTGAAAGCTGGGAGGCGAGTCCTCTTCGAGCACCGGCCGGCCGTCGGGCGCGATTCTTTTCGCCCAGGTCTGCTTGGCGAAAGGCTCGGCGAGCAACATCTCGCCGTTCGTACGGTCGAGCACGTAGAAGAAGCCGTTGCGGCTCGCCTGCAGCAGGAGTTTACGTGGTTTGCCCTCCCAGTCGGCGTCGACAAGCACGGGGGTTTGGTTGCCGTCCCAGTCGTGCTCGTCGTGCGGCGTGAACTGAAAATGCCATTTGAGCCCGCCGTTGTCCGGATTCATGGCCAGCAGCGAGGCGGTGTAGAGGTTGTCTCCTTCGCGGTCGCGCCCGTCGAAGTCTTTTGGGCCGGGGTTGCCGGTCGTCCAGTAGATCAAGTTCAGCTTGGGGTCG
This sequence comes from Bryobacterales bacterium, assembly GCA_965238125.1. Classification (GTDB taxonomy): domain Bacteria; phylum Acidobacteriota; class Terriglobia; order Bryobacterales; family UBA6623; genus UBA6623. The sequence goes on along the minus strand of OZ250179.1, from coordinate 6,783,641 downwards.
TAGGTCCCGGTGGTCCAGGGAGCCCCGCCTCCGGCTTTCCAGGCGTCGGTGTCGTCGGGCCAGGTCTCCGATCCGGGTTCTCCCGGAGCAGGCACGGTAAAGAAGCGCCATACGCGGTCGCCCGTTTCAGCGTCGAACGCGTGCAAGGCGCCGCGCAGGAGGCCGGTGTCGCCGCCGCGGGTACCGAGCAGAACGCGGTTGCGAACGACGAGGGGCGCTCCGGTCGCTCCGAAACAGTTCTGCTCATCGGTGAGAAGTGTTCTCCACAGCTCGCCTCCACCGCGGGCGTCGATCGCCACCACGTGGCAATCGAATGTTCCCAAGTAGAGCCGCCGGCCGGAAAGCCCAAAACCCCGGCTCCAGTTGAGCGGCCGGCCGTCGCCGCCCTGCTCATGGGTGTATTCGTATCGCCACAGAACGCGGCCGGTTCCGGCATCGAGGGCGTGGGCGATCAGTCCGCCGATCGGCACGTACATCACACCGTCGCGAACCAGCGGCGTCGGCTCGGTACGATGCGGAGGGGGCACGAACTGAAACGCCCACTGGACGACGAGGTCGCCGACGTTGGAGACGTTGATCCGGTCGAGCGGGCTGTAACGCCGGCCGGTGTTGTCGCGGTCATAGCTGAGCCAGTTTTCGGGAGCGCGATAGCGGTCCTCCAGGAGCGTGTCCATGTCGGCCGCGGCCGCAAGAGACACGCACGCGACGGTGGTGCAAATCCACGATATGTATGACCGCTTCATTTGTCCATTAGTAATTCGAAAAATTGCGCGGGATTGGGATGTAGGGGTCTCTCCGCCGATCGAGGTAGGCGAGCAGGTTGCGCAACTGCTCGTTGGAAAGCCTGCTTTGGTAGTCTCCGGGCATTGCCGACTCCGGCAGCTTCCGAAGCTCGGCAATGTCCCTCCGATCCAGCAGGCGAAACCGCCCGTCTCGCATGAGGATCTGTACGGAAAAGGTGTCCTCGTTCTTGAGTATTCCCTCGATGCGATCGCCGCCGCGGGTCACGGCGAACACTGCCTCGTAGCCGACGAGCCGCGCGGCGTTGGGGTCGAGAACATCGTTTCGGATCTCGTCAGCGGTCTTCCGAGCGGCGATGCTGTCGAGGCGTGGCCCGAGGAAACCGCCGGAGCCGTCCACCTGGTGGCAGCCCACGCAGCCGACGTTTTCAAAGATTTTGCGGCCGGCCTCGGGATCACCGGGAAGAGGGGGCTCGAAACCCGGCCGAGCCAGGCTATGCAGGTAGGTCACGAGCTGCCAGATTCGCGCCGGCTCCAGATTGGTTTGGGGCGGCATATCCGTTCCGGGAAAGCCTTCGGAGATGACTTTGAACAGCCCGGCGTCACTGCCGCGCACGGTGCGGCTCATAACGAGGTTCGCCGCCATGCTTCCCTGGGCGTCCCAGCCGTGGCAGACGGCGCAGCGCTCGAGGTAGAGCGCTCGCCCGGCTTGAACGGCGGCCGGATCACGGGTGAGCGGGTTCTTTCGCTCCTCCGCGGGTTCGGTTTGAGCGAAGGCTGCGGCGAGCAGAACCGCGCCCGCGAGCGTAACCCCGGCGCCGGTTCTGAATGGCGGAAGCAGCATCCGGTAGCCGACATTGTAGTACGTTGTGAGCCGGCGCCGCGCCTGCGTGGGCGAATCGGCTTGGTGGGTAGTCAAGGCCTCGCGGAGCGCAGCAGAGAGTAGGAGACCATGGCTGATTTTCCGATTGCCGTCATTACCGACGAATTCACCCAAGACATTGAAATGATGTGCCGAAGCGCGGTCGAATTGGGCGTGCCGGCGCTTGAAGTTCGCACCATATGGAACAAAAACATCGTCGACATGAGCGACTCGGAAATCGAGGACGTGGGCAGGCTGGCGCGGGCCAAGAACCTCACCGTCTGCTCGATCGCCTCGCCCGTGTTTAAGTGCACGCTGCCGGGAGGCGGCGACATCGACCACCGCTTTGAGCAGGACGCCCTTTATGCCGCGCACAGCTACGACGACCAGCCGCGAATTCTGGGACGGGCTCTGGATATCGCCGAAGCCTTGGGCGCCGACATCGTGCGCGTTTTCAGCTTCTGGCGGACGGTCGAACCGAGCGCGGTAACCGAACGCGTGGTCGAAACTCTCGGTCCGGCGGTGGAGAAAGCGGCTTCCCGTAATATTCGGATCGGCCTCGAGAATGAACACGCGTGCAACGTAGCGACCGGCGCGGAAACCGCCGCCGTGCTCTCGGCGATCGACCATCCGAACCTCGGCATCGTCTGGGACCCGGCCAACGCCTATGCCTCGGCGGAAAACTCGTTTCCCGAGGGTTACGAGCGGCTTCCCGCCGGCCGGGTTCTGCATGTTCACGCCAAAGACGGCGTCATGCCCCCCGGCGGCGATCGCATGCGCTGGGGCGAGTTGGGCACGGGCGAGGTTGACTGGCGGGGCCAGCTGAGTCGGTTGGCGGCGGACGGCTACCGCGGCATGATCAGCCTGGAGACGCACTGGGGAGGGCCGAACAGCAAAAAGTTCGCGGGCAGCAAGATCTGCGCTCGAAACCTGCACCGGTTGGTGTGGGAAGCGTAGCCCGGAGCGACGCCGATCCCAGGTGGAGATACCGCAATCGTTAAGTTAGCCCGCATTTCTCACCGCCTGACGAGCAAAGCACACGATAGGCCCGCCATTACTTCGTTGCGCTTGCTCGCCGTGCTCACCGTACTGTTCAAGTACGCCTCCGCGCGTCAAGCGGCGCGCGCCTCCTACTGACGGACCTTTCGTGCACTTTGCCTCGCCACGCGGTGAGAAAAGCGGGCTAGCGCTTATGGGGCTTGCGCCCGGGGCTCGGGCTCGTCGCCGCTCCGCGGCTGCAATCGTTTGTGATTTCACGGGCTGTAGCGTAATCTCTAGTACGCGTCGAGGGTGTTTTCGGAAGAGTTCCGTTTCTATAAATCCGCAGATTCATCATACCGCCATGAAAATGGGGTCGAAGGGCGAGAAGGGTTAGGCGGGAGGTTCCTGCCGCCCTTACGTTCTTCCCATCTGGCACACCGCCGGTTTTGGGATATGGCGCTCGAGGCAGGAGGGTAAGCCGAGGAGGCGTCGAAGTAGTCAACCGACACGGCGGGCATGGCGGAAGTTGCCTTTTGGTCGGAGTTGCATCGAACGTTTGTTCCTACGCCCCGTCCGGGGCTTTTCGTGATGTTCCGCGGACCCCGGGCTGAAGCAGGGGGCTACTATCCGCGCCCCCTGCCGGGGGCGGGGACCGAGGCGATGAGAAATCCCGGCCGGAAAGCGATAAACCTCGGGGTCTGGGGCGGAGCCCAGGGCTTCCCGATGCCCAGAAAGCCGGCCGGTGTGCCGTATGTCCACCCTGGGCTCAATTCCTGCCGCCGCTTCGCGGCTCAACACCCAAACCCCATGTTCCGCATTGATGCCGCATGCTGCCTGATCTCGTCTAATTGTGTCCCGGATACTGGTTTCGCCGGCGCGTCGGCGGGTGGAAATGGTAGCCTGTTACTTTTGATTCACTAATCTCCAAAACCCGTCAATCGGGTTGTTCTCAGGCGGTCTTTTCGAAAATTTGTTTCGGCCAAGGTACCGGTCGAACCGCGCCTTGTTGCTCCAACGACCATGGACACTCTGATACCCCTCACTCCCATCATTGGTCTTTGCGGACTCGTCTGCGCCCTGATCATTTTCATCCTCAACGACCGACGCTCGCCCGGCAACGAGACAATGCGCGAGCTTTCGCAGTCGATCCACGACGGAGCCATGGCGTTTCTGAAACGCGAGTACAGCATTCTGCTGGTGTTTGTCATAGCCGTCGCCGGACTGATCGCTTGGCAATTGAACCGTGAGACCGCGTTGTGCTTCGTTACCGGCGCGGCCTGCTCGATTCTGGCGGGCTTCATCGGCATGAAATCGGCCACGCGCGCCAACACGCGCACCACCGAAGCGGCGCGCAGCGAAGGGGTCGAAAGCGCGTTAATGGTCGCGTTTCAGGGCGGGGCCGTCATGGGACTGGCACTGGCCGGACTCGGGCTGCTCGGAGTCGGCGTCTTCGCACAGGTCTTCGCGGGCATCGAACAAGCCGTCTACATCAACGGATTTGCCATGGGGGCCAGCTCGATCGCCTTATTCGCGCGCGTCGGCGGCGGCATCTACACCAAGGCCGCCGATGTGGGCAGCGACTTGGTCGGCAAAGTCGAAGCCGGGATCCCCGAGGACGACCCGCGCAACCCCGGCGTGATCGCCGATAACGTTGGCGACAATGTCGGTGACGTGGCCGGGATGGGAGCGGACATTTTCGAATCCTACGTAGGGTCCATGATCGCCACGATGGCGATCGCGGCGACATTGGGCGCCGACACGTTAGCGATGCTCGGCGGCGAGGCGGCTCGCGAAGCCTTGATGGCTTTGCCGCTGGTCCTCGCCGGCGTCGGTCTGATTTGTTCCGTGGTCGGCATCGTCTCGATTCGCCTCTTGAGCGGGATGGGGCCGGCAGCGGCTCTGCGCTATTCGGCCTGGTTGGCGGCGGCCTTGTTTCTGGCGGCGGCATACGGGGTCGTGGGAGGTTCGGTCATCAGCGACGGCGTCTTCGGGGCCATCGTGGCGGGAACCGTCGGCGGCGTGGCGATCGGCTACGTCACCGAGTACTACACCTCGATGAAACCCGTGCTCGGCATCGCCGAAGCTTCGAAGACCGGCGCGGCGACCAACATCATTGAAGGTTTGGCGGTGGGCTTTCGCAGCTGCACCTGGCCGGTGCTGATGATCTGCGCCGCGATCTACGTCGCGCACGGCGTGGCCGGGCTCTACGGCATCGGCCTGGCGGCGGTCAGCATGCTGGCCACCGTGGGCATCACGATGAGCGTCGACGCCTACGGGCCGATTGCCGACAACGCCGGGGGTATTTCGCAAATGGCGGGTTTGGGACCGAAGGTCCGCGCCATCACCGACACTCTTGATTCTCTGGGCAACACGACGGCGGCGATGGGCAAGGGGTTCGCGATCGGATCGGCCGCGCTGGCCGCGCTGGCGCTGTTTTCGGCCTATACCCAAGCGGTCGATGCCATTCGCCTGGCCAACGGGCTGGCGGCCGTCAATATTCAAGTCAATGACGCGCGCGTGGTGATCGGCTTGCTGATCGGCGGCATCCTGCCCTTCTTTATTGCCGCTCAGACCATGACCGCCGTCGGACGCGCCGCCGGCAAGATGGTCGAGGAAATCCGCCGTCAGTTTCGAGAAATCAAGGGCCTGCTGGCCGGCGAAGAGGGCGTGAAGCCCGACGCCGCCCGTTGCGTGGATATCGCGACGACGGCCGCTCTGAAGGAAATGGTCGCGCCCGGACTGGTAGCGATTTTGGCACCGGTGGCGATGGGGTATTTGCTCGGCCCCGAGGCGCTCGGGGGCATGTTGGCCGGGGCGACGGTGACGGGCGTGTTGCTGGCCCTTTTCATGGCCAACGCCGGGGGCGCTTGGGACAACGCCAAGAAGCTGATCGAAAAGGGTGAGATGGAAGGTGAAGAGAAGGGCTCCGAGGCCCACAAGGCGGCCGTGGTCGGCGATACCGTCGGCGATCCTTTCAAAGATACGTCAGGGCCGTCGATGAATATTCTGATCAAGCTGATGTCGATTGTGGCCCTCGTTATCGCTCCGCTGATCGCCGTTTGACGCGGCCGCGACCGCTCGCCGGACCCGACACAGCGGCCCGCGGCCCGGTTCGAGCTTCCATCGAGTCGTATGCCATTGGTAATATAGGGGCACATGTCGAGTCGCTGTGAACCATCTCGAAGGCCCGGCGCAAGGCACCTTGCCAGGCCGGGCCGAATGACGTTCCGAAAGCCATTCTCGGTGGATAAGTTAAAACCCCGTAAGTAGTTAGGTGAATCCCTGATTCCCCCATGATGGTCTTAGATCGCACTATGAGCCTTGGAAGCTGATATGATCGGCCGAACCCCTCCCTGCACCTTAACCAGGATTTCCATTTTGGCCCTGGCACGGCCACAGGATACACCCCCGCTGCGCCGAATACCACGTCTTTTCGCGCTGAACCCTGCACATCACCTCCGCCGGTAGGCGCCAGGGCTCGTCCGTCCGCTCACAGACGTTGATTGAGCGGACTGAACGGCGCTCCGGCCGACACTGCTCCCTGCGAAACCTTTTTGGAGCCAAAAACTGTTGATCCTCGCCCGGGCAACGCTACCCACCCGGCACAGGCAGCGCCCAGATCCTATGCAGCATGTCGCCGAACAGCCGCCGGTTCAGATGTCCTTCGGCCAACAGCAGCCAATAGTACCGCGCATGCTTGACCAGCCTACCGCCCGTCTTCATCAGCCGCTGTTGCAAGCTCGTCAGCGACCAGCTCTTGATCCGTTGCGGCAGCCCGAGCCTCCGCCATAGGTTCCCCAGGTTATAGGCCAGCACGCTGAGTTGCAGTCGCACTTCGTTGGCCCGGAACCGATGGCATGACAGCCTTGTCCAATGCGTCGCTTGTTTGCCTTCCTTGATCCACTGCTCCGCCGTGCCGCGCTTGTTGTAGAACCGCACCAGCGAGCGGCTCGGCAAGGCCATGCTCGTGACGATGAAACCGACGCGAGGAAACAACTCACCTTGGTGATGCTCGACCTTCGCAACAACCCGCCGGGACTTCGACCAGCTCGCGGCCTGATACCGAAAGCTCCTGTAGCGCACCAGGGGCTTTGCGCTCGGCCTGCCCGGCGGACGAAACAGGATATCTTCGATCTCCAGCTCCAGGCTCTTGTTGGCCGGGATGCGAATCACGTAGTCCACGCCGCGCTCCTCCAACGTCTCGTAAATATCCGGCTTGGCGAAGGCGGCATCGGCCCGGAACGTCACCTGTTTGCCCTCCGCCTGTTGGCGTTCGATTTCCGGCAGCAGCAGCTCGTCCCAGTCCTCGGCGCTGGACACGTTGCCCGGTCGCAACTTTGCCGCCAAGCAATCGCCGTGCTGGTTGAACAGCAACAGTGGGTGGTAGCAGACCGACTCGAAGTGGCCGTTGTAGGCGCTGCCTTCCTGCCGGCCGTGGACGGGGCTCTCGGTAGAGTCCATGTCCAGCACGACGCACTCGGAGTCATCACCGGCCTCGGCTTGCGCGATCAACTCGCGGTTCACCGCCATCAGCCCGATCAGATTCTCGTCGCCGGCGAGCATGGCGGTCTCGAAGCTCTGCAGCCGGGAGGTCAGCGCCGCGCCGCGATCCCAGTTCTTCTTCGAGCCAATCAGCCGAAAGGTTGGATCGGCGGAGACACGAACGGCGTCGTTGAGATCCTCGTAGCCCGCCAAGCGGGAGTAGACCGACTGTCGCAGCAGATCGACGAACGGGAACTTCTTGTTCGAGCCTTGCCGCGAATCCGTCAGATGCTCGTCTATCAGCTTGCCTAGTCCGAGTCGTTCGTCCAGTTCGCGAATGAGAATCAGCCCGCCATCCGAGGTGACTCGCGATCCTTGGAAATCGACCTTGAGAAATCCATTGAAGGTGAGCTGAAACGGTTTGTTTTCTTTTTCACCCATTGGGTGTTGATCTCCTCAGCGCCTTGAGTGCTTTCAAGCCCGCATAAATAAAGGCGTCCGAGTCCACCCGATGGTTAGCAGAACCGAAACTAAAGTGGAAATCCGGGCTTAACGTCCTTCTTGCGTCTGATTGCCCTATTACTCCTAGCCTCGGTGGCCCCGCTGGCGGCCGCCACGGCATTGACGAACGGGCATCCTATTTTCGTAAAATTTCCTGAGATTGAAGAGGAGAGGACTCTTCTCGCCGGTGACGACAGCTTTACGATCTTCGTCCCCGAGGGGGCGACGCGACTGATTGTGGACTTCGTGACCGACCCGGAGGCCCTCATCGAGTTGGCCGTCGAATTCGGCCAAGACGTCGGTACGGACGGCGAGGGGAATTTCCTGGCCGACTTTCGAGCGAAGCCCAATCCGCGAGGCCTAGCCCGCGTCGAAGTCGACACGGTGCAGTTTCCCCGCTTGAAGGACGGGACGTATTTCATCGCGTTTTATTTCAACGCTCCGACCGGCCCGATCCAGGGAGAGCTGACGGCGACCGTCTCGGGTCCTCTGATCGATCCGGTGAAACCGATTGCCGAGTCGACGTTTGACGAGGACCTCGAGGGTTGGACGCGCAATGACACGGAGAGCCCCTACGCGGGAACCAACGTTGGCGACGACAAGGTCACGATCGAGTTTGTCCCGTCGGGCGGAAATACCGGAGGGGATCCCGACGGCTATGCTCTGATCCGAACGATCCGTGATCCGGCCGAGGACTGGTTCGTGGCCCCGGACGAATTTCTCGTCGATTTTCTCGCCCTCAACGAGCCGCGCCTTACTTTCGACCTGACGACGCTTACCGCGTTCAAGGAGGGGAACATCTTCGTTGAGGCGCGGTTATTCGGAGAAGAGGGGTCTTGGCGCTGGGTATCCCCCTTGGGTCCGCCGGATCCGGACGGCAACTGGGTTTCTTATTCGATCACGACTGGCGAGTGTTCGAGGGCAACTTCATGGCCTTCGAGCAAGTGTTTTCGAACCCCAAGCGTCTTGAAATCCGCGCGAGCCACAACTCACTCGGCAATCAAGCGCTGCTCGACAACGTCAGGCTATTCGTGCGGGGTGACTTCGCGACGCCGGTCCTGCCCGCGATCACGTCCTTTTCGGCCGGCATGGACGGTTGGTCGCGGAACTACCCGGCGTCGGAGCAGATCGAGATGGGTACGGAGGGTGACAAGAACGCCCAGTTGATCTGGAATGAATTTGAAGGGAACCCGGAAGGCTTCCTGCGGATCGTCGAAAACGGCGGTGAGGCGCCGGACGCTTTCGTCGTGCCCGAATCGTACACGGGAAATTATCACGGCATGGAAGCTCCGCGTCTGGAATTCGATTATCGTCATAAGTCCCTTTCCGGGGCAATGAAACCGGTCGAAATTTTGCTTATCGGAACGGATACGGCGTTCCGCTGGACCGGTGTGCTGCCGGGTGATGTATGGAGTCGCCAAACCGCCTTTTTGGACGAGAGCGCTTGGACAAGAGTCGAGGGGGACCAGTCGTTCTTCTCCACGCTCGGGTTCGTCAAGCGCATTGAAATCAGCGCTGATTTGGCCGAGGGCGAAGAGCTGAATTCGATTGACAATTTCGCGCTGCTCACCGCCGACACACCTCCGGTGGTCCAGAGCATTAGCGCCCTGCCCTCGAGTCTGACGTTCGCCGGCGTTGCGACCGGCCCAAACCCTGAAGCGATCGAACTGAACGTCACCGCTTCGAGCGGTGAACTTCGCTGGGAAGCGACCGTGGAAGGCGCTCTCGCCGACCAGGTTTCGCTCTCCGCCGAGGAAGGCGACACGCCGACGGAGGTCAGCGTCCAGTTCGACACGCAGGGCGTGCCCGCGCAAATCGGCGAAGTAGCGACGATCACCTTTACGGCGGTTGGCGTGACGACGGATACGGCCGTGGTTCCGGTGACGCTGATTTTGGGCGCCCAGCCCAACCCGACACCGGAGATTTTCGACGGCGGGATTGTCAACTCGGCCAGTTACGCCCCGAATTTCGCGGGCGGCACGCTGGGCTCCATCTTCGGCCGCTTCCTCGGTGGACCGGAAGGAGGCGTTGCCGCTGCCTTCATTGGGCGAAACAGCGACACGCTGCCAACTCAGATCAACGGCGTTCGCGTTCTGGTCTTCACGCCGGAAGGATTGATGATTTCCGAAGCGCCCTTGACTTACCTCGGCGACAACCAGATCAACTTCCAACTGCCGTTCGGAGCGGCGGGCATGGGGCTGGTAAAGATCGCGGTCGACAACAGCGGTGCCCGCGGCGCGATGCAAAGCATTCCGGTGGCGAACGCAGCCCCGGGCATCTTCACCTACGACGGCGGCCGAGCCGCCGTGACCGATCAGCGCGGCGATTTCATCACACCGAGCAATCCGGCCGACCGCAACACGATCGTCACAGTCTACATGACGGGCCAAGGGCCGATCGCCCCCATGCTCGCCAGCGGACAGGCCGCCACGGCAACGTCCCTCATCAGAGCGCCGCTCAATGCGAGTGTCCAAATCGCGGGCCACGAGGCCGACATTCAGTTCCTCGGCATGACACCGGGGCTGGTGGGCGTCTTGCAACTGAACATACGTCCGAGTTTCTACACGCCGAGCGGCGACCAATCCATTCTGGTCAACATCGGCGGGCACGAATCAAACATCGCCACGATTGCGATGGAATGACCTCCTGTTTCTGAAAGTCGGCGGTTTTTGTTTCCTTGAGTGCCCGCGCGCCGCGGCACGAACCCGGCAGCCCTTCCGCTGTGACCGGCTGAGAGCCGGTCACGACTGTTGACTTGGACCGGCAAGAGTGCCTGTCACCACCCAACCGTCAAACGCTCGATCTGTCTCTCCGGTGTAACCACTGTCGGTTTGACGCTTCGCCTTGTCGGCACCCAGTGTGCCTTCGGGATAAGACCCCCTCATAGGTACCGGTTACGAAATGTGGCTTTCGCGTCATGTGTTTCGCCTAGGACTTGTCGCAAACTGGCTCTATCAAGCGACTCGCCGGCGGCCCACATCAACCGGCCGAACTTTGAACCGGCGGCGTCGCACAAGGAGCCGCCATGTTTGCCAAGTGCCTCACCACGCTGAAGTTCTTCTTTGCTTGCGCCCTCACCGTGGGCACATTGCTGATGGTCCCCGCCCCGGCCCAAGCGGCCGACGCGGCCGACGCGGCACCGTTCGATTTCGACCGGGACAGCACTTACGAAGCTCCCGCGGTGCGTTATAGGCCCTACCTGACCTCGCGCGCCGGCGCGGACTCCCGAGAGCGCGGCAAGAAGCGCTGGAAAAAGGCCTGGATCGCTTCGTGGATCGCCTTCGCCGCCGTGAACCTGCTGGACGCCCACTCCTCGATGGGCCGGCGCGAGTTGAACCCTTTATTGCGCAATGCCGACGGAACCTTCAGCGGCGGCAAGGCCGCCGTCATCAAGGCCGCGGTCGGAGGGGGGTTCTTCGCCTTCCAGTGGTGGACGCAGCGCAGAAACCCCGAGGCAAACCACTACAAGGCGTTCACGATCGCCAACAGCGCCGCGGCGGCGAGTTTCGGGGTGGTCGCGATTCGCAACTACGGCAACGCGAAAGTGACCGGGAGTTCCGGGCACGCGGGAGCGGTTGAATACCTCCACCGCCCCTCACCTGTTGCATCGAGGCCTTGAAGTGCGGCACGCTCGGCGCGGATCGAACTTTCGGTAGAGTGGACGGCTTTTGACGCACTGAACATGCCGGCCTTCATCGGGGCCGAGACCCTGAACCGTTCGTGCTTTCGGCGGCTCAGACCGCACACCCGAGGCTGCTAACCAACCGATTACCGGACGGAACCCGATATTCCGCCAACCATCGGCGGACGGGCGCTATGTGTTTCGTTGCGGTGAGCTTAGTCCTGCTCGCGGTCGCGGGACTCAGCGGGCCGGTTCTCAACAACACGGATTGACGCTCGGGCGCATCTCGTGCGGGTGCGGGTATGAGGGGCCGTTTCCCATCAAGCGAGCTGTTTTTGCAAACGCAGCAAAGACGGGTCATCCTGTGCACGGGGCCTCGACCGCTTGATCAGGGCGGGCGTCAAAACTTCAGCCGGCGCGGGCCGACTGAACAGGTATCCTTGGCCCCGGTTGCACTGCAAGGACTTTAGGGTGGTCAATTGATCATCCGAGCTGATGCCTTCGGCCGTGACTCCAAGGTTTAGACCGCGGGCGAGCGCGATCAGAGCCTCGACAATGTGATAGCTTCTCGGGTCGTCCCCCGTGGGGCCGTCGACAAACGTTCTATCGATTTTCAAGGTGTGTAGCGGGAAGCGGAGCAGATAGCTCAGCGAGCAGTAACCCGTTCCAAAGTCATCCACCGCGATTCGTAAGCCTAGATTCTTCAACTTCGTGAGCATCTCGGCAGCCTTTTCCGGGTGCTCCATTAATAGACTCTCCGTCAACTCCAATTCGATCGAATCGGGCGGCGAGCCGGTCTCGGCCAAGATCTCGGAAACCGTGTCCGCGAATTGTTGCCTATACAGCTGCCGGGCGGAAACGTTTACGGACATATTTAGCGACGGCAAGGCGGCTTGTCGCCAGGCTCGATTTTGGGCGCAGGCGGAGCGCAGGACAAACTCCCCGATTGGGAGGATCAAGCCCGTGCTCTCCGCGGCCGGAATGAACTCCGCCGGCATGAGCAACCCGCGGGTGGGGTGCTCCCAGCGGACCAAGGCTTCGCAACCGGTTATTTCGCCACTGGGGAGTGCCACGATGGGTTGGTAATGGACGACAAATTGCTTGTCCCGGAGGCCGTGCTCTAGGTCTGCCTCCAACTGTAGCTGTGAACTGGCGCGGACCTGTCGTTGCACGTTCACGATCTCGTCATAGCCGTTTTGAGAAGCCTTCTGGCGATACATGGCCGTGTCGGCGTCGCGCAACAGGTCCTCGGGTCGCTTGTATTGCGTCGTGCTTAGAGCCAATCCGATGCTGGCCGTGGTGAATATGACGTGCCCTTGTAAATTGGCGGGTTCTTCCAGATTGGCTGTCAACCGAGCGACGATGCTCTGTGCTTCCGCGGGCTCGGTCAACCCGTCGAGCAGTACCGCAAACTCGTCTCCCCCCAAGCGAGCCACGGTATCCCGCGGCCGCAGGGAGGCCTTGAGTCTTTGCGCGATGTAAATCAAGTACTGATCCCCCGCCGCGTGACCGAATTTGTCGTTGAGGATTTTGAAGCGATCCAGGTCCAGGAACAGAACTCCAAAAAGATACTCTTTCCTTGCTCTCGCTCGACGGTGGGCCGCTTTCAGCAACTGCATGAACCGGATACGATTGGGAACCCCGGTAAGCGCGTCGCTATGACTCAGCTTTGTGTGTTGTTCGAACACGCGCCCGGATAAGATCACGCCCGCACACAGCGCGAAACTCACGGACAATTCAGACCCCAGGACGGCCGGGATGGGTTCTCCGATGAAAAAAGAACCGAATTGATACCCGGCCACCAGCACGAGCATGAGCCCAAGCACCTTGTTCTTCGAGCCGAACTGAGACCATCGGACCAGAATGTAGAAAACCAAAACGGCCATCGCGTTGAGGATCACTACCCGAAACGCCGACCATTGTTCCGCGGGAAAGTGGGGCAACAGTGGTTGCGACGCGGTCAAAGCGAGCATCAAGGGTAGGAACACGAGTTTCCAGTCCCCCGTGCGCCAGACTACGACCACACTCCACGCTGTTGCCAGAAGGCGTAACGAGACAGAAACGATGGCGAAAGAAAGCTCCATGAGAATAGCCTCGGGGGGAGCCGAATCGATGACTCGAAATCCGTGTTAACTCTTCCAACCGTTACGGCAGGGATACGGTTCGCCGGCGATTTCGATTCCGAGGATGAATTTTTCCCCTTCCTCGCGACAATACCGGACGTAGCCCAAGCACTCCAACGTTCGACCGAATAAGCGAACGACCGACGGGAACGGTACTCGCGTGGTGATCTCCAATTGCATGCCGCTATCGTTCATATCCCTAGCTTGGACCGCGCAGGTTCCACGTTCGCCGAACGAGTTTGTCCAGTGGAGCGTGCCCTCGCCGGTGGTCGGATGTCGTTTCGATGCACGCCGTTCGATGCCTCGAACTCGACCTGACGACGATTTTGTACTATTGAGTCTCGCAAAATAAAGTGACATCTTTTTGGGGTACGTACGTCTTTGTATGTATGGGAAATACAAAAGGCGTACGGCGGGATTTCGAGGCCCTGGAGAAGCGCCGTTTCAAAGCGATCCGGTTGGTCGAGCAAGGCTGTAGTCAGTCCGAGACAGCGAGGCGATTGAAGGTCGCGCGGCAAAGCGTCAGCGAGTGGCTGCGACGATACCGGCGTGACGGCGAAGCCGGGTTGCGCCAGGCCGGCCGCGCCGGCCGTAAGCCGCTGTTGGACGCCGCGCAGCTCGAACGCCTCGAGGCGTTGCTGCTGGAAGGCCCCGAGGCGCACGGCTTCCCGACGCCGCTGTGGAGCTGTCCGCGGGTCGCTCGTCTGATCGGAGACGAGTTCGGCGTGCGCTATCACGAGGGCCATGTCTGGAAGATCCTGCGGGCGCTCGGTTGGAGCCCGCAACGGCCCGTCGGCAAAGCGCGGGAGCGCAACGAAGAGGCCATCCGCGGCTGGCAGCGCAAGACTTGGCCGGCCATTAAAAAAAAGCCCGCAAAGAAGAACGTACGATCGTCTTCATCGACGAAAGCGGATTGAGTCAGAAGCCGCATCGTTGCCGCACCTGGGCGCCGCGCGGCGAGACACCGGTGTTGGAGTTCAACTTCAACTGGGACAAGCTGTCGGTGTCGGCCGGGCTGACGTTGCGCAACTTTTACTTCCGGCTCTATCCCGGCGCGATCGGCGAGCTGGAGGTCATCGACTTCCTGAAGGCTTTGGTGCGCCACATCGACGGCCCACTGCTGATCGTCTGGGACCGGCTGCCGGCGCACCGCAGCCGCCTGGTGCGGGAGTTCATCCAGCTCTCCGAGGATCACATCGCAACGGAGTACTTGCCGCCCTATGCGCCGGAGTTGAACCCGGTGGAATACATTTGGGCGTACTGGAAGCAGCACGAGTTGCCCAACGTCTGCCCGAAGGACTACTGGGAACTCGACGAGCGCGCCCGCAAAGCGCTGCGGCGAATGCGCCGCAAACCGCGCTTGATTACCGCTTTCTGGAAACAGTCTTCTCTTTGTCTCGATTGACAGTATATTATGCGAGACTCAGTAGGTAGATGCTCGGAGATCACAGCCCCATGACGGCTCAATTCGTCGAAGAGTACGGCGATATCGGTTTGCGTTGCCATGTCTTACTTCCCCCGGCTGTAAATAGATGAGTAAACACTATCTTCGGTTCGGCACTTAACTTTAGTCAATGAATCTATCGATTCAATTTCGGAAACCGTAGTACTGGATGAAATAGGTGTTTACACCTATAAGCCAGGATTTCCATTTTGGCCCTGGCACGGTCACAGGATACACCCCCGCTGCGCCGAATACCACGTCTTTTCGCGCTGAACCCTGCACATCACCTCCGCCGGTAGGCGCCAGGGCTCGTCCGTCCGCTCACAGACGTTGATTGAGCGGACTGAACGGCGCTCCGGCCGACACTGCTCCCTGCGAAACCTTTTTGGAGCCAAAAACTGTTGATCCTCGCCCGGGCAACGCTACCCACCCGGCACAGGCAGCGCCCAGATCCTATGCAGCATGTCGCCGAACAGCCGCCGGTTCAGATGTCCTTCGGCCAACAGCAGCCAATAGTACCGCGCATGCTTGACCAGCCTACCGCCCGTCTTCATCAGCCGCTGTTGCAAGCTCGTCAGCGACCAGCTCTTGATCCGTTGCGGCAGCCCGAGCCTCCGCCATAGGTTCCCCAGGTTATAGGCCAGCACGCTGAGTTGCAGTCGCACTTCGTTGGCCCGGAACCGATGGCATGACAGCCTTGTCCAATGCGTCGCTTGTTTGCCTTCCTTGATCCACTGCTCCGCCGTGCCGCGCTTGTTGTAGAACCGCACCAGCGAGCGGCTCGGCAAGGCCATGCTCGTGACGATGAAACCGACGCGAGGAAACAACTCACCTTGGTGATGCTCGACCTTCGCAACAACCCGCCGGGACTTCGACCAGCTCGCGGCCTGATACCGAAAGCTCCTGTAGCGCACCAGGGGCTTTGCGCTCGGCCTGCCCGGCGGACGAAACAGGATATCTTCGATCTCCAGCTCCAGGCTCTTGTTGGCCGGGATGCGAATCACGTAGTCCACGCCGCGCTCCTCCAACGTCTCGTAAATATCCGGCTTGGCGAAGGCGGCATCGGCCCGGAACGTCACCTGTTTGCCCTCCGCCTGTTGGCGTTCGATTTCCGGCAGCAGCAGCTCGTCCCAGTCCTCGGCGCTGGACACGTTGCCCGGTCGCAACTTTGCCGCCAAGCAATCGCCGTGCTGGTTGAACAGCAACAGTGGGTGGTAGCAGACCGACTCGAAGTGGCCGTTGTAGGCGCTGCCTTCCTGCCGGCCGTGGACGGGGCTCTCGGTAGAGTCCATGTCCAGCACGACGCACGCGGAGTCATCACCGGCCTCGGCTTGCGCGATCAACTCGCGGTTCACCGCCATCAGCCCGATCAGATTCTCGTCGCCGGCGAGCATGGCGGTCTCGAAGCTCTGCAGCCGGGAGGTCAGCGCCGCGCCGCGATCCCAGTTCTTCTTCGAGCCAATCAGCCGAAAGGTTGGATCGGCGGAGACACGAACGGCGTCGTTGAGATCCTCGTAGCCCGCCAAGCGGGAGTAGACCGACTGTCGCAGCAGATCGACGAACGGGAACTTCTTGTTCGAGCCTTGCCGCGAATCCGTCAGATGCTCGTCTATCAGCTTGCCTAGTCCGAGTCGTTCGTCCAGTTCGCGAATGAGAATCAGCCCGCCATCCGAGGTGACTCGCGATCCTTGGAAATCGACCTTGAGAAATCCATTGAAGGTGAGCTGAAACGGTTTGTTTTCTTTTTCACCCATTGGGTGTTGATCTCCTCAGCGCCTTGAGTGCTTTCAAGCCCGCATAAATAAAGGCGTCCGAGTCCACCCGATGGTTAGCAGAACCGAAACTAAAGTGGAAATCCGGGATAAGCACACGGGCAAAGCCGTTCGAGGAAGGTCCCCAGCCCCGTCAACCAGCGGGCTCGCCCGGTCGAGAGGGTGTCTGGGGAACCGCCGAGGCCTCCCGCGGATCGAGTACACACTGCACAGGTTATGAGTCTTGGGGTGCGATCCCGGATCAGGTGAAGTTGATATTCGCGGATGTGGGAAGACCCGGATGTATTGCGCCTTCCGCCCACCGGAAAGAGGTGCGACAGATTGACCGCTGGATTGCCTGAACGCGAAATCGAGGGGGGAGGCGGCAAATCCGGGAGACAAGCTGAGAGCCTGTCTCAACGGCGGGCTAGGACAAACACGAGGTGTTTGTGGCTACCGGGGGGGGGCCGGCGTCGTACCTACACACCCCAGCAGTAGTCCTCGACGGTCTTTTCGAGGCTCTTGTCGCTTTCGGCCAGCCGTAAGAGCTCCAAGCGAATTGAGTCGACCAAGGCGTTCCAACTGGCTTCGAGAACGTCGTCGGAGACGCCGACGGTGGTCCACGACGTCTTGTTGTCGCTCCATTCGACGAGAACCCGAACTTTGGCGGCGGTGCCACGATTCGGCTCGAGCACGCGGACTTTGTAGTCTTTCAACCGAATGTCCGCAATTTGGGGATAGGTCTCCGACAGGCACTTGCGCAAGCACCCGGACATGGCGTCGAAGGGCCCGGAGGCGTCCGCCGTCGCCGTATGCAGCCCGTCGCGCGCCCGGATCGTCATCTCGACTTTGCATTCGGTGCGTTTGCCGTCCTTCTTCTCGCTGACGAGGCTCATATTTTCGAGCTCGAAGAAGAAGTGATCGGGCTGCAACACCTCGCGCACGAGCAACTCGAAGCTGCCCT
Organism: Bryobacterales bacterium; assembly: GCA_965238125.1. Lineage (GTDB taxonomy): Bacteria > Acidobacteriota > Terriglobia > Bryobacterales > UBA6623 > UBA6623. Next base: position 6,766,171 of record OZ250179.1, on the reverse strand, counting down.
CGGCGGATTCCAACTCGTAACCTTCATACTCGAGCTGCTTGATGCGGTCGAGCAGTTGCCGGCGCTTGGCGTCGTCGAGCAACTCTTCGAGGCCCTTTTCCTGGAGCTTATAGAAAATATTGCTGCGTCCGGAAAGGTCGCTGATCAAAACGCGACGGTGATTGCCCACCGTCTCGGGCTCGATGTGCTCGTAGGTAGAGGCGTCCTTCAACACCGCGCTGACGTGGATGCCGCCCTTGTGAGCAAAGGCGCTACGGCCGACAAAAGGCCGGTCGTTGGGAAGCGACAGATTCGCCGTCTCGCTGACGAAGTTCGCTATTCCCGTGAGATGCTCGACCTTCTCCTTGCCGACCGTTGTGTGGCCCAGCTTGAGCTCGAGGATCGGGATGATCGAACACAGGTTGGCGTTGCCGCAGCGTTCGCCGTAGCCGTTGATCGTTCCTTGCACATGGGTCGCGCCCAACTCGACGGCCGTGACGGCATTGGCCGCCGCCAGATCGGAGTCATTGTGCGTATGAATCCCGATAACGCCGTCAAAGCGCTTGCGAATCTCGCTGAAGATCTCGCCCAGCCGATGCGTTACCGTGCCGCCGTTGGTATCGCAAAGCACCAGCGCGTCGGCACCGGCTTTGTGGGCGGCTTCGAGAGTGCGCAGAGCGAAATCCGGGTTGGCTTCGTAGCCATCGAAGAAATGCTCGGCGTCGTAGAGAACTTCGCGGTCGTGCTGCTTGAGATAAGCGACCGTTTCGGAGATCATCGCCAGGTTCTGCTCTTCGTCGACGCCCAGAGCCTGGCGGGTGTGCAGCTCCCAACTCTTGCCGAAAATCGTGATGACGGGCGTTTCGGCCTCGAGCAGGGCGATGACGTTGGGGTCGTCCTCGACCGTGTTGCGGGCGTAACGCGTCGAACCGAAAGCGGTTAAGCGAGAATGCTTGAGCTCGATATCCTTGGCCAGCCGAAAGAACTCTTTGTCGCGCGGATTCGAACCCGGCCAGCCGCCTTCGATGTAATCAATCCCTAGCTCGTCGAGCTTGTACGCGATCCGCAGCTTGTCATCGACGGAGAAAGATACGTTCTCCCCCTGCGTGCCGTCGCGCAGCGTCGTGTCGTAAATGAAGACTCGCATGGCTTGCTTCCCTTTGGGACCACGAAGGTCCGGTTCCGGAAAAAATCGGGGACAGTCCACTTCGCGCCCGGCAAGCCCATGCGCCAGTGAAGCTTATTTAGTCGGCGCTTGGGACAGTCCCCATTTTTTCTATCGCGACCGCCGCGTCCCGCTTGTTTCATACACCGACATGAAAGACGAGCGTCGGTAGTTCCTGCCGCCCTTTCAGGGCTCAACCTGATCTGACTCCGTACCCAGGGTTTCGCCTTCGGCTCCACCCGGGGCAATATTCCCGCCGCCGCTTCGCGGCTCAAGCCAAATTTGCGATCTCGCCGGTTTGCACATAACAGGCGTACACTCGCAAGGCGATTTGCGAAGAAACAACTAGCTCGACGCGCCCTTCTTCTTCAAAAAGGACATCATCTCGCGCAGGTTTCCGCCCACTTGCTCGACCAATTGGTCTTGCTGCGCTTTGCGGGTGTCGAGAAACTTCCGCCGTCCGGCTTTGTTTTCGTCGATCCATTCCTTGGCGAACCGGCCCGACTGCACTTCGGCGAGGACTTGCTTCATGTTCTCGCGGACGTGATCGTCGATCACGCGCGGTCCGCGCGAGTAGTCGCCATATTCGGCCGTGTCGCTGACCGAGTAGCGCATGTAACTGAGACCGCCTTCATAAATCAGATCGACGATCAACTTCAGCTCATGCAGGCACTCGAAGTAAGCGATCTCGGGCTGGTAACCCGCTTCGACCAGAGTTTGGAAACCGGCGCGAATCAGCTCCGAGCAACCGCCGCACAGCACCGCCTGTTCACCGAATAGATCGCTCTCGGTCTCTTCCTTGAAGGTCGTTTCGATCACACCCGCCTTGAGGCAACCGAGCGCCAGCCCGTAGGCCAACGCCTGCTGCTTGGCTTTGCCCGAAGCGTCCTGATGAACGGCCAATAGGCCCGGCACGCCGACGCCCTCGGTGAAGAGTTCGCGGACGCGATGGCCCGGCGCCTTGGGAGCGATCATCGAGACATCGACGTCCGCCGACGCTTCGATCTGCCCATAGTGAATGTTGAACCCGTGGGCGAACATGATCGTGTTGCCGGCCTCGAGCCCGGGCGCGATTTCATCCTTGTAGAGATCGCCCTGGATGTGGTCGGAGACCAAGATCATGATCACGTCGGCGGCCTTGGCGGCTTCGGGCGTGGTCATCACCTTCAGCCCGTCGGCTTCGGCCTTGGGCCACGAGCGGCTGCCTTCGTAGAGTCCAACGACGACGTTGACGCCGTTGTCCTTGAGGTTCAGAGCGTGTGCATGCCCTTGGCTGCCGTAACCGATGACGGCCACGGTCTTGCCCGCGAGATCATCGAGGCGGGCGTCTTTTTCGTAGTAAATGGTTGCCATCTATTGCTCCTGTTTTGTCTGTCGATTAGACGCGGCGCCGGTCTCGCTGACCGATCGTCTTCGAACTCCGCATCCCCGTGGGCGCCCCCCGCTCCAACCCCGCAACAGCTACGCCTTCAGCGCCTCTTTTGTGTTGCCGTTGCGGCGGGTAATTTCCATAAACGCTTCGTGCGACTTGGTCATCGGCGAACGCGACATCGCCATGGAGCCGGACCGAATCATCTCGACCTCGCCGTAGTTATGCAACAGCGAGATCAACGCATCGAGCTTTTCGCCCGCGCCCGTCACCTCGATCGTATAGGAAGACGGCGAGGCATCCACCACGCGCGCCCGGAAAATATCGGCTTCCTTCAGCAAAGCCGGACGCATCTCGGGCGGGACCTCGATCTTGATCAGCGCCATCTCGCGGCACACGGATTGCGACTCGGTCAAATCGACGGTCTCCACGACGTTGACGAGCCGCTTGATCTGCTTGATCAGCAGCGACTGCATCGCCGGATCGACATCGACCACGATCGTCATGCTCGAAAGCGTCGGGTCGAGCGTCCGCGCGACCGTCAGACTCTCGATGTTGTAGCCGCGCGCCGTCAGCACGCCGGCCACGCGCATCAGCGCGCCGGGTTTGTTTTCCACCAATAGGGATATCAGTTGATTCATGGTCAATCTCCCACCGTCACCGACTTGGGCGGTTCGAGGATCATCTCATTCACCGCGCCGCCGGAGGGAATCATCGGGAAAACATTTTCCTCGGGCGTTACCTTGACGTCGAGCAGGAAGGGTCCGGGCTCGGCCATGGCCTCCTCGAGCGCACCGTCGAGATCGCCCGGCTTTTCGACCGTGCGTCCCTTGATGCCGAAGGCCGCGCCGAGCAGTTCGCAGTTGGGGAAGCAATCCAGCTCAACCGCGCAGTAACGCTTGTTGTAGAAAAGCTCCTGCCACTGCCGCACCATCCCGAGCGTGCCGTTGTTGAGAACAACCATTTTCAGGGGCAGCTTATTGCTGGCGATGGTCGCCAACTCCGGCAGGCTCATCATGAATCCGCCGTCGCCGACCAGTGCGAAAACGACTTTTTCGGGCCGACCGAATTGCGCCCCGATCGCCGCCGGCAAGCCGAAGCCCATCGCGCCGAGCCCGCCGGAGACGACCCATTGCCGCGGCCCGTTGAAGCGCATGTACTGCGCGGCCCACATCTGGTGCTGGCCCACGTCGACCGACATGACGGCCTCGCCGCCCGAGATCGCGTCGATTTTTTGCACCAACGCTTGCGGCTTGATTTCGTCGTCGCTCGGCTCGTAGCCGTAAGGGTGCTCGCGCATCCAGCCGGTGATCTTCTCTCGCCAGGCCGAACGAGCCGCCTGGTTGTGGCCGCCGCGCGAGTCCTTGGTTTCCTTCAGGCGCTCGGTCAGCCGCCGCACTACATGCTTGACGTCGCCCACGATGCCGACATCGGGTTTGCGATTCTTGCCCATCTCGGCCGGGTCAATGTCGACGTGCAAGACACGCGCGTTCGGGGCGAAGGCGTCGAGTCGGCCGGTGACGCGATCGTCGAACCGCACGCCGAGCGCAATCAGCGCATCGCATTCGGTCACGCCCATGTTGGCCGCGTAGCTGCCGTGCATCCCCAACATGCTGATGAAATTCGGGTGGTTGCTCGGGATCGCGCCCAGCCCCATCACCGTCAGTGCTGTCGGGGCGTCGAGGGTTTCGGCGAACTCCGCCAGCTCGGCCGAGGCGCCCGAGGCGATCACGCCCCCGCCGGCGTAGACATAAGGCCGCTCGGCCCGCCACAAGAAATCAATGGCGGCGTCGACCTCGTCGTCATCGGCGTCGAGCCGCAGCTCATAACCGCGCATTTCCTCGATTTGATCCGCCGGACGGTATTGAGCGTTGGCGAGCAGAACGTCCTTGGTCGTGTCGACCAAGACCGGCCCGGGCCGTCCCGACGACGCCACGTAAAAGGCTTCGTGAATCGTGTCGGCCAGCTCGTTAATATCCTTGACTAGATAGTTGTGCTTGGTCGCGCCGCGCGTGATGCCGAAGGTATCGGCTTCCTGAAACGCGTCGCGCCCGATCAACTTGCTGGGGACTTGCCCGGTAATGGCGACAATCGGAATCGAGTCCATCAGGGCGTCCACGAGGCCCGTGGTTAGATTCGTCGCTCCCGGACCCGAGGTCGCCATGCACACGCCGACCTTGCCGGTCGTTCGAGCATAGCCCTCGGCCGCGAAACTTGCGTTTTCCTCGTGCCGCATCAAGACGTGCTTCAACGGATGATCGTAAAGAACGTCATAGATGGGCAGCGTCACGCCTCCGGGGTACCCGAAGATGATCTCGACGCCTTCCCGCGTCAAGCTTTCCAATAAGATTTGCGCACCCGACATCAACGACATGATTTTCTCTCCTCGCCACCGACCGCCCGAGAACGCCGTGCCGGCTTTCTCCGCGGCGGTCCAAAAACAAAAAAGACCACACAACCGGTTAGCTCGCCCCGGTCCGTAGCCCCTGAATTCTAGTCTTCAGAAGCCCTTAACCGGGGCTGCGTACACCGACAAGAATAATGACGTTGTTAATGCGAACAATCGCTAGGCGGGGTTTGTCGATCGAGAGAGGGGCGGCGGAAGTCGAGGAAGGTTGCTTGCGTCCAGCGTTGGCTGCGCCGTGTCGACACAGCGGCATGCGAGCTTCAGCTTGTCCCTTGGATTGTTTCACGGTCCGGACTTCCCCGTAGACACGCTCTCGGTCTACATCTACTAGTTTACCGGGGTGCCGAAGCGCGGTCAAGGGGTCAAGGGGCGAGACGTGTGGGGAGTACGTGACGCCGATTCCCGTGTCGCCGGGGTACGTATCGCCGAATCACCTGAACCGTGAGCCGTGAGCCGAGCGAAAGGGGACCGGCCGCTTGGCGGCCGGTCTTTGGCCCGCCCCAGGCCCCCGAACGACCGGCGTTGCCGGTCGTTCGCCCAGGTAGAGGAGGGTGTTGGTCGGGGTGTGGTCCCTGGGCTTGCGCCCAGGGCCGGTATTAAGTCGGCGGCTTGGTTGGGTTGTGGGCAGCTGCATGGATGGGTTGAGGCTTCGGCAGGCCTGGAGACCTGCCCCACTGGTTTGCTTACGTGACGCAGGGGTACCTGATTCGGCGACGCGGGAGCCCGCATCACGTCCTTCGGCGACACGACGCCGCCGCCTCGACATCCCGAGCCCGGTTTGCTATCGTCTCCGCAGCGTGGTGATCCGCCGCGCCTTTTTCCAACCGTTGAGGGAGCAAACCCGTGTCCGAGCCGATTCAAGCTACCCCGCCACCCATCGTCGGCGCCGGCGATTTTCAGTACCGCCCCGTGCCCGGCTGGGAGACGATGCCCGACAACTGGAAATTCGTTGACGTCGCCGGCATTGCCGTCGATTCCCAAGATCGCCTGTTCGTTTTTAATCGCGGCGGACACCCCATCATCGTCTTCGACCGCGACGGCAATTTTCTCAGCAGTTGGGGCGAGGGCGACTTCGTTCGGCCCCACGGGCTGCACATCGGGTCCGACGACATGGTTTACGCAACCGACGACAATGGACACACAGTTCGCAAATACACGCCCGAGGGCGAGTTGGTGATGGCCCTCGGCGACGGCACACCAAGCGACACCGGGATGCGCGATTTCGACTACCGCCAGATCACCCATGGCGGGGATCCCTTCAGATATCCGACCAACATCGCCTTGACGCCCGATGGATCAATCTACGTCACAGACGGCTATGGCAATGCGCGAGTCCACAAATTCTCGGCGGAAGGGGAGTTGCAACTATCCTGGGGCGGCCCCGGCGAAGGCCCCGGAGAGTTCAACCTGCCCCACGGCATCGCCCTCGACAGCGCCGGCCGCGTCTACGTCGCCGACCGCGAAAACAGCCGCGTGCAGATCTTTTCGGCGCAAGGCGAGTTCATCACAGAGTGGACGCATCTGTCGCGCCCAATGCAGGTCTTCATTGATTCCGCCGACAACGTCTTCGTCGCCGAAGTCGGCCGCAAGGCCGGCCTTTTCCCCTGGCAAGAGGCCGGGCCGAACCCCTCGGGGGGGCGCGTCACCGTCCTGACTACCGACGGCGAGATCGTCACTCGCTGGGGCAACGGAGACAACCCCGGGACGCCCGGCGATTTCTTCGCGCCGCACGACATCTGCGTCGATTCGGAAGGCAGCATCTACGTCGGCGAGGTCGTCTGGGCGGCCGGAGGACGGGACGGCATGGTTCCGGCGACTTGCCCCGCTCTGCATAAGTTCGTCCGAGCCTGAGCGCGGCTGTTTTTGAATGGCTTTACCCTAGAAAGCCGCAATGGCGGCACTGCCCGAGCCCATTGGACTACTTCGTGATCGCCGCCTATCTCGCCGCCGTCATTGCCACCGAAACCCGCGCCCGCCGCAAACGCAGACTATTCGTCACAACCGAGACGCTCGAAAGGGCCATGGCGGCCGAGGCGATAATCGGCGAAAGCAGCCATCCGGTCCAGGGATAGAAGACCCCGGCGGCAATCGGGATTCCCACGACGTTGTAGGCGAACGCCCAGAAGAGGTTCTGCCGAATCGTGCGCATCGTGCGCTTGGAAAGCTCGATGGCGGCGCTGACTCCGCTCAGTTCGTTGCGCACCAAAACCAGGTCCGCCGTCTCGAGCGCCACGTCGGTTCCCGCGCCGAGCGCAATACCTAGATCGGCGGCAGCCAGCGCCGGAGCATCGTTGATGCCGTCGCCGACCATGGCGACAGCCCGGCCCGGTTGCCGCAGCTTCTTCACTTCGTCGGCTTTGCCCTCGGGCAGCACTTCCGCCAGAACGTTATCAATACCCACTTCGGCCGCCACCGCTTCGGCCACTTGACGGTTGTCGCCGGTGATCATGACGGTCCGGACGCCGTCGGCGCGAAGCGCGGCGATTGTCGCGGCGGCGTCGGGCTTCACGGGATCGCCGAGGCCGATAAGACCGACCACGACGCCGTCGGAGGCAACATAGATCGCCGTCCTGCCCGCGCTCGAAAGGCGCTCTCTTGGATCGGCGGCCGCGGACGTGTCGATGCCGCGTTCGCGCATCAGGCGTTCGTTGCCGAGCAACCAATCGCGCCCGTGCAATCTCGCTTCCACGCCGTAACCGACAAGCGCGCCAAAGGATTCCGTCTTCTCCAACGCCAAGCCACGCGATTCGGCTTCCCGCACGATGGCTTGGGCGAGTGAGTGCTCGGACAGGTTTTCGATCGACGCCGCGGCCCCCAGCAAGACGTCTTCCGAGATCGCCCCGAGCGCAATGACGTTTGTCACTTGCGGCTTGCCGGCCGTGATCGTCCCGGTTTTGTCGAACACAATCGTTCGAATCTTCTCGGATACCTCCAGCGCCCCGCCGCTCTTGATGAGAATCCCGTTCTCGGCCCCCCGGCCGATGCCGACCATGACCGCCGTTGGCGTCGCCAGCCCCATAGCGCAGGGGCAGGCGATGATCAAGACGGCGACGGCATTGAGCAATGCCATTCTGAGTGCCTGTTCAGGGGGCGCGGTGAAATACCAGGCGAAAAACGTCATGGCCGCAATGGCGATGACAACGGGCGTGAAGTATCCGCTGATCACATCGGCGAGACGCGCGATCGGGGCCTTGGACTGCTGCGCTTGTTTCACCAAAAGGATGATCCGCGCCAGCGCCGTATCGCTGCCCACGTGCCGCGCTTCAAACCGGAAGCTGCCGGTCTGATTGATCGTCGCTCCGTAAACGCTTGCGCCCTGCCCCTTTTCGACCGGCAGGCTTTCGCCTGTCAGCATCGCTTCGTCGACCGATGAGGCGCCCTCGGTCACGATGCCGTCCACGGGGATCTTTTCGCCCGGCCGAACGATCACCGTGTCGCCGACGACGACTTCATCGAGAGGCACGTCGATCTCGGCTCCGGCGCGCACCACCCGCGCCGTCTTCGCCTGTAGGTCGAGCAATTTGCGAATGGCCGAGGATGTGCGTCCCCGTGCCCGCGCTTCGAGGACTCGTCCCAGCAAGATCAACGTAATGATCGCCGCCGCCGTCTCGAAATACACCGGAGCATGCTGCGCACCCGGAGCCGCTACCCAAGCAGGCGCCGCCGTCGCGGCCGTCGAGTACAGAAACGCCGACCCGGTTCCCACGGCGATCAACGTATTCATGTCGGACGTAAAGTGGCGTGCCGCAGCCCAAGCCGCGCGGTAAAACCGGCTGCCCCCATAGAAAAGCACCGGCAAGGTGAGCGCGAGTTGCACCCAGTTCATGCCGGTGAACGAGATCGCGCCGTGGGACATGGCCAGCACCAACAACGGCACGGTGAAGACCGCCGACACGATGAATCTTCGCGTCCACTCGCGGGCTTCCGCCTGCTCGTTCTCCCCGGCCGGGGTTTCCTCCGCCGCCGCCCGGCGCGCCGTGTACCCGGCTTCGGCCACCGCCCGCGTCAGCCGCTCGACAGAAACGCGCGCGGCATCGTATCCGACCCTCGCCGTACCGGTGGCCAGGTTGACCTCGGCGCTCTCGACACCCGGCTCGGCAAGCAGTTGTTTTTCGATCGTGTGCACACAGCCGGCGCAGGTCATGCCGGTGATGGCGAGTTCGGCAACGGCGTGTTCGTCGGTTGGTTCGGGCGCTCTTTCCGAGGGCGCGGACCACTCCTGGGCGGGTGCTTCGACCGGGATCGGGGCGACAGGCCCTCCCGAAGTCACCAACGGCTCGGCGGACCGCTCGGCCATGACGGGAAAACGGGGAGGGGTAGCCTCCGAAGCCCCGCTCAACGGCTGATAGCCGGCGCCGCGAACGGCTTCGGCGAGCTGCTCGCGGGTAACTCGTTGGGGATCGAAATCGATCGTGGCCGCGCCTTCGGCCAAATCGACATCAGCATTGACAACACCGGGCACCGCGAGCAAACCCCGCTCGACGCTGCCGACACATCCTTGGCAGGTCATCCCGCCGATCGGCAGCCGAAGAGTCGCGGTCGACGGTGTCTTCGATGGTGAAATCGGGACCGACATGATTCACCTCCCGCGCCCGGGGGCACGGCGGCCGCCGACGGAGGGCGGGTGCAGCGTGCCCTCCTCCAAGCTCTCGATCAGGCCGCAGATCATGCCCTCTTGCTCGCCGCGGCGATCCCAGGCGTCTACGGTTTTCTTCAACTCATCGCGATAGCGTCCGAGCTCGACGAGTTTGCGGTCGAGTTCGGCCAAGCGCTCGGCCGCGATGCGCCGGACATCCGAGCAGGGCCGCTTACCCTGACCGGCTTCGGCGATAATGCGGGCAATCTCATCGAGTGAAAAGCCCACCGCTTGGGCTTTCTTGATAAACGACAGCCGCTCGAAAACCGACTCGTCGTAGATCCGATAGCCCGATGCCGTGCGCCCCAGGGGCCTAATCAGCCCGCGGTTTTCGTAGAAACGGAGAGTCTCGACGCCCGCTCCGGATTTGCGAGCGACATCGCCGATCTTGAGTGGTTGTGAGAGTCGATGAGTGGTTTCCGGGGTTCCCATGCTTTTAGTATATACTCTATAGTTGACTATAGAGTCAAGTCCGACATAATCTGCCCAGTTCCCAAACCGAGCCGCGCACGTCAGTAAGCGGTCTCGAGCTGAAGCCGCCCGGCCCCGAGGAAGGTTGCAGGACCTCGGATACGCGGCGATAGGCGTCTCCGCTGCCCTGGCAGCGGCAGGAGCCCGAGGGGAAAGCGTCAACTGCCGCTCCGTCGATCAGGATCCGCCGTCTCGCGTGGAGTTTCACTAGTCCCGCTCGCGGTGGCGGAACTCTTCGGCCCAGTTCTGCACCAGCCGGATGCTCGGTTTGGGGGCCTCGTCGTCGGTGACGGGCTCGGCGAGCAAGAAGCGGTCGCCGCCGGGGGCGACATCGTAGCGTGGCCGGGCGAATCGCGTTCGGAAAGCGACATGACTGAACAACGCCCGCGGCTTGCCGGCCCCAAACTCGGTCTCGGCGGTTACCGCCACGGCGTAGAGCGTGTCTTCTAGAACGAAGAAGAGTTCCTTCCCGTTCGGGTTCCAGCGCACCTGTGTGCCGCCCTCCGGGGTAATTTGCACTTGGGGGCCGCCGTCGGGAAAGGGCTGGACGAAAACATCCCAGCGGTCCGTAACTCGCGATGAATAGGCGACATGGCGCCCGTCGGGCGAGAGCTGCGCATCCACCGTCTCGAAGGGATCGGCAAGAAACACCTTGGGCTCGGAGAGACTGCCGTCCAGGCTGCGCTCCAAGTAGAGGATGTCATAACTCGTGGCGAAACCGTGACTCCCATACAGGACGGTCCGCCCGCCCGGGTCAACGTCGTACGCAACGAGGCCCCCCTCGGCGCCGCCCATCAGCGTCTCGATCTCACGGCTGCGATCGAGGGGGCGGAAGAGCAGTTCAAGATTCCCGCGGGCGAACACAGCGCCCCACGGCGCCCAGACTGGAAATATCTCCTGCTCGGCCGTGAATGTGAGCTGTGTCGACACGCCGCGCTCGAGGTCCTCGACATAGATGTCGCCTTCAACCGAGACGACCGCTTGACGGCCGTCGGGCGACATGTCGAAGGAATGAATTCCAGGGTGAGGCCGGCCTACTTCTTGCAACCGCTCGCCCGCACGGTCATGCCAGGCGAGCCTCTCTTCCAGGCTTCCCGCGCCGTCGAAGTAAACCAGGGTTCCGTCCGCGGCGGCGGTGGGTCCGCGGGCGTTCTGGGCAATCGGGAAGACTTCGCCCGCGGCTGTGAGTTTGTCGAGCGAAAAAGGAAGAGCCCAGAGATCTTCGGTTAAGGGAGACGACTGATAAACGAGCCGGCCGGCCGAATAGAACGGTTGGTGCCCCGGCCCCAACCGCTGCCGCCGGCCGCTCTCGAGGTCCTGGAGCATCATGGTCTGTTGAGTCATAGTGCCGAATGTGAAAACCAGGACACGGCGTCCGGCCTCGGCCGGTAAGAAATGGGGCGATAACAGCGCTCCTGTCGGTGCGTCCGAGGAGGGTTCCGACCCGTCGTCGGCGGTGATCAGTAGGTTGGGCGGCCCCCCACGGGCGGCGACTTCATAAAGTGTCGGGGGGCTGCCGGAGCTGAAGACAATCACTTCGCCGTCGGGGCTCCAGGAGCCGCCAGGGAAAATTCCTCCGGGCAGCTCGCAGAGGCGAATGGACGCCCCGCCTTGCACGGACACCTTCTTGAGTTCGCCGCCGGCGGCAAATGCGATGAAATTACTGTCGGGCAACCAAAAGGGAGCTTGGGCTCCCGCGGTCCCCTCGATCGCTCGTGGCTGCTGCTGATCGAGATCTTGGATCCACAGCCCCCCCTGGGCGCCCTGGCCGGCTACCGCGATGTGTTTCCCATTGGGCGAGATCGCGATGGCAGCATTGAAGGGGTTCGGAGATAAATCTCCCGGAAATGTATAGGCGAAGCGTCGCAGGGGTAGAGGTTCCGCCGGTCCCGTGCTTCGCAGCCATAACCCGACCACGGCGGCCAACGACGCGATTAGCAACACAAGCGCCGCCGCGAGGGCGCGGTCTTTCACGCGTTGCCGCCGTTCCGCGTCCCGCGCCGCCGATTCCGGCACCACATTGATTGTCACCGAGCGTTTGAGTTGCGTGTCCTCGGCGCGATAGGCCACGCGGTCGCCAGCGGTATCCAAGTCTTCGATGACGTGGTAGGTGGCAAGAAAGGATTCCTCCGTGGGGGAGAGCTCCCTGGCCGCGGCGGGCCGTACTTGGATTGCGGCCGGTGAGCCGGCCGAGACCCCAACCGCACTCGCCATTGCTCGCGACCGCCCTGACTTGAGCTTGTCGAGCAGGTTCCCCAAATCGACGCCGAGGTCGGCGACGTTCGGGTAGCGCTTGCCCGCGTCCTTCTCAAGGCACTTGCCGACCATAAACTCCAACTCGATGGGCACGCCGGTGCGCAACCCGGTCAGTGGTTCGGGTTCCTCGTGGACGATTTCATAGGCCATCGCCTGCGCGTATTCGCCACGGAACGCGCGCTGAGCGGCGACCATTTCATAGAGCACGCAGCCAAGGGCCCAGATGTCGGTTCGGTGATCGACCTCCTGGGCTTGCATTTGCTCGGGACTCATATAGGCCGCCGTGCCGACGGCCGTATCGAGTTGGGTGAGCTTTGATTTTTCGGTGAGCAGGGCGAGGCCGAAGTCGAGAATTTTCACTCGCCCATCGGCGGTGATCATTAGATTGCCGGGTTTGATGTCGCGATGAACGACGTTTTTCTCGTGCGCGGCGGCGAGCCCGTCGGCGACTTGACGAGCGATCGCGAGAGCTTCTTCGACCTTGAGCGGTCCGCCGGCAATCTTGGCATCGAGGGTTTCACCGTCGATGTATTCGAGCGCGAGGAAGTCTCGCCCATCGAGGTCGCTGATTTCGTGAACGGTGCAAACGTTGGGGTGGTTGATGCCGGCGGCGGCCTTGGCCTCGCGCAGAAAGCGCTTGCGGTTTTCTTCGTCGCGCATGAGGTCTTGCGCGAGGAATTTCAGCGCGACGATGCGATCGAGACGGGTGTCTTCGGCCTTGTAGACTACACCCATGCCGCCTTCACCGAGCTTGGCGGTGATTTTGTAATGGCTGATCGTTTGGCCGATCATTCTGGTCATTCTGGTCCAATTCTAGCGCCAAACGGATAGCCGGCGAGAAGCCAAACTCCGTTCACCTAATGAATCGCGGACTCTCGGGTTCCGAGCCGGCATGGTTTTCGGCGCCCTCGGCCAACGCTCCGCTGTCCTCTGGGCACGTCTATTCGGCGGTTGGTTTCTATGAATTCGCGGGTTCATGATACCGCCATGAAAATGGGTGTCAGTGGGCCGAAGAGTCAGGTCGGGACTCCCGCCGCCGTTACCTTCTCGCCATATGGCACGCCGCCGCTTTTAGGGTAAGGTTCCTATTGGCCGGAGTTGCATCGCAAGATTGTTCCTACGCCCCGTCCGGGGCTTGTCGTGATTTGTGGCGGGGACCCCGGGCTGGGGCCCGGGGCTACTATCCATGCCCCCTTCCGGGGGCGTGCGCGGTATCCGATTGTCGATAGTGCGGCCCGAAAGGCGCGGGGCGGGATGGAGGTTTCGCCGGTTCGATAAACCGACCGTTTACTCTCAAATCGTCAGCGAGGTGATGGGGATGGGGGAACGGCGGCCGGCGACGACGACGATGCCGCTTTCGGTGACGTGGTGGTGCTCTCGGTCGCGTTCGAGGTCGAATCCGATTTCGGTGCCGGGGGGGATGTGAGCGTTCTTGTCAACGATGACTCGGCGTAATTTGGCTACGGCCCCGATCAGGGCGTTTTCCATGATGATCGAGTCGCTCACGTGAGATCCTCGCTCGGCCACGACGCGTCGTCCCAGCACCGAGTCGGTGATTTCCGCGCCCAACACGCGGCAGCCCTCGCAGATGATCGAGTTGGCCGCCGAGCCTGTTTCGTTCCCGTCGGTCGCGAACTGCGCGGGGCCCACGGGGTATTCCGCCGTCCTCAGGGGCCAGCGGTGATTATAGAGATTCAGGGGCGGCTTTTCCGAACGCAGGTCCATCGTGGCTTCGTAGTAGGCTTCTATGGTTCCCACGTCGCGCCAATACCCGCGGTTTTCCGGCGCTTCCCCCGGCACGACGTTGGTGAGGAAATCATACGCGTAAATCGGAAATTCCTCGATCATCTCGGGCAGCATGTCACCGCCGAAATCGTGCCCGCTGTCGGGCCTGGCGGCGTCGCGCCGCAACTCCTCCACCAAGACCTGGGCGTCGAATAGATAGTTCCCCATGGAAGCCAGCGCCCAACCGGGCCGTCCGGGAATCTCGGGCGGATTTGAGACCTTCTCGTGGAAGCCGATGATGCACCAGTCGTCGTCGAGTTCGATGGTTCCGAAACGAGCGGCTTCCTCGACCCGAATCGGCAGCGCGGCGACCGTGCCCTTGGCGCCTTTTTCGTCGTGATAGGCGGCCATCTGTGTGACGTCCATGCGGTAGATGTGATCGGCGCCGAAAACCGCGACGAGGTCAGGACTTGCGAGCTCGATCAAGTGGATGTTCTGGTAAATGGCGTCGGAGGTACCCTCATACCAACGCTCGCCCTGGCGCATCTGCGCCGGGACGGGGATGATGAACTGATCCTTGAGCAGGTTGGCGAATTGCCAGCCGTCGCGCAGGTGCTGCAACAAAGACTGGGCCTTGAATTGAGTCAGGACGTAGATGGAATAGATGCCGGAGTTAATGAGGTTGCTGAGGACGAAATCGACAATCCGGTATTTGCCGCCAAACGGCACCGCCGGCTTGGAGCGCTCTTTGGTGAGGGGGTGAAGCCGGCTGCCCTTCCCGCCGGCTAAGACCATCGCCAAGATATGGGCCTGCATGACTCTTCGGAGCGTAGCACACGGGATTTCCGAACCGATTCAGGTCGCCAAGACATGCCGCCGGCAGCCGCACCGCAGGTGCTGAAAGCGGGTGCCGCGTCGGGTGTTGACACGCGATCTCGCAGGCTCCAAGAAAGCCGGCAACCGTGAGATACTGAGTGCCTTACCTGTCCTCGTTATTTCGTTGTGGTTCCCTCCGCGCAAACCGGCGAACTTACCGTCCTGGAGCAGATTATCGTCCGCAAGCGGGCCGAGTTGGCGGCACAACAAGCTCTTGTCAAACCCGAGGTTCTGGCCGCCAGGGAACGGCCCGCGAGGCGGCCGTTTCGATCTGCGCTGGAAGCCAAGCGGCCCGCCGTCATCTCGGAGATCAAGAAGGCCTCGCCGTCGGCGGGGGTGATCGCGGAAACATTCGAGCCGGCCGCCATCGCGGCGCGCTATGAGGCTGCCGGGGCGGCGGCGCTTTCGGTGCTCACCGATCAGCAGTTCTTTCAAGGCAGCTTGGAGGATTTGGCCGCGGCCCGAGGCGCTACCAACCTGCCGGTCTTACGCAAAGATTTCACACTCGACCGTTACCATCTGCTGGAAGCCGCCGCCTGGGGCGCCGACGCCGTTTTGTTGATCGTGGCCGCCTTGAGCGACGCGGAACTTCGCGACCTACTCGCGCAGGCCGAAGAACTCAACCTGGAAGCACTCGTCGAAGTGCATGACGAGCGGGAGTTGGAGCGGGCCTTGGGCGCGGAAGCCGATTGGATCGGCATCAACAACCGCAACCTAAGAACGCTCGAAGTCTCGCTCGAAACGTCGCCGCGGCTCGCCGAGCACATGCCGCCCGATGTGTTTTGGATCAGCGAAAGCGGCATCCGGACGCCCGAGCAGATGCGACAGCTCAGCGATGCCGGTTGCGGCGGCTTCCTGATCGGAGAAAGTCTGATGAAGCGGGCCGACCCTGGCGAGGCGTTGGCCGAGTTGATCGAAGGAGCGAAGAACGTTGGCGGTTGAGGTAATCAAGGTCTGCGGCATCACCGCTATCGCCGACGCGCTGTTCGCGGTGCAACACGGGGCGACCGCGATTGGTTTTGTGTTCTACGGCGGGAGTCCGCGGTGTGTTCGGGTCGACATGGCGGCGATGATTTCGGCGATGATCCCGAAGGAAATTTTGCGCGTCGGGGTTTTCGTCAATGAGTCCGCCGACCAAGTACGCAACACGGCCAAGGCGGCGCACTTGGACGTCGTTCAACTCCATGGCGATGAAACGCCGGAATACTGCGCCTCGCTCGGAGACGTGCGCATCTGGAAAGCATTTCAAGTGCGGGAGTTCTTTAAGCCCGACATGATCGACCCCTACGATTGCGAGGCGTATTTGCTCGATGCCGCCGCGCCCGACGGCACCTTCGGCGGAAGCGGCCGCACGTTCCCGTGGCCGGTTGCTCGCAACGCCAAACAGCGGGGACGCATCATCGTCGCCGGCGGGCTTGACGGAGACAACGTCGCGACGGCCATTCGCGAAGTGCGGCCGTGGGGCGTCGATTCCGCGTCGAAACTCGAACGCACGCCCGGCGTCAAGGACCCCGACAAGGTTCTCCGGTACCTGGAAGCCGCCAAGGCGGCGGCGGAAATTCAGTAGGCTAAAGAAAGCATGGCCGCGCCTTCCGCATTACCCGACGATCGGGGCCGTTTCGGCCGGTTCGGAGGCCGTTACGTCCCGGAAAGCCTGGTTGCTCCGCTGGTGGAGCTGGAGGAAACCTACGCCCGGGCGGTGGAGGAAGAAAGCTTTGCCGCGGAGCTGGACGAGCTTTTGCGGCAATACGCCGGCCGACCCACGTCGCTCTACCATGCGCCTCGGCTAACGGAGCATCTGGGCGGAGCGCGAATCTATCTGAAGCGCGAAGACCTGCTCCACACCGGCGCCCATAAGATCAACAATTGCCTGGGCCAGGCGCTGTTGGCCCGGCGCATGGGGAAAAAGCGCATCATTGCTGAAACGGGAGCCGGCCAACACGGAGTCGCGAGCGCCACCGTCGCCGCGCTCTTTGGTTTCGAATGCCGTGTCTACATGGGCGAGGAAGACATGCGGCGACAGGCCCTCAACGTCTTCCGGATGCGTCTACTCGGAGCGGAAGTGGTCAGCGTCGATAGCGGCAGTCGCACGTTGAAAGACGCCATCAGCGAAGCGATGCGCGACTGGGTCACCAACTTCGAGCACAGCTATTACATGCTGGGCTCCGCTCTGGGGCCGCACCCCTACCCCATGATCGTCAGAGATTTCCAGTCCGTAATCGGCCTGGAGAGCGGCGAACAGTTCCAGAAAGCCCATGACGGGCGGCTCCCCGACGTGTTGATCGCCTGCGTGGGCGGCGGGAGCAACTCGATCGGCTTGTTTCATCCTTTTATTGAGGACAAGAGCGTGCGCATGATCGGGGTCGAAGCCGGCGGACGCAGCCCGGCTTTGGGCGACCACGCGGCAAGATTCGAGGGCGGCGAACCGGGCGTTCTGCACGGAACTTATAGTTATGTCCTGCAAGACGACGACGGGCAGATCGCGTTGACGCATTCGGTCTCGGCGGGGCTCGACTATGCCACGGTAGGGCCCGAGCATGCCTGGCTGCGCGAAGCGGGGCGGGCTGAATACGTCTCTTGTTCCGATCAGGACGCGCTCGAAGCGGTCAGGCTGCTTTCCAGGTTGGAAGGCATCATTCCCGCGCTCGAGGCCGCTCACGCCGTGGCGGAAGTGATCAAGCGCGCCCCCGCGGCCGCGGGTGAAACCTTTGTCGTCTGCTTGTCGGGGCGAGGAGACAAGGACATCGGCATTTACCGCGAAGAGATGCCCGATTTGGGTTAGCCCGCGGTAAGTCCGGCCGGACCCCGCCGACAACCGGCCCAACAGCGGAATTCCACGATGAGCCGTATCAGCAAGACCTTCGAACGCCTTCGAGCCGAACGGACGCGGGGGCTGATCGTCTATCTGACCGCCGGGGACCCGAATGCCGACCGCACCGTGGATTTCATCCCGGCGTTGGAACAAGGCGGGGCCGACATCATCGAGCTGGGAGTTCCCTTCTCCGACCCGGTGGCGGATGGTCCGGTGATTCAACGCGCGAGCGAGCGGTCGCTGCGGGCGGGCACGACCGTTCGGAGTGCCCTCGAAATTCTGCGCCGAATCAGGGAGAAATCCGAGATACCGGTGGTGGTCTTCAGCTACCTCAACCCGGTCTTGCGGTACGGGTTTGAAAAGTTCACCGAAGACGCCGCCGCGGCCGGCGCCGACGGCGCGCTGCTGACCGACCTGAGCATTGATGAAGCTGATCCTTATCTGGAGCAGATGGACCGCCGCGGCTTGGACCCGATCTTCTTGGTCGCCCCGACGACGCCGCGTGAACGGCTGCGAAGGTTGTCGCAATCGAGTCGCGGTTTCGTTTATCTTGTTTCGAGAGCCGGAGTCACCGGCGAGCAGCAGTCGATCTCCGATCGAGCGATGCCGTTGATTGAGAGAGCTCGCTCGGTCAGCGAATTGCCCCTAGCCCTGGGCTTCGGTTTATCGAAGCGCGAACACATGGAAGCGTTGGCTCCTCACGTGGATGCCGCCGTCGTCGGCAGCGCCGTCGTGAGGTTGATTGGCAAACATGGAGAGGACGAGGACCTGCCGGCTCGGCTGACCGCGTTTTGCGCCGAACTGAAAGCAGGCCTCGCGTTGAAAACGTCGGCCGCGTAGGCCTCAAGGAAGCTCTTATGGACCTTGCCGATTGGCGAGAGCGAATCAACGATGTGGATCGCCGGATTCTGGCGTTGCTCAACGAGCGCGTTGGGTACGTGTTGAACTTGGCGCCGCTCAAACGCCAACAGGGCATCCCGGTTCACGAACCCGGCCGCGAGGACCAAATCTTCGAAAACCTTAAGAAGCAAAACGGGGGGCCTCTCGGCGACGACGCGATTCGCCGCATTTTCGAAGCCGTGATTCGCGAAATGCGGGCTGTGCAGGCCGAGCAGGAAGCCGCGAAGACCCAAGACGATGCCTCCCTCGAAACGCGCCGTGAGACGCAGGATCCCGTTGGTATCCGAGAAGCTTTTCCCGCTCGACCGCCCCATGCCGATTGAGACTGTCGCTATCGTCGGAGTCGGCCTGATCGGCGGCTCTTTCGGGCTGGCCCTGCGCCGAGCCGGGTTCACCGGCCGCCTGCTCGGCGTCAGCTCGGAGCGGACCATCCAGGTCGCCCTCAAAAGCGGGGCCATCGATGCCGGAGCGCCCCTCGAAGACGCCGTTCCGCAAGCCGATCTGATCTACCTGGCGCAGCCGATTGCCCGCATCATTGCGCTGTTGCCCGAAGTTCGGCAATACGCCGCCGAGCACGCGCTGGTGACCGACGCGGGCAGCACGAAGGAAGCAATCGTCCGTCGGGCGGCGGAGTTGTTCGACTCCGGGCCGTTTTTCATCGGCGGACACCCCATGGCGGGCAAAGAGGGTCGCGGGGTCGAAATCGCCGACGCCGAGCTATTCCGCGGGGCCGCTTACGCTCTTACTCCGCTTCAAGACACCCTTCCCAGGAATGAAATAGTCGATTCTTTCGTGGATTATCTTGGCCGCATGGGCGCGGAGTTTTGTGTCCTATCCGCTCCTGAGCACGACCGAATTGTGAGTTGGACGTCTCACCTTCCGCAGCTCGCCTCGACGGCATTAGCCGCCTCCGTCTTCGATGCTCTTGGCGATGACAGAGGGCTTCAGCTCGCCGGCAGCGGGCTGCGCGACATGACCCGTCTCGCCGAGAGCCCCTTCGAGATTTGGAGCGACATCCTCGAGACCAACCGGGACAACCTCCGCGACGTCCTCACGGCCTACATCCGTCGTTTGGAAAACTTGCGCGAGAAACTCGCCTCGTCGGAACTCGCCGAGGAGTTCCGGCAGGGCAACGAGCTTCGTGAGACGTTTCGCCTGGGATAAAGATTTCTTACATCACAGGTCAAAGGTACGTGGTATTGCCGGTATTACTTTGCTATTGTTCGTAGTACTTTCTTGCCAGCTACGGAGATGTCATTGTGCTTTCCCCTGAAGTTGAAGGGTGGCTGGCCGGCGAGTTGCCGGCCCAACTGGCGACGCTGAGAGAATCCACCAAGCCAGGATTTCCATTTTGGCCCTGGCACGGTCACAGGATACACCCCCGCTGCGCCGAATACCACGTCTTTTCGCGCTGAACCCTGCACATCACCTCCGCCGGTAGGCGCCAGGGCTCGTCCGTCCGCTCACAGACGTTGATTGAGCGGACTGAACGGCGCTCCGGCCGACACTGCTCCCTGCGAAACCTTTTTGGAGCCAAAAACTGTTGATCCTCGCCCGGGCAACGCTACCCACCCGGCACAGGCAGCGCCCAGATCCTATGCAGCATGTCGCCGAACAGCCGCCGGTTCAGATGTCCTTCGGCCAACAGCAGCCAATAGTACCGCGCATGCTTGACCAGCCTACCGCCCGTCTTCATCAGCCGCTGTTGCAAGCTCGTCAGCGACCAGCTCTTGATCCGTTGCGGCAGCCCGAGCCTCCGCCATAGGTTCCCCAGGTTATAGGCCAGCACGCTGAGTTGCAGTCGCACTTCGTTGGCCCGGAACCGATGGCATGACAGCCTTGTCCAATGCGTCGCTTGTTTGCCTTCCTTGATCCACTGCTCCGCCGTGCCGCGCTTGTTGTAGAACCGCACCAGCGAGCGGCTCGGCAAGGCCATGCTCGTGACGATGAAACCGACGCGAGGAAACAACTCACCTTGGTGATGCTCGACCTTCGCAACAACCCGCCGGGACTTCGACCAGCTCGCGGCCTGATACCGAAAGCTCCTGTAGCGCACCAGGGGCTTTGCGCTCGGCCTGCCCGGCGGACGAAACAGGATATCTTCGATCTCCAGCTCCAGGCTCTTGTTGGCCGGGATGCGAATCACGTAGTCCACGCCGCGCTCCTCCAACGTCTCGTAAATATCCGGCTTGGCGAAGGCGGCATCGGCCCGGAACGTCACCTGTTTGCCCTCCGCCTGTTGGCGTTCGATTTCCGGCAGCAGCAGCTCGTCCCAGTCCTCGGCGCTGGACACGTTGCCCGGTCGCAACTTTGCCGCCAAGCAATCGCCGTGCTGGTTGAACAGCAACAGTGGGTGGTAGCAGACCGACTCGAAGTGGCCGTTGTAGGCGCTGCCTTCCTGCCGGCCGTGGACGGGGCTCTCGGTAGAGTCCATGTCCAGCACGACGCACGCGGAGTCATCACCGGCCTCGGCTTGCGCGATCAACTCGCGGTTCACCGCCATCAGCCCGATCAGATTCTCGTCGCCGGCGAGCATGGCGGTCTCGAAGCTCTGCAGCCGGGAGGTCAGCGCCGCGCCGCGATCCCAGTTCTTCTTCGAGCCAATCAGCCGAAAGGTTGGATCGGCGGAGACACGAACGGCGTCGTTGAGATCCTCGTAGCCCGCCAAGCGGGAGTAGACCGACTGTCGCAGCAGATCGACGAACGGGAACTTCTTGTTCGAGCCTTGCCGCGAATCCGTCAGATGCTCGTCTATCAGCTTGCCTAGTCCGAGTCGTTCGTCCAGTTCGCGAATGAGAATCAGCCCGCCATCCGAGGTGACTCGCGATCCTTGGAAATCGACCTTGAGAAATCCATTGAAGGTGAGCTGAAACGGTTTGTTTTCTTTTTCACCCATTGGGTGTTGATCTCCTCAGCGCCTTGAGTGCTTTCAAGCCCGCATAAATAAAGGCGTCCGAGTCCACCCGATGGTTAGCAGAACCGAAACTAAAGTGGAAATCCGGGCCAAGCCCTTGCTGATCAAACGCGGCGCCCGCGTTTTTTCACCTGGAGAAACCGCCGATCGACTCTTCTTTCTCCATTCGGGGCGAGTCAAGATAGCGGTTTCCGCCGGCGGCGGCAAGCAGTGCGTTTTACGGATCGTCGAACCGGGGCAAGTCTTCGGCGAATGCGCGCTGTTTGACGACCCGGTGCGCAAGGCCGAGGCCGAAGTGATCGAGAAAGCCACAGTCAGCATTATTTCGCGAGAAACGGCGATGGCTCATGCCGAAGAGCACCCCGAATTCTGGGCTTTGTTCTCGCGGAATTTAGGCCGCCGGGTTCGCGAACTCGAGGAACAGGTGCAATGGTTAACGCTGCTTGAAGTTGAGCAAAGGATCGCCGGCCTTTTGCTCCAGTGGGGAAAAACCCACAATCTCGATCCGGCGGACGTCGAGATGCGCCTGTCCCAACGGGACGTGGCGGGACTCATCGGCGCAACCCGCGAAACAACCTCCGCGGCCCTGAATCGGCTTCGCAGAAAAGGATGCATCGATATTCGGCGCCGCTGTGTGGTGGTCAAGTCCGTCGAGATGTTGCGCGCCCACGCCACGCCGTCAGGTAGCAAAGATCCCGAAGCAGCCCCCCGGGGAAGATCTTTCGCCCAATCAACCTCCTAACGATAATCCCAAACCCGCGCCGGGAGATAGGCTTCGTTTCGGTTGTCGCCGGACTCTTCGCGGTTGCGCCCGACCGAACATCAACAGTAAAATTCGATCCGGTCCGGCCGTTCGTCGCTTCCCTTGACCGTCTTACGCCGCCGGCCGGATCACGGAGGTGAATCTCGTGTCGAAATCAATGCCACGCAGACGGTTCCTGCAATCTTCGGCCGCCGCCAACCTGGCCTACGCCGCGCCGTTGTTCGGGGCTTCGAGGACCAAGAAATATCGCACCGCGCTGATCGGAACCGGCTGGTGGGGGATGAACATTCTTCGCACCGCGCTGGCCTCGGGCCGCGCCCAAGCCGTCGCCCTGTGCGACGTCGACATCAATCAACTCGACCCCGCCGCTGCCGAGGTCAACAAGCTCTCCGGCGATCAGCCGAAGACGTACAAAGACTATCGCGAACTACTCGCCGCCGAAAAACCCGACATCGTGATCGTCGGCACACCCGACCACTGGCATCCGCTTATCGCGATCGCCGCCATGGAGGTCGGAGCCCACATCTACGTCGAGAAACCGATCAGCCACACCGTTCACGAGGGCTGGGCGATGGTCCAAGCCGCGCGCAAACACGGCCGCTCGGTGCAGGTCGGCACGCATCGGCGCGTCTCGCCGCACAATATGTCGGGCATGAAGTTTCTACAGGCGGGCAAGGCGGGCAAGATCGGCATGGCTCGCTGCTTCGTCCACCGCGCCGGCGGACCCGGCAAGCCCACGCCCGACGCCGAGCCGCCCGCGGGGCTCGATTGGGACATGTGGTGCGGACCGGCGCCGTCGCGGGCCTTCAACCCGGCGATTCATCCCAAGGGCTTCCGCAACTTCCTTGATTACGCCAACGGTACGATCGGCGATTGGGCGATTCACTGGTTCGACCAGGTGCTTTGGTGGAGCGAGGAGAAACACCCCAAACGCGTTTCCTCGACTGGGGGGAGACATATCGTTCGGGACACGACGGATGCTCCCGACACGCAAATTGTGACGTTCGAGTTCGAATCTTTCACCTGTAGCTGGGAACACCGTTGGTATGCCCACAACTATGCCGAGAAGTCGAACATCGGCGTGAACTTCTACGGCACCGAAGGAACCTTTCACATGGGCTGGCTCGATGGATGGACGTTCTACCCGAGCAGCAAGAAAAAAGAAATGCTGCACGAGGATCCGCAATTGAACGAACCCGACAGCCAAAACATCGAGGGGCTCTGGAACGATTTATTGGAAAGCATCGAAACCGGCCGGCGTCCGGTCTGCGATATCGAAGTCGGACATCAGGCTACTGTGATGAGCTTGCTCGGCGTGGTGTCACAGAAGCTCGGCCGTGCTGTCGAGTGGGATCCGAAAAAGCAAGCGATCCCCGGCGACCCGGAAGCGAATAAGCTGCTGCGCCGCGATTACCGGGCTCCTTGGACATACCCGGATGCGTAGGGCTGTGAAGAATTGGCGACCGTGCCGAGCCTCTCGGAATGCGAGCCGTGAAAACAGAGGCGGCGGACGGGAGTCCGCGCTTAGCCCGGTTTACCGGGCTTGGATTGAAAATAGGCCGGTCCTTCAAGGGCCGGTTTATAGGCCCTTTTTGTCCGACGCCAGGCCGTTTCAACGGCCTTTTCCCGTAAGGCTTTCGCCATGAAGACGAAACCGTTTCCGATCTTTTCACAGGCCCACCCACACCGCCCATGAGTCATCGTATTCTGCTGGTCGAGGACGAAGAAGGCCTTCGCATCACCTTGCGCGACAGGCTTGCCGGCGAAGGCTATGAAGTCGAGACGACCGCCGACGGCGCACTCGGTTTTGAACGAGCTGTCGGGGGTGGATTCGACCTGATCTTGCTCGATGTGATGCTGCCCGCCAAGAGCGGCATCGACGTTTGCCGCGATCTGCGTCGGCAGGGTGACCAGACGCCCATCTTGATGCTCACCGCGAAGAGCCAAACAATCGACAAGATCCTCGGGCTGAAGATCGGCGCCGACGACTATCTCACCAAACTTTTCGAGATGCTCGAGCTGCTGGCGCGGATCGAGGCTTTGTTGCGGCGTTCGCAAGGCGCCCCCAAGCCGGCATCGGAGACCTACGAATTCGGGGCGGTTCGCGTGGATCTTCGGGGGACCCGCGTCTTCCGCGGGGAAGAAGAGCTAAGCCTTTCCGCCAAGGAATTCCAACTGTTGCAATATCTCATCGAGCACCGCGGCGAAACGCTGGCCCGCGACAAACTACTGCAAGAGGTTTGGGGGTATCAGTCCGCGCCTTCCACGCGAACCGTGGACGTGCATGTCGCCTGGCTGCGCCAGAAAATCGAACCGGACCTCAAGAAACCTCGCTGGATTGTAACGGTTCACGGCTTGGGGTACCGGTTTGCGGGGTGACGGCGCGATTGGACAAGCTGAGAGCTTGTCCGACTTTGAACTAGGACAAACACGAGTGTTTGTCTCTACCCAGGCATGCGCCCCTTCGTGAATGGGTTTCCGTTCCCGCATTTTCGACCCCGCTCAAGGAACCTTGGCATTCGGACCCAAACTGTTAAAATCAACAGGCCGGGGAGACAGGAAACTTCCCTTATCCGGAGCACGCCGTGCCCAAGAGCTTAGACTCGGAACAACTCGCGGACTATGAACGGGACGGAGTCGTTTTTCCGCTCCCGGTTCTGTCTGAAGACGAAGTGCGCCGTTTTCGGGGCGGCTACGAAGAGCTCCTCGCCGCTTTCGACCGTACGCCGAAATCGACCGAGCTGGCGGTGACGCATCTTCACTTTCGCTGGGCCTGGGATCTCGCCACGCATCCGAAAGTTCTCGATGCGGTCGAAGATGTTCTCGGCCGTGATTTGCTCGTGTGGTCGTCGTCGATTTTCGCCAAACCGGCTCGCGACCCCGGCTACGTCACCTTTCACCAAGACGGGACCTACTGGGGACTCGATTCCACGCTCGTGACGACGGCATGGATCGCGCTCTCTCCAAGCACGGTCGAGAGCGGTTGCATGCGGGTCGCCCCCGGCACGCAGAAAGATCCGATTCATCCGCATAAGGAAACTTGGGCGGAAGACAATTTGCTCTCGCGCGGCCAGGAGGTTCAGGTGGATGTCGCCGACGAAGATGTGGTGGACGTGGTTTTGCAACCCGGGGAAATGTCGCTGCACCACGTCAAGATCATTCACGGCTCCGGCTGCAACGCCTCCGATGAGCCGCGCATCGGATTTGCTATTCGCTACATCGATCCGCGAGTCAAGCAGGTGACGCCGGATCATCCCGTGATCCTGGCGCGAGGCGAAGACCGCCACCGCCATTACGAGCACATGAGCGAGCCGCCGCCGGAAACCGACGCCGCCGAAGCGTTGGCCAAGCACCTCGCGGCCGCCGAGATCCACGCCAAGGAAATCCTCTCGACGCAAGCCGCCACCGAGAAGTAGAAACGCCGGCCAAAATCGGTTCACGGTTTACGGCTCACGGTTCACGGACAATGACCCCCCTTGATTGGCTCATCGTCATCGTGGCCAACGGCGCGATCGTGGTCTACGGGCTTTACTTGGCGCGGGGCACGACCACTTCCTACGAGTGGTTTCTAGCCGCCAAGGGACTTCCGTGGTGGATCGTCGGACTTTCAATGTTCGCCACCGCCGTCGATAGCGGCGATTACGTGGCCGTGGTCGGGGGCGCCTACACCTTCGGCCTGTCGAACCTGACGAGCTGGTGGCTGGGCATTCCCATCGGCTGGTTTGTTGTCTCGTACTTTGTTTTTTTGCCGCTTTACCGCGGCGGGATGTTCACCAACGCCGAGTACCTCGAACACCGTTTCGGGCCGGCGGTGCGCTTGCTGAGCGCGCTGATCCAAGTGCAGTATCGCACCAACGTTCTTGGCAATATCGCCTTTTCACTGTACTTGACATTTTCGATCTTGACGGGTTGGGGGACGGCGACATGGTGGTTCGTCGTCGGGATCGCCCTCGCCTCGGCGGCCTACACGGCGGCGGGCGGGCTGAAATCGGTCGCGGTGACCGACGCTCTGCAATCGGTGGGGATGTTTCTCGCCGCGTTGATCTTGTGGGTCGTTCTGTGGAACTTCGTCGGTGGGTGGAGCGGGCTGGAAGACCGCTTGGCGGCGATCGATCCGACGCTGGTCGGTTCGATGATGCACGTCGGCGGACGTTCCGAGCCCGGAGTGCCGGCTGTCCTCGTGATTTTCGGGTGGATCGTCGCCCATACCGCCTACTCGGTGGTGAATCATTCCCAAGCGATGCGCTTGCTGGCGGCGCGCTCGGAGTGGGATATGAAAATGGCGGCCTTTCTAGCGAGCGTCGTGCTGGCCGCCGTGATGGGGTTCAACATCACCTTGGGCATTCTCGGCAAAGCGGTGTTTCCGGATCTGGCCATGGTCGACGAGGTCTATCCCAAGCTGGTCCAAGATTTCTTGAGCCCCGGGCTGATCGGGATTGTCGTTGCCGGCGTGCTGGCGGGCGGCATCTCGACTTACGATTCGATCGGATCGTCGATCGCGGCGGTTTTCACACGCGATATCTACGCGCGGTTTTTCGTCAAAACCCGCGAGGACGTCCATTATCTGACGGTCTCTCGGTATGCGACTTTCGGCGTCATCGCCTTGTCGTTCGGCTACATTCCGTTTCTCGATTCCGGGATGGTGGCATTTTATTTGCGATTGACGAGCGTCGCGGTCATGCCGCTGTTTACGGTTTACATGATGGGCACGCTGACGCGAGTCCACCAGCGTTCCGGGGCGGTGGGTTTGTTCGTCGGGATCGCCTACGGGGTCAGCTCGTTTTTGGGAGACCGTTGGGGCCTCGACCTGCCGGTGTGGTGGACGAACACGTGGTGGGCTTATCCGTGGAGCATTGCGCTGACGTCGTCGGCGATGCTGATCTCGACATTGTATTGGGGTTGGGCGAAGAAGGAGGATTTGCGGAATCTGGTTTATGCAAGTCGTGGGGAGGTTGACGCGGAGGCGGTCCCGGCGAGACCCGCCCCGGACGAACATCGGCCCGCGCCAAAGACCTGGCTCGAGCGTACTCGCGAGGAAGTGCGGCCGGTGCCGGAGTATCCTTTCCCCGTTCCGCCGGGTGGATTACGGTGGTACCGGCGGCCGGTGACCTGGGCGGTGGCTTTCGGCGTTGTCGTGGGGTTTGTGAATCTTGTGGTGCTGTGGTGAGGGCTGAGCGGGCGTCGCGACTCGGTAGCAACCGGCACGAGTGCCGGTCGCCACCGGGTGGTCGGTTGTCCGCCCCGAAGTTATGTCAACCCCATCGGGAAATGATCGAGGGCGGTGACGCCTTCCGGGGTTACGAGGTAGTCGTGTTCCAGGCGAATGCCGCCTTGTAACGCTGCTGAGTAAAGCGCGGGTTCGCAGGCCAATACCTCGCGGTCCAACACCGGCTCGTCGCTGCCGGGCGTTAACCAGGGCAGCTCCCAACCGCTAAGACCGATACCGTGACCGGCGTGGTGCCAAAACGACCCGCGGGCCGGTTCGAAAGCGTCGAGATGTTCCTTGACCGTTGTGTAGATCTCTTTGGTCGGGACGCCGGGGCGGATCGCTTTCCGCACGATGTCGTGGGTTTCCATGACGTGTCCCCAGGCGTCTTGCTGGAGTTGGCTTGGGCGGCCGACGACAAAGGTTCGGGTGATGTCGCAGACGTAGCCGTTGTGGCTTGCTCCGGTGTCGACGATGAAGAGATCGCCCAGCCGGATGCGTCGGTCCGTTGGCGGGCCGACGCCCTCGGTTGCTCGCGCGCCGGATACGAAATCTCCACGGATTGGAACGCTGGTCCGTGCCTTGGCGACCACGGCCTCGCAATACGCTGAGTACAGCTTGTATTCGGTGACGCCGTCATCGACTTTTTCCTTGACGGCTTCGAGGCCGGCTTCGGCCAAGGCAACGGTTTGGCGGATACACTCGACCTCATCGGGGTCTTTTTGTCGGCGCATCCGATCGATGGTCGGGGTTAGGTTGGCGGCCGGTTTTTGCGCCCAATCGCTGAGTGTTTCGGTTGTCCAAAGCTTTGCGGATTCTCTCTCGATGCCGAAGGCTCCGCCGCCTGGTTGCAGTCGGGAGGCGGCTTCCCTGACGTGGTCGGAGACGGCATGATCCCAGCTTGTGGGGCCGGCAACGGCGTCGATTCGATGGTGCCGATAGAGCAGGACTTCGTCGGCGGCGGCCTGGGGTGCGGCGGCCGATGCTCCGACCGAAGCGTGGGTCACCAGGACAGACTTCCCCGAGCCGTGGAGAACGAAAGCGTGCGGGGTTCGGGTGTCCACGAGCAGGCCCGAAAAATAGTACACCGTCTTGGGGTTGGTGATGACGGCCAGATCGAGCTGCGAGTCTTCCATTACCGCAAGCAGACGTTTCTGTCGTTCGCGGCAATTGTCGGGCTTGAGCATAAGGTCCGATTGTAGCAAGCGTTTTAGGCAAACCCGATTCGGTTTCCAGGCCCGCGGTGTTGCGAGGCCGGTGGGCCTTTCCGTGACAGCCTGAAGCACCAATTGGATTGACGATGGCCGAACCCGCGGAGTACAGTAGGCCGCCAACGGCTACGTCGAGAAAAAGGCTAGAGCGACTGCAGATCCTTGCCGGGCTTGAAGCGGACGGCTTTGCCGGGCGGGATAATTACTTCTTCGCCGGTACGTGGATTGCGCCCGATGCCGGTCTTTCGTGGGCGGATGTTAAAGACTCCGAAACCGCGCAGCTCGATTCGATCGCCGCGTTCCATGGCTCGCTTCATCGTCTCGAAAACGGTCTCCACGGCAATCTCGGCTTTCGTCTTGCTCAGGCCGGTTCGGTTGACCACTTCGGTGACGATGTCGTGTTTTACCATGTTCGCTGCCTGCCCCGGTGCTGGGCCGGGTTACGAGATTATGCTAGGCGAGGTTCGAAGGCTTTGTCAAGCAAAGACTTAGCTGTTATTCAAGAACTACCGGCGGAACTCGAACCTACTGAGTCTCGCATAATATGCTGTCAATCGAGACAAAGAGAAGACTGTTTCCAGAAAGCGGTAATCAAGCGCGGTTTGCGGCGCGCGGCAAAGCGTCAGCGAGTGGCTGCGACGATATACCCCAAAAAGGTGTCACTTTATTTTGCGAGACTCAATAACTCTTGAAGAGCAACCCTCAGTTCAGAGATTCGGAGGATCAACATGAGTGCTTCACGATCTGAGAATGGCAAGAAACCAAATGGCGCGTAGAATTTCTTGGCGTCTTCGTCGAACGCTTGGACAACGATGGCGCGGGCGCCAATAACATCGGCCGCCGTTAACGCCCTCTTCCCGGCGTCGATCAACAGGTCGGACCCCAAACCCCTTCCCTGATAGTCCGTGTCTACCGCCAGTTGTCCCAGCAAGATCACCGGGATCGGTTCGGGCATGTTTCTGCCGACGCGAGACGACACCCGCCGCCTTTCCACCGAACTGGCTGCGAGGCTGTAGAATGCGATCACCCGGGCGCCATCACAGACAAACGTACGTCCGTGCGCCCCCCTTCGCCTCATTCAACCGGGCCTTGCGCTGGAGCCAGGTATTGAGGCTGGGCATTCCGGAGTCGAACCGCGAGACGTCATGGCGTTCGCTGATCGGCTCCGGAGCGGTTATCGTTCCCACAGCGGCGGCTGCGCAAACCGTTCTTTCAAACGGTCGTTCGGTTGTACCGGCGCATCAAGCACGGCGACGAATGCATCGTATGACTCATCATCGAGCGCAATGATGGGGCGCTCATTCAATATCTCCATCGCGGCGGCTTCACTCGACCGGAGCACAAATTCGGTGCGCGTCACACCTCGAATCGCCGCCGCCCGGTCGATGAGCGCCAGACGCTCGTCTTTCATTCGGAAGTTTACTTGGCCCATTTGAGTCCCTCCCTCCTTACGCTTGGGCGCATGGAATTTTGGCGCGTCCTGTTAAATGTATACCATATGCATATACTGCCGCGCATCAATCAAGCCCTGTGCCGCTGCGCCGCGTTAGAAAAACTTCCCGCGGCACGGGAGATGACCGGAGTCTCGATTGACGGCTACGCCGGGTGGATCGGCCCCAGGAGTTGACGAACCCTCATATTACTTATCGCTGGCTTTAGCGGGGTCCGCTCCGAATTGTTGGTACACCTGCTGCCAGGAGAGCCGTAGCGGAGCGCTCATGTTGGGATCCAAGAGTTCCCGTGAATATCCAACAGCTGTAGAGTTGGCACCCCTCCCTTTTTAGTCTGAGGCGAGAGCACTGCGGCAGAGAGGCCCCCGCGGCCTGCCCTACCCTCACCTGTTGTGAACTTTTTTCTTGACTTCTGCAAGATGTCTATGCGATATCTTAAAGACGTTAGCGACTTTCAACACAGTCGACTCTAATGATAATCACCGCTGGCGGCATCAAGGGCGGCTCAGGTAAATCCACTGTCGCCACCAATCTGGTAGTGCTGCGCTCTCTCGAAGGCAGAGATGTGCTGCTGGTTGACGCTGACACCCAAACCACCTCATCCGATTTCAGCCTACAGCGCAACAACAAGACCGCTGGCAATGCTGGGTTCACTTGCATCAAGCTCGCTGGTCAGGCCGTGCGTACCGAAACCTTGCGCTTAGCAGACAAGTATCAAGACATCATTATCGACACCGGTGGGCGGGACACCACCAGCCAGAGAGCGGCGCTGACCGTGAGCGATGTTCTGCTAGCACCCTTTCAGCCATCATCGTTTGACTTGTGGTCGCTCGAGCAAACAGAGTTGCTCTACACCGAGATGCAGCCCGCAAACGCCAAGCTCAAAGGCTATACGTTCTTGAATAAAGCCGAGCCTCGGGGCCCGGACAACGAAGAGGCTGCTGAGATGCTGCGCGAGGCTCAAACCTTACAATTTCTCGACAACATCGTCTTGGTCTATCGCAAGGCATATAGAACAGCAGCCGCCCGCGGCCTCGCTGTCACCGATGTAAAGCCTCGAGATGACAAGGCAATCAAAGAGTTTCTGACTCTATACAGACATCTGTTTAATGTCTGTAAGATGTCTATTGGTGCAGGAGTCTAACGATGGCAGTTTCTAGAAAACCAGCAGCTAGCTCAGCATCGGTGCCAGTTGATGTTGATGCACTCATTCGCAAAGGTGGCAGCGTGCCAGAAGATGAAGCAGCTTCATCTTCTGAGCGACAGACCATTCCCGTTACGCTTCGCGTCCCAAGTGGGCTCCTCAAGCAGGTTGATGAATTCTTGAAGACTCGGCCGGTTCCGCTTCCGCGCCACACTTGGCTCTTGGAAGCAGTTCATGAGAAGCTAGCGCGCTCCACGACCGATCAGTAGGGCAGGGAACTGGATGATTTCATTTGGAAGATCATCCTGGCCTGGGGACTACAACCGGCCAAACCGGCTGAATGAGCCAGCGGTTTTCAGCTTCGCGGATCGCTCTCACGGACGCCGGGGGTGCGAGACGGTCTGGGCCGATCATGGTACCTCCGGGTCGGCCCCGATCAGCTTCGTCAATTCGATCACGGCTTTGTATTCGTCGCCGTCCTCATGCCGAACCTTGTAGATTTTGCCCGTGCTCGTATCGGTAGCAGTCAAAACAAGGGGTGCTGGTCCTTCGTTTATGGCGTCATGGTAGCCACGGACTCGGAACCCGCGGTCTTCGATTTCTTTCACAGCGGCACGGGTAAGACTCAGCATGATCACTCGCCGTTGATGACCTCTTGCAGGGGAACGCCCGGCATCTCATCCAGGTAACGCTTATATTCTCGGCATGCCGTTCCGTGAGTAAACAAGCCTTCCTTCAAGATGCCTCAAGTTTTCTGCGGGGGGCCGAAGCCCCCTCGCCAGCCCCTGCCGGGGATCACGCGAAGCGTGGCCCCAAAGGGTATGCTAACTATTAATATTATTGACTCTATTGTTGATAGTCTAACATACCTGTGCACCTGTGTCCTTTGTTGGTGTTATGCTATACAAATGATATTATTGAGTCTCGCAAAATAAAGTGACACTTTTTTGGGGTACGTACGTCTTTGTATGTATGGGAAATACAAAAGGCGTACGGCGGGATTTCGAGGCCCTGGAGAAGCGCCGTTTCAAAGCGATCCGGTTGGTCGAGCAAGGCTGTAGTCAGTCCGAGACAGCGAGGCGATTGAAGGTCGCGCGGCAAAGCGTCAGCGAGTGGCTGCGACGATACCGGCGTGACGGCGAAGCCGGGTTGCGCCAGGCCGGCCGCGCCGGCCGTAAGCCGCTGTTGGACGCCGCGCAGCTCGAACGCCTCGAGGCGTTGCTGCTGGAAGGCCCCGAGGCGCACGGCTTCCCGACGCCGCTGTGGAGCTGTCCGCGGGTCGCTCGTCTGATCGGAGACGAGTTCGGCGTGCGCTATCACGAGGGCCATGTCTGGAAGATCCTGCGGGCGCTCGGTTGGAGCCCGCAACGGCCCGTCGGCAAAGCGCGGGAGCGCAACGAAGAGGCCATCCGCGGCTGGCAGCGCAAGACTTGGCCGGCCATTAAAAAAAAGCCCGCAAAGAAGAACGTACGATCGTCTTCATCGACGAAAGCGGATTGAGTCAGAAGCCGCATCGTTGCCGCACCTGGGCGCCGCGCGGCGAGACACCGGTGTTGGAGTTCAACTTCAACTGGGACAAGCTGTCGGTGTCGGCCGGGCTGACGTTGCGCAACTTTTACTTCCGGCTCTATCCCGGCGCGATCGGCGAGCTGGAGGTCATCGACTTCCTGAAGGCTTTGGTGCGCCACATCGACGGCCCACTGCTGATCGTCTGGGACCGGCTGCCGGCGCACCGCAGCCGCCTGGTGCGGGAGTTCATCCAGCTCTCCGAGGATCACATCGCAACGGAGTACTTGCCGCCCTATGCGCCGGAGTTGAACCCGGTGGAATACATTTGGGCGTACTGGAAGCAGCACGAGTTGCCCAACGTCTGCCCGAAGGACTACTGGGAACTCGACGAGCGCGCCCGCAAAGCGCTGCGGCGAATGCGCCGCAAACCGCGCTTGATTACCGCTTTCTGGAAACAGTCTTCTCTTTGTCTCGATTGACAGTATATTATGCGAGACTCAGTAGGCAAGGCGTGGCGGTTTTTGACAGCTCACTTGCTCGGGCGCGCGACATGAATATGGGAGAATAGGCGGCGTCGGCTCACGGCGGGAGAGAGCGGGGAAGCCCGTCGGCCAAACGCGGTGAACCGGGGGCAATTGACATCCTATGTGTGCCGGCGCATCGAGGACCACGAGTCGAAACAAGAGGTTCGCGATCGCGCTCATCGCGGTCCTGTGCTGGTCGGGCTGTTCCGCTCGACCGGGACCGGTGACGAATTCCGCCAAGCCGAATATTCTCTTTATCCTCGTCGATGATCTGGGTTGGGCCGATGTCGGGTGTTTCGGAAGCACTTTCCACGAGACGCCGAATATCGATCGCCTGGCGTCGGAGGGCATGCGCTTCACCGACGCCTACGCCGCTTGCCCGGTTTGCTCGCCGACGCGCGCGAGCATCATGACGGGCCAATACCCGGTGCGCCACGGGATCACCAACTACATTCGAGGTGATCATCGGCTGCCTTATTCCGCGGTCACGCCCCCGAAGAACGTCTATCAATTGCCGCTCGAAGAGGTCACCATCGCCGAGGCCTTGCGCGGAGCCGGTTACGCCACCGGGCACATCGGCAAGTGGCACCTGGGCGGAGAGGGCTTTCTGCCCCAGGACCAGGGTTTCGATTCCAACTACGCCGGTACGTCAAGCGGGATGCCGCGCAGCTTCTTCTATCCCCAATGGGAGGGCAACCCGCCAGTGGAAGCGCGCTCCGGCGAATACCTGCCCGATCACTTGACCGACAGGGCGCTGGAGTTCATTGAGAGCAATCACCAACGGCCGTTCTTCTTATATCTGCCTTACTACGCCGTCCATATTCCCATCGAGGCCAAGCCCCAGTCCACGGCGCGATTCGAAGCGAAACGCACGCCCGGCCTGGTCCCCGGCAAAGATCAGCACAACCCAATCTACGCGGCGATGATCCACAGCGTCGATGAAAATGTCGGCCGCTTGTTGGACAAGCTCGAAAACTTGGGCATCGCCGACAACACGGTCGTCTTCTTCATGTCGGACAACGGCGGACTAAATTCGCCGGAGTGGAAGAACGAGCCGGTGACATCGAACGCCCCGCTCCGGGAGGGCAAGGGGCATTTGTATGAAGGCGGCATCCGCGAACCGCTGATCGTCAGATGGCCCGGCGTCACCAAACCGGGAAGCGTTTCTCGCCAGGTGGTCGTGAGTACGGACTTTTTCCCGACCATGATCGACGCCGCGGGGGCTTGGAAGTTGCGCCTTACGGCCGGTCCAATGGACGGCGTCACGCTCAAGCCCGCGCTCGAGCAAAGCGCGCCGCTCGGCGATCGAGAGATCTACTGGCACTACCCGCACTACAGCAACCAGCTCGGGCGTCCGGGTGGCGCGGTGCGGCAGGGGGACTTCAAGCTGATCGAGTTTTACGACGACGATAGCTTGGAGCTTTACAACCTGGCGGAAGACATCGATGAGCGGAATAACCTGGCCGAGGCGATGCCCGAGAAGGCCGGGGATCTCTGGAAGCTGCTCGATGACTGGCGGCGCTCGCTGGGGGCGAAGATGCCGACTCCCAACCCGCACTATGACCCGGAACGGGCGCACCTGCGCGGGACGCCGGGCGGGCGGCAGGGTGGACTTTGATCGGGGGCTTGGAGCACTAGGAACATGGGGAGCGTGGACTTTCGACCGCGCCTCCGCAGCTACATGCCGCGCCGGAATTGGATGTCAGCGGTTTTCGTCGGCCTCGGGCCTCTCGCCCTCGGCTTCGTCTCCGTAGTCGATCGAGGAATCGCTGGTCACGATCGTCGACTCGGCGCTGAAGCGGCGGTAGTTGCGAAACTCGATCTTGTTGCGGGCGCAACGGCCGCTGTCGCGCCAACACCCCAGGTTTTCCGATTGGACCGGCAGCAAATACTCGCCGCCGCTAATGCGGATGCGGTTGTAATCGACCGTCATCTCAATGGCGTCGAGTTCGAAATCGTCGGGAAGATCGACGGCGTGGGTTTCGACCCGCAACACATGCGCCGTCTCTTCGTGAATCCACACCGACCCGTCGTAAGCGGGCGTGATGGTTCCCCCTTCGGCGGCGACGTGCCACCGTGAGTTCGGCTCGCTGATCGAGAACTTATAGACCTTGGCGGGAAGCCCGGCGACGTCGGAAAACCGACTGAAACGGAAGCGGGTTCGAGAACCCGGCGCGAAAACGCTCAGTAAGGTCGAGGCGAATTCGCCCATCGACCAGCTTCCTTCCAGCTGATCCATTTCGTTCCCCGCCGGTTTGCCGTTGATCTTGATGTTGCGGTAGCTCTCCTTCTGATCTTCGTACACCACGTCGGCCTCGACGATGTCGAGAGTGTGCCAGCCGTGAGGCCCCTGCTTCGCCATGCGCGTCATCACTTCGCGGCAAATGAAGTTGGGCAGCCGCTCGCTGTAGGAAAAGACCCATTCGCGCGTGCGGGCGATGACCGGGTCGACCTCATGCCCGCTCAGGGTAATGATCGACGGATCCGAAACGATCTCGATGGGTTCGCCTTGGGCGGTTTCCGATGCCGTGTCCGAGGCGGCTGTCGGTCGCTCGGAGATGCTCGGTTCCGACTCGGCCCGCTCGTTTTCCACGGGTTCGGCTTCGGCCGGATAGGTCTCGCCGGGCTGTGGCTCGCTCGGGGGGTCGCTTGTCGGGTAATCCGGGGAAGAGGTTCGCGGCCGGCGTTCTCCCGGCTTGCGGCGACGCAAGGTCGGCGGACCTCCGTCATCCTCGGCGACGGGCGGGCCGGGCCGAGTTTCCGAACTTTTCGTGTCCGAGCGAATCAGCGTCGGCGCAGTGGTCGTGGATTTCGTGAGCGAACCGAGGTGCACGCCGACCTGGATTGCCTTGAGCTTGCCCGGGCCCTGCTTGACGCCGTGGACAGTGACGCCGTCACCGACCCTCAGGGTTTCAACCGTAATGATGCGGTCCTCGAGGACGAAGCGCGTGCCCGCGCTCAGCAGAACCCTGATGCTGTTGCCCTGGGGGGGTTCGACGAGAAGCGTCGTGGTGTACACCTCGATCAGCTTCCCCGAGATCATGATCGTCTCGCCGGTTAGCGTGGTTGTGGTCGGGCGCGTCGGACGGCGGGCTTTGCGGCGGCCGGGGGAAAGCGGGCCTGGGGCTTGCGCCCAGGTGTCGACGGCGACGGTGGAGAGACTAATCGCCAGCGCCAACACGAGACAGCCGCGGACCGTTAGGGCGATGAGAGACCGCATGCTAAGCAACAGACGCCAGCCGAGGGGCTGAAGTTTCCCCGGCGGTCGGTGTTAAGGTCGATCATACCGCGTTACACGCTATATTTGGATGTACGCAAGTGCGTGACATCAATATGGGAGAATTGACGGCGCAGGGGCGAGCCTCCTCATGATGCTTTCCACGATCCTGGAGTTTCCGCTTGGTTCATCGGTGGCTAAAGCCGGGTGGAGAAGGCCGCTGAAGCGGCCTGGCTTCTCGTGCCGCTGCTCATACCGGCCCTAAAGGGCCGGCCTATTTGCAACCCAAGCCCGGTGAACCGGGCTCCTGCGCCCACATTTACGTCTTACCCAGGATTTCCGATTTGGCTCCTCTGACGGCACGAGTCTACACCCTCACCCGGCGAAGCGCAACCATTTCTCCACCCGAAAGAGGCGGCGGCTGAGGCGGGACCGATCGAGCCCCCTTCTTGCCCCTCATGGGGGCTGATCCGCCGCTGCGAAGTCAATTTCGCAGACACCCCTCCGAGCTTCCGTCCTCAGTACACAGATTTCGCATTCGCCAAGTGCGGTGCTAACCACCCGGCACAGGCAGCGCCCAGATCCTCCGCAGCATGTCGCCAAACAGCCGCCGGTTCAGATGTCCCTCGGCCAAGAGCAACCAGTAGTACCGCGCGTGCTTGACCAATCTGCCGCCCGTCTTCATCAACCGCTGCTGCAAGCTCGTCAGTGACCACGTCTTGATCCTGTGCGGCAACCCGAGTCGCCGCCACAGGTTGCCCAGGTTGTAGGCCGGCACGCTTAACTGCAAGCGCACCTCGTTCGCCCGGAAGCGATGGCACGACAGCCGCGTCCAGTGCGTCGCTTGCTTACCTTCTTTGATCCACTGCTCCGCCGTGCCGCGCTTGTTGTAGAAACGCACCACCGACCGGCTTGGCAAGCTCATGTTCGTCACGATAAAACCGACGCGCGCGAATAGCTCGCCCTGGTGGTGCTCGACCTTGGCGACAACTCGTCTCGGCCCCTTCCAGCTCTCCGCCTGATAGCGAAAGCTCTTGTAGCGCACTAGCGGCTTGCGGCCGGGCCTCCCCGGCGGACGAAACAGGATGTCTTCGATCTCCAGCTCCAGGTTCTTACTTGGCCGGAATGCGGATCGCGTAGTCCGCGCCGCGCTCCTCCAGCGCCTCGTAGATCTCCGGCTTGGCAAAGGCGGCATCGCCCCGGAAGGCGACCTGCTTGCCCGCAGCCTGTTGGCGCTCGATCTCCGGCAACAATAGCTCATCCCAGTCCTCGGCGCTGTGCACGTTGCCGGGACGCAGCTTGGCAGCGAGGCAATCACCATGACCGTTGAACAAAAGCAACGGGTGGTAGCAGACCGACTCGAAGTGTCCGTTGTAGGCACTGCCTTCCTGTTGGCCATGGACCGGACTCTCGGTGGAGTCCATGTCCAGAACGACCCGCTCGGAGTCGTCGAACGCCTCCGCTTGCCCGACCAGCTCTCGGTTCAGCGCCATCAGCCCCAGCAGGTTCTCTTCGCTCGCCAGCATCTCCGTCTCGAAGCCGTGCAGCGTCGAGGTTAAGGCCGCACCGCGATCCCAGTTCCTCTGCGAGCCGATCAAGCGAAACGTCGGGTCAGCCGACACTCGGACGGCGTCGTTGACGTCCTCGTAGCCTGCCAAGCGGCTGTAGATCGACTGCCGCAACAGATCAGCGAGCGTGAACTGCTTGTTGGTGCCTTGCCGGGAGTCGCTGAGATGCTCGTCAATCAGTTCTCCGAGACCGAGCCGTTCGTCCAGTTCGCGAACCAAAATCAGGCCACCGTCGGAAGTGACGTGCGATCCCTGGAAATCGACTTTCAACGAGCCGTTGAAACTTAGCTGGAATGGCTTGGTTTGTTTTTCACCCATTGGGTGTTGGCCTCCATGGCGTCCTCAGCGGGCTCTAGCCCCTATGAATAAAGACGCTCAAGGCCGCCGGAAGGTCGGGATGTCAAACATCAAATTGAAAATGCGGGCTTACACCCGATCAACGCCTCGCCCAGGGTTTGCTGGAAAGATTCATGGAAAAGGACACCGCCGACCGCCCTCATGTCCTCTGCCTCGGCATGGGTTGTCTCGACAACCGTCTCTTTGTCGATCGATTTCCACCCGAACTTCGCCGCGAGCGAGTCCCCAAACGCAGCGACGCCCTCGGCGGCCCGGCCGCGGTCGGCGCCGTGACCGTGGCTCGACTCGGCGGTAGGGCGTCGTTTTTCGGGCGCCGCGGCGACGACGCCTCGGGCCGACAAGCCGGAAAATTCCTCGAGGACGACGGCGTCGACATTCGCAGCTTTCGCGAATTTCCCGGTGCGGTCAGCACACGCTGCGAAGTCTTCATTCGCCCCGACGGCGAGCGGTTTCTATTCCCCTCGTGGGGCGAAGGCATGCCGACGGAAGCCGACTGGCTGCCCGAGGACGCCGCCGACGACGCCCACGCCGTGCTCATCGACGGCCGCTGGGTGGAAGGAGCCGTTCGCCTGGCTGAACAAGCCCGCCGCCGAAACCTGCCGGTTGTCCTCGATTTCGATATCGACTCCCCGGCCGTTTGGGAATTGGCCGGCCTGTCAACCCACGTCATCGCCGATGAAGACATGGCAGCCGCTCATGGCGGCGTCGAAGGACTCATCGCCAAGATCGAGGCGCTGGGGGCCTGGGGAGCGGTGACGCTGGGCGACCAAGGCGCGGCCTATGCGGGAGGCAGGGTCCCTTCCCATCCCGTAACGGTGCTTGACAGCACCGGTGCCGGCGACGTCTTCCACGGGGCGTTCGTGCTCGCCATCGGGCAGGGCAGCAAAGAGTTGACGGCTCTGCGTTTCAGCTGTGCGGCCGGAGCGCTGCACTGTATGCTCGGGCGGGTTCCCTATCTCCATGAGGTCGCCGACCTGCTAACCGCCTAACGCAATACCAAACCGAGCGGTACCCGACGCCGTCGCCCGAAAGCAAAACAAGCGGCGACCCAAAACCGCCTCCCCTAGCCCTGGGCTTAGGTTAGGCGCGCCGTTGTTCTCCCACCGCATAGCCTTCACGAATCCAGGCCGTTACTTCGTCGTCGAGTTGGTCTTCTTCGGTGACGCGTAAGAGATGAATGTGATCGGTGGGGGTGAGGGTTTCTACCTTCCGAAAGCGCGGGCTGTCGACGCGACGCCGCAACCAGAAAGCCACATCGAGCCAATTCTTCTTCGGTGTTGCCTGTAGGAAGCGCACTCGGACGAGGAATGCGACGTGGTCTCGATACGCTTGCACGTGAACGGACCCTAACGATGAGACCTTTTCGCGCAACTGCTCAAATAGGCGGCGGACTTGGGGGCTGCCCTTGCTCAGCGCTTGCTTTAGTGTGTAGCGCTTGCAACTGTGCCACTGATTCGGGTTGACGAAGATATGCCCGCACTTTGGGCAGGCCCACAGGGGCTTGAGCCCCTTGGCGGCCTCATACTTTTTCGAAGCGGGGGTGTGTCCTCGAACTTGATCCACCATGGCGGCCAGCCGCCTTGCGCGCTGCTCGGCGGATTCGGCGATATCGACCCACCGCAACAGTTCGTGGCGTTGCGAGGGGCTCATGGCTTCGAAGCTTTTCAACGCGCCGGCCTTGCGGAGTGCTGCCTTACAGTCGCTTGCGATCGGCACGTGATCCCACGGAACGGCGCGCAGGGCGAGTTCGACGGTGTCCCCCACGCCAACCCCCGCAAGGGCGCGCATTCCGGCATGAAGGAAGAGCCAAAGGCCGCTGCCTCTCGGGACGAGATTGCCCCGAATCTTGGCCTCCTCGAGAGTGCCGTAGACGCGGATGTGACCTTTTTCGGCGTATTTCGCGAGGTGGGTGGAAACTTCGACGGGAACCTCGACGTAGGGATTCGGGCCTTGCTTCCGGATTGGGGTGACGAAGCGATGAAGGCGCGACCGCACCTGTCCATTCTAGTCCGCTCTTCTTATCGCGCGGCGAGGCAAAGTGCATGAGAGGCCCGTCAATACGAGGCGCGCCGCATGACGCGCGTAAGCGTACTTGAGCAGTAGGGTGAGCACGGCGAGCAATCGCAACGAAGTAATGGCGGACCTCATAGCCCGGAAGCGACGGGCCAATCCGCGTCAGCCTCGCACCCTCTAACCCCCCAGGTGTGCGATCCTATACCACCAACCCGCTCCGATTCCGCCCCACCAAGGAAACGAAAGATCACTATGAACCCGACTCTGCTCCGTGCTTCCATCATTGCCGCCCTGGGCGGGCTGCTGTTCGGTTTCGACACGGCGGTCATCTCCGGGACCACGGATCAGCTTCGCGAGATCTTCGGTCTGACCGCCAATACACTGGGTTTCACCGTCGCCGCGGCGCTGATCGGCACGGTCATCGGAGCCCTGGGCGCGGGCAAGCCCTCCGATAAGCTCGGCCGCCGCAAGACACTGAGCTGGGTCGCCGTGCTGTATTTCATTTCCGCGCTCGGCTGCGCCATAGCCTGGGATTGGTATTCGCTGCTGATCTTTCGCCTTATCGGCGGCCTGGCTGTCGGAGCCTCCTCGGTTGTCTCGCCTATGTACATCGCGGAAATCTCGCCGGCGCGTTTTCGCGGGCGGCTGGTCGCGGTCACGCAGTTCAACATCGTGCTCGGCGTCTTGGTCGCCTATATGTCGAACTACTTCATCGCGCAATTCCAGCTTGGAGACGCGGAATGGCGCATGATGTTCGGGGTCGAAGCGCTGCCGGCGGCTGTTTTCTTCTTGCTGTTGTTCACTACGCCGTTCAGCCCGCGCTGGCTGGTGGCGCAAGGCCGCCGCGACGAGGCGGTCGCGGTGTTCGAGTCGCTGGGCGCGGCCTCGGTCGAAAAGGAAGTGGCGGAAATCGAGGAATCACTGGCCCTCGAGCGCCACAGTGTCCAAGAACCGCTGCTGCAGGCGGCCTATAAGCAACCTATCTTGTTGGCCGTCGCCATTGCGACATTCAATCAGCTATCGGGCATTAACGCATTGATGTACTACGCGCCGCACATTTTTCAAATGGCCGGGGCGGGCGCGGATTCCGCCTTGCTCCAAGCCGTCGCCGTCGGCGGAACGAACTTGGTCTTTACGATGGGGGCGCTGTTGGTGATCGATCACTTCGGGCGCCGCAAATTGATGATCGTCGGCTCGATTGGTTATATCCTGAGCCTGGCCGCCACCGCCGCCGCCTTCTACACCTACGGAACCGACTTCGACGATGTAGGCGGCATGGTCGTATTGGGGAGTCTGCTGGTCTTCATCGCCTCGCATGCCTTCGGGCAAGGCGTCGTGATCTGGGTCTTTCTCAGTGAGATTTTCCCGAACCGCGTTCGCGCCCGCGGTCAGGCGCTGGGCAGCTTCACGCACTGGTTCTTCGCGGCGCTGATTTCTTGGACCTTCCCGATTATCGCCGAGATGTCCGGCGGACACATCTTCGCGTTTTACTCGGCGATGATGGTGCTGCAGTTGATCTGGGTCCTGCGCTTGATGCCCGAGACGAAAGGCGTGCCGCTCGAGGAAATCCAAAAGCGGTTGGGTATTGAGTAGGGGTCGCGCGCGGGCCCACCCAAACCGAGCCGC
The DNA here is from genome assembly GCA_965238125.1 of Bryobacterales bacterium. Taxonomy (GTDB): domain Bacteria; phylum Acidobacteriota; class Terriglobia; order Bryobacterales; family UBA6623; genus UBA6623. The sequence continues at coordinate 6,724,072 of OZ250179.1, read as the reverse complement.
GCACGTTAGTAAGCGGTATGCGATGCCGTTGCACGCGACCCGCCGAGAGCAGTGATCTTACAGCCGCGTACTCAAGACGCCTGACCATGCGCTGAAGGGCGCCCTTGGCTCTCGTGTATTGCGCTCCCGCCGCTTGGCGCGCGGAGGCGTACTTGAACAGTACGGTGAGCACGGCGAGCAAGCGCAACGAAGTAATGGCGGGCCTATCGTGTGCTTTGCTCGTCAGGCGGTGAGAAATGCGGCTTAGGCCCTTCCGCGACTCCTGCACGGCGAACCCGGCTGGTTCCGGTCAGCGGCGTAATGCGACCTTACCGAGGAGGGCGTTGAATCGAGGTTCATCTCGAAACGCGTCAAACGCCGGCTCGACGCCCAAATCCGCCAATCCCGGTGCTCGCTCATCGAGGGCGCGGTCGAGCCAATCGAGGGTGTCCTCGCGGCCGAGAGCCGCGCGCACCAAGGCAAGTCCGTAGGGCGACGAATACCTTTCCTCGCGCCGCTGCTCGAGGGCCGCGAGAATTTCTTCCGCTCTGTCGGAATCCCCCGCCGCCGCCAATACGCAACCGAGCGACGCCAGGACCCGCGGTGCGCCGCCGCTGAGGTCGACGGCGTGATCGAGGGAGGTAACGGCGTCGTCGAAAGCGCCTTCGGCGGCATAGGCCAACCCGGCCGTTGCAAAAGCGGGATGATAATCGGGCTCGAAGTAGATCGTCGCTTGAGCTTGATCGAGGGCCTTGCCCGGCTCGCGGGCGAAATAGTGGGCGTCGGCGAGCGCGACGCGGACAGCCGGGTCCATCGGGTCCAACTCGACGGCGCGCTCCAGCTCCCCCGCCGCTTCTGGGAATCGCCCCAGCCGTGTGAATAAGAGCCCGCGGCAAACACGCGCCTGCGCGGAATCACCGTCGAGCGAGACCGCTAGTTGGGTGGCGCTTTGAGCCGCCGCCCAATCGCCTTCGAGCATGCGCAGGCGACCGATGGCGGCGTGGGTTCGCGCTTCCGAGCCATTGATTTGCAGGGCGCGGCCGAGAGCCTCGCCCGCGGCGTCGAGCAAACCGGGTGCCGGGTCGAAACCGAGTTGGGCGAGCGCCATGTGGGCCGCCGCCGAGCCGATATACGGGCCCGTGTCGCCGGGGACCGCAGCTCTCCATTGCTCGAAACAGGCCAGCGCTTTGCCAATCTCTTGTTCGGTCCCGCGCAATAGGTGACGCCTGCCGCGCTCTTCGAAAAGTCGGGAGTGGGTCGGCGCGCCGGTACCGCCGCCGTCAGGTCGAGCGTCGGCGGATCGAAATTCCGCGAAATAGCCGCCGCGCGGGAAGTCGATTACGACCGGGTCGTCCGTGCCCTCGGTTTCGTAGTAGCCCTTGAGCTTGGATCGCAGGCGGTTGGCTTCGACGCGGACGATATTGTCGGCGGCGGGATCGAACGACTCGCCGCGATCGAAGACTTCGACCCCGACGGCGTACTCCTTCAACTCGTCGCCCTTGCCCTCGAGCGTCTTCTCCACCGCGAAGCGGAGAAACCGCACCATGCGCAACGAGCGCCGAAAGCCCTTGCCGCGGACGATCCGATCGAGGCAATCGCGGATCGTTTCCGGGTCAGGCGCGCTGTGGGAGGAAGCGTGCAAGGAACTGCTGGAGTCGGTCGCCATGCGTTCCAGCGATCATACTCCACCGGATGGGGCGAGAGCAGCAACAGGGAGCGAGGGGGCCGGCTACAGGGCGACCCAGGCCGGACTCGGTCGGCGTGCTCCTACGCTCGGACCTTCTTCGGACGCTCGGACCCGTCGCTTGCGCTCAGGGCTTCCATGAGAGGTGGGTCGCTTGTCAAGGGCGGTCGTTGGGAGGCGTTGGTCGGTTTGTCGGATCCGGCCCGGGTCCTCATGCCTTGCGGCGCGTTGAGGACCGGGCTTCCATTCGCAGTGTTATCGGTCTCGTTGTTGACCTCTGCTGGTTGGGGTCCGGTCTTTCGGCGCTGCTCTCTCTGTTGCGGCTTCGACCCATCCTCGAAAGAATCGGCCTGCCTGCCCAGAGCCCGCAGTTACCGTGACACGATCTCGATTCTCCGCCGCGGCCTCGCTTCGTCCGCCCAATCCCCTACTCCCTTCCTTTCAACAGGAATCTTCTTGCCGCCGAGTCCCCGTTAGGGGGCTCGCGGATGTCCTCATCACGTTGCTTCATCCGAAACCGTTGCCGCCGACTGCGCCTCATCGTCCCTGCCTTATGGGGAAACCGTTTCCGTCAGCCCGTGCAGCGGATCGTAGTTTTCTTGTTTCACCCACAACACATGCATCAGCACCGCCAACTTGCGCGCCACCGCCACCCGCTTCTTCGCATGTCCTCCGCCGCGCGCCGCCAAACCCAAACCCCAGCGCCTGAGCGTGGAGTCGGTCCCGAACGGCCCCAGCACCCAGTGCGCGCACTGAATCAACGTCCGCCGCAGCAGCGGATCTCCCGATTTCGTCACGCCCAGCCGCAGTGACCGCTCGCCCGATTGGCGTTGCTTGGGACGCAGCCCCACCAGCGCGCCGACCTGCCGCGAACGCTTCACGCGGCCCGGGTCGTTGTCGAGCGCCAACACGAACGTCAACGCCGTCAGCGGCCCCACCCCTCCGATCGTTCGCAGCCGCTCGACCGCTGCGTATTGCTTGCCCAACGCGACGATTTGTTTGTCATATTCGCGGATCGTCGCGCCGAGGCTTTCGATTTGTGTCGCCACCCCCAACAACGCCGCGTGCAACACCTCGGGGCAGGCCTCCCGGACGCGCTCGACCCATTGGTTCTGGGCGCATCGGCCCAAGCGGATGCCGTGCGACTTCGCCATGCCGCGCAAACTCCCTTTCAATTTCGTGCGGCACTCGAGCACGGCCTCGCGCGCCCGCAACAACGTGCGTTGTTGTTCGGTCTCGAGCTTGCGCGGCGCGACGGGATTCAACAGGGCCGGGTTGGTGCGTCCCAGCTCGGCCAACCAATAGGCGTCGTTGCGGTCGTTTTTCGAGTCGGATTGGCTGATTAAACGCAATTGCCGCGCGTCGGCGACGAGCACGTCGTGGGCGAGGGCGGCCAGGCGGCGGCGAATCCAGTTGCTGTGGCTGCCGGTTTCGATCACAATGCGCAGCCGCGGCCAACGGCGGAACCAGCGATCCAAGGCCTCCGGGCGGGTGGGGACTTGGCATTCCTCGAGGCTTTCGCCGGCGAGGTCGGTGAGCCGTACGAAGCAACGTTTGTCGCCGATGTCGACGCCGGCGACGGCGCAAATTTCGTTGTCTTTTTGCATCTGGATGCGTTGTTGCGCCAACTGTTGTTCGAGCTGGGTGAGTTGGCGGGTCTTCGCTTGTGAGCTGTCGGCTTTCTTGGTTTGGTGTTTGTCGGTTTGGTTCTTGTCGGTCTGTTGTTTGCTATTCTTCTTCATGGCTGGTCGCCTCCTTTTCAAAAATCCATTGCACCTCCCTTGTGGAGAAGTGCGCTGCTGCCGGTAGCCTACCGCTTCCCGGCTCCAAGCGACCAGCCTCTCATCCCATCTCTGTGGCGCCGTTATGAATATTTTCGCAACGCGCGGCGGTCAGCGTCCGCGGGTGCTCGACGTTGGCGGAAAGAGCGTCGGGCCGCGGGTTCCCGCGCCGGGGATTTGCAGGTAGCCCGTGCCTTCGCCCATGCTGCCCCCCCCGCCCCCGCCACCGCCCGACGTGTCGTCGCCGCCGGTGCCACCCGACGTGTCGCCGCCGCCCGAACCGTCGTCGACAACGTCGTCACCGCTAGGCTCCTCGCCCTCGGGTGAGCCGGCCCCGGGGGCGGATTCGGACGGGGTCTTCACGGTGATGAAGGTGCCTGGCGGCGTCGAGACGCCATCGATCATCGCGGTCACATCGTGGTCACCGTCGGGCAACACGTCCGGTACTTTGATAATGATCTCGTACAAGCCGGCGCAACAAGACGAGAGGCCCGCGTAGAAAAGGTCCGGGGAGCCGGCAAGAGTCATGCCGCCGAGCGTGACGCTAACATCACCGACCAGCGGGACAAGGAATTTGTTGTCTTGCACTTCGGGCACATTCTGTGGAATTTCGCCGGCTTGGACATCCGGATCGGTTAAGCCGAACCCGGCGCCAAACATTCTGATGAATTCGCCCGGCTCCGCCGGCGTGGTCCCCGGATGGGTCTCCGGGTCACCGATCTTCGTGAAATCTAGGTGAGTAGCCACGATATGGTTGCTGGTAGGGCTCAGGATCGGTTCCCGAAGAAAGAACGCAGGTGTGCGATCCAACAACAGCACCGGTTCGGCCGGGCTGCGCTGTTCATCGGGCGTGTCACAGTCGGAGATCACAACGACAGACACGGGCCCGGCCCCCATCAATGTTGGAGCCTGCACGTTGAGCTGATCAACGGTAGGGTCGCTGGGGTTGGTCTCGGTGATCACATGGAACATGGGAGATCGTTTTCCGTCGATCTCGACGCAGACGTCGTTTAGGTTGGTTGTAATGAGGCCCGTAGCGGGATCAAGCTCCGTATTTCTGTTGTCCACACCGTCAGGCGCGAAATCTCTCCCAAAGATGCTAATAATGCTCTCGCCGGAGATAGCGTTGATCGTCGGCAGCAAGTTGCCCATCACCACACCTATTGAGTCTCGCATAATATCCTGTCAATCGAGACAAAGAGAAGACTGTTTCCAGAAAGCGGTAATCAAGCGCGGTTTGCGGCGCATGCGCCGCAGCGTTTTGCGGGCACGTTCGTCGAGTTCCCAGTAGTCCTTCGGACAGACGTTCGGCAACTCGTGCTGTTTCCAGTACGCCCAGATGTATTCCACCGGATTCAGCTCCGGCGCATACGCCGGCAATTACTCCGTCACGATATGGCCTTGCGAGAGTTCAATGAACTCTCGCACCATCCGACTGCGATGCGCCGGCAAGCGGTCCCAGACGATCATCAACGGGCCGTCCATGTGGCGAACCAAGGCCTTCAGAAAGTCGATGACCTCCAACTCGCCAATCGCGCCGGGATAGAGCCGAAAGTAAAAGTTGCGCAACGTCAACCCGGCCGACACCGAAAGCTTCTGCCAATTGAAGTTGAACTCCAGCAGCGGCGTCTCGCCGCGCGGCGCCCAGGTGCGGCAACGATGCGGCTTCTGACTCCATCCGCTTTCGTCGATGAAGACGATCGTGCGGTCTTGTTTGCGGGCTTTTTTTTAATGGCCGGCCACCTCTTGCACTTCCAGTCGCGGATGGCCTCTTCGTTGCGCTCGCGGGCTTTGCCGACCGGGCGTTGCGGGCTCCAGCCGAGCGCCCGCAGGATCTTCCAGACATGGCCCTCGTGATAGCGCACGCCGAACTCGTCTCGGATCAGACGAGCCACCCGCGGACAGCTCCACAACGGCGTCGGGAAGCCGTGCGCCTCGGGGCCTTCGAGCAGCAGGATCTCCAGGCGTTCGAGCTGCGTGGCGTCTAATAGCGGCTTGCGGCCGGCGCGGCCGGCCTTGCGCAGCCCGGCCTCGCCTTGCGCCAGGTACTGTCGTCGCCACTCACTGACGGTTTGGCGGGCGACTGTCAGACGCCTGGCGGTTTCGGACTGATTGAGTCCTTCATCGAGCAAACGCATCGCTTCGAAACGGCGTTTCTCCAATGCTTCGAAATCGCGGCGCTTTCCTTTCGGTGTTCCCATACATAAGAATACGTACGGCAACACCAAAAGGTGTCACTCTATTTTGCGAGACTCAATAGGGGCAGGATCGCCGGCGCCGTCGGCGGAGGAGGCGGCAGAGCGGCGGGATCCACGGTGGCCCGCAACGTGTAGATATGGTCGCCGGTGTTCTCGTTGTTTCCGTTGGCGGCGTTACCGGCGGCCGCGAACTTGATGGGGCCGATATCCTCCGCAGGCGCTGTCCAATTCACCTGATAAGTCATTGCTCCGGTGGACCCTACCTTCGCGACTGTGTGCACGGGGAAATCAATTTTCGCCTCGGGGCAGGGCGCGAAGGTTGCCGTGTTGGACCGGACCGTTACCGTGTCCTCGCCCGGCTGGAAGCTTCCGGCTTGCAGACAACCGTCGTCAGTCCGGGCTGTCATCTGAAAACCCCACCGCCCCGCGGTGGGATTGTTGATTTCGACTATCAGGGAAACGAATTCACCCGGCGTGTATTCGTATTCGTGAATGGGCGTGCCGTTCGCCGTTACGGACAAACCACCGGGGCCTGAGTTCGCGGGGCTGTCCTGGTGACATCCGGAGTTCGTGCACAAGCTCTCCCTGCGGAAAGCTCCCCCTGTGCGGCGCAACTCAATGAGGGAAGCGAACGGACGCGAGATCAAATAGAGTGGGAAGCAAAAGAACAGCGTCAGCAACAGCGTTGCCAAAATCCGATGCGAAGATTTCTTCTTCATGGCTCCGTCCCTTAACTATCTAAAAGTCCACTTACGCAAAAACCGGCCTCAAGGGACGGCATCCGCTTTCCGGCATCCGAGCACTCCGAGGTCCTACCTAAATAAGGGCACTTCGAAACAAAAAGTTTCGGCCCCACTTGGTTTTGCTCGCAACCCCTATGAAACGAGCCCAACGCCGACACACCCCAAAGCCTTTCGAGCAACCGTTGTCACGGGCATCGTCAAAAGCTTCCTTCGCGATACCCAGCGGAAAAGTTTCGGCTTTGTCCCCACCGGTCTCGCACGATAAACGTTAACTTCGTACACTCGGAACGTGATGCTGTGAGAAAATTTACACAGCTTCTCTGCATGCCCTATTCCCCAACCGTCAAGGTCGGGTTCCCCGAGCAATCGTCCTTCGATTTCGGGAAGCTCCCAGAATCCGGGCATGCGGGCCGCGTCGGCGGGCCTTTGCCTCATCAGAACCCGGCCGTTGTTTTCACACACAATCACCGAAGTGACGACTCGTTCCGTCTTGCGGGGCCGATTCTTTACCGGACGGAGATGTTGCGTGCCTGCTCGACGGGCCCGACACCATCGACTGATCGGGCATTGTTCGCAGCGCGGAGCCCGTGGCGTGCAAACCGTCGCGCCCAATTCCATCAAAGCCTGGTTCCACGTCCCCGCCGAGCGCGGTCCGACCGATTCGATCAACGCTTGGGCCGCCCGCCGCAAATCCCGCCGAACGGCCGTCTCGGCGACATTGCGCTCTTCGTCGCCGAGCCGCGCCAACACGCGCACGACATTGCCGTCCACCGCGGCAAGGCGCCGGCCGAAGGCGATCGAGGCAAGCGCCGCGGCCGTGTACTCCCCGAAGCCCGGCAAGGCTCGCAGCTCGGCATAGTCGGTTGGGAAACAGCCGCTTTCCCTGGTGACAAGTTGCTGTGCCGCCGCCTGCATTTGTCGCGCGCGCCGATAATAGCCCAATCCGCTCCAGGCTTCGAGCAAGCTTTGCTCCGGGGCTGCGGCCAGGCTTTCGAGCGTCGGGAAACGTTCGAGAAAGCGCTCGTAGTAAGGGATCACCGTCGCGACGCGTGTCTGCTGCAGCATCACTTCGGAAAGCCAGATACGGTAGGGGTCTTTGGTGTGTCGCCAGGGCAAGTCGCGCTTATGGCGGCGATACCAAGCAAGCAGAGCTTTGGTAAGAGGTCGGCGCACTGCCGCGGGAAGCCCCAAGAGTCCAACATACAGGGGCAAGAGGCGGGGCGTAAACCCGACAGCGGTCCGCGCGTAATCTCGCGCGATCGGATGTTCAAAGAAAGCCGGCGTCGGCGCCGCCCGACATTCCCTATTTGTGTCGCGCACCCAAAGCCGGTCGCGCCCGCGCCGGTGATACGATGAAAAACAGACCAGGCCCGGAAAGTTCGCGCCGCTAAGTTTCCGGTGAAAGGCGCTTCATGGGCACAACGGTTGCTCTTCCCGAAATCGACGAAGAGATTCGCGAAGGCGGCAAAGAAACGACCGCACTAGACCGCCTCTACTACGTCATCTTGCTCGACGATAACGATCATTCCTACGAATACGTCGTCGAGATGATCATGAAGATTTTCCGGCACACCGAAGCCCAAGCTTTCCGCCACGCCGTCGAGGTGGATACCGCCGGAATGACGCGCCTACTCACCTGCGGTTTGCGCGAGGCCGAGGGCAAGCGCGATCAGATTCACGCCTACGGCGCCGATCCGAGAATGCCCCGCTGTCAAGGGTCGATGGCGGCCCTCGTGGAACCCGCCGAAGCTTGAGGAAGCGGCAACGAGAGGGCGTCAATGCTGGCCCTTGTCCGCGGAAAGCGGCGTCGCGGCTCCCACTTGGTTTCCCCGCACTCCCCCGCCGTTTTCCTGATCGCGATACTGCAGCTCGTAAAGCTTCCAGTAGATTCCCTGTATCCCCAGCAATTCGCGATGCGTACCGCTCTCGCGGATCTTCCCTTTGTGCATCACGATGATGCGGCTCGCTCGTCTGATGGTCGAAAGGCGGTGCGCGATGACGATCGCCGTGTGCCCGGTAACCATCCGCGACAGCGCCTCGCGAATCTTCAACTCGGTATCGGTATCGACGCTCGATGTCGCCTCATCAAGGATCAGCAAGCGCGGGTCCGGAGCCAGCGCTCTGGCAAAGCTGATCAGTTGCTTCTCGCCCGCGGAAAGCGAGCTGCCGCGCTCGAGGAGCGGTTCGTCGAAACCGCCCGGCCGCGAACCGATCAGACCCGCCAGATTGACGTCCTTGGCCACCTGTTTCAAGCGCGCTTCGGAAATTGTCTCGTCGCCGAAACGGATGTTTCCCCCGATGGTCCCGGCGAACAGGTAGGGATCTTGCAGCACGACGCCGAAAGCGCGCCGCAGCTCGTCGATCGGCCAGTCGTGGATCTCGCGGCCGCCGACGAAAATACGGCCTTCTTGCGGGTCATACAAACGCAGCAGCAGACTGATGACGGTCGTCTTGCCTGCCCCGGTGTGGCCCACGAAAGCCACCGTCTCGCCGGCTTCGACGTGGAAACTCACGTCGCGCAGTACCCAATCCTCGTCCGTATAGGCGAACCAAACGTTTTGGAATTCGATGTCGAGCTTCGGCGAAAGGGTTTTCGCCGCCCCGTCCTTTTTCGTCTCGTCCGCGGGCGGCGCGAGCGCGGGAAGTTCCTGATCGGGGGGCATGTCGAGCAGCTTGAAAATACGCTCGGCGCCCGCCATCGCCGCTTGCAGAATGTTGTACTTTTCGCTGAGGTCCTGGATCGGCCGGAACACGCGTGCTCCGTACTGAATAAAGGCCACAACGATGCCGATCGTCAGCTCGCCGCCGGTGATCTGCCAACCGCCGTAGAGCAACACCACCGCCACCGCCAACACCCCGAGCCATTCAATGATCGGATAGAAGTAAGCGTGCGCCCGGATGGCCCGGTAATAGGCCGCGCGGTGGTCGGCGTTGACGCCGTCGAACTCCGCCGCGTCGGCCGCCTCGTGATTGAAGAGCTGCACGACGGAGATGCCGCTGAAATGCTCCTGCAGGAAGGCGTTGATCTTCGCCACGGCGACGCGGACTTCTCGAAAACTCTCGCGCACGCGCCCGCGAAACCAAACGGAGACGCCGATAACGAGCGGGACGACGGCACAGCAAACCAGCGTGAGCTCCGGGCTCAGATGCGTCATCGCGGCCAAGATGAAGATCAGTGTCAGCAGGTCGCCGAATACCGCGACAACGCCGGAGGCGAACATTTCGTTGAGCGTATCGACGTCGGTGGTGGCCCGCGTCACCAGCCTGCCCACGGCGTTGCGGTCGAAGAAACCGACGCCCATCTTGTGCAGATGAGAGAAGATCTCGACTCGCAAATCGAGCATCACGCGTTGGCCGGTGTACTGCATGATCAGGATCTGCGCGTAGCGGAATAAGAAGCCGGCCGCCAGAATCGCGAGGTAAATGACCGCTGCCGTATCGAGCCCCGACAAAGCATCGGAGGGCAGCCAATCATCGATCAGCGACGGCGCTTCCCCGGAGGGTTCGAGGTAGCGGTCGATGACCACCTTCGTCAAATAAGGGCCCGCGACGGCAAACGCGGAATGGAGGACCAAAAGCACCACCGACACCGCCACCCATAATCGATAGGGCTTGAGGTAAGCGGCCAGCCGGGCGGTCAGCCGCGCGTCGTAAACCTTGCCGATGGAATCTTCCTCGATCATGATTCCACCAACTCGAGTTCTTCTTCGATCAACTGCTTTTGGTAGAGCTCGTAATAATGCCCCTGCTCGAGCAGCAGTTCTTGGTGGGTTCCACTTTCGGCGATTCGGCCTTCGACGAGAACCACGATGCGGTCGGCGTATTGCGCCGTCGAGGTGCGATGCGAAATCAGCAGCGTCGTGCAATTGCGCGTTACGTCGCTCAATTGCCGCAGAATGCGCTCTTCGGTAACGGTGTCGACGCTTGCCAACGCGTCGTCCAAGATCAGGATTCTCGGGTCGCGCAGCACCGCTCGGGCAATCGCCGTGCGCTGCTTTTGACCGCCGGAAAGCGTGATCCCGCGTTCGCCGACCAGGGTGTCGTAACCTTTCGCGAACTCGACCACGTCTTTGTCGAGATCAGCAACGCGAGCCGCCTCTTCGATCCGCCAATCCTCGGCGTCGGGGCGGCCGAAGGCAATGTTCTCACGGATCGTTTCGCTGAAGAGAAATGTTTCTTGGGGAGCCATGCCGACGCCGCTTCGCAGGACTTGCAAGGGAATGGAACGAGCGTCCTCGCCGTCGATCAGCACCGTGCCTTCCGACGGGTCGATCAATCGCGGCACCAGATCAACCAATGTGCTCTTGCCGCAACCGGTCGGCCCGACGATCGCCACCGATTCGCCGGCGTGAATTTCCAGGTTGATATTTTCGAGGGCCGCGCGCTCCGACCCCGGGTAGCGAAACGTCACGCCGCGAAACTCCAGATCGCCGCGAACGCTCGAAATACCGGCATTTGTGCTCGGGGAGTCGGCGATATCGGGAATCTGTCTCGACAGCTCATTGATTCGCTCGAGCGAAGCGGTGCCGCGCTGTACGACGTTCACCACCCAGCCGAACCCGATCATCGGCCAAGTCAGCATCGACATGTAGGTCATGAACATCACGAACGACCCGAGCGTCAGGTCGCCCTCGAGAACCCGGCGGCCGCCGTACCAAAGCACAATGACGTAGGTCGAGCCGACGAGAAACTCGAGCAGCGGATAGAACTTGCCCCAAAGCCGGATCAACTTCAGGTTCTCGTCGACGTATTCGCGGTTCAGCCCCGCGAAACGCTCGATTTCCCCTCGCTCCCGGGCATAGGCGCGCACGATGCGGACGCTATTGAGACTCTCTTGCACCAGCGCGCTGATGTCGGAAAACTTCTCCTGCACCTTCTGGAAGCGGTCGTGAATGCGGCTGCCGAAATGACTCACCGTGAACGACACCATGGGGATCGGCAGGAAGACGAGGCAGGTCAGCTTCCAGTCGGTCGAGCTCATCACCGCCAACGCGACGAAGAAGGTCAATACGACATCGGCCGTGTGCATGATGCCGGCGCCGACCATCAAGCGCACGGCGTTCATGTCGTTCGTCGCCCGCGACATCAAATCGCCGGTGCGGTAGGAGCGGAAGAACTTGCGCGACATCCGCAACAGGTGCGCGAGCAGGTCGTTGCGGAAGTCGTACTCAATGTCGCGCGAAATGCCGATCAGCAGCAGGCGCATCCAGTACTGAAATACGCCCTTGACCAGAGCCAGGGCCGCCAGCAGCGCCGCCCAGCGCCACAATAGCTCCATCGTGAACGCGTCGGTGAGCGAATCCACCGCGAAACCGAGGACGAGGGGGACCGCCGCCGCCAACAGGGTCTTCAAGATCAGCGCCCCGAAGCCGGCGGCATACCGCCAGCGATAGCGGATCAAATAGGGGAAAAGCGTGCGAAGCTGCGAAAGCATCGGCGTGGATTACTCAAACCAGGAGTTTAGCGTTTTCGCGTATTCGATCACGAAGATCTCCCTGCCGTCGCGCGTCTTCCACCAGGCGTCGGGGTCGAATCGAGGATCGTCGGAGGCGGCAACCACATAGGCCACCGCGCCCGATGTGCGATTGCGATAAATGAAGCGGGAGCGGCGTGTATGAAATTCCGAGGTGACGACGATCGCTTTGTCGATGCCGCGGCGGCGTAGCTCTTCATCGACCGCCAACGCCTCTTCCAGCGTGGAAGTAATGTCCGTCACAAAGGGATCGAGGATGTCGGTATTGAGCCCCCTCCGTTGCGCAAACGCCATCGCGAGATCCGACTCCCGCGCACCGTAGGAACCCTCGGGGCCGGTGATCAGCACCTTGGGCGCGAAGCCCTGTTCGACGACTTCGATGGCTCTGAGCAGACGATGCCCGTTGCCGTCACCGGAGAGAACTACAGCAATCCTGGCCGCTTCCGGGGGGTCCGTTTTCACGAGGGAACGCCCCAACCAAGCCAACCATATCGTGTGGGTGAGGGCGAGAAGGAACCCCGCCGACAACAGGACGAGGAGCAAAGTTCGACCCGAAAAAGCCAATTCTCCAGTGTAGTGGGTTCTCTCGTCCCAGAGTCTCCGCAAACCGAGCCGCGCACGTTAGTAATCGGTAGGCGATGAAGCCGTCTACTCCAAGGAAACTGGCGGAAGCGCAATGCCCGGGAACCAACAGCGTCCGCTTTCAGCGGGTGGTCAGGCGTTTCGGGGTGGCCCGTCCAACCGAAGAAGAGGTCCTGGGGCCGCTGCTTTCGGATCACCACTCTCGGCGGGCCCGGAGCCGCAGCATCGCATACCGCTTACTAAGGGGCTGTGAAAAAATGGGGACTGTACCGAGCGCCGACCGAAAATGGTTCCATTGAATCAGTAACCGCATCCGGCGCGATGTGGACTGTACCCGATTTTTTCACAGCCCCTAACGTGCGCGACTCGGTTTGGTAAGCCCCCCAGGCTTCGGCGGAAGGGCGGATGCGAGTCAGTCTTGGCGGTCTTCCGCCGACGTCTTCGAATCCAAGCCGCCGGCGATTTTCAATTGCTGGAAGAGCCGCTCGATTTCCTCTTCGTCTTCCGCACGAGCAATGCGCGGCTTGGGGGCAACGAGCTTTTCGTGATCCACGCGCGTCGGCGCGATCTCGCCCCAGTATTCGCGGTAGGGCAACCCGTCGATGACCGCGTCCCGCGCCATCCGCCGCATCTGACGCAGTAAGCGCCGACACGATCCCACATCGCCGGGATAGAGTAAGCGGAATTTGCGCCCGTCGCGCAGCGTGATGTTCAGCAATAGAGGCGAGTTCCACACGGTCGAGTCGACTCGGGCCACGTGGTGCCAATAGAACATTTCCGAGCCGATCCGGAAGCTCGTCTCGCGCACCTCGACCACTGGCCGCGTCGACAGGTAGTAGAGGATCACCGACCACACCATGAACACCGCGGCCGGAATGAAAGCCGGACGCCAGCTCATCCCGCACCAGGTCGAGAACAGTCCCAGGCTGGCGGCGACCAAGGCGGCCGGGAGGTGCTGTCGTGCCGGGTGGTAGCGGTTCATGTTACGTGTCGAGGTCCGTATCGCCGAATTACGTGTCGCCGGGTACGTGTCTCCGAATTAGGTATTCCTAGAGTACGGTTCGCGGGCGGCGGGCGATCTCGGCGTCGATTCACCCTCAGCCTAGCGCTCCCAAACAGACCAGTCAACAGGGAAAAGCCTGGGTTTTTGCAGCCCGACACCGCGGGGGCGGCCGGCTGCGGACAGTAGTCAATGTGGGATTACTGTTCGGGGGTGCGGGCGGTACCGGCGGCGTCCCCTCGCCGGACGACCTACGGTTTCAAAAACGGCTCGCAACGATTGCAATCGCCCGCCGCCGAATCAAGAAGGCTGAACGAAACAGTCTTCGCGGCGGGGCCTCGGTCGCCCGGAATGCCGATGGTGGCGGCGAGCGCCGGCAAAATCAGCGCTTGGGCCGGGCTGGCCGGGGAGTTAGCGCGGGCGCCCAAGAAAGGACAGCTCCACGGCGGGCGGCGTTGGATTAGGGAGCCTACACTTCCAGCCCCACCGAGCGCATCAGGGCGATGGCGTTGCTCTTTTCGACGACGCCGGGGCGCAATTGGTAGTCGAAACGCATGTGGCCGTCTTCGAGGTGATCTTCAAAGTGCACGTTCCTACCGGCGGGACCCAGGGCATCGGCGATATGCGCCAGGGCGAGGTCGTGGGTGGTCACGAGCCCAACGGCGCTCCTGTCGACGAGGCCTCGCACGATCGCTTCGGCGCCGATGCGGCGGTCGTGCGAGTTGGTGCCGTGGAGAAGTTCATCGACCAGGAATAGTACCGGCGGCGTGTTGGTTCCGCGTTCCGTGCCGGCCGGCTCGGCTTCCTGCACGCCCGACGCGGTCTTTTGGTTCGCCGCGTTCTCGCCGCGGGCTTGCGCCATGATCCGGCCGAGTCGGGTGATCTCGGCAAAAAAGCGCGAGGTTCCTTCCTGGAGCGAATCTTGGATTTGTATCGACGCGCCCACGCTCAGCGGCGAAAGCCGCAACCGTCTTGCGCGCACCGGCGCGCCCGCCTGCGCCAATACCGTGTTGAGGCCCACGGTGCGCAGCAGCGTGCTCTTGCCTGACATATTCGAGCCGCTGACGACCAGGACCCGCAGGTCGCCCCCGATCGTCACATCGTTCGCAATCGCAACATCCTCGGCGAGCAGCGGGTGACGCAACTCCTCGCCGTCGAAAACGGGTGATTCCGCGGTGAATTCCGGAAAAACGTCGTCGGGGTGCTCATAGCGATAACCGGCAAGCGACGAGAGTGCTTCCATCTCGCCCACCGCGTTCAGCCAACGCCGCAGGGCCGGCCCCGATCCGCGACGCCAATCCTCGAGCGCATAGGCGAGATGCAGGTCCCACAACAGCAACGGCCCGATCCAGGCGACGAACTGGTTGTGGCGCGAATCCGCCATGTCGGTTAGAAAGTTCAGCCGTCGAATGCAATAGGAAGGCGCTCGTCCTTCGACGTCCAACTCGGCCCGTAGCGCTCGCAGCCGCGGCGAAGTGAACTGCTCGGCTTCCAGCCTGGCGAGCACGCCGGAGAGTAGCGCGAGGTCGGCGGCAGCCGCGTCGACCTCTTCGATAATGGGATCGGTACGGCTCTTGAACCGCAGCATCACACCCACCAAAGTTACGGCGGCGACCGCGAAGTAGACGACCACCGCGACCAGGGTCGTGGGCGCTAGTTCGATGACTTTCAGTCCCGCCGCGATGTAGGCGAAAAAGGCCGCGATCGCTCCCGCGCCCAGCAGCGACAACAGGCGGGCGACCGCGCGAAACGGACCGTTCTCGATCAAAGGCTCCCTCTCGCCCCAAGCCGCCAAAGCTTCGGGATGGACGCCGGCCTCCACGTCCTCTCCCATTACGGCCAGGTCTTCCCGCAATTCGAGACTCGGCGCCAGCTCCACGACGGCCTGCTGACGCGCAAGCACAACGTTGGGGGCCGCGGGGGCGCTCAGCCAGGCGGCCAGCGTCTCTTCCCCCATCCGGGTTCGGGCGTTTGAGAGCAACCGAAACAGCGACGCCTCCCCGAAAACGTCTAGGTCCCGGGCATAGAGATGTTGCTCGTCAAGAAAGCGCGAACCGTCCGCGCCGGTGCTTTGCCAACGACCTTCCAGCCTCGCCAGAGCCCTTTCATAAAAGGCTTCCGCCCGCGCGAGACTCGTGCGTTCAGTCTCGACACGTTGCAGCCTACTGCCCAGCCAAAAGTAAGCCGCGGCCGGAACGAGCAGCCACCAGCCCGAGACGACTTCGCGGCCGAAAGCACCGAAGGCCGTCGCGGCGGCGGCGAACAGGACCAAGAGTCGAAAGTTGCCCAGCGAGCGGTGCTGTTTTTCGTGATGGGCCAGCGTGTCGCGGCGCGACTTCAAACGGCTCGAGTATTCCCGGCGGGGCTCGGCGAGGGGCGTGGGGTGGTCCGGCATGCGTCCATTGATTGTAGGGGCGGCGCGACATGCCCCAGCAGGCCCAGTGCTCTGGTTGCGGTCCGGGTGTGGTTTCGCGTAGCGTGTAGTGCATCATAGGCGTGCAGGCCGAGTAGGAAAAATACACCATGGCAACGATAAGTTCCACGCAGCTTCCGGGGGTGCCAGCTCCCCGATCAGGCGGTGTCTTGGGATGGGCGTTTTTCGGCCTCGTTGCGCTGGGGGCCGTGGTCTGCTTTTTCGCCGCCGCGTTTCGCTATTTCAACTATTCCGAAGCGACCTACGGCGAGCGTTTCTGGCCGCATGCGAATTGGCTGTTGGCCCATGTGATCGGCGGGTCGTTCGCTTTGCTGGCGGGGCTGTTTCAGATTTGGTCGGGGCTGCGCGGCGTCAAGCTGCGCTTTCACCGTTGGATCGGAAAAGTCTATTTCGGCGGAGTGTTGCAGTGGCGACGAACGGTCGGGCCGGCGCGGCGAGCGGGGTAGCGCGATTTTTTTCGGCGATCGACTCCCCGGCCGGGTTACCGCTTTTCACTTGCCCACGCTTCCTCTTCGAGAGAGAACCAGTCCTCCGCGAGCTGCAAATCGCGCCCGGCCTGCTCCATGGCTCCTTGTTCGAGTCGCCGGCGCAGATTCTCGCGGCTACGGCTGTCAACATAGTGTTTGACGGCTTGGTCGATCAACCGACTCCGGCCGCCCTTCGCCGTGGTCCGGTCCATGAGCCGGACCGTTTCGGCGGGTAAGGTGATGTTGATTCTCTTGTTCATGGAAGACTTCCTTGCCGCGTTCAATATACACATTTTTTGTGTGTACGCTGCCGGCCAATAGGACAAGCCGGCTCCATCATCGTGCCCAACTTCCGGATACGCGACATCGGAGCGCTTCCCCGGCTGAAATATCTCGATTGGTTCGGCCATGGCTAACCACGAGAAGCTGACGTATCACTACTCCGGCCGCGATTTTCGGTTGACCGACGTCGCCGGCGTCGTAGCGAAAAAGATCATCGCCTAACCGCGAGAGGCCGCAAACCGAGCCGCGCACGTCAGTAAGCGGTATGCGATGAAGCACCTCTGATGCTCAGTCGGCGGTGATCCCACAAAAGTCACCCAGCCCCTCCCCCTCGATCGAACCATCGAAGCCCTCACGCGGGCCGGGCCCCTTTTCCGCCGGATTGTCGCGTTACACTTTAGACGCCCCCGAAGGAGCCGGCCGATGACCAACACCACGCAGTCGGATTCGCTTGAGATGCCGATCCTGAAACCGGTTCGGATGCGGACCAAGCAAGAGGGCTATTTCACAGCCCGATGGCGCTGGCTCACATGGGTTCGTTGGTGGGACGTTGTCGAGGATTGGCGTCACACACTTCCGGACGGCCACGAAATCGTCATACCCAAAGGCTTTCGATTCGACGCGGCGTCAATACCGCGACCCTTCCGTTTTGTCCTGTCGCCGGTCGGCATTCTCCTGCTCCCAAGTTTGGTTCATGATTTCGCATATCGTTTTGATTTCCTGCTTCGGCAGTCCGTCCCCGGCGGGCCGTACACAAGATACGACAACCGGGCCGGTAGGGCTGCCTGGGACAACCTCTTCCGGGAGATGTCCACGAAAATCAACGGCTTTCGGGTCCTCAATTGGTTCGTCTGGCTCGTGCTCCGGGCTTTCGGATGGTGGTCCTGGTCGAGAAGAAGAAAGAAGCGGCCCGAGTTTTATTGGCAGAAAACTCCGGCGTCCGAGCAAGCGAACTCGCCGGGTTGACCGTAACCAATCGGGAAAACGAAGCCTCGAGCCTTGGCCGCTTTCGAGCGCCGATCGAGGCAACAGGGGCAAACCCCTACCGCAGAACCGGAACCTTGACGGCAATCGTCTGAGGCGGGAAACAAGCCTTGTCGTTGCAGGCTTGGTAGCGCAGCCTCCCGGTCAAAGCTTTGAAATCCGCCCCGAGAGACTGCGAAGCCTTGAAGGTCGAAATAACCCGAATCTTGCCCGAGTAGACGGACAACGGCTTCTCGGAAAATGAGTAGGTCACGTTCTCGGCATCCGGGTAGTTGACGGACTTCAGCGTGATCGGCGCGGTGTCCCAGGTCAGTTTGGTGGGAATAAGGTAGTCTTCGGCGGGACGATTCGAATTGACGTGATAGCCGGGCCGGATACGCAACGTTAGCGGAACCACCACTTCTTCACCGGCCCCAAGGAACACCGGTTCGGGCGGTACAACCGAGAGCGCCTGAAAGCCGCAGAATGATTGCGCTCCCGCCGCGGCGCCAAGCAGCACCGCCGCCGTGAGCCACATCCCAATCTTCGTCAACGTCATTGTGCAATGCCGGGATGATCCCGGTCGCCGCCGGGGGCCGACCAGGACCTCAGAGCAACTCCTCGATCTCCTCTTCGTAATCGCCCTTGCTGACCAGGCCTTGGTGGCTGGAGGCGATCTTGCCTTCCTTATCAATGATGAACGTTGTCGGCAGCGCCACCACGCCGCCGAACTCGTCGCCCATTTCGTCGTTGCCGATCACCACCGGGAAGTTCGGCTTCAGGTCTTCGAGGAAGGGCCGCACCACGTCCCAGCCTTCCTCGTCCATCGAGACGGCGATCACCGAAAAGCCGCGGTCTTTGTATTTCTGCTGGAATTCCACGAACCAGGGCATTTCGATCTTGCAAGGACCGCACCAGGTCGCCCAGAAATTCAACAGCACAACTTTGCCCTCGTAGTCAGATAGCCTGACGTCGCGGTCTTCTATGTCCTTGAGCGTAAAATCGGGGGCCGGCTCGCGCGGGCTCGCCGCCGCAGCGGCTTCGGTGGACGCCTGATCCGAGACATCGCCGCATCCCGCCACGAACACCGTGACGAGAATCAACAAGCCCGACAATGCGTAAATGTTTTTCATGCCTACTCCCAACGTTCACTCTGATTATAGTTCGCCAACCGAACGCTCTTCCGAGGGCATCGCGCCCAAGCCCGGGAACAATCCGCGCGCCCTACATGATCTATTCCGTCGAAACCGGCGCCGAGTTACTCCTTTTCACGCTCATCAACCCGAACCCGCAGCCTTCCCCGATGCAGCCGCACCCGCAGGGCGTCGCCCACCTCGGTCCGCGCCGACTCCCGAACAACCGCTCCGCCCCGGTCCTGGACAATCGCGTAGCCGCGCTCGAGCACGTTGAGGGGGCTCAAGTTCTCGCGTTGGCGGTCGAGCGAATCGAGCATGGCGCTGATCCGTTCCAGGCGTCGCCGAAGAGCCGGTTGCAGACGTCCGCCCAGAGCTTCCAGCCGCGAGCGCACACGCGCCATCAACAGCCGGGGGTCCCGCGCCGGCAAAGAAGCATCGGCGGACCGCAGTCGATTTTCGGCGCTCCGGAGCCGTTCTCCGATCGCCTGCCGCAACCGGAAGGCCTGTTCATCGGAGCGCTGCCAAGCGGCGCTCAACTTGCCTCGCAGCAGGCCCGCGGCTCGCTCGAGCCCTGTCCAATTCATGCGCCGATCCCAGAGAGCAATTCTTAGGCGCATGGTTTGAGCGAGTTGGTCGCGCATGCCTCGCACCATCTCTTCGAAGTCAGCCTTCGGGCGGATCACCATCTCCGCCGCGGCCGAGGGCGTCGGCGCTCGCACATCCGCCGCGAAATCCGCGATCGTAAAGTCGGTTTGGTGTCCCACCGCCGAGATCACCGGCACGGCCGAGTCCGCAATAGCGCGCACAACGGCTTCTTCGTTGAAGGGCCACAGGTCTTCGAGCGAGCCCCCGCCTCGGCCGACAATCACGACATCGACCGACTCGGTCAAGCTGAAATGGTTCAGCGCCCGAACGATATCTCCCGCCGCGGCTTCCCCTTGCACGCGGACCGGGTAGAGAATCAGCCGGAGGCCCCGAAAACGCCGCTCGATGACCCGAATCATGTCGGCGATCACCGCGCCCGTCGGAGACGTCACCAGGCCGATACGGCGCGGGAAAACAGGCAGTGGACGTTTGCGGTCGTCGTCAAACAGGCCCTCGGCGGCCAGTTTCCTTTTCAGCTCCTCGAAGGCGAGTTGCAAGGCCCCGAGCCCTTGCGGCTCGAGCGATTCGACGTACAGCTGATATTCGCCGCGCGCTTCGTAGACGCCGATGCGGCCCCGCGCCAGTACCTTCGACCCGTCTCTCGGTTTCAGTTTCAAGTAAAGCGCGTTTTGGCGAAAACAGACGCAACGGATCTGTGCGTCTTGGTCCTTAAGCGTGAAGTAGTAATGGCCGCTCGGCGCTTTGCGTGTGTTCGAAATCTCGCCCTCGATGCGAATATCGAAGAACTCCCCTTCGAGCAAGTCGCGTACCGCCGCCGTGATCTCCGCGACGGTGAAGACTTTGCGCTCCGCTTGCGCGGCGAAATTCAGGCCCATCTGCTCCATGAATAGTTCCGTCACCCGCCGTAGGCTACTGTAGGCGAATCAGTCGGTTCTTGATCTTGCGGCCCAGCCGTTCGATTTTCTCGGCGTTGCGGACGCTTTGCAAATCAACTACGAATTCGTTGCCGGCTTCGAACTCCTCTTGGCCAGGATTTCCATTTTGGCCCTGGCACGGTCACAGGATACACCCCCGCTGCGCCGAATACCACGTCTTTTCGCGCTGAACCCTGCACATCACCTCCGCCGGTAGGCGCCAGGGCTCGTCCGTCCGCTCACAGACGTTGATTGAGCGGACTGAACGGCGCTCCGGCCGACACTGCTCCCTGCGAAACCTTTTTGGAGCCAAAAACTGTTGATCCTCGCCCGGGCAACGCTACCCACCCGGCACAGGCAGCGCCCAGATCCTATGCAGCATGTCACCGAACAGCCGCCGGTTCAGATGCCCCTCCGCCAGCAGCAACCAGTAGTAGCGAGCATGCTTGACCAGCCGACCGCCGGTCTTCATCAACCTGTGTTGCAAACTCGTTAGCGACCAGCTTTTGATTCGCTGCGGCAGCCCTAGCCGCCGCCACAGGTTGCCCAGGTTGTAGGCCCGCACGCTGAGTTGCAGCCGTACCTCGTTGGCTCGGAAGCGGTGACACGACAAGCGGGTCCAGTGCGTGGCCTGTTTGCCTTCTTTGATCCACTGCTCCGCCGTGCCGCGCTTGTTGTAGAACCGCACGACCGAGCGGCTCGGCAAGCTCATGCTCGTCACGACAAATCCGACGCGCGGGAATAGTTCGCCCTGGTGATGCTCGACCTTGGCGACAACTCGCCTTGCCTTCGACCAGCTCTCGGCCTGATAGCGAAAACTCTTGTAGCGCACTAGGGGCTTGGCGTTCGGCCTGCCCGGTGGCCGAAACAGGATGTCCTCGATCTCCAGCTCCAGGCTCTTGTTCGCCGGGATGCGAATCACGTAGTCCACGCCGCGCTCCTCCATCGCCTCGTAGATCTCGGGCTTGGCGAAGGCGGCGTCGGCGCGGAACGTCACCTGTTTGCCCTCCGCCTGTTGTCGTTCGATCTCCGGCAGTAGCAGCTCGTCCCAGTCCTCGGCGCTGTGCACGTTGCCGGGACGCAGCTTCGCGCCTAGGCAGTCGCCGTGCTGGTTGAACAGCAACAGCGGGTGATAGCAGAGGGACTCAAAATGGCCGTTGTAGGCACTGCCTTCCTGTTGGCCGTGGACGGGGCTCTCCGTGGAGTCCATGTCGAGCACCACGCGGTCTGAACCGTCGGGAGCTTCGGCTTGCGCGACCAGCTCCCGGTTCACTGCCATCAGCCCCAGCAAGTTCTCTTCGCTCGCCAGCATCTCCGTCTCGAAGCCATGCAGCGTCGAGGTCAAGGCTGCTCCGCGATCCCAGTTCCTCTTCGAGCCGATCAAGCGAAAGGTCGGATCGGCGGATACTCGAACGGCGTCATTGAGGTCCTCGTAGCCAGCGAGTCGGCTGTAGACCGACTGCCGCAGCAGATCGGCCAGCGCGAACTTCTTGTTCAAGCCTTGTCGCGAGTCGCTGAGATGCTCGTCGATCAGCTTCCCGAGTCCGAGTCGTTCATCCAGTTCGCGAACGAGAATCAGACCGCCATCCGAGGTGACTCGCGATCCTTGGAAATCGACTTTGAGAAATCCATTGAACGTGAGCTGAAACGGCTTGTTTTCTTTTTCACCCATCGGGTGTTGACCTCCATGGCGTCCTTATCGGGCTCTAGCCCCTATCAATAAAGACGCTGAAGGTCGCTGAATGGTCTGAAGCTCATACATCAAATTGAAAATGCGGGCTTGGAGGTCTTCGGCGAGTTTGATGACATCGGCAATGTCGCGTTTCGACTTCTTCAGGTCCTGTTTGACGATCGAAAGCGTGCGCGACTTGCCGTTGGGTAAGCGCGTGTCGCGTTGCGCGGACGCCGCGGGCGCCAAACAGAGGATGAGAAGAACGCCAAGCAACGCCATGGCAACGCAACTCCTAGTTCTTTGGCTTTATGATACGCCCGCGACAGCAACCGCGTCGCCGGCCGACACTCCCCCCCGGGATGTGCCGCGATTGCAACAAAGACACCGTCGGCGCCATCGTCAAGCGGTACCGAGAAGAGGTCACTCGAGAGGCTTCAACTCAGCGCCAAGCGCGTACACTCGCGGCCGTTTCGTCCATTGACCCCTTACCGCACCTTTTCGGCGGTTTGGGCGAGAATGACCAATACGCTGCCTTCTCCTTGGATAAACCGGCCCGTGACGTAGACACTTCCCGACCCATCAACCGTTATTGTGGTACCGGTGCCGCCAAACGGAAATCCCTATCCCTTCGAAACCCGTAGGCGTCTACCACCGTAGTGCTTTTGGTAACGGTTATCGTGGGCGGTGACTTATGTCGCCCTCGCCAATCTTCGAAAGGACCTTGTAGTGGGCAAAAACCCGTCCGATCAACTCGACTCCTCGCGGAGCGTCGCTTCGCCTCCGCGCGAGTCTACCCCTCCCGGAGCAACTGATGGGAGAGTCTGATATGGCCGGCGAGCAGACCGACGAACCGACTCTTCAGAAGCCGCTCCGGCTGTGGCCCGGCGTGGTCATCGTGGTGCTGCAGTGGCTGGTTAGGTTTGTCGTCCCTATGGTCGCGCCCGAGGCTACGGTCTTCGGGGTGATAGGCGGACTCCTCGGCGGGTTGGCTGTCGTCGTGTGGTGGGCGTTCCTCAGCCGGGCGCCTCGGTCCGAGCGTTGGGGTGCCGTCCTGCTGATGGTAGTCGCCCTGGCCGCGACATCGCGCATCATCCACGAATCGATTGCGACGGGCGGGATGGGGATGCAGTTCTTCATCTACGCCGTCCCGGTCCTGAGCCTCGCCTTCGTCGGCTGGGCGCTGGTGAGCCGTCACCTCCCAGACGGACCTCGGCGCGCGGCGATGGTCGCGACGATCCTGCTCGCGTGCGGAGGGTGGACGCTCCTCCGGAGCGCCGGCATTACCGGCGAGGGCGCCGCGGATTTCGCCTGGCGGTGGTCGGAGACTCCCGAGGAGCGGCTCCTGGCCGAAGCCGGCGACGAACCGACGGCGCTCCCGTCGGCTCCGGTAGCAGCCGAGACGGGAGCCGAATGGCCCGGCTTTCGCGGACCCGGTCGCGACAGCATCATCCGCAGCGTGCGGATCGAGACCGACTGGTCCGCGTCACCGCCGGTCGAGCTGTGGCGCCGGCCGATCGGACCGGGCATATCGTCCTTCGCGGTCCGCGGCGACCTCCTCTACACTCAGGAGCAGCGCGGTGACGATGAGGTCGTCGCCTGCTACAACGCGACCACCGGCGAGCCGGTGTGGAGACACCGCGACGCGGCCCGGTTCTGGGACTCGCACGCCGGCGCCGGTCCGCGCGCGACGCCGACCCTCAGCAACGGTCGAGTCTATACATTCGGCGCGACCGGAATCCTGAACGTGCTCGACGCCGCTGACGGCGCCCTCGTGTGGTCGCGCAACGCTGCGTCCGACACCAACGCGAAGGTTCCCACCTGGGGCTTCGCGAGCTCGCCGTTGGTGGTCGACGACGTCGTCATCGTCGCCGTCGCCGGTCAGCTCGTCGCCTACGACCTTGCCACCGGCGATCCGCGCTGGTTCGGCCCGGGCGGCGGCGACGGCTATAGCTCGCCACATCTATTGACGATCGACGGCGTCGCGCAAATCCTGCTGGTGAGCGAAGCCGGCGTGACCAGCGTCGCGCCGGGCGCCGGCACGTTGCTCTGGAAGCAGCCGGCGCCGGGTCTCTCCATCGTGCAGCCGGCCCTGACCGCTGACGGCGATGTCCTGATCAGCGACGTCGAGGTAATGGCCGTCGGCATGCGCCGCATCGCGGTCGCGCACGGACCCGTCGGATGGACCATCGAAGAGCGCTGGAAGTCGGTCCGGCTGAAGCCCTACTTCAGCGACTTCGTCGTTCACGCCGGCCATGCCTTCGGCTTCGACGGCAGCATTCTCGCGTGCATCGACGTCGAGGACGGCAAGCGCAAGTGGAAGGGCGGACGCTACGGCCACGGCCAGCTCGTCCTGTTGGCCGACCAGGACTTGTTGCTGGTGCTGTCGGAGAAGGGTGAGTTGGCGCTGGTCGCGGCGGTCCCCGACCAGTTCACCGAGCTAGCGCGATTCCCGGCGATCGAGGGCAAGACCTGGAACCACCCGGTGCTCGTCGGCGACGTCCTGCTGGTTCGCAACGGCCGGGAGATGGCCGCGTTCCGGCTGTCCCTCGCGGGCTCGACATCCGCATCGTCGGCGTCTGTGTCGAATGCACCCGAGCCGCGTGAAAGCACCATTCAACCTTGATTCCGAGGTCTGAGCAGCAAAAGAACAGGCTCGTAGTTCCGGGTTGCAAACATGTTCCGGCGCGACCCGAAACCCGAACCGTCTTGGTCCTTGAGCGTGAAGTAGTAACGGCCGCTCGGCGCCTTGCGTGTGTTCGAGATCTCGCCCTCGATGCGAACATCGAAGAACTCCCCTTCGAGCAAGTCGCGTACCGCCGCCGTGATCTCCGCGACGGTGAAGACTTTGCGCTCCGCTTGCGCGACAAAATCCAAGCCCAGCTGCTCCATGAATAGTTCCGTCACCCGCCGTAGGCTACTGTAGGCGAATCAGTCGGTTCTTGATCTTGCGGCCCAGCCGTTCGATTTTCTCGGCGTTGCGGACGCTTTGGACATCGACGACGAATTCGTTGCCGGCTTCGAGTCTTTCCCGCAGCTTTTCCGCCAACTCGATCACCTCGGCGATGTTGCGTTTTGATTTCTCCAGGTCCTGTTTGATGATCACCATCGTACGCGACTTGCCGTTGGGTAAACGCGTGTTGCGTTGCGCCGAAGCGGCGGGCAGCAAGCAAAAGACGAGCAAAACTCCAAGGATGGCCATGGCGGACGCAGCTCCTATTCGTTGGCTTATATGATACGCCCCGCGACATCCACGGCGTCGCCGCCCGGCTCCGCGCCTCCCGCGCGCCGAACCATCGCTCGGCGATCGCCGAATCGGATTGAGACCCATTGGACCGCGGGCCGCGGCGGAGAGTCGAATCATCTAAACAACCGCCGCTACCCACAACCGCCCACTTTGGCCGGGCAATTGCTACACCGTTCAGGCACAATGGTGTAGCCGCTCCGGTCTTGGCCGGCGGCTCCGAGCCGTTTCGGGTCAATCAACCCCGCCGGGCTTCAGGGCATGAGTGCGACGCCGTGACTTACCGCCGACATTTCGCTTTCGCCCTCGTCGCCGCTCTGCCGGCCTGCTCGGCCGCCCCTGAGCCTGATCGCCCGGCTTTGCCCACTGAAGGCGCGTCTTCCTCGGCATCGCTGGGGCCGGTCGGCGTCATCGAGGGACGCGTCGTCTTCGAGGGAGCGCCGATCCCCGAGCCGACAAGCCTCGAAAACACAACCGACCCCGACCATTGCGGCAAGGTCCATTCGTTCGAAGACATCCTTGTCAACCCCGATAACCGGGGTGTCCGCAACGTCATCGTTTCCCTCGCCGACCCGCCTTTGCCGGTCGGCTACAAGCCGCCGCCGTCGCGCTTGGTCGTCGACAATCGCCAATGTCGCTTTGAGCCGCATGTCGCGGCGCTCACTATAGGCGGCGTCATCGAGGCCCGCAACAGCGATCCCTTCTACCATTCGGTTCACTTGTACGGGCTCAAGCAGCTCAACGTGTCACTGCACACCTCGCGGTCGAAGTTGATCAAGCTGCCGGCCCGGCCGGGCTTCCTGATCGTCAAATGCGACGTCCACGGCTGGATGCAGTCCTACATTCGCGTCGATCCGCACCCGTTCCACGCCGTCAGCGACGTCGACGGCCGCTTCCGCATCGAAGGCGTGCCGGTGGGAACGCATCGTTTGGAAACCTGGCATGAGCGTTGGGGACCCCAAGAGCACGGCGTCGCCGTCGCGCCGGATGCAACCTCCGAAGTCACCATCACCTATAAGACTGACACCCAGGAGAAATCACCATGAAGAAAACCGCTCCAAAGCCTTTGATCATCGCCCTGTTATCGCTGCTGCTGGCGGCGCTCTTTGCCGAGACCGCCGACGCCCAAGCCGGACCGCGTTCCCAACCCGGCGCCGCCATGACCATCTACGCGCCCGAGCAACACGACCTCTATGACGGCCGCTTCGTTCTCGAGGCCGGCCGCGTCTACGAGGTCGGCCGCTTGAACGACCCGCCCGGCTGGGACCACATCGGCAACGACGCATCGAACACGCATGCCGTGAAAGGCGTCATCGCGATCGATGTCGATGAAATCAACAACACCGGCTCATTCACAGCCAAACTCGAGGTGCCCCAGGGCCGCCTCGAGATTGTCATGGACCGCTTCCACGAATTCAGCCCCTGCCAAAACGGAGGCATTGCCGCCTTCATCTACGAGCACGGCGACTCGGGCTGCGGCGACACCAACTGGCCGAAATCATTGCTCTACGTCGCCGGTTGGGGTTATGGGCACGCGACGCTGAACGGCAAGAAGCTCTACGAGGACTACGAGATCCACTTCATGGTCACGCAAGGGATGCGCGACCGCAAAACCCTGAAGGTCAACTATCCTCTGTTGAACAAGAAAAGCCGCGCCGGGGCCGTCAACCCGACCATGCAGCAACTCGATTTCTTCATCCGAAGCCCCGCGATGGACGAGCGCAACAGCCCGGGACGAAAAGTGTTCGACCACTTTTTCGCGATGGAGGTCACATGGAAGTAACGGCCACGCGCGGGCTGTCGGCCCCGACTTTCCGAACTTTCGAGCAGCACGGCCCGATGGAGGGGCTCGGCTTTTGCCGGCCGAATCGGCCGGTTCCGAGCGAGCCGACTCACGAACGCAACCGGGGACCCTGCGCGGCCTCGGCCATGCGGCGCAGGCCCTCGCCGTAGCCGATGAGCTCTGTGCGCAGCGTCGCTTGGGCTTTTTCCACGATCAGGCCCGCCTGCTTCGGCCGCGGCGCCGCTTGTCCGAGGTCTTCGGTGGGGACTCCGCGAAGGGGGTCGGCCGGGCAGCCGAAAGCCTCGGCCGCGGCCAGCGCGAAACGGTAACGGTCGACAAGATCCGGTCCCGAGACGTGATAGATGCCGCTTAGAGCGCTCTCCCCAAGTTCGGTCGCGGCGGCGGCGAGGTTCGGCGCGTAGGTCGGCGTTGCTATCTGGTCGTTCGGCACGCGAATCGATTCGCCTTTTTCGAGCCTGTCGATCAGATGGCGGACGAAGTTTTTCCCGCGCTCGTCGTAGCTGTAAACGCCGGTCGTACGGATGATGACCCAAGAGTCGGCGTGGGCTTGTATCTTTTGCTCCACTGCCCATTTCTGGCGCCCGTATTCGCTGATCCGATTTGGCGCGTCGTCCTCGCGGTAGGGCCCCTTTTCGCCGTCGAATACGTAGTCGGAGGAGAAGTAGACCAGTTTCGCGCCGATCGCGTTGACCGCCTCCACGAGCGGATCGATCGGCGCGACGTTGATCGCGCGCGTTTCCTCCGGGTGCGTCTCGCAGTAGTCGACGTGAGCATTGAACGCCGGCAGGTAGAGAACCTTCGGCCGGGTGCGACGGATCATCTCCGAGACCCTGTCGAGGTCGCGCAGGTCCAGCCGCTCGACGGCGGCTGTCTTGTGTTCGAAAAAAGTCTCGGAGTAGGTTCCGACGGCGGGCCGCGACCCGCCGGCGGCCGTCAGACTTTCGATCAGATGCCGCCCCACTTGCCCGGAAGCACCAATCACGAGGGAACATGTCTCCCCGGTTTCAGCCATGCTTGGGTTCCCAGGAATAGGGGATGGACGGGTCATGGGGATCGATGCGCACGATATCGTCGGGATCGTACGCCATCGTCGCGCAATTGGCCACGATCGACTCGCCTTTGCGACCGCGGAACCCGTTCCAAACACCGGGCGGCACGCGCACGAGGACGTAGGTGTCTGGGCCTAGCAGGATTTGCTGCGTCTCTCCCTTGGTAGTGGAATCCTCTCTGGCGTCGTAGAGTCCCAGTTCGATGGCGCCATGCACGCAGGCGTAGTTCAGCGTCATCTTCTTGTGCAGATGCCAGCCCTTGACGACGCCTTCGAACACCGTCGAGAAATAGATCTCGCCGAACGTTTCAAAATGCGGATCGTCGGCGCGCAGCATGTGCATGACCTTTCCGCGATGGTCGGGGATCTGTTGGAGCGGGTGGATGAGAACGCCGTCGATCATAGGAAGTCCTCGTACCAGGCTATAGTCTCGGCGAGCCCTTGTTCGAGCGAGTGGCCGGGCTCCCATCCGAGTGTTTCGCGGGCTTTCGAACAATCGAGGTATTGATCCTTAATTTCGTGGCGCACGGAGTCACGGATGTCGGGCTCAAGTTCCGACCCCATCGCCTTGCGGATCGCTTCCACGATTTCAAGCACGGTGAGCGGCGATTCGGCGGCGAAGTTGAAAGCCTCGCCCGCGCAGCGGCCCGCGTGCAGAGCCTCGACGGTGCTCATGTAGGCGGCCGCGATATCCTTGACGAAAATGTAGTCGCGCTTAAACTTCCCATCGGACCGAATGACGGGGCGCTCTCCCGCGAGCAAGGATTTGATCGTGCCGGGCACAATGCGGCTCCAGTTGAGATCACCGGGACCGTAGACATTGCCGCAGCGGGTGACCGCAACAGGAAGCTTGTAGGTTCGGTGGTAGGCGAACGCGAGCAGGTCGGTACAGCTCTTGGAGACCTCGTAAGGGAAGCGGCCTTCGAGGGCCATGTCTTCGGTGTAGGGGAGAGAGTCGGCGGCGCCGTAGGCCTTATCCGAAGAGGCGACGACGATTGCCTTCAGGTCCCCCGCCTTGCGGCAGGCGTCGAGAAGGTTGTAGGTACCCTTGATGTTCGTCTCGAACGTCCCGACGGGATCGAGGAGGGCCGTTTCCACCAGGGCTTGCGCGCCCAGGTGGAAGACCGCGTCGAAGCGCCCCTTCGCCAGGGTCGTTTCGAGCAACGGCCCGTCTTCGAGGCGGC
Organism: Bryobacterales bacterium; assembly: GCA_965238125.1. Taxonomy (GTDB): domain Bacteria; phylum Acidobacteriota; class Terriglobia; order Bryobacterales; family UBA6623; genus UBA6623. The sequence goes on along the minus strand of OZ250179.1, from coordinate 6,694,881 downwards.
CGTCGATCTGCTTGACCTTGTCGATATCCTTCGAGCGTACGAGGTCTGACCCTTCGGGGCGTTCGAAGACAAGCGCGGTCACGGCGGCGCCTTCCGCGATGAGCCGACGGGTCAGCGCCGACCCAATGACGCCCGTCGCGCCCGTGACGAAGACGCGGCGCCCTTCCCAACCCATGGCTACCAGGCTTTCCAGGGAGCGCTACCCGCGTCCCACAGCTCGTTGAGGTACTTTAGCCAGGATTTCCATTTTGGCCCTGGCACGGTCACAGGATACACCCCCGCTGCGCCGAATACCACGTCTTTTCGCGCTGAACCCTGCACATCACCTCCGCCGGTAGGCGCCAGGGCTCGTCCGTCCGCTCACAGACGTTGATTGAGCGGACTGAACGGCGCTCCGGCCGACACTGCTCCCTGCGAAACCTTTTTGGAGCCAAAAACTGTTGATCCTCGCCCGGGCAACGCTACCCACCCGGCACAGGCAGCGCCCAGATCCTATGCAGCATGTCACCGAACAGCCGCCGGTTCAGATGCCCCTCCGCCAGCAGCAACCAGTAGTAGCGAGCATGCTTGACCAGCCGACCGCCGGTCTTCATCAACCTGTGTTGCAAACTCGTTAGCGACCAGCTTTTGATTCGCTGCGGCAGCCCTAGCCGCCGCCACAGGTTGCCCAGGTTGTAGGCCGGCACGCTGAGTTGCAGCCGTACCTCGTTGGCTCGGAAGCGGTGACACGACAAGCGGGTCCAGTGCGTGGCCTGTTTGCCTTCTTTGATCCACTGCTCCGCCGTGCCGCGCTTGTTGTAGAACCGCACGACCGAGCGGCTCGGCAAGCTCATGCTCGTCACGACAAATCCGACGCGCGGGAATAGTTCGCCCTGGTGATGCTCGACCTTGGCGACAACTCGCCTTGCCTTCGACCAGCTCTCGGCCTGATAGCGAAAACTCTTGTAGCGCACTAGGGGCTTGGCGTTCGGCCTGCCCGGTGGCCGAAACAGGATGTCCTCGATCTCCAGCTCCAGGCTCTTGTTCGCCGGGATGCGAATCACGTAGTCCACGCCGCGCTCCTCCATCGCCTCGTAGATCTCGGGCTTGGCGAAGGCGGCGTCGGCGCGGAACGTCACCTGTTTGCCCTCCGCCTGTTGTCGTTCGATCTCCGGCAGTAGCAGCTCGTCCCAGTCCTCGGCGCTGTGCACGTTGCCGGGACGCAGCTTCGCGCCTAGGCAGTCGCCGTGCTGGTTGAACAGCAACAGCGGGTGATAGCAGAGGGACTCAAAATGGCCGTTGTAGGCACTGCCTTCCTGTTGGCCGTGGACGGGGCTCTCCGTGGAGTCCATGTCGAGCACCACGCGGTCTGAACCGTCGGGAGCTTCGGCTTGCGCGACCAGCTCCCGGTTCACTGCCATCAGCCCCAGCAAGTTCTCTTCGCTCGCCAGCATCTCCGTCTCGAAGCCATGCAGCGTCGAGGTCAAGGCTGCTCCGCGATCCCAGTTCCTCTTCGAGCCGATCAAGCGAAAGGTCGGATCGGCGGATACTCGAACGGCGTCATTGAGGTCCTCGTAGCCAGCGAGTCGGCTGTAGACCGACTGCCGCAGCAGATCGGCCAGCGGGAACTTCTTGTTCAAGCCTTGTCGCGAGTCGCTGAGATGCTCGTCGATCAGCTTCCCGAGTCCGAGTCGTTCATCCAGTTCGCGAACGAGAATCAGACCGCCATCCGAGGTGACTCGCGATCCTTGGAAATCGACTTTGAGAAATCCATTGAACGTGAGCTGAAACGGCTTGTTTTCTTTTTCACCCATCGGGTGTTGACCTCCATGGCGTCCTTATCGGGCTCTAGCCCCTATCAATAAAGACGCTGAAGGTCGCTGGATGGTCTGAAGCTCATACATCAAATTGAAAATGCGGGTTTAGGTCGCGCAATGTGTCCATGCACTGCCAAAAGCCTTCATGCTTAAAGGCCATGAGTTCGCCTTCCGCGGCGAGCTTTTCGAGTGGGGCGCGTTCGAATATCGTTTCATCGCCCTCGATGTAGTCGGCGACGTCGCGCTCGAGGATGCAGAAGCCGCCGTTGATCCACCCCTCACCGGTCTGGGGTTTCTCGGCGAAACGGACAATCCGATCGCCCTCCATTTGAATTGCGCCGAAACGAGCCGGGGGCCGCACGGCTGAGATCGTGGCTTTCTTGCCGTGACTTTTATGGAACGCGAGCAGTTTCGTGAGGTCGACGTTGCTGACGCCGTCCCCGTAGGTCATGAAACAGGTCTCGGCGGCGTGTTCGAGAGCGCGTTTGACTCGACCACCCGTCATCGTTTCATCGCCTGTCTCCAGCAAGTGCACGGTCCAGTCCTCGGCGCGTTCGTCGTAATGGCGGACCGACCCGTCCTTGAGCGAGATCGTCATCGAACTCGAGCGCTCGCGGTAGTTCAGGAAGAAATCCTTGACAACTTCGCCCTTATAGCCGAGTGCGACGATAAACTCGCCGAAACCACTGCTGTGAAACGACTTCATGATGTGCCACAGGATCGGGCGGCCGCCGATCTCGACCATCGGCTTCGGGATGTGCTCCGTGGCCTCGGACAGGCGCGTACCACGGCCTCCGGCGAGTATGATCGCTTTCATGGGCATTCGATTCTCACGGGACGGACCGATTCCGAACAAGTTCGGCGGCGTCGCCGAAGATCTCCCATTATACCGGCGAGCCGTCGAATGCCCCCGCCGCGCGACGGATGGGAACAGCGGCGTGCACCGAAGTCGGCGCTTACCGGCCCCTGGGCCGCGTTGATCGGCTTCAGCCGGTCGGGTACACTAGCGAGAGATGTCCGAAATCGCTTTCGGACGCCGGAAGGTCGGGGCCGAAGCCTCCCCCGAAGAATCGGCGATCCGTCAGAAAATCGACGCGCTCGTCGGCGACCTTTTTCACCTCCGCGAAGCGAAAAAAGGGGATTTTAGGCCGGGCGAGGACCGCGTACATTATGCGGGCCGCGTGTTCGACGACGAGGAGATGCGCGGCCTCGTCGGGAGCGCGTTGGACTTTTGGCTGACGCTCGGCCCCTGCGGCGTGGCGTTCGAAAAGGCGGTCAGGGACTACTTCTCGGCACGCCGGTTTCTGTTCGTCAATTCGGGTTCGAGCGCGAACCTTGTCGCGATTTCGAGTCTGACGATCGAGGACCCGTTGAAGCCGGGCGACGAAGTTCTCACCCCCGCCGCGACGTTCCCGACGACGCTCGCCCCGATCGTCCAAAACCGCCTCAAGCCCGTGTTCGTCGACGTGACGCTCGGCGACTACAACGCCGACCCGGAGCAGCTGGCCGAGGCCGCGGGTCCGAAAACACGCGCGATCTTCCTCCCCCACACGCTGGGCAATCCCTTCGATCTCGACAAGGTTGCGGCTCTGGCGAAAGACAACGGGCTTATCCTCGTCGAGGATTGCTGCGACGCGTTCGGCGGGACCTTCGGGGGCAAGAAGGTCGGGACCTTCGGTGCGATGGCAACGCTCTCGTTCTATCCCGCCCATCAGATCACCACCGGCGAGGGGGGCGGTGTGATTGTCAACGAGGGCCGATATGCAAGGGTCGCCGAGTCGTTTCGGGACTGGGGGCGGGACTGCTGGTGTCCCGGCGGTGTCTCGAACACTTGCGGCAAGCGCTTCGAATGGCAGCTCGGCGACCTCCCCCAAGGCTACGATCACAAGTACATCTACTCGCATCTCGGTTACAATCTCAAACCCACCGACATGCAGGCCGCGATCGGCCTGGCTCAGCTCGGGAAACTCGATTCGTTCGTTCGGTCGCGGAGAACGCATTTCAATCGTTACCACGAGGCCCTCAAAAAATACGAAGACCGGCTTATTCTTCCCACCAAGCACGAGAAGGCTGATCCGTGTTGGTTCGGTTATACGATCGCCGTTCGAGAGGGCGTCTCGCGCGCTGCGTTGACACGATTTCTGGAGGAGCGCAACATCGAAACGCGTCTCGTTTTCGCGGGCAACATTCTGCGCCAACCCGCGTTCCGCGGCATCGACCACCGAGTGCACGGGACGCTCCACAACAGCGACCGCGTGATGAACGACGCCTTTTTCATCGGCGTCTATCCCGGACTCACCGCGGAGATGCAGGACTACGTCATCGAATCGTTCGAGGCGTTTTTCAAAACGTATGGCTGAGTCAAAGATCGCGATCTTCATTCCGGCTTACAATGCCGCCAGCACCCTCCCCAAGGTGCTCGACCGGATCCCGCCGGAAATCAAGGAGAAGGTCAAACAGATCTTCATCATCGACAATGCCAGTCCGGATAACTCCTACCTGATCGGTATCGGCTATCGAGAAGAGTACGGACTCGACAAGCTGGAGGTGTTGCGGAATGAGACCAACCGCGGCTACGGCGGCTCCCAAAAGCGCGCCTACCGTTATGCGATCGACAAAGGCTTTGACATCGTCGTCATGCTTCACGGTGACGCGCAGTACGCGCCCGAGAAGGTCCCGCATCTGCTGGAGCCGCTCGAGAACAACGAGGCCGACATGGTCTTCGGTTCGCGTATCGCGGGGTTGCCGCTCAAGGGCGGCATGCCGCTCTACAAGTTTCTAGGCAACAAGTTCCTGACCGGCGTCGAGAATAGGGTATTGGGCATGGATCTCTCCGAATTTCATTCAGGGTTCCGTGCTTTTCGATGTGACGCGCTGGCGAAAATCCCCTTCGAGCTCTGCGCCAACGATTACCATTTCGACACCGACATCGTCATCCAACTCCACATCGCGAAAATGCGTATCGCCGAAATGCCGATACCCACCTACTACGGCGACGAACCGAACTTCGTCAACGTCTTTGACTACGGATTCAAAGTCCTGCAATCGACGCTCGAATACTGGCTGTGGAACAAAGGCTGGATCCGAGTCGAGAAATACGACAAGGTCTAGCCCGCTTTTCTCACTGCGTGGCGAGGCAAAGTGCATGAAAGGTCCGTCAGTACGAGGCGCGCGCCGCTTGACGCGCGGAGGCGCACTTGAACAGTACGGTGAGCACGGCGAGCAAGCGCAACGACCCCCTCGTAGGGGGCGGAGGGCCACAGTTCATCTACGAGCACGTAGACTCGGGCTGCTAGCCCGCCGGAGCTTCGTGCAGCGCGACCCGGTTGCCTTCACAATCTTCGAAGTGCGCAATGAAGCCATGTTCACCGATGCTCACGCGGGGCAGCACGGTCTTGCCGCCCGCCGCACCGATCTTGGCCAGGGCGGCGTCAATTTGTGGCACATGAATGTATACGAGCGAGCCGTCATAGGACGGCGTGTAGCCCTCTCCTTGGATGAGCGTTCCCGCGGCGCCGGTTGCCCCCATTTCCATCGGGAACCACGCCATCTTGCTCCCGCCCATTTCGGATTGGGCGAGCTCTACGCCGAAGACCGACTCGTAGAAAGTCGTTGCTCTCGCAATGTCGCTGACTGGAATCTCGAACCAGTTGACTGGGTTCGGTTGAATAGGCATTTAGATCCTCCGTTTGAATCGTCAGGTCGTTCGTTATCGGGGATAGGGTAAGTCCGATCCTGTGCAAGAATCTTTCCGGCTGAGTCGACCGGCTCGTTCCGCACAGCGTTCAACAGGACGGAACCGGGCTCACTTGGGAAATTTCGGGTCCGCCATCACCTCGTCGATCTGCTTGTTGTGACGCTGGTTATGCAAAGCCGCGAAGCGAATCCAATGGGCGGCGTTGAGATGCCCGAAGGGCGAGCTTCCGTCATCCAGATGCGCTTTGTATGCTGTAGAGCGATCCCGGGCACGTTCGATCATGCGCGCCCGTGCAGCCGAGTATTTGTTGATGATATCAGCACGGCTCATCTTGCCTGAAGGAACAGCGTCCGGCGGCGCTTGAACGCGGTTTGTGCGGTCGGGAACGGCCTTGGTGATGACTTGGGTTTTGCCCTCGGTCAGCTTGCGCCAATCGGAGTTAGGCTTTCCGGCCATCAGCCTGTCCACCTGCCTGTGGAACACGGTCTCGGTGAGGTAGAGGTGCTCGGCAACCTCGCCGGCCGACCAGCGGTCCGGCCCCGGCTTGAACTTCCACTGTTCGTCGCTCAGCGAGGCGAGCCTGGTCAAGGTGCGGCCGCGGCTTTCTTGCAGTAGGGCTACGATCTCGGCTCCTTCTTCGGCGGTAAGGGTGCCGTCCCCGCCGTGCGCATTGGCAAGGAGAACGGCGGGGGCGATCAGCAAAGCGAGGATCTTCATACGGGTCATTCGAGCGACTCCTTCAATATTTAACAAAAAGGTTAAACGTTAGGATACCTCAGGCCTGCCGCGCAGGCAAGACCTTTTTCGGAAACGGTGGAGCCCGGATCGGGGTGATAGGATGCGCGACCTCGAAACCCAGAAGGCCGTCGACCATTTGTCGCGCTGGAAGTCACCTGCAACAACCGCCCCTTCGTGGTTCACGACGATGGCCGCGCGGGCGCTTCGCGCAGCGCGACCACCCGTGGTTGTCGGATCCTGCTCAGTCGAGCGCGAAGGCGACGAACTGATCGCCCGAGCCCGTGCGGCCCTTGCCGGCGCCGCCCGCCGCGACCACGACGTACTGCCGGCCGTCAACCGAATACGTACAGGGCGTCGCGTAGGCTCCCGCCTCGAGCTGATGCTCCCAGAGCGTCTCGCCGTTTTTCGAGTTGAACGCCCGAAACTTGGCGTCGCGCGTGGATCCGATGAAGAGCAGTCCCCCGCGCGTGCAGATCGATCCGCCGACCGTGAATGTGCCCGTGGGTGGTATGCCCTTGGCGCTGAGCGCGTCGTACTCGCCCAGGGGCTTTCGCCAGCGGTATTTGCCGGTCGACAAGTCCAGGCACAGCAACTCGCCCCAGGGCGGCCGCGACGCCGGATAGCCGTCCTGGTCGTTGAAAAACGGGTAGCCTGCTACCTGGTAAGGGTAGGGCTCGCCCTCTCGGGCGTCCACCAGCGTGAAGTACTTCGGGATATTGTTGGCGTTGATGTAGATGAACCCGGTTTCGGGATCGAAGCTGCATCCGCCCCAAAGCGCGCCGCCCAACGTGCCCGGCGAGAACGCGGTACCGCGTCTGCTCGGCGGCGTGTAGAACCCGTCGTTGCGCAAATCCTTGAGCTGCCGCAGCACATACTCGCGAGATTCGTCGGAGATGTTCGTGATATTGTCCTCAGTCATCCCCTGGCGGGAAAACGGCGGGGGTGCGGTCGGATAGGGTTGCGTGGGCCAAATTTGCTCGCCCTCGACATCGGACGCGGGAACCTTGCGTTCCTCAATGTCAAACAGCGGCTTGCCCGTCTCGCGATCGAAGGCGAAAAGGAAAGCCGTCTTGGTCAACTGCACGACAACGTCTTGCCAACCGTCGTCGCGCTTGACCTTCACCAACGCGGGCTGCGCCGGGAGGTCATAGTCCCACAGATCGTGATGAGTGGTCTGGAAATGCCAGACGCGCTTGCCCGTGCGTGCGTCGAGCGCGAGGACGCTGTTCCCGAACAGGTTCTTGCCGGGGCGGTCGGCGCCGTAGAAGTCGAAGGTCGGCGATCCCAGCGAGGCGAAGACCAGGCCGTGGTCCTCATCAACACTCATGCCGGCCCAGTTATTGCATCCCCCGTTGGTTTTCCAGTTGTCCTTGCCCCAGGTTTCGTAGCCGAATTCGCCCGGGTGGGGGATGGTGTGGAAGATCCAACGGAGTTTTCCGCTGCGCACATCATGGGCGCGGATGTGTCCGGGAGCCGCCGGCCCGGGCCCCTCGTCGGCCGAGCCGCCGAGGATCAGCAGATCCTCGAAGATCACCGGCGGCGTGGGGTGGCTGAGGCGGGAGTTCGAAAGGTCGCGGTCGATGCCGGCTTTCATGTCGAGAACGCCGCCGTCGCCAAACTCGGCGACCGGTTTGCCGGTGTCGGCGTCGAGGCAGTACATGTCGGAACCGGCGCCCGCGAAGACCCGCCGCCGCTCGCCGTCGGTCCAATAGGTGACGCCGCGACTGACCCCTTTGGGGCGCCGCATCACGATTCCCTCGTAGGGGTCGAAGTTCCACAGCATCTTGCCGGACACGGCGTCGAGCGCGCGGATCTGAAGCTGCGCCGTGGTGATGTACATGCGTCCGTCGACGACGATGGGGGTGCATTCGATCGTGGTCGCGGGGCGTTTTCGGCTGTCGCCGGTGGAATGGGTCCAGGCGATCTTCAGATCGGCGACGTTCGAACGATTGATCTGGTCGAGCGGGGAATAGCGCGTCGCCTCGGGGCTGCCGCCGTAATAGCGCCAGTCTTGGGAAACGCCGGGTGCCGCGGCGGCCGACGAGGCGTAGACTGCGGCGGCGGGAGAAAGGGCGCTGTGTTTGAGGAATGTTCTTCGAGTAGGACGGTTCGGCATGGCGGGGCTTCAACATTATAGACGCGGTCCGCGGGTTGTCGCCCTGATGCTCGCGTGGTTCCATGAAATGCGAAAAGTGGCTTCCCCAGCTACAGCTTGTGCGGAAGTTTGGGATGGGGAGGGGTGGGGCTTGACAGCCCCGTTATTCTCAAGGCAGGGGGAGAGAGAGAAATCGGGACGGGTGAGAACCTGCCTGAAACTTCGATCTCTACCCTGCCGCGGACGGAGCGGCGGCCGGCTTTGGGCGGTCGTTCCGTTGGGCCGGCAGCGTGTACTCCTTTCGTGCTGATGCCTTTCCTTTTCCTTTGCGCTGTTGGCTCGGTTGAGAGGGACGGACCGGTTGGTGGCCAGCCTTGGGGTCTCCAAGACCCCCGAACGATCGGTGATGCCGGTCGTTCGCCCTCTCATGCGCGGTTAGGCCATTCGGGTCTAACCCCAATACCCTTCACTTAACGATCCTGACGCGTTCTCGCCATCCAAAGCCTTGTCCGACAAGACCGCAAACCTCTTGAACCGCGAAGCGGCGGCAGAAATCGCAATGCCGGCAATGGAAACAGAGGCGTGGTCGGAAGTCGATGCAATAGCCCGGTTCACCGGGCTTGGGTTCCATTAGGCCGGCCCTTTGAGGGCCGGTATAACGGGCTCTTCGCCCGGCGAGAGGCCGTTTCAACGGCCTTTTCCGCAAGGCTTTAGCCATGGCCGCGCTAAACGAAGTTTTCCGACAAAGAAGCGGTTCCAGAACCGGGCCGCCGATTCTCTCATTTCTTGTCGCGCACCCCTTTGCTTGGGAATGTGCTCGGCTCGGCGTCTGGAGAGTTGAAACCATGTCCCACTGCTGAGCGATTCTGTTGCTTCGACGTGATAGAATTCCCCCATGCTTTGGGCGAGACTTGGATGCCTCTTCCGCTTCGGCCGCGTTCTTGCGTTGATCGGCGCAATCCCCTTGTGGGCGCAGGTCACCCAAAGCGACCCCAACCTCTGGGAGTCGGCGATTCAGGCCTTCGAGGCCGGCGAACAGGCGCAGCCCTCGCCCAAGGGCGGCATCGTCTTCATCGGCAGCTCGAGTATTCGCTTTTGGGATCTTGCGAAGTCGTTTCCGGAGCTGCCGGTTGTGAACCGGGGCTTCGGCGGCTCCGAGATCACCGACTCGACACACTATGCCGATAGGATTCTGCTGCCCCTCGAGCCTCGGGTGGTCGTTCTCTACGCCGGCGACAACGACATTAGTCAGGGCAAGACTCCCGCCCGGGTGGCCTCGGACTACCGCGAGTTTGTCCGCAAGGTGCATGGCGCGCTGCCGGAGACGCGCATTGTTTTCATCGCGATCAAACCGAGCCTGAGCCGCTGGAACCTGGTTGGCGCGATGCGCGAGACGAACGAGACGATCCGAGCCGTCGCGGCCAAGGACTCGCGGCTTGCCTTCATCGACATTGACGCGCCGATGATCGGTTCCGACGGCCGACCGCGCGCCGAACTGTTCGTCGAGGACGGGTTGCACTTGAGCGCCGAGGGCTACAAGCTGTGGACTTCGCTGGTGCTGCCTCATCTGTGAGGCTCCGCGAGCCGGCGCCCCATTCGATTAGCCAACTTGATGAGCGGAGAAACCTACGGCGTGGAAGCGACGGCTGCCAAGAGAATCCTGGAGAGGTGGAAGGTGAGTGCCTCGTATTCATGGCTCGAGATGCACGGGCAGTGCCTCGATGAGGCGCGGCATAACGACACCATTCGCCGACTTTCACCGGCAACGACGGGAGCGTAAAGAAGCCTGGTCCGGAGGAGCCGCGGACCGGCAAGCGCGGCGTGGACCAGGAATCCAACCGATTCGCCAATTCAACGAAAGTCGAAACCGCCGGCTCCTAGGCTACCCCGGATCGTGGCAAAAGTCGCAGTCGTTGGGCGCATCTTCCTCGGCGTGGCAATCCATGCAGGCCACCATGTTGGTCGGCTTTTCCTTGAATAACCGCTCGCGCTCGGACACCGGCCCGTGGCATGTCTCACACGCAATACCGGCGTCGTCGGCGTGGGAGGCGTGCGCAAACCAAACGTAATCGGGCACGCGGTAAATCCGAACCCAGGGTATAGGCTTGCCCGCGCCGGCGAACTCCGCCAGCTTTTGGATGTGCGGACTCTCGGTCTTGACGGCCGCGTGGCAGGCCATGCACTTGTCCTCGCTCGGGTACTCCATCATGAAACCGTCCCGATCACCTTGATGACAGTCGGCGCACTTCAGCCCGAGCTTTCCGACATGCAGCTTGTGGCTATAGGGAATCGGCTGTTCCGGCGGCGGCAAGGGGAGCTTCTCGATGCGGAAGACGTAGTTCCTGTCGCCGAAGTCCTGGGCGCGCAAGACGGCGAACAGCGCTGTGCCGACGATCACCAGGAGAGTAGAGAGTCTTCGCGCGGATCGCATCGAACGGTTATGCATGAGCGGAAACGAGGCGTGTTTCCCAATGGCTACCGGCACTCGTGCCGGGTCCCAGCCAATAATAACGGCCGGCTCTCAGCCGGTCGTCGCGGGCTTGCGCTCCCGGCCGAGACAAGCATGGAGCTTGTCCTCACTGTCGACTAGGACAAGCACGAGTGTTTGTCTCTACTTCTTCGACGGACGTCGGTCGTAGGGCGCCCCCGTCCCCGACGACCCGGCGAAGAGCCTCGTACCGTCCGGCAAGGTCACGTCGCGGCCGTTGGCCTTGTTGCTGCCGTCGATCGCCCGGTAGCCCTCGATCAGGACTTCGACGCCGGGCTTGACGGAGTCCTTGCGCCAGCCGCGCCGCACGAGCGCGCCGGGAGGGCCCGCCTCGATCATCCAGTTCTCGAGGGTGCCGGCGTCATTCTTAACTTCGATGTGCATCCAGGCGTGGGGATTGACCCACTCCATCTTCGTGATGTTGCCGCGCAGCCTGACCGGCTTTTCGGCGTCGAACTCGGACGAGAAAGCATGATGCGCCAGGACGGGCGCCAAGGCGGTGAAGATGCCCAGACCAACCCCAATGCATGTGAATGCTACCGTCCTCCGCATGAAAAGCACCTCTCTATCGGCCGGCTTCCGCCGCCTGTTTGTCTCTCGTTCGAGCGCCGCTCAGCATGTTGAACATGCCGTAGTTGCCCTCATGGCAGGCGTACTCGACCAGCTCGTACTGCTCGTCGTCCAGGTCAAAGGTGAACACAGCCGTCCAGGGCCGGGTCCATATCGTGGGATCATCGACCGTGAACTCGTACGCCAACTTGGTCGGGCCGACCCTCCTGTAGCGCTCGGTCAAGGTCATGCCCGCGGTCGATCCGCGGAACGAATTCTTGTCGTTGAAGCGTTTCGTCTCGATGACCAGCGTGTCGCCTTCCCAACGGCCCTGTGGATCACCCAGCCACGACGTCAGCTTGGCGCCGACCCTTTCGCGCGGCTTTGTCGGGATGGCCCGGGTCTCGTGGACCATCTCTTTTTGGATGGCCACGTATCCGGGTCCTTGCACAATCTGGAGACCGTTGTTGTAGATCGACGGCATCATCATGCCGGGCAGCCCGCGCGTGATGCAGCGCTCGTAGGTGCTCAAGTCTTCCGGACCGGCAGGCGGGACCTTGGCCCTTCGTTCCCGCGCCAGGCGGACTTCCTCAGCCCGGCGCTTGCCCTCGGCGGTCATCTCGGGCAGCCGACCGTCGGCCGGGTCGACGATCATCGCCACCTGCGTGGACGGGGTCATCTTGTCGTAGCCGAGCGTCGTATCGCGCCATTCGCGCTCGTATCCCCAGATGCTGCCGAGCGTGCGGCGCTCGCGGCGCGCGGCGGCTTGCTCGGGCGACAACTCTTCGATATGCGCCAGGTCGTCCGGGCGCTCGAGCGGGATGCCGTGCGCGGCGTTGCCGGTCCAGACGCCTTGAAAGTCAGGCTCACCCCACGGTGTTCGGGGCGTCGTGTAAGGCTCGCGCTCTTCGCTCGCCGCCGCCGACTGCATTGTAACCTCGACTCCGGCAAATCCTTTTTCAACGACGGCGACCGTGACATTGTCGGGCCCGCGGATGAACGCGCGCTTGGCCGACGACCGCGCATTCCGCGGCACCCCCGGTTCTTCGGCGAACTCGACGCCGCGCTTCCTCATTCGAGGCGCCGCGCGGTCCATATTCGACACGACGAATCCGATGTGGCCGACAGCGCGCCCCTCGGTCGCCGCCGGCACGCCTTCCGGATGTTGCGACGCCAGCAACCAGGTGTTGCCGAAAAGCAGCCCGTCGATCCGTCCCTTCAACTTGCCGGGCTTGCCGCCGAATGCCTCGCGATACCACGCCAGCGCAGCCTCCGGGTCCGCCGCGCTCAAATGGACATGGTGAAATCCCGTGCGCTCCGCGTCTTCCACCAGCTCGATCCGCGTGCCCCAGGGGTCGAAGATAAAGCCGTGTTTGAATAGCTCCGGCTCCTCGCGCAACGTCGATCCGTCGTCGAACCGCTGCAGCCGCACGCCATAGCCGCCCACCCCGACCGCTTCGAATTCGGCCATTTTCGCGGTCAGATCGGCATACGAAAAGCTCACATGGTCGACGCCGGTACCCTGCGTGCTTCCCATCGTCGGCTGTGAAACGAAGATCAATTCGACGCCGTCACAATCGGCGGCTTCCGTGCGTTTCGCTATGGGTTCGCAGTCCAAATACCTGGCGTACCAAGCCACGCCCTCCAGCGGACTCGCTGCCGTAATTTGCACGTGGTGGTAGTCGGCCGCAGGAGCCCTACTCGGCCCCGAAAAGGCCATGCCGCCAGCGACGAGCATCGGCGCGAGATGTCTTAGCGTGATCACCAGGCCGCTCCTTCTCAAATTCGAATCAGCGGGTCGGCTCCCTGCGCAGATGCCCGTACACAAGGTCTTCGGCGTATTCGACGCACTTGAACTCCAACACTCGCGCGTTCTCCTCGAGTCGCCTGTAGATCGGCAATCGAATCTTCCAGGGCCTTGTAAAGACCTCCGGATCCTCGATCGTCGCCTCGTACAGCAACGCGTTGCGCCCCATCGGAGTATATCGTTCCTCGACCTTCAGCAGCGAGCTCGCATAGTTGCCCGCCCGATCGAACCACGCCTGCCCGTTGAAGCCCTGGACGTCGACGACCAGCGTCTCGCCTTCCCACCTCCCGTGCGACCGCCCCATCCAACTATCGAGGGGCGGCGGCTCGGGATTTTCCTTATCCATATGAACCGTCCGATTCGCCTCGGCGAACCCGTAAACGAGCATGATCTTCTTGTCGCCCTGAATGATCTGAAACGGGTAAGGAAGATAGGTCGCCCGCGGTACACCGGGCAGGAAGCACCTCGCTTCCGGATCGTCCGTCATCCGCTTTTCGAAGTTCTTCCGCCTCTGTTCGCGGGCCGAATCCTTATACGGAATTTCTCCCCCGACGACCACTCCTTGCCCGGGCGGGATCGCCCCAATCGCGCCAAGGTCTGGATGGCCCGGCCCCGACGGATGATCTTCCAGGTCCCAATGCGCCGTACCAATCGCCTGCCAGACGCCGTTCAGATCCGGCCGTCCGTCCCACGCCCGCGGCACGTCGTTACTTTGGCCGACGACCGGCCCCGCCAATGCCGCCAGACCCATCGCGACCCCGGCCGCCGCCGGGAGCATCCTCGTCCACCGCTTCGTCATTCTCAATTTTCCCCGCGTCATCCTATCCGCCCCCGCGTATGTTTCCCAGGATCGCGCCGGCGATTCCGCCGTCACCGAGAATCCAAGCGATCTTGGATGGGAAAGTAGTGTGGCCGACTACGAAGGTCCAATTCTACCGCTTCGCGAATTAGTTGTGAAAACCATGCCCCAAATCTGCCCGCCGGCCACCCGCCGTGGCGCGCGCCTCCAGGCGAGCCGTGTCGGGCTTTCGAGCCCGACATCTGGAGTTTCTACATTTTTCATCCATTGGCGGTGGCATGCAGTGGGGCAGGTCTCCAGACCTGCCCGTGTCGGGCTTTCGAGCCCGACATGTCTTGTCCCCCCCACCAACCGCGGCGGTATGAGGAACGCGCCGAACTCACACTCCCCACATTGGTCTCACGCACACTCGTTACGAAAAGGCTCCCCCCATCCCGCCGAACTTGATACGATTTGGGGGAAGGGAATCGGGTCCAAAAGGTGCTTTTTATTCGCCTATCGGTTGCAGCGCTCTTTCTGTCGCTCTTCGTGGTCAGCCCGCCGGCTGCCCGGGCCGATTCTAACGCCGAGCGTTCGTTCGCCCTCGACATCAAGCCCCTGCTGGCCGAGAGATGCTTCGCCTGTCACGGCGGAGAGCCGGCCGCGATCCTCGGCGGACTCAACCTCACCTCCCGCGAATCGATGCTTCGGGGCGGCACTTCCTCGAAGCAAGTTCTCGTGCCCGGCAACGCCTCGGCGAGTCTGCTCTACGAAGCCGTCCGCCGCTCGAACCCGAAACTCCTGATGCCTCCCAAGGAGAATGACCGGCTCAGCGAGGAGCAGACTTGGAAGATCCGTGATTGGATCGACGGCGGCGCCCCTTGGCCGGACGAGGAGACTCAGCGGCGTTATGTCGAGGAGGAACTTGCCCTCGAGCGGACCTCGGACGGCGTGATCGTGAAGACCAGCGGCGGGCTCTCCGAGGAATGGACGAATCGACGGTACCTAGAAGATGATCTTTGGGCTTTTCGTCCGGTGCGCGAGGTTGCGCCCCCCGAGTCCGACGCCGGCCACCCGATCGACGCGTTCATTGCACGCAAGCTCGCCGAGGCGAAGTTGACACCGGCCTCGCGCGCGGACAAGCGAATGCTGATTCGGCGCGCCACATACGACCTCACCGGTCTGCCGCCCGCCCCCGGAGAAATCGAGGCTTTTCTCGACGACGGATCACCCCAAGCGTGGCGCGAAGTCATCGACCGTTTGCTCGACAGTCCTCATTACGGGGAGCAATGGGGCCGCCACTGGCTTGATGTCGTTCGGTACGCTGATACCGCCGGCTATTCGAACGACTTTGAACGTTCGAACGCTTGGCGCTATCGCGACTACGTCGTCCGTTCACTCAATGCCGACAAGCCGTATGACCGCTTTGTCGTCGAGCAAATAGCGGGCGACATCCTCGAACCCGGCAACCCGGAGATGCTCGTGGCGACCGGGTATCTGCGAATGGGCCCATGGGAACACACGGGGATGATGCAGAAAGTGGTTTCGCGCCAGCTTTATCTCGACGACATCACTAACAACGTTGGGCAGTCTTTCCTGTCGCTCCCACTGCGCTGCGCCAGGTGCCACGATCACAAATTCGATCCCATCCCGACGCGCGATTACTATCGTTTCTACTCGATTTTCGCGACCACGCAGCTTGCCGAGCGCCCGGCGGCGTTCCTGGATTCGGAAAATCTCAACAACTTCGAGCACAACCGCGCGCGGCTCGAGAAGCTCTTGGCCTGGGCGGAGGCCGACGTCGCCAAGATCAAAGCCAAGGAAGAAAAGGCCGCGCGGGCGTGGTGCGCGGAACGGGGTATCCCCTACCAACCCCGCGAAGAACTCAAGGACAAGCCCGAAGGCGAGAAACCGCCTCGGCACATCGGTCTCACGGTGGATGACCTTGGGTATGTCAAGGTTCGCCAAACTGACGCCCGTGTTTGGAAGCGACGCCTGGAGCGCTATCAACCGGTGGCGCAGACCGTCTATGAAGGCCCCGCTAAGCACGAGGTCTCCGACAAGCTTCGCGTGCCCAAGCCGGAGGAGATGCAAGGCGAGCCGCCCGCGTCTTTCATCTTGGCCGGCGGTTCGATCTACTCTCGCGGGGACGAGGTTGCGCCGGGTGTGTTGAGTGCGATTCCCGCGAGCTTTAGCCCGCGGAGCACCCGCGCCGACGGCGCGGCGGGGCACGAGATTCCCATGACAATGAAGGGCCGACGCTTGGCGCTCGCCAAATGGATCGCGAACCCCGACAACCCGCTCTCCACCCGCTCGATCGTCAACCGCGTCTGGCAATACCATTTCGGTAAGGGCATTGCAGAGAACGCGAACAACTTCGGCAAGATGGGCAAGAAGCCGACGCATCCGGAGTTGCTCGACTGGCTCGCGCGCCGCTTCGTGGACGAAGGTTGGTCGATCAAGGCGCTCCATCGGCTGATCATGACGTCGGAGACGTACCAGCGGGGCGACCGAGCGGCGGATGGCGCGGCTGTTAGCGAGCTGGATCCTAATAACGAGCTGCTGAGCTTTTTTCGTCCGCGTAGGCTGGCCGCCGAGGAGATTCGCGATGCCATGCTGGCTGCGTCGGGGGAGCTGAATCCTGAAATAGGAGGCTTGGCCGTCTTCCCTGAGGTTAACCCGGAATTCGCGGCACAGCCTCGAATGAACCAAGCCACGATCGCGCCCGCGTATCAGCCGTCGAGGACCCCCGAAGAACGCAACCGCCGCTCGCTCTATGTTTACCGAATGCGCATGCAGGCCGACCCGATGTTCGAGGTCTTCAACCAGCCGAGCTACGATTTGTCATGCGAGCGCCGCGACAGCTCGACCGTCACGCCGCAGGTTTTCACTCTGATGAACAGCGGCAACTCGACCGATCGATCGATCGCCATGGCGCGTCGCGTGGAAAGGGAAGCCGGCACGCTGGAGCAAAGAGTTGACCGTGCTTTCCAACTGGCGTTGGGACGAGCCGCGTCACCCGAGGAGCGAGTGAAGATGTCCGCTCATGTCCGCAAGATGGCCGCCTACCATGAGCAGCATCCCCCGGAGCCGGTTTCTCCACCCAGTGAGCTCGATCGCACGGTCGTGGAAGAAATGTCCGGCCTGGCGCTTCATTACAAAGAGCCGCTCGATGCGTATGACGACTACCTCCCGCATGTGAAGCCGTGGGACGTGGAGCCGGAGACAAGGGCGCTGGCCGACCTGTGCCTGGCATTGTTCAATGCGAACGAATTTATTTATGTGTATTAGCGGTACGGATTAGAAATCCCTCTCGCGAGCGCCATCGAGGCAAGAGGAAATGCGAAACAGCAAATCAGACGCCATGCAAGACACCCGCCGAAGCTTCCTCTACACCCTCGGCGCCTCGCTCGGCAGCGTCGCCTTCAGCGATCTTCTGGCCAAGGAGACCGAGAGTCCGCTCGCCCTAAAAGATCCTCATCTTGCGGCAAGGGCCAAGGCCTGCATCTTTCTCGTGATGGAGGGCGGTCCCAGCCACATCGATACCTTCGACCCGAAGCCGAAGCTCGAACAATTGCATTTGAAGCGCTTCCAGAACGTCGGCGAGCATTTCTCGCCCATGTCGTCGGGCGAGCGCTACTACGTGAAGAGTCCCTACAAGTTCCGCAAAGTCGGTCAGGCCGGCATTGACATGTGCGAGCATTTCGCCCACTTGCCGGAAGTGGCCGATGAACTATGTATCTATAAAGGTTGCCAAGCCGAGTCGGTAGACCATCCGACCGCGCTTTACCACATCAATACCGGTAACAAGTTCGGCGGCGACCCGGCGGTCGGTTCATGGGTGACCTACGGGCTCGGCAGCGAGAATCAGAATCTTCCCGGCTACATCGTTTTGTCGGAAGCCGGCTTCCCGCAAGGCGGCGCCGGCAATTGGACCAACGGCTTTCTCCCCGCCTACTACCAAGGCACGCCGCTGCGCGCCGAGGGATCGCCGATCCTCGACATTCATCCGCCCGCCTGGAAAACTCGCGAACACCAGCGCGCCAACCTCGACGTCCTGGCCGACCTCAATCGCGCCCACCAAGCCAAGCACCCCGAACACGACGAGCTTGCCGCGCGGATGGCCAACTACGAGCTGGCCTTCCGCATGCAAACCGAAGTGCCCGGCATCATCGATCTTGACGGCGAGCCGGAATCGGTCCGAGAAATGTACGGTTTGGACAATAGGGAGACAGAGCCCTTCGGACGGCGATGCCTTCTGGCCCGTCGGCTGGTCGAGAAGGGTGTGCGCTTTGTGCAGATCTTCTCGAGCGGCTGGGACTCGCACGACTATCTCGAGCGTTCGCACAAGGCCCGCATCTACAGCATCGACAAACCCGTCACCGCGCTGATCAAAGACCTCAAGCAGCGTGGGCTCTTAGACGACACGCTCATCGTCTGGCTGGGAGAGTTCGGCCGCAGCCCCGACAATCACCATCGTGGGGGCGGCGTGGCGATCGGGCGCGACCACAACGCCCAAGCGCAATCGATGTTCTTCGCCGGGGGCGGGGTGAAAGCCGGCCATGTGATCGGGGCCACCGACGAAATCGGGAATGAGGCTGTCGAGGTCGTCCACCCGATCAAAGACCTGCACGTCACCCTGCTGAACCTATTTGGCTTGGATGACAGCAAGCTCACGTACTTCCACGGCGGCCGCTTCAAGCAGCTTTCGCAAACCGGCGGCCAAGTCATCAAAGAGCTGATCGCGTAGCCAAATGCCAGGCCGGCGGCGAGCGGAAGCCGGCCCGCTATCAACCCGCACCCGCGCGGGCGTGCTCGGCATCGAGCGCTCGAGCGATTCGAACGCACAGCCTTAGCGCACTCTTCCCGGATTCCGCCTGTGCGCTTGCCGCCGCCCGGTAGAATAACCCTTGATGGTGGAGCGCCTCGGTTCCATCCGATAGTGCCATCTCGAATCTCTCGTCTCTTGCGGAAGCAGGCGATCAAGGCGATGAAACGGCCCCGCATCATTCTCCGGTTCCTCGCGGCCTGCTGTTTACTCGCCGTCGTTCCCTCTCTCTTCACGCAACTTACCCAAGCCGCCAAACAGCAAGCTGTCGCGGCGCACTTCGAAGCGGGGCAAAAGGCTATGCGGGCCGGGCGGTTCCCCGCCGCCGAATCGGAGTTCAAGAAGGCCGTCGGCTTGATGCCCGAGGTCGCCGAGGCCCGCGCGAACCTAGGACTGGTTCTTTACCTGCAAGGCAAGTACGAACAGACCGTCGCCGAACTCGCGATCGTGGCGAAGCAACGACCGGACTTGCAGGCGACGAATGTTTTCCTGGGACTCAGCCACCTGAAACTGGGTGCGCCCGAGAGAGCCGTCCCGCTGCTTGAAAAAGCCCTGCGGGCCGCGCCGTCGAACCGAGAGGCGCGCCGCGCCTTGTCCGCGTGTTATCTCGCCGTCGGACGCTATCGCGACGCGGTCGAGCAATTTCGCGCGCTTTTCGCCCACGAGCCCGACAAGACCGAAGCCTGGTTCCGCCTCGGCCGCGACTACATGGCTTTGATGCGAGACTTGGCGGGCCGTCTTGTGAGCGGCAGGCCTGATTCCCCTTGGACATCGCGACTCGGCGGAGACATGCTGGCCTTGAGTCGACACTGGGACGCCGCCATCCCCTACCACCAAGAAACCCTGGAAAAGGTCCCCGGATTGGCGGGAGTGAACCGCTCGCTCGGCGCGGCTCATCTTCAGATGGGTCGTTGGGAGGAAGCCGAGGAGCGTTTTCGGGCCGAGCTTGCAATCGATCCCTTGGATGAAACCGCGCTTGTCGGTCTCGCGGAAGTCCATCTCGCTCGGGGTGAGGCTCTTAAGGCATTGGAGAGCATCACGCAGGTGTGGCGCTCGTCCCCGAATTGGCTGCTTCGCCAGACCGTGTTTCCGGTCTACGAGGCGCCCCCGGAAGCAGTGCTCTCCTTGATGAGCCGACTCCCGCCCGAAAGCTCGGACGGGCCGTCTCATTTCTTGCGGTCGGTTCTCCACGATGCAGCGGGCCAAGCGGACAAAGCCGCCCGACACCGCGCCGCGTTTGAGAAGGCGGTGTCCGGCGCCGAGATCCGCGGAGCGGACTCCGCGACCGCCGAGGAGCTCTTCGGGCGGCACCGCTACGCCGCCCTCGCACGATTGCTTCAGTCGCGCTCGAAGCTCGATCCGGCGAGTTATTTGATGCTTGGGAAAGCCCGGCTCAGTCTGCATGACTACGATGCGGCCTCGTTGGCGTTCGCCAAGGCCATGGGACCGGATGACGATTCGCCCGAGGCTGTCTACTGGGCGGTCAAGACCTTTCAGATTCTGGCCGACCTCTGCTTTCGTCGCGTGGAGGAGTTGTCGCCCCACTCGTGGCGCGTGCATCATTTGCGTGCCGAGGCCCATCGTCAGCGCCAGGACGACGAAGAGGCGGTCAAGGAGTATCGGCTGGCGATCCGGCTCAAGCCCGACGAAGCCGAACTCTATCGCAGCCTCGGGCTACTCTACTTTCTCGACAACACGCTGGACCAAGCCCAAGAAGCGTTCGCGAAGGCCCTCGACCTCGATCCCGGCAACGCTCGCTCGCTCTATTTCATGGGACGGTTGTTTGTGACCAAGCAGCAGCCCGAAGAAGCGGTTCCCTTTCTGGAAGCCGCTCTGCGCCTCGACCCCAACCTCGTCGAAGCGCGTCCTAACTTAGGCAAAGCCTACCTGCGGTTGGGGCGCTTCCAAGAGGCGGCGGCGCAGTTGGAGAAGGGTCTGGCGCTCGACTACTACGGGGATATTCACTACTCATTGTTTCAAGCCCAGCGCCGTTTGGGTCATAAGGAACTCGCCATGAAGGCGCTCGAACGCTCCAAGCAAATGCGCAAGAATTCGTTCGCGCGCGACCGCGCCAAGTTTGACCGCTGGCTGAAAGACGAGTGATGCGGATCTCGATCCGACCGCTTGCGCATTTTTCGACTCTTCTTGCCGCGCTCGCGGCGGCACTCTTCGGTACGGGGCTTCGAGCCCAATCCCCCATCGCTTTCCGCGACGTCGCCGGGGCCGGCGGCATCGACTTTGTTCTCGAGAATCACCCCACCGCCGACAAACACATGATCGAAACCATGGCCGGCGGGGTAGCGGCCTTCGACGCCGACGGCGACGGCGCGGTTGACATTTTTTTCACCAACGGCGCTGTGATTCCCTCTCTGAAGAAGGAATCGCCCAAATACGCGAACCGGCTTTATCGCAATGACGGCGGAATGAAGTTCACCGACGTCACCGAACAGGCCGGTGTTGCCGGACGCGGCTATTCCATGGGCGCCGCCGCGGCCGACTATGACAACGACGGCGATGTCGATCTGTTCGTGGCCGGCGTTTTCGAGAACATTCTTTATCGCAATGATGGAGCGAGCCGGTTCGAGGACGTCACGAAACCTTCCGGCATCCAGCAGGGTGAATGGTCGGTCGCCGCAGGCTGGTTTGATTACGATAACGACGGCTCGCTTGACCTATTCGTTGTCAACTACGCGGATTGGCAGCTCGGTGCGGATCCCTATTGCGGCGATCGCGAGAAGAATCTGCGGGCCTATTGCGGCCCGGAACATCTTCAGCCGATCCCGAACCGCCTTTACCGTAACCAGGGAGACGGCACTTTCAAGGATGTCAGTCGCGCTTCCGGAATTGCCGACCACGCCGGGCGTGGAATGAGTGTCGCCTTCGGTGACGCCGACGGCAACGGAACCCTCGACGAGCTTGTAACGAACGACAACCTCCCGAATTTTCTCTTCGTCAATCAAGGCGACGGGACTTTTGAGGAAGGCGCCCTTTTCGCCGGAGTCGCGCTACTCGAACACGGCGACCCGGTGGCAAGCATGGGCGTCGATTTTCGCGATTACAACAACGACGGACTTCCCGACATCGCCGTGACGGCGTTGATTGCCGAGACCTTTCCGCTGTTTCGCAACGCCGGCGACGGCTTTTTCGAGGACGCAACAGGCATCTCGGGACTTGCAAAACTTACGAGCCGGCGCAGCGGCTGGGGCAACGGTTTGTTCGACTTCGACAACGACGGCTGGAAAGATTTATTCACCGCCAATTCCCACGTCAACGATCTGATTGAAACCTTCGAGGAGACCACGCCCTACAAGGAGCCGAACAGCGTTTTCGCGAATCTCGGCAACGGAAAGTTTCAAGATGTTTCAGCCCGGGCGGGCTCGGCGTTTCAGACCGCGCGGGTGCATCGCGGCGCGGCTTTCGCTGACTTCAACCGAGACGGCCGCATCGACGTCGTTGTCAGTTCCCTAGGAGGACCGGCCGAGCTTTGGGAAAACGTAAGCCCCGGCGGCAATCACTGGCTCCATCTCCGGCTCACCGGATCCAAGAGCAATCGGGACGGCATCGGCGCACAGGTTCTCATTGACGGGGGCCAACACAATACCATGACCTCGGCCGTGAGTTACGCGTCATCCAGCCACGACGGCGTTCATTTCGGGCTCGGGAAAGCGGAATCGGTGAAGAAGGTCGAGATTCGCTGGCCCAGCGGAACGGTTCAGACTTTGACGGATGTCGAAATCAACCGCGTCGTGGACGTCCGCGAGGAAGACTAACAAGCCGCTTCATTGCCCCGCGTTGGCGGCGTCTATCTTGCCGAGCAGGTCGCGAGTCTCCGCGTCGTTAGGATGGGTCTCGACGTGCTTGCGAACAGTTTCCTCGGCGTCGGGAAAGCGCTTGAGCTGGATCAAGGTGAAGACCCGCATCCTTGACAAACGGCGCGAAAACGGAGTTCGCTCCAGACCCTGATCGACGATCGTGAGAGCTTCGTCACCGCGACCGGAGCGATTGAGAATTTCAGCCAGATCGTTATACACACTATCGATGTAGGTGTTCGCCTCAACCGCCTTCGTCAGGTACGCAATCGCTCGCCGGTCCCCTTCCGGCGTCTTCTCCTGCTTTGCCTGGTGGCCCAACCCGGCCAGGACCATCGGGTCTTCGGGGTTGCCCGCGGCCAACTCGGCCAGCATCTCGAATGGCTTGGTCTTGTACGCCGGCTTCTTGATCGCGATTTCCGCGAACGCTCGGAAGCGCGTGACCGCCGGCAAGTCGACCGTTTCGTCCTCCGCCGGCGGATTAAGCAAAAGCAGGCCATCCAGGCCCGGCGTCTCGCGATCGAACACGTCGTCGGGCGGCGGGGCGGCGGGCCGGCGCGGAATGCGGTGGTTGGTCAGCGCGGTGTGGCGAATGCGTTGGAGATCGCTCGCGGGCATATGGCACCCGCTGCAGTCATTCGACGGGGTCCTCGCCTGCCTCTTGGCGAGGGAAACCGCACAGGCTTCGTTCGTGTGACAGTTCCGGCATTTGTCTCGGTAATAGGAGACCTTGGCCGCCGGTTCGGGCGGGTTGTGAACCTCATGGCAGCTAAAGCAACTCAGCCTTCCCTCGCTGGCCCGGAAGCAGCGGCTGGTTTCCATCCCAAAGTGATGTTCGAGCAGCACACTCGTGCCCGCCGAACGTTCCACGGGGACCTTCAGAATCGCCATTGTGTTGATCAGATACGTACCCGGGCGGAAATCGAAATGGGTCTTGCCGGGTAACAACGTTCGCGCGTCGCCCCACTGGTGGCATTGCCTGCAAACATTCTCACCGAGCCGGGCGGGCGCCTTCGACGGGTCGAAGATCGTAGGGTCCACCGCCGCGGACACTTCGAGGCTCTCGAGCCGGGCCGCGACATGGGCCTGGCCGGGGCCGTGGCAATTCTCGCAACCGATTGCCGGCTCCTCAAAGGCCGGATCTTCATAGAACCCCGGCTTACCCTCAACGGGGTTCGGCCGCCCGATGTGGCAGGCGATGCAACTGGTCTCGATCTGACGAGTGAATCCCAAGTCCTCCGTCTCATAGCCGGGGGAAAGTTCCCATGATCCTGTTGTTGTGTAATAGGAAAGCGGCGCTTGAAACAAGTGACGCCCGCGGCGGACCAGGTAGCTGATGCCGTGAGTGCCGGAACCCATGGCGTATTCGAGCTTGTGGGTCGTTCGAAAGATCTCATCCCCGGATGGGTCGAGTCCGTATTCGGTTTGAAAAAGTTCGTCTCCGCGGCGATAGACCTCGTACCGGCGATCGAAGCGCGCATGATCGACGGCCACGGCCGATGAAACGAGCTGCAGTTGGGCCTGGTCGTCCGCCGAGCCCGTCGAGCGACCCATGGCGGAGTTGAAGTAGGCGTCGTAGATCGGCTGGTGGCATCCCCGGCATGCCTTTGACCCGAGATAAGCGACACCGGAGCGGGTGGTTTCGTAGCGGACGGGAGTCGCGGCGCGGCTCGAAAAGATCGGCAATCCGGTCGAGAGAAGCGTCAAGAGCAAGCCGAGGAGTACCAGTCGGCGAGCAATGTGTGCGCAAGCCGCCTGACTGCGGACGGCTGGTTCGGGAACCGCGGCTCCGGCGGAGAGCGTCGAAAGTTGCGGCCGGGGCGTCATGGCGATACAGGATCGGCGTTTGCCGCCGCTGTTGATTATCCCATGGGCCGGCCCGGCGGTCAGGCCCTTGGCAAGAAGACCGATGGCCGCCTCCCGGACCCCGCCCCCGGAGGGCACGGATAGTAGCCCCTGTCTTCAGTCCGGGGCGGAGGCCGTGGGTGAGTTGGGTTCGTATGGTCGTTTTTTTGGGAGCGCGATTGGTTGTTAGGTTGTTGATTCTAAGTTAGTTACTTTGTATTTGAGATAGCGTCTGACGGTTTGGATGCTCTTGGATAGTCTGGGTGCGGCCATTACGAGGGCAGATTGCAAGCGGGGGCGTCAGCCAGGGCTGGGCTTGGGCTGGGAAAGGGCGTTTGGAGCGGGTCTTGGGATGGTGGATTGATTGGAAGTGGGGTTTTGGGGTGTTTTTGGGGGATTTTGGATGGAGGTGTGGCTTTGGGGGGGTGGGTTCGGTTGTTTCGGGCCGCGTTTGGCGGCGGCTAACGTAGGAGTGGCGGCGCTTTCGCGGGCGTGGTGGGGCAGGTTTCGGCGGTGGCTGGGTTGACGAGGTCGTTGGTGGGGGCGCGGTGGCTGGTGGGGGCGCGGTCGTGGGATGCTTCGGGTCCGCCGCCTTCCTTATGGTCTTGGGGGTTCGTCTGATACCGCTCACTTACGTTCGCGGCTCGGTTGGGGGCGGCGCGGTTGATTATGTCGGGTTTGGCGGGGATGTATTGATGCTGAAACTCGGGCGGGTCGGTGGGGCTGTAGACGTCGAAGCCGTGATCGCCTTTGTTGCGGGCCTCGCGGGCCTCGCGGGATTTTCGCTCGCCTTGGCGGATCTCGGTGAGCAGTTCGACGGCGCGGTAGAAGCGGCGGGTGAGATGTCCGTCGTAGCGCGAGAGTTGGACGACTGATTGGGTGCCGCCGAGCATGGCTTTGCCGAGGAGCTTGGTTTGGCCTTCGCAGTCGAGATCGACGTCGGACTTGATTTGTTCGACGTAGGCGCGGACGTGGTTCATTTTGGCGGTAATCATGGCCGTCTCGATGCGCGAGAGGCGCTGCATGCGCCAGGCGGCGTCGGTGATTTGGCGGCAGATTTCGCGTTCCAGCGGGTTGCGGGGGAGGACCCAGTCCTCGATGGCGGTGAGTTGACGGTCGAATTCTTCGGGGGCTTCGCCGGGCAGGACGGAGTCTTGGGAGAGCAGGCCGTGCTTGAGAGCGTTTTTGGAAGAGCGGGTTTTTCCGCCGGCGGTGCGTGGTCCGGTGGATTTTTTGGCGTTTTCGCGGTTGGCGCGGGTTTGCTTGTTGGTGGCCATGGTTACCTCGTTACCAGGATAAGGCAGGGGTGGAAGGGTAGCGGGGGGTTCGATTGACTAAGTGATTGGGAATAAAGGGGAAATATTTTTCTTACGTGCGTGATGGGCCGAATTCCGTGTCGCCGAATTACGTGTCGCCGGGGTACGTGTCGCCGGGGTACGTGTGGTTCGTGAACCGTGAACCGTGAGCCGGGTCGCGACGGGGACCCGCCGCTTGGCGGCCGGTCTTTGGCCCGCCCCAGGCCCCCGAACGCCCGGCGTTGCCGGGCGTTCGCCCGTTAGGAGGTGGTGGGTTGATGGCGGGCTACCTCAGGGTTCCGCCTTCGGCTCCACCCTGGGCTATATTCCGGCCGTCGCTTCACGGCTGTAGTGGTTCGGGATTTCGGCGGCGCGCTGGTTCTGCCCGATGCGCTCGGGAGGGGGTTGGAAGAGATGCCGCACGCCCCCAACGTGGCGCACCTCCAGGCGTGGGGGCACGGATAGTAGCCTCGGGTTTCAGCCCAGGGCCACCCCTCCGGGAGACCTGTTGCCGATCGTCACCCTTCGTAACTTCCGGGCCCTCACGTTGGATGCCGCTCGACACCTCTCACGGATCGGTCTTGGGGGCATTTCAAGCCGACGCCGGCGTGTACTGAGCGACACGATACCGTTGCAAATTCTACGTTTTCCGTGCGGCGGCGTTCGGTTCTGTGCCATCCTACTGAGTCTCGCATAATATACTGTCAATCGAGACAAAGAGAAGACTGTTTCCAGAAAGCGGTAATCAAGCGCGGTTTGCGGCGCATTCGCCGCAGCGCTTTGCGGGCGCGCTCGTCGAGTTCCCAGTAGTCCTTCGGGCAGACGTTGGGCAACTCGTGCTGCTTCCAGTACGCCCAAATGTATTCCACCGGGTTCAACTCCGGCGCATAGGGCGGCAAGTACTCCGTTGCGATGTGATCCTCGGAGAGCTGGATGAACTCCCGCACCAGGCGGCTGCGGTGCGCCGGCAGCCGGTCCCAGACGATCAGCAGTGGGCCGTCGATGTGGCGCACCAAAGCCTTCAGGAAGTCGATGACCTCCAGCTCGCCGATCGCGCCGGGATAGAGCCGGAAGTAAAAGTTGCGCAACGTCAGCCCGGCCGACACCGACAGCTTGTCCCAGTTGAAGTTGAACTCCAACACCGGTGTCTCGCCGCGCGGCGCCCAGGTGCGGCAACGATGCGGCTTCTGACTCAATCCGCTTTCGTCGATGAAGACGATCGTACGTTCTTCTTTGCGGGCTTTTTTTTAATGGCCGGCCAAGTCTTGCGCTGCCAGCCGCGGATGGCCTCTTCGTTGCGCTCCCGCGCTTTGCCGACGGGCCGTTGCGGGCTCCAACCGAGCGCCCGCAGGATCTTCCAGACATGGCCCTCGTGATAGCGCACGCCGAACTCGTCTCCGATCAGACGAGCGACCCGCGGACAGCTCCACAGCGGCGTCGGGAAGCCGTGCGCCTCGGGGCCTTCCAGCAGCAACGCCTCGAGGCGTTCGAGCTGCGTGGCGTCCAACAGCGGCTTACGGCCGGCGCGGCCGGCCTGGCGCAACCCGGCTTCGCCGTCACGCCGGTATCGTCGCAGCCACTCGCTGACGCTTTGCCGCGCGACCTTCAATCGCCTCGCTGTCTCGGACTGACTACAGCCTTGCTCGACCAACCGGATCGCTTTGAAACGGCGCTTCTCCAGGGCCTCGAAATCCCGCCGTACGCCTTTTGTATTTCCCATACATACAAAGACGTACGTACCCCAAAAAGGTGTCACTTTGTTTTGCGAGACTCAATAAGAGCACTACGAAGCTTAGGGGTCGTAGTGTCTACATCTTTAGAGGGAGGAAGTTTCATGAACGTAAGAGATTCACGTGCGTTAGCGTTGACGTGCGTCTGCCTGTTGCTGCTCAGTGGAGTCGCAATCGGTCAGACGTTCTACGGCGCCGTCGTCGGAACCGTACAGGACAGTACAGGAGCCGTCATTCCGGGCGCCTCGGTGACCATCATCAACTTGGCCACCGGCGCTCAATTGACCCAAGAGACCGGCGATGTCGGACTCTATCGTTTTGTCGCCTTGAACCCAGGACAGTATCGCCTAGAGGCGACGTCCGCCGGCTTCAAGCAGTTTGTCCAAGAACCAATCGGCGTGGAAGTGGAGGCCAGCATTCGCATCGACCCGATCATGGAAATCGGCGAAGTCACCGAGGTTGTCGAGGTGACGGCGGAAACGCCGCTTCTGCAATCGCAGACCGCGTCGCTCGGCCAAGTGGTCGAAACGAGGAAAGTAACGGAAACGCCCTTGAACGGGCGCAACGTCTTGAATCTTGTCGCACTGGTGCCGGGCGTCGTCCCGCAAGGCCAGTCGATGCAGAGCCCGACCGGCACGAACATCTTCGCCTGGGGCAACTATCAGATGGGCGGTGGGCAGTCCAACCAGAGCGCGACCACGATCGACGGCGCGCCCGTGAACTTGGGCTACGTCAACCTACTCGCTCTCGTGCCGACGCAAGACTCGATCCAGGAATTCAAGGTGCAGACCAACGCCCTGGGCGCCGAGTTCGGCCGCTTCGCCGGCGGCGTCATTAACATGACGACCAAGTCGGGCGGGAACCAGTTCCACGGAACAGCCTACGAGTTTCTGCGCAACAAGGAGTTGAACGCGAACACGTTCTTCAATAATGCCAGCGGAATCGGGCGTCCGCCGTTTACGCAGAACCAGTGGGGCGCGAATATCGGCGGTCCGATCGTCAAGGACACGTTGTTCTTCTTCTCCTCCTACGAGAGCTACCGGCAGCGGGCCGCTCGGTCGTTGTTGCTCGACTCGCCCACGACTTTGATGCAAAGCGGCGATTTCTCCCAGCTCGACGTTCCGATTCATGACCCGTTCTCGGTCGCGAGCGTGGAGGATTTTAACGCCGGGGCGACAAGAACTCCGTTCCCCAACAATGTGATTCCCACCCAGCGCCACGACGCGACAGCAAGGGCGCTGAGCGGCTCGTGGGCACAGCCCAATCTGCCGGGGCTTACCCTCAACTTCGCCGGCAACGCCACCGACGGCGGCGACAACGACCAAATCACCGAAAAGGTGGATTGGAACCCCGGCGACAAGCACAGAATCATGACGCGCTGGACCTGGTGGGATAACCTCACTTTCGGCGTGGATCCCTACGGGACAGGCTTGCACATCGACGCGGGCCCGGAAACCTTCACGACGAACCAGATCGTATTCGCTGACACGATCATGCTTTCGCCCACCACGATTCTGGACCTTCGCCTGAACTGGGTTCGGTTCCGCTATAACCGCTCGCCGGCGAGCCAAGGCATCGATTTGTCGCAGTTCGCCTGGCCGGATTCGTTGACCAGTCAGATCCCGGAGGTATTCCGCCACATCCCGACGCCGTGCGTGGAAAGTTACGGCCTGTTCTGCGCCCAGGGCACGGGCAGCACGATCATCGGACGGCAGGAAAACTACTCGATTCTCCCCAGCATGACGATGATCCGCGGACGTCACACCTTTAAGGTCGGCGGCGACATGCGGCGGCTGACGCACAACTATGGGCAAAGCAATGTGCCCAGCGGCATCTTCGACTTCAACGCCAACTTCACGGCGGACGATCCATTTAGTCCCGTGGGCGGCGCCGGCTTCGCCTCGTTCTTACTGGGAACGGCCAGCAGCCAACGCGGCATCAACACGCCCGGCCTCGTCGCCGCGCAGATGCTCTATAGCGCCGCTTACTTCAACGACCAGTGGCAAGTCAACGACAAACTGACCATCAACCTTGGGCTGCGCTTTGAGCGTTCGGGCAACTTCTCGGAGCGCTTTGACAACATAGTGTTCCTGGCGCTGGACGCACCCAGTCCGCTGGCGCAAGAGTCCGGGCTTGATCTGAAGGGGGTGCTGGGCCTGGTGAACTCACCTCTTCGCGACAGCAGGACGGCGATCGATGACCATAACGATTATGCGCCTCGGGTGGGCATCGCTTACCGGCTCACCGACTCGACGGTGATCCGCACCGGCTACGGCGTCTTCTGGTTGCCCAATGACGTCGCTTTCGCGAGCGCGCCCAATATCATGGTCATCAACACGATCGCGACACCCTTTCTCAACTCGCTCGACGGCGGCGCGACGCCTTTTCGTCTGCTCAACGATCCCTATCCGGAGGGCATCTTAAAACCTCCGGGGCGCGACCCGGAGTTCCTGAACCGCCTTGTCGGCGGGTTGGGGATCCTCGCTCCGGTCCCGGATCAGCCGGGGGGCTACATGCAGCAGTGGAACTTCAACATCCAGCATCAGTTCCAGAACGGCTTGTTGATCGACGTGGCGTACGCCGGGTCGAAAGGCAGCAGCATTCCGGTGAACGCGCAGACGATCAACCAGTTGCCGGATCAGCATCTCGCCCTCAAGGGCGCCTTGAATGAACAGGTTCCGAATCCGTTCTTCGGGACTTCCATTGCGACCGGCGGGCTCTCTCAGCCGACAATTTCGCGAGGGCAACTGTTGCGGCCTTTCCCGCAGTTCACTGACGTCTCGATGGCCGCCCCAACGAACCGCAGCTCGACCTGGCACTCGTTTCAGGCCAAGGTGGAGAAGCGCTTCAAGGGCGGCGCCAGCATTCTGGCGGCTTACACTGCTTCGAAGCTGATCACCGACGCCGGGACGTTGACCGGTTGGCTCGACGGCCTCGAGGGCTTCAGCGCTCAGGGCTGGGCCACGGGGGGCAACAACAACGACCTCCGCTCGCTCAAGTCGTTGGCGGCCTTCGACGTCTCGCAGCGCTTCATTCTCAGCTACGTCTTGGACCTGCCGTTCGGCAAGGGCAGGCGCTTCGGCGCAAACATGTCGGGCGCGGCCAATGCGATCCTCGGCGGTTGGGGCGTCAACGGCGTCACGACCATCCAGAGGGGTTTCCCGATCGGCGTCACGGCCTCGCAGAACCTCTCGAACTCGTTCGGCGGCGGCCAGTTCCCCAACAACAACGGGACGAGCGCCGAGCTGTCGGGCGACCCGCAAACCCGGCTGAATCGGTACTTCAACACGGGCGTGTTCAGCCAACCCGAGGCGTTCACGTTCGGCAATACCGGTCGCATCCTGCCCGATGTAAGGGGTCCCGGCATCTCTCAGTGGGATTTCGCCCTCTTCAAGCGAACCAATATCGGCGAGCAGTTCGGGATCGAATTCCGAGCGGAATTGTTTAACATGTTCAACACTCCGCTTTTCCGCCACCCGGGGACGGCTCTGGGGACGCCGCAATTCGGGGTCATTAGTGGAACACGCGGTAATCCACGCCTGGTGCAGTTCGGTTTACGTGTGTCGTTCTGATCCGCTGACCAGGCTTAGTAGAAGTAACTGTAGGGGCGCGGTATCCGTCAGGGTGCCGCGCCCTTCCTTTTTCAGAGCGGGTCTCGGTATCGATTTGACGAGGGCACAATCGTCTTGATCAGGGAGCGGCGATCGCCGGCTCCCCCTCTCCTTCTTCGAGAACGACCAGTTGGCCGGCGTCGAAGGGACCAAAGCTTTCGTCGAGGCCGCCGGGCCATCTTACGTTGATGCGAGTGATCTTTTCGGCGTCGCCCACACCGAAGTGCAGGCGCATATCGTTTTGGGACATGTAACTGCCTCCGCTACGCACTTCATCCAGCTGACTCATATCTCCGGATTCGACCACGACTCGGGCCCCGATGCCGTTGCGGTTTGATTGGGTTCCGCGCACCTTGACGAGGATCCAATTCTTTGTTTCACCACGATTCCGAAGGACGTTCGGCCGGCTGTCGAGGTTATTGATCACAACCTCAATGTTTCCGTCGTTGTTGAGGTCGCCGAAAGCCGCGCCGCGCGCCGACGAGGGCGTCAAGATCCCCGATCCCGCTCCGGGCGATACATCGATGAAGGCCCCGTTTCGAATATTCCAATACACCAACCTCTTTTGGCGATACGGACTGGCGGACTTGAGCTCGTCAATCGACGGATAGACGTGACTGTTGACGATGAAGATGTCTTTCCAGCCGTCGTGGTCAATATCGACGAAGCTCACTCCCCACCCCAAATAGTTTGTGTGAACGCCCAGCCCGGCGCGGTACGAGACGTCGGTAAAGAATCCCTTCCCGTCATTCCGATACAGCGACGGAACATCGTCGGAAAAGTTCGTCTTGACGATATCGAGTCGCCCGTCATGGTTGAAATCGGCCGCGGAAACGCCCATGCCCGCCTGCTCTTGGCCGTTTTCGTTGAGCGACGTGCCGGACAACAACCCGACGTCCTCGAACGTGCCGTCGCCTTGGTTGCGAAACAGCATGCTGGGAGTCGAGTCGGCCGCGATGTAGATATCAGTCCAACCATCGTCGTCGAAATCGAATGTTAACACGCCCAACCCGTAGCGGCCGGTGGGCCCCGAGAACCCGCTGCTCTTTGAAACGTCCTCGAATCTCCCCCCGCCGCGGTTGCGGTAGAGAAGGTTCGACTCACCGGGCAGGCCCCGCGGGCCGCACAAAACGGCAAGACCCTTGTAGCGGCAGAAATTACTCTCTCCTGGCGGCGGCGTTGTCTTGGGGTCCAAATCGACGTAGTTCGCGACGGCGAGGTCGAGCTTGCCGTCGCGGTCATAATCGATGAAGGCACAGCCGGTTCCCCACCGTCTGCCGTCGGTCGGCAGTCCCGCCTCGGCGCTGACGTCGCGAAAGCGCTTCCCGGCCTCATTGCGATAGAGGATGTCGGGGCCGTAGTGGGTCACGAACAGATCGTCGAATCCGTCGTTGTCGTAGTCCCCGACGCAGACGCCTTGTCCCCAGCCGGTGTGAATTAACCCCGATGGTTCGGTGACGTCCTTGAATCGCAGATCTCCGAGATTCCGAAAAAGCCGGCTTGTCGGCCCGGGCTCATCTTCCTCGTCATCGTCCGTCCAGGTTCTGCCATTGACAAAAAAAATATCGGGTAGCCCGTCATTGTCGAAATCAAAGATCGCCACGCCGCTTCCGGTCGTTTCCAGGATATAGGCCTTGTCCTCGGGCTGACCGAGCACATGCTGAAAATGGAGTCCCGCCCCCTCGGTGACGTCTTCGAATTGAATCTTGGGCAGTGGCAGATCCGTTTTGGCCAGCGATGATTGACGCGCGGTTCGCCCGGTCACGGCGACGCCTTGCGCGGCCGCCAACTGCACGGAAATCAAAGCTGCCGCGGCGAGAAGGGCTGCGTGTCCGGTCGGGAAAGGGTTAGCCACGGTTGCTTCCGCATTCTCCCACAGCGTTTCGGCTTGTTGGGTTCGAGGGAGCAGTCTCGTTTCTATGAATCCGGGGGGATTCACAATACCGCCACGAAAATGAGGTTGCGGGTCGAAGCGTCAGGTTCGATAGACGGGTTGTTTCCTGCCGCCCTGTCAGGGCTCGACAGGGCGGCGGTGCCTGTGCCGGCGACGCCTACAGACGTGTTTCGGCAACATCTGTAACAACGCCGGCCGGCTACGTTTTTCGTTGACTAAACGGTTGACGCCCTGGTGTCCCATCTGCTACCATCTTGTCGAAATTCGAAGTGGGGGTTGTATATCACTTTCAGGCCGCGGCCCCGCCGTGGTGTGAGCTTGTGCCGGCGAAGTACCTGCTTGACAACGCGAGGGGGCTCGCTTGGCGTACTCGGCCCCGGAATCGAATGATCCCGCACTAGGTGCATAACAGAAGGAGAAACCTGAATGGCCATGAACAGACTGCTTATAGGTGTCTTGTTTCTGGGGCTGGTGCTTGCCGCCGTGCCCCCCGTCCATGGGCAAGCCGTAAGCGGTACCATCACCGGTTACGTCTATGATCCCTCCGAGGCCGGCATCGCCGATGCCGCGGTCACGATCACCAATGTCGACACCGGCATTGCGACAACCCGTACCACTGACGCCACCGGGCGTTATGTCAACACTAACCTGTCTCCCGGAACCTATACGGTCGCCATTGAAGTGCCCGGTTTTCAGCGCTTTCTACAACAGAACGTCGTCCTCACCGTGGACTCAACGATTCGCGTGGACCCGGTGATGCAGCTTGGAGCCGTCACCGAACAGGTGACGATCACCGCCGCGCCGCCCATGCTCAAAAGCGAGAAGACCGATGTCGGCGCCTATATTCCCGAACAAGAGCTGCAGAGCTTGCCGGCCCTCGGCAACAACCTCAGCATGCTCTACAACACGGTCCCCGGCGTCATCCAGAACATGTTCCAGATCGGTGTGGGCGAAAACCCTTCGGAGTTCAACGCCACGCTGGTGAACGGGATGTTCTTCGGCAACAGCGAATATGAGCTGGACGGCATCACCGATACCGCCTACGGTTTCAGCGGATTCCAAGTCATGGTTCCCAACCAGGACTCGATCGGCGAGATGAAGATCACGACGGCCGCGTTTGACCCCGAGTTTGGTTCCTCGGCCGGCATGGTAGCCCAGTTTGTGACCAAGTCCGGCACGAATGATCTTCACGGGTCGGCGTTCTGGTACAACCGCAACAGCGCCAGCTTCGCGGCGGATCCATTCACCGAGAAGATTGCCGGTACCGGGCCGAGCGGCAATGGCACGGGGCCTTCGGCCTTCAATTGGAACCAGTTCGGCGGCAGCGCGGGAGGGCCGTTCGTCAAGAACAGAGTCTTCTGGTTCATGGACCACCAGCGAATGCGTTCCCGATCCGGGGCCACCCTCACGGCCACGGTCCCGAACGACCAGTGGCGGGCCGGCATTCTGAACTGTTCGCAGTGCCCCGACATCTTCGACCCGCTTTCCGGCGACAGCGACGGCAGCGGGAGGACTCAATTTCCGGACAACACCATCCCGCAATCACGCGTCAACCCGGTCGCCACGAACCTGATGAACCTGATGCCGAGGGCCAACCTCAACCAGGGGATCGACGTCAACTTTATCGGCGGCGGCAAGGTCCTGACCAATTCGCATCAGACCGATTTCCGTCTCGATGCCGGCTTGTCGAATAAGGACACCGCTTTTGCCCGCTACTCGGTCTCCGATGTCTTCCTGTTCAACCCTTCGCTGTTCGGCCGGGCGGCCGGCGGACAGGCGCTGGGTAGTCTAAGTCCTCAAACGGGCGACTTCTTCAGCCAACACTTTGCTTCTAACTGGACCCACACTTTCAGTCCGAACTTCCTTATGGAGGTCCGGGGCGGGGTCTCGCGTTTCACGCTGGATGGCTACCAGGCGGATGCTGGTTTGTTCACCAACGATGAGGTCGGCATTCCCAACATCAATACCGAAGACGTCTTGACTCAAGGCTTGGCCGGCATCAACGTGCAAAGCGGCGGGGTGGGCGCTTGGTGGATGGGCATTCTCGCCGGCGTCGGCATACCGCGTATCGACCGCACGACGACGGTTCAGCTCGTCAGCAACTCCACTTTGATCAAAGGAAGTCACCAAATCCGCTTTGGCGTTGACGTTCGGAGGACATTCTTCGACTTCATCGCCACCAATGCCAGTTCGCGAGGCAACTTCGAGTTCGCGCAGTCGATAACCGGGACGAACGAGGTGGCTAATTCCGGTATGTCCCATGCCAGCTTCTTGCTCGGCATGTCCTCGAACTTCAACCGCGCCATTTTTAGGGGTTTCACGAAGGAGCGGAACTGGCGCACGGGCATCTACTGGCAAGACACCTGGCGGGCCACGCCCAGGTTGACCATCAACTATGGGTTCCGATGGGATTACCTGGGGCCGGTGACCGCGGCGGATCCGGGCGGGCTCGCGAACTTCGATCCCGGCTCGGGGGATATCCTTCTCTCGGGTTTGGGTGATGTCTCGGGAACCGCCAACGTCAGCGCGGAATGGGGGAACATCTCCCCGCGGTTTGGCTTGGCGTACAAGCTCACCGACCAGACGGTCATCCGCGCCGGATTCGGGCGCAGTTACTTTTCGTCCAACTACGGCGGCCAGTTCTACCAACTGACCAGCTTCTTCCCGATTGTCTCGCAGCAGACGATCGTTCAAGCGAACCAGCGGTTCCCGATCTTTCCGATTCAGCAAGGGCCGCCGGCGGAATCCAGTTCGGCTTTGCCGGATTCGGGCCACCTGCGGGCGCCCACGGATCAGCTACTTAAGCATCGGCCCTACAACCATCCCAACGAATACGTGGATTCTTGGAATATCGCTCTCGAGCACCAGTTCGCCCAGGACTGGAAGGTCTCGGTGGCGTGGGTCGGGAACGTCGGGCGGCATCTTTGGTGGCAGACCAATATGAACGCCGCAATCCCGGGACCGGGCGACTTCAACAACCGCCGGCAGCTCTTCCCCCAGTTCGGGATCAGCTCGGGTGTGATCAACGGTTGCAACTGCGCCAACTCGTCCTACAACGCCCTGCAGTGGGTGACGGAGAAGCGATTCAACAACGGTTATATGATCAAATCCTCGTTCACTTGGGCGAAAGCGCTGGACGGCCAACTTGGCGGCTTCGGTTGGGGCGACCAGGGTGTGAACCCGCACGACCGCAAGGGCGGTTACGGTCTCTCGCCTTACAACCGCGCGACGGTGTGGACGCTTTCCCACAGTTTCGAACTCCCGTTCGGCAAGGGCAAGAGGTTCGGCTCGGGCGCAAGCGGCGCCCTCGATGCAATCATCGGCGGCTGGCAGTTCCATGGGATCACCATCGCGGAGTCCGGCTTCGCGATCTCTCCCACCTTTAGCTCGGCGGATCTCAACGCGGGCTTCGGGCAGAAGCCTGACCGGGTCGGCGATCACAACATCTCCAACGCGGACCGTAACCGCTGGTTCGATTCTTCGGCCTTTGCGGCGCCGGCGCCGTTCACCTGGGGTAACGCGGGCCGCGGCATCATGCGCGGGCCGGGTTTGTTTGGCGCGGATTGGTCGTTTTGGAAGCAGTTCAACATATCGGAAGGTACGAAGCTCCAATTCCGTTGGGAGAACTTCAACATGTTTAACCACGCCAATCTCGCTAACCCGAACACAAATATATCAGGGTCGACCGTGGGCCAAATCTTCGCTCTGGCCGGTTCGACCGGCGTGGGACCGTCCACATCGCCAATGCGGCGAATGCAATTCGGTCTACGGTTGGTATTCTGACCGGTTGGTTTAACCTTTAACCGCCCAAAGCTGGGCGCGAAGTTCAGTGGCTGCGGGGCGGAGACGCCACGCAGCCACATTTGTTTCGTAGGCTCGAAACGTAAGTACAGAGCCCCGAACGCGAGTGAGGGGTCCGAAGCGAGCGACTCAAAAGCGGTGCCCAAGAAGAACTGGGGCCTGTCAACGCGGCAGCCAACCAAGTTCCCTATCATGCCCACTGGTCTCCCGCCGCAGTGGCTCCTCCGAAAATAGCCCTCGAAGTGTGCTGAAGATTCGCTACGGGTCGTGAAATCGCGGGTGCCTTGAGCCGCGAAGCGGCGGAAGGAATATAGCCCAGGGTGAAGCCGAAGGCGGAACCCTGGGTACGAAACAATTCAGGTCGAGCCCTGAAAGGGCGACAGGAACACGGGCAGCACCCATTTTCATGGCGGTATTATGAATCTGCGGGTTCATCGATACGGGCTGACCTATTGAGTCTCGCAAAATAAAGTGACACCTTTTTGGGGTACGTACGTCTTTGTATGTATGGGAAATACAAAAGGCGTACGGCGGGATTTCGAGGCCCTGGAGAAGCGCCGTTTCAAAGCGATCCGGTTGGTCGAGCAAGGCTGTAGTCAGTCCGAGACAGCGAGGCGATTGAAGGTCGCGCGGCAAAGCGTCAGCGAGTGGCTGCGACGATACCGGCGTGACGGCGAAGCCGGGTTGCGCCAGGCCGGCCGCGCCGGCCGTAAGCCGCTGTTGGACGCCGCGCAGCTCGAACGCCTCGAGGCGTTGCTGCTGGAAGGCCCCGAGGCGCACGGCTTCCCGACGCCGCTGTGGAGCTGTCCGCGGGTCGCTCGTCTGATCGGAGACGAGTTCGGCGTGCGCTATCACGAGGGCCATGTCTGGAAGATCCTGCGGGCGCTCGGTTGGAGCCCGCAACGGCCCGTCGGCAAAGCGCGGGAGCGCAACGAAGAGGCCATCCGCGGCTGGCAGCGCAAGACTTGGCCGGCCATTAAAAAAAAGCCCGCAAAGAAGAACGTACGATCGTCTTCATCGACGAAAGCGGATTGAGTCAGAAGCCGCATCGTTGCCGCACCTGGGCGCCGCGCGGCGAGACACCGGTGTTGGAGTTCAACTTCAACTGGGACAAGCTGTCGGTGTCGGCCGGGCTGACGTTGCGCAACTTTTACTTCCGGCTCTATCCCGGCGCGATCGGCGAGCTGGAGGTCATCGACTTCCTGAAGGCTTTGGTGCGCCACATCGACGGCCCACTGCTGATCGTCTGGGACCGGCTGCCGGCGCACCGCAGCCGCCTGGTGCGGGAGTTCATCCAGCTCTCCGAGGATCACATCGCAACGGAGTACTTGCCGCCCTATGCGCCGGAGTTGAACCCGGTGGAATACATTTGGGCGTACTGGAAGCAGCACGAGTTGCCCAACGTCTGCCCGAAGGACTACTGGGAACTCGACGAGCGCGCCCGCAAAGCGCTGCGGCGAATGCGCCGCAAACCGCGCTTGATTACCGCTTTCTGGAAACAGTCTTCTCTTTGTCTCGATTGACAGTATATTATGCGAGACTCAGTAGGTTCTTGCGGACCCAAAACGGCGTAACGCGGCGCGAAGCCCATCAAGAAGGAGCAAACCATGAGCAAAATCACCCGGAAGACCTTGCTTCATTCCGGCCTCACGACCGCCGGCCTGGCGGTCGCCGGCCCGTTCAAGGCTCAGGCCCAACGAGCGTCGATGGGCGTCGGGCCGGCTGCCGGGCTGGGAAGTCTGCCGCTCCTGACGACCGCCGAAACTCGTTCGATTTCAGCGGAGAACCTGACTGGTGAAAAAGGCAAGGGGGGTATGGCGATTCCCAACCCGGCGGATCCGGCCCTTCCTTACTCGCGAGCCGCTGAGGATCTCGGCCAGGGGTGGAAAGTCAATCCCTTTGTCAAGCCCAAGGCCGGCGAGACATTGACACTCATGGATGTAGACGGTCCGGGAATCATCCAACACATTTGGATGGCCACGGAGAGAGACTTCCGTGGAAGCGGACGGGGATGCATTCTGCGGTTCTACTGGGATGACGAGGAGGCGCCGTCGGTAGAAGTTCCCATGACGGACTTTTTCGCCGTGGGTCACGATTTGTTCGCCCCGGTCAACTCCGCGGTCGTCGCCAACAACGCGACCTCCGCGCTCAACTGCTATTGGCCGATGCCTTTCCGCAAGCACGCCCGAGTCACCTTCACCAACGAGCTCGGTAGAGATCTGAACGTGTTGGCATTCCAGATCACCTATTCGCTGACCGAGCTACCTGAAGAAACGGGGTATTTCCATGCACAGTGGCGGCGGTCGGTGACGGAGCGCTCGCACCCGGTGCACACCATCCTCGACGGCGTGCGGAATCAAGGCCGCTACGCCGGCACCTTCCTGTCATGGACGCAACTCTCCGACGGCTGGTTTGGTGAAGGGGAGGTCAAGTTCTACATGGATGGCGACGACAAGTTCCCCACCATCTGTGGGACGGGAACCGATGATTACTTCGGAGCGAGCTACGGCTTCCCGGAGATCTACAGCACGGCCTACCTAGGCAACACTCTCGACCACAAAGGTGGGGGTGAGTCGGAAAGGGGTGGGCCGCCGAAATGGAGTCTATACCGCTGGCACATCATGGACCCGATCTGCTTCCAGAAGGATCTTCGCGTCACGATACAAGCGCTCGGATGGTGGCCGACACGGAAGTTCCAGCCCTTGGCCGACGACATAGCCTCCGTGGCTTACTGGTATCAGAAGGAACCTCATGGGGCCTTTCCGAAGCTTCCGCCGCTGACAAAAAGGTGGCCTCGCTAGCCCGCCCGCCCATTGCTGCTCTCTGAGCTTTGAAACCGCGGTTTTGGCTGACAGACTCTGGGGCGCCAACTCCGGATACCGCTCCCGGGTCTCGAGCGCAAGCGCCGGCCTTTCCGCCTCTTCATGAATCTCGGCTAGGCTTAGGCTATAGTGATCGAGGTGCCGGTGCAACTTGTTGCCGGTACGAGCGGGCGCGGCGTTTCACACTGACAGGAATGGTCGATGACAGAGAGTGCCGGCGTCATTAAGAATGCGAAGCGTCGCGCGGCTGGGGCCGGCCTCGGTTTTGGGCTCTTCGTCATCGCGGTCACGGTTTTCGGAGATGAGCCGGCCGGCGATCGCTATTTCTTTTCACCGAAGTACGAGGTCGCTTCCGCCGAGCAGCAGCTCGTCGCGAAGGTGGACCCGACGCGGGACACGTTTGCGTCGGAAACGATCGGCGAGCGAATCGCACAGAGGCTTGACGAGCTCGGCCTTCAACTCAAGCAGAGCCCCGAGAACGCGGACAGCGTCGCCGAAATGCTCGCCGACGGCTTCCGCGCCGTGGGTTGGGGCGGCCGCGAGGTTTCCATCCGCTCCGAACCTCCTCTCCATCTCTATCGCCGGGTCGATCCTCAGGGAGAGGAAATCGGCCGTGAACGCTTCCTCGCGGAGTTCCGATCCCTGACCGCGGCGTACCGTCAAATCGAGACCGCCGAGTTTGAGGTTGTCGGAATCACGGTCGACTCCGATCGCGACCCGGCGCGCGTTGAAACGAAGATCCACTTCGATATTGTCGGCGTCACCGCCGGCGAAGAATCGCAAAGGATTCAGCAGACCGGCGAGTGGGTCCTGGATTGGCGTCGAACGCCGCAAGGGCAATGGCTTGTTCATCGCTGGAGGGCCGGACAACGGACTCGGGCCGTCGCTTCGCATGCGTTGTTTGTCGATGTCAGCGAGCAGGCGCTCGGCGCCAACGCCTCCTACCGCGACCAACTACGGCACGGTGTCGATCACTGGCGCTCCCGGCTCGACGGCGCCCTCGGCGTTGACGTCTACGGGCACCAGGGGGTCAGCGTTGGGGATATCGACGGCGATGGGGACGACGATCTTTATGTCAGCCAACCGTCGGGGCTTCCCAACCGTCTGTTCCGCAACGACGGTGGATTTTCCTTCGTCGACGTCACCGCCGACGCCGGCGTGGGCGTCTTGGACAGCACGTCCATGTCGCTGTTTGCCGACGCGGACAACGACGGCGATCAGGACCTGATCGTCATCACCGCTCTTGCGCCGCTGCTATTCCGCAACGACGGGCAGGGAGTATTCCGCATTGACCCGGAAGCGTTCAAATTCTCCTCCGAGCCGCAAGGGCAACTCACATCAGCGGCGATGGCGGACTACGATCTCGACGGCGACCTCGATCTCTATGTCTGCGCCTATCGTTATCACGGCGGGACCGGTCCTCGCCACGCTCCCACTCCCTATCACGACGCCAACAATGGCCCCCCCAACTTTCTGTTGCGCAACCGCGGCGACGGAACTTTCGAAGACGCGACGCAGGCAAGCGGGCTGGATCAGAACAACACTCGATTCAGCTTCGCCGCGTCCTGGGCGGACTATGACGCCGACGGCCGCCCCGACCTCTATGTGGCCAACGATTTCGGACGCAACAATCTCTACCGCAACCACGGCGACGGAACGTTCACCGACGTGGCTGCCCGTCTCGGCGTGGAAGATGTCGGCGCGGGCATGAGCGCGTCATGGTTCGACTATGATCGGGACGGTCGACTGGATCTCTACGTCGGCAACATGTGGTCCGCCGCGGGTTTGCGCGTCAGCTCCCAAACAGCGTTTCAACAAGCTCTTTCCGGGGAGGTGCGAAACCTCTACGAACGTCACGCCAAGGGCAACACGCTGTTTCGCGGCCAAGCCCAAGGGACTTTCGCGGACGCCACCTTTGACGCCGGAGTGGCGCACGGCCGCTGGGCATGGTCGAGCGACGCGTTGGACTTCGACAACGACGGGGACGAGGACCTCTACATCGCCAACGGTTACGTCACCAATGCCGATACGAAGGACCTTTGAAGCTTTTTCTGGCGACAAGTTGTGTCGCAATCTCCCGAAGGTTCGAACCCGTCCGGCAATTACGAGACAGCCTGGGCGGCCATCACGGAGTTGATTCACGGAGAGGCGTCGTGGAGCGGTCGCGAGCGCAACGTGTGCTATCTCAACAACGGAGACGGCACGTTTAGCGATGTCTCCGGCGCCGTCGGCCTTGATTTTCTCGACGACAGCCGCGCCTTCGCGGCGGCGGATTTGGACCAAGACGGCGATCTCGACTTGGTTCTGAAGTCGCGAAACGAACCGGGGTTGCGCGTGCTCCGCAACGATTTCGCGGCAAGCCTCGGCTCGGGCGACAACAGCGCTTTGACCGTTCGCTTGCGAGGTCGGACAAGCAATCGCGACGCGGTCGGCGCTCGTGTGACGGTAGTGGCCGCCGGCAAGCCCTCGACGAAAACCATTCGCGCCGGCTCGGGGTTTCTTTCCCAGCATTCGAAAGAATTGCTCTTTGGCCTTGGGAAGGCGGAGCGGGTCGACGAGCTCCGGATCACATGGCCGTCGGGCGTCGAGCAAGTCCTGTCCGATCCGCCGGTCAACAGCCGGATCACGATTGTCGAAGGCTCCGACGAGATTTCCTCGGAAGCGTTTCCAAACACAGGGCCGAGGGAAAATCCGCCGGAGATTCCTCGCGCCCGATCCGCGCCTTCCCAGGACACCGGAACTTGGTTGATCGAGTCGGTCGCGGCGCCGCCGTGGGAGCTCGCCGACATAAAGGGCGCCGTTCACCGCTTGCGTGATTATCGAGGAGCCCCGCTGCTGGTAAACGTTTGGGCGACTTGGTGCCCGCCGTGCCGGGCCGAGCTGCGCGACTTCGAGCAAAACCGCGACAAGATTGAAAAGGCCGGACTGAAGCTGCTGACCGTTTCCGTCGATGCCCCGGAAGAGCGCGCAGCGGTCAACGAGTTTGTGCGCGCCGGAGGTTTCACGTTTCCCGTACTCGTCGCCGACAACGATTTTGCTTCCTCTTATAACCTCTTCAAGAGATACTTGCTGAACCGTCGTTCCGACCTCCAAATCCCAACTACGTTTCTAGTGAATGGCGACGGAATCTTGGAAAAGATCTACGAGGGCCGGGTCGAGGTCGGTCGGCTCCTCGGCGATGTAGCGTTTCTCGGTGAGCCGGGAGCGCGGCGCCTCGCCCGCGCGATTCCCTTTGAGGGGTGTTTCTTCGGAGCCCGCCCGCGCCGAAATCACACCGAGCTGGGAGCCGCTCTGTTGGCCCACGGACTCGCCGCCGCGTCGCTACCGTATCTGGCAAGAAGCGCCGCGATGACACCGGGCGTCACCAGCCCTTACTACAACCTGGGAACAGCCTATTTTCGTCAGCGATCCCTTGAAAAAGCGCGGGCTTCTTTCGAGAAAGCGCTGCAGCTTGATCCGTCCTATCCCGAAGCACACAACAGCCTCGGCGTCCTGCTCGCCCGTGTCGGCAAGCACGACGAAGCGATCGTCCATTTCCAAGCTGCTGTCGACGCTCGCGCCGGATACACGAAGGCAGTCGGCAATCTGGCGACGGCCTACATGCGAACCGGCAAAGCGGCTGAGGCGATCGCGGTTCTCAAAGCCGCGATTGATTCGAACCCGCGCGAACCAGGTCCACGAAATCGTCTTGGGATGCTTCACGCCCGCCGCGGGAATCTTGATGCCGCGCAGGCCCGGTTTGAGGAGGCTCTCGGCGTAGCTCGGGGGGATCCCGACACGCTGACCAACTTGGCGCTGCTCGACGCCCAACGCGGAAACACCTCCGAAGCCGTCGCGCGGCTCGTTGATCTGCTCGCGGCGCAACCTGACTTCGATAGGGCCTATCTTTCGCTGGCGCGGATTCATCTTCAGGCGAAGGATGTCGCGAAGGCGCGCGCGAGGCTCGAAAAGTTGATCGAGCGAAAGCCGGGACATCAGGCGGCTCGCCGGTTACTCGATCAGCTACCCCCGACACGGTGACCGCCGCGAGCCGCCGAAGCAACGCAAGCAACAGAAACCGAGGCGTGGACGGAAGCCCACGCTCCCCTGAGCGTGCTCGGCGCACCCGCCCCGCTTCCCTTTTGATCCCCGACTAGGCAAAATGGAGCAGAGTCGATCGGCGGCTCTCCTGTACCCATGGCGTTCTTACTCAGATTGGCAATGGGAATGGCGATGGCCGCGTGCCTAGGGGGGCAAGACGCGCCCTCGGGCGATCAGATTCGGGATCATTTCCAGCGCGCCCAAGAAGCCCTCACGCGGAAGGACCACGGTCTCGCGGAGCAGGAATTCGAAAAGATACTGGCTCTCAACCCCGCGCTTGCCGGGGCTCATGCGAACTTGGGAATCGCCCGCTATCTGCAGGCCAAATACGATCCGGCGATCCGATCGTTTCTGCGAGCGCTGGAGCTCCAGCCGGATATGACGAACGTCGCCCTTTTCCTGGGACTCAGCCGAGCGCGGGCCGGCAGGCCGGCAGAGGCTCATCCCGCGCTGTCGAAGGGTTTTTGGAATGCGAGTGACGACGAATGGCGGCTCGAAGCGGGGCTGATTCTTGTCGAAACCCATTACACCAGGCGGGAACATGACAAGGCACTGGACGTGGTGCGCGCCTTGCAAAAGGCTTTTCCGAAGAACACCGATGTGCTCTACATCGCCTACCGTCTGCACTCCGATCTGGGCGCGAAAGCGGTCGCCGATCTGGTGAGAGAGGGGCCCGATTCCGCTCGCCTTCACCAGGTCACCGCCGAGCTCCTCGAAAGTGAAGGTGATTTCCCTCGCGCCGTGCGGCAATACCGCAAGGCGCTTGAAATCAACCCGCGACTTCCGGGCGCCAATCGCGCCCTCGCCGTCGCCATCATCAGCAGCAACCCTGACGAGGCCGGGAGCCGAGAAGCCGAACAGGCCCTGGAACGTGAACTTT
Source organism: Bryobacterales bacterium (assembly GCA_965238125.1). Taxonomy (GTDB): domain Bacteria; phylum Acidobacteriota; class Terriglobia; order Bryobacterales; family UBA6623; genus UBA6623. Next base: position 6,650,338 of record OZ250179.1, on the reverse strand, counting down.
CCTTCAACCCGCGCGACGCGGAGTCGCTCTACCAGTTGGGCGAAATCCACTGGCGCCGAGACGAGCCCGGCCAAGCGCTCGAGCGGTTTTCGAAAGCGGTCGAGATCCGTCCCGACTTCGTGGAAGGCTTGATCGCGTTGGGAAAGGTTTTGACGGCGGCCGAACAAGTGGACCGCGCGGCCGAACACCTCAAGCGCGCCGTCGAGATTGATCCGGAAAACGACGTCGCCCATTATCGGCTGGCGCGGGCCTACCGGCAGTTGGGACGTATCGAGGAGGCCACCAAAGAGTTGAAAGAATTCCGGCGCATCCGAAGCGCCATGGAATCGCTGGGGGCGATCTATCGGCAAGTTCAGCGCAGCACGGTCACCGACCAAACGCTCGATGGCGGGGAGCCTCCGCAATGATGTTTGTTTCGCCCTTGGCGCGCCCGGCGGGGGTCGAAGCCCATGTCGGCACACGCGATCAAGTGAGTCCGCGCCGAAACTCACAACGCTGCCCGCTCTTTTCCACGTTGGGGTTCGTTTCCTCCCGCAACCTGTTCCGACGCCTTCGACACTCCCTCTTGGAAATCACGGCCCTGGTTTTGGTCATGAACCCCGCTTGGCTTCCCGGCCAGCAGCCCTCTCTCGAGCTTCTGCAAAGCACCTACGAGGAGGCCGAGCAAGCGTTTCGAGAAAAGCGGATGGAAGCCGCCGCCGCGGCCTACAGGAAACTCGCCGAGCTGAGCCCCAAGACCGCCGAGGCTCACGCGAAGCTCGGTCTGATCTATTACCTGATGGGGCGTTTCCGCGATGCCGTGCCCGCCTTCCGTACCGCCTTGGGCCTCAAACCCGGCCTGCCGAATGTCGCTACCTTGTTGGCTATATCGCTCGCCGAGCTGGGGCAATATTCCGAGGCGTTGCCGGGACTCGAGAAAGGTTTCGATGATCCGGCGGACAAGGATTTGCGGCGTCTGATTGGCCTCGAGCTGCAAAGAAGCTATCTGGCCCTGAATCGCAGCCACGACGCCGGCCGGATTACGGCTAGGCTTTCCGCACTCTACCCCGACGATCCGGAGATCTTGTATCACGCCGGCCGCTTTCATGCCGATATGGCGGCGACCGCGATGCGGCGTCTCGTGGATATCGCTCCGGATTCGGTCTGGGGGCGTCAAGCCGCCGCCGAAGCGCTCGACAGCCGGGGGAACTACGAGTTGGCTATCGTCGAATACCGCAAGGTTCTGGCGGAGCAGCCGGGCCGACCCGGCGTACACTACAGCGTTGCGCGCGCCATTCAGTCGAGCGCCGGTGCTGCAGGCTCCGAGGACGACGCACTCGCCGAATTCCAAAAAGAGTTACAAGTCGATCCATCGAACGCCTTGTCGGCCTATGAGGCGGGAGAGATCCTTCGCAAGCGGTCGCAGTTCGGCGAGGCGCGCAAGTTCTTCGAGCAAGCGGTCGCGCATCGTCCGGATTTCGGTCTGGGACGGATCGCTCTCGGGCGCGTACTCCGCGAGCTCGAGGAACCGCAACAGGCTCGGGCTCATCTGGAAGCCGCGGTACGCCTGGCTCCCGAGAACGAAGTCGCCCGTTACCAATTAGCCTTGGTCTATCGCCAAACCGGCGACCTTGCCGGCGCTCAACGTGAAATGCGGGAGTTTCAGCGGTTGCGAACGAGCCAACCCAAGGAAAAGGGCCGCGGCCGGCTTGGCCTCGAAAGTCAGCAAGCCACGCCCCAGCGTCTCGACGCGCCGGAAACGGCCCGCTAGCGGGGACTGTCGCCCGGGGTATTGGGATCATCACCGGGATCATCCGCGCTCGATTTGATCCACGACCGGGGTAAAGGCCGCATTAACCCTAATGCCACAACCCGAAGTGAACATCATCAAAATCAGTGCCGGCGATCTCCGCGGCGTCATTGAGCGGGTCGGCCGAGAGCGCCTTCGATCACTAACGCTGGTCAGCTCGGGTTTCCCGGAGGGGATCCGTCGCTTGGCGACGCAGCATCAAGAGGCCGTCTACGTCCTCGACCATCTCCCCGACAACGCACCCGAGGCCCTCGCTACCCTTGACGGGTTGGAGTCGCTGGCTGTCATTGGCTTCGTCATCGGAGCCGAAGGGGCGCGGGAGCTGGCGCGGCTCTCCAACCTCACCTCCCTCGACGTCCGCGTCGAGGGCATCGGAGCCGAAGGGGCGCGGGCCATTCTTGAGGCTTGGAGTACGGGCCCAAGAGCGGCCCGGCGAGCCGTTCTCAATCTGCGGGATAACGGCGATCTCAGCTCCGTTCTTCCCGCCGAGGCCATCAACACCCGCGACGCCCAGGCGATCCTCGCCGCCTACCGCCGCTTCCGCCAGGGCGGCGAAGAGGAAACCCTCCAACCCCTCAACGAAGCCAAGCTGCTGCTCGTGGGCAACGAGGGCGCGGGGAAAACGTCGCTGGTCCGCTACCTCGTTGACAACCAGCCTCGCCGCGACAGCGAAGACCCCACCCGCAGCGCCGCGATCCGAGAAAATATCGACACCAAGACCTGGCCGGCGGACCAAACCGGAGGCATCACCCTCAATGTCTGGGACTTTGGAGGCCAGGTCATCATGCGCGGGACGCACCAATATTTCCTGACCCGGCGCAGCCTCTATCTGCTGGTGCTCGACGCGCGCTTCGAGGACGATCTCTCGATCTACGATTGGCTGCGCATCATCCGCAATCGGGCCGACGACTCGCCGGTTATCGTGGTCATCAATAAATGCGACGGCGACCGCCGCAGCCCGCGGCTCCCCGAGGAGCGCATCAAGAAAGAGTACGGCGTCGTCGATTTCATTCGTACGTCTTGCGACAAGGGCGACGAAGCCGCCGCCACGATCCAAGCCCTGCGCGAGCTGATCGCGCAAACGCTTGCCACGCACCCCCGGCTCAAACATATCCACGAGCCCTTTCCGCAGCCCTATCTGCGCGTCAAGGAAAGCGTTGCCGCGCTGGCGAAAGACCAAAACCTGCTTGACCGGGCGAGGTTCGAACAGATTTGCGAACAAGGCGACAAAAACGAAGCCGTCAGCGACCCCGCCGAGCAACGCCTGCTGCTGGGAACGCTGCACGACCTCGGCGTGGTCGTCGCTCACGGCTTTGACCGCGACGCTCCGGCCGTGCATCGCGATGTCACGCTGCTCGACCACAATTGGTTGACCGGCGCGGTCTACAAGATCATTACCAGCGCCCAACTCGTCAAACAGAACGGCGAGCTGCCTCGCGAGCAACTCAGCGAGCTGCTCGAAGACCCCCAAAAGTACCCCGAAGACCGCTTCGAATTCATCCTCGACATGATGCAAGACCCCGACATCGGTCTCAGCTTCCCACTGCCCGGGACCAACCCACCCCGCTATCTGATTCCCGAAGGCCTGCACAACGAGGGCCCTTACTACGGAGACTGGGACGACTCGCTACGCTTCCGGTACAAGTACGAACTACTGCCACGGAGCTTGATGCCCCGTTTCATCGTCGAATCGCACCGCGAAGCCGTGCAACAAACCACCCGTTGGCTAACCGGGGTTGTGCTCGAAGCCTCCGGCTGCGAAATCCTGGTGGAAGCCGATTTGGATCGAAAACAGATCGACATCCGAGTGAAGGGACCGCCAAAGCTTCGCCGTGCCGCGCTGCACGTGGCGCTCACCCATCTGAAGCACGTCCACGCACTCAACCGCGACCTGGGCCAAGAAGCTCGCGTGCCGCTGCCCGACGACCCGGATGTCTCGGTCGCCTACAACCACTTGCTCGAACTAGAGAACGACCCGGAAGCCGGCCCCGACCCCCGCTTTCGCCCCGAAGGCGCCAAGCGCTTCTATGCGGTAGCCGAGTTACTGGACGGGGTTCGCCATGAAATCCGGCATGAAAGACCCATAGCGCCCCCATCAGATCCGAAGGGTTTACCGCCCGAACCCCGCGCGAACGAACTCTCGTGGAACAAAGTAACGGTAGCGTCAGTCTCCGCAGTGGTTCTGTTAGCCGTCACCGTGTGGTTGATTCCCTCTCCCAAGGGGCAGGCAATCGTTGTCGGACTAGCTGCATTGGCGGGCGTGACGGCTTACTTGGTGCGCGGCTTGAATCCATTGCTCTACTACCGTCGCCGAATCACCGCCACCATCGCCGCCGGTCTCATCGCGGCGCCCCTCGATTTCGCCCTGCAAGTCGGCCGGGAGCACTATCCCGATCAATGGTGGTTTCAATTCGACGGTCGCCTCAACGAGTGGTTCTACCTCGCGTGGGCGCTCATCGTGGTGGTCCTAATCTGGGCCGACGTCCAACAGCGCCGCGAAGGCTGAAACTAGGGTGCCAAGCAGATTTCTGTAGAAATGTAGGCCAGGGGAGGCCTTTGGAGCAAGCCCCAAAACGCCCGCACTGTCCAACAGGCCGATGCGGGCCGGTGCGCCGAACTCGGCCGGCCGCGAACTCGATGAAAGTCCACTGTTCACGAAGGGGTCAGTTGGCGCTCTCTTCCGACTCACCGAGCTTCGCCCTGACCTGGTGAATCGTGGAAAACACCCCGAACGCCAACATCCCGCCGATGAAAAACCAGACCCACACCGGTATATTCCGGCCCGCGACAGCAAGGTAAAGATAGGCCGACACGAAGCAAAATGCCCCGCACATCGCCGGCAGGACGATCGGTCGGCCCCGCCGCAGATTGCGCACCAGCCAAGCCACCGACGCCGTAAAAAACGGAATTGCGCCCACGTAGATGAGCCCGAAGACCAGCGGGTTGACACCGTACTCGGCGCCGAGGCCGAAAAACCAATCTTGAAACGCCTGAAGCATAGCCGACTGGTCGGTCGCGTAGGATAGCTCAAAACGCGGACCTACCGCCAACCCCTTAACCAACAGACGCCGCGAAACTCCAGGGTGTTTCAGAAATCGCGCTCCGCCCGGCTGCGAGAGGCTCGGCCTCGATTGCCGCCCTCCGATAACGCCGGCCGAGTTTGACACCTTTTCGGCCCACTGTTAGCTTGAAAGAGTCCCCTAGCAGCCTGCGGTAAGAGTGTGTTGGAGCGAAAAAGGGGCCCGCTATTTGATTTTCGCTCGTCGAACCGCTTTGTTTCCAATGCCGATGGACTGCGAAAATCGTTGGCTGTTACCCTTTTTTAGCGTAGCCGGACTTTCACCACGGGCTGCCGGCCCGAAGAACCTCCCTCGATGGATCCCTCACTGATCCGGAATTTTTCGATCATCGCCCATATCGACCACGGCAAATCGACGCTGGCGGATCGCCTGCTCGAGATGACCGAGGCGCTCAGTCACCGGGAGATGAAGCAGCAAGTGCTCGACACGATGGATCTCGAGCGCGAGCGCGGCATCACCATCAAGGCCCAGGCCGTTCGCATCAGCTATAACGCGCGCGACGGCAAGACCTACCAACTCAACCTGATCGACACCCCCGGCCACGTGGATTTCTCCTACGAGGTCTCGCGCAGCCTGGCGGCCTGTGAGGGAGCGCTGTTGGTCGTCGATGCCTCCCAGGGCGTCGAGGCGCAAACGCTGGCGAATGCCTATCTGGCACTCGAACACGATCTCGAAATCATCCCCGTGATCAACAAGATCGACCTGCCGGCGGCCGAGCCCGAAAGAGTCCGCGAGCAAATCGAAAGCACGGTGGGTCTCGACGCTGAACAAGCCCTGCTTGTCAGCGCCAAGTCGGGCCAAGGCGTCGATGAGATCTTCGAAGCGATCGTACACCGCATCCCTCCCCCGAAAGGATCGCCCGACGAACCTTTGCGCGCCTTGCTGTTTGACTCCTGGTTCGACCCCTATCGCGGCGTGATCGTGCTGGCGCGCGTGATCGACGGCACCCTGCGCAAGGGCATGAAGATCCGCTTGGCCGCGACCGGGCAAACCTATACCGTCGAGGACTTGGGCTTTCGAACACCGAAGTCTTTCCCCTGCGACGAACTCGGCAGCGGCGAAGTCGGTTGGGTCATCGCCAACATTAAGGACGTCACCGAAACGAAAATCGGCGACACGATTTGCGACGAGGGCAACCGTCCCGCCGAACCCTTGGCTGGCTTTGAGGAAAGCAAGCCGATGGTCTTCGCGGGACTCTATCCCATCGAGTCCCATCAGCATCAGGCCTTGCGCGAAGCGCTCGAAAAGCTGCAGCTCAACGACCGTTCTTTTCAGTTCGAACCCGAGACCTCGACGGCGCTGGGGTTCGGGTTCCGCTGCGGTTTTCTGGGGCTGTTGCATCTGGAAATCGTCCAAGAGCGGCTTGAGCGCGAATTTGACCTACACCTGATTACGACAGCTCCCAGCGTCCGGTATCGCGTGCGGTTGACCGACGGCGAAGTGGTCGAGGTCGACAATCCCAGCCGCTGGCCGCTGGAGCAGAATATCGCCGCCGTCGAGGAACCTGTCTTCGTCGTCACCGTGATCACTCCCGACGAGCACTTGGGGGGGATTCTCAAGTTATTGGAAGACAAGCGCGGCGTGCAAAAGGGTTTCGAGTATGCGGCCGGCAGCCGTGTGGTGCTGACCTATGACGTTCCGCTCAACGAAATCGTGCTGGATTTCTACGACCGGTTGAAAACGGTCTCGCGCGGTTACGCCTCGGTGGACTACCATCTCGCCGGTTACCAAGAGTCGCCCATGGCCAAGCTGGACGTCCTCGTCGCCGGCGACCCGATCGACGCGCTGTCGATGATCGTTCACAGCGAGCAGGCCCACGGGCGCGGCAAGTCGCTGATCGAGAAAATGCGCAAGCTGATTCCGCGGCAGATGTTCGACGTGGCTTTGCAGGCCGCTATCGGCGGCAAGATCGTGGCGCGCGAAAACATTCCGGCCTTACGCAAGAACGTGTTGGCAAAGTGCTACGGCGGCGACGTCAGTCGCAAGCGCAAGCTGCTCGAAAAGCAAAAAGAAGGCAAACGCCGCATGAAACGCGTCGGCCGCGTCGACATTCCCCAAGAAGCCTTCCTAGCCGTCCTCCAAGTCGGCGACTAACCGCGAGTGGGGGCAGGTCTCCAGACCTGCCCATGGCCGCCTGGTCCATAATCCCCCAAAACGTAGAAACAAACTAGTATAACGTTTCATTAAATTATACCCAACTCAGGCGCTTCCTCGAGCGCCTCGAACTTGCTCCAGCGGTGGACCACCGGAGCGGCGTTGATTTCCGCGATCCCCAGCAGGATTCGTTCCCGAAGCTCCTCCCAGGACTCCACCCGGATGCGCTTCAAAAACGTCCGGGCCATCTTCCCAAACAGCGTCTCCACAATGTTCAGCCAGGACCCGTGGGTCGGCGTGTGCACATATTTGAAGCGGTTCGGCCGCGTCGCTAAATAGTCCTTCGTCTCCTTGGATATGTGAGCGGAATGATTGTCCAAGATCAATCGAATCGTGCATTCGGCCGGATAGAATTGGTCCAGATCCTTCAGCAGTGAGATGAATTCGCGGCTGCGGTGCCGCCGCTCGACCCGCGCCGTTACGCGGCCGTCGTGCAAGTCCAGCGCCGCCAGAATCGAGCAGGTTCCCAGACGTTGGTATTCGTGATCCCGAGCCGTACAAGGATGCCGCCCAGGGACCGGCGGCAGGTCCGGGGCGGTGTTGGCGATCGCTTGCACACCGGGCTTTTCGTCCACCGAAACCGTGATCACGCCCGGCGAGGGGCCGCCCTCGCCCGAGCTTTCATTTTGCAAGGCCACCTCGCGGTAGACCAGCAGCACCTGCCGCATCTTGGACTCAAACTCCGGGTCGCGACGCTCCAGGTAGTATTTCACCTTCTCTGGATGCAGCGGCTGCCCCGCCAGAATCCGGTGGACGGTCGCCTTGGCCGCTTGCCCCAGGGCCGGATAGCCCGCCTCCACGGCATGCCGGCGCACGTGGAGAGCGAGCGCGCCGCCGGTCCACAACTCGGCGGCGTATCCCAGTTCCTTGGGTTTGCAACAGGCCAAATGCACCACCCAGGCCTTGGCCTCCTCGGAGATGCGGGGCTCGTAGGGACGATGATAGGCATCCTTGAGCGCTGCTTGCACTCCGATGGCGAGGGCTCGCTCGATCCATTTGGCAACGCTCTTGCGGGTCATCTTCACGGCCCGCATAATCTCGGCGATTGTCTCGCCGCCATGATAGCGCCACAGAATCTCGGCGCGCCGCACCTCCCGAGCCGGAGCCTTGCGGGAACGCCGCAGCCGTTTCAGATGTTGCACCTCTTCGGTCGTGAGCAGCAGTGGGGGACGCTTCGATTTTCCTGCCATGCGACCAGTCTAGCAGGAAACATTGTCCTATGGTTATGTTTTAATGAAACGCTATACTAGTACCACGACCGCTTGAAAAAGTTTGTTTGGCGGCAAAGCACAATTCTTGAGTGACCGCATCGCGTGGCGATGCGGCTCTGTTTGGCAAGTGGTTTCCTCTGCGCCGGCAGCTGGACGCCTTCCCAACAGGGTCGGGGAAACGTGTCTTTTCACATGGTCTGAGTACTCCGCCCCGCCCCTACTCACCCAATCCCAACATCTTTCCCAGCTGAAACGCACTCATCCCCGCCACCACCAAAACCACCCCCCACCCCAGAATGTTCGCCGCCAAGCCGTTCTTGTATTTCCCCAGTAGGTCCTGACGGTTCATGACAAACAGCAACACCGCCGCGACCACCGGCAGGATCAGCCCGTTCGCCGCCTGCGCCAGCACAATCATCGTCACCGGACGCGTACCCGTCACCGCAAAGGCCGCCCCGACGACGATCACCGCCGCCCACACCGCGCGAAAGCCTCGGCTCTTGAGACCCCCGCTCTTCCCCAACACCCCCGTTACCGCATAAGCGGCGGCCAACGGCGCCGTAACGGCGCTGCTCAACCCGGCCGCCAGCAGCCCCAGCCCCAAGAACCACTTCGCCCCTTCACCCAGCAACGGCTCGAGCTGCACCGCCATCACCGCCGCGTTCTCAATCTCGACTCCACTGCCGAAAAACGCCGCCGCGGCGGTCGCCGTGATCGCCATGGTAATGAGCCCGCCGATCGAGACCGCCAAGGCCGTATCCCAGCGAGATTCTCTGAGCGCTTGGTCTCTCGGCACCGACTCCGGCCACTTTTCGCGGACCGACCCCGCGTGCAGAAACAAGTTGTAGGGGACAACGGTGGTTCCGATGATCGCGATCACCGTGACCAGAGAACCCGGCTCGAGCCGCGGAACAATCATCCCCGAAAGCAAGGTCGTGAAATCCGGCCGCACAAGCAAGGTGGTCAACAAGAACACCAGCCCCATCAGGCCCACCAGCAACCCCAAGAAGCCTTCGATGAATCGATAGCCCCCCAAGCCCAGCACACCCGCCGCGCCCCCGGCGACAACCATCGCCCAAACCGCTCGCGGCAGCCCCGTGAGAACCTCGAGCCCCATCGCCGCGCCGATAATATTCCCCGACTCGTAGGCCGCGTTGCCCACGCCGATCGCAATGACCACCAGCGCGATCGACGCCGCCGTCATCCACGGGCGGTCGAAGGTCGATCGCAGCGCCTCTCCCGGGCCTTGTCCGCTAATGAGCCCCAACCGCGCGGCCATCTCCTGCAACACGAGCGTCGCCACGATGGCGAAGACGATCGACCAAAGCAAGCTGTAGCCGAACCGCGCCCCCGCAATACTCGCCGTCGTGATCGTCCCCGGACCGATGAAAGCCGCGGTGACGACCAGGCCCGGGCCGAAACGGGAGCCGGCGCGGCGGTTATTCCGCGTCGTCACTTTTCGCTTCCCGCAACCCAAATGTAAAAAGCGCGTTCCCGGCGGCGATCGTCACTCGTTGCTGCCCCGCCGAGCGATACGTAATCGGCGGCGCATACACCGGTCCACCCAGATTCGTCTTCCACAACAGCTTGCCCGCCGCCGCGTCAAGCGCCATGAAATACCCTTCCTTGGTGCCGGTGAACAGCACATCTCCCGCCGTGGTTAGAATGCCGCTTTCGGTCGCGGCGGTGAGCGAAAACGCCCATTGGCGCTCGCCCGTCAATGGGTCCAACGCCAGCACCGCGCTATGCCCCGGGTCGGCGTGGTTGATCGGGTCCGGCACCCACGGCGTCGCGGTGCCCCCAGTGAAGTGTTGTCCCGGTTTGTAGTCGGCCTTCCACTTGCGAAAAACCCCGTAAGAATACTCCCAAGCCGAAACGTAAAACAGGCCCGTCCGCGGACTATACGACGGCGAATACCAGTTCGTCGCGCCGGTCGCCGCCGGGTACACTTTGATGCCCTGGTCGTTCGGTTCCATGCCGCGAATCTTCATCGGCCTGCCAATCTCGTCCAACCCTGAAGCCCAGTTCTGATGCGTGAATTGCTTGCCCGTCAGATACTCGCCCGTCTCGCGATCGAGAACGTAGTAGAAAGCGTTGCGGTTCGCCCACAGCATCAGCTTGCGAAGCTTCCCCTCGACCTCCAAATCAGCTAACACCGGAATCTGCACCGAATCCCAATCCCACACATCGTGCGGTGTGAACTGGAAATGCCACTTCAGTTTCCCGCTATCGACGTCGAGCGCCACCACCGACTCGGTATAGAGGTTGTCGCCCTCGCGATCATCGCCGTTCCAATCCGGCGCCGGATTCCCGATCCCCCAATACGTCAAATTCAATTCGGGATCATACGACCCGGTCACCCAAATCGACCCGCCGCCGTGTTTCCACGAATCGCCCTCCCACGTATCGTGGCCCGGCTCGCCCGGTCCCGGAATCGTATAGAAGCGCCATTCGCGGCGGCCGGTCTCGGCGTTATAGGCGTCGAGCCGCCCGCGGATGCCGAATTCGCCGCCCGCCGTCCCGACCAGTACTTTGTCCTTGACCACAAGCGGCGCGTGCGTCACCGCGTAGGCCTCGCCCGGGTCGGCCACTTGGGCGCGCCAACGAACATCTCCGGTTTCGGTGTCGAGTGCAACCAGCTTGCCGTCGAGGGTCCCCATGTAGAGCGTCTTGCCGAGAATCGCCAACCCGCGATTCACGCGCCCGCAGCAGACCGGGGCCTCGTCGCCTTGGTGCTCGTAGCGCCAATATTCGCGACCCGTCACGGCGTCGATCGCAATCACGTTATTCGGCGCTTCGGTGAAATACATCACCTCGTCGACGACCAGCGGCGTCACCTCGAACTTCTCGAGCGACTTCGTCTGAAACGCCCACTTGAGTTCGAGCCGCTCGACGTTTTCTCGCGTGATTTCATCGAGCGTGCTGTAGCGCCGCCCGTCGTAGGCGCCCGAATAGGTGAGCCAGTTGTGGGGCTCATCGGCGGCGTCGAGGAGACGTTCATAGCTGACCGGCTCACGGCCGACTTGCGCCGGCGCGAATGGCGCCGAAGCCGCCGCCAAGCCGAAAACGAACACTGCCGGCCCTAGCGACTTCATCGCGACCCCTCCGCGCCGAGCAGCGTGCTCAGGTAAGCCGTCAAGTCGTCCAACTGCTCGTCCGACAATTGCTCGTACGACGGCATCATCGACTCCTTGACGATCTCGAAACTCTCCAGATTGCTTTTTAGAACCGAGACCAGTCCGCGCTTCGCGTCATAAATCTGCACCGAAAACGTCCCGATGTTCAGCCGCCTTCCGTAAAGCTTCTCGCCCTTTTTCGTAACCGCCCGCACCGCATACAGCCGCGGCTCGACATCGGCGCTTGGATCGGTAAGCGATTCTCTGAGATGTTGCGGCGCGCGAACCGCCGCAACTTCGCTCAAATCCGGCCCGCCTCGGCCTCCGACCCCGTTGACCACATGGCACCCGGCGCAACCGACTCGCCCGAAAAGCTCTTTACCGGCCCCGGCATTTCCCGGGACGGCCGCCGCTTCGCTCCGCCGAATCGAGAAGCTCCTGACATGAGCAACCATCGAGCGAAGTTGCCGCTCGTTGTAGTAGAACATCGGCATGATCGTTCCGGGAATGCCGCGCTTGATCGATTGCATCAATTGTTCGTCCGAGTCCCCGTGACGAAATCGCCCGGTTTGAAACCCCGGCCCGCGCCCGCCCTGTCCGCGGTCTCCGTGACAATTCGCGCAATGGTTGCGGTAGAGCACCGCGGCCTCGGTCGCCGCTTCGGCGGAGCCATCCGGCGAGTCGACGGGCTCCTGAGCGGCCGCGATCAGCGGCAACGCGATACTGACAACCGCGAGACGGAACGCCAAACCCTCGCGGACGCCAAGCAAAAAATTGAAGAACATCGTCATCTCTTCCGCACCGGCAATCCTAATGCCCAAGCGGCACTCATCGCGCTATGCGAATTCCCGCGCGGCCCGCCGTAAGACTTACAAACGACTGCAGCCGCGAAGCGGCGACAGGAATTTAGCCCAGGGTGGAGCCGCCAGGCGGAACCCTGGGTGGAACCCCCATCGGGGGCGAGCCTTGAAGGGGCGGCAGGAAAACATCCTGTCAACCCAACCTGTCCCTACAACACCCCAAAACCCCATTTCCACGCCGAGGCCATGAATCCACTGGTTCATAGAAACAAACTGCACCCTTTCTTCACCAAACGTTGCCGCCCACCCGCGCCGCCGGAGTGACCACCCGCTCGAAACGCCCTGCCGGCAACCAGTGTAGCGGCACCGCGATCTACTCGCCACCGAACCAGGTCGCGCAGAGCACCACGTCGCTCCCTCTCCGGCCCGCGTCACATTCGGCATCGCGACCCGATCACCCCACGGTTACCCTCCAGCCCCTCAAACCCCAACTTTATCCCTAAACCCGCATTTTCAATTTGATGTTTGACATCCCGACCTTCCAGCGGCCTTGAGCGTCTTTATTCATAGGGGCTAGAGCCCGATGAGGACGCCATGGAGGCCAACACCCAATGGGTGAAAAACAAACCAAGCCATTCCAGCTAAGTTTCAATGGATTTCTCAAAGTCGATTTCCAAGGGTCGCGAGTCACCTCGGACGGCGGGTTGATTCTGATTCGCGAGTTGGACGAGCGGCTCGGACTGGGCAGGCTGATCGAGGAACATCTCAGCGATTCACGGCAAGGTGCGAACAAGAAGTTCCCGTTCGTCGATCTGCTGCGGCAGTCGGTCTACTCTCGGTTGGCGGGCTACGAGGATCTCAACGACGCCGTTCGGGTATCCGTCGATCCGACGTTTCGCTTGATCGGCTCGAAGAAGAACTGGGATCGCGGCGGAGCACTGACCTCCAGGCTGCAGAGCTTTGAGACCGGCATGCTCGCCGGCGACGAGAATCTGATCGGGCTGATGGCGGTGAACCGCGAGTTGGTGGCGCAAGCCGAGACGCAAGACGACTCCGAGCGCGTCGTGCTCGACATGGATTCGACCGAAAGCCCGGTCCACGGCCAACAAGAGGGCAGTGCCTACAACGGCCACTTTGAGTCCGTCTGCTATCACCCGCTGTTGCTGTTCAACCAGCACGGCGACTGTCTGGCGGCGAAGCTGCGAGCGGGCAACGTGTCCAGCGCCGAGGACTGGGACGAACTGCTGTTGCCCGAGATCGAGCGCCAACAGGGAGAACGCAAGCGAGTGACGTTCCGCGCCGACGCCGCCTTCGCCAAGCCGGAGATCTACGAGGCGTTGGAGGATCGCGGAGTGGACTACGTCATTCGCATCCCGGCCAACAAGAAGCTGGAGTGGGAGATCGCCGACATCTTGTTCCGGCCGCCGGGCAGGCCCAGCGCGAAACCGCTGGTGCGCTACAAGAGTTTCCGCTATCAGGCGGAGAGCTGGTCCAAGCCCCGACGGATCGTCGCCAAAGTGGAGCATCACCCGGGTGAGCTGTTTGCGCGACCCGGCTTCTTGGTGACCAACATGACCCTGCCGAGTCGTTCGCTGGTGCGGTTCTACAACAAGCGCGGCACCGCCGAGCAGTGGATCAAGGAAGGCAAGCAGGCGACTCACTGGACGCGGCTGTCGTGCCATCGCTTCCGAGCAAACGAAGTGCGGCTTCAGCTCAGCGTGCTCTCCTACAACTTGGGCAACCTGTGGCGGCGACTCGGACTGCCGCGCAGGATCAAGAGCTGGTCGCTGACGAGTCTGCAGCACCGGCTGATGAAGACCGGCGGACGGCTGGTCAAGCACGCCCGGTATTACTGGCTCTTATTGGCCGAGGGACATCTGAACCGGCGGCTGTTTGGCGACATGCTGCGGAGGATCTGGGCGCTGCCTGTGCCCGGTGGGTAGCGTTGCCCGGGCGAGGATCAACAGTTTTTGGCTCCAAAAAGGTTTCGCAGGAGCAGTGTCGGCCGGAGCGCCGTTCAGTCCGCTCAACCAACGTCTGTGAGCGGACGGACGAGCCCTGGCGCCTATCGGCGGAGGTGATGTGCAGGGTTCAGCGCGAAAAGACGTGGTATTCGGGGCGACGCGGGTGTATACTGTCGCGGTACCAGGGCCAAAATGGAAATCCTGGCTAAAACCATTGCGATCCGGCGGAGAGCATGCCTATACTCGTTGGCGCGGACGGGCCCGACGGAGTGCGTTGTTGCCACGTCTGACCAAAAAGGAGTCTCACAGCATGGATAGGAAAAAGTTTGCACTTGCCACATTCGCGGGCGGCATTGCGTTCTTCGTTTCAGGATTTGTCTTATATGGGCTCTTGCTCCAGGAATTCATGGTGGCCGCGTACGCGGAGGGCGCCTTGAAAGAGACGCCCGAGTGGGGCCTGTTGATTCTCGCTGAGCTCATCTTCGGAGCTTTTTTCACGATGGTGCTTAGGCGCTGGCCCGACGCCGGAAGCCTTACCCAAGGGGCGAAGGCCGGCGCGGTGTTGGCGCTGCTTCTCGGTTTGGGTTTCAGCCTCGTCACATACGCCACCACCAATACCATAGAGGCGGCGGTGATCCCGGTGGAGGCGGTTGTCTCGGCCATTCGAGGTGCCCTGGCAGGCGGCGCGATCGGCGCCGTACTCGGCCGACCCTAGACTAGTAGCCTATGGTGTAAGTTCCGACTACGCGAACAAAGGTACAGTCAACGATTTTCGCCGCCGCGGCGTTGGAAACAAAGCGGTTGGACGAACGAAAATCGAATGGCAGCCCCGTTTTCCGCGTAGTCGGACTTTCGCCACCGGTTGCCGCCCGCCTAAAAGCCCGTCCCACGACCGCCGCGTCGCCAACCAGTGTAGCGGCACCGCCATCCACTTGCCCCCAAACCTCGATCTAAATCGTTGAAACCATTGCGATCCGGCGAAGAGCATGCCTATACTCATTGGCGCGGACGCACCCCGCCGGGGCGTTGTTTCCACGTCTGACAAAAAAGGAGTTTCACGGCATGGATAGGAAAAAGTTTGCACTTGCGACATTAGCGGGCGGCATTGTGTTCTTCGTTACAGGGTTTCTCTTCTATGGACTCTTGCTCCGAGAATTCGCCATGGCCGCGCAGGCGGGCGTCAAAGAGACGCCCGATTTCGGCATTTTGATCCTCGCGCAGCTTATCTTCGGCGCTTTCCTCACGATGGTGCTGAGGCGCTGGCCCGACGCCGGAACCTTTGCCGAGGGGGCGAAGGCGGGCGCTGTATTGTCGGTGCTGCTGGCGTTGGGCTTCGGCCTGACCCAATTCGCCACCACGACTAACATCGAAGCGCCCCTGATCGCGGTGAACGCCGTCGTCTCGGCCATTCGAGGAGCCTTGGCGGGCGGCACGATCGGCGCCATACTAGGCCGGCCCTAGCAGCCTGTGGTGTAAGTCCGACTGCACGAGAAAGTAGAGCCAACGATTTTCAGCGCCATCGGCGTTGGAAACAAAGCGGTTCGACTAACGAAAATCGAATGGCAGCCTCCTTTTTTCGCCTAGCCTGGAGCTTTCCTCACCATGATCCTGAGACGCCGGCCCGACGCCGGGAGCTTGGCCCAGGGGGGCCAAGGCCGGGGCTGTGTTAGGCTTGCTGCTCGGGTTGGGTTACAGCCTGGAAACGTACGCCACGACGAGCGTCATGGGGGCGGCGGTGATCCCGGTGGAAGCCGTCGTTCAGGCCGTTCGTTGGGTCCTGGCCGGTGGTGCAATCGGCACCGTCCTGGGGCGGCCCTAAAGCCCTCAACCGGAGCCCTCAGTAGGTGCCCGGCCAAACACCGGGCGTCAACAGCTCGAGCAGATGATCATCCGGGTCGCGAAAGTATAGGCTGCGCCCGCCGCGGCGAGGTAGCTGTTCATCCGCGGGAATAAGATCCCAGCGAACCCTGCTCTCGATCTCGACACCGTTCGCGACTAGGTGCTGCTCCCACGCTTCCAAGTCAGCCTCACTGATCGAGAAGGCGAGATGCGTCCGGCCGTCGGAGTCGGATTCCGGTATGGTTCCGCCCAGCGTTTCGATCGGCTCAACGGCAGCGCCCTTTTTGAAAAGCAGAAGAATCTGGCCTTGGCGCACCACTAAGGCAACGATCCGTTCGGCGGAGAAGATCGTTCGAAAACCAAAGACCTCTCTATAGAACTGCTCGGAGCGCCCCGTATCGACGACGAACAGAGCGGTTTCAACAACCCCGGCGACGTTGGGAACTCCGCTGCGGCCGGAGGAGGCGCCCTGCTTCGGCTGATTCACCTGTTCCTCGATGTCGCGGTACACTGCCTCGCCGATCTTATCCGCCAACCTGGTCCGGGCGGTCGTGGAGCCGAGTCTATTTCTTTTCCGGCAACCCGAAAACAAAAAGCCCGCTGCCGGCCGCGATAGCCACTCTCTGTTTGCCCTTGCTTTCAAACGCCATGGGGTTGGCCTTGATAGTTCCCCCGAGATTCAGCCGCCAAAGCTCTTCGCCGGTCTTGTCGTCGAGGGCTTTGAAATGCCCCTCGTCGCTGCCGGCGAAGATCAGCCCTCCGCCCGTCGAGAGCAGCCCGGCCCAAGCGGGCCGGAAGAGGCGGTGCTCCCAAACCTTCTTCCCGGTCAAAGGATCCAGCGCGCGCACGGCACCCCACCACTTGCCGGGATTTTCGTCCTGATTATCGAAGCGGCCGCCCCAAAAGCGCGTGCCCGCGGTGTAGTCAACCGGACCCTTGTAGTAGATACTGCTGCCTTCACGAGCGGTGACGTAAAAGAGCCCCGTATCGGGGCTATACGACGGCGACATCCAATTCGTGCCGCCGGCGACGCTGGGGTAAACTTCGATCCCTTCCTCGGTCGGAAATTTTCCCGGTACGCGCACTGGCCGGCCGTTCTTGTCGATCCGCTCGGCCCAAGTCTGTTTGACATAAGCCTCGGCGCGCAGAAACTCTCCCGACTCCCGGTCGAGCACGTAATAGAAGCCGTTGCGGTTGGCCGTGATCAGCAGCTTGCGCATGCGGCCTTCGTATTCGCGGTCCACCAGGATCATGACTTGCGTGGCGTCCCAGTCGTGCACGTCGTGCGGCGTGAACTGGAAATGCCATTTGCGCTTGCCGGTATCGGGGTCGAGCGCGACGACGGAATCAGAGAACAGGTTGTCGCCTTTACGGAAGTCGCCGTTCCAATCCGGCCCCGGATTGCCCACCCCCCAATAGGTAAGATTCAACTCCGCGTCGAACGACGGGGTGACCCAAATCGAAGCGCCGCCGGTCTTCCACGAGTCGCCTTCCCAGGTATCGCGGCCGAATTCGCCCGGCCCCGGCACGGTATGGAAGCGCCACTCCCGTTTGCCGTCCTCGACGTTGTAGGCGTCGATGAAACCTCGGATGCCGTACTCGCCGCCGGTCGTCCCGACCATGACCTTGTCCTTGACCACGAGCGGGGCCAGCGTCGTGCCGTAGCCCTTCGTGTAGTCGAACATCTCCGACTCCCACAGCACGCGGCCCGTCTTGCGGTCAAGGCTGATGAGGTAGGAATCGAGCGTCCCCATGAAGAGCCGGTCGCCGTGGACCGCCAACCCGCGGTTCACCAGCCCGCAACAGGCGATCACCTTGGGCGGCAAGTCGCGCCGGTAGTGCCAAAGTTCGGCGCCGCCGGCCGTGTCGACCGCGTACACTTCATTCGGCGGAACGGTCAGGTACATCACGTCGCCGACCACGAGCGGCGACGTTTCGAATTTATGTTGGAAGCCTTTTTGGAAGACCCACTGTAGACGCAAATCAGCGACGTTCTTGGGGGTGATTTCAGACAGCGCACTGTAGCGGTGCCCTTCGTAATTGCCGTTGTTAGTCAACCATTCGCCCGGGCTCTTCGAGGCGTTGAGAATGTCTTGATAGCTGACCTGCGCATGGGCCGCACCGGCAAAGACAAAGACGGCAAGCAGGGCTCTTGCGATCGTCGAAGCGACGGCTCTGTCGAAAACCCGCCAACGCGGCGGGAGGTTGCGGAAAAAGGCGCTCACGGCTGCTCACCTCCCAAGGTGCACAGATAGGCGGTCAGGTTGTCCAGATCGGCGGCGGAAAACAGATCCCCGTAGGCGGGCATCAGCGATTGGTCGAGACGTTCGAACGACGCCAGGTCTTCTTTGGCGAAAGACCGGATCTGCTCGTCCCGCCCCATCATGTGGAGCGAATAGGCGTCTTCGTTGAGCAGAATGCCCTCGTGCGCGTCGCCCGCGCGCGAGACGACCTTGACGCCGCGGCGCCCTGCCGCGATGGTGCCGGTCGGATCAAGCACGGCTTCCCGAATTTGCTCGCGCGTGTATTTCATGCCGGCGTCGCTCAGGTCGGGCCCCAGGCGTCCGCCTCCCATGCCGACCGTGTGGCAGGAAGAGCAGCGCCCCCTTTTTACGAAGAGCTCACGGCCGCGCCAGGCATCGCCTTCCGCTGACCGGCAGACCCGCTCGGTCTCCGGCTCCAGCGTGCGGACGAAGAGAAGGATCCTCCACACCGCGTCCTCGTCGAGCCACAGCCCGGGCATCTCGGTGCCGGCGATGCCGTCGAGAATGTTGCGGAACATCTCGCTGTCGGAGTCGCCGTGTTTGTGGCGTTTCGTGGCCAACCTGGCCCCGCGTCCCGACGCACCCTCGAGACCGTGGCAGTTAGCGCAGTTGAGCGAATAAAGCCGGCGGCCCTCGGCGAGGTCTTCGGCCGAGCTGAAAGGGTTCCGCTCGACGCGCTGTGCCATCGCGGGTTGCAGCACGGCCGCGGCGACAACCACGAGCAGGGCCAACGACGACGCAAGTCCCGCGAGATGGAAACGGGTTTGGATCGAACTTCGCATGGATGGAGATTTGGTCGGTTAGATGCCCGGCCGCGTCGGCCTCCGATTATACACAGCAAACCGGCCTCGCGGGCAGCCGCATCGCCTTGCGCCCGTGAAAAAATGGGGGCTGTACCGAGCGCTAACCTAAAGTGACAACTGCATTCGTAGACCAGCGTGGTGCGAAGTGAACTCTTCCGAAAATCCCCTTTCAAGCGTAAGGCGGATTACGGTATAGCCCCTGAAATCACAAACCGAGGCAGCCGCGGGGCGACGGGAGCCATAGCCCCGGGCTTCAGCCCCGGGGAACCCGTTTCATAAATCAACACCCCCTCCCCGTCGTCCCCGTCGGCGTCCACGGCAGCCAATCGCGAAAGCGGGCTAGAATGACAGCATGTTGCGGGCGTTCGCCGCGCTGGTTTTATTGGCCGTTCCCCTCGCCGCCGGCGACCTCGAGCAGGCCGTCAAGGCGCTCGACGAGGAAGACTGGGCGACGGCCGCCCCCTTGCTCGAAACAATCGTCGCCGAGGAACCGGAAAACGTCGAGGTCCAATTCAACCTCGCTTATTGCTACACCCAACTCCAACAGAGCGACAAGGCCGTCGAACATTACCGAAAAGTCGTCGAGCTGAAACCCGAACTCGTCGAAGCTCACATGAACCTGGGGATCCTGCTCATGGAGCGGCGCGAGTTCGGCCAAGCGGCGCCCCACTTCCAAGCGGTCATCGACGGCCGTCCCGACCAATTCGCTCCGGCCCTCTACCTCGCCCACGCCTCGCTTGAGATCGGCGACCCGGAAGCGGCCGCCGACGCCTATAAGAAAGCGGTCGGCCTCGATCCGCAATCCGCTGATGCGCACCTGGGCCTGGGTCAATCCTTGCTGCGCTCGGGCCGAGCGGCGGAAGCCGCCCCGCATTACGATCGGGCCGCCGAGCTCGATCCCGAGCTTCAATCCATGAAGCTCGAACTCGCCGAGCATCTCGAAGACAACGGCGATCCCAAGAAAGCACTCGCGCTCTACCGCGGCTATCTCACCGTCGACCCCGAAGCCGTCGCTGTCCGCGAGCGGATCGGTTTGTTGCTGCTCGATCTCAAGCAATATCCCGAGGCCGTACGGTTTTTCGAAAAGGCTGTCGAGCTCGACCCGACCGTCGCCAATCGCGCCGCTCTTGCCGAAGCCTACCTGAACACCGACGAGATCGCCAAGGCGCTGCCCCACCTGCGTGAAGCCGCCGCCGCCGAGAACGCCGACCCCGCCCTGCGGCTGCGCTACGCCAACCTGCTTTTGCACAACGAGCAGTTCTCCGATGCCGCGCGCAACTACCTCGCCTTGCTCGAACGCAAGCCCGATCTCGTGGACGCCTGGAACGGACTGGCCTTCGCGATGTACAAGAACGAAGACTTGCCCGGCGCCCTCAAGGCTCTGACGCAGTCGGCCAACGCCGGCCCGTCCAAGCCGGCGCGGATTTACCTGCGGGCGATTATCGAAGACAAGCTCAAGTTGCGCAAGGAAGCCTTGGCGAGCTACCGCCGCTTCCTGGAAACGAACTCCGGGCTCGAAGAAGAAGAATGGAAGGCTCGCGAAAGGGCCAAAGTGATTGAAAGATCACTCAACCGAAGACGATGATCCGGCGTTGCGCGGCAATATTCGGGCTCTTGATCGCCTTCGCGGCCGCGGCGGCGCAGGGTCCCGGCTCCTCCGAGTTCGAGTCGTTGAAGACCGAACCGGACCTCGAACGGAAAGCCCGGCGCGCCTTGGAATTTTCGCGCGCCCAAGTGGATCACGTTCTCGCGGCGTACCAGCGAAGCGAACCGCAAGAGGGAAAGCGCATCTTGGCCGAACTCCTCGCGGCGGTGGAATTGGCCCATGAAGCGCTCACGGCAACCGGCAAACCGGCCCGCCGCCGGCCGAAGCATTTCAAGCGAGCGGAAATTCAAACTCGCCGGCTGCTCAAACAGCTCGACGCCTTGTCCCGCAATCTTCTGGTCGCCGAACGCACGGCGGTGGACCCGGTGCGAGAACGAGTCTCGCAAATCAACGATCAACTCCTGCGGGCCATCATGACCAAGCCGAAAAAGAAATGAGGTGGCGGATGACGCACAAACTTTGGGCGATTTTCCTGCTGCTCTCGGGCGCGACGACCCTCGTCGCCCAGGACTATATCGGTGTTAGGCGCGAGTTCCTCACCGACCATGAAATCGATTCGATTCGGGAAGCGCAAGAACCGAATCTGCGCATTCACCGCTACCTCGAATTCGCCAAGCTTCGAGTCGAGTTGATTCGATTGCGCCTCGCCGAGGAAAAGCCCGGACGCTCCAAAATCATCCACCGAACACTCAAGGAATACGGCCATATTTTGGAGGCCGTCGACACCGTCGTGGATGACGCGCTCGACCGGGAGTTCGACATCGGCCCCTCGATCGGCCCCATGCTGGAACAACAGGAGAGCTTCCTCGCCGCGCTCGAAAAGATCGCCGACGATCCGCCCGAAGACCACTTTCGCTACCAGTTCGTCCTCGAGGACGCCATCGATATCACGCGCGACAGCATGGAACTCGGCGGCGGCGATTTAGCGGCCAGAAAGGCCGCGATCCAAGAAGCCGCCGAGCAAGAAACAGCGAAACGCGAAGCCTCAATGGTTCCCGAACTCAAAAAGGAAATGGAAGCCATCCGTAGCGAGGAAGAGAAGAAGAAGCGTAAGCGGCCGACCCTGCTTCGTCCCGACGAAAAGAAAGAGCAACCGTAGCTTAGCGAGTCGTCAAGTCGTGCTCTATCGCGTAGTGGGCCAATTCCACGCGCCCGGAAAGTCCCAACTTTTCGGTGATTTGGTAAAGATGGTTCTTTACGGTTTGCTTGCTGAGAAACAGCACCTTCGCGATCTGGCCGTTGGTGCGCCCCTGGGCGACCAAAGCCACAACCTCTTTCTGCCTGTCGGTCAGCGTCGGTCCATCGCCTTGCGTGTCTTTACGGACACTGCTCATCAACGCCGCTGTGGTTCCACTGTCCAACCACACCTCGCCTCGATGAACGCGCCGAATGCTCTCGGTCAGCTCCAGGGTCGCCATCTGCTTCAGTACGATCGCCGAGGCGCCGTAGCCAATGGCGCGGACGTGCTGTTGCGGGTCATCGGACGCGGTAAGAACGATAACCTTTGTCCTCGTCTCGTCGGAGCGCAGCCGCAGCAACGTCGTCTGGCCGTCCAGGCCCGGCATGGACAGGTCGAGCAGTAGGACGTCAGGGCGGTTGTCACGCAAAAGCGGAGACACGTCCTCCCCGTCGCCGACTTCCCCGACGATCTCAAAACCCGGCTCAAGGGAAAGCAACTGCCGTACGCTGTCCCGAAAGACAGGATGGTCGTCCGCCAACGCGACTCGAATTACTTCTTGCTGTGCCATCGCATTTTTGGAGGCAGTTCTCCTCGCGGGTGAGGAGTTCTCTGTTATTGATGATGTGGCAAATAGAGCGTTCGGTCCATAGGCGGAAAGCACCAAAAGGGTTGTGTGTATACGCTGGGCGGGAGTGGTACGAAATACGGTCGCGGCCTGACACCATCTAGGGGTAAGGCTTTAGTCTTATCGCTTGGGAGCGAAATGTCTCCCGCCCCCCGGCTAGTTGACGATCGCCGGCAAGCCATGGTTGCCTCCGGCGGGCGCGCGCTGTTCGATGACCGCCAGTTCGCTCCGCCGAACGGTTTGGGGTAGCCGGAACGCCGCCGGATCAGCGCGTTTCATGACGGCTTGGTGAATATCCGGAAAATCTTCCAAAAGCGCCTCGCGGTCGGGCTTGAGGCATCGGAGTTGATCGAGCAGACGCTGCGCGCCGCTGAAATCGTCGGCGACGCATCGCATTTTCTCGCCCCAGAACGCCAGTCCGCCCGTCGACTTCGCGAGCACCGCCAACGCCAGAGCGAGGCAGTCGAGCGACGGGCGGGTATTGTCGGCGGGTTGGCCGGAATGTTCGAGCAAGTCGAGCGCGTCGCGGTAACGCCCCAGCCGCGCGAAGATGCAAAGCAGCGTGCTCCAGAAGACCTCTTGATCCGGTTCCTCGTTATACGCGGCGAGGAAGTGGTCGGCGGCGAGCGGGTCTTTGTTCCGCGATTCCTCGATCAGGCCCAACAGGAAGTGCACGCGTCCCCGGACCAGCGGCAGGTCCATCGAATACTGTTGATGCGCGGGAGCAATTTCCGCGCCCTCGCCGGTGATGGCGCGAAGCCGTTCCCGGGCGTCCTCCACCCGGCCCGAGGCGATCCAGGCACGGCAGCGAATAAATTCAAGCAGCGGCGATGGGCCGCGCCGCAGCAACAATTCTTCAGCCAACTCGCCGGCCTCGGCGTAGCGGCCGGCGTCGTGGAGTAACCGGCTGCACTCGGCGATCCCCGCCGTGACCCAAGGCACGGCCGGAAGTTCATCGGGCCATTGCTCGCGCACGTAGCCGACAAAGTTCTCGAAGCGCTCGAGCAGTTCCGCGCCCTGGGCCATGTGGGCGTGATGGTAGAGGTAGTTCGAACGCACCAGCGGGTTCGCGGCTTCGGGGTCTTCCAGAGCCGCTTCGAGTAAACGGGTGTTGCGCTCCGTTTTGCCTCGCTCCAGGAAAACGTCTTGGCGGTAGCCGTAATGCAGAACCAGCGCGTCGAGCGTCAGCGAGCGAATCTCCGCCAGCGGCTGCGCAACCTGTTCATGGACGCGGCCGATATAGCGCAGCCCCGGCGTCAGCCGATAGAGCCGCGGGGCAATCCATCGCCGACCCGTCGGGCCCTTCTCATCGGCGTTCGCGAACTGCAAGTAGGCAACGTCAAACTCCGCTTGATCCACCGCCTCGCGCAGATGGTGGGCCGTGGTCGGGTCCAGGCGTTCGTCCGCGTCGAGGGTGAGCATAAAATCTCCCTCGGCTGCGTCGATCGCCTGGTTGCGGGCTTCGGCGAAGTGCTCGGTCCAGGGGAAGTCAATCACTCGCGCGCCGTGTAAATTCGCGATCTCAATCGTCTTGTCGGTCGAGCCCGTGTCGACCACCACGATCTCGTCCACCACGCCCAGCACCGAAGCGAGGCAGTCGTCGAGAAACCGCTCCTCGTCCTTGACAATCATGCACAGGCTGATGCGGTTACGACGGCGCGCGAGCCGGGGAGCCTGGTGGTTCGCGGCAGGACCCGGGGAGTTCATGGCAGTGAAACCCGCAAACCTTCGTGAATCTCGGGAAAGTCCGACATGCACCAAGGGCTCTCGGGAGTGTGCCGGTCGAACTGATCGAGAAAACGCGTCGCCACTTCGCTGCGCGGCGACCATTGCCGCACCCGTTGCTCCAGTCTCGACGCCCCCGACGAATTGACGATCAAACTCAGCGCCAAGTTAAGGCAATCGATCTCGGGAAGATTCTGCTCGCCGAGGCGCGGGTGCGCCCGAAGCGTCTCGGCGGCCTCGGCGAAACGTTCCCGCTGCACTTGGACACAGGCCAGCCGCAACACCGCCGGCAGATGGCCCGGGTCGAGCTCGACCAGCCGAGCGTAACCGGCTTGCGCCTCCTCGAGCCGTCCCTCACGCTCGGCAATTTCCGCCCGTAGATAGTGGGCACGCCGACGCACCAACGCGACGTCCAACGGAAAGTGTCGATAAGGGGAGGCGATTTCCGGGTTGTCGGCGAGGATCTCGGCCGCGGCCTCCTCGGCTGCTTCGTAATCCCCCGCCGCGGCGCGCGCCCGCGCAACCGCCAGAAACAGCGGCGGCGAGGGACCGAAGCGCGCCAGCAGGCGGCGCGCGCGGACTTCGGCTTCCGGGTGGCGTCGCTGATCGCTGAGCCACCAAGCATGCTGCGCCAGCCCCGAGGGTATCCAAGGCGCAACCGGCGGCTGTTGCAGCGATCGCTCCGCCTCCACGAACTTGACCCACGCCGCCACCCGCCTGTCGCGCTCCGGCGGCGGCGAACCGAACGCTCGATAGAATTGGTACAGGCTGCGCTCGACCAAGTCGTCTTCCGGCGTCTCGGCCAGCGCGGTTTCGATCAGCCGCAAATTGCGTTCGGCCTTGGCCCCGCGCTCGGCGGCGCTCTGATAACCGCTGTGCAGAATCGTAATTCCGTGGGCCTCTTCGACGTGGTGTTCCCCGGCGTCGGGAAACAGGGGACGTTCGTGAACCCTTCCGTGATAGCGAATGCCGGAGTCGCGACGAAAAAGCCGCAGCGCTTGCCAACGCGCACCGGCAATTTCCACATCCGCGGAGTCGGCTGCTCCGGGGGGCCGGGATTGAGCGCCCCCCGATTCGGTGTCCACCAGTTCCACCGAAAAACCGTCCGCCGAGCAGTCGCGCACGGTTTCACG
This sequence comes from Bryobacterales bacterium, assembly GCA_965238125.1. Classification (GTDB taxonomy): domain Bacteria; phylum Acidobacteriota; class Terriglobia; order Bryobacterales; family UBA6623; genus UBA6623. The sequence continues at coordinate 6,625,049 of OZ250179.1, read as the reverse complement.
CAAGCGCTCGCGCGAAGGGCCGTGAAGCGCTTCGTCGCAATCGACAACGAGAATCCACTCCCCCCGCGCCAGATCCAAAGCGTGGTTGCGCGCCGCCGAAAAATCGTCCACCCAGGGGAAGTCGGCCACCCGCGCGCCGTGACGCCGGGCTGTTTTCTTGGTGCGGTCCCCCGAGCCCGTGTCCACCACCACGACCTCATCAACGGCGCCCGCGAGCGACTCCAGGCACCTTCCGATCGTCCCCTCTTCGTCACGCGCGATCAGGCACGCGGTGATCATCGGGGAGGCGCCCCCGCCCGACCCGGCCGCGCCCCCGCGCCCGAGCCGTTGGTGGCGGCGAAACAGCGGCCGACGACGAATGTTCTGCTTGGCGATCGGGCCGATCTCCCTTCTTCCGGCAGCGAACCTTCCCCCAGGCGGGCAGCAGTCCCGCCAGTCGGCAAAGCCCTCTTATCTTGATCGGCAATACGGGCGAAGAGGTGTAGTTCGGGACCTTCCCCCGCGCCGAGGGAGTGTGATGAAAAACGGAGCACTTCGATTCCACGCCGCGGTACACAATTCGCAAGGCGGATGCCGAGCCCAGAGCGCAAGCGACGGGCCCGCCCGCCATCATCCTTCGTGCTCAACGGCCTCATCGCTCAGCTGGAGCAACTCGCGGTCCCTCGCCGCCAAGCCCGTCGAGAGAGCCTCACAGGTGTCGGTCGTTGGTGATGACGGCCTCCATCCAACACCCGCGGTGTCCTCGGACACTACCCCAACACCCGCCGCTTGACTCGACGTAGTAGAATATTCGCTCTAGTGAACCATCGCCGCCGCGGCGAAAACTCACCCCGAAAGGCCCTTCGATGAATACCCAGTTTGTCCGCATTCGTAACCGCATCATCAATCTGGCGGCGATCTCTTACGTTCGTCTCTACGACGATCTCGACCGCGTCGACATTCGGCTGCTCGGCCCCCACCACGACGTTGCCCTCACCATCAGCCTCGAAGGCGAGGAAGCCGAACCCGTACGACGATTCCTGCTCGATTCGAATCTCGTCACCGACCTGCGCCCGCCCGGAGCAGCGTAGCACCTGCTCTCTCCCCTGCCGGCGCCCTGAACCGCCGAGGCTCTAAGGGCGAGCAAGCGCAACGAAGTAATGGCGGGCCTATCGTGTGCTTTGCCCGTCAGACGACGAGAAATGCGGGCTATGCCCGCGCGGCGAAAAAGCCCACCCCCGCCGATTCGCCAATTCCCGATTCCCCTGGGTCTCACCGAGCTAGTCGGCCAATAATTAGCCACGCTGCACTTCCGGCGCTTGGACAATAAGCTAAGCTTATAAATATGGGTATTTCCCATTTCAAAGTCATTCGTGACATTGCACAAACCAGTAGTGTCAGCCGCGCCGCCCAGATGAACGGCATCAGCCAGTCGGCTGCCAGCCAGCTCGTCCGTCAACTCGAAAAGAAACTGCGCGTCGAACTGCTCGACCGCACCAAGCGCCCTCTGAAGCTCACCGCCGCCGGTAAGCTCTACGCCGCCGCCGCCCGCGATATCATCCGCCGCTATCGAGAGATGGAATCCCAACTCGAAGCCCTTCGCACGGAACTGGCCGGAACCGTGCGCGTCGCCTCCATCTATTCGACCGGCCTCTACCAAATGGCCCGCATGAAGGAACGTTTCGAGGAGCAACACGCCCAGGCCAACATCCATCTCGACTACATGCGCCCCGACAAGGTCTACCAAGCCGTCGAGGAAGACAGAGCCGATCTGGGTTTGGTCAGCTACCCCAACCCCGGCAAGGACCTGAAATCGATCCCCTGGCGCTCGGAGCGCATGGTGCTCGTCTGCCATCCCGCCCACCGGCTGGCACGCAAGCGGTCTCTCAAGCCGGCCGATCTCGAAGGGGAGGAATTCGTTAGTTTCGACCCCGATTTGTCGATCCGTAAGGTTCTCGACCGATTCTTTCGCGACCACGGCGTCCACCGCAAAGTCGTGCTCGAATTCGACAACATCCAGATGATCAAGGAAGCGCTCACGATCGGTTCGGGCATCAGCATTCTGCCCGAGCGAACCGTTCGCAATGAGGCGATTGAAGGCAGGCTCGTCACCTTGGCCGTGGAGGCCGAGGGCCTCGTCCGCCCGGTGGGCATCATCCACCGCCGCGGCAAGAAATTTTCGCCCGCCGCCGCACGGTTTTTAGATTTTCTTCGCCAAGCCGACCCCGAATAGCCGCGGCGAAGAATCCGGCGGCAACGCCCGCCGAGCGAGGCGTCCGGCATACCAGCGCCGATGGGCGCGCCATTTCTCTTAACGCGTTGATGTGTCGGATGTTGGAGGTCGGTGGGGCAGGTCTCCAGGCCTGCCCGGCAACCCGCGCTCCCAATTGGGCCATGTCTCCAGCGCCCCATCCAACCCAGAGCCCTCAGCCAAGCAAGCAACCCCGCAATGGGGTAGTGTCTCAGTTTGATTATGCTCGTCGCTACGACGCCGCGCGGGGCTTGGTTAGGCCGTTTTAGACAGTTCCTCTATACGTTTAGGTAATGCTTCACCAACACGTTCATCATCGCCAGTCGTTACCGTGAGCGTGTGATCCGAGAACGTCCGCACGATCTGAAGGGCTGACTCAACCCACTGCTCAGCCTTTGAGATGACTGCGACGCGGGGCCACTGACTGTATGGAGTCGTCTGCTTGATGTCGAGCGCGAGAAAACCATATCGATCCGCTTGGACTTGAGGGCCATAACCTGGGGTCAGGACTTTCACTGCAACGGTCCTACGACCATTTTCCTTTGGAAAGGCTACTGAGTCGAAGAAATGGTGGGCGCCGCTTGTAGCTCCTCTAATGTGGACGCGGTGCTCAATCTGAAACACTTGAGTCTGCCAACTGTCCAATGACCGACGTACTCTGGCTCGAATAGGCTCGGCCTCAATTACCGGGCTATGGCCCAACACGTCGTACATGGCCAGCGAAGCACATTGTGCAATGGCCAGGATGGCCGGCTGAACCGCATCGCCTTTCGATCCGATCTTGAACTTGTCGTCCTCCCCATCAAACACCGCATCGTAGCGACTCGCCATCAATTGCAGGATGGCTCGCTTCTTGTCTGTTAGGTGGATGCCTTGAGCGTGCAACTCTGAGGCCGTCCGGCCACCGTCGTGAACCACAACGTAATCGCCAATGCTTGGCTCTACGTACACATCCAGAAAGCGATCATCCAACGTCTTGAGCGGCAGTGTGATGATACATTGATCCTCGAAAGTGGACACCTCCAGTTCAGTGCCAAAGAAACTAAGCAGCGAATCCCTAATCGAAGAGCAGACCTGAGCTTCCATGGTCATTCCTATTTAGGCGGATGTGAAATTCTGTTGTGACCCTAATCACGAAGTAGTCGATCCTCGAACGCTCGTTGTCGAATCCGTTGATGGGAATCTTCTTCTTCTCGGCCCTGTTTTCGGCGGCGTCCCATTCGTGGCGATGCCAGCCTGACGCCCGAACACCAGTCGCCGTAGTAAACTTGTTTTCGTAGTCGATGCAGTCAATCCTGATGCCATGAAGTTTCAGTGATGCCGACCAGGAGGTTACATACTTAGGGCGGGTATACAGATTCAGTTTTAGTTCGACGCTGACTGTCTCCCCGTCATCATCTTCGGTGTCGTGTTCGAACACGCCCTCGAAGACACCCGCGCTCTCAAGCTGGCGTTCTATTTCGCCCCGGCTGACATCAAGGTACTTTTCCTCGGTTCTGATCTGTTCCGCAATGTAGAAACGTTCTGGCAATCCAGTTTTACCTCCTGATCGTACCATTGTAGGCGTGCCTAGCGTGATGCGTTTGGCGGGGACAAGGTTAGCCAACGCAGTGAACGGTGTCAAGTAGTCGATTTGCGCCGTGTCGATTTGCGCCGCTTGGAGCCTGACTTTGGGCCGGGCTTCGCGGGCTTGGGTGCAGCGGCGTCCACCAGTCCCACAATCCATTCGGCATCGCGGGGCGTATTGTCCAGGCCAGCTTCCATGGCGGGGGTCACGCGCAGGGTCTTGTGAATCCGGCAGAAGTTGTAGTACACGAAGTATAGCGCAAGGGCGGCGGCGTGGTTGAGGAGTTTTTTCGAGAACGCATTGGTGAGGCGGGTGAAGCGGCGCATCGACATCCGCATGGTCAGATTGTGCCGCTCGACATAGGAAGTGGAGATGTGGTCGGGGTCGGGATTACCCATCACGGCGGATCGCTTGGTGCCCTTGCAGGTGGCGGGGCTGTAGCGTTTCTCGCCCTCGACTGGGGAGCCGAAAATCTTGATCAGCTGGGCGTAGTCAACGTCTGCTCCGAACACCCCCTCGACCGCCCAGTTGTAGAGCTTCAATCCATCGGATGTGAGTTGTATGCGGTCAGTGAGCCGCTCGGCTAGGTCTGCAATGAAGTGGTAGGCGGAGCGGCTGTCGCGCTCTCCCAGCAACCATGAAACGATCAGCTTGGAATCGGCGTCAATCGCTGTCCAGGTCCATGTGTCGCCCGATCCCTCCGGCGCGGCCTTGGCCCTCCCCAGGTTCTTTTCCTTGGCATAGCAGAACTGCCATATCTCATCAACCTGCACACGCTTGGAGCGCACGCCGCGGACATGGGAGTTGTGGTAGTTGACGCACGCCTCACCCGCTTCGATCAGCAGCTTCGAGACGGTGTTGATCGACACGTCCTCTACGCGGCTGATGGAACGGAGTGAAGTACCTTCCACCAACAGCCGAATGATCTTGGCCCGTTTCTCTGTTGGTAGCCTATTCATAATTAAACTATATCATAAGCAAGCATATCTGTCAAGCAAACCGGGAGATTTTATGAGAGAATATATATATGAAACGCAATACCTCAACAACCCGCGTCAAGAATCCGGCGGCGGTAGAGCTTGGGAGGTTGGGAGGACTTAAGGGCGGTAAGGCTCGCGCCAAGCGGCTCTCGCCTGAGCGCCGCTTAGAGATTGCCAAACTAGGTGCGCGGGTTCGATGGAACGCACGTTCAGCGTAGGTGTGCTAATCTAAGGCAAGTGCGAGTGCGCCAGTCAAGAGGGTGCCATTACGCCGCTCTGTGAAGGGGCCATTTCAGGGAGCGGTATGCCGCTTCGGTCCAGACCGTGTGAGCCGAAACCCCACAGTGCCAGACATCGTCGCGGTGGTCACTCGGGAGACAGCCTAATAGCCCCAGGCCATCAGCCTAGCGCCGACCTCCCCGATCCAGCGCACTCGCACTTTTACTCTAGCTCACAAGTGCTTAACTTGTCAAGCATCCCAGCGAGCAGCGGCCGCGCGAGCGGCAATCTCTGAGCGCCGTTTCTTGGTGAGTGATTGGGACCGTGCCTTCGCTCCCTTCTCAGCCCGCTCAAGCTCCATTTTGCCATCGTGTGACTGCGGCGGCAGCTTGCTATCCTCAATCTCTCCAGTGGCGATCCGTCCTACATGCACGGCACACGCAACGTCACCAGGGGGTCTCCATTGGCCCTGCGGTCCCTTTGGCATGGTGAGAGTGTAGCAACTGGGTCAAGCGATCGCAAGCAGGGTGAATAATCAAACTGAGACACTACCCGCAATGGGGCAATGGGGCAGGTCTCCAGGCCTGCACCTCCCCGAAGCCGCCCACCAAACCTCTCGACTTGATACCAGCCCTGGGCGCAAGCCCCGTCTTCAACACGGGACGGCGGTGAAAGTCACGTTATGGGTTGCGCTATGATTGGCGAACTACACTAACTTGTCAGATGCCCATGAACGTCATGAAATTCGGCGGCAGTTCGCTCGCCGACGCCGATGCCCTCGTCCGCGTTGCAGGCATTATCGTTTCGCGGGCACAAGTCCCGCTCGTGATCGTTGTGTCGGCGATGGGCAAGACCACCGACCGCCTTCTTGCAATCGCCGATGACGCCGCCGAGGGCCGTCGCGCCGATGCCATGAAGGCGGTGGAGGAACTCGAGAAATACCATCGCGAAGAAGCGGCGGCGGCTATCCAAACCGACTCGCAACTGGAGCTTGAGGCATTCTTGGAAACGCATTTCCACGAACTCCGGGAAATGGTCGGCGGGTTGGCTACACTCGGCGAACTCACGCCGCGGTCGATCGACGCGGTCACGAGTTTCGGGGAACGACTTTCGAGCTTCGTCGTCACCCTGGCGCTGCGTCGCAAAGGGTTGCGAGCGGCGCGGCTCGACTCACGTGAAGTGATCGTCACCGACGACCGCTTCACCCAAGCATCGCCGCGGTTGGATTTGACCAACGCCCGCTTGCGAAACGCCGTTCCTCCCCTGCACGAAGAAAACGACGCCGTTGTCATGGGCGGCTTCATCGCCTCGACCGAATCCGGTATCACCTCGACCCTCGGCCGCGGCGGCTCCGACTTCACCGCCTCCATCGTCGGGGCCGCTCTCGAAGCCGACGAGATCCAGATTTGGACCGACGTCGACGGCGTCATGACGGCGGACCCTTCGATGATCCCCGACGCCCGCCGCCTACGCGTCATGTCGTTCGCCGAAGCATCGGAGTTGGCCTATTTCGGCGCGCGTGTACTGCATCCCAGTACAGTCGTCCCGGCGATTGAGAACGACATCCCGGTTCGGGTCCTAAACTCGCGCAAACCCGAAATCGAGGGAACGAGAATCGTCAGCCAATGCCCGCCGTCCTTCGCGGCTGTCAAATCGATCGCTTACAAAGAACACATCACCGTCGTCGACATCCGCTCGACGCGCATGCTCATGGCCTACGGCTTCCTGGCAAAGATCTTCGAGGTCTTCAATCGTTTCGAAACGGCCGTCGATATGGTCAGCACATCAGAAGTCGAGGTATCGCTGACCATCGACCGCATCGATCGCCTCGCGGAAATCACCAACGAGCTTGAGAAATTCGCCGAAGTCATTCACGATTCCGGACAAGCAATCGTCTGCCTCGTCGGTGACAATCTGCGATACACCCCCGGCACCGCCGCCAAGATATTCTCCGCGATTGAGAATGTGAACATTCGCATGATTTCCCAAGGCGCGTCGCGTCTCAACGTGAGCTTCGTGATCGACGAGGCCGATCTGCAAACGGCCGTGGAGGGTCTCCATAAAGCGTTCTTTTCCGAGGTCGACCAAGAGGTATTCGCCTGATATGAGTGATCCCGCCGCGACCACAACCAAGCTGGCCCTGGTCGGTTACGGCAAGATGGGCCGCCTGCTTGAACAACTGGCCCCCGAGTTCGGTTTCGAGGTTGCCTTGAAACTCGACGAGTTCAACAACGTCGACGGCGAGGGCATCACGGCCGAAAACTTCAGCGGTATCCCGATCGCGGTCGACTTTTCTATCCCCCCGGTGGTCCCGTCGAATGCCGAAAAGATCGCGGCGTTGGGCGTCAATCTCGTCATTGGCACGACCGGCTGGCTCGATGAGTTGGAGCGGGTTCAAACGGCCGTCGACCGCCACGGTACCGGGCTCGTCCACGGCGCTAACTTCTCTGTCGGCGTGCTGGCTTTCTACGGCATCATCGAAGCCGCCGCCAAGATCCTCGCCGCGCAACCCGACTACGACGCCTGGGCCTATGAAGTCCACCACAACATGAAAAAGGACGCCCCGTCCGGCACCATGTTGCGGCTGCTTACGGTCATGGAAGAGAGCGGCTACGCCCGCAACATCGACGTCGCGACCAATCGCGTCGGCGCCATGCCGGGGACGCACGAGATCGGCTTCGATTCGGAGGCCGATACCATCCGGCTCTCGCACACCGCGCGCAGCCGCGTCGGCTTCGCCCGCGGCGCATTGCGGGCGGCGCGCTGGGTCGTCGGCAAGCAGGGACTTTACGAGTTCTCCTCCATCTGGAAGCAAGTGGAGTAGTAACGATTCGCGCTTTCTCTGGTAGAGTAAACTGCGGTCCGTCAGGCCGGTCTTCGTGAGGCTATCGGGCACTCCCGCGGCGCCGTCCGATCCGATCCCGACGTACCCAAGGAGACGGTTATGTTCCGAGGATGCGGCACAGCCCTAGTCACTCCGTTTCAATCCGACGGCTCGCTCGACGAAGAGGCTCTGCGACGTTTGGCCGCGCGGCAAATCGAGCAAGGCATTCACTTCCTCGTTCCCTGCGGCACCACGGGTGAAAACCCCACACTGAGCAGGACCGAGCACCTCCGTGTCGTCGAGATCGTCATCGAGCAGGCCAAGGGCAAGGTTCCGGTGCTGGCCGGCGCCGGCGGGTACAACACCCAGGAAATCATCGAGCTGGCGCATACACTCGAAGCCATGGGCGCCGACGGCCTGCTTTCGGTCACGCCTTACTACAACCGGCCGACTCCCGAGGGCCTCTACGAACACTACTCGGCAATCGGAGCGGCCACGCGATTGCCCATCGTCGTCTATAACGTTCCCAGCCGCACCGGGACCAACGTAACCCCGGAGACGCTCGGCAAGCTCGCCTCGATTGACAATATCGTCGGCGTGAAAGAGGCTTCCGGCGACATCGGACAGATGGCCGCGATCTGTCAACACGTTCCCGACGATTTCGCCGTTTTGTCGGGCGACGACTCGGTTACGTTGCCTCTGATGAGCCTCGGCGGGGTGGGCGTGATTTCCGTCGTCGCGAACGAGATCCCGGCGGAGATGGCCAAGCTCTGCGACCTGTGCCTCGCCGGAGACTTCACCGCCGCCCGCGAGATCCATCGCCGCTATCACGCCCTGATGGAAATCAACTTCATCGAGAGCAACCCCGGGCCCGTCAAAGCCGCGCTGGCCATGATGGGATTGATCGGGATGAACTACCGCCTGCCGATGGTTCCCCCGCGCCCGGAAAGCCAAGAAAAGATCGCCGCCGTGCTGGAATCGGTCGGACTCACGGCTCCTATGGCCGCCTCCGCGGATTGAGGCTTGGAGTCGTCGAAGATCGTTGTCGACCCCCGGTGGCATCGTGTCGTCAAGATAAGACTTTCAACATATTGAGCCGCTGCAAAATTCCGTCATTGACGCCGTTGTAAACCAACATCATGCTCGAGACGCAAATCAACGACCTATTCGAAAAGAACCCCGAGGACTACTCGAACCGAGACATGGAAACCTTCCAGGAGTTCAAGCTGGCCTTGAATTCCGGCAAGGCTCGCGCCGCTCAGCCGGACGCCGACTCGCCCCTGGGTTGGAAGGTCAACCCCTGGGTCAAGCGCGGCATCTTGATCGGCTTCCGCATGGGCCGCACCGTCGATATGTCGAGCGAAGACGGACGCTTTCGCTTCTTTGACAAATCGACCTACCCGCTCAAGAGCCTCGACGTCAGCGACGGCATCCGCCTCGTCCCGGGCGGGTCGAGCGTTCGCGACGGCTGCTACCTCGGCAAGAGCGTCACCTGCATGCCGCCGATGTACGTCAACGTCGGAGCCTACGTCGACGACGGTTCGATGGTCGACTCGCACGCCCTGGTCGGCAGTTGCGCTCAAATCGGGAAGCACTGCCACTTGAGCGCCGCCGCTCAGATCGGCGGGGTGTTGGAGCCGATTGGCGCCCTCCCCGTCATTGTCGAGGACAACGTTTTGGTCGGCGGCAATTGCGGCGTCTACGAGGGCACGATCGTCAAGAAAGGCGCCGTGCTCGGGGCCGGAGTCATCCTCACCCGTTCGACGCCCGTGTACGACATCGCCCGCGAGACGGTCCATCGCGCGTCCGCCGACCAGCCCCTGGTCATTCCCGAGGGCGCGGTTGTGGTCGCCGGCTCCCGCCCGATCACCGCCGGCGCGGGTAAGGACTGGAATCTCTCGCTCTACACGCCGGTCATCGTCAAGTACCGCGATGCAAAGACGGACGCGCGTATCCAATTGGAAGATCTATTGCGCTGACTCGGCAAGCGACCACAACGATGTCAAGTAGCGGGAGCGTCGGCCCCGCCGCTGGACGGCGCTCCCTCTACTGCGCGGCGGGCAGGCGGGCGACCACGCCCATCTCTTCCCACTCTCTTAGCTTGCGGTGAATCTCTCCCGCGTGTTGAGAATCCGGCGCGGTTTCGAGGAACTTTCGCATGGCGCTCGCGGCTTTCGGATAGTCGCCTTTTTGGGCATGCAGAAACGCCGCCATGCGGAACCCTTGCGGGAAACGTCGGGCGTCTTCACTCGCTTGGAATGCGTCCAGAGCTTTTTCGACTGTCCCGACGTCGCCGAGATTGAACCCGGCCACGGCATGATAATAGGCGGCCTCGCCCAGGTAAGGATTCAGGCGTCTGCACTTCTCCGCCAGCTTCGCCGCGCGCTTCCAATTCTTCTCCGTCAGCTCCATGCGGATCAGCGGCAAGTAAGGCGTCAAGTAGCTTGGGTCGGCGTCAATGGCTTTTCCAAAGGCCTGGCGGGCGCCCTGGCGATCTCGCGTCCTCATTCGCAGGTCCCCCAGCATGCTCCAGGCGGCGGCGAACTTCGGAAACTTGGCGACCGTCTTTTCGAGCTCCTCCGAGGCTTTATCGATGTTGGGCTCCTTCTTGCCCATTTCTTTCAGGGCCTTCTCGAACATCTTGTGCGCTTTATCGGGAAGCTGCAGAGATGTGACGCTCACCGAAGTCCCGGCGGACTTATTGATGGCACGCAGCACGAATGTCCCCAGGTCCGAGTCGCCGATCGAGCGGCGGCCGAGTGCGAGACGGCTGGGGCGGTAACCGGGCAACCTGGCACGCACTTCGCAGTCGCTCAGGTCGATCGTCCCGGAGCCGTGCGTCGTCGTCCCGCCCAAGCCCCCGAAGGAGATGTTCAGCGGATCATCGAAACCGTCGTTGGCCAAGGTGCCTGTCGGCCCCCCCTCCGGGCCGCCGGGAACACCCGACCGGGACGCGTCGCCGACAACCTCCCGCGAGTTCTCCGCCGGTCGGAAGCTGAAGTGTCCTTTGAGATTGGAGTACCCTACCGGCCGGGTCTGCCCGTTGCAATACATCTCAATGACGACCGGGGCGCCGGGCGGCGTGCCGTCCTCGAGCGTGACCTGACCCTCGAGATACATGTTGCGCCGCATCTCGATGCCGGTCTGCTGGGGTTGACCGGGGTTGCGCGGCCGCGCACCGGGGAGCACACTGCCTCCCTGGCTTCCCAAATCTTGCGCGGAAACCGGCGGAGCCGCCAACCCGGCCAACGCGACCAACAAAACAGGGTATTGCTTGACCCGCATGAAAGACCCCCAATCAGCACTGACAGCGACAACCTAACTCTACGCCCGGACCGAGCTTTTTGCAACCACCGTAGGCTGCTCCAGCGGATAAGTGTCGGCCGGCGAAATGGCGGGCCGGCGCACGCTTGCCGATCGTCGCGAGAAGGCCGAGTTGAACCGCATCACCGTGCGCGTTAGGATGACGAGACCATCATGAAATGAGAAGACGAAGGCACCCTCTGCCGGCAGAATTTCGATTGAAGGAAACGCTCAGACGCTTTCAGGCGGAATCACGGGAGTAGTTTCATGGCATCCTGGAAGTCGGGGTTCCGACGGCCGGCCACTGCCTGCCCGAACCGCCTCAAACACCATAGGGAGCTATGTAACCCGTGCCCATCCTCAGAGCATTCGCTCTGCTTCCGTTGGTCGCTACCCTCAGCCTGGCGATCGCGCAAAAACGGGCTCCCGACGTTCATTACGCTACGACCCCAAACCGTGTTGTGCGGAAAATGTTGGAGCTGGCAAACGTCACGTCAAGAGACGTGGTCTATGATCTCGGCTCGGGTGACGGACGGATTGTCATCATGGCGGCGAAGGAATTTGGGGCGCGCGGCGTGGGTATCGCAATCGATCGTCGATTGATCGCGAAATCACGCGAGAACGCCCGTCAGGCGGGGGTGGAAGACCGAGTCGAGTTCCGTCACCAGGACCTGTTCGCGGCAGACCTCCGGGGCGCTACCGTTGTTGCGACCTACCTTCTTACGCATCTCAACGCCAGATTGATGCCGAAGCTCAAAAGACTTCGACGGGGCACGCGGATCGTCACCCACAGTTTCGACATGGGGGATGCCTGGCCGCCCGACAAACAGGTCGGCATGGTTGGGAGTACGGTCTTTCTTTGGACGGTCAAGTAGAGGCGATCGAGGGCCGATCACCGCAGGTCGGTTGGGAGGATCTTGGGTTGGCGGCTCGCCATCAGAATGTACCAGGCCCCAGTGCAAGCGTCCCACGGCGCAAACTCACCGCCAATCTCGCCTACATCACGTCACCGGGAGTCAAAACGTAGAATTGCACTCAGCGAGGACTCGACGTCGTGGTGGCGTTGGCGGATCGACGTACCGACATCAATCATTTGTTTGAGATGGTTCAGTCCCTAGGCGCCGTCTGATTGCGCCAGGCTCTTTATGAAAGGACTTGTGGTTCGCAGGGACCCGATGTCGACTACGCCAGCCTCGTTACACTCCTCGCGGAGCGTAGGGATCAGGGACCTATCCCATAACCTTAACTCTTCATCGGGAGAGACTGTCATGCTGTTTCTGAGTATAAATTCATGAAGATGGAGGGTGTTCGCATTCTGGAACGTGATACTCGATACGTAAGTCTTGTCCCCCTCCGTTCCAGAGCCAAGTTGGATAGTTCCCAGCAATAATTTGACGTACCGAACGAAATGTGTTATCCCGACCTTGTTCTTCAGCTTGATCCGTTCTCGGAGTTTGTCGATCGCCGGTAGCAGGTAGTGCTTCTCAACGGAATATGAATCCAACTCATACAGAAGCTGCATTACGGAGTCAGATCCCATACTTGGTGCGAGGCGTCGAATCAACTGCCCTTTTACCTGAGGCGGGGTCGATCGCACGAACCTTGCAACGAAGTACTCCTGAAAAGAGCGGTGAGCGAAAGTTATCTCTAGCCTGTCTTCGACCATTAGTGATACGGACTGAATGGCATCATCGAGGATCCCTGGACTATCATAGTCGAGGCCCGACATCCTCTTCGCTTGATCAAAATACTCTAGCGCCTTGGATCGACTGAAGGAAACCTCCCTCCGATCGTACGACTGGACACAAAATGCCGCGAAGGCCTTTCCAAAGTCTTGGATATCGAGCAGTGTGCGCCGCTCACGCTGGAAGCCCCCCTTACTGAGTCTCGCATAATATACTGTCAATCGAGACAAAGAGAAGACTGTTTCCAGAAAGCGGTAATCAAGCGCGGTTTGCGGCGCATTCGCCGCAGCGCTTTGCGGGCGCGCTCGTCGAGTTCCCAGTAGTCCTTCGGGCAGACGTTGGGCAACTCGTGCTGCTTCCAGTACGCCCAAATGTATTCCACCGGGTTCAACTCCGGCGCATAGGGCGGCAAGTACTCCGTTGCGATGTGATCCTCGGAGAGCTGGATGAACTCCCGCACCAGGCGGCTGCGGTGCGCCGGCAGCCGGTCCCAGACGATCAGCAGTGGGCCGTCGATGTGGCGCACCAAAGCCTTCAGGAAGTCGATGACCTCCAGCTCGCCGATCGCGCCGGGATAGAGCCGGAAGTAAAAGTTGCGCAACGTCAGCCCGGCCGACACCGACAGCTTGTCCCAGTTGAAGTTGAACTCCAACACCGGTGTCTCGCCGCGCGGCGCCCAGGTGCGGCAACGATGCGGCTTCTGACTCAATCCGCTTTCGTCGATGAAGACGATCGTACGTTCTTCTTTGCGGGCTTTTTTTTAATGGCCGGCCAAGTCTTGCGCTGCCAGCCGCGGATGGCCTCTTCGTTGCGCTCCCGCGCTTTGCCGACGGGCCGTTGCGGGCTCCAACCGAGCGCCCGCAGGATCTTCCAGACATGGCCCTCGTGATAGCGCACGCCGAACTCGTCTCCGATCAGACGAGCGACCCGCGGACAGCTCCACAGCGGCGTCGGGAAGCCGTGCGCCTCGGGGCCTTCCAGCAGCAACGCCTCGAGGCGTTCGAGCTGCGCGGCGTCCAACAGCGGCTTACGGCCGGCGCGGCCGGCCTGGCGCAACCCGGCTTCGCCGTCACGCCGGTATCGTCGCAGCCACTCGCTGACGCTTTGCCGCGCGACCTTCAATCGCCTCGCTGTCTCGGACTGACTACAGCCTTGCTCGACCAACCGGATCGCTTTGAAACGGCGCTTCTCCAGGGCCTCGAAATCCCGCCGTACGCCTTTTGTATTTCCCATACATACAAAGACGTACGTACCCCAAAAAAGTGTCACTTTGTTTTGCGAGACTCAATAGGGGCGTCGTGTTTCTGAAAAAGGGATTCATAGGCCTGGTCGTAGAAAAGACTCAGTTTGGTCGGAATGTGAGCGATGTCACAATACGTCAATAGCATGATCGAAAGCAGCAGGGGGTTCGATAGAAACGATTGGTGTTTAGCGTACAATTCCGATCGGAGGTCGGATATGAACTTCGATTTAATCGGATCGTCAAAAGGAAGTTTTTCGACTAGCGCAGTTGCACGCTCTAGGTCCAACGGCTCAACGGAAAATTGTGCGAATGCCGACGACCCCTCCCGGTTCGAGTCTGGGCGAGAGGACAGAACCATCCAATTCCCCGGATAGTTTTCAGCGAGCGTCCGAACTTGGTCAGCAACGGTCTTTCTGAACCTGAGTTCGAGTTCGTCGAACCCATCCAACAAGAAGCAGAAATGGCCTGCTCTCAGTGCTAGTTCGAAATACGATTCGTCGATGTCCAGCCCGTTGGACTTTAGTGTACGGAGAAGTGCCGCGCGTACTTCCTCGCCGTCCGTATTGAGCTGGCGCAGCTCGAGTAGCAGGGGCGTTTTCTGCCGATCTTTGAGTGCGCTCACAAGGAAGTGGCGCATCAGCATCGTCTTGTTGGCTCGCCAGATCGGGCGGTATGAAGAAGTCGTAGATCGGGAGCGGCTCCATCCTGACAAAGAAAGACTTCGCTTTCGAATGTCGTTCTATAATCCGGTCGAGGTAGCTACGGTACGTTCCTTTGAGCCGCGAGCGAATGACATTCTTTGTGCCCTTCATTCCGGATGCGACTGAATCCAATATCCGGTCGATGTTCGAGTTCAGGAATTCGGCGGCGAGCTTATTCGGATCAATATCTTCGGCCATTCATTCTCCTCCGCACGTCGCGATTGACCTTTTTCCGCAATTCGACGACCAATTCCTGTTTACACCATTGGAAGCTGCCCCGCAACCAAATTCCTGAGACTGCCGACGCCGCGTCCCGCGCTCGTCACCGTAGGTCGGTTGGGAGGATCTTGGGTTGGCGCCCGGCGGCGATGGTCAGCTCGTACATCAGCATCGAGGCTTTCTCGACCGGATAGATGTCGGCCATTGAAATGGCGGTCCAGCCGTCTTGATCTTGGGGGTCGGGGTCGGCGCCGCGATCGGTGAGGAAGCGGATCACATCGCAGATCGCATCCGGCGTGGTGATGAGCGAGGTGCCGTTGACCGCCGCGTGCATGACGGTGCGTCCGAAATAGGTCTTCGCGGCGACGTCGCCGCCAAGCGAATGGGCGTACTCGACGACCGGCAACGCGCCGCTTCTGGCGGCCTCGATGAGCAGCGTCGCTCCGCCCTGGGTGCGCTCTTTCGGGTCGGCGCCGGCGGCAACCAACCGGCGCATCACTTCGAGCCGGCCGTGTCGGGCGGCTGCATGGAGCGGAGTGTATCCGGCGTCGCGACGGCGTAGGCTGCTGCTCCCCCGCAGATCCTCGATTGCCGCCGTGTGGAGGTTGGGATCAGCGCCCGCATCGAGCAGCATGGCAACAGATTTCGCGTCACCCGCTTCGGCGGCGGAATAGAGCGGCGTCCTGCCGTCTTCGTCGGGAGTCGAGAAGTTCGCACCCGCATCGAGCAAGAGCCTCACAGCGTCCGAACGGCCGTAGGCGGCGGCTATGTTGACGACCGAGCCGCCGCCGAGGCGAGCACCATTGGGGTCGGCCCCGGCCTGAATCAAGTGACCGATGGACTCGAGGTCGTTCCGGGTCGCCGCGAAGGCCAAAGCGGTAAAACCCGTCTTGGACCGGGCGTTGACATCGGCGCCCTCGCGAATCAGCAACGCGACAACATCCGTATGCCCTTCCGCGGCGGCCCACATCAGCGCGGTCTGCCCTCGGCGGGATTCCGCTGCCTCCAAGCGGGCCCCTTTGGCGATCAGCAGTTGCACGGAATCGGCGAGGCCCACACCCGCCGCAAGCATCAACGGCGTTTCGCCGCTCCAGCGCGCGGCGTTCGGGTCGGCGCCGGCCTCGAGCAACTTCTTCACTAGCCGGGAGTCACCGTTGGCGCAAGCGAGAGTAAGCGGGGAATCGCCGTATGCGTCGCGGGTGTTGACGGCGGCCCCGGCGGCCAGTAGTAGTTCCGCCGTCTTGCGGTCCTGGAGATACACCGCCCAGGCGAGGGCCGTCGCGCCGTCGGGCTGAGCGGCGTCGACGTTGACGGGCTCTTTCATGAAGGCGGCAATCGCATGATGGTCACGGTCTTGAACGGCGTCGATTAACCGCAAGTCCGCGCTGGTGGCCGCGGCTGCTAAGCCGACCGATAATGTGAAAGCAATCGGAAGCGCCGCACGCATTCGCCCGCTCCAGCAAGCCTCGGTGGAAGCCCGACTACGCGAAGACCATGCAGTCTCGTTTTTGTGAATCTTCGGATTCATGATGCCGCCCTGAAAATCGGGGTCGGGGCGTTGCGGCCGCCCTTTCAGGGCTCCCCCGGATGGGCGTCTACCCAGGGTTCCGCCTTCGGCTCCACCCTGGGCTATATTCCTGCCGCCGCTTCGCGGCTCAAGCGGTTCGACGAGCGAAAATCGAATGGCAGTCCCTTTTTCGCGGCTCAAAGTGTTCGCGATCCGGCCGGCGCCCTTTTGCCTCGGGCTGCCGGCCGGCTACCGTCATCGCCTGTCGGCCTAAGCGCTCGCAAGCCCTTCGAGCTTGCCGGTGCTGTCGCCGAGCCTCTCGGTGGGGACGCCGACAATCTCCAACAGACTCAGCAATAGATTGTTCATCGGGGTCTCGCGCGCGTAACGCACGTGTCTCCCCCCATGCAGCTGCCCCGCCGCGCCCCCGGCGAGGACGAGCGGGAGGTCGTGGTGGGTGTGCTGGTTGCCGTCGGCGATGCCGCCGCCGTAGAGCATCACCGAATGATCGAGCAGCGTGCCTTCGCCGTCCTCGGTCGTGCGCATCTTCTCGAGCATGTAGGCGAATATATCCACGTGATGCCGGTTGATCGTGATCGTCTTGGCGATCTTTTCGGGGTCGTGCTGATGATGGGTCACGGCGTGGTGGGCGTCGGGGACTCCGATATCGGGGTAGCTGCGCCAGGTGCCTTCCCGCCCCATCATGAAGCTGGTCACGCGCGTCATGTCGGTTTGGAAGGCCAGCAACTGCAGGTCCACCATCAGCTTGGCGTGATCCTCGAAGTGCCCGGGCGCTCCCCCGGGCCGCTCGATGATCGGGATTTCCCGGTCGCTCTGCGCTTCGGCTTTTTCGATACGCCGCTCCAGGTCGCGAATCGCCTCGACGTACTCCTCGAGTTTGCGACGGTCGGCCGCGCCCAGTCCGACCCGCAGGCGAGATAAGTCCTCGCGCACGAAGTCGAGGATCGTTCGCCGCTCTCGCAGCCTCGCCAGCCGATCTTCCGGGTTGGTGCTGTCTCCGTCTCCGAAAAGACGTTCGAAGACTCGACGAGGATCGTCCTCCATGGGGTTGGGCGTCGTCTCGGTACGCCAGGAGATCGTGTTCGTATAGGCGCAGCTGTAGCCGGAATCGCAGCCGCCCGCGATGCTCGGTTCCTCGATGCCGACCTCGAGCGACGCCAGTTGGGTATGCTTGCCGAGTTCGCGCGCGGCGATCTGGTCGGCCGAAACGCCCGCGCGGATGCCCACGCCCTCGGTCTTCACCGCCCGAGCGCCGGTCAGCCAACTGGCGCCGGCGCGAGCATGGTCGCCCGGGCCGTCGCCCAGGGGTCGGCCGTTGACCTGGGCAAGTCCGCTGAGGACCAGCAGCCTTTCCCTAAACGGTTCGAGCGCCTTCATGATCAGCGGAAGCTCGAAGTCCGTTCCCTCGGTTTTGGGAGTCCATTCGCCGGCGAGGTCCATGATGCCGTTGGGCACGTAGACGAAACCTAATCGAAGCGGCGGTTTCGATAAACGATCGACGGGCGCGGCCAAGGCCGGAACCATCGCGTCGAGGAACGGCAGAGCAACCGAGGCGCCCAGCCCGCGCAGCACCGTTCGGCGAGAGAGGAATTTCTTGGTCACGATCATGATTCCGGGCTCCTTCTCATTTGAAACGGCATGCTCTTCACAATGGCGACAATCAGGTCGGCCAAGCGATATTCATTGCGCTCGGCTTGGCGGACGATCGAACGGATCGTAGCTTTATCGTAATACTCCAGGCCCCGCCCCAGCGCATAAGTGAGAAGTTTTTCGGTCACAGTCGTCGCGAAAGCATCCCGGAAATGCGTCGCCAAGACTTGCTTGAGCTCGCCGGGACCGTCGAAAGCAACGCCCCCGGGCAACTCGCCCGAAGCGTCGATCGGGGCGCCTCCGTCCTGCTCGCGCCGGCGTCCGATGGCATCGTAGTTTTCGAGGGCGAAGCCGATGGGATCCATGCGCGCATGGCAGCTTGCGCAGGTCGCATTCTTGCTGTGCAGCGACATCGCTTCCCGCATCGTGAGGCGCTTGCCGCTAGTGGTCTCTTCGAGCTCGGGGATGTCGGGCGGCGGAGGAGGCGGCGGCATGCCGAACAGATTCTCGAGGATCCACTTGCCGCGCACGACGACCGAGGTTCGATTCGGGTATGACGTGACGGTGAGAATGCTCGCCTGGCCCAGCAAGCCGCCTCGCCGAGGATCGCTGACCGGCACCTCGCGGAACTGTCGTCCGTAGACCTTGCCGGCACCGTAATGCTCGGCGAGCCTCTGGTTCAAGAACGTGCTGTCGGCATCAAGCAGGTCGAACATGCTGCGGTTGTTCTTGAGGATGTTCTGGAAGAAAAGCTCGGTTTCGAGCTGCATCGCCTGGCGCAGGTCGCCATCGAATTCCGGGAACAGCACTTCATCGGGCTTCACTTTGGCGACGTTGCGCAGATGCAGCCATTGACCGGCAAAATTTTCGACCAGCACTCTCGAACGTCGGTCGGCGAGCATCCGGCGCACTTGCGCTTCGAGCACGGCCGGGTCGTGCAAATGCCCTTGCTCGGCCAGGCGGAACAATTTTTCATCCGGAATGCTGCTCCACAAGAAGAAGGACAGTCGCGAGGCCAGCTCGATGTCGCTGATGCGGTAGGGAGTGGCCGGTGCAATCCCGGCGGGGTCCTTTTCGATGCGAAACAGGAAGTTCGGCGAGACGAGCAGGGCCTCGACAGCTTTCTCGACGCCGCGTTCAAAGCTCCCCTCGGCGCGACGACCCATTTGATAGATCGCCATCAAGGCGCCGACATCGGCGTCGTTCGCGGGTCGGCGGTACGCTTGTCGCGCTAAGGAAGCAAGAATTTGTCGGGCGCAGGGCTCTTCGTCCGATTCCGCGGCGGGACGACACGAGAAAATCTTGCGGCGGCTCGGCGTATCGCCCGATCCCGTTGCGTTGTACGGCCCGTCGATCGAAATGGATCGGAGCGTAAACGGCGCCGCCGCCGGCGGTTGCTCGAAAAGCTGAACGCGTCGGCCGTCCAAGCGCAGGTCAAGAGGCGGTTGCGCGATGCTCGCGGGCGCGGCCAGCCCCGGTCGTATCCGTTCGGGCCGTGAAGACTCATTCAAGAACGTGAGCGTCAGCGCGCGCAAACCGGCCTTCACCGGCACGCGCACGTCGTGAGTTTCGTAGATTTCCCTGGTTTCTCCGCGATCCAGCGCGAAGGAGATCACGTATTCGCCGTCGAGCGGGAAGTAATAACGCAAAGCGGCCCCACGACCCGCGCCGAAGGGCGGATCCGGCGGCGGTCCGGCCTGATGCCCCGCCTGGAGAAAACCGGATTCCCGGTTGCTGTGGAAAGTTTCCTTTTGCGGTTTGACGTCGGGGTTGCCCGCGGCCAAGCGGCTGATCCGGCGAGCGGCGACCAGATAGCGCTCGAGTAGTGCCGGCGACAACGACAGCACGTCGGCAATGTTGTCGAAGCCGTAACCAGAATCGTCACCCGGAATCATGGCGTCGACGTCGATGTCGAGCCCCAACAGATCGCGGATGGCGTTGCTGTACTCCGCACGATTCAAGCGATGCGCGGGCGGACGGCCCGGGTTGGGAGCGGCAGCGGCGGCCCGGTCAAGAGCCTTTTCAAGCCGCGCGACAAACTCTGTCCTCGTCGATGCTTCGGGAGCGGGGGATCCGTCGGGCGGCATCTCGCGGGAAGAAACTTTTCGCAGCACCTTTTCCCAGATCGCCGGACTTCCGGCGACATCCGTAGGGTTGAGTCCCTCCAAGGAGACACCGGCCGTCCGCAGGTCGTCGTTGTGGCAGGAAAGACAGTGCTTTCCGATGAGCGATCGAGCCGGCTCGGCGTCCGCCGCCGAGAGAGTCGGCCTCGGCGCGACGGCGACGAGCATCGCAACACCGATGAAGAAACGGATTGGCGCCACCGGAACCATTCTAGCCTGAAAGCCGGTATGGGGCGACCGGTCCGGACAAGCTGAGAGCTTGTGCGGACTGTGGATTAGGACAAATACGAGTGTTTGTCGCTACCGGGGATGCCAAGGAAGGCCAATCCGCGATAACAATACCACGACATCCGCCCTCAGCCGGCGCGGATGATGTGGTCGCTTGAGATCTTGTCAATCGACGTCGTACCCGCTTGGCGCATCACCATCATCAGCTCGGCGCGCAGCAAATCCAACACAGCCCGCACGCCCTCTTGACCAAAAGCGGCCAGCCCCCACAGATAGGGCCGACCGATACAAACGGCGTCAGCCCCCAAGGCCAGCGCCTTGAAGATGTCCGTGCCGCGGCGGAAGCCACCGTCAATCAGCACGGGAATGCGACCCTTGGCGGCCTGAACAATTTCCGCCAGGCAAGTAATGGTGCCGCGGCCGCTCGCTTCGGCTCGACCGCCGTGATTCGACACGACGACGCCGTCCACGCCGTTCTCCAGACACAGCTCGGTATCTTCCCCTGTGACGATGCCCTTGATGAAGACCTTCATGCTCGTGGAATCCTTGAGCCGGCGAACGAAGTCCCAGGTCATATCACGGAAGGGTTCTGTCGGCGATAGGTCAAGGCCGTCAAACATCGGTTTTCTGCGATATCTGTCCAGCGGATTACCGCGGTCATGACAGAGGGTACAATCTCGCTTGTCCATTTTCCAGAAGCGCTTGAGAGTCTCGCGATTGCTGCCGCCTTGCATGTCCACGGTCAGCACCACCACGGGGCAACCCGCCTGCTCGGCCCGCTTCACCAACGCACTGGTGATCGTCCAGTCTTTGCTCGCGTAGAGCTGGAACCAGATGGGCCCGCCCCTTTCGCGAATGACGTCCTCGACGGAGTGGTTGGAAACCGTCGAGAGCAACTGTAGGCTTGAAGTCTCTTTAGCGGCTCGGGCCGCGGCAATTTCTCCCAAAGGGTGAAAAGCCTGTTGATGGCCGGTCGGCGCCAGGCCGATCGGCGAGTTCCAACGCGTCCCGAAAAACTCGATGGAGGTATCGATGTTCCGCACGTCGATCAAGCGGCGGACGCGCAGTTGGAAACGCTCGAAGCCTTCGCGATTGGCGCGCAACGTGGCGTCGTCGTCCGTGCCGGTCGCCACGTACCCATAGTGGGCGGGCGGGAGTGCTTTGCGGGCGGCGGCGTGGAAATCGAACACGTTGATGGCTTCGTCCACCGATGAGATGACGTCACCCATCTCGGAGGCTTCGAGGCGGCCTTCCCCCTCGGCCGCGGAAAGCCTTTCCGCCAGGGGCGAGATGCCGCCCGCGATCAAGGGACTCCCGGCGAGATACCGAAGGAATGTACGACGAGCTTGTCGGTTAGTCATGGGCTTGGCCTCCGATTCGGGATTTGGAATCCGGCACACACAGGGTACACGACCGGCTCCCCGGAACACCACATACTTCCTCCCCACCCCGCTCGCGGCTCAAGGTGGTCGCGATCTTGCCGGACATCAACGCAAAACATAATACACTCGAAGGGGATTTTCGGAGGAGTCCGTTTCTATGAATTCGCGGATTCGTAATACCGCCATGAAAATGCGGGTGAGACCGGGATACAGGCCAAGGAGGGGTCGAAGTGTGAGGAGTCGGCAGGGGGAGGGTGAACCTACCTGTTGGCCGGGTTGCATCGGGTGATTGCTCCTACGCCCCATCCGGGGCTTGTCGTGATTTTCGGCGGGGACCCCTCCCGTCGCCGCTCCGCGGCTGCCTCGGTTTGTGATTTCAGGGTCTATACCGTAATCCGTCGTACGCTTGAAAGAGGATTTTCGGAAGAGTCTCCCGCGTTGGGCGTTGGTCGGCGGTACGGCGGTGGCGGCGCTACAATTAGGCGAGGGTGAGTTTCGCTGTTCGTGGGTGTTGTTTGTAGGTCTGGGTTCGAGTTTCCTGATCGCGGTAGGCGGTTGGGCGCGCGCTTCGCGAAACGCTTGTGCGCCGCGCTTGCTGCGCCTGGTCGCGACGGCCCCTAACCTGGCGGACCCTCTCGGCGGGGTCACTTTCGCGGAGCTCGATCCTAACGCCCGCACCAGCGTCTTTCGGTTCGAGCCCGACCTCAGGCTCCCCTACTCCCATCAGTACAACTTCAGCTGGGAGCTGCCTCTCGCGAAATCGGCGGACCTGCGATTGGGCTATGTGGGAAGCCGCTCTCATAAGCTCCTCATGATGTGGTTCACCAATCGCGGCCAACTCGTCGAGGGCATCGCGCAAGAGTCTCGCACCATCAACGATCGGCGTCCCGATCAGAGCGTCTTCGAAATCTTCCGGCCGATGAACGGGTCGATCGGTTACTACGACGCAGCGCGGGCGTCGCTGATCATCCGTAACCGCTACGGCTTCACGCTCGATACGTCTTATTGGTTCAGCAAGGCGATTGATCTCGGTACGGATTACCTCAACACCATCTCGCCGGTCGACTCGCGTCGCGGGCGCAGCCAATCGGAGTTTCTCGTCCAGGAAGATCTCAAGGGGCTCAGCAACTTCGATCAACCCCACGCGTTCCTGACGAGGGCAAGCTATGAAACGCTGCGGCTGCGCGGGCAAGGCTGGAGACAGCGACTGTTCGGATCTTGGACGCTGTCGACCGTTGTGCTCCTCAAGAGCGGCACGCCCTTTACGGTCGCCGCCGGTTCGGATGCGGCGGGATTCGGTAACGTCGATGGGGCCGGCAGTGACCGGCCGCACCTCATCGACCCCGGCGTACTGGGCCGCACCATCGGCGACCCCGACACATCGCGCCAGCTTCTGCCCGCCGAAGCGTTTGCCTTTATGCAGCCGACTGATATCCGCGGCAGTTTAGGCCGCAATACGTTTCGCAAAGGCACCATCGCGAACGTCAATGCAGCCGTATCCCGAACCTGGAACGTTTCGGGCGAGCGGCAATTGACGTTCCAGGTCGAGTCGATCAACTTCCTCAATACACCGCAATTCGCCGAGCCCTCGCTGAACCTGGCTTCGCCGAGCTTCGGCCGGATCACCAACACGCTCAACGACGGCCGCGCGTTTCAGTTCCTTTTGCGGTTTGAGTTTTAGGACTGGGCGACACCACGCCGGTCGAGGGTTTCGAGCGCGTGATGAGAATGGCAGCCCGAGCATCGGGCCCTCGCGATTCGGAATCCGCGGCCTGGATCTATACCCGGCTGTCGACGTTGGAGCTTCAGTCCGGGAACCTCAACAAAGCGCTACGCGCCGCCGAGGTCGCTCTCGGGTTTCAGCCTGACTACGCACCGGCGCTGTTCGCGAAGGGTAGGGTCCTGCCGGCAAAGAAAAGACGAGGAGGCCGTTGCCGTGCTCACAAGAGCGGCTTCGCGCAATCCACTCCCGGAGTATCAGTGGCTCCTCGCGGACACGCTACGGAGAATCGATCGACTCGAAGAGGCCGATCAGGTTGAGACCCTACTCAAGAAGTCCGGCCGACGAATCACGGTGGCGGCAGGCGGGATCTCCGCCGGAGCCGCCGCCAATGTAGACGCCTTGTCGATGCGCAGGGTGAAGGGGACGGTTACTACCTCGCCGCAGGTTTGAAACTGTGCTCACAGTTTGTACAAGCCCGACTCTGAGAAAGCGGTCAGCCCCGCTCAGCGAGCCGGTCCTCGACAATCGAGATCGCCGGGGCAGACGCCGGTCTCTACGCCAAGATCTCGTCTTGCGGGGAGGAGAGGACGAGGAACAAGGCTCCGGCCTCGGTGGACACCTCACCGTGGACGCTGTCGGGCTCCCCGCGGCAGTAATCCCCCGGGCCCATCTTTTGGCCTTCGACGAACAGATCACCTTCGAGTAGGTAGAGCTCTTCGACCTGCGAATGCCGGTGGCTGGGGTAGGTGGCTCCCGCGTCCATCCTCACGATTTGGGTTGTGTAGCAGCGCTTGGGGTCGTTGAACAGGAGCTTGCTGAAGATTCCGGGCAGAGGGGCGGGCTCCCAGGTCATTTCCGCCGATCGAGAAATAAGAACACCGCCCTCGTCGAACAAGATTCCTTTGGGCGAGGGGACGGCGGCAGGATCCTCAGCCTTCTCGGATGCGTCTCCAGCAGAGACCCGATCCAGCAGGCGCTCACGCAGCGAGGGGGGCGGTTGGACGGAAGAAGCCACAAGGTTGAGGTCGGAAGCAACCTTCTCAAACGACTGCAGCTCCGCCGAACAGACGGCGCACCCGGCGGCAATGTGCTGCTCGTACGCCGCCCGCTCCGAGTGCGTCAATGCACCCAGAGAGTGCAAGGCCGCCCACTCGCAGGTGTCTACCGTCGACTGCTCATGCCTTCCGGTCATATCGCCTCCTCAAGAGGCTGCAGAGTCTGTCTAAGCCGGAGCATTCCTAATCGAATTCGTGTCTTGACCGTACCCAGCGGTTGGCCGGTGCGGTCCGCGATTTCACTATGACTCATGCCGGCGAAGTAAGCCAACTCGATCGCTTGCCGCTGATCGGTTTGAAGAGAATCGAGTGCCGTCAAGACGGTCGTTTTCCTCGTGGCCTCGAAGCTACTCTGTTCCGGGTTGAGAGAGGCGTCAGCGACCTCGGCGACGCCGGCTGCATCGAGGGGTTGTTCGCGACCGCGGTCCTTGGCCGCTTTCGATCTCAGCCGGTCGATCGCGCGACTTCTCGCAATCGTCAGCAACCAAGAAAGTACCCTACCTCGACTCGAATCGTAGCGCTCGGCCTGCTTCCAGACCTGCACGTACACGTCCAGAGTCACTTCCTCCGCGTCGCTTCGGTCGCCCACGATGCGGAGCACCAGCCCGAAAACGGCGGAGGATGAAAGGTCATACAATTCCGCCAGGGCGGACTTGTCCGTTTGCGCCAACCTCTCGAGCAGCTCGGCCCACCCCTGATCCCGCGGGACGTCTTCTGTCGCGCGTGGTGTTTCCACGAGAACCGGCATCCTCCGTTAGTACGAAGTCCGTCAGCCGCTTGGATTCATAGCGAACAACGAAACGTCTGTTGTCGCAATCCAAAGAGCTCCTCCCTTCGTATTGGATCTATGAAGCCTTATGCCATGATTTTGGAAACGGCTACAAGCTGACGGGTAGGGTAAGATTGCAGCTTGGGAGCGATGATGCGGCTGGACCCCGTCGTCGCTTTCAGCTTTCGCACAACGGAGCGGGCACAGGCCAAAGACGGATTCCGCGGCTCAGCGGACGGCTGGATACGAATTGGGGGCGATGGTTTCAAGCGGAGCGGGGGCGGCAGGCTTGAGTGATCAAGCGCTGATGGAGCTCGTCGTGCATCGTCGGCCGAAAGGACTTGAACAGCTCTACGACCGCTACTCCGGACTCGTTTACTCTCTCCTTTGCCGGATCACGGCGCACCCGTCCGCGGCCGACGAGTTACTTCAAGACGTTTCCCTTCGTCTTTGGAATCAGGCGCCGACCTACCATCAATCGCGAGGGGCCGTCGCGCCCTGGCTACTTACTATGGCGCGCAATATTGCCATTGATCACCTCCGCAGCAAAGCGGAAAAACAGCGCCGGCGGGAGTTCAGCGCCGACATCATGCCGACGCAGTTCAGCAAACCCGACCCGGAGGGGCGGCTCAACCGCCGCAGACAGACGCACCGGGTTCAGATCGTGATGGGCGGTCTTCCCGAGAAACAACGACAGGCTCTGGAACTCGCCTATTTCCAGGGCTTGACGCAGAGTGAAATCTCGAACGAGCTGGAGGCACCCCTCGGTACCGTGAAGACCTGGATTCGAACCGGTCTGCGGCGAATCCGTGAAAACTTGGAGGAGGTGAGCTGATGGCCTGCACCCACCTTCAAGAGCACTACGAAGCCTTTGCGCTGGGGATTTGCGACGATCCCGAGGCAAGCGAAATCCGGGCTCATGTGGAGCGGGGCTGCGAAACTTGCACGCCGGGAGTTGAGGAGGTGCGATTCGCCGCCACACAGCTTGCGTATCTCGCCCCCGAGGTGGAACCGCCTGCCCGCGTGCGGCGCAAGCTGCTCGGCTCTGTCGCGGAATCCAAACCGCGAGCCCGCTTTAGCTTGAACTGGGCGGCGGCTCTTGGCTGGGGCGTTGCCGCTGTTCTTCTGATCGGGGTCTTCTTTTTCCAGCGGCAGGCTCGTGAACTCTACGAGCGCTTGGCTGAACTCGATCGCCAACACCTGGAGCTCGCGTCCGAAAACGAACGGTTACGCCAGGTTCTCGCCATTGTGTCGTCGCCGGAAACCGTGCCTGTCTCTCTGGGAGCGCCCACTTCCCCACGTCTTCACGCCTATTGGAATGACGATCTTGGGCTCGTTCTGGCGGGGTCGAACATGCGTCTGCCGTCCGCGGATCGCACCTATCAGTTGTGGGTCGTGCCGAAGGAAGGAAACCCGATCAGCGTCAGTATCTTCCGGCCCTCTCAAGACGGCGATGTGCTGCTCATCGCCGCGCCGTCGGCTGAAATCGGTGATTCCGCTGCCCTCGCCATCTCCGAAGAACCGGCGGGCGGTTCTCCCCAACCAACAACCCAACCGGAATGGGTCGGCCCCGTCGGATAGCTCCCTCCTTTCCGCTATCGCCCTCATCCCTCTCCACGCCTCATCCGGCAATTGATCCCGTATAAGCGGGGGTCGGGGCTCAGGGGTCGGCTCGCCTGCTTATCGCGCGCTTTCGCAGTCCGACTTGTTGGGGTCCAAAGGAAACTCGCCCAAAGAAATTATCCGCCTCCGCAATCCGATTCCGCGGATTCCTCGTAGGAGTGAACAAAGGGGTCAAGTAGACAGCCTCTTGGGGACGAAAAGTGATGACGAAAACGAAACAACCCTCCGCTCGGAATCGATCCTTTGTGGTCGCGTCGACACTGGCGGCCTTGACAATCACCGCTTGCGCCGAACGCGAGTCCGCGCCGAACGCTTTCTTGGAAAGCCTTCACCCATGCTCGATCGCGTTGGCCCCGCACAAGGGAGCGGCGCCGATTGACGCCCGCATCCGGCAAGCCCAAGCGAAAGCTCGCAAGAGTGCTCATCCCGTCGCGGCGCTCGAGCGAGTGGGCTGGCTGTTCGTCTCGAAGGCCCGGACGGCAGGCGATCCGGGTTATCTCAAACTTGCCGAAGAAGTCAGCTTGTGCATGGACTCGAAGCAGCCCGAAGCGGCTTCCGCTCTGCTGCTTCGGGGGCACGTGCTGCACAACCTGCATCGCTTCAAGGAGGCTGAAGCCGTCGCGCGACAGCTCTTAGCGACCCGTCAAGCGCCGTTTGATTACGGCCTGCTTGGCGACACGCTCATGGAGCAAGGCAAGTTGGCGGAGGCTGCGCGAGCCTATCAGCGGATGATCGACCTGAAGCCGAGCCCGCATTCCTATCTGCGGGCCGCGCATCTGCGTTGGCTGAAAGGTGACCTGGCCGGCGCGATTCCCGTGATGAGAATGGCAGCCCGAGCGTCGGGCCCTCGCGATTCGGAATCCGCGGCCTGGATCTATACCCGGCTGTCGACGTTGGAGCTTCAGTCCGGGAACCTCAACGAAGCGCTACGCGCCGCCGAGGTCGCTCTCGGATTTCAGCCTGACTACGCACCGGCGCTGTTCGCGAAGGGTAGGGTCCTGCCGGCGCAAAGAAAAGACGAGGAGGCCGTTGCCGTGCTCACAAGAGCGGCTTCGCGCAATCCACTCCCGGAATATCAGTGGCTCCTCGCGGACACGCTACGGAGAATCGATCGACTCGAAGAGGCCGATCAGGTTGAGACCCTACTCAAGAAGTCCGGCCGAACTCAGGACCCCAGGACGCTCGCTCTATTTCTTGCTACCCGAGGGGAAGACACCGAAGATGCTCTTCGCTTAGCTCGACAGGAACTCGAGGCGCGCGGCGACATTTTCACTTTCGACGCTCTCGCCTGGGCGCTCCATAGCGCGGGACACACGGCGGATGCCTGCGGAGCCATCGCAAAGGCCCTCGCCGAGGGGACCGAGGACGCGAGACTCTTCTACCACGCAGCCGCCATCGCGGCGGCCGCCGGGCGGCGCGGGGAGGCGGCCGAGTGGACCCAAAGGTCCCACGCTATTCGGCAGATGCTCTACCCGTCGGAGCGCCGGCAACTTGCCGCCCTGCGCGCCGATCTGCTTCACACAAAGACTTCGCTGTAGTCGATTTCCGCTACACGTTGAACCATTGTACAAGAAAAGGAGAACAAACCATGAGACAACTGAAACACCTGCCGCTGGGCGTCGCACTCCTAGTGCTCGCCTCGGGCAGTACCTTTTTGCAGGCATCGAGCCACATGGATGCCCCGTTGATCACCTTCGACGACCCGGCCAATACCACGGATGTCTACGCCTTCCGCAGTTCGAATGACGGCGTGGAGTACTTGACCACGGCTCTTGCGGTCTATCCGTTCGAGGAGCCGGGCATCGGACCGAACAAATACAATTTCGATGACAACGTTCTTTACGAGATTCACGTCGCGCTCGGTGACGACGTCGCGGCGGGGCGCAAGACAATCAGCTACCGCTTCCGGTTCGATACGACGTACAAGAACGACCAGACCATCTTGCAGTCCTACACCGGCGGCGTTATGGCCGTCGACGATGCTTGCCAAAACTTGACCCAAACCTACACGGTGAACAAGTGGGATCGTCGCACGGGTGCGATGACCTCGCTTGGAACAATGTCCGGCGAGCCGCTTATCGTGCCGCCCAACAACCAGGGCCTGGTAACGCCGAAGTACAACCAAGGCGACGACGGTGAAATGCCCGCCAAAGAGGGTGTCGACTCCGCCTCCGACTTGGACGACTACACAAGCGCTTCGGTCTACGAAGTCGGCGCCGGCCCCTACCGCGTGTTCGCGGGGCAGCGGGATGACGGCTTTTATGCCGATATCCAGTCGATCTTTGATGTCGACCTCACGTTTGGCGGCCCCAACAAACCGCACGACAGCCAGGGAGGTTTCAACGTTCATACGATCGTCCTGGATATCCCCTTGAGCGTGATCGGGGGGGGCGAGCAAATCGTCGGCGTGTACGCCACGACGAGCCGCCCGCGGCTGACGATCCTTCGCAGCCTGGCATCCAACGTACCGGTGCGGTCCCCGGACTTCGCTCAAGTCGCCCGCCAGGGAAACCCGCTCTTCTGTGAAGCCCTGATCGCGATCGAGGATAAGGACCTTTACAGCCGAACCAATCCTACGCAGGACGCGGCCCTTTTCGGTAAATACGCTTCGAACGTTGAGCTGGCCGCGGTAGTCTAGGCAACCCTGGGACTCAGCCCTCCGATCACTCCCGATCTATCGGCCATCTTCATCCCCGACATGATTCGTGTGGACCTCTCCACGCCGGCTGCCCGTCTCGCGGGCGGCGGCTCGAATCCGTCGATGGGGGTTGTGACCGACGACGACGGGTTCTCGCGGCTGAGTCTATTCGGCGGCGACGTGCTTCCCAGCAGCTTCGGCAACATCCTGGGAGGAGATACCGCGTTTGGCGGCTTTCCTAACGGCCGACGTTTTGGCGACGACGTGCTCGATATCGCGGTGCTTGCTGTGTTGGCGCTTGGCGGCGTTGACGTCAGCGGCGTGGACGACATCGATCGGGTCACGAGCAACGACATCTCCTACAACAAGGTGTTCCCCTATGCGGGGACTCCTTTGAATGGCCGTAACCACAAACATCATTAAGGGGTCCCGTTAGCCTGGACCGCCCCAACTCAGAGGCAGGCAGCCGCCGGCTGCCTGCCTCCTTTTGGAAAACGCTCTATGCATACATCCCTTCCCACACGCCTTCTGATCACTGCCGTGATTTTGTCCGCGCAGGTGCTGCAGGGTCACGACCCGGGTCTGAGTACGGCCGTCGTACGAGTAACGGACGAGGGATTCAAAGCCCGGCTCACGCTCTCGCCAATGGATGTCCAAGTCCTAGTTCCCCTCGATGCGGACGGTGACGGGCAAGTCGACGTGGAAGAATTCGCAAGCGCGAGCGTGAGCCTAACACGAGCCGTGAAGGACTGGTTCGAGATCGCGGTCGATGATCGGGCGATCCCCATCAAGGAAGCTGACGTATCCCTGCAAGTTGAAGAGGACAACATCCATGCGAGGCTCCTCTTCGAACCGGCGGCGGGTGAGCGACTGCTCATTCGTTCTCGGTGGCTAGGGGAGCTCCCCTTTGGGCACCGCCAATATCTGGCCATCGTCGACCGCAACGGACAAACAATCGAGACGCGGCTGCTCGATGCCGAGCACTCATCCGCATCGGTTCGCGTGAGCCCTGGGACTCGCACGGATTCGCAGGCCGCGTTCGGCGACTTTTTTACGCTGGGCGTGGAGCACATCGTCACCGGGTACGATCATCTGCTGTTCCTTTTGGCCCTATTGATCGGCGGGGGAAGTCTGGTCGCCTCGGCGAAGATCATCACCTCGTTTACCGTGGCGCACTCGATCACGCTGGCCGTCGCGGTCTTCGGTCTTGTCGAGCTTTCTTCAGGATTCGTGGAGGCGATGATCGCTTTGTCGATCATCTACGTCGGTGCGGAAAACCTGCTCGACCGAAGGCTCGGCCGCCGCTGGATCATCACATTCCTGTTCGGCCTGGTGCACGGTTTCGGTTTCGCATCGATCCTGCGCGAGGTTGGTTTGGGGAGCGGCGGCGGTGGAGTCGCTCTGCCGCTTCTCTCGTTCAACCTCGGCGTGGAGGTCGGCCAAGTTGCCCTAGCGATGATTATTCTCCCGTTCATTTGGCAACTCCAACGCCGCTCGACTTCGTTCGAACTTTACGCTCGGCCGGCTTCGATTGCGATCGTCATTCTGGGAACCCATTGGCTCGTCGAGCGCACTCTTTTGTCGTGACGCGATCACGCACTCGTGTAGGTCAAACAGGATTGGTATTCCTTATAGTTCGCCAAGATTGTCCGAGAGGCGCCGGATCGATGAATCCAATGGGATGCGCCATTTCGTACGCGTTCCATAGATGGGGACTCGCGTGACAGCGCCGACGGCTCAAGCTGAGGATTCCCGAGCGTCGGAATTGTGGGCGGATCTCATCGCTCGAATGGCCCCTCACCGGTTGTCGCCCTGCCTTGAGAATAACCGGCGTGTCAAGCGGCCGGGCAGCGAGCGGCGCGCGACCGGCGGGCACCGGCCCCACGATTCTCGACGGGGTCTCAAACGGTTGATAAAGAATGCTCTTACGTGGACCTTGGGTTCGTTTGGTCTTTTTGCTTGAGCGGTTGTCGGGGGGCCTCTCGGGGGTGGGGGGATAGGTAGCCTGCCGCGGCGGACGGGCGGGGCGGCGGGTCTCTATTGAGGGCCTCGGAATATGATGTGGCGCCTTGATTCCAATAGCTTTCGGTTGATCTTGGGTTCGTTTCGTCATTTTCCCTTTGGGGGTTGAACGGCCCCCACCAGGTGTGCTGGTTGGGTGGCGTCTCGGAACGACGCTCGGAGCGGGGAGTAGGCCGAGATTGGGTGGCGCCAGGTTGCTCGGGTCGGGGTGTTTGGAGCTGGGGTATTTGGCGTTAAGTTGTTGATATAGATTGTGATGGACCTTTCTTTCTTTGCGGGAATTGGGTTCGTTTGGGCGAAGTTTTTTGGGCGAGCCCTTCGGTTTCGGCTGCTTCGATCGGGGCTCGGACCGGGGGCGATAGCCGAGGGGTCTTGGTGCGGCTTACGGAGCATAGAAGCCAGGGTGCGACCGGCGGACTCGGGGTGCCGGCTTGGCGAAGAATCCCTCTGTGAGCCCGGCTGCCGGATTTGTCCGGATTCTCCTAAATTGTTGATATGGGGTGACATGGCAGTCGGGTTTCGATCCTTGGCTTCGTTTCGTACAATTCGCTCGGCAGAAATTGTCGGGCCGCTCGTCGGTTCTTTCTTTTCTACTTGGCTCGCCGCTGACGGTCTTGGGGTTGGGGCTGCCGTGCTCAGGATAGCGGGCTTGTCAAGCCGGTTTTGGGCGAGTTCGGGAGCGTCCCCGATCGTGTCCCCGGCCCGCCCCAGGCCCCCGAACGACCGGCACGCCGGTCGTTCGCCCGGCGGAGCTTGCGGGGTTGGGACCGCGTGCCGACGCTTACGGACCGGCCCAGTAGTAATTCCAGCCGTGTGAATGCTGTTGGAGGGCTTTCGATGCGGCGCTTGTTCGGGCGGGCGGGGTGAAGATTCCTTATTCGGGAGCCGGCCCCGATCACCGCAGTCCAAGACTAGTAGACGTTGAGGTAGTTGTCGAGTTCCCACTGGCTGACGGCGCGGTGATACTCGCGCCACTCTTCCCGCTTGACGTCGATATAGTAGTCGGCGTAGGTTTCGCCCAAAGCCGCTTTGACGACTTCGTCTTGTTCGAGGCAGTCGAGAGCTTCGTTTAACGTCGTCGGCAGAAAGCGAATTCCCCGATCATTGAGCTCGGCTTCGGTGAGAGTGTAAAGATTCTCGTTGTTCGCCGTGCCGGGGTCAATTTGTCGCTCGATGCCGTCGAGGCCGGCGGCCAGGGCGACGGCACAAGCGAGGTAGGGGTTCGAGGCGCCGTCCGCAGTGCGATTCTCGATTCGGCCCGGTCCGGGAACGCGAATCATTTGCGTCCGATTGGACGGTCCATAGGTGATATAGACCGGCGCCCAGGTGGCGCCCGAGTTTGGTTCGGAGCGGATGAGCCGTTTGTAGCTGTTGACGATGGGTGAGGTTACGGCGGCCAAAGCGCCGGCGTGTTCGAGAATGCCTCCCATGAACCAGCGGGCTCGCTGAGACAAGCCAAGGTCGTCGCTCTCGTCGAGGAAGAGATTTTCACCGTTATCCACGTCGGCCAAGCTCATGTGATAGTGAGTCCCATTGCCGGTGAGATGGGCGAAAGGTTTCGGCATCAGCGTCGCCCACAAGCCGTTTTGCTCGGCGACGGTGCGAACCATCCACTTGAAAAACGTGTTGCGGTCGGCGGTGGTTAAAGCGTCGCTGTAGTGCCAATTGATTTCGAACTGGCAGTTGGCGTCCTCGTGGTCGTTCGCATAGGGCCCCCAGCCCATCTCTTGCATGTAACCGATGATGGTGGTCATCAAATCGAGGTTGCGGTGGAGAGCTCGCAGATCGTAGCACGGCTTTTTGAGGGTGTCGTAGCGGTCCCAGGGCTCGAAACGGCCGCTGTCGTTCTCTTTCAGCAGCATGAACTCGGGCTCCACGCCGACGTTGAAGGTGTAGCCTTCCCGCCGGGCTTTTTCGAGTTGGCGGAGCAGGATGGTGCGCGGGCAATAAGGCCAAGCCTCGCCGCTGACGTGGATATTCCCCGCCAGCCAGGCAATGTTCTTGCGCCAGGGC
This sequence comes from Bryobacterales bacterium, assembly GCA_965238125.1. Lineage (GTDB taxonomy): Bacteria > Acidobacteriota > Terriglobia > Bryobacterales > UBA6623 > UBA6623. The sequence continues at coordinate 6,591,384 of OZ250179.1, read as the reverse complement.
AAGACCGTCAGTGAGTCCAGGTCCGGGATGTTCATCATGTCGGTGTCATGAGGTCCCTGACCGATATGGCCCGCCGCGAAGCCGGCGAACCCGGCGCCCTCTTGCGACATTTCGTCAAAGTTGGTTGCCGGGACGAGCTTTGCCTTGGGCGCGCCGCTCATCTCAACAAAAGAGCACAAGAAGTATTCGATGCCCTCGGTTTCGATCCTTTTCTTGACCTGATCCGCCGTCATGTTCGCTCTCCCGTTAGAAACTTTCATCGATGCGTCAATGCGATACGGCTGCCGCCGCCTTTTCGCCCACTAACCGCCCGCCGCGGAACCTTCCGGGCGCAAAGGGTTCAATAATCTTAGGCACTTTCTTCGTCGCAATCAACTCCGCCAGGTACCTGCCGGCGGCCGGCGCCGCCTTGAAGCCGTAGGTCCCCCACCCGATGTCCACATAGAAGTTGTCCAGTTCCTCCGCGGCTCCAATGATCGGCGCGAAATCGGGGGTCAAGTCGCAGATGCCGGCCCACTGGCGAAGTACCTTGATGTGATGAAGCTGGGGGAACAGCTCCAGGGTCGAAGCGGCCATGTGCTCGAGCGTCGGCAGCGTGCCTCTCATGCTGTAGGACTGATACGGATCGATCTCGGAGCCGATCACGACTTCACCGCGTCCGGTTTGATTCACGTAGACATGCAGGCTTGCCGACACGATCACGACGTTGAGGAATGGTTTGAGAGGCTCGGTGACGCAGGCCTGCAAGGGATGGGTCACGATCGGCATGGAGACGTTCGCCATCTTGCAGATCGTCGACGCCCAACCGGCGGCGGCGTTGACGACGATATCGGCCGACACGGCGCCCCGGTTGGTGATGACTTTGTCGACCCGCCCGCCCCGCGCCGAAATGCCGGTCACTTCGGTGAAAGGGTGAATCTCGATGCCCATTCTGTCGCAGGCCCGCGCGTATCCCCAGACGACGGCGTCGTGGCGAATGATGCCGCCCGGCGGATGGTAGAGCCCGGCCACGATTGGGTAGCGAGGGCGATCGCCGCAATCGATGTGGGGAACAAGTTTTTGAATCTCGTCGGGAAAGATGATCCGGCTGTCGACGCCGAGCAGCTGGTTGGTTTCGGCGCGTACCCGAAGGCCGGCGACGGCCGTGTCGGAGTGTCCCAGCGTGAGGTGGCCGCACTGGCTGAACAGTAGATTCCAGTTAAGCTCTTCCGAGAGATTTTCGTAGAGCTTCAAAGACGCTTGATAAAAGGCCACACCCTCGGGCGTGCGGTAATTGGACCGCAGTATGGCGGTATTGCGGCCGCTGGCGCCCGCGCCCAGATATCCTTTGTCGAGCAAGGCCACCTTGCGAACACCATAGAGTTTGCCCAGGCAGTAGGCGGCGGCAAGCCCGTGAACGCCGGCCCCGACGATGACCACGTCGTATGCGGACTTGAGTTCGTGGGCCCGCCACATGCGGTCGTTGCGAAAGAGCTGCATTTCTTAGCGGACTCAGGTGTTCGTCAAGAGCTCATAAGCCCTCGACCCGAACGGTCGGATTCCGAACTCACCGCCGGCATCGAGGACGGTCTCCCAAAGCCATTCGCCGTACTCCCGATTTACGAGAATGAGATACGCCCTCAGCGATTCGATATCCCGGCGCATCAGGATCGCATAGGTGTGGTGGATTCCGGTCTGGGCGCAAGCCAGGTTCGGGAAAGCGTCACCCGAGACATCCAGATCGACAAGCTTGCGAAGAACCTCGGGACTCCGGGGGCCGGCCAGCAACAGCGCGGCGTAGCCCGAGGTGAGGTCGGTCAGATAAACGGGGTTGGAACACACGCCGGCCGCCGCCACGTAACGGTTTAGCTCGCCCTCAACCAAGTCGCGATCTCCTGGGGGGCAAGTCACCAGATATCGGCCCGCCCGTAATCGCCAAGCTTGTGCCGCTTCTCCCAATTCGGGTGAAGAATTCAGGTTCCCGCCCTGAAGATCGAACTTAGGAATCGAGCTGCAATCCGCCAAGCCAACCGTGCGACGCACAGCCTCGGCTTCCTTTTCAGGGGAAGTGAAATGGGCGACCCCTTCCCACCCGCCGTCCACGCGGATCACGGCTCCCATTTTCCGGAATGTCTCCGAGAGGGGGGACTGTTTGACAACCTCGTACTGCGTTTCGGTGGACAATGCTTCTCCCGTTGCGATCTGTTTGGCTTTTGCGGCGCGTTACATTCGCAGCCTGGTTCCTTCCGGGTCGTGGAAAGCGGCTTGTTGGACGCGCGCTTTGGCGAGTTGGCCCTGCACGCGCACATCGATTTCCCGACCGTCTTCAGCCAAGTTCGCCGCGACCCAGCCCAGGCCCACCGCCCGTCCGGTAACCGGCGAGTAGCGCGCGCTGGTGACTCTGCCCGCCGGCCGGCCGGCCACGACGATCGCGGACCCGTCGTCGGGAAGGCGGTCGTCGAGCATCACGAACCCGATCAGCCGCTCGTTCGCCGGAGCGGACCGCAGGCTTTCCAGCGACGTCTTGCCGATGAAGTCGGGCTTGTCGAGTTTCGCCACCCAGGGCATGTCGGACTCGTAGGGGTTGCTCAAAGCATCCGTATCGACGCCAACGATGACGTGCTTCTTCTCGAGCCTAAGCATGCGCTGCGCTTCCACGCCGAAAGGACGAATACCCAAGGGCTCGCCGGCCTCGAGAACAGCTTTCCAAACATGCACCCCGTATTCGGCGGGCACATGGATCTCCCAACCCATCTCGCCGACGAAACCGATCCTCAGCAAGACAGCGGGGCAGCCGGCCACTTCAGCCCGGCGGCAAGCCATATAACGAAAGGCCTCGGTCGATAAATCGAGATCGGTCAGGCTCGAAAGAACCTCGCGCGCACGCGGACCCGCGACGTTAATCGAAGACCGGCCGCCGGTGACATTCGTGATATGGGCGTCCCAGCCGGTGTCGATCAGCCACCATTCCAGCCATTGGACGACAAACTCCAAATTGCCGGTGGTGGTTGTCAGGAAATAGTGGTCCTCGGCGAGCCTGGAGATCGTCCCGTCGTCGAGGATAATCCCAGTCTCATCGCAGGCCACCGCGTAACGGACGCGGCCGACCTTGAGGTTCCCGAAGCGGTGCGTGTAGACCTTGTCGAGCAGCTTGCCGACGTCTTTTCCCCTGACGTCGATCTTTCCCAGCGGACCCACATCGACGACGCCGACGCGCTCGCGTACCGCGTGGTATTCCTGCTCGATACACTCTTGCCGGCTCAGAGCGGGGTCGGCGTGATAGTACAGCGGGCGCTTCCATTCGCCCATATTCATCCACACGGCGTTCAGCGCCTCGTGTTCGTGGTGCAGAGGGCCCCTTTTGACCGGGAGACGGCGTTCCCCGGCAAGAGCACCTAAAGACGCCGGGGGGTTGGGCGGACGGCTTGTCGTAACGCCGGTCTCGCCCATCGTGCGGCCTGTCTCGCGGGCGCAGACGCCGATCGCCGACATTTGACACATGCGGCCTTGGCAAGGCCCCATCGATACGGTCGTGTAGCGCTTGATGGTTTCGATGTGATCGAACCCTTCCGCGACAGCTTTTCGAAGGTCCCGCGACGTGACGTCCTCGCACAGGCAAACAAAGCAGCGTTTGGAGTCCGGATACACGGGTGGCGCAACTGTCGCGGGCGTAATCCCTTCGCCGACCACATCGCCGACCGCGCTTACGTGCCCCGGCAAGTCCCCGGCGAGAAAGGCGCCCTTGGCTTCGTCCCATGAAAGTTTGGCGCCGGCCTGATGCAGCAACCCCGCGTTGGGCACAACGTGGCCGCGGACGACGATGAGATCGCAAGCGATGTGTGCCTCTTTGGTTTCGAGCCCGTTGACGCTCCCCGATCCGGTGGCCCCGACGACTTGCGCGGCCGGCACGATGGCGGCGACCTCGATCCCGGCCTCTCGCAATCTTGACGCAATTCTCTCCGCTCCGGGGCCCGCGCCGATGAGCACCGCTCGGCGTCCGGGAGCGATTCCGTGCAGTCCGATCAGCCGCTCGACCGCGCTGCTCAGCATCACGCCGACGAGGTCGTTGTTTTCAAACAGCAGCGGAGCCTCGTAAGTCCCGGTGGCCACGATAACGCGTTTTGCTCGAACGCGAATCAACTGCTCGGAGGCATCCGGAGTCGTCCGCGGACGGAATACGCCGAGCAGGTTCCCTTCGTAAAGACCGAAACATTCGGAGAGCGAGAGGACCTCGATGTTGTCGTGGCCCTGGATTCTCTCGACCAACTCCGGCAAGTTCAATTCCTCGCTTGGGGTATACCGCAGGTGTCCCCCCAACGCCGGCTGGTTGTCGATCAAAGTGACGGAAGCATTGCCGGCGGCCGCGTTGAGCGCGGCGGAAAGTCCGGCCGGACCGCCGCCCACGACCGCCACGTCGGTATGCACGTTCAGATGCTCGTAGTGTGGGAAGCGATCGGTGATCTGATCGATGGTGGGCGGCGCCTCCGCGAGCCCCGCCGCCTTGCGAATCCACGGCTCGACCGCGGCCCAAGCGCGGCGACTGGTAAACGTCTTGTAATACCATCCCACCGGCATCAGCCAACTGAACTTTTGGGCGGCGGCCAGCAGATCGAAGTCGAGCGAAGGGAAAGCGTTCTGATGTTTGACCACCACGCCGGACCGGGCCTGTGCCATGCAGACCCGAACGTTGGGAACTCCATCCACGTTCATCAGGCAATTTGGGCATTTGCCGGTCACGCAAAACAGGCCGCGCGGACGATGGTTCTTGAAACTACGGGTGAAGATCCGTATGCCGGAACGAAACATGGCCGCCGCGATGGTGTCGCCCGGCCGGGCTTGGATCGCCCGGTTGTTAAAGAGAAACGAGCAGCCGCCGTCAGCCTTTGCCGTGCCCAAGGGGTTCGCTCTCCTTCTCTTCGAGTTCGCCGGGGAAATAGGCTTGGATGACGCGGTTGGTCTTGGTATCACGGAGAGCTTGCAGCCAGCGCCCGCAACCGAGGCGGTGATACCACCACTCGGTTTGCACCCCCATCTCGTTGCGGCGGACGTAGCTGTAGCGGAACCAGTCCTCCGAGGGTGCTCCCGGCTCGGGACGTTGCAGGACTTCGCCGCCGAACCGAAATTCGTAGACGCTGCGCTCGCCGCATTCAGGACAAGTGATCAAGAATGACACAGAGAAAGAACCCCTTCGGAAACGAGATCAGCGCCCCCACACGCGCCGCGTGCCCACCAAAGGCACTTCGCAAACCACGGAAGCTTCCGCAGTCAACGCGGCCATGTCTTCCGGCTCTAAATGGTGAACATCCGACTTTCCGCAGGCCCGCGCGAGCATCTGAATTTCGAGCGACATGGCCCTCAGGAGATTGGTGACTCGCTGGGCTGCTTCCGCGATGGGCAGCCGTTTCATCAATTCCGGATCTTGCGTTGTCACGCCTACCGGACAGCGGCCCGTATGACAGTGGTGACAAAAATGGGGCTCAGTGCCGAGCTTGTGGTAGTCCTCGACATAGACAGGCTTGTTGCAGTTGAGGGCGATCAATGCCGCGGTTCCGATATAGATGGCGTCCGCGCCCAAAGCCATGGCCTTGGCGGCGTCCACGCCGTCCCGGATACCCCCGGCGATGATCAATTGCATTTTCCCGAACAGGCCCATGTCCTCCAGCGCAGCCCTGGCTTCGCAGACCGCGGCGAGCGTGGGGACGCCCGTGTGCTCTTGGAGGATCGCCGGCGAGGCGCCCGTGCCGCCTTCCATGCCGTCGACCACGACGACATCCGCCCCGGCCTTGGCCGCGAGTTTCACATCGTCGTAGACCCGGCTGGCGCCAAGCTTGACGAAAATGGGGACCTGCCAATCGGTGGCCTCCCGCAGCTCCTCGATCTTGATGATCATGTCGTCAGGACCGAGCATATCGGGGTGGCGCGCCGGGCTGCGCTGGTCGACCCCGGCGGGCAGGTCGCGTTGCTTGGCAATCGTGTCGGACACTTTCGATTCGAGCAGCAGCCCGCCGGTGCCTGGTTTCGCGCCTTGACCGATCGTGAGCTCAATCCCGTTGGCCATCCGCATGTGATGAACGTTGATGCCGTAGCGGGAAGGCAGAACCTCATAGATCAACACGCGGCTGTTCTCGCGCTCGGCGGCCAGCATGCCGCCGTCGCCGGTTGTGTTCGATGAGCCGACGGCCGAGGCGCCCTTGGCGAGCGCCACCTTGGCGTTGTAGGAAAGCGCCCCCCAGCTCATCCCCGTGATCATGATGGGGATGTCCAGTTCGATCGGCTTTTCGGCAAAGCGCGTCCCCAGCACGGTTTTCGTGGAGCATTTTTCGCGGTACCCCTCGAGGGGAATGCGGGTCAAGGAGCTGGGCAGAAAGGTGAGATCATCGAACGTCGCCCAGCGCCGTTCGCGCAGCGTGCCGTAGCCGCGGATGCGGTAGACGCCGCTCTCGGCTTTGGTTTGAATGTCATCGATGACTCGTGAGGAGAAGACGCCGCTGCCTTCCAAGGTAGGGCGCCGGCTTGGGGAATCGGACATGGGAATCTAGAGCGCCTCCTCCCACACCTTCCACTCGGCCTTGTCGAAATTCCAGAGCTTGCGGCCTGAAACGACTTTCTTAAACTTCCCGGATTCGGGAACGCCGGAGCGGATCGGTTGCGGAAGATGCCGGGTCAGAGCGTCGGCGAGGAACGCGATGTCTTCTTCGGAAGGCTCCGAGACGAGGGTGTCATTTCCGAGCTCGCGAATCTCGCCCCCGACAAAGCAGACCGTTTCATACATCGAGTCCGCGAAGCCCTCGCCCGTGTTGCCACAGATGATCATGGTTCCTTTCTGACCCATGAAGCCGCTCATGTAGCCGCAGTTGCCGCCCACCAGGATCAGCCCGCCCTTCATCGAGACGCCCGTGCGCGCCCCCGAGTCTCCATGGATCACCACGGCGCCTCCGCGCATGGCGGCGCCCGCGCTGTTGCCGGCGTTGCCCTCGGCGGTAACTTCGCCGCTGAGCATGGACTCGGCCAGACCCCATCCGGCGCTGCCTTTGACGCGGATCACGGCCCCGTCGCTCAATCCGCCGCAATAGTAGCCGACACTGCCTTCGAAGGTGACCCGGCCGGGGTCGAGCAATGCCACGCCGAGATTGTGGCGAGCGCCCGGTGACGTGACCACAACCTGCTCGCCGTCGGCGAGCAGACTTCGCATCTCCCGGTTAATCTCGCGGACGCTTCTTCCCGCGCAACTCAATTCCGCCATACTTGCACTTCCCGGGCCTGAGCCTCCCGCACATCGTATTGCCCCGCGCGTGCCGCGTGAATCGCGATCTCCTCGGTAGCGACCATCACGAAGTCGTCGCTCTCAGCGAAGAGCAGGGGCTTGTGGGCGAAGGAATCCTTCACGAACCCCATCGCATCGGCGGTCGCCACCAGGCAGCTAAACGACCCGTCTAAGTCATCGAGTGCCGCGCGGAGAACCTCTTCGAGGGACAGCCCTTTCCGAAGGCCCTCGGCAACGTAAACCCCAATGATCTCCGAGTCATTTTCCGTGTAGAAACGCACTCCGCTCTGCTCGTACAGCCGCCGCATCCGGTGGTAGTTCGTGATGTGGCCGTTGTGAACGATTGCCAAGTCAGGGTATCCGTGAGCCCAAAACGGCTGCGAGTGACTGAGGTCTACCTTGGACTCGGTCGAGAGCCGGGTGTGGCCGATGCCGTGAGACCCCCGAGCCTCGGCAACCCCAAACGTCTCCTCCAGCCGGTCGGGCGACCCGACCTGCTTAACGATCTCGAGACGGCGGCCCATGCTTACCACCTCCACGTCGACGGCAACGGCCTCGATCGTTTTTGCGAGCTCCTCGGGGTTCACCGCACCCGCGACCGTCATGCGAAGATACGCGCCCGTTGCGGCGACATTATTGGGTTTGGCCGGCGCCGCCACGCTGCGAACGATCTCGTCAACCCGATCGCTCGAGTACCCGTCTTCCCCCAGTTTGATTTGTAACACGAGGGCGCCGGCCGCCGGAGCGTGAAACAGTGCGACGCCCGCCGAGTCCGGTCCGCGGCAGTCGAGGGCTCGCAACATGTCGAGTATTGTCGAGCCGATCGGGGCCGAGGAGTCCCCTGATTTATCCCAATAACCGGCGATTCCGCACATCCTAATTCTCCGTAGCTACGCTCACGTAGCCACTGTGAGTTCCAACAGTATACGCTAGACCGGTTCGGGCGGATCGTCAGTCAAAAACGACTGTCTTGTTCCCATACACGAGAATTCGATCCTGAAGATGCCTGCGAACGGCTCGGGCCAATACGAGCTTTTCCAGATCCCGGCCTTTTCTCTTGAGGTCGTCGACGGAGTCCCGATGGGAACAGCGGACCACGCCCTGATCGATGATCGGTCCTTCATCGAGATCCGCCGTGGCATAGTGCGCTGTAGCTCCGATCAGTTTCACGCCTCGCTCGTAGGCCTGCTCGTACGGCTTCCCACCGACGAACGCCGGAAGAAAGGAGTGGTGAATGTTCACGATCCCAGCCGGATAACGGCTCACAAATTCAGGAGTCAAAACCTGCATGTAGCGAGCCAACACGACCAGGTCCACTTTTGCCTCGCGCAGCAAATCGAGCTGCCGGGCCTCCTGCTCCTGCTTCGTCTCAGCCGTGACGGGGAGGTGCTGGAATGGCAGACCGAACTGTTTGGCGACCGGCTCCAGGTCGGGATGATTGCTGACGATCAGAGGAATATCGCAACCGAGCTCCCCGGATCGGTGCCGCAGCAACAGATCATACAAACAGTGGTCGTAGCGTGATACCAAGATGGCGACTCTTTTGACATCGCCCCCGTAAGCGATGCGCCGGCGCATTTCGAAGCGCTCGGCCACCTCTTGGATCGCGGTTTCGAGTGATTGCCGGTCGGTACGAAGATTCGTCAAATCAAAACGGATGCGCTGGAAAAATTGGTTGGCTTCCGGGTCGGTGTGCTGATCGGAATCGAGGATGTTCGCGCCGTGGCCATAGAGAACCTGGGCCAGAGCGGCAACGATCCCGGGCCGGTCGCGGCAGCAAACCAGAAGCGTGGCAATGTGATCAGCGGACTTATTCAGTGAGGTCATGGCGAAGTGACAAAGGTGGGTTCTGAACGAGCCGTCCGTCCGGTCTTCCATTTCGATCGGCGGCGGAGTTTTGGCAAACGACAGGTTACCAAAACGGTCGAATAACCGGACCAAGAATGTCCAGCGATTCGGCTGTGCTCGCCACTGTTGAACGAATCAACCCCGGCGCGGGACCCAAAGCCGATGCTGGTGTGGGAGCCGAGGCCGATTCATGCACCAACGCCGCGGGACAGGCAAATCTCCTGACTCCGCCGACAAACCGCGGCGCCTGATTCGTGGCCAAGCTGCGTTAACATGGGAGCGGCCGGCGTAGCTGGGATTAGATTCCGCCGCGGCCGCTGTCGCGTCTGCCCGCGCGGTTTCGGCCATGCCCGTTCCGACAGCGATCAGCATCACACCAATCACAACCGGACCGCGGAAGGGTTTCCGATCCGATTGATCCAGCCAAAGGCAGCAGTTGTGATGGATTCCAAGGAGGCCGCTATGACAAGATTCGACGCCATCGTGATCGGGACCGGCCAGGCGGGCCCTTCCTTGACAGCTCGACTGGCAAAGGAAGGCCTGAAAACAGCGGTGATTGAGCGCAAGCTGTTTGGCGGAACCTGTGTGAACAACGGATGCACGCCCACCAAGGCAATGGTCGCGAGCGCTCGCGCCGCTTACATCGCCCGGCGGGCGGCGGACTACGGCGTGTTGATCGACGGAGCGGTTCGGGTCGACATGAAGAAAGTTAACGAGCGCAGGGATGCCATTGTCGGGCGCTCGAGTCAGGGCCTCGAGAGTTGGCTCGGGACGATGAAGCACGTTACCGTGGTTCGCGGCCACGCCCGCTTTACCGGTCGCAACACCGTTACCATCGCCGGCGAATCGCTCCAGGCTGACAGAATCTTCATCAACGTCGGGGGCCGGGCCTTTATCCCGCCGGTCGAAGGCTTGAAGGACGTCGAGTACCTGACCAACTCCAGTCTCATGGATGTCGACTTCGTGCCGGAACACCTGGTGATCTTGGGCGGCGGCTACGTCGCACTCGAATTTGGCCAGATGTTCCGGCGCTTTGGAAGCCGCGTCACGATCGTGCAGCGTAGCGGCAGGATCCTCTCTAGAGAAGACGATGACATCGCCGAAGCGATCACCGCGATCCTGAAGCACGAAGGCATTGCCGTTTGCACCGATACGGGGGAATACCGCGTCGAAAACCGCGACGGGAGCATCTTCATGCGGATGCGCTGCGAAGGCGAGCCGCACGAGTTAGTCGGCTCACACCTTCTCATGGCCACCGGGAGGCGTCCGAACACGGACGATCTCGGGCTGGACAAAGCGGGCATCGAGACGACGGAGCGCGGCTACATCCAGGTCGACGACCAACTCCGGACGAGTGCGGAGGGAGTCTGGGCCTTGGGCGACTGCAACGGCCGCGGCGCGTTCACGCACACGAGCTACAACGACTTCGAGATTGTGGCAGCCAATCTCTTCGACAACGATTCACGGCGTGTAAGCGATCGAATTCTGAACTTCGGCCTCTACATCGACCCCCCGCTGGGCCGCGTGGGGATGACCGAGCAACAGGTCCGGGCATCGGGCCGCGGAGCCTTGATCGCTACCCGGCCCATGACAAAGGTGGCACGCGCTGTCGAAAAGGACGAAACGCAGGGCTTCATGAAAGCACTGGTCGACGCCGAGACAAAGCGATTCCTAGGAGCGGCGATCCTGGGGGTTGGCGGGGACGAGGTGGTGCACTCCATCCTGGAAGCGATGTACGCCGATGTTCCGTACACGGTACTCCAGCGGGCGGTGCACAATCACCCGACCGTAACGGAGTTGATTCCGACAATGCTCGAGGACCTCAAACCGTTGGCGTAGTCACGTTGCTGTCATCCGTTTCCGAGCGTGCGTTTTGCCGCCGCGCATCCGAGGTAGGAGCCGTAGGAGTTGATGCTCACGTACGGATCCGTGCGGGGGGTGCCGGGCGACCGGCATCGCTACCGCGACCCCATTTTTCACAACCCCTGACGGTCACGGCTCGGTTTGGGACGAGATCGGCCGAAAATTTTCTTGGCCACAACCGGTTCGTGGTGGTTGCAAAACGGCTTCAATTTCGGTAATGTCCATGGATGGTATGAGCGCCCCAGCCCTGGCTCCGGCCGTTCGGGATGTTACACCGGAGCTTTGTAACCAGTTTCTCCACGCCATGGTCATGATGCGGGAGTTGGAAGACCGCATCGAACTCAAGCTCTATCGTCAAGGCAAGATCCTGGGCGGTTGTTATACCGGCCGAGGTCAGGAAGCGATTCCGGCCGGCAGCGCGGTGCTGCTGGACGGCGACGATTATCTGTGCGCTTCGCACCGCGATATGGCGGCGCTGATCATTCGCGGTATGACGCCGCGCGAGATCCTGGCGCAGTACCTGGGACGAGCCTCGGGGCCGACCGGGGGCCGCGACGGCAATATGCATATGGGATGCGTCGAGAGGCACATTCTCCCGATCATCAGCAGCATCGGCGCCAGCATCCCGGTTGCCGGCGGGATCGCATTGTCGATGAAATATCGCGGCGAGCGGGGCGTCGTATTCAACTACTGGGGCGACGGCGCGACCAGCCGCGGCGACTGGCACGAGGGTATCAATTTCGCGACGGTGCAAAAGCTGCCGATCGTCTATTTCTGCAACAACAACCTCTATGCCTACTCGACACCGCTCGAACAGCAGATGACGATCGCCGACGTGGTCGAACGCGCCCCGGGCTATCGGATGCCGGCGGAAGTGGTCGACGGCAATGACGTGATCGCCGTCTACGAGGCCGCCAAGCGTGGGATGGAGCATGTCCGTGCCGGCAAGGGACCGTACCTGGTCGAGTGCAAGACCTTCCGCATGAGTGGCCATTCGGCGCACGACGACGCGTCGTACGTGCCCCGCGGGATGCGCGAGGAGTGGTCGAAGAGAGATCCGATCCTTCGCCTACAAAAGCACATGGTCGAGAAGGATTGGGCCGGCGAATCTGATTTTAAGCAGCTTCGTCGAGAGGTGCTCGATGAAATCGACGAGGCGGTCGAGTGGGCGTTGAACGAGCCGCCTCCCGATCCGGCCACGCTCGAGGACAACGTTTACGGGACGATCTGACAACGCGACAACGCGACGCTCGATCCGAGATCGGTCTCGATAATTCCCCTCGCTCAGTCCGCACGGAGATTCCATGCCCGAGATGACCTACCTGGAAGCGATTCGCCGAGGCCTGCTCGAAGAGATGGAGCGGGACGAATCGGTTTTCGTAATGGGCGAGGACGTCGGCGTCTACGGCGGCGCTTTCAAAGTCACCAAGGGTTTGCTCGAACGATTCGGAGAACGGCGCGTGATCGACACGCCGCTTTCGGAATCCGCCATCGCCGGCGCCGGCACTGGGGCCGCGATCAACGGTTTACGTCCGGTTATCGAAATGCAGTTTTCCGACTTCATGGCGTGCGCTTTCGATCAGATTACGAACTTCGCGGCGAAGTGCCGTTACCGTTGGGGCGCTGACGTGCCGCTGGTGATTCGCGCGCCTACCGGCGGTGGTTTTAGCGGCGGTCCGTTTCACTCTCAGAATCCGGAAATGCCCTATGTGCACACGCCGGGGCTGAAAGTCGTCGAGCCCTCGACGGCCTACGACGCCAAGGGGCTGATCAAGGCCGCGATCCGCGATAACGACCCGGTGATCTTCCTGGAGCACAAGCATCTTTACCGCCGCGTGAAGGGCGACGTGCCCGAGGAAGACTACACGGTGCCGCTGGGCAAAGCGGCGGTACGACGCGAGGGCAGCGACTTGAGCGTGATCAGCTACGGCGCTATGGTCCACGTGGCGCTTGAAGCGGCCGAGACGCTCGCCGACGAGGGCATCGATATGGAGATTGTCGACCTGCGGACGCTGATGCCTCTCGATCGGGAAGCCGTGATTGCCACCGCGAAGAAGACCAGCAAGGTGATTCTGCTCCACGAAGACACCTTGACGGGCGGCTTGGGGGGCGAACTGGCGGCCATCATCGGTGAACACGCCTTCGACCACCTCGACGGGCCGCTGACGCGCATTGCCCCGCCCGACACGCCGGTTCCCTTTAGTCCGTCGCTCGAGAAAGCGTTTCTGCCGAATGCCGAAACGGTTGTCGAAAAGGCTCGGGAGTTGTATCGGTATTAGAGGCGGGCGGCGCTTGACGGACGACGGTTTCGTCGTCACCCTGAGGAACACGGTGGCGGCGGACAAAGACAAATCACCAACAGACGAGACGATTTCCGGAAAGCCGCACCGGCGCATTCCCGGTCGGGCAAAAGGGAAGATCCGGATCGCCCCCGATTTCGACGAGCCTTTGCCGGAGGACGTAGTCGGTGGATTTGAAGAGTGGGTGCCGGCCCCTCCCTTTTCAAAACAACTCATGACGCAATCTCTTCAGCTGGGCAAATACTCTTTCGGCGTGGGTGATCGCTTCGCGCATCAGGCCAAGGCGCAATTGCAGGCCTGTGTGCTGGGGGCTGAGCAGGGCGCCGATATTGTCCCTGTCTGGAACAAATCGCACCGTGAGCACAATATTGTCGGCTCGCAGCCGGAGAGCGTGCGGCGGGCGGCGGATGAGGCGGTGGCGGCCCTGGGTTGGAAGGCTCCGCATCATGTCGACGCCGACCACATCAACCTGGGAACGGTCGACGGCTATCTTGATTCGTCGGATTTCTACACCATCGATGTCGCCGACTCGATCGGCAAATCGCCTGGGGCCGGGGAAGTCGATGCTTTTCTCGGTAAGCATCCCGAGTTGATCGGGCGCATCGAGATCAACGGCATCGAAGCACCCTTTGACACGTCGCGGGACAGCGTCGCCGCCGTCGCCTCGAAATACTTGGCCGCAGTGCGTGAGGCGGGCGAGATTTACCGCCATATCGAGGGTCGCAAAGGCGCGGGGAATTTCATCCCCGAGGTCTCGATGGATGAGACCGACAACCCGCAGACTCCGCCCGAGCTTTTGGTGATTCTCGCCGCTATCGCCGACGAAGGAATTGCGGTCCAAACGATTGCTCCGAAGTTCACCGGACGTTTCAACAAGGGCGTCGACTATGTCGGCGATGTCGTGCAGTTTGAAAAGGAATTTCGCGACGACCTGGCCGTGATCGCCCACGCCGTCGAGCGGTACGGATTGCCAGGAAACCTCAAGTCAAGCGTTCACTCGGGGAGTGACAAATGTTCGATTTATTCCCCGATTCGCCGGGCCTTGGCGGATACGGGGGCGGGCGTTCATTTGAAAACGGCCGGGACGACGTGGCTCGAAGAGTTGATCGGCCTCGCCGAAGCCGAGGGCGACGGGCTGGCTCTGGCCAAGGAAGTTTACGCGGACGCCCACGCGCAGCAGGATGCCCTGTGCGCCCCGTATGCCGCGGTCATCGACATCGATCCCGCGAAGCTGCCCGCTCCCGCCGAGGTTGCCAACTGGACGGCCGACCAATATACGGCCGCGCTGCGTCACGATCCCACCTGCGCCGACTACAACGCGAGCTTGCGGCAACTGTTGCACGTGGGTTACAAAGTCGCGGCGAAGATGGGCGAGCGCTACTACAGCATGCTCGTCGAATGCGAAGAGACGATCGCGAAGAACGTGACTGAGAATCTCTACGAGCGGCACATTCGGCCGCTGTTTCTTGGCGCGTAGGGGTCGTGTAGGGGCTTTTACGCGACTGGCCGTCCGGCTTAACGCTGAAACGGATTCTTGCCCGCGCCGGCGAACATTGGCTGCTTCTTGTAACCGGCGGGCACTTCGAATATCGCCGCATCGAAGTCCTCGCGGCGAACTTCCTTGATCTCGCTACGGGAACTCGGCCGACCGTCCCGGTAGCCGATTTGCCGCACCGGCACGCCGGAAAAATCCGGGTCGTCCCCGCCGGCTCCCACGCGAAACGGTATTTGCTGTTCGGCTTGCCCGCCCCCGAATTGGGACAGCCTTTTGATGAATTCCGCCATCTGTTTCATGACCTCGAAGTCGGAGGCCTCGAAGCCCACGTCGCCGGGCGGCACGGTCCAAATGTCGCGCCGCTTCTCACCGTCGCGCACACCCTCGTATTTATCACAGGTCCATTGATTGACCTGTTGTCCCGAAGCGACGAGACTGTATTCGGTCTTCGAAGTCGGGGCGGTCGCCGCAGGCATGCCGCCCATGCGGGATTTCATCATCTTTTCGACCATCGCGCGACGCTCGGGAGGCATATTCTTGAGTTGCTCTTCCATCTGCTTGCGCATCTCCGCCATTCCGCCGCCCATTTGCTCGCCGAAGCGATCGACTTGTTCCTTGGTCAATTCTTGATAAGACTTCTTGTCGGGAGCAATGATCCACATCGTCTGCTTGTCACCGCGAAAGATCATCACGCTACGGCCCATTTCGCCTTCGGTCTCGATGCGGACTCGGTCGGAGTCCACAAAGACTTTTGTCGTCGTCGCTTGCTCGGCATGCTGAAATGACTCGTGGCTGTTGACCATGACGACGCCGGCGTTCAATGAAGCCGGTACGGAAAGTGTCAGGCATAAGAGGGTGGAAAGGACAAGGAGGGATTTCATAATTTGGTCCTTCCAATTACACATCATCGGCCGATTTTCATGATCGCACGAGAGAGAGGCCTGTCCCCCTCGGCGGCCCGGGGCGACACGCCCTCGGACGAATCTGACAAGATCGTAGGAAAGGAGAAAGTGTTCACTATGTGCCCGGCATAAAGTGTTCACCATGTGCCGGGTGTACATTCCCGCCGCCACTTCGCGGCTCATGGTGTTCGCAGTCTTGTCGGGTATAAACGTAATACACAATACTCGCGAAGGCTATTTTCGGAGCAGCGCCGTCGCGCTGCCCGGTTGTCCTATCGTGCGCGGCGTGTCGCGGAGAGCCGGAGCATAGCGCCCTTATGATCGTTGCCGTCCCCAGTGAAACCTTTCCCGGCGAGACTCGCGTGGCGCTGACGCCGGCCGACGCCGGGGTGCTTGTGAAGAGCGGCGTCGACGTGGTCGTCCAAACCGGCGCGGGGGCGGGCTCTTGGTACTCCGACGACGACTATAAGACGCGAAATGTTCGCGTGACGGCTGACCGCGGGCAGTTGTTCGCCGAAGCCGACGTTGTCTTGATGGTTCGCGGCCCGGGCGCCAACCCGTATTTTTTCACGGCCGACTTGGAGCGCCTCAAGGCCGGGGCCGTGCTGATCGCCTTTCTCGAACCCTTGGCCGAGCCGCGAAAAATGCTCGCGCCGGCCGAGCACGGGCTGACCGTGTTTTCGATGGAGCTGATTCCGCGCATCACGCGGGCGCAGCAAATGGATACGCTCAGCTCGATGGCGACCTTGGCCGGTTACGCAGCCGTGCTGATCGCCGCGCAAGCCGCTCCGCGCATGTTTCCGCTGATGATGACCGCCGCCGGGACGTTCACCGCGGCGAAGGTTTTCGTGATCGGCGCCGGAGTCGCCGGGCTCCAGGCAATCGCCACGGCGCGGCGGCTCGGAGCCGTCGTCGAGGCCTATGACTTGCGCCCGGCGGTGAAAGAACAAGTGGAAAGCCTGGGAGCGCGGTTCGTCGAGTTGGACATCTCGACCGAGGAGGCCGAAACCGGCGGCGGGTACGCCCGCGAGCAGACCGACGACTTCTACCGCGTGCAGCGCGAGCTGCTGGCCGAGCACCTGGCGAAGTCCGATGTCGTCATCACCACCGCCGCGGTTCCGGGCAAGCGCGCGCCGGTGTTGATTTCGAGGGACATTTTCGAAAGCCTGCGTCCGGGGTCCGTGATTGTCGACTTGGCGGCGGAAAAAGGGGGCAATTGTGCCTTAACGAAACCCGGCGAGACGATCGAGGTCGACGGCGTCACGATCGTGGGTCCGGTGAATCTGGCGGCCGGCTTGCCGGTGGACGCAAGCCGCATGTATTCGAAAAACATTTCGACTTTTCTCGGCTTGCTCATTGTGGACGGCCAAGTGAAAGTCGATACCGAGGACGAGATTATTCGCGAGTCGCTGGTGGCGCACGGCGGCAAGGTGGTGAATCCCGCCGTGCTGCGGGCGCTGCGAGAGGGGTAGCAGCCCGTGGTGAAAGTCCGACTACGCGAAAAAGGGCGCGGTCCGGTCCTATGAATCCGCCGTTTCATATTACCGCCATGAAAATTTGTCTCAGTCGGGCGCTCTCGGAGAAGACATACCGGCACGAATGCCGGTACGGCTCGCAAGAATGCGTGCGCCACGTCGGGGGCGGTTTGCCAAGGGCCGGCAGCCGAGGAGGGTAACGATGGAAGCTTTGATCATGTCGGTGACGGTGTTCGTGCTGGCGGTCTTTGTGGGTTTCGAGATCATCACAAAGGTTCCGCCGACGCTGCACACGCCGCTGATGTCGGGGGCGAACGCGATCTCGGGCATTACGCTGGTCGGCGCGATGATCGCCGCCGGGGCCGACCAAGCAGTCGTCGCGACTCTGCTCGGGGTCGGGGCCGTGGTCTTGGCGACGGTCAACGTGGTCGGCGGATTCCTGGTCACCCACCGAATGCTCTCGATGTTTAAGCGGAAAGACTAGCAGGAGCGGTTCGCGCGGTTCGATATGCAGTGGATCAACATCGCGTACTTGGTTGCTTCGGTCCTTTTCATCGTCGGACTCAAGGGCCTGACCTCGCCGCGTACGGCGGCGCGCGGCAATACGCTGGCGGCGCTCGGGATGCTGATTGCGGTGGCGGCCACGCTGCTGGACCGCCACATTGTTCGCTTTGAATGGATTCTCGGCGGCGTCTTGCTGGGTGCGCTGATCGGCATCGTCGCCGCGACAAAGGTTCCGTTGACGGCGATGCCGGAGCTGGTCGCGGTCTTCAACGGTTTCGGCGGAGGCGCGTCGGCGCTGGTGGCCGCGAGCGCCATGCTGACTCCCGAGACGCTGCCGGACGTGCCGGCGGTGCAGCTCTACGCCGCCGGCGGCGTCAGCGCTCTGATCGGGGGCGCCACCCTGACCGGCAGCTTGGTCGCTTGGCTCAAGCTCCAGGAGTTGGTCAAGATGCAGGCTCGCGGGCGCCTGCCTAGGGCCGGCGGCCTGATCTCGGCGGGCGGTTCGGTCGCCGCCGCGGCCTACTTGGTCGTAAACCCGGGGGCCGAGTGGGCTCTTTGGGCCGCGCTGGCCTTGGCCTGCGCTTACGGGATCGGTTTTACGCTGCCGGTTGGCGGGGCGGACATGCCGGTCGTGATCGCTCTGCTGAACTCCTGCTCCGGGCTGGCGGCGGCAGCCACCGGGTTCGTGCTCAACAACAACGTCCTGATCATCAGCGGGTCGCTGGTCGGCGCCTCGGGCTTCATTCTCACCCGCATCATGTGCCGGGCGATGAATCGATCGCTGATGGACGTGCTGGCGGGGAATCTCGGCGACAGGGCCGCCGTCGTTGCCGGAGCGGAAGACGTCTATCAAGGCCGCGTGAAGAGTGCCTCGGCCGAGGAAGCCGCCATGATCCTCGAGACGGCCCGCAGTGTCACGATCGTCCCCGGCTACGGCATGGCGGTGGCGCAGGCGCAGCACGATGTCCGGGAATTGGCCGATCTGCTGACCGGCCGCAAGGTCAAGGTGCGATACGGCATTCATCCGGTCGCCGGACGTATGCCGGGCCATATGAACGTCCTGCTGGCCGAGGCCGGCGTGCCCTACGACGAGCTTTACGACATGGATCAGATCAACCCGACCTTTCCGGAAACCGACGTCGTGATCGTGCTCGGGGCCAACGACGTCGTCAACCCGGCCGCGCGAGACGACGCCAGCAGCCCGATCTTCGGCATGCCCATTCTCGATGTCAACAAGGCCCGTACCGTGATGGTCGTCAAGCGCAGTCTGAGCCCGGGTTTCGCCGGCATTCCCAATAAGCTTTTCGCGGCCCCGAATACGTTGATGCTCTTCGGCGACGGCAAACAGGTCATGCGTGATCTCGTCGTCGGGGTCGACGAACTGGATCCGGCGTAGAGGCGGCGAGGGGGCATTGCTGACCTCTTGATGACGGGGTCGGAGGTTCGTGGGGTGGTGGTAAGCCGCGGATTTTGCATAAGGCGGCCACCGTGTCGGAGAAGCTGGAGAGGAGCATGCCGGGCGGCCAAGTAAGCCCCCGCGCGAAATCGATTCGGCGTCCCGGGTCTACAATAGAACCGAAGAACCGAGGGTCGGCCTACCGAGTTACCGTCCGAGCAGCGCGCCCTTCATTCTTGTCCGCCGTCAGGAGAACCCTTTGCAACGTGCTTCCCGGTCGATGTCCACGATCTTGCTCATTACTCTCGTTGTGCTCTCGGCTTGCGTCTTGCTCCACGCCGGCGAGGTTACGCCCGAGCGCCTGAACCAAGCAGCGAGCGAGCCCGAGAACTGGCTCACCTACAACGGAACGTACGAAGCTTGGCGTTACAGCAAGCTCGACCAAATCGATCGCGGCAACATCAAGAAACTGATTCCCGTCTGGTCGTTTCAGACCGGCGTTGTCGACGGCGGGCTGCAAGCGACCCCGATCGTTGTCGACGGGGTAATGTATCTCACCGGTTCTCGGAACCGCGTGTTTGCGCTCGACGCCGTCAGCGGTGAAAAGATCTGGCAGTACTATCACCCCAAACCCGGAGCCTTTCCGGCCATCTACGGCACCTGGAACCGCGGCGTCGCGATCGGCCGCGGCCTGGTCTTCATGGGAACGGTCGACAACTACATGGTCGCGCTCGACGCCAAAACAGGGCGCGAAGTCTGGAAGGTCGAGATCGAGGACGCCGGCCAGTGCGGCTGCAGCATAACCGGCGCGCCGCTCTTGGTGAAAGACAAAGTCATCATCGGCGTCACCGCCGGTGACTCGGGCCACCGCGGCTACTTGAATGCTTTCGAGGCCGAGACGGGACGCCACGCATGGCGCTTTTGGACGATTCCAGGCCCCGGCGAACCCGGCCACGAGACCTGGAAGGGCGACAGTTGGAAATACGGCGGCGGCTCAACCTGGTTGACCGGCTCGTATGATCCCGAGCTCGACTTGCTCTATTGGGGCGTCGGCAACCCGGCGGCCGATTTTTACGGAGAAGACCGCGAGGGCGACAACCTTTATACCGATTCCACGGTCGCGCTCAACCCCGATACAGGCAAGCCGGTTTGGCATTACCAGCAGGTACCTCACGACGTTTGGGATTTCGACTCGGCCTATGAGTTGGTCCTGCTGGATTTGATGTATCAGGGCGACAAGCGCAAGCTGATCGTCACGCCGCACAAGAGCGGCTATGTCTGGGTTCTCGACCGTGCCAGCGGGGAGTTCATCAATGCTTGGCCGTTGGTCGAAAATTCGAATTGGATCGAGGGCATCGACGAAAACGGTAAACTGATCGGCCGCAACGAGCCGATCGTCGGCGAGATGAAAATGCTGTGTCCGTCGATCGCCGGCGGGCGTAGTTGGAATCATGCCGCCTACAGTCCCAAGACCGGTTGGTTGTATTCGACCGGTTTCGAATGGTGCCAGCAAGTCACCGCCTTTCGCGAGGAAGCCCGCGAGGGGATGAGCTTCTTCGGCGGCGAGTTCAAGCTCGTGCCGCCGCCGAAAGGAGAGGCCCATTCGCACCTCGGCGCTTACGACCCGATTACGGGCGAGCGTCACTGGCGCTACAAATCGAAGTACCCCTTGCTGGCGTCACAGCTTGCCACGGCCGGGGATCTGCTTTTCACCGGTGACGCGAAGGGGCGATTTCTCGCGTTCGATACCGAGACCGGGAAGGAGTTGTGGTCGTTCCAAACCGGCTCGGGACATCGCGGCTCGCCGATCACCTACTCGGTTGACGGCAGGCAATACGTCGCCACGCCGAGCGGTTGGGGATCAGCCGTGGCCGGGCTGTTGCCGCAACTGTGGCCCGAGACGGAGTTTTTCCAAAGCGGCGCGACGCTGTTCGTCTTTGCACTGGCGGATTTCGAAGATTCCGCCGAGGCGGGTTCAGAATGATGAAGTTTCGAGGACGCTTTTTGCCGGCCGTGGTCGGTGCGTTTGTGGTTTTGTGCGGCGCGGCGGAGTCGCCGGGCGAGACGAAAACCATCGATCTGAGAGACGCCGAGTTCATCGGATTGGGAGCGCCTCTTTTCGCCAAGAACTGCGCCGTCGGCTATTGCCACGGTTCGCAGGGTGCGGCCGGTCGCGGCCCGCGGCTCAAGACCCGCCATTGGAATTCGACCGCGCTTTTCAACGTGATTCACGACGGCATTCCCGACACGACCATGCCGGGGTGGAGCGCGATTTTGAGCCGCGAGGAGATTTGGGCGGTCACCGCCTACGTCATCAGCTTGGGGACGGGCGAGTTCGAGCCAGCCTCGGGCAAGTTGGAAATCGACGAACAAACAGCGGCAAGCGAGCTTTCCGCCGAGGCAAAACGCGGGCGGTCCCTTTTCTTTGATTTGACAAACGAAAAGCGCTGCGCGATGTGCCATCGCATCGGCTCGCAAGGGGCGGTTATTGGGCCGGAGTTGACGGCGGCGGCCTCGAAGAAATCGGCGGCGGATCTGCGTCGCGATATCACGGACCCCAGCGCCTCGATCGCGAACGGGTTCGAGCAGACGGTTGTCGTGGCGACCGACGGGAAGATGATCGCGGGAATCCAAAAACACCGCGACGAAGAGCGCATACAGCTCTACGACACCGCGACTCTGCCGGCTCCGCTCCGCACGTTCTATAGGGATCAGATCAAGAGCGTCGCCGACCGGCCGAGGAGTGCCATGCCCGCCGGTTACGGCGAAATGTATTCGGCCGACGAGCTCGACGCCCTCATCGCTTTCCTCAAATCAGGCGGGTAACAAGCGGCGCGCCGGCCCCGCCCCGGAGCCTAGTTTGATGTACGTATGCCGACCTGCCCCGTCGGCAATCGCCGTGCATAATCGCCTAACCCCGCCAAACCCACACCCGCTGCGTTCGCGTCCCACCGAAATCGGGCGGTTCCGTTAGACTGGGAGACGTTCGCCCGGGAGCGAAAGTCGTTTCTTTCCCCGAATATCCTGTAGGATCGAAGACCGTTTTCAACCATGGGAGGTTCCGATGAGACAAATCGCGGGACTATGCTTGACGGGTTTTCTTGTCTGGGCCGCTTTGAACGCGGCTGATCATATCGAATCTCGGAAAGAGTCCGGGAGCGCTCCCTCCGCTACGACCAAACTGCTCCGAAAAGTAATGGAGGGCGGGCCCTACGGAAAGCCCTGGGAGATGGAGGGAATCGGAAAAGCTCACTTTCCGATCACCTCATCGCATCCCGCAGTGCAGCGATGGTTTGATCAAGGCGTTGCCCTAAAACATTCCTTCTGGTGGTTTGAAGCGAAGCGATCCTTTCGCTGGTGTTTGAAACTGGATCCCGAGTTCGCGATGGGCTACTGGGCTCTGGCCACTCTGCCGGGAGTCCCTCCCGAACTTCAGCGAGAATTGCTGCGGGAAGCATCGAAACGGAAGGACGGAGTCAGCGAACGGGAACGACTGTACATCGAAGCCTGGGCCGAGCGTTCCCGTCCGCTGCCGCCCGATGCGGACGAAGAAGAGCGAGCCCGTAAGACGGCTGAGTTCAGTAGACACTTGGAAAACATCATTCTCACCTACCCCGATGATGTCGAGGCCAAGGCTCTCTATTGGGGCGAAACCAAGGGTCGTTATGCCGCGGAGTTACTGCTTCAACAGGTCATCGAAGCCGAACCGGACCATCCCGGTGCTCATCATTACCGCATTCATAACTACAAAGACCGTCAGTCCGAGTATATTCTCGACAGTTCGCGTCGACTCCCGGGAATCACAAGGCAATCAGGGCATACACGGCACATGCCGGGGCATGCGTTCAGCGGCATCGGAATGTGGCACAGCGCCGCGATCGAGATGGATGCCGCTAACCGCGTCGAGCTGGCCTACCAGCGCGACCACAATATGATGCCCTTCGACTCATGGAATTACGTCCACAACCGCACCTACCTGAGCTACCTTCAAGGGCAACTGGGGATGCCCGAAGCCGCCATCCGAGGCGCGAAAGATTTGCTGGCGGCGCCGGCGATCGAGAAGACGTCCCGGACGCGAAGGAGTCTCCGGGGAAACGGGGTGCTGACCCTGCTTTTGACGCTCGTGAAATTCGAGCGCTGGGAAGAAATTCTCGGTCTCGATTGGTTGCCCGGGAACG
Source organism: Bryobacterales bacterium (assembly GCA_965238125.1). GTDB lineage: Bacteria > Acidobacteriota > Terriglobia > Bryobacterales > UBA6623 > UBA6623. The sequence continues at coordinate 6,568,180 of OZ250179.1, read as the reverse complement.
ACGATAATGCGCTCAAGTTTCCCCGTAAGTACGCGGAGACGTTGGCTCACCTTGGGCTGGGAGACCGGCACTCCGCCGAGAGGAGCGCCGAACAGCATACCGACCTCGCGAAAGAGATCGCCGAGAATAGACAGCTGCGGCAAACCCATGGGATTCAAGCGCTGGAGATCAGAGCGCTGCTGCTGCTGGCCGGCGGCAAGACACTCGAGGGTCTGACCGCGCTCGGCGAAGCCGCGGATCGCGAGGGCAAACTACGTGAGCGACGCAACGACCCGCCGGGCCATCCTCGTGTTCTCTACAACGTTCTGGGCAGGGTCTATCTCGAAAATGGGAGCCCGGCCCTCGCGGTCAAAGCATTCGAAAAGACCTTGGAGATCGTACCGAACGACGGGTTCGCCTGGGCCGGATTGGTGGAGGCGCACGTCGCCCTCGGGCAGCGTGAAGAGGCTCAAGAGGCCTACTCGCGGTTGTTATTCGTGTGGTCCGACGCCGAGCCCGGGTTGGCCGAGCATGATCGTGCCAAGGTCGCGGCACGGAAGTTCGGTTTAACCGAAGAGCTAAAAGACGCCGGCAAACAAGAGCAGCGGCGGTATAGCAGCGTTTCGCAACAGCATCTTGGGTCGGACCGGTGGCGTCCAAACCCGGCGCCGGAGGTCGGCTTCCTTGACAGCGGCGGCCAATCCGTCGAGCTACAGTCCTATCGAGGGAAGAACGTTGTCCTGGTGTTTCACCCCGGCAAGGAGTGCGCCGATTGCTCGCAGCAGTTTAAGCAACTGGCGGGCCGCAAGGACGAGTTCGAGAAGCTGGAAACCGTGGTCGTTGTAAGCAGCGGTCGGACAACGGAGCTTGCCGAGACTCTCGGCGAACAGGCGCCGGGGCCGGCGATCCTCGCCGACCGCGACCTTGATGCGGCCAAGCGTTTCAAAGCCTACGACGACTTCGAGGAGAAGCCCATCCCCGCGACCGTGCTCATCGACAAGGAAGGACGCGTTTACTGGGCCCGCGCGAGCCACAAGGCGTTCGCAAATTTCGATTTCTTGGTGGAGCAGATCCGGTACCTCAACGACTTTGTCCAGGGGCCGGAGGGGCTGCTTGCCCATTGACCCTGAGCGGGTCTCTTTCACGTGAGGAATGAAAGTATCAACACGCTACTGGCTTTTTCAGTTGCCCGGTTGGATCGTCACGGCGGCGGTGCTTTACGGTTTTCATCAGTGGTTCGAGTTGCCGGTGTGGGCGGCGGGCGCGATCATGATTCTGCTCGTCGTCAAGGATGCCGTCCTGTTTCCGTTCCTGCGGCACGCCTACGATGCCAACGTAAAGACCGGGGTCGAGCAACTCATCGGACACAGCGCGGTTACGCAGGAGGATCTCAACCCGGACGGGTTAATTCGGATCCGCGGCGAACTCTGGAAGGCTCGCCTCGGCGACCCGGGGCAGACGGCTCCCGCCGGTTCAACCGTGCGAGTCGAATCCGGCAAAGGCCTCACGCTGATCGTCTCAACGAGCCAAACCGAGCCGCGACCGTAAGGGAGCGGTATGCGATGCGATCCGCGACCGCGCCGAAGGTGGCGGAACCAACACTACATGGGAACCCGCCATCTCGGGGATGAAGCCGGCATCGGCCAAGTACCCGCGGCGCCGATACGGCGCCAACCCGCCGTTACAGCAATTCATCCAACTTCTTCTTCAATCCCGGCCCGTATAACGGGTCGGCGAGCGCAAACTCGACGAAGGTCTTGAAGTAGCTGCCGAAATTGCCGATGTCGTAGCGCTTTTCGCCGGGGGGCAGCTTGACACCCATCACGCGCTCGCCTGATGCGCAAAGCATGCGAATGGCGTCGGTAAGCTGGATTTCCTGGCGGGCATCGGGTTCGACCCGCCGTAGCATTTCGAAAATCATCGGCGAAAAGACATAGCGCCCCGCAATAGCGAGATCGCTTGGGGCTTCGTGAGGCGATGGCTTTTCGACCACGTCGCTTACATCGAAGACATCACCCTCCGACTCGGGCTTCACAACGCCGTAGAAACCCACCTGGTCGGGGGCCACCTGCTCGACGCCGATCACCGCCGCGGCTTGGTTGTCCTCATAAGCCTCGGCCAAGCGGCCGCAGATCGAAGAGTTTCCGTTAAGGCCGATGATCGAATCGCCCAGCGCCACGACAAAGGGCTCGTCGCCGGCGAAGGGCTCGCCGCAAAGGATGGCGTCGCCGAGGCCGCGTTGCACGCTTTGGCGCGTATAGAGGTAATGAACATCGATGTTTTCGAAAGCCAGTTCCTCGAGTAAATCGTCCTTGGCGGCGCGGCGCAGCGATTCGGCCAGGTCGGGATTATGATCGAAGTGGTTTTCGATCGAGTCCTTACCGCGGCCGGTGACGAACAGAATTTGCTCGCAGCCCGAGCGCGCGAGTTCTTCGACGACGTATTGCACAATCGGCTTCTTGCCGACCGGCAGCATTTCCTTCGGTTGTGATTTCGTGGCCGGCAACAAGCGTGTTCCAATGCCGGCTACGGGGACAACAGCATTCTTAATCAATCGGTGAGACTCCTTGCTCCGGGAATGCAGGCGCGCGACGGCGCCTTTCCGCCTTGTGATCGTCCCGCCGACGGCGGGAAGCGCGAATTCCTATTGTGTCAAATCCTCGAGAATCGGCGGCCTACGCACCCGCGAACCGCGCGTCAAGCGGCGCGCGCCTCGTACTGACGGACCTTTCGTGCACTTTGCCTCGCCACTCGGTGAGAAAAGCGGGCTAAGCTGAAGGCTCGCCGAGGTAGGCGACCCTCTCACGGAAATCCGATATCTCAGGAAGAGCTTTTCTCTGGTGGCAACCACAACGCAGTCCGATGCCTCCGATTGGCGACACCCTGAAATTGTCGAGGCGGTTCGCCGAGCGTTGGCCGAGGATATCGGGTCGGGTGACGTGACGACCCAAGCTTGCGTGCCGGCTGACGCCGCGGCAAGCGGCTTTTTTTTGGCCCGCGAGGCAATGGTTGTGGCGGGCGTGGAACTATTGCCCGTCCTCTATGAGAAAGAAGAGTTCGAAGTGATCCGCAAAGACGGGGAATCGGTCGAGGCGGACTCGGTTTTCGCGCGGGTTCGCGGCTCCGCGCAACGCTTGCTGACGATCGAGCGGACGGCCCTGAACTTCCTGCAGCGGCTCAGCGGCATTGCCGGCACGGCGCGGCGGTTTGTCGAAGCCGTCGACGGTACCGGCTGCGTCATCCTCGACACTCGCAAGACCACGCCGGGGCTGCGGCGTCTCGAAAAACTCGCGGTGCGGGCCGGAGGCGCGTCGAACCATCGCTTCGGGCTCTTTGACGCGGTGCTGATCAAGAACAACCACATCACGGCCGCGGGCGGCGTGAAGCAGGCTCTCGAGAAGGCGGGGGCGCAACAGTTGCCGATTGAGGTGGAAGTACGCAGCTTCGGCGAACTCGAGGAGGCCATGGCGGCCGGCGCCAAGCACGTCATGCTCGATAACTTCACCCCCGACGTGGTTTACCGCGCCATGGGCCGCGTCGCCGGCCGCGCCGAGGTCGAAGTCTCGGGCGGCATCACGCTCGAAAACGTGCGCGAATACGCCGAGGCCGGCCCGGATTTCATCTCCGTCGGCGCCCTAACCCACTCGGCCCCGGCCGCAGACATCAGTTTTCGTTTGGAGTGACGGCGGTTCCTCACTCCGAGGCCGATAACGGTTCGAGCGCGACAAGCGCGGTGAAGACCGCCAGGCCGATCAGAACCGCCGACAACGTGAGCGGGTCGAAGTTCTCGACCCGTGGAAACAATGACCCGCCGGCAAGAAGCGCGTCGCTGAGCGACAGCTTCGATAGCATTCCGTCGAGTAGCGACGCCGCCGCGGAGCGATTCCAAATCAGCCAACCACCACCCGCCGCCCAGGCGAAAGCATGCGGGGCGATCTGGTACATGACGAAGCGTCGCGATTTCTTCACTTCGGCCTCTCGCCGAGCGATCAATTGGGCCTTGAGTCGGATCAGCTCGGGATCGGGTAACACGACGGGCCGCGGGGCGAGCGAGGCAACAGCTCCGCTCACGAGAACTGTTTCCCGGCAAACGTCGCAGTCGGCGACATGCCGCTCCAAATCGGCGGGCCACAGACCGCCGCGTGCCGCATGAGCCGCTTCGATTTCGTGCCTGCAAGACCGTCTCTTCATTCCTTGATTATTCTCCGTTTCCGCCGGACCCGCTTCCCGAATCGGATTCCCGCGTTGGTCGTTCGGCGAACCCGGCTTCCTTCAACAAGGCCGCCATACCGCGGCGTGCCCGAAACAACAGCACGCGGACGCTGCCTTCGCTGATTCCCAGTGCCTCGGCAATCTCGCCATGATCGAAGCCCTCGACATAAGCCAACCACAGTAGAGCGCGCCGGCGCGGCTTGAGGCGGCCGAATAGGCGAGCGACGTCACTGCTTAGCTCGATGGAGGGTTGTGCCGTTCGACCCGAAATAAGATCCTTCCAATTTCGGCGTCGTTCGCGGTCGAGTCGGCGAGCGTGGTCGATGATCAGGCGACTCGCAATGCGATAGAGATAGGCCTTCGATTGCGCCGGCTCGAGGTCGGTGGGGGCCGCGCGCAGGTAGCGAATGAAGATGTCTTGAAGAAGGTCGTCGGCCGCGGTTGGATTGTGCGCGCGCGCAAGATAGGCGTGCAAGCCGGGCGCGGTTTGCTCGTAGAAAACGCGGAAGGCGGTTTCGTCCATCAGTCCGGCGGCTTCCGCCGTCGTCCCCTCGGCGTCGGGCAGCGACAAGGGCAGTGCTGTTTCCGTCAAATGCATCGATAGCCGCGGGGCCGGTTCATTTGCAAGCCTGTGCAGCCGCGCCGGCGTGCTTGGTGCTACATGCCGTGTTCACTTGGGGCCGCGGCGTCGGGTTCCGTCTCCTGCTTGTCGTCGCTCCTCGTCAGGAGCCGCGTCGTGATCGCCGCGACGACAAAGCCCAGACCGAGGGCCAGGCAAACGCCGCCCGGAACGATGAGGTCCTCATCGGCACCGAACCCCTCTGTCAGCACCGACAGTCCAAGCCCCAAGAAGGCTAGTACAATTCCGGTTCTCAAGCTCTTGAGCCAGCTTTCGCGGGGATCGATGCGTTCAGACCCCAGGTCCGCCAGCATTTTCTTGCCGCCCTCGCTTTCGAGAAACGTCGTTAGTTCCCCTCCCGAGCTAAATTTGTCGAGCAGGTGCTTATGGAGTTCCGTTCGTGATTGAACCCTGGCTTGCCGCAGCCTGATCGAAAAGAACACGATCAGTACGATCATGGTGCATCCGGCGAGCGGAATTAGTATTTCGGCCATGTGGTCCATGTTAGCCTCCTGTGCGCGTCGAGCTTGGCCGCGGCCGCGCCCGAGCCGCCGTGCATTGGTGCGTATCCGATTTCAAGCTCTATAACGCCGGCGGCAGACGGAGCGTTAACAATAAGAACGAACGAGCGGGAAGAATGTTCGCGGCGCAAAGTTGGAGGGGCTTTTTAGGCGCTCCATTCGGTGGGGTCAAAACCCACGATGACTTTGCCGCCCTTCTTGATGAGGGGACGGCGGATGAAATTCGGGTTCTCCGACATCAGCCGCAGCGTTTCGGCGCGGGGCGGCGGATTCGTCTTCATCCCCATCTCGCGATAGAGCGCGTTGCGGGTGTTCAAGAATTCGCGGTAATCGCGACGACCGATTAGTTGTTCGAGTTCTTCGACACTCAATCCCTTATTCAGATCGACGAACTGCAATTCCGCGCCTTGGTCGAGCAAGAAACTTCTTGCTTTGCGGCAGGTGGTTCAACTGGGCTTTTGGTAGAAGGTGAGTTTCATGGAGAAGGCCCGTTTCAGAGAGAGGTTTGGATGAACCTCCAAACGTAACACACGGGCGCTGTGTAAGGCCGGCGAACCACCGGTTTCGACGGGCCCCGGCACAGCCCGTCAAGCGCTCTTTTCGTGATCCATGAAGTGGTAGGCGATCATGTGGCAGATGATCATGTGGCCGTCTTCGGCGCGACCCATGTGGTGGTCGGCGACGTGGACGTGGAGTTTCGCCATCTCGCCCAGCTTGCCGCCGTCGCAGCCGCTTAAGCCGATCGTGTAGCACCCGATTTCATTGGCGTGTTCGATGGCGCGTACGACATTGGGCGAATTGCCGCTGCCGCTGAGGGCCATCACGATATCGCCCGGGCGGGCGAAGTTCCGCAGCTGCTCGAGAAAAATGACGTCATAGCCGACATCGTTCGAGTAGGCCGTCATGGTCGGGACCTGCTCGCTCAGCGCCATGATTTTGAAGCGTTTCTCGCGGCCGTAGCTCGCGCCTTTGACGATGTCGCAGGCGAAATGGTTGGCGGTGGCGGCGCTGCCTCCATTGCCGAAGACGAAGATTTGGCGGTCTTCGTCGCGGGCCTTGCGGAAGGCTTCGATGGCTTGGTCTACCTTGGTCGTGTCGATCGTATCGAGGGCGGCAAGAAGCTTGGATTTGTATTCGATGGGGAAACTCATGGCGGTTTGTTTTGCGTTCGGCCGGCTCAGCAGGCCAGTACTGCTTCGCAGTCCGACGGGCGGGCCGCGGGCAGGCCTGGAGACCTGCCCCACTGCGCTATTTCGTTGCTTCGCTAAACGCCCGCGGCGTCGGCTCGGGCCAGGACCTCCTCGGGCCGTGCCGTGCCGGTTCCTCTTTTCATGATAGTGACGCTCGATACCAAACTGCCGAAGCGGATCGCCGTCTCCACGTCGCCGCCGGACCCCAGCACCAGGGCCATGCCGGCGGCGAAACTGTCGCCCGCGCCGCAGATATCCACCGGTGTATCGACTGCCTCGGCCGGGATCTCCCGAATGCCTTCGTCCTCCACCAGCAACGCGCCCTCGGGGCCTCGGGTGACCACGAGCGGGCCTCGTCCGATGGTGTCGTGCAAGCGCGGCAAGTCAACTGCCCCAAAGACCCGTTGGCATGCGGCCGTCGCCTCGTCCAGATTCGGTTTCGCGATTACGTTTCGGAATCGCTCGATGCGGTTGCGCGAATCGACCACCACAATCTTTTCGGGATTTCGTTCGGCAACGTCGGCGAGCACCTCTCGAAAGGCGTCGCTGATGACGCCTCCCTGGCCGGTTTCCGCTTGGTCGGCGACCATGATCACATCGAAGTGCTCATAGCAGGTGTGGAAGTTGGTGATGAGCTGATCCTCAACCTCGTCGGGCAGCGGCTCGTTATTGATGAAGTCAAGGCGGGGTTGGTCTTCGCCGTCGTTGTCGGTATTGATGACTTTCGTGTAGGTGAAGGTCTGTACGCGCGGCGACGCCACCAAGAGGCGATAGTCGATCTTGCGCCGCGCCAAAGCCCGCTCAAGCTCGAAACCGAATCCGTCTTGGCCGATGGCCCCAAGCACTGCAACCTTTCCGGCCCCGAGCGCCGCCAGGTTGTTCGCGACCGTGCCGCCGGCGCCCGGTGTAACTTGGGAGCGGACGATCCCTATCCGGGGAATGCCGGTTTCGCGAGAAGGCTCGCGCGCGGAAGGGTCGTAGCGACACCAGCGATCCAAGCAGATGTCGCCCACCACCAAGACATGGCAGCGCCGGAATTCGTCGATGAGGGGGGTCCAGTTCACCGCGGTCCACCCAGGATAGCGGCATGGAACGCGGGCAGGGCCTGGCGATGGTCGCCGCACAAGTAGTAGCTCTTTCCACCGTCCGCCACCGTACGAACAAGTATCGTCTTATGCGGCCGGAAATAGTAGCCGGGGTCGGTCTTTGGCAGCTCTTTGTGGTAGTCCCCTTCGATGGGCACCAGATCAAAGACCGCGGTCGTGAAGTCCCTGATCTCGCGGTCCTCGCGCCGGGCAACGTTGCGCGCCATCGACAGCGCTTTCAGATAGACCTCGGGGCCCATGATCGCCGAACCGAAGTTCAGCATCACGCCGCCCTCCAAGCCCTCGACGGCACGCGTGAAAATCAGGAAATCGCGGTAACTCGACGCGCCCAAAGCGGCGCCGTCGCAGTTGGGGTGCTGGTGGATGATGTCGTATCCGATGCCGACATGAACCGTCACCGGAATCGACCGCCGATAGGCGGCCGCGAAGATGCTGAGGTCTTTGTGGGGGTAGTCGCTTTCGGCGATCCGGCGGCCGACGTTTTCACCAAAACCCAGCTCCAGCTCGGCCGCTTCCCGAGCCCACTCATTGAGCAGGCCTGTCTCTTGCCACAGCCCGAACTCGCCGCGCCGGATATAATGCGCCACGCTTTCGGTCGTCGCTCCGATGCGCGCCAGCTCGTAGTCATGAATCGCGCTCGCGCCGTTCATGGCGATGTGCGTCAGAACGCCTTTTTCGAGCAGGTCGATGAGGTGGCGCGAGACCCCCATCTTGATGACGTGCGCGCCCATCATCAGAATGCGCGCCGCGCCGCGGTCGCGTGCCTCCCGGGTGGCGCGGACGACGGTTTCCAGATGCGGATGCTCGAAATCCACGGCCGCGTCGAGAGGCAGGACGTAGTCGGCGTCCATGTCATGGTTGCGCTCGGCGAGCGGACGCAGATGGAGTTTCGAACGATCGAAAACGGGGTATTTCGACTTCATGAGCAGGTCGTGTTATGAGAACAGCTTCACGCGGGAAAAAGGACGCCGAGCAACTCGTCAAGTCTATTGTAGTTGGGGACAATCCAATCGGCGCCGGCCGCGGCAAGCCGCTTTCTCTTCACCGGATCGACTTGCGCGCAGGCGGGTTCGTCGGTCGCCGCGCCCACGGCGCGCCCGCCCACTTCCTTGACGTTTTCGATCTCCACGTAGCCATCGCCGAAGGCCAAGAATTCCTCGCCGCCGAAGTCGCTTTCACGAAGAATGCGCTCGATCAGCATTTTCTTCGAGAAGCTCCTGTAATCGTCGAGGGCTCCGTAGATGCCGCCGTCGAAATAGGAATCGACCTGCAACAGCTTCGCCTCAGCCTTCATATAAGGCTCGTCGGTGCCGCTGGCGAGATAGAGCCGCATGCCGCGTCGCTTGAGGGCTTCAAGCAGCGGGCGGGAGCCGGGGACGAGAAGTGCGCCGGGCGAGACCGCCCCCGAGCGCAGGCCCTCGACGCGGTCTTTGATGCGCACCTGGAGTCGGTCGAGGTAGATGTGCTTGTACCGCAGCGGATCGAGTGGGTCGCCTCCGCGCGAGCGGATCTGCTCGGTCAACTCGATCATCTGGTAAATCGTTTGCCGGCCGGTCAGGCGCGAGACAAACTCCGCCACCACCGCCGTGAGCTCCGCTGCCGATTCACCGCTGTCGAGCTCGGACAAGAACCCGACCATCATCGGCACCATGACGTCGACCCACCCGGCGCGAATGAGCGACAGTGTCCCGTCAAAGTCAAACAAGACGACGCGGCAGTTCGACGCATCAGCGCCGGGCGAAAGAACTTCGACGGTGGAATTGAGTTTTGTCATTCGCAAGCAGCCGCACCTGCGGGCCCCCGGCCCGGACCGCTCTAATTTCGACAATGATTCAGCGGCCCTTATTCGGCCGGCGCTCAGGACAGCCCCCATCCCTCTACAAGCGCTCAGCCCCCGCCGACCCCACCCGCCAAACGTGGCGAGGAGCCGTGCGTGTTTTCGAGTAAAACAACCGCCCCGCCGCCGGAATCCATTGCAGTGCGCGAATCGCGCCCGCGCCGACCGCCGGCCGACACAGCAACTCCGACGCCCATCCTCCCCAGCGGGCAGTCTTGCTCAAACGAGACTGCCACCAAGCATCGTATAGCGCGGCGGCCTCGTGGGCGTCGAGATCACCGTGCAACCAGGCAGCCACGGTCTCGCCGCAACGCACACCCGACCCCAGCGCCGCCGCTACGCCGACGCCCAGAAACGGCGGCAGAACACCCGCGCTGTCACCTGCCATAAAGACGCCGCGCTCAACGCGGCGCTTCGGCCCGAAAGGCACTTGCCCGATGCTCATCAAGGTTTCCTCGATCGGTCGGCCGTACGGAAACCATTCGCCGAAAGCCCTATTTTCACTGGCAACGGCTTTGATCACCGCCATGGGACGGCCCCCGCACGCGGCGAGCACTTCGCGGCGGGCCAGCAAGCAGACATTCGTCTGTCCTCGCTCGATGCCGGCGACCCCGCAATAACCGCCGGGAAATAGATACAGCTCGACGCGGTTCCCGCGGTCGACGCCCTCGAAACGGCATTTCACGCCGACATAGCGGCTTGTTCGGCGGACAAAAGACCGGCCCAACAAGCGGTCGACTTGCGAGGCCTTCCCGTGCGCCCCGATCACGGCGCGGCAACGAATCTCGGTTCCCGAAGCAGCGCCGCCCAACCGCAAGCGATAGCCTTGGCGCAGGTCGCCCGAGAGGTCCTCCACTCCCGAGTGTTCGATCAGCCGAACGCCGCGTGCGAGCGCTTCGTCGAGCAGTGCGCCGTCGAGCGCCCGTCGGCTGAGGCCCCAGCCTCGCGCACCCAGCGGGAGTTCAAATTGCCGGCCCTCCCGCGACAACAGCCGAACCCGTGCTATCGGGTGGGGGCCGAGCGCTTCGACCGTGTCGCGCGCGCCCAACTCTTCGATCGCCGCCAGGGCCTCGCCCGAGATGAATTCACCGCAGAAACGATCCCGCCGTGCCGCGCCTTTTTCGACCAGCGTGATGCTCGCCCCGGCGCGCCCCAACGCCAGAGCCGCCGCGCAGCCCGCCGCCCCGGCGCCGATGACCGCAACCTCGGTTTCAATTTTCCGCTGCGTCAACTTCGTCATGGGCCCGCCCCTCCGCGACAAGGGTCATTCGATAATAGCGCCAATCACGGTGAATTCGGATCAAGCGCACACCGGAGCGCTCGGTGATCGCCCGCATTTCAGCGGGCGTGTAGGCCCGCAGCAACGATACCCGCCCGTCGTGCCACGTCAGCGGGCTGCACGCAAAAATCGGCCGAGAGGCCAGGAAGAAATAATAGGGGGCCCAATCGCGCACAAGATCGTTGAGCAGCAGGCGACCGCGGCAAACCCGCGCCCAGGCTCGGATCATCCCGGCCAAGTCCGGTGGCGAGAGATGGTGCAGAAACAACGTGGAAATGACCAGATCGAATGCTGCGGATTGAAAAGGCAGACACCCGGCATCGGCGCGCAACAAGGTGATCTCCGGGTAGCCGTCGGGGATACGGCGGGCGATCTCTTCGCGAGCAACCTTCAAATGCCGCGCGCTTCGGTCGAGCGCCACGATCTCGACATTCCGTCCCCGACGGCGCGCCCGGTCGACGATCCACCGGGCGCAGACGGCCGATCCACAAGCCATATCGAGGACGCGTAGCGGCCGTGCCGACTCACGCCGGTCGAGCAGCGGGAAGACGTGGCGACGCAAGAACGCCTTTCCTCCCAAGAAGCGGTTGATGCGCTCGAGATCGCGAAGGCTGCGGGCAACCTCCCGCGCGGACCCCTCTTCGAGGTCGAGCAACTCGTCTTCCTCAGTCCGCTCGGCGGGGGTCGTCCAGTGGAATAACCGGCCAAGCATGGGATGAGGTTACGCGGGGCGAGCCCAAGGTTTCGCCGAATCCGCGAGGAAGCGCACGTCGGAACTCTTCGAAACCCGCGAGTGCTTTTCAAACTCGGCGCTCTTTTCAGGGAAATCGGACCGGTAATGGCAACCGCGGCTTTCTTCGCGCGCCAGCGCCGCCCGCGTGATCAGCGAAACGACCTGGTACATGTTGTCGGCTTCGAAACCCTGACGGTTGTTGCGGGCCAAGCCCTTGTCGAACGCCCCTCGAAGCTGGTCAAGCTCCTCCAATCCCGCTCGCAGCCCTTCCCCCGACCGCATGATCCCGGCCCGTCGCCAGGCCAACCGACGCAACTCGAAAACGGCGTTCGCCGGCAGAGGCTGGGGCGTCGGCATCTCGGGAAGCGCCGGATGCCGTAGGGAAGCTCCCGCCCGACTCGTCAACCTTCGCCCGGCCCGCGCGCCGTAGACCAAACCCTCGAGCAGCGAGTTGCTTGCCAACCGATTGGCTCCATGAACCCCCGTACACGCCGCTTCCCCGGCCGCGAAAAGGCCGGCGACGGTGGTAGCGCCCTCGCTGTCAGTCGCAACGCCTCCCATGGCGTAATGTGCGGCCGGATGCACCGGGACCGGCTGCCGCCTCAGATCGACACCGTAGTGCCGGCAGGTTTCGTGGATCCGCGGAAAGCGACGAGGGACGAATTCCGGATCCAGGTGCGTCAGGTCCAGGTACACCGGCCCCGATTGCGTACGGTGCAGCTCGGCCACAATCGCCCGTGAGACGATATCGCGAGGCGCCAGCTCTTCGCGTTCGTCATAGCGCCGCATGAATCGGTCGCCGGCACTGTTTTTCAGGTACGCTCCCTCGCCGCGCAAGGCTTCCGAAAGCAAGAAGCGGGGCGCGCCCTCCAAGAACAACGCCGTCGGGTGGAATTGGATCATCTCCATATCCGCAATCTCTGCGCCCGCGCGGAATGCCAGCGCCACACCGTCTCCGGTGGCGACATCGGGATTGGTCGTCTCGCGGTATACGCAGCCCAGACCGCCGCTGGCGAGCAATACGGCCCGTGCGTAGATCGGAATCAGGCGACGGTCCGGCTCGCTCCAGGCCATGGCGCCGCAAACTTCCCCGTTGTCGGTAAGCAAATCGACCACGGCGGAATAGCTTTGAAAGCGGATCTTTTCGATTGTGCGGGCCTCTTGAAACAGCGTCCGGGCAATCTCGCGGCCTGTCGAATCGCCGTGGGCGTGAAGCACTCGTCGGCGGCTGTGGGCCGCTTCTTGTGTGAAGGCGAGGCGCGTGCCCTCGCGGTCGAACTCGACGCCCCACTCCATCAAGCGTTCGATCTCGCACGGGCCGTGCTCAACCAAAGTGCGAACGGCGTCGGGATCGCATAAGCCCGCCCCGGCGTTGAGCGTGTCCTGCTCGTGCAGGCTCACCTCATCGTCGTCGCTCAAGGCGACCGCGATACCGCCCTGCGCATACTCGGAAGCTGATTCGGTCAGCCGATCCTTGGTGAGCACGAGCACCCGCCCGGCCTCGGAAGCTTCGATCGCCGCCCGCAGCCCGGCCATCCCGGCCCCCACGATGAGAAAGTCGGTTTCCACGAGTAAGCTCACGAGTTTATCACGGGGCTTGGAAAGGGTGCCGAGCTGTGGACCCGTCAGTGGGCGCGTCAACTCGCCGAGCGGAATACACCGTTTTCCACTAAGCGGCCTCGACTACAATATCAATATGCATCCGCTCCCCACGTTGGTTTCCGTGGAAGAGTATTTGCGCACGAGCTTCAGCGACGGCGATCGCGAATACATCGACGGTACGATCGTGGAGCGTAACTTGGGCGAGAAAGACCATAGCCGAGCACAACGAGAACTGGTTTACTTTTTCCGTAATCACCAGGATACTCACGGGACACACGCTTTCCCTGAACAGCGGGTCCAGGTGAAACCCACTCGCTTTCGCGTTCCCGACGTCTGCGTCTATCTGGACCGCGAACCCCAGGAGCAGGTCTTTCGTACTCCGCCTTTTCTTGTCGTAGAAGTTCTCTCAAAAGACGACCGCCCGGGAGACCTCCAAGAAAAAGTCCGCGATTATCTCGAGTTTGGCGTAGCCTACGTCTGGGTCATCGACCCTCGAGCGCACAGCGCGCATGTCTTCACTGCGGACGGCAGTTCCGAAGTCAGCGACGGCGTCCTGCGAGCCGCCGAACCCGCCATCGAGATCCCCCTCGACGACATTCTCGGGCCCTCCTAGACCCCGGCCGCCGGTGAGCCCGCGGGCGCGACCCTTCGGACGCCGGCGCACCCCTTGATAGAATGGCGGATCTCGAAGGAAATCTCGGCAATCCCGGCGTATCGAGCCGCGTTCAGGCCGTCGTCGATTATTTCGGCCCAACCGATTTTCTCCGCATGGATGCCGCCGGAAGCACCATCGTTCATGACGGGTCTGATTCTCCGGAAAGCCCACTCGTCGGCGGGCCGATTCAACAAAACCCGGAGAAGGTTCGCCGCAGCGACCCGATCACCTATGTCAGTGCGGACGACCCGCCCTTTCTGATCGTTCACGGGGACGGCGACGAACTTGTCCCGCATAACCAAAGCGTTCTGCTCGACAAAGCGCTCCGCCAGGCCGGCGTCGACGTCACTTTCCACACCGTCGTCGGGGGTGGTCACGGACGCGGTGGAGAGTTCGGTACGCCGGAACTGTTCGAGCGCGTGCGGCGCTTCTTCGACCTTCACTTGGGAGATCGCCGACACTGCGCCGGTGAAAGCGCGCGCGGCGAAGCCTTAGTGCAAGACCCTGACACGATGGTTCTCGCTGTCGCCGACATAGACCGCGCCGTCGGAAGCCGCAAAGACCCCGTGCGGGCGTGCCAACCCGCACCCGAGCGGGTCGCCGGCGGGCCCGTCATGGCGGCTGCCGTCGCCGACCACGGTTTCAATCACGCCGCTCTTCAGGTCGATCCGCCGGATGGTGTGGCTTTCGGTATCGGCAATATAGACGCCTCCGCAGGGGCCGACCGAAATTCCCTTTGGGCCGGAAAGCAGAGCTTGCTTGGCGGGTCCTCCGTCGCCGGCGTAGCCTTGCTCGCCGGTGCCGGCAACGTGGTGCAGGGTCTTCGCTTTCATGGCAATGCGGTAGACGGCGTTGCCTTCGCGCAGCGCCAGAAACATGTCGCCGCCGCGGTCGAAAGCAATCGCGCGCGGTCCGTTGAGAGGGGTGCCGTCGAGCGCTGCGCCGTCGGGCGTGGGGGCCTGTTCGCCGGTGCCGGCGAAAGTCGAGATGACGCCCGTCGCCAGGTCCACGCGGCGCACGCGATGGTTCTTGATGTCGGCGATATAGAGCGACCCCCGACCGTCGAGCTCGATGCTGTGAGGGTCGTGTAATTGCGCCTGGACCGCCGGGCCGCCGTCGCCCGAGTAGCCCGCCTCGCCCGTCCCCGCCACGGTCGAAATCGTGCCGGTGGCGGCCTCGACCTTACGAACAATATGGTTGCGCATCTCCACGAAATACATGTCGCCATTCGCCGCGAATCGAATTTCATAGGGCTCGTTGAGGTCGGCTTCCAGCGCCGGACCGCCGTCGCCCGAGTAGCCCTTGCGGCCGCTGCCGACGACCGTCGAAATCACATTCGTCTTCAAGTCCAGACGGCGAATCCGATGGGTGTCGACTTCGCCGATGTAAAGCGCGTCGTCGGGGCCGATGACGACGCCAAAAGGATTGCCGACCTGCGCTTTTTCGCCAGAGCCGCCGTCACCCGAGAGGCCGCTGACGCCCGTTCCGGCCAGGGTATCGACCGTCTTCGCCGGGGGCGTGGCGCTTTCCGTCTCCGAGGGTTCGCCGCCCGGCGCGCAGGCGACGAGGGTGAGCAGAAGGGTCGTGACAAGCAGCCGGATCATGGTAACCGCCTTTCCAAGCATTTCGGGGCGCCCGCCAACCCGGTCGCGATCGGCGGCCAAGTTGCGCCAAGTGCTCTAACGGTATACCACGAAACGGCTCAACGTCACTTCCCGGCCACCGCCGCCACCCGCGCGGGGACCAACTCGATTCTCTCGCCGACCGACTGGCGTAACCGCTTCACCTGCTTGCGCGTGAAATGCAGCCGACCGGCCCCCGCCAGCTTCAGCGTCCGTCCAGCGACTTCCGCGCTCATCAGCCCGCTGTGCGAGTGCCCTCGACCAAGCAGCAGGTGGCCCAGCTCGTGCGCCATCATGTGTCCCAACATGACCCCCAGATCCGCGAACGGCTCCTTTTCGATGAGGTCCGCCACCTTGTTCACAAAGACGTAAGCCGTTTCGCCGTGGGTTTTGCCTTCGGGTTGCGTCAAGGCAAAGCCAAGAGCGGTTTTCGGTAATCCGAGGTATTTCTTCATTTGAGGATAGGCCGTCTCGGCGGGAAGAATCAGGTTCAAGGGAAGCACGGCGCGACCGGCTGCGTCATAGGCCGACGGAGCTTCCGCGCCGGTCGAGCGAGAAAAGCGACGCCACTCCACATCGATTCGGGCTTTGGCGAAAATCGCCGACGCTTTCTGTTGCGCCTCTTCGAATGTCGCGGCGCCGACATTGGCGTGGTTGAAAACCAGGATGGAAAGCAGGTAGGGAGCCTCGGCCGAGCCGAGAGATTTCGACGACGTCGCCGCCGACGCGAGAGTAGCGCGCTCGGCGATCCTCTCTTGGGTGGTTTGGCCGGCCAGTAACGAAATATTCAAGAGAAGGATAAAACCAAGGACTGCAAACCGTGTAATCGACTGATTCATTGCTCTCACCTCCGGGTGGTTGGTGAGAGCAGAATGAGCCGGATCAGGCGGTAGCTCAATCGACTCGAAGTTAACGCGCCACTAACTGTTGGTAAACAGGTAAACTACTGAAACCAATCTTCTTATTGAGTCTCGCATAATATCCTGTCAATCGAGACAAAGAGAAGACTGTTTCCAGAAAGCGGTAATCAAGCGCGGTTTGCGGCGCATGCGCCGCAGCGTTTTGCGGGCACGTTCGTCGAGTTCCCAGTAGTCCTTCGGACAGACGTTCGGCAACTCGTGCTGTTTCCAGTACGCCCAGATGTATTCCACCGGATTCAGCTCCGGCGCATACGCCGGCAAATACTCCGTCACGATATGGCCTTGCGAGAGTTCAATGAACTCTCGCACCATCCGACTGCGATGCGCCGGCAAGCGGTCCCAGACGATCATCAACGGGCCGTCCATGTGGCGAACCAAGGCCTTCAGAAAGTCGATGACCTCCAACTCGCCAATCGCGCCGGGATAGAGCCGAAAGTAAAGGGGATTATAAAGATGGCTTGACAGCTCGGCCCCAAGCTGTCACACTTGGTGCATGAAGGCGGCGGGATTACCTGCGATGGTTATGTGATTTGTGCTTAGCCCTGAAATGTGCTAGCCTTCGAGGTAAGCAGGGCGGCGATCTTTTGTCAGGACCCGCCGCCCCGCTAGAGAGTCCCTGGGGCAGATCGCCGTTTGTGTAGGCGCTGCTCTCAGGGCTTTCGATTAGGGGCTGACGCCACGGTGGACGAATGACAAGTCGCGCGACCTTGCAAGTTGTGAGATGCCGGTTCCAATCCGGTCCGTGACTATCCCCGATTCATTTTCAGGGTACTGTGTATAAGTCGTATTGACAAGATGGTGAATGCGGCAATGGAAATCGGCTGCAGTATAAAAACCTGGAAAGGGGTATACATGGACGAATCATCGAGGTTGCAAGAGATAAAGTCGCGGCTTGAGGCTAAGGTTCATAAGCTGGAGCGGCAGTACGCCGAGGCCAAGAGGCAGTACGACTCGGTCGTGACCTCATTGGAGCTGTTGGCGGATAATCCGTCCAAGCGTTCGCAGGCAACCGGAATCGGAGTCGAGGTCAGCGAGATCGCAGGGAAGAAGCTCAAAGAGGCGCTGTTGTACATCGCCGAGAAGGGAGATGGTCTTCTGAAGGTAACGCCTGTCAGAAAGATCCTCGTGGAGGCCGAAGTGCTCAAAAACGGTCAGTCGGGATCAAACCGAATCAGTTCAACCCTGATAGACATGCCAGAGTTCGAGCGCCTCAGCCGTGGCCAGTATCGGTTGCGCGGCGAATCTGAGGGGACAAAGAAATCGAATTCCAGGCCACCTACAAGCCTGAAGGTTGTGGGTGTCGAGGAGGAGGAGATCGAACTCGATTTGCAACGGACTCAAGAACTCTATGAAGAGAGAGAAGAGGAGAGTTTTCTAGAAATGGAAATGCGGAAACTGGGTCTGAATTAGAAGTCAACAGAGGCCAACATAAAATTGCCCGCCACGGGGTTGCAACCCCGTGGCGGGCTTAGCGCGGTTGTGCTACAGTGTCTCTCACCCAGGCGGGGGCCTAAACCTAGGTTCCCGCTGGGACAAGGGAGACGCATGGGAAGACCGACGATTGATCCAAAACGCGACCTTGCAGGCGCGACACCGGAGAAACTAGCCCGGGCCCTGTTGCGGCCTCTACGACCGAGCAGCCGAACTCAGCCCGTTGTCCGCAATCAAGTCGCGGTACAGAAGGTCACGACCGACCAAGTGGGCAACAGTGTCCCGCATCTGATCAAGCGTTCCTAGCTCACGGATGTTGTGGCGGCCGGCGAACTCGTTGACATAACGCTGTAGGTGTTTGGCGCTCAGCTTGTGGAAAGTTCCCTTATGCGCCCGCTTCAACATGGACCAGAAGCTCTCGATACCATTGGTGTGCGTCATCCCGCGCACGTACTCGGCTGCCGAGTGCTTGACTGATTCATGCTCGAAGTCCATCATCCCGTCATAGGCGGTAGCGTCGTCGGTGTAGAGCGTGGCGCCGGACTTCACGCTGTCTCTGACAAAGCCCTGCAATGTCTCGGCGTCGGTGTGTTCAACAACCTTGGCGCGAACATGGTTGGAGATGCGATCCTTCACTCCAGCAACGGCCACTTTCCCAACAGTTCCTCTACCTTCCAACTCCTTGCGTTTGGACTTCGACATATTCCTACGACGGCCGCCGAAGTAGGTCTCATCAGCCTCAACCGGCCCGTTGAACTGGTCTCTAGGCTCCTGACCCCACGCTTCCCGTATCCGATGCAGCATGAACCAAGCGGTAGGCTGCGATACGCGAATGTCGCGCTGCAACTTCATGCTGGACACGCTCTTGAGACTGGTCAGGCAGAGGTAAATGGCAATCGCCCACTTGCGCATAGGGACTTTGGATCGGGCAATCGCCGTGCCAGTTCGCACGCTAAAGTAGCTCCGACAGTCCTTGCACCAGTAAGGCATAGGCTTGCGATTCGGGACTTCGCTGGTCGCAATGGAACCGCAATGGCCGCAACAGCGTTGCTGACCCCACAGGATTCCTTCAAACCAACTCTCGGCTGCCGCATCATCGGGGAACATCTCCATGATCTGGAACAAATCGATCCCTTCGCGGTGGGACTTGCCAGGGGCTTTGCGATTCGTTTTCATACCTCTATTGTCCCAAAACGCGCACCGTTTGTCAAGCCATCTTTATAATCCCCAAAGTAAAAGTTGCGCAACGTCAACCCGGCCGACACCGAAAGCTTCTGCCAATTGAAGTTGAACTCCAGCAGCGGCGTCTCGCCGCGCGGCGCCCAGGTGCGGCAACGATGCGGCTTCTGACTCCATCCGCTTTCGTCGATGAAGACGATCGTGCGGTCTTGTTTGCGGGCTTTTTTTTAATGGCCGGCCACCTCTTGCACTTCCAGTCGCGGATGGCCTCTTCGTTGCGCTCGCGGGCTTTGCCGACCGGGCGTTGCGGGCTCCAGCCGAGCGCCCGCAGGATCTTCCAGACATGGCCCTCGTGATAGCGCACGCCGAACTCGTCTCGGATCAGACGAGCCACCCGCGGACAGCTCCACAACGGCGTCGGGAAGCCGTGCGCCTCGGGGCCTTCGAGCAGCAGGATCTCCAGGCGTTCGAGCTGCGTGGCGTCTAATAGCGGCTTGCGGCCGGCGCGGCCGGCCTTGCGCAGCCCGGCCTCGCCTTGCGCCAGGTACTGTCGTCGCCACTCACTGACGGTTTGGCGGGCGACTGTCAGACGCCTGGCGGTTTCGGACTGATTGAGTCCTTCATCGAGCAAACGCATCGCTTCGAAACGGCGTTTCTCCAATGCTTCGAAATCGCGGCGCTTTCCTTTCGGTGTTCCCATACATAAGAATACGTACGGCAACACCAAAAAGTGTCACTCTATTTTGCGAGACTCAATAGATGGACCCAAAAGCCTTAAGATCTTATCAACGATCCGCAAGAGTTGGTCAATCTGGCGAAGGAGAAACCCCGGGTGCGAGTTCTGTTGCGCGACGAACTGCTTAGCTGGAGGGAATCCGGTACGTCGGAGCAACAGTTGCACGAAACCAAGACTCTGACGGAAGACGAGCGAAAAGTACTGAAGTCACTGGGTTACCTACGGTAGTTCGGGGTTGGTCAGGCCGTGAGCGGTTCAGCGGCGCTTGCTTGGTGAACGAAGTCTCCGGTCCCGAGCCCGCGGCATGGATCAATCCTTCAATTCACTAACCCGATAATTTCATTGCCGCGCACTTATGTGAGTGGATATGCGTAACATGCGCCTGCGAATCCTAGTTGTAGTGCTGGTAATCATGGCGGCTCTGACGCCGTGGGGCCGTTCGCGCATCCGGGCGCTGAACTTCAAGCTTTCCGGCAACGCACCAGAGTGGTCCTGGGCAAACATGGCCGTGGGAATGATCCCATTCACAGATCAGTCAAATCTGCTGAATGCGCCCTTTCGCGACCCCGTAAACTTCGTCAAGCGGGATAGCGAATCACCCTGTCCCGTTTTGTGGGATACGCCCCTAGGCCCGATGTGGGCTTGGTTCCTGGACGCTGGGCACCTCCGCTGGCACACCCAGAGGTGGCCGCGTCTGGTGGATCTGTTTCCGGACTCTCCCTCGATCCCCGAGGGAGGCATCGTCTTGGAGGTGGGAGCCTGGGTTGGGACGTTCACTCGCGAGGCCCTTAACCGAGGCGCCGGCAAAGTCGTCGCCATTGAGCCGGAGCCGAGCAACTATGTTTGTCTAGAAAAAAACTTTGCGCAAGAAATCGTCGAGAAACGGGTCATACTGGTCAAGGCAGCGGCCTGGGACTCCGACGGCACGGCGCGGTTCGATCATCCTTCCTTTAACGAGTGGGGCAGCCTTCAACTGGGCGGGGAAGGGTTTACCGCTCTCAGAGACGGGGACGTGGTGGTGCAGACCCGAACGATCGACGGGATCGTGCACGAACTGGGTTTAGAGTCGGTCGGTTTGATCGAGATGGACATCGAAGGGACAGAAAGGTACGCGCTTGCGGGTGCGAAAGAGACGCTGGCTCGCTTCAATCCCGATATCATTGTCTGTGTCCACCACCTGCCCGATGATCCCGTCATCGTGGACGAGACGATTCTCAGCGCGAATCCGGCGTATGGATCCAGTATTCAGGATGGGCACGCATATTATCGTGTTGGTGACTTGACAGAGGACGGCAAGCGGTAGCCTCAAGGTAAGGGGGCTTCCCGAGACGAGACGGGAGTTAACAACCAAGCAGACCTGAGTCCGAGCCTACTGGGGAAGCATAGTCTGCGGCCGCTAGTGACAAGGGAGGTGAACCTTGCAGCCAGGATTTCCATTTTGGCCCTGGCACGGTCACAGGATACACCCCCGTTGCGCCGAATACCACGTCTTTTCGCGCTGAACCCTGCACATCACCTCCGCCGGTAGGCGCCAGGGCTCGTCCGTCCGCTCACAGACGTTGATTGAGCGGACTGAACGGCGCTCCGGCCGACACTGCTCCCTGCGAAACCTTTTTGGAGCCAAAAACTGTTGATCCTCGCCCGGGCAACGCTACCCACCCGGCACAGGCAGCGCCCAGATCCTATGCAGCATGTCGCCGAACAGCCGCCGGTTCAGATGTCCTTCGGCCAACAGCAGCCAATAGTACCGCGCATGCTTGACCAGCCTACCGCCCGTCTTCATCAGCCGCTGTTGCAAGCTCGTCAGCGACCAGCTCTTGATCCGTTGCGGCAGCCCGAGCCTCCGCCATAGGTTCCCCAGGTTATAGGCCAGCACGCTGAGTTGCAGTCGCACTTCGTTGGCCCGGAACCGATGGCATGACAGCCTTGTCCAATGCGTCGCTTGTTTGCCTTCCTTGATCCACTGCTCCGCCGTGCCGCGCTTGTTGTAGAACCGCACCAGCGAGCGGCTCGGCAAGGCCATGCTCGTGACGATGAAACCGACGCGAGGAAACAACTCACCTTGGTGATGCTCGACCTTCGCAACAACCCGCCGGGACTTCGACCAACTCGCGGCCTGATACCGAAAGCTCCTGTAGCGCACCAGGGGCTTTGCGCTCGGCCTGCCCGGCGGACGAAACACGATATCTTCGATCTCCAGCTCCAGGCTCTTGTTGGCCGGGATGCGAATCACGTAGTCCACGCCGCGCTCCTCCAACGTCTCGTAAATATCCGGCTTGGTGAAGGCGGCATCGGCCCGGAACGTCACCTGTTTGCCCTCCGCCTGTTGGCGTTCGATTTCCGGCAGCAGCAGCTCGTCCCAGTCCTCGGCGCTGGACACGTTGCCCGGTCGCAACTTTGCCGCCAAGCAATCGCCGTGCTGGTTGAACAGCAACAGTGGGTGGTAGCAGACCGACTCGAAGTGGCCGTTGTAGGCGCTGCCTTCCTGCCGGCCGTGGACGGGGCTCTCGGTAGAGTCCATGTCCAGCACGACGCACTCGGAGTCATCACCGGCCTCGGCTTGCGCGATCAACTCGCGGTTCACCGCCATCAGCCCGATCAGATTCTCGTCGCCGGCGAGCATGGCGGTCTCGAAGCTCTGCAGCCGGGAGGTCAGCGCCGCGCCGCGATCCCAGTTCTTCTTCGAGCCAATCAGCCGAAAGGTTGGATCGGCGGAGACACGAACGGCGTCGTTGAGATCCTCGTAGCCCGCCAAGCGGGAGTAGACCGACTGTCGCAGCAGATCGACGAACGGGAACTTCTTGTTCGAGCCTTGCCGCGAATCCGTCAGATGCTCGTCTATCAGCTTGCCTAGTCCGAGTCGTTCGTCCAGTTCGCGAATGAGAATCAGCCCGCCATCCGAGGTGACTCGCGATCCTTGGAAATCGACCTTGAGAAATCCATTGAAGGTGAGCTGAAACGGTTTGTTTTCTTTTTCACCCATTGGGTGTTGATCTCCTCAGCGCCTTGAGTGCTTTCAAGCCCGCATAAATAAAGGCGTCCGAGTCCACCCGATGGTTAGCAGAACCGAAACTAAAGTGGAAATCCGGGTTAAGGACGGTGCCGTTTGGTGCTGAGAACTCGGGTGAACGCGGCGAGCCCAGTGGGGCAGGTCTCCAGGCCTGCCCAAGCCCAGCCGCAACCAATCAGCCGGTGATGGAGATTTTCGGGCCTCCACCTCCCGGCTCCAGGCAGCCCCGCGACCTCGCAAAACTTTACCCGGTGAAGTTTCAGCCGCGGCGGCGCCCGTTTCGAATCGTGGTATCGAAACAGCAACACCTCCCAATACCTCCGACATCACTGCTGAACTCCGCGCCGAAAGCGCTATAATTCCCTTGCATTCCAAACCGCAAGCCGTGAATCGCGAACGGCAGTGGAGGCATCCGGCGTTTTCATGCAAGATTCGATCCAAATTTCGAGGGTGGTGCGGTTTGAAACCTTCGAGCTGAATCTCAAGACCGGCGAGCTTCGCAAGGGTGGGGTGAAGATTCGCCTGCAGGAGCAGTCGTTTCAAATCCTCGCCGCGCTGCTCGAACGCCCCGGCAAGCTCGTCACGCGCGAGGCGCTTCGCGAACGGCTTTGGCCCGACAGCACCTTCGTTGATTTCGAAAAGGGCCTCAACATCGCCGTCAGCAAATTGCGGCAAGCGTTGGGGGATTCCGCCGACGAGCCTCGCTTTATCGAAACCCTGCCGCGGCGGGGGTATCGCTTCATCGGCGCGGTCGAGCAGGTCAACGCGTCGGGCAAGATCGTCGGGCTTCCCGAGGGAGCCGCCGCGGAGCACGTCATTTCCCACTACCGCCTGCTCGAAAAACCTAGCGAAGGCGGCATGGGCGTCCCTGCCGCTGTACAATCTCTTCAGGCTAGGGGCAGGCCATGATCGACCAAACCATCAGCCATTACGAGATCACCGAAAAACTCGGCGAAGGCGGCATGGGCGTGGTCTACAAGGCCCTCGACACCAAGCTCAAGCGTCCGGTCGCGCTGAAGTTTCTCCGCGCCGACGTCGTTGAAGACGCCGAAGCCAAGGAACGCTTCCTGCGCGAGGCCCAAGCCGCGGCGGCACTCGACCATCCCAACATTTGCACCGTCTATGAAATCGACGAGGCCGAGGGACAAACCTTCCTCGCCATGGCCTTCGTCGCGGGCCGAACCGTCAAGGACAAAATCTGCGATCGCCCGCTCAAGCTCGAGGAGGTAATCGACATCGCCACCCAGACCGCCGAGGGCTTGAAGGCGGCTCACGGCAAGGGCGTCGTTCGCCGCGACATCAAACCCGCCAATCTGATGCTGACCGAAGAGGGCCAGGTCAAAATCATGGACTTCGGCCTGGCGCAACTCGCCGAGCAATCGAGACTCACAAAGACAGCGACGATCCTAGGCACGCCGGCCTATATGTCGCCGGAACAGACGAGGCGGAAGCCGACCGATCGGCGCACGGATGTTTGGTCCCTGGGAGTCGTGATTTACGAGATGGTAACGGGGCGGCTGCCCTTCGCGGGAGAGCGGCAAGAGGCCGTGCTCTATGCCATCGGCAACGAAGACCCCGAGCCGATCACGGCTTTGCGGGCGGGCCTGCCGATAGAGTTGGACTTCATCGTCGGCAAGGCGCTCGCCAAAGACCCGGCGGACCGCTACCAGCACGTCGAGGAGATGATCGTCGATTTGCGGGCCCTCGAGGCCAAACCGAGCGGCAGACCCGTTACGGCGGCGAGCTGGGAAATGCCGGCGCGGTCCCGGCGACGACGTTTGGCATGGGCTGGCGCGGCTGCGGCGATTGTTCTCACGATCGCCGGGGCGGCCTTGTGGAAGTTCCTGCCCACAACCGAACCGCCCCTCGAACCCATGCGCACCGTTCCGCTAACCAGTTACCCGGGCATGGAGACCGCCAGTTCATTTTCCCCCGACGGCAACCACGTGGCCTTCGCGTGGACCGGGGAAAATCCGGAGAGTTTCGACATTTACGTCAAACTTATCGGGCCCGGGCCCCCGTTGCGACTTACCACCAATCCCGACTGGGACAGTACCCCCGCCTGGTCGCCGGACGGCCGCCACATCGCTTTTCTCCGCGGACGTACCGAGGCCGGAAAGAAGATGGGCCTCTACTTGATTCCCGCGCTCGGCGGGACGGAACGCAAACTGGCGGAGACACGGGTTCCTTTCACTTATCTTCTGGGGACCTGTCTGGCCTGGTCTCCGGACAGCCGTTGGCTGGCCGTGTGCGATTGGGCGGAGGATTCGCCCGGGCCGTTGAGCCTATTCTTGCTTTCGGTGGATTCCGGCGAAAGGCGAAGGCTGACGACGCCGCTGGAGGGCTCGCAAGTAGGTGACGTCCTCCCCGCCTTTTCTCCCGACGGTCGCACGCTCGCCTTTTCCCGGTTCGGCTCGGCGAGCAGCGATCTCTATCTGCTGGATCTCGACCAAGATTTGAACCCGCAAGGCGAACCTCGACGCCGAACCTTCATGGAGCAGAAGATCGGCGGGCACAGTTTCACTTCCGACGGCCGCGACATTGTTTTCGCGGCGGGGCCTTTCGGCACCTCAAGTCTCTGGAGAGTGCCGGTCATCCGGGACCGCCTCGCCCGAGCGGCTGCCGTTTGGGGAGAGCGGGTCTTGGCCGCAACTCTCCCGTCAGGGGCATCGGCTCGCGTATACAGCGTCTGACCTCAACATAAACATCTACCGCGTCAGCTTGCCCGTTGCGGACGGCGTGACCGGCATGGCGGTTAAGTTCATTTCTTCTTCCCGGTGGGACCGAAATCCGCACTATTCTCCCGACGGCAACCGTATCGCGTTCACCTCGGCTCGCTCCGGTGACAAGGAAATCTGGAGGTGCGACAGCGACGGTTCGAACCCTGTCTAGTTGACTTCGCTTGGCGCGCCGGCGACCAACTGGCCCCGCTGGGCTCCCGATGGGAAGAGTATCGGATTCAGTTCCAAGGCGGAAGGGCATTCCGATGTCTACGTCGTGGACGCCGAGGGCGGCGCGCCTCGGCGCTTGACGAGCGATCCGTCGCACGAGGCGTGGCCGGCTTGGTCGAGAAATGGAGAGTGGATCTACTTCAACTCAAACCGCAACGGGACTTATCAGAATTTCAAGATGCCGGCGGGAGGAGGTCCCGCCCAGGTCGTTACAGCCGGGGGGGGGGCCAAGGATGGAGTCACCCGACGGAAGTCTGTTTTACTTTACGCGCGGCGCCAGCAAATCTTTGTGGAGAATACCGGTCGAGGGAGGCGAGGAAGAACAAATCCTCGAATCCATGTATAGCGGTATCTACGATGTCGTCGAAGACGGGGTCTATTTCGTCCCCGCGTCGACCCCGAAAGCTGGTTTTTCTCTCCACTTCTTCCGCTTTGCCACGGGCGCCGTCGAGCCGATCCATGATCTCGAGAGACAGCCGGTTGGCACGATGAGCGTCGCCCCTGACGGTCGATCGATTCTCTTCGGCCAACTGGAGCCAATGGAGGCCGACATCATGCTGGTCGAAAATTTCCGCTGAGGGTTTTTCGCTGAACACCCTCTTGCAACGCTCTGCTAACTCACGATCTCGTGGATCACTTCCCCGTGGACGTCGGTTAGGCGGCGGTCAATGCCGTTGTGGCGGAAGGTGAGCCTCTTGTGATCGATGCCGAGCAGGTGCAAGACGGTGGCGTGAGCGTCGTAGCAATAGATCGGGTTCTCGGCGGCCTTGTAAGACCATTCGTCGCTGGCCCCATGGGTGACACCGCCTCGCACGCCGCCTCCGGCCAACCAACTCGTGAAGGTGAATGGGTTGTGATCGCGTCCCTTGGCTCCTTGGCTGCAGGGCATGCGCCCGAACTCCGTCGTCCAATAGACGATCGTGTCGTCGAGCAATCCGCGGGCTTTCAGGTCTTTGATCAAGGCGGCGGCGGGTTGGTCCATTCCTTTGGCCATGCCGCCGTGGTCTTTGACGAGGTCTTCGTGGCTGTCCCAATTGCGACGCGGGAAACCGTTGTCGGCGCCGCTCCATAGCTGGATAAAGCGAACACCACGTTCGAGCAGACGCCGCGCGACGAGGCAACTAAGGCCGAAATCGGCGGTGATTTTCTCGTCCAGCCCGTAGAGCTTTTTCGTTGCTTCCGACTCGCCGGAAATATCCAGCACTTCGGGCGCGCTGATTTGCAGCTTCGCGGCCATCTCGTAGGACTGGATGCGGGCTTCGAGCCGCGAATCGCCGGGCCGTTTGCCCAGGTGCGCTCGATTGAGCTTTTCGAGGGTTTCGAGCGTGTCGGCCTCCCCGGCGGGCGTGATGAACTTCGCGCTATCCGGTGGAAACAGATCGTGAATCGCATTCTGGCGGCCGACCCGCATCATCGTGCCCTGACTGGAGGCCGGCAGAAATCCCGCCGAATGATTGCCCGGCCCGTTGGGCGCGAAGCCGCGTGTGTCGGGGACCACGACGAAGGTCGGCAATTCGTCGGTCATCGAACCGAGCCCGTACGACACCCAAGCGCCCACGCTCGGGAATCCCGGCACGACGAAACCCGTGTTTTGCATAAACGTCGCCGGGCCGTGGACATTTGATTTCGAGATCATCGACGGCAGAAAAGCGATGTCGTCGACGCAGCCGGCGAGGTGCGGCACGAGACTGCTGACCCACTTGCCGGATTCGCCGTGCTGCTTCCACTCCCAGGGGCTTTGCATCACCGGCCCGGGCTCGCTTTGGAAGAGCTCGACCTTGCCGCCGGGATCGAACTTTTCGCCGTTCTTTTGGATCAACAGCGGTTTGTAATCAAAGGTGTCGCACTGGCTTGCCGCGCCGGACATAAAAAGCTGCACGACGCGCTTGGCCTTGGCGCGGTGGTGCAGGCCGCCGTTGAGGTCTTCGCGGGACTCAGGAGTGCCGGCGAGGGCCCCGGAATGCCCCAACAAGTGAGCCAGCGCCACGCCTCCCAGGCCGCCTCCCGAGTGCCATAGGAATTGACGGCGGTCCATCGGGGTGCGGCCCCCATAAGAGAGCTGCTCGGAAAGGCATTTCGTGTTGCCGGAGTTTGCCATCTCGTGGACCCGCCGACTGTTTCGCCCCGACCCGGTGGCCGGAAGAGGAGACCGGAGAAAATGACCGGTCAGCATCAGATTGTCAAACTGGACCGGGGGTTGTCCAGTGGGGGCGGGAAGTGGGCGGCGCCTCCTCACGGGGATTCGCCTTCGTTGGAGCCGGTATCTTGGCGGTCCTGCTCATCGGGCGCGGGGCCATGAACCACCACGGGGCGGGCGGGCTGTTCGTTCACGGTCAGGCTGAAAATCTCGGGCCGCGCATAATGGCCGGTCACGTCGAGGTCGTACTTGCCTTCGGTGATTTCATTGAGGTCGAGCTGCGCGGTCAAGATGCGCTCCTCGCCGTAACAAGGCCCGGCGAGAACTTTGCCCAGCGGGTTGATGATGACGCTACCGCCGCGAATGACGGTCGGGCCGGAGGCATCCGCTGGCAGACTCGTATAGTCCTCGGGATAGGCCGACCGCTCGATGTATTGGCAGGCGGAAAGCACAAAGCAACGGCCTTCGAGCGCGATGTGTTGCATCGTCGGCTGCCAGGTGTCGCGGTCGTCGACGGTCGGGGCGCAGTAAATCTCGATGCCCTTCGCATACATCGCCATGCGCAGCAGCGGCATGTAGTTTTCCCAGCAGATCACCGCGCCGATGCGCCCAATCGGCGTCTCCAAGACCGGCAGCGTCGAACCGTCGCCTTGTCCCCAGATGACACGCTCCATCGCCGTCGGCATCACCTTGCGGTGTTTGCCGATCAGGCCGTGGTCGGGGCTGAAGAACAAGATCGTGCAATAAAGCGTGCCGCCCTCGCGCTCGATGACACCGATCACAAGATGGACCTGATTGTCGGAAGCGATTTTCGCGAGCCGGTCGACCGAGGGGCCGGGGACATCGACGGCGCTTTCGAAATAGCGCCGAAACCAACACCGGCCCTGGGGCGAGCGCATGCCGACCCGCGTGCCGAAATCAGCGCCCTTGGGATACCCCGAGACAAAGGCCTCCGGAAAGACGACGAGCTGAGCGCCCTCCCGCGCCGCCTCGACGGTGAGGTCGCGGACTTTTTCGAGAGTCCGCTCGCGGTCAAAGGCAATCGGCCCGGCTTGCACGACGGCGACGTCCATGGAGTTCATTATCATCTCCGACGACCCCGAGCTGCGCCGCCTCGCGGTGCGGTCTCTTCGTGCGAGAGGATACCGCACCGCGAGGCGGCGCGGCTCGGGTAGGGGAACGCGTATTCGACGGGGGGTGTGGGAAGGGCCGCCCGGGCTTTGCCGGCGTAAGGCGCTCAGCCCACGATCCAGGTAGCGAGTGTCTTCCACCAAGCTAAATCCAAGGCCCTCGCGAAGAAAACATGATTTGTAGCGAAAAGGATCAGCGTCAAAACGAATGGCGCCCGCAATCGCCCCAAGCGGAGGTCGTTGAGAATCAACCCCACCGTAACGATTTCAAACAGGATGTAGTTTGCATGTACGGCGTCGAACGGCGACCAATGGCCGGGTCCCCAGTTCAGAAAGATTCGAAGGGGTTCCCGCAAAGGTCAGCACGAGCCCGGTCGAGATCATGAATCGGGCGTGAAGCTCGGGATGTCGCCGATAGGCTATGGCCAACGCGTAGGTCAGGGCGAATTGTGTGATGGCAAAAGCCGGCACGGTGAGGCGTTGGAGCGCCTCGCTCCCCATTTCGCTTCCGTCAAAGGTTTCGCGTATGACGATGACGCCCGAGAGAACGATCAGTGGCGCAAGGACGAATGAGAGTTTACCGAGTCGCCTATGAAGATCCATCCGACGGGCTCGAACGAACGTTGCTTGTGCGATGAGGGCGCCCATCCAGGCAAACATCGATAGCCCGTGGACGTGGAAGGTCAAGCTTGTGTCGAGAAGCCTGGCGAAGTAACTCGGGGAAAAGCCAATGATCACGAGCCCGCACATGCCGGCGAATAGATAGATCAGTCGGCCGGAAATCGCGGTTGATGGGAGCATGGCAAGTAGGATAGGGGATTCGGCCCCTCCCGGGGCTGACGCCCGGGGTCGGTATTAATGGGTGTTCAGGTCGGAGTTTTCTGTTTGCCTCATAGCCCATTTCCTTCTCGCGAACCTCATTTTTCTAATGTCGGCGGTCTCAGCGGAACAAATCCTGTTCGGGGTCGCGAATCAGGTCTTGGGCGCTTCCCTGGGCGGATTCCAGATGCAGGCCCTCGACTAAGACCACGGCGCGGCCGGAATCCTTAGTCATCAGCAGCCCCGCGGCGGCGGCGATTTCATCGGCGGTCGCCGGTTCCGTCGCGACCAACGGTTGGCCCTGGCGGTCGCTTTTGCCGCGCGCATCTTCGAGAGGGTTGAATCCCGCGACGCCCAATGCCACGTTGACTTGGCCGCGCCGCCACGGCCTTCCGAAAGTGTCGCTGATGACAACCGCGAGGTCGATTCCGAGGCTTTCGCGCAACCCTTTCCGAAGCGTGGCCGCCGAGCGATCGGGGTCCGTGGGCAAAACGGTCGCGTAGTCATCACCAGGAACATTCGAACGGTCGACGCCGGCATTGGCGCAGATGAAACCATGACGCGTTTCGGCGATGATCACGCCGTGCTCCATGCGGACGATTCGCTTTGATTGGTTGAGTACGAGTTCGACGAGGCGAGGGTCCTTGTCGTGCTCGTCGGCGAACGAAAGGGCGCGCGGCGACGGCGTGATCGTGCGCAGGTCGACGATGGCGCCCTCGGCTTTCGAGATGATTTTTTGGGCCGCGACAAGGACGGTCCCTTGGCTCGGGGCTACGCCTTCCCGCCGGGCGGCTTCGGGGATGAGGCGGGCGAGGTCGTCGCCGGGGCGGATTTCGGGCAAGCCGGCGAGGGCGGTTAAGCGGAGGGCGTCCGAAGAACTCATGGTGCGACGGCCTCGGGCTCGGCGGAGATGCGCTCGACAAAATCGCGGATCGGCCCGCCGACCGACCGTCGGAGAAACTCCCGCAGATCGTCGGGCGTGTCGAGATCGAAGACCAGCCCAGGCGGACGCAGGACTTCGAACCGAGCGCCGCAATCACGCGCCTGTTCGACATGGGCCGCGAAACTGCCCGGGCCAAAGCAACTTGCGATGACGCCGGGCGGCGTGCGTGCAAGCCCGTTTGTACCGCTGCCGTCTTCCGAGGGAACGATCAGCACCGAGGGAGATTCGTCCCGCGAGCAAGCACCGGCGAGCTGCTCGATTTCAGACACTTCAGCGAGCGGCACGTCGATCGGCAGCGAGACGACCGCCCGGGCCCCTTCCGCTTCAAGCCGCGCGGCCGCCCAATCGGCCGAAGCGCTGTGGCCCCGCTGACGAGTTTCCGCCAACGCGACGACGCCGGCTTGCCGCGCGGCGTCGAGCACCGGCCCATCGCTCGAAACCACGGCCACGCCGTCAAACCCCCGAGCCCGCGCGAGTTTGTCGAGCATTTCTCGATAGAGCAGCCCGGCGAGCGTTCGCCGTTGCTCGGCGGAAAGCACCGCCGCGAGACGCTCCATGGCAGCGTCGGGAGACTTGACCGGAAGCAGCGCCCAGATCATCGGGCCGAGGCCTCCAGCGCTTCCAAGGTTTGCGCGGCGAGAGCTTTCTTGCGCTCGTCCGACGACATGGCGATGTCCGCCGTGAAGGGTTGCACGCCCAGCTCACGGATCGCCTCCGTCGACGCGGCATCTTGCTTGTCGAGCACGAAGGAGTCGAGAAAATCTTGGTAAAGTCGGGCAACGGCGAGGGCGGAAACATCGTGCCCGAGCCCCGCCATCATGCGCGCCGTCGGCCCCTTGAAAGCGCGCCCGGCGGCAATGGGAGAGACGGCGGCCACCGGGGCGGGCGTCCCGCGCAGAGCCGCGCGAATTCCCGGCACGGCCAAAATAGGGCCGATGCTGATGAAGGGATTGCTGGGCGCGACGATCACCCCCCGTGCTGTCTCGAGAGCCTCGATAACTCCGGGGGCGGGTTCGGCCTCCTCGGCTCCTTCGAACTCCACCTGGCGAACCTCGTCCCGCGCCCCGCGGCGCACGAAATAAGTTTGAAAATCCAGCCGCTCGGTCGGTGTCGTGATCCAGGTGCGGACAATGTCGTCGGTCATCGGCAGGATACGCGTCGCCACCCCCAGCCGCTCAGCGACGGCCGCGGTCACTTCCGAGAGCGGGACACCGCGGTCAAGCAGCGCCGTTCGGTAAATATGCGTCGCCAGATCACGGTCGCCCAGGCGAAACCAGACGTCGCCCGAGTAACGGCCGAGGAAGCCGAGGCATTCGAACGTGTCTTGGGCGATGCCCCAACCTTGTTCGGGATCAACCACGCCGGCAAGGGTATAGGTGACGGTGTCGAGGTCGGGAGAGATCGAAAGGCCGTGAAGTTCCAGGTCGTCCCCGCTGTTGCCGATGACCGTAATCTCGCTCGGGTCGACATAGGCGGCCAGGCCGGAGAGAAAACGAGCAGCCCCGACCCCGCCCGCGAGAACGACGACCGGTCCCGGCATCTAGCACTCTTTCGTTGCCGACGAGGCCCGCGGGAGATGTCGATCGATCCCCGTAAAGCGCAATCCCGCCGAGGAAGATCTGTGCCGCAGGTTGAGCGTGATCAACAGAGCCGCAGTCTGCTCGGCGTAACGAGAGTTTTCGAGCGGACCGAAATCGACCGCCCGGGCGCCGGGGATATCTTCGACGAGCTTTGCGACCTCGGCCCGCGCATCGCGATCGTTTCCCGTCACCAAGACATCACTGTCGACGTCGTTATCGAGATCTCGGAGCGCCTCCGATCCCAAACTGTGAAACGCGCCGGTCACGCGCGCAAGTTTGCCGACATAGCGTTCGGCTTGTTCGGCCGCCGACCCGTCCCAGAGTTGAACGATTCGCGAGAGGCGGCCTCCCAAAGCTTTTTCAAGAGGAACCGTCGTGTCGACGACAATCGCGTCGGGCCGCAGGCGGTCGCGGATCGACTTCAGCGTAGCGATCTGCGCCGTCAGCGGCACGGTCAAAACGACGATCGGAGCCCGCGCCACGGCCTCCTCATTAGCCAGGCCCTCGACCGCCGAGCCCGGGACCTGTTCTCGAACCTTCTCTGCGGCATCACGAGCCTTACGCGGGTCGCGGGACCCGATGAAAACCATTCTGCCGGCGCGGGCCCAGCGCAGCGCCAACCCGAATCCTTCCTGGCCGGTTCCGCCGACAATCGCTACTTCCTGCGACATGGGAGTAAGACGAACGCATGCGTATTCTACAATGGTCTGCCGTGCCGACGTCCGCATCGCATTCTAACCCGAACTCCATCGAACGAGAAGTCCGCCCGAACGGTGTCATTTGGGTCGCCGTCGGCGCCACGCTCTGGGGGTCAGACGCCGTTTTGCGCCGGCCTCTGACCGGGACACTCTCCAGCGCCGAAATTGTTTTCTTCGAGCATGTAATTTTGGCGTTGATTTTGCTGCCGGCGGCGATTCGGATGTGGCGGCGAGGGATCTCGTTCACGTCGGCCCATTGGGCGGCTCTGTTGTGGATCGGTTGGGGCGGCTCGGCGATGGCGACGATCTTTTTCACTCAGGCCATCAAGCTGGGCAACCCGACCACCGCTGTGTTTCTCCAAAAGTTGCAGCCCCTCTTTGCCGTCCTGGCGGCGCGGGCGTGGCTGCGTGAAGACGAGGCGGCGCTGGGCCGCTTTTGGGTGCGGCTCGCTGTCAGCCTCGCAGCCGCCTTGCTGATCTCCGGCGCTCTCGACAGCGGCTTCGCGCCGGGACCGTGGAAAACAGGTTCGTTGTGGGCGGTAGCAGCGGCGTTCATCTGGGGAACATCAACCGTGGCCGGGCGCTCGATGTTCCCCGCGGTTTCACCGCTTGAGATGACGGCGTTGCGAGTGCTCGCGGCGCTGCCTTTGCTCGCCGTGTTGATCTTGGCGGGAAGCCCTGAAGTTTCCCTGCCGCTACCCGCGGCGGGGCAGATCCCGACGCTGTTGCTATTGGCGATTGTCCCAGGGCTGTTGGGATTGCTGTTTTACTATCGCGGCCTGAGCGGCACGTCGGCTTCGCGGGCGACGCTGGCGGAGTTATGTTTCCCGGCGGGGGCGGCGTTGCTCAACTGGGCGTTCTTGGGGACGACGGTGACGGCGGCGCAACTCGCGGGCGTGGCGTTGCTGTGGGGAGCGGTGCTGTGGCGACGGAGTTCCGATTGAGACGGCCCGGATGTCTTGAGGGCGCGGCTTTAAGGAATGAACGGTTCCCTTGGGGGAAGTTGGATCGGACAATTGCTCCTGCGCCCCGTCCGGGGCTGCTCTCCAACGAGGAAGCAACCCAGGGTTCCGCTTCGCTCCACCCTGGGCTATATTCCTGCCGCCGCTTCGCGGCTCAAGAGATTTGTGATCCTGCCGGTCGTTAACGGAATGCACGGTAGATTCGTGAGGCTGTTTTCGGAAAATGATTACAGCATCGGCGGGATCAGCAGCATCGCGACGATGCTCACCGCGAAACAAGCCACCGCGATCAGACTCGTGTAGCCCACCATCTCGCCAAACCGCAGCCGCGCCACCGCCAGCAGCGGAATCGCCCAGAAGGGCTGAATCAAATTCGTGGTGGCGTCCCCGTAGGCGTAGGCCATCACGACCGTCTCGGCGGACACACCCAACTCGCGCCCCGCCGGAATCAAGTACGGCGCTTCGATCAGCCATTTCGAACCGGCCGACGGGACAAACAGATTCATAAAAGCCGAGTAGAGATAGACGACCAACGGATAGCTTCCCGTCGTCGCGAATTCAGCGAAGCGTTCGCCCAGCCAAGACCCCAGTCCGGTGCTGTTCATCACCCCGAAAATTCCGGCGTAAAAAGGGAACTGCAAAATGATGCCCCAACTCGTGCCGACGCCTTCTCGGCAGGCGTGGACGAAAGAGTTCGGGCGGCGGTGCAGCAGCAAGGCCGCGACGAGAAACGTCATATTGTAGGCGTTAATCGTCCAACTCGTGCCGAAGCCGCGGGTAACCATCGAATGCCCCAACGGATAGGCGATCAAGATCACCGCCAACACAACCCAGCCGGGGAAGCGGTCAAGCCGCGCGGCGGGCGTCGTCGCCGAGCTTTCGACCGAAGGAGGCTTGGGAAGAATGGCGTCGACTTGATCCTTCGAAAGCGTCACCGCGCCTTCGCGGGGGTGCAGCGCGATCACGGCGAGCAGGCCCGTGAGGGCGATGGCGACGGCATAGCCGAAATTGAAGGGCGTAAACAGAGTCGCCGTCACCGGGATCAACCGGTCGACGATGGCGGCGCCCGTCGCCGGTTCGATCAGCGGGTTCCCCGGCGTGGCCAAAATCAGCGGTGCCGAACTCGAAAACCCGCAAGGGAACAAGGTCCCCAAACCAAGATAAGCGGCGGCGATCAGAACGCGGATATCGACCCGCGGGTTGTGCCGGCACACGAAGGGCACGAACAGCGCCGACGCCACCAGGCAAAACACCCAATTCAAGAAAGCCGCCACAAGGGAAAACACCGCCGTCAGCGCGATCGCTTGCAGCGGCTTATGCGGATCGGGAATCCGTGCCAGCCGGTCGAAGAGCCGAAACGCCGGCCCCGACGATACACAAGCATAAGCCGCCACCATGACGATCGTGAATTGCATCGCCAGCTCGAGCAAAATCCACATTCCGCCGCCCCAGGCCAGCACGGCATCTTCGACCCCGACGCCGGCGCCAAAGACCGCCAGCAGCAGAGCGACGCTCGTCAGCATCATGCAGATGACCCAGGAATCGGGGATCCAGCGTTCGGTGAACCCAGAGAGGCCCGCGCCGAGATTGCGAAAGCGATCGATTAGGGAAGCCATGGGAAGCGAGTCGGGCCGACGCGCGCGCCGAACCGGAAAGCGGTATTGTAGCGCGGAGAGGGGGCGGCCTCGGGTCCTTCCGCACCAGCAAGGAACGTCGGGCGAGGTTACCCGTGGCCCCGAGCGGTCACCTTCCACACCTCGACAACCTTCTCGGCGCGGGTGCAATACATGCGGTCGTAAAGGTTCACGTTCGGGTCGCAATGCGGAACGATCAGTTCGACTTTGTCGCCGAGCTTGACCGCGGGCTCGGGATTTTCCAGCGTCAGAATGCCGTGCTCGTCACCGGCGAAGCGATATCCGACGCCTTGGTAACCGAGCACCTCCGGCCCGAAGTCGCGGTCGGTGGCGAACGACTTGAGCCCCGAGTCGACCGTCGCGCGATCGTCGTAGTTGTGACTGATGACGGTGGCCAGCACGGTGAGCGAGGGCTGAAAGTCTTCGTAGACGTCGCCGCCGCGCCCGCCGATCAGCCGGTAATCGACATCCATGAAAACGTAGGAACCGACCTGCAACTCCGTCATCCCCAGCACGGGGTCGATATTGTAGGTACCTGTACTGGTGCCCGACATGATTTCGGCGGGCAAGCCGTCGCGTTGCATCTGCTGGAAACTTTCGATCACCGGCGTCATGTATTTCGTCGAGTGGTCCTTGCGGGCGTCGAAGCCGGTGACGTGCGAAGACGCGCCCGAATAGCCATGAACGCCGCGCAGGTTTAGATTTTCGAGCCGGTCGACGGTCTTGGCTAAGTCGACCGCGCCGTCGCCGGGCGCAATGCCGGTGCGGCGTCCGACCGGATCGATATCGATAAGAATATTGAGGTCGACTTTGGCCGCCTTCGCCGCTTCGCTCAACTGCTCGGCGTGCGCGGCGCCGTCAACCACGGCCATGGTGTCCGAACGGCTCCTCGTCAGGCGAATGAGCCTGGCGATCTTGTTGGGGCCGACGAGTTCGGAGGTAATCAGCAGGCCTCCGACGCCGCCGGCGGCCATTTGTTCGGCCTCGTAAATCGTCGCCGCGCAAACCCCAAGCGCCCCCGCGGCCAACTGGCGACGCGCGATTTCGGCGCACTTGTGCGTCTTGGCATGAGGACGTACATCGACCGACGCGCCCTTGGCATAGTCGCTCATCGCGGCAAGGTTGTGTTCCAGCCGATCGAGATCCAGCAGCAGAGCCGGCGTCGGCAGATCCTGTTTCGTTACGCCTTCGATCGATTTCTCGGAACCAAGGCGCTTTTCGACTTCATCGACGCTGTACCCCCTGGCGACCCCCGGCGTCAGCAGGGTCGGAGCGAGCGTCGCCATCGCCAGATTGCCTTTCATCCATTGCCTCCGTGAGGTCGTCATGCGGGCCCCCTTTTCGGCCTGTTCACTAAATCGACGGGCCGCCGAGTGTCGTTGGTTCGTCGGGTGAGTAGTTCGCCAATCATACCGCAAGGAAAGGCCGCGCGTGTCTTCGACGCATGCGCTACATCTCCGCGGCTTCCGCCGCCAGTGCCGCCGCGACGCCTTCGCGATAAGAGGGATAGCGCGGCGTCACGCCGAGCAGTCTGCAAATCGCTCGTCCGTCAACCCGGCGGTCGGCGCGGCGAGTTTCGTCCACCTCCGACGGGCGCGCCGAGGGCGGCGCCGGCAGTCCCACTAAGTCAGCGCAGTAGCGCG
The DNA here is from genome assembly GCA_965238125.1 of Bryobacterales bacterium. Classification (GTDB taxonomy): domain Bacteria; phylum Acidobacteriota; class Terriglobia; order Bryobacterales; family UBA6623; genus UBA6623. The sequence continues at coordinate 6,531,052 of OZ250179.1, read as the reverse complement.
CCATCTCGCGCGAGGTGCAGGGGTCCTCGTCCGCCGCCGGGTAGGCTCCTGTTATGTCGGACTCGATCGCCGCCGCCGTTAACGCCGCCAGGTCATCGACGTGAATCCGCGAAATAAAGTTCCCGCCGTCGCCCGCGAGCCGAAATCGCCCCTTTCGTAACGCCGTGTGCACCCCGCGACCGGGACCGTAAATCGCGGCCGGCCGCAAGATCAACGAGGGCCAAGGTCCCGCCGCCACGGCGCGCTCGGCCTCGGCGCGCCGGCATTGGCGCTCGGTGACGGGAGCAATCGGCGTCGTTTCATCCACATGTTTCGTTTCGCCGTAAACGCCCGTGGTCGAGAGGTAGACGACCCGCGCGATAGCGGTCTCGATGCCTTCGTTTCCGAGCGCCTTCTCGCTTCCGAGCGCTTTCATGACGCGGGCGGTCGGGTCATCGAGGCCCGCCGACCGGCCGCTCGCCCTCAGTGTGGGGATCGAAAGCAGAACCCGACTCTGTTCGCCCAGGAGCGCCGCAACGAATGACAGGGCCGCCTGGTCGGAGACGTCGAGGGCCGCCACCCGGCAACCGGCGGCTTGCAGGTCCGTGTGGCGCGCCGGGTCGCGCGTCGTTGCTGTCACGGTAAAGCCGCGTCCCAACAGCAAGCGAGCGACGCGGCGCCCCGTATAACCGCAACCGAGAATCAGACAATGCCGCAAGCCGTTAGTGTGGCATGGTGTTTTAGTGCCGATTAGCGCGCGTTGTGCTTGGTCGGTGGGCTTTTGGGTTGGTGCGAAGACGCTGCGCCGGCAGCCCGCGACGCCTGCCCCACCAGCGGGCCTCTCGCCGCGCAACACTTCATCGCTCAACGCCCTCGCTATTCTCAAGAGGTAGCTTTGTCGACCATGTCCTCGATCCGTACCGAAACGCTTGGCCCGCCGTTGAGGGGCGGCGGCATCGCCCCGGCCGTGCGCAATTTGGGGCTATCGCTGATTCTGACCTGCCTTCTGTTCGCCGTCGCGCGGTGGGCTTGGGGGCAACCCGGGTACGATGTTCTGCTCGTCGGCGTCGGGTGGCCGCACATTCTGCTGGGATTTTTCTCCGCCTGCCTCAGGCTGCGGAGCGGCGAAACATCGCGGCTTTTCTTCCCCGGCGGTCTGGCGCTGTTCGCGGCGATCGCGTGGCTGCATCATGAGTTCCTGCTGCTGACTTTCATACAGGTGCTCTTCGTCTTCCATGCCGTGCGGGACGAAATCTCGATTTACCTACGGACCCGCGCCGGCGAAGCCCCCGCCCCCGCCGTCAGCGAGATTGCGGGCATGATGCCGTTCCTCGCGGCTCTGCTGCTGATTCCGAATTGGTCGGTCGCCGACGACCCGGCGCGCTACGACGTGCGCGGAAGCACGCGCGTCGCGGAACTGTCGGCACTCGACGCCTCCAGGCCCGGTTGGATGCTGTTTCCCTTTGCTCCTGTCGAGGGCTCCGAAGGCCGTTCGTTCCGATTTTGGACCGAGGCGAGAGGCAGCGCTCCGTTTCCGGAAATGGTCGCCGCCCTGGCTCCCTCGTCGACACGTTTTCTTGTCAACAGCCGGCCAAGCCGTCAGACCGCCTACGGGAGTCCTTTAGCGCTTGCAATGGTTCCGCGTTTCGGCTCCGAGCCCGAACCGCCCGGACAGCCTCCCCCGGCCGATCGCTCCACCGCGCGGGTCAATGGGGGCCATCGTCTGGGGCAACGCTTTGTCGCGGAGCGGGAGGAATTGAGTGGGGTATGGTTGTGGATCGAGGACGCCCCGAGCCGACATCGGGCGCTCGATCTCCGATACGGCCTCGAACCGGCGCCGCTTGTGCCGGCGAGCGTCCCGTTCCGAGAGTTGCGCTTCGGGCTGATCGCCTTACTGCTTGCCTTGGGAATCCGTCAAGTCGCGCGGTCGCCCCGCCCGAAGACCGGCGCCTGGGCTTTTCTAGTCGCAATGGGAGCGTTGTTCGCCCTGCCGGTCGTTTTGCTCACGTGGCGAAGCCCCGCGTCCGGCGATCTTCCGTATTTATTCCAGTTCCTTGTGGTTTTCCACTATGTCGGTTGGTATGTCTTTACGCTTCGCCGCGCAGCCGAGTCGCCACGAAAGACTCCCCGTTGGATTCTCCCCACCATCCTGCTCAATGCGGCATTCATCGGCGCGGCATGGCTCGATCTTCTCGGAGAACTCCCCAGCGCGTTCAGCACGCTCTTTCGAATCGAGTACTTCGTGTACGCACTGCTCTTCCACGTCTGCCTGAGCTTCGGACACCGACGCCCGAACGGCGCTCTCCGCTCAGGGTGGGGTTTGTTGGACTGAAAACGAAAGAGGAAAAAAAGAAGCGGGAGCGTTGGTGGACGGCATGGGACTCGAACCCACGACCTCGGCGTTGCGAACGCCGCGCTCTCCCAACTGAGCTAGCCGCCCGTATAAGAGGAATTTCAACGTCAGTATATCACGGCGCGTAAAACAGCCCTTGGCCGTCAACGGCAGCCCGCGGCAAGAGTATTTTCGGCGGAAAGAGGGGGACTGTCGGCCGATTTCCCTCCTCGAACCGCCGTGTTCCCAACGCCGGACCGCTGGTGGGGGTAGGTCTCCAGGCCTGCCCTCTTCCCGTGCCCGGCTCAGTAACAAGGGATCGCGTAAATCGTTGGCCGCCCCGGCTCTTCCGAAAATAGCCCCGCAATCTCCTCGATGCGGAACGTCCCCGACGTGGCGTGAGCCTCCAGGCTTGCCGCGAACCGATTCATCGGTTCGTAGCCCCGAACTTGTGAGAACTCGCGAGCCTGCAATCCAGATACGCCCCGATGACTCGGGGCGCGGCAAGACTGGAGCCTCACGCCACGTCGGCGGCGGCGCCCGGCTCGACCGGCGACCGAACGCCTAGCCGCCGTGATGAAGTCCGACTACCCGAAAAAAGGGTACAGCCCACGACTATCCCACGCGTGATCTCTCACCTCTACGTTGCGCCGTCCCTGTTTTCCACCAACCCCCCGAAAAAGTGCATACTAGTATAACGTTTCATTAAAACATAACCATAGGACAATGTTTCCTGCTAGACTGGTCGCATGGCAGGAAAATCGAAGCGTCCCCCACTGCTGCTCACGACCGAAGAGGTGCAACATCTGAAACGGCTGCGGCGTTCCCGCAAGGCTCCGGCTCGGGAGGTGCGGCGCGCCGAGATTCTGTGGCGCTATCATGGCGGCGAGACAATCGCCGAGATTATGCGGGCCGTGAAGATGACCCGCAAGAGCGTTGCCAAATGGATCGAGCGAGCCCTCGCCATCGGAGTGCAAGCAGCGCTCAAGGATGCCTATCATCGTCCCTACGAGCCCCGCATCTCCGAGGAGGCCAAGGCCTGGGTGGTGCATTTGGCCTGTTGCAAACCCAAGGAACTGGGATACGCCGCCGAGTTGTGGACCCGCGGCGCGCTCGCTCTCCACGTGCGCCGGCATGCCGTGGAGGCGGGCTATCCGGCCCTGGGGCAAGCGGCCAAGGCGACCGTCCACCGGATTCTGGCGGGGCAGCCGCTGCATCCAGAGAAGGTGAAATACTACCTGGAGCGTCGCGACCCGGAGTTTGAGTCCAAGATGCGGCAGGTGCTGCTGGTCTACCGCGAGGTGGCCTTGCAAAATGAAAGCTCGGGCGAGGGCGGCCCCTCGCCGGGCGTGATCACGGTTTCGGTGGACGAAAAGCCCGGTGTGCAAGCGATCGCCAACACCGCCCCGGACCTGCCGCCGGTCCCTGGGCGGCATCCTTGTACGGCTCGGGATCACGAATACCAACGTCTGGGAACCTGCTCGATTCTGGCGGCGCTGGACTTGCACGACGGCCGCGTAACGGCGCGGGTCGAGCGGCGGCACCGCAGCCGCGAATTCATCTCACTGCTGAAGGATCTGGACCAATTCTATCCGGCCGAATGCACGATTCGATTGATCTTGGACAATCATTCCGCTCACATATCCAAGGAGACGAAGGACTATTTAGCGACGCGGCCGAACCGCTTCAAATATGTGCACACGCCGACCCACGGGTCCTGGCTGAACATTGTGGAGACGCTGTTTGGGAAGATGGCCCGGACGTTTTTGAAGCGCATCCGGGTGGAGTCCTGGGAGGAGCTTCGGGAACGAATCCTGCTGGGGATCGCGGAAATCAACGCCGCTCCGGTGGTCCACCGCTGGAGCAAGTTCGAGGCGCTCGAGGAAGCGCCTGAGTTGGGTATAGTTTAATGAAACGCTATACTAGACATTACTCTGCCACTCGGCAGGCCCCCCGGCGCCTATGATCGGCCAAACCATTTCGCATTACGAAATCGTCGAGAAAATCGGCGAGGGCGGGATGGGCGTGGTCTACAAGGCCAAGGACACCAAGCTCGACCGTTTCGTGGCCTTGAAATTCCTCGCTCCCCACTTGCTCAAGGACGAGGACGCCCACCGCCGCTTCGTTCGTGAGGCCAAGGCGGCCGCGGCGCTCGATCATCCCAATATCTGCACCGTTTACGAAATCGACGAGGCCGATGGAAAAACCTTCATCGCCATGGCCTTCATCGAGGGACAAAGCCTCGACAAGGTCATCGCTTCCGGCCCGATGAAGATCGAGGACGCCGTCGAGATTGCCGGCCAAACGGCGCGGGCGCTGGCGGTGGCCCATGAGAAAGGCGTGGTCCATCGCGACATCAAACCCGCCAATATTCTGATCCCTGAATCGGGCTCGGGCCGCGACCGCCAAGCCAAGCTGATGGATTTCGGGCTGGCGCAACTTGCCGGCAGCTCGAAGATCACCAAGGGGCAATCGATGCTCGGCACGGTGGCTTACATGTCGCCCGAGCAAGTCGAAGGCATCGAGGTGGACGGCCGCGCCGACGTGTGGGCACTCGGCGCGGTGCTGTACGAAATGCTCAGCGGGCAAACGCCTTTTCAGGGGCACTTCGATCAAGCGATTCTCTATTCGATCTTGAACGAGGCGCCCGAGCCTCTTACGGGCCTGCGAACGGGCATCCCCCAACCGCTCGAAGCCATCGTCGACAAGGCGCTCGAGAAAGACCGCGAGAAACGCTATCAATCGGTTGACGAGTTGCTCGTCGACCTGCGGCGGCTGGAAGACTCGGCTGCGCGCAGCCAGGTGCAACCGGCAACGCCAGCCGCGGGCGCGCAGAGCCGTGGCGCGTGGTACGTTGCAGCGATTGCGGTTGCGGTTGCCGTGTTAGTGGGTTTGGGGGCCTGGTCGGGATGGTTCGGCCCGCAACAGGGCGAGCTCGCCGAGCCCATGCGGGCCGTCCCGCTAACGACCTACCCGGGTTCGGAACGCGATCCGGACTTTTCTCCCGACGGCAACCAGATTGTCTTCACTTGGGACGGCGACAAGCCGGCTAACTTTGACATTTACACCAAGAGACTCGATTCGCCGAGTCCGGTGCGGCTGACCACCGATCCGGCCATCGATATAAACCCCAAATGGTCTCCCGAAGGCCGCTTGATCGCTTTCATTAGGCAGACGGAGCCGCGCGGATCAACCTTCAAGGTGCTGCTGATTCCGGCCCTCGGAGGACCGGAACGCGAGGTCGGCACGCTCAATTTGTCGCGGTTTCTCCAGGTAGATTATTGGGAGTCTATGGACTGCCTGGAGTGGGCGCCGGGCGGGAAATTCCTTATCGTGGCGGACCAGGCGTCGCCCGATGAGCCGGCCGGATTGTTTTCTTTGTCGCTTGACAGCGGGGCAAAGAATCGCTTGACAAGCCCGGTACAGGCGTTCGGCGATACAGGCCCGACGGTCTCATCGGACGGCGGGAGTCTCGCCTTCAGCCGCCGCTCCTCCTTCTTTCAGGCTGACCTCTATGTATTGCGGCTTTCCGCGGATATGACGCCGTTAGACGAGCCGAAGCAGCTTACGTTTGAGAAGGGGCTGTCCGTGAATCCGGTATGGACGGCGGACGGGCGTGAGGTTCTGTTTGATTGGTCTGAGGACTTTCGAGGCCGGCTGGCTCGCGTGGAAGTCGAAGGAACAGGGAAACCGCACATCATCGCTGCCGCGCCTAACGGAACAAAGCCGGCCGTCTCTCCGCAAGGGGACCGGTTGATCTACTCGGCTTCCGTGGGCAGCTCAAATGTTTGGCGGCTCCCGCTTGCCGGCTCCGCGGATGCGCCCGACGCCGGGGCCCCGCATCTTTCGTCTACACAGTTTGACTATAATCCCCAGTTTTCTCCCGACGGCAGCCGTGTCGTCTTTGAGTCGAGTCGCACGGGCACGGGGGGAATCTGGCTTGCGGATGCGGATGGAGGGAACGTCAAGCCGCTCTATGTTCAGGAAGGCGCGCATTCAGGCACGCCCCGCTGGTCTCCCGACGGGCAGCGGGTGGTATTTGATTCGAACCCGGCAGGCAATATTGATATCTACGTCATCAGCGTCCGGGGAGGCGAGCCCATCCAAGTCACCTCCCACGCCTCCGACGACGTCATACCGAGTTGGTCGAGGGATGGGCGGTGGCTCTACTTCGGTTCCCGGAGGACAGGGCGTTATGAGATCTGGAAGGTGTCGGCCAGCGGCGGCGAGCCGATTCAGTTGACTCGAGAGGGCGGCGCCGTGGCTTTCGAATCGCCGGACGGCCGCACCGTCTACTACACGAAAACCGACGACCTGACGGCGAGCCTGTGGAAGATTCCCGCAGACGGAGGCGAGGAGGCTCAAGTGCCGAGCGAGTTTTCGGGGGCCACATGGAGGTGGCCGCGGGCGGGGTCTACTTTATCCAGTCGCCGGACCCGAGCGAACCACACGGCATTTTCCGGCTCCGCTTTCTCGACTTCTCGACGGGCGAGACCAACACGGCGGCCACGCTGCCGGAGGGAACCGAGCCCTACTTTGGAATGTCCGTGGCCCCTGACGGATCCGCCTTGCTCTACGCGCGCGTCGAAAACCAGGGCAGCGATCTGATGATGATCGAAAACTTCCGCTAGCAGAAACCCGGGCCGCCGATTTTCCCATATTTATGTCGCGCATCCGGCATCTTCTCTTCCCGACACGACCCTGTCATGGAACTGCGATAATTGTTCCTTGTGACCCGAGTGAGTCGCATTGATCCCGCCGCGGGCATTCTCAGACCGGGCGCGTCTTTGGAAAATTTTCAGATGGCAAACGATTCTGGTGAAGCCGCCGATCCTCGGCACTCGGCGTGGGAGCGCGTGCAACTGGCCCGACATCCCGAGCGGCCCCACACGCTGGACTACATCAGCCGAATTTTCACCGCATTCCAGGAGGTCCGCGGCGACCGGCTGTTCGCCGACGACCCGGCCATCATCGCCGGGTACGCCCTGTTTCAAGGCGCTCCCGTCGTGGTGATCGGCCAGCAGAAAGGCCGAGACACCAAACAGAAACTCTACCGCAATTTCGGCATGCCCAAGCCCGAGGGATACCGCAAGGCCCTGCGCGTGATGCGGATGGCGGCGAAATTCAATCGTCCCATCTTCACCTTTCTCGACACGCCGGGCGCCTACCCCGGCATCGATGCCGAGGAGCGCGGACAGGCCGAAGCGATCGCTCGCAACCTACGCTCGATGGCCCAGATGCCCGTGCCGATCATCGTGACTTGCATCGGCGAGGGCGGCAGCGGCGGAGCGCTGGCGCTGGGCGTCGGCAATCGCGTGCTGATTCTAGAAAATGCCGTCTATAGCGTGATTTCGCCCGAGAGCTGCGCCGCCATCGTCTGGCGCGATGCATCGCAAGCCGAGCAAGCCGCCGGCGCCCTCAAGCTGACCGCCCAAGACCTACTGCGCTTGGGCCTGGTCGACCGCATAATCGATGAGCCCGGTACGGGCTCCCACACCGATTTCGACCAAGCCGCGCAAAATCTCTCCGCCGTGCTGGTCGAGACCCTCGGCGAACTTTCCGCGCTCAGCGGCGAACAACTCGTCGAAGACCGCTTCCAAAAGTTCCGGCAAATGGGAAACTTCTTCGAAGAGACGGCTTAAACCCGCCGAAACCCAATACTCTTCCGAAAATAACCCACAAATGTATGGTGTCTTACATTCAAGGCCGGCAAGATCACGAGTATCTTGTGCCGCGAAGCGGCGGCAGGAATATAGCCCAGGGTGGAGCCAAAGGCCGGCTGGCTGAAGAAATTGGCGGGAGCGACGGGATTCGAACCCGCGACCTCCGGCGTGACAGGCCGGCGTTCTAACCAGCTGAACTACGCCCCCGCTGTTGGGTGGTGTCGGGCGGCTGCTCTCGGGGTAGGTGGACAGAAAGGGAGAGACTCCGCCGATCGCTCCGTCAACGCCGCGAAAGCGACGGAAACGACTTTATTGATGCTATCACGGGTGCGATTTCGGCGCAAGCGACCGAACAGCAACGAGAGCAACGCCGGCAATCCGCCCGTCATCCGACTTGCGCTCGGCCGCGCGGCACCCGGGTCTAGCCGGCGGTCCGCGGGTTTCGCTCCCTGACCAATACGCCCCGACGGTCCGAGGAAGGCATGGACGTAGCTGTGGCAACGGGCGGGAGGGGGGAAATGCCGGCCTGAGCATCGCGGGCCCGAGCCTCCCGTTGTGAGGCCTCATGCCGCTCGTAATCGTCGAACCAATCCGTGAGGGCTTCGACGTTGACGGTTTGCTCGGCGGGCTTTCGTCGGACGCCGGAAAGCACTACCGAAAACGCGACGAAAAAGCTCCCGGCCACCAGAACAGCCGCGGCAAAGCTGATCCACCTCTCGTCACCCAATGCGGACAGGGTACCACTAAAAGTGAGGGATAGGCGGGCAACCGCCAGCCCGCCGAGGATACTCAGGAGGCCAAGGATCGAGCGCACGGCATAGCTCTTGTTGATTCCCATTGCAGTGGACTTCGCCCGGCCCGTCGCCCCGTTGTGGACAAAACTTGGCGACACAACTACCTGGTAGTATTCCTTTTCATCTTATGTCCTTATACCCCACGCTGCGCATATGTCAAGGCCCAGTCAGAGAAATTTAACGGAACGGCTATGAGGGCTTTGGGTGCCGATACCGCGGTTCCCGGCAGTTTTGTCGGTCCAAAGAGGGCCTTGCGGAGCGCGGAAACCAATTCGCATTAGCGGGGAACCACACGACCCCTTTGTCCATACCGGCCGCGGGTGACCCGCCGGCGTTCGGGGGATCGGGTGAGTCTACTTCGAGCGGAAACGGAACTCGTCGTAATGCAAGGTGTTCAGACGTGCTTGACGGTCGGCTTCATGACGGTCACAGTCCTCATACCAATCCAGCAGGGTTTCGACATCCACGGTACTCTCCGGTTCGTTCTCCACGGAAGGAACAACCGACAGGGCGAGAAACACGCCGCCGTTAAACAAGAGCACGCCAAAGATCGCAACGAACTGTGGGTCGCTCAACCGTGGCAGCGCTTCCGTCAGAATGCCGGGTATCTGAGAGATGACAACCCCTGCCAGCGTCGCCGACAGCCCAACGATGAGCCGTACGAGGCGCCTTTTCGTGATTTTCATGGTTGAGACTCCCTCTCCGCCACTCGATGGCGGCTACGGCAGTAATAGTACCGTAGGCATATGCTGAATATCTATAGGTTATATGTCTTAGCCTCGAATATCGTCGATTCAGAAGGCTCAAAGCATAGCGGAAGGCAGCATGAGTCCCAGTACGGAAGGATGCTGTCTTGCCAATGCCCTAACGGTTGTCGGGCGGAGAGTGGAAGCGGACTGAGCAGCGGCATCCGCACAGTCAGGGGATACGGTCTTGGTGGCGGGGGGGCGGGGAAAGCGCCCGGAGGCGTCGCCGAAGCGACGCCTCCGAATGCGGTGTTTACGTGTTTAGAAGTGGATTTTTAACCCGAGCTGGATCTGCCGCTCCGTACTTCTGGTGTTGAAGACCCTCCCGAAGTTCGGGCTGTCAAGCTGCGCTGTCGGACGGTTATACGTCGGGTGGTTCGTGGCGTTGAAGAACTCCGCCCGCAATTCGATCACCTTGCTCTCCGTGATGCGAAACTTGCGAAAGATCGAGAGATCCAAATTCGCAAAGCCGTCGCCCTGAAGCGCATGGCGGTCCATGTCGCCAAAGGTGAATGGCGCCGGCACCGCAAAAGCGGAGGAATTGAGCCACCGGTCGGGAGTCGGATTCGACAGGTCAGGGTCGCCCACGACATTCGCGCGGAGATAGCCCCCGTTGATGTTGTTGGACCCCGCGTTTCCGGTGTTGGCCAGATCGCCCGACACCCCGACATGGTAGTTCTGCCCGGAGGTGAACTGCAGGATGCCGTTGATTTGCCACGGCCCGAGAATGTGGTCAAGGACCTTGTTGCCGGTTGCAAACTTGGCATTGGGGCCGGTAGGCAGCTCGTAGACCCAGCTGCCCGTAAAGACGTGCGGCATGTTAAACGCCGAGGAGCCCCAGTTGTCGTTGAACTTGTTGGGGTCCTGCGGATTGCAGCCGTCCTCGTTAAACCAACCCGAGCAGTGGTCCTTGGAATCGCTATAGGTGTAAGCAACCAGGTAGGAAAGGCCCGATGAGTGCCTGCGCTTCAATTGAAACTGGAAGGAGTTGTATCTGGACCGGCCCCAACTCCTGTCAAAGAAGCTCGGTGTGATGTGCGGGAACGGCCGTCGCAGTGAAGCGTCACCGGGCCCCGGTGACAGCGAGGTATTAAACATGCCCCCTACCCGGAGATTGACTCCGGTCGATCCCACGTAGGCTATGTCCACCACCGTGTTCTCTTTGAACTCATGCTGGAAGCTCAAGTTGTACTGCTGCGAATAAGGAAGCTTCAGCGCGGGATCGTAGTACCAGGTGACCTCGCCGAACGGCGTGGGCGCCGGGAAGACGGGATTGTCGCCCAAGTCCAACGGATCCTGCGCCGTCAGCTTGGGCGTGGGCTGCGCCGAGCTGGGGAGATTGATATTCGGTTGTTGAATCAAGCCGACACTCGGCCAGGTGCCGACAACGCCCATGTTGGCTTGGAGGTTTCCGGCCCAATTGTCGTAGACGATGCCGTAAGCGGCTCGTAACGCCGTTTTGTCGTTGATCCTGTAGGCCAGCCCAAAGCGGCCCTGCCAGTTCCAAGGCCTGTCGTTACTCGGCTTTTGGTTCGGCGACAGCACCACGCCATCCGGGAGCGTACCGCCCGGGATACAAGGCGCGATTCCCACCTCCGCGCATGACGGAGTCGGGACCTGCAACTCATAGCGGCCTAGGATCAGGTTCAAATTGCCGACTTTGTTGTTGTTTAACTCGTCGCTCCCGTAGTGGCCGAAAATCGTAGCGTCATTGCGGACTCCGAGATTCAGGGTCAAGCGATTGGTCACTTTCCAGGTGTCCTGGAAATAGAACCCGTAGACCCGATGGCCCCGGACTTCTTCAATATTTCCTCGCCGCCGGCCCAGAGCAGGAACGCTCAAAAGGTACGAGGCCAGGCCGCTGCCGGTGCCGCCGGGGTTCACTGGATCGGCGGTCTGCAAGGCGCTGAACTGGGCGCCGCCACCGAAACCGGGACCGAAGTAATCGTTGGTATTCCAGTTGCCGCCGACTTTGAAGGTGTGATTGCCGACGATCTTGCTGTAGTTGCTGCGGATCTGATAGACGTCCGTGATATCCCGCACGCCGTAGTTCGACCCGCTGGCGGCAAAGCCGGGAACGTTGACGCTGGGCGCGTAACAACCGCTGGGAATAATATCTTCGGGCCACTGGCAGGCGAAGCCCGACGTAAATCCGCCGATCGCGACCAGGTCCGCGTCGCTCTGGCCATCGTAGATGGTGTTGCCTCCTTGTTGCCCAAATACCCGGCCAACGGAAAACGCGAACACGGAGGTGGGACTGGCGACCCAGGTGTAGTTGATGCCGAGGTTCCGGGAATTCAGAATCCCCGTGCTTGTGCGCCCCTCAACCCCTCCATTGATGGTAGGTTGGTCTCCGGTGCCGTAGCGTAACCAGAACAAGTGGTTATCCGCGATGCGGTGGTCGACCTTGAACGCCCACTCGTTGACGTCGATCACCGACGCCCTGGTATCAATCGCATTCTGCCCCGCGACACCGATATTCCGGGCGGCGGGCCAGATGGCCTGGGCGTAGGCCACCATCCCTCGGTCGAGCTGGCTTTGGGGAATCATGTTGTTCGCGAAAGGGGTCCTGTTGAAGACGCCGGGGTTGTTGGGATCCTCGACCGTTGAGAAGGGGTCGTAGATCTGTGGTTCGCCGCTCAGGTCACCGGCCAATTGGGCCGAAGTGGGGACCAAGGACCGAGTCTCGGCAGGTCTCCTTTGGCGGTAAAGCTGGCCGGAGGCGAAGAAAAAGGTCCTGTTCTTGATGATGGGACCGCCCACGACGCCGCCCACCGTGTTCTGGCGTAGAGGCGTTACATCCGCAACAAAGGGGTTGCGGGCGTCAAGCGCGTCATTGCGGAGGAACCAGAAGCCGGTACCGTGGAACTCGTTGGTTCCGGCCTTGCTGACGATGTTGATGATGCCGCCCCTGACCTGGCCATACTCCGCCAGATCGTTATGGGATTGAACTTTGAACTCCTGAATGGCGTCGATGATGGGCGGGATCGCATACGTGCTGGTGAATGCGCCCTGGTTGGTGAGCCCATCCAACATGAAGAAGTTGCTGCGATTGGACTGGCCGTTGATGGCCGGGAACGAGAAAGCGCCCGCGTTGGTTCGGGCGCCGAAGCCGCCCGCGTTTTGAGCCGTGCTGACCGGGGCAACGCCGGGGGTCAGCGTGAGCAACTGAGTAAAGTTGCGCCCGTTGAGGGGCAGGTCCATCACAGCTTGCTCTTGGACCACCGCGCCCATCTCGGCGCTCGACGCCTGGAGCAACTGGGCGGTTGCCGAGACCTCAACAACCTCGGTGACCGAACCGACTTCCAAAGCGAAGTCTTGAGTAAGGGTCTGGTTTACCTCGAGTTGCACCGTGGGAATGGAGGTCTGCTGAAACCCTTCCTTCTGCACGGTGATTTGGTAGAAGGCGGGGATCAGGCTGAGCACCGAGTAGGCGCCCACGTTGTTGCTGACCGTATTCTGGGCAATCCCAGTGGCCAGATTGGTGACGGCGATCGCGGCGCCGGGAATGACGGCGCCTGTCGGATCGGTTACGTGCCCGGTTACAGCGGCCGTACCTCCGCCTTGGGCAAACACAGCGTTGCCGACGATACCCGGCAGCGCTAAAACGAAAACGGCAGCCAGTCCACAGGCAGCCATCGATAGATTTCTCGCTTTGAAATTCACGATCAAAAACCCCTTTCTTGAACCCGGCGGCGGACTAAACAGGGCTTGACGGAGAGTCAACCCATACGGCTGCCGGCAAGCTGAATAGATGATTTCACGTTCGAGTTATCTTGTCAACTCTCTCGGTGGGTCTCTCGGTGGGTGCGCGAAATAGTGTGGGACGTTCCTCCAGCCATGCGAGCAATAGAAGCAGAGGCGTGGTCGGAAGGCCACGCTCAGCCCGGTTCACCGGGCTTGGGTTGCAGCAAGTAGGCCGGTCCTTTTAGGGCCGGTTGACGGGCCCGCCTGGAAGGCGAGGCGGCTTCAGCGGCCTTCTCCCCTAAAGCTTTAGCCATGGCCGAAGCAAGCGAAAATCTTCAGCCGGGGAAGCGCTCCCGCATGTGCGGCCGATTCTCCCACATTATGTCGCACACCCGTGCGCGACATCGATGTGGAGAACCACCGGCCTTAATTAACGCGGACTGCCGTCCGCGCCTCCGTCGCTGCGTAACGTGAGTAATGGAAACAGACGCCGGACGGAAGTCCGCGCTCCAGGCGAATCAAGCCCCAACGGTCAAGTAATGAACGCTGAAAAGTTGGCCGGCGTCGGTCCACGTCGGGTCCGCACGGAAACCTGCCTCCGCCGCCAACCGGTGCGTTTCCTCGATGCTGTATTTGTATGAATTTTCGGTGTGAATCGTTTCACCTTGTCCGAAGTCGATGAAGTGATCGCCGAGCCGGACCGTCTGGTCACGAAGGCTCTCGAGGTGCATTTCGATGCGACCGAACGGTTCGTTATAGAAGGCCCGGTGGCGGAAGGCGGCGAGATCGAAGGCAGATCCCAACTCGCGATTCATTCGCCGCAGCAGATTCAGATTAAACTCGGCGGTCACCCCGGCGGCGTCGTTGTAGGCGGCATCGAGGACGGCGGGGTCCTTCTTGAGATCAACGCCGAGCACAAGAGCACCCCCGGGTGCGACCAGTTTGACGATCCTCTTCAGAAAGGCAACGGCTTCGTTCGGGTCAAGATTGCCGATCGTTGAGCCGGGGAAAAAGGCGACTCGGCGCCGACCCGGCGCGGAGAGGTCGGGCGGCAGCGAGAAGGGTTTCGAGTAGTCGGCGCAGATGGCCACGACGCGCAACCGCGGGTAGGCGGAAGCGGGCTCGGCCGCCGATGCAAGCAGATGCTGTTTCGAGATATCGACCGGGACGTACACGCCGCGACCGCCCAGAGCATCGAGCAGGATACGAGTCTTGCGGCCCGCGCCGCTGCCGTATTCGATCAGAATAGGGTCACCGCCGGACGCGGGTTCGGAGTCACCGTTCGCGCCACGAATTGAGTGGTTGATGCCCTCCGCACCACCCGAGCGGCCCGAGATAAGATCGGCGATCTCGGCCGCGTACTGGCGAAGAATCGCCGTCTCCGTGCGAGTCGGATAGTACTCGGGCAGTTCGCAGATTTTCTCGAACAGCCGGGACCCACGTTGATCGTAGAAAAACTTCGGAGGGATGCGCTTGGGCGTGGCGCTGAGGCCTGCGAGCACTTCTTCTCGAAAGTCCCCGAGATCGGGGTGGAAATCGTGAAATTCGACACCGCCCGCCTCGGAAGATGGCATTAGTCGTCGGCCAATCGCAGTCCCGTGAATTGCCAACGGGCGTCGGGCGGGAAGAAATTCCGATAGGTCGCGCGGATATGATTCGCGGGCGTGGCGCACGACCCGCCCCGCAAGACGAATTGGTTGCACATGAACTTGCCGTTGTACTCACCGACCGCCCCTTCGGCCGCGCGAAAGCCCGGGTAGGACGAATAGGCGCTCTGCGTCCACTCCCACACGTCGCCGAACATTTGCGCGGGCTCGTTGGCCGCGGGCGGCGCGGGCGCCGGGTGCAGGCGGCCTTGGTCGAGGAAGTTGCCTTCCCGAGAGGCGTCAACCGCAGCCGCCTCCCATTCCCACTCCGTCGGCAAGCGCTTGCCGCGCCAAGCAGCATAGGCGGAGGCTTCGTAATAGCTGATGTGGCAGACCGGTTCGTCGGCGTCGATGGCGCGCATTCCCGACAGCGTCATGTGGCGGGGTTCGCCGTCGTCGAGTTCCCAATAAAGCGGCCCCCTCCACCCCTGTTCGAGAATCACGGCCCAACCGTCCGACAGCCAATATTGCGGATCGCGATAGCCGCCGGTCTCGATGAATTCCAGATACTCTCCGTTGGTGACCGGTCGCGACGCGAGACGAAAGGGCTCGAGGTAGACCTTATGCCGCGGGCCTTCATTGTCATAGGCGAACCCCTCGCCGTCATGGCCGATCTCGGTCACGCCGGCGGGGTAGGAAATCCACGCCTCCCCGGAACCCTCGTGGTCGCGCTCACTGCTTTCGCTTTCGGGGCCGTGCGCCTGATAGGTCGAATGTTGCGCGGAATCACTCGCCGCCTGATCGGCGGCCTGATCCGTGGAATGCTCCGCGGAACGATAAGCCGGACGCAGCGGGTTCCGCGCCAGGATGTGCTTGATGTCGGTGACCAGTAATTCCTGATGCTGCTGTTCGTGATGGAGGCCGAGCTCGATCAGGGTTGCGAGGCGGGCGAGCGTATCCGGCGCGGCTTCATCGATCAGCCGGGTCATGGCTTCGTCAACGTGCTTCCGGTAGCCGTAGACCTCTTTGACGGTGGGACGCGAAAGCCGGCCTCGCCTTGGCCGAGGGTGCCGCTCGCCGACGGCTTCGTAATACGAATTAAAAAGGAAGCCGTATTCAGGATGGAAAGGGCTGTAGTTCGGCTGCTCGGGGATGAGCAGAAAGGTTTCGAAGAACCAACTCGTGTGCGCTAAGTGCCACTTCGGCGGGCTAACGTCGTCCATGGTTTGGACGACATAGTCCTCCGTGGCGAGAGGACGGCAAATCCACTCGGAGGTTTGGCGGACAGTTCGATATCGCTCCTTCGTATGCTGCCTCGAAGCAACGGCTTTCGGCGGCTTTACGGTGTCCACGGCCGACATGAGTCCTCCGGAGAGACTCTCCATTTTACACTAGCAGCCGCTGAATTCCGTGAGCGGCGGGACACCGGGTGGGCGACATAAATGTGGAAAGGTAAGCCCGGCAGCCCGGTTCACCGTGCTTGGGTTCCATTAGGCCGGCCCTTGTAGGGCCGGTAGGGATGCCCCCCGCCGCCCGGCGACAGGCCGCTTCAGCGGCCTTCCCGCCTTCAGGCTTTAGCCATGACCGAACCATGCGGAACATTCCGGGACCATTGGGAGGGCTCCAACGCCGGCTCTCCCCGGCCCTCGGGGCGGCCCTCGTCCTAACCTGAAACTTCAAATCGCGCCCTAATCGGCCGGCGACGGTAGCGACAAATACTCGTGTTTGTCCTAGCCCCCGGTTGAGACAACCTCTCAGCTTGTCTCGCGGCCGGTTCCGCCAACAGATCAATCTTTCGGCCACCCGAGCCGCGCCGTCTCACGGCGCGGTCTTCCGCCACCCCCGACCCAGTTTCTCCCCTGATCGATCCGGCCCCGCCGGTGGCCCCACTAATCCGAAACACCGAAATCCGCCGTGATACGCCGCGCGAGATAGTTCGTCACCTCCGCTTCGTTCCGCAGCGTCTCGGTGTAGGCCGTCCGCAAGAGTTGATCCTTACGGTTGCGCAGCGTCTCGCGAATCGACTGCTGGACGCGCGGATCGGAAAACTCGCGCTGCCCGGCCGACTCTCGGGAAATCAAACGCAGGATGCGAAACTCGGGGCCTGATCGAATGATGGGCGAAATCTCGCCGGGGGAAAGCGAGGCCACCACGCGACGCAGCGTAATGTCGGCTTCCTCGAGAAAAGACTGCGGGATGAAGCCCAAGTCGCCTCCATTGCCCGTCGAGTCCGGGTCTTCGGAATAGTTCTGGGCGACGACATCGAAAGCTTCGCCTTCCTCTAGAAGCCCGAGCAGCATCTCAGCCTTGGCCTGCGCGCTCTCCTCGTCGCGGGCGTCGTCGTTGCGATGGTTGGGAACGGGAATCTCGGGCGTCGCGGTCACCAAAATTTGGGCCAGGTGGATCTGTTGCTCGGGCAAATGAAAACCGGCCTTATTATCTTCGTAATACGCCCGCATCTCCGATTCGCTGACCGACACCTTGGAAGCAATTTCTCGCGCCAATAGTTTTTCGATGGTCAGCGTGCGCTGAAATTCGATCCGTAATTCTTCCAGGGTGAGGCCCCGTTCATCGAGGTGCTTTTCAAATTGCTCGTCGGTCGGGTAGGGAGCGCGGTAGTCGTCCAAGCGCGCCTCGACCTCGGCGTCGACCGCCCGCAGGCCGAGCCGTTCGGCCCGCTGCAACATGATGTGGCGGTCGATCACCTCGCGCAGCACCGTCAGCCGCAACATGCCCGCCTGATCGGGTGAAGCCGGCTGAGAAAGATCCGGGACTTGCGTTTCAATGTAGCGGCTGAATTCCGCCTCGGTGATCCTGTAGCCGTTGACGTCGGCGACAACGTCCCGGCCGGGGTCGCCCGAACAGCCGACCCACACAAGCAGGCCAACAGCCGCCATCAGCCGGAGCAGCGTCTCCATGGTTCCATTCTACTAGCGGAAGGGAAGTGGATTCTTTCGGGAAGGAACCGGCACGGGCCGCATCCAACCCGGTGGAAGGGGGGGCGAAGAAGCGGGACAACAAGGGCGAGGCAAACCGGCTTTGCGGAGTTTCGACCCGCTCAGCTCGCCGCGGCGGGAGCCTTCTCTTCGGAAGCTTGCTCTTCGGCTTCGCCCTCTTGCTGCTGCTTCTTCATGCGCTCTTCGCGGCGCTTGCGACGCTCTTCGCCACGCTTCTTCAGTTCCGCGCCGAGAACTTCGATCAAGGCCATTTCAGCGCCGTCGCCCTTGCGGGGCCCCAACCGGACGATACGCGTATAACCGCCCTCACGCTCGGAAAAGCGCGGCGCCAGCGTGTCGAACAGCCGCTGGACCGCTCCGGGCGTCTGCAGATAGGAAGCCGCTTGGCGGCGGGTATGGAGAGTGTCTTTCTTCCCGAGCGTGATCATTTTCTCGACCAGCGGTTTGACGGCCTTGGCCTTGGTCACCGTCGTAATCACGCGGTCTTGCAGAATCACGCTGGTCGTCAGCCCGCGCAACAGCGCGCGGCGGGCCGAGGGGTCTCGTTGGAGTTTGAATCCGGCCTTGCGGTGCCTCATGAGCGTCGTCTCCCGGTCTCTACACGCCCATCGTTTCGGCTTCTTCGACTTCCGCAGTCTCCGCGCTCTCCGCGCCTGCCGGCGGGATCAAGCGGCCCTGGTCGTCGAAGCGCATACCGAGGGCGAATCCCATTGATCCCAGGATTTCCTTAATCTCGATGAGCGACTTGCGGCCGAAGTTCTTGGTCTTGAGCATATCGGCTTCGCTGCGAACAACCAAGTCGCCGATGGTCTGGATATTAGCGTTCTTCAAACAATTGTAGGAGCGAACACTGAGCTCGAGTTCCTCGACCGAGCGGTTGAGGTGCTCGGTATACTTGTCGGCGCCGGTGTCGGCCGGGACCTCTTCGGCCGCGGTCTCTTCCTCGAAGTTGATAAAGATCGTCATGTGATCCTTGATCAACTTGGCGGCGAGACCGACGGCGTCCTGGGGCGCAACGGCCCCGTTCGTCCAGACCTCGACAGTCAGCTTGTCATAGTCGGTCATCTGGCCGAGGCGAGCCGCCTCGACCTCGTAGTTCACCTTGCGCACGGGCGAATGCACCGAATCGATCGGAATGTAGCCCAGCGCCAAATCGTCATCGAAATTTTTCTCGGCGCTCACATAGCCGCGCCCCTGCTTAACGCGCATTTCGACATCGAGAATGCCGCCCTTACCGACCGTGGCGATGTAGACATCGGTGTTTAGAATCTCGACATCGGAGTCGGCCTCGATCTGCCCGCTGCGCACCTCGCCCGGCTCGGTGGCGCGCACACGGATCGTCCGCGAACCTTCGCCGTGCAGTTTCAGAGGGATTTGCTTGAGGTTAAGAATGATGTCGGTGGCGTCTTCGACCACTCCGGGAATCGGGCTGAACTCGTGCGAGATGCCCTCGATCTTGACGGCCGTCACTGCCGCTCCCTCAATCGAGCTGAGCAAGGCTCGTCGCAAGGAATTGCCGATCGTTCGACCGAAACCGCGCTCAAATGGCTGAGCGGTAAACGTTCCGTGCGTCGGGGAGAGCTCCTCGCCGTCCGCCGCTAATCTTTTGGGTTTCTGAAAACCTTTCCACATACCACCTATTCTCCGTTGGGGCCGCCGAGCGCGCCCTTGCGGGCGCCCCGGGGCCGGGGTTCGTTATCGGGAATAAAGTTCGACGATCAACTGTTCGTTGATGGGGATTTGGACCAATTCATCACGGCGAGGCAATCCCGTCACCTTGCCGCTGAGGTTCTCTCGATCGACCTCGAGCCAGCTCGGCACCAGCAGATGCTCGGTCGTCTCGAGCGTCGCCGTCACGCCGCCGTGCTTGCGCGAGTTCTCGCGAACCGCAATTTGATCACCGGGCCTAACGAGATACGACGGAATGTTGACCTTGCGTCCGTTGACTTCGACGTGCCCGTGCCGCACCACCTGGCGTGCTTGGGACCGGCTCGACCCCAAGCCCATGCGAAAGACCGCATTGTCGAGGCGGCGTTCGAGCAGCGACAGCAGATTCTCGCCGACTACGCCTTTCATCTTGGCCGCCTTCCTGTAATAGTTGCGAAACTGCTGTTCGAGAATACCGTAGATCCGGCGAACTTTCTGCTTTTCGCGCAGCTGCAACCCGTAGCCCTGCAAACGCTTGGGGCGACTGGTCTTGCCATGCTGGCCGGGGAAATAGTTGCGCTTCTCAATGGCGCAAGCCGTGCCGTAACACCGCTCGCCCTTGAGGAAGAGCTTCATCCCTTCCCGTCGGCAGAGCCGGCAAACCGGACCTCGATAACGTGCCATGGTACTCTATTGTCCTCGTTCCTTGTGGGCTTGAGCCCCGTTTCCTCAGACGCGCCGTTTCTTGGGCGGTCGGCAGCCGTTGTGCGGGATGGGCGTCACGTCCCGAATCAAGCTGACGTCAAGCCCGGCGGCCGCCAGGGATCGAATGGCCGACTCGCGCCCCCCGCCCGGTCCTTTGACGCGTACCGTCACCGAACGCAAACCGTGTTCCTTGGCCGCGTTGACAGCCTTGAGACAGGCTTGCTGGGCCGCGAAAGGCGTGCCTTTCTGCGAACCGCGAAAGCCGAGCGAGCCGGAGCTGGACCAGGAAATCACCTTGCCCTCCAGGTCGCTGACCGTGATGATCGTATTGTTGAAAGTCGCCTGAATGTGGACAATCCCCACCGGCACCGACTTCTTGGCACGCGCCTTGAAGCGTTTCTTCTTCCCGCCCTTTGCTTTCGCCTTGGCCATGTTCTCTCCCGGCTGGAATCACCCGACCCTTGCTCGTTCCCTCTATTTCTTCGCCAGTTTCCGCTTGTTGGCGATGGCGCCCCGGCGGGGTCCCTTGCGGGTCCGCGCGTTGGTGTGGGTCCGCTGTCCGCGCACCGGCAGCCCGCGGCGGTGCCGCAGCCCGCGGTAGCAGCCGATTTCCATCAGCCGCCGGATGTTCATCGAAATTTCCTTGCGCAGATCACCCTCGACCTGCCCTTCCTCTTCGAGGATCTTGCGCAGATTCGTAATTTCCTCGTCGTCGAGCAAGCCCATTTTCTTGTCGAAATCGATGCCCGCCCGATAGAGCAGCGAGCGCGAGCGCGTGCGGCCGATGCCGAACAGATACGTCAACGCGATCTCGGCTTTCTTCTCATTGGGCAGGTCAACGCCCTCAATGCGTGCCATCGATCCAACCTCCCTACCGGCGGCCCCTAAGGAGCCGGAGCGCTTGTCTTATCCTTGCCGCTGCTTGTGCTTGGGGTTCTCGCAAATCACCCGCACAACGCCTTTACGGCGAATCACCTTGCACTTAATGCAAAGCTTCTTTACCGATGCTCGTACTTTCATCGTTCAATACCGTTCCACAATGCGCCCGCGGCCCGTGTCCGTCGGCGACAGCGCCACGGCCACCCGATCGCCGGGCAGCAACCTCAAAAAGTCGCGGCCGGCGGCCGCGCCCACATGGGCCGTAATCTTCGATCCGCCCTCGGCTTCGAGCCGAAACAAATCGTTCGGCAAACGCTCGACTACCTTCGCCGGGACCGTCCGCTCGCGGGTCGATTCATCTTCCTCGTCGCGGGCCGCCATGTTCGTCCTTTACCGCCGCAGCGCCGGCTACGCCGTCAACACCCAGGGCCCGTTCTCGGTAACCGCGACGCAATGCTCAAAATGAGCGGCATTGGACCCATCGGTCGTCACCGCCGTCCAGCGATCGCCCAGAACCTTTGTATCCGGTTTCCCGGCCGCCACCATCGGCTCGATCGCCAGCACTATCCCGGGTTTGAGCCTCGGATTACTCAGCCTCCGATCGATGTAATTGGGCACATTCGGCGCCTCGTGAAGCTCGGTGCCGATACCGTGGCCGACGAACTCCCTCACAATCGAGAAGCCCTCCGCCTCCACATATTCCTGCACCGCTCCGCAAACATCAAAGAGGCGCCGTCCCGCGACCATTTTTTCGATCGCCAAGTCAAGTGATTTCTTCGTCACGTCCATCAGACGCGCGGTTTCGGGCGCAATCTCGCCGACCGGCACGGTCGTCGCCGAGTCACCGTAATAACCGTCCAGTTTTACGCCGATATCGATCTTCACGATGTCGCCCTCGGCCAAGGCCCGCTTCTTCGACGGCACGCCGTGCACGACCTCTTCGTTGATCGAGGTGCACAGCACCGTCGGGAAGTGCTTCCCGGCCGCTTGCACGTAATAGTCCTTGAAAGCCGCTTCGGCTCCGGCCTCGGTCACACGCTTCTCGGCGACAACTTCCAAATCATACGTCGTCACGCCCGGCTTCACCATGCCGCGCAGTTCATCCAGGATGCACCGCACCAATTGGCCGGCGGCATGCATTTTCTTGAGCTCCGACGGGCTCTTGCGGATGATCATGCCTGATTCAACAACTCAAAAATCGTCTCGGAGACCGACTCCTCCGCCGCCGCGCCGTCAACGGTGTGAATCGCCTCTCCCTTGGCCCGATACACTTCAAAAATCGGCCGCGTCTCCTCTTCGTACGCGCGCAGCCGCTCGCCGATCACCTCTTCGCGATCGTCCGTCCGCACGACCAAGCGAGCGTGGCAGACGTCGCAAATATCGGAAATCGCGGGCGGATGCGAGTGGATGTTAAAGATAGCGCCGCACTTGGGGCAAAGTCGCCGGCCGGTAATCCGTTTAATAAGTTCATTATAGCCGATCTTGATCTCGACCACCGTCGTGCGATGCCCCAGCGACTCCAGCAACCGATCCACTTCGCCAACCTGCCCCGCCGTGCGGGGGTAGCCGTCCAACAAGAATCCGCGCTGACAATCCGGCTGCGCCAGCCGCGAGGCGGCCAACCCGTTGACCAGCTCATCGGCGACCAGCCGCCCGGCGGCGATTTCTCCCTGCGCCTTCTTTCCCAGCTCGGTCCCTTGCCGAATCTCGTCGCGAATCATATCGCCGGTCGAGATCTGCGGAATACCGTAACGGGCGGCAATTTTCCTAGCCTGAGTACCCTTGCCCGCCCCGGGCGGGCCGAATAGGATAACGGCCCCAATACCATCTTCGGCGCCCTGACTCATTC
Organism: Bryobacterales bacterium; assembly: GCA_965238125.1. GTDB lineage: Bacteria > Acidobacteriota > Terriglobia > Bryobacterales > UBA6623 > UBA6623. The sequence continues at coordinate 6,508,228 of OZ250179.1, read as the reverse complement.
CCTGCCTCGCCCGTTCACGGTCCCGAAACGCCTCCCCCTCCGGCCCGATTAGGCGAAGGAGCGCCGGCCCCGAATCCTCCCTGCTTTCGGCGTAAAGCCCTCGTAGTGGCGCATCACCAACTGCGCCTCAATCTGGTTCACCGTATCCATCGCCACGCCCACCACGATCAGCAGCGACGTGCCGCCGAAGAAGAAGTTGACGTTCAAGCCTTCGAGAATCCAGCGCGGCAGCGTTTGGTCCGCCCAATCGCCGATCAGCGGCAAGTGATGGACCCGCGCGCCGGCGATCATCAGATCGGGAATCACCGAAATCAAGGCCAGATACAGCCCGCCGACCATCGTGATCTTCGTCAAAATCTGATTGATATGCTCGGCGGTCGGTTTGCCGGAACGGATGCCGGGCACGAATCCGCCGTACTTGCGCATGTTGTCGGCCACTTCAGTCGGATTGAAGATGATCGACACATAGAAGAAACAGAAAAAGACGATCAGAAAAACGTAGAGCGCCTCGTAGAGCGGCTCGCCGTAGGTGATCGGCGCCAACATGTTCTGCAACAGTTGGCTATCTTGGAACATCAGCGCGATCGTCTGCGGAAAGGCCAGCATCGACGAAGCGAAAATCACCGGGATGACGCCGCCCGAGTTGACCTTGAGCGGCAAGTGGGTCGACTGGCCGCCCATCATGCGGCGGCCGACGATGCGGCGGGCGTATTGCACCGGGATGCGGCGCTCTCCGCGCTCGACCAAGACGATGAACCCCACCACCGCGATCATGCCGCCCAAGATCACGAACAGTTGCAACATGCTCCACTGGCGCGTCACGAAAACGTTGTCGTACAGATTCTGAATCGCTCCGGGGAGTCCGACCACAATACCCGCGAAAATGATCAGCGACATGCCGTTGCCGATGCCGCGTTCGCTGATCTGCTCGCCCAGCCACATGATGAAAGCCGTGCCGGTCGTCAGCGTCAGAATCGTCATCAACACGAAACCGAAACCGGGTTCGCTCAGCCCCTGCGCCTGCAGCATCGAGGCGATCGCCGAGGATTGGATAATCGCCAACCCGATCGTCAAATAACGCGTCCACTGCGTGATCTTGCGGCGACCCAACTCGCCTTCCTTCTGCAGTTTTTCAAGCGTCGGGACGACGATTGTCAACAACTGCAGAATGATCGAGGCGGTGATATAGGGCATGATGCCCAGCGCGAAAATCGTCAACTGGCTCAACTGCCCGCCTGAGAACAAGTCCATGAACCCAAGTGCGGTCCCCGCCGCTTGTTCGAACAACTCTTGCAGTCGCACGGTGTCGACGCCCGGCGTGGGAATATGGCCGCCGATGCGATACACCGCCAGCATCGCCAGGGTGAAGAAAATCCGCCGGCGCAGATCCGGGATGCGGAAGACGTTCGTGAGGGTATCGACGATCTTCATGCGGGAAGAATTTCTACCTTGCCGCCGGCCTTTTCAATCTTCTCTTTCGCCGAAGCCGAGAAGCGGTGCGCGGCGACGGTCAACGGACGCGTCAGCTCGCCGTCACCTAAAATCTTCAGCCCGTCGCCGAGCTTCTTGACGACACCGCTCTCTTGGAGTACGTCGGGATTGAAGCTGTCGCCTTCGAGCTGATCCAGCCGACCTACGTTGACCGCGGCGAACTCCTTGCGAAACAGGTTATGGAAACCGCGCTTGGGCACGCGCCGAATTAGCGGCATTTGCCCGCCCTCGAAACCGCGCCGACGACTGTAGCCGCTACGCGATTTCTGTCCGTTTTCGCCGCGCGTCGCCGTTTTGCCCATGCCGGAGCCGAACCCGCGGCCGACCCGCTTACGGCGATGATTCTGCCCTTTCGGCGGTTGCAGATCGCTCAGATTCATTTCGACACCTCGACCAAGTGCGGCACTTTCGCCACCATGCCGCGAATGGAGTCATCGTCCGGCTTCTCGACCGTTTGATTGATGCGCCGCAAACCCAGTCCGCGCAACACGGCCTTCAGCTTCTTCGGCGTCGCGATGGAACTCTTCACCAGTCGAATTTTGATCGTGCCCGCCATGATTCCGTCTCTTGGATCGTCCTGTTTGAGCGCCAACCGCGCGGATTACATCGAGTGCGCGTCGATGCCGCGCATGGCGGCCACTTCGTTCTTCTCGCGCAACTGCTTGAGCGCCTCGAAAGTCGCCTTGACCACGTTGTGGGGATTCTTCGTGCCGATCGATTTCGTCAACACGTTCTGAATGCCCGCCGCCTCGACGACCGCGCGAACCGCGCCGCCGGCGATGGTGCCCTTCCCGGCCCGCGCCGGTTTCAGCAGGACCCGGCCCGCTCCGAATACACCCAACACCGCGTGGGGAATCGTATGTTCGAGGACATTCACCTTGAGCAGATTCTTCTTGGCCTTCTCGATGGCCTTGCGAATCGCCGCCGGAACCTCTTTGGCCTTGCCCTTGGCGTAGCCGACAACGTGTTTTTCCGGGTCCCCGACAACCACCAGCGCCGTGAAACTCAGATTCTTGCCGCCCTTGACGACTTTGGTGACGCGGTTGATGTTGACAACCTGATCCTTGAGGTCCAACGTGCCCGCGTCAATGTGTTGCGATTCGCTCATGAATTCTTGCTCGTTTCGTGCTCGTTTCGTGCTGGTTTCGTGCTGGTTTCGTGCTCGCTTCGTGCTTGCTTCGTGCTTGCTTAGATCTTCAAACCGGCCTTGCGGGCGGCATCGGCCAACGCCTTGACGCGGCCGTGATAGCGATGCCCGCCGCGGTCGAAAAGCGCATTGTCAACCCCGGCCTTGGCCGCTCTTTCGGCCACGCGCTTGCCGACATCGGAAGCCGCGGCGATATTGCCGCCGTAAGACCCGGCCGCGTCTTTATCCCGGGAACTCGCCATCGCCAGCGTGCAGCCGCTTTCGTCGTTGATCAACTGCGCGTAGATGTGCTTGAGCGAACGGAAAACGGCCAACCGCGGGCGCGCGGCGTCGCCGCGTACCTTCTTGCGAATTCGGCGGTGAATACTCAACCGCCGCCTATCTCTGGCTGGAGGACTGTACATGAAAGTCGGCTCCCTAAAGTAATCCTTGCTCCCGATCGCCGTGCGACTCATTGACGCCGGCCCACTCACTGAGCCTTTGCGCCCGCCTTGCCTTCCTTCTTGCGCAGCCGTTCGCCGGCGTAACGAATCCCCTTGTTCTTATAAGGGTCGGGCGGGCGGAGGGCGCGAATTTTCGCCGCCGTCTGGCCGACCACCTGCTTGTCGATGCCGGTCACGGTGAGGGCGGTCTGCTTTTCGACCTTGACCTCCACCCCCTCCGGCATCAACACCTCGATCGGGTGCGAATAGCCAAGCGTAAAAATAACCACGCGGCCCGCCACCTGGGCGCGATAGCCGATGCCCACGATTTCGAGTTGCCTGCTGAAACCCTCGGTGACGCCGGTCACGGCATTGGCCGCCAAGCTTCGCGCCAACCCGTGCACGGCCGCGTCCTGGTCGCGTTTTCTCGAGGCCGTCAACACGCCCTCGTCGAGACGAAACTCGATACCGGAGGGAATCGGGCATTCGAGTTTCCCCTTCGGCCCTTCGACCTGAAGACGGGCGGCCTCGATCGTCACTTTCGCCCCGGCGGGAACGGTTATTGGCAGGCTTCCAACTCTCGACATAAGTCCCTACAAAACGTCGCAAAGAATCTCGCCGCCCACACCGGCCCGACGAGCCTCCCGCCCGGTCATCAGCCCTTGCGACGTGGTGAGAATATTGATTCCCATGCCGCCGATCACGCGCGGGATGTTCTTCGAATCGGTATAGATGCGGCGACCGGGTTTGGAAACCCGCTGAATCCGAGTAATGACCGGCGAGTGGTCGGCCTTGTACTTCAAATACACCTTGATCACGCTCTTGTGGTCCTCCGACGCCACGCGGTAGTTCGTGATATAGCCCTGCTCCTTCAAGATGCGGGCCAGATCGGTCTTCAACTTCGAAGTCGGAATCTCAACCTTGATCTTGCGGGCCGCCTGGCCGTTGCGAATGCGGGTCAACATATCGGCGATCGGATCGGTATACATCGTTCGGTTTCCTTGGCGCCGGCTCTCTTGTCGCTCCGTTCGGCGTCGGCGGCAACCCCCTCTACCAACTGCTCTTGACAACGCCGGGCAACTCGCCGAGCAGAGCCAACTCGCGAAAACAGATTCGACAGAGCTTGAATTTTCGCAAAAACCCCCTCGGCCGACCGCAACGTAGACAGCGATTGCGCAACCGATTCTTGAACTTCGGCTTCTTTTCCTCGCGAGCGATTTTTGCGATTCGTGCCATAACCCCTTCCCTGCCCCGATCCCGATTCCAACCTAGTCGTGAAACGGCATGCCCATCCGCTTGAGCAACGACAGGGCTTCCGAATCGGTCCGCGCCGTCGTCACCAACGTAATGTTCATGCCCTTGACCTTGTCGACTTTCGAATATTCGATTTCCGGAAAAACCAACTGCTCCTTGAGCCCCAATGTATAGTTGCCGCGGCCGTCGAAAGCCTTGGGAGAGATGCCTCGAAAATCACGCACCCTCGGCAGAGCGATATTGACCAAGCGATCGAAAAATTCCCACATCCGCGCGCCGCGCAAAGTCACCGCCAACCCGATCGGCATGCCTTGCCGCAGCTTGAAAGCCGCGATCGACTTGCGCGCCTTGGTGATGATCGGCTTCTGGCCGGTAATTTGTCCCAGCTCCTTGGCCCCGGATTCAAGCAAACGCGCGTTCTGGATCGCCTCGCCCAGCCCCATGTTGACCTTGATCATGGCGATCTTCGGAATCGCCATCGAACTCGAGTAGCCGAACTGCTTTTGCAGCGCCGGCGCGACGTCGTTCTGGTATCGATCTTTGAGTCGCGGTGTCATCGCTTCATTTTCGCGGGGTTATTTGCCGCCCCCGTATTCCTTCATCGCGGACGCGCGGCGCCCGTCTGAATTCTTCTCGATCGATTCTCCGGCCTAGCTCTTCTTGTCAATCGGATCGCCGCACTTGGCGCAAACCCGCGTCCGGCGGCCGTCGGCGTCGACCTGCCGCGCGGTGCGCGCCGGGCCGCACGAGGAGCACACCAGCATCACGTTCGACAGCGCAACCGAGGACTCCCTTTCCGCCACGCCGCCCTTGATCTGGCGTTGCGGGTTGGGCCGCACGTGCTTTTTCATCATCATCACGTGCTCGACCAGCACCCGCCCCCTCTTGCGGTCGACCGAGAGAACGCGGCCCTGCTTGCCGCGGTCGCGGCCGGCAATCACCGCCACGGTATCTTCCTTGCGAATGTCCGTCTTCGTCATCCGTCCAATCCCTGCTGTTTCATCACCGGTCTGATCGCCCGATCACCGGCCGTCTTCTTCCTCGCCCGGTCCGGCCACCCTCGTCGCGCCTCGGTAGCCCGTAGTAAAAGTGTTCGTGGCGAAAATGAGAGACTGCCACCGATTTTCGCCTGTCGAACCGCCTTGTTTCCTACGCCGGCGGAAAGCGAAAATCGGTGGCTGTCCCCTTTTTTCGCGGTCCCTTTTTTCGCGTAGCCGGACTGACACCACGGCCTGCTACAGCACCTCGGGCGCCAACGAAACAATCTTCATGAACCGCCTGTCGCGTAACTCACGGGCCACCGGCCCGAAAACACGCGTGCCCACCGGCTCGCCCAACTCGTCCACCAACACGGCCGCGTTGTTGTCAAAGCGAATATAGGTGCCGTCGGCCCGCCGCGCTTCCTTGCGGGTTCGCACGATCACCGCGCGCACGACCTGCCCCTTTTTCACGCTCGAGTCCGGAACGGCTTCCTGCACCGACGCCATGACAATGTCGCCCAGCCCGGCGTGCAGACCCGTGTTGCCGCCGCGCGGCTGAATCGTACGCAGCCGCCGCGCCCCGGAGTTGTCGGCTACTTCCAGCCGAGTGCGAGAGCCGATCATGCCTTCTCACTCCCCGCGGTCAAGGCTTCGGCGCGCGCCGGCTTCCAAACCACGTTGGCCAAACGCCAGCGCTTGAGCTTGCTCAGCGGCCGGCATTCAACAATACGCACTCGATCGCCGACCTCCGCTAGGCCTTTCTCGTCATGCGCGTAAAACTTCGATTTCCGCGTCACGACGCGCCGGTAGAGCGGATGCGCCACACGGCGGCTGACCTCCACGACAATCGTCTTCGCCATGCGGGTCGAAACCACCATGCCGATTTTCTGCTGACCGCCGCCGCGGCCCGATGACTGCGCCTGCTCGCCCATCAAAGGTTACCTTCCCTACTTTCCTTCGGCTTTCGCCGCCTCTCGTTGCCCCGACACCGTCAACACGCGCGCCAGATCTTTTTTCAACGCGCGGTACTTCTTCACACCGTCGGTCTGCCCCATTTCAATCTGAAACCGCAGACGAAAAACCTGCTCTTTGATCTCAGCCTGCTTGGCGGCCAGTTCTTCGTCGCCCAGCTCGCGAACCTCTTCCGCCTTCATGCCAAGCCCCCGAACTCGCGGTTGACGAATCGGGTTGCGATCGAGAGTTTTTGCGCGGCCAGCTGCATCGCGCGGGCCGCCAACGCCTCGGGAACGCCTTCGACCTCGAAAAGCATTCGCCCGGGCTTAACCACCGCCACCCACTGTTCCGGCGCGCCCTTGCCCTTGCCCATGCGCGTCTCGGCGGGCTTCTTCGTGATCGGCTTGTCGGGGAAAATGCGAATCCACAACTTGCCGCCACGCTTGATGTGACGGTTAATCGCCACGCGCGCCGCCTCGATTTGCCGGTCCGTCACCCAACCAACATCCACCGCCTTGAGCCCGAACTCGCCGAACGACAGCGCCGAGCCGCGCCAGGCTTTGCCTCGGCGCCTGCCGCGCTGCACCTTGCGGTGCTTAACTTTTTTCGGCATCAACATGACGTCATTCCTTGTTCGTCCCTGTGTTCGCCCACGACCCTACGAACCACTCTCATCCGGCGCGGGAGCATCCCCAACAGCCGGAGCAGCAGGCGCTTCCGGCTTCTCGGCCGACTCCGGCGCACTCTCGGAGGGCGTCTCGGCGACCACTGCCGGAAGCTCGGCGGTCTCCTCGGACGGCGATGACGCCTGTGCCGATTCCGCCCCGCCCACCGGCGGCCTCACCGGCGCGGGTCCGTCCGGGGCGGGCGGCTTGGCCACGGGCTCGGGCTTTGGCGGCCGCGAGGCCGCCTCGGCCGGCGCCGCGCCGGGTTGAGCGCCGCGGTCGATCGCGCGCGAGGCGCGAATGCGTTCACGCTCTTTCTCTCCCGCCGAGCGGGCCTCGCGACGCCGCGCCGGCTCAAGCGTCTCGATCTCACCCGCCGATCGCACCGGCCCGCGAGCATCGAGAATATCGCCCTTGTAGATCCAACACTTAACGCCGATCACGCCGTAGGTCGTAAAGGCCTCGGAAAAACCGTAATCGATATCGGCCCGCAAAGTCTGCAGCGGCAGCCGTCCTTGCAAGTTCCATTCGCTACGGGCGATCTCACGGCCGTTTAACCGGCCCGCCACCCAGATCTTGATGCCCTTGCAGCCGAAACGCTGCGCCGAATCAACGGCCTTCCTCATGGCGCGACGAAAGGCGACTCGCTTTTCGATTTGCAAGGCCACGGATTCGGAAACCAACTGCGCGTCGAGTTCGGGCCGATGAACCTCTTGAATATCGATATAGACTTCGCGCTGCGTCTTTTCCTGCAAATCCTGCTTGAGCTTTTCGATCTCCGAGCCGCGCCGCCCAATGATGATACCCGGACGCGCGGTGCGAATCGTGATCCGCAACTTATTGCCCGGCCGATCGATCTCGATCGAACTAATGCCCGCAGCGCGCAGCCGGTGCCGCAGGTGCTTTTTCAGCTTGAGGTCTTCGTGCAGCAGCGTCGCATAACCGTGCTTGGCGAACCAACGCGAGCGCCAAGGCTTGGTGTAGCCCAACCGAAACCCGTAAGGATGTACTTTCTGGCCCATAGCGTTCGATTCGCCGCCTAGTCGGCGTCCTCCTCGTCGTCGGCGCGGCCATCGGAAACGGTCACGACAATGTGCGCCAGCTTGTGCTTGTAGCGAGACGCCCGGCCCATCGCCGCCGCCCGCAAGCGATAGAGCACCGGCCCTTCGTTGACGTACGCTTCGGTGACCCTCAGCTTGTCGACATCGACGTCGGCGACATCCTCGGCGTTGGAGATCGCCGAACGCAGCAGCTTTTCCACTTGCGGGGCGACCCGCTTGTTCGTCTGCCCCAGGATCGTCAACGCTTCCGACGCCGCCCGGCCTCGAATCAAATCGATCACCAGCCGCGCCTTCTGCGGCGACACCCGCACGTAGTTTAATTTCGCCGTTGCCCGCATTGCCGTCTCGTTCGGCTCAGCCCGCCCGCCCGGATTTCCCGCCCCGGTCGGAGTGACCGCGGTAGGTTCTCGTTGGCGCGAATTCGCCGAGCTTATGACCCACCATATTCTCGGTCAGAAACACCGGAATAAACTTGCGGCCGTTATGAACCGCGATCGTATGACCCACCCATTCGGGCAAGATCGTCGAACGCCGCGACCATGTCTTGATCACCTTCTTTTCGCTGCGAGCGTCGTGCGCGCCGATCTTGCGCGCCAGATGTTCGTCGTAAAACGGTCCTTTTTTTACCGAGCGGCCCATGTTTTCACTCTCAAGTTGCCGGCGTCGCCGCTACTTCTTCCCCCGCCGCCCGACGATGTACTTGTCGGTGCGCCGATTGTTGCGCGTCTTGTAGCCTCTGGTCGGCACGCCCCACGGCGTCACCGGATGTCGTCCGCCCGACGATCGGCCCTCGCCGCCTCCGTGCGGGTGATCGACCGGGTTCATCGTCACGCCGCGATTGTGCGGCCGCTTGCCCATCCAGCGAGTGCGCCCCGCCTTGCCCCAGGAAACATTCCCGTGGTCGACGTTGCCCACCTGCCCGATTGTCGCCATGCAGTCGATCAAGGTCCGCCGCGTCTCGCCCGACGGCAGCTTCAGCAGCGCGTAACCGCCCTCTTTCGAGATCAACCGCACTTCCGAGCCCGCCGCGCGCGCCATCTGCCCGCCCTTGCCGGGCCGCAACTCGACGTTATGCACGATCGTTCCCGGCGGAATGTGCCGCAGCGACAGCGCATTACCGACCAAAATGTCGGCCTCGGGGCCCGACATCACCTTCATGCCCTTCTTGAGCCCGGCCGGCTGCAGAATATAGCGCTTCTCACCGTCCGCGTAGTGCAACAAAGCCAAGTTCGCCGATCGATTCGGATCGTATTCAACCTCGGCCACCACGGCGGGAACGCCCGCCTTATCGCGCTTGAAATCGACTTCACGGTAGCGCTTCTTATGCCCGCCGCCGCGGAACCAAATACAGATGCGCCCCTTGTTATTGCGTCCCCCGGAACGATTCTTGCCCTTGACCAGCGACTTTTCCGGGTTCTTGCGCGTAATCTCCTCGCGCGTGACCGTCGTTTGAAAACGCCGGGTCGGCGTCGTCGGCCTGTATGTCTTAATCGGCATGTGCGATCCGCCTTGAAAAGCTCTCGGCCTAGATCTGCGCGTACTCGACCATCTTCTCGCCCTGGGCGAGCTTCACGTACGCCTTCTTCCAATTCGGGCGATAGCCGGTATAGCGTCCCCGCCGCCGCATCTTGCCGCCGTAGTTGGCGGTTCGAACATCGGCGACCTTAACCTTGAAAATCTTCCGCACCGCGTTCTTAATGTCCGTCTTGGTCGCGTTCGGATGCACGCGGAAACACATCGTCTGCTCGAGCGCGCGAATCGATTCGCTCTTCTCGGTGATGCAGGCGCCGCGAATGACGTCGTAGGGACTCACTTCAACACCTCCGAGCAGTGCTGCGCGGCGTCCTCGGAGAAAATCAAGGTCTTGTGCCGCAACAAGTGATAAGGATGCACCTCGCGGCTTCCGAGCAAAGTCACCCCCGGCACATTGCGGCTCGACAGGCGCAAATTCTCGTTCTCGCCGTTTGAAACCACCAGCACCGTCGCCTCGGCGCCCAACCGATCGAGCACTTGCGAAAATTCCTTCGTCTTCGGGGCGGCCAGATCAAAATTCTTGACGACCTTCAAGGCCCCGTCCGCCAGCCGCACCGAAAGCGCCGAACGCAGCGCCCCAAGCAGCATCTTGCGCGGCAGATGATAGCCGTAATCGCGCGGTTGCGGCCCATGCACCGTTCCACCGCCGCGCCAAAGCGGCGAACGGTTCGAGCCGGCCCTTGCGCGTCCCGTTCCTTTTTGCCGCCAGGGCTTCTTGCCGCCGCCGCGAACCTCGCCCTTACCCTTGGTCTTGTGCGTTCCGGCGCGCTGCTCGTTACGGTAGTGGTGCACGGCCTGATAGAGCAAGTCCTTGTTCACCGCCGAGGCAAACACCTCGTCGGCGAGATCCAGCACGCCCACGACCTTATTTTCCAAATCGACCACGTCTACCTTCGGCATCGCTTTTCCGCTTGCGTGAACCCTTAGGTGCGCCGCACGACGACATAACCGCCGTTGGGACCCGGTACCGCGCCCCGCACCAAAATCACGTTATTGTCCGCGTCTACCTCGACGATTTCGAGATTTCTCGCCGTCACGCGCTTCGCACCCATCTGCCCGGGCAGCTTCACACCCTTCAAGACCCGCGACGGCCAGGCGCTCTGGCCGATCGAACCCGGCTCGCGATGCGACATCGAACCATGCGACTCGGGCCCGCGACTCTGTCCGTGCCGCTTGATATTCCCCTGAAAACCGCGCCCCTTGCCCGTGCCGATCACGTCCACTATCTCCGAAACCGTGAAATGCTCGGCCAACACCCGGTCGCCCATCTTCATTTCCGCAGCGTCGCCCTCGACCCGAAACTCGCGCAAAAACCGCAGCGGCTCGACATCGGCCTTCTTGAAATGACCCTGCATCGGCTTGGGCACATTCTTCGACTTGATGAACTCGACCAAACCGAGCTGCACTGCTTCATAGCCGTCCTTGTCCGACGTCTTGCGTTGAACAACGACACACGGGCCGACCTTCAACACCGTCACGGGCAGCACCTTCCCGTCCTCGGAGAAGATCTGCGTCATCCCGACCTTTTTTCCTAAGATTCCCGGCGTCATCGTAGTTTCTCTTTTGCTCGCGGTCCGCTACCCGCTGAAAGCCTTGATCTCGACATCGACGCCCGCCGGCAGATCCAGCCTCATCAACGCATCGACCGTCTGCTGCGTCGGCTCCAAAATATCGAGCAAGCGCTTGTGAGTTCGAATCTCAAACTGCTCGCGCGACCTTTTGTCGGTGTGAACCGATCGATTCACCGTGTACTTATTCTTCACCGTCGGCAGCGGAATCGGCCCGGCCACTTGCGCCCCGGTTCGCTTCGCGGTTTCGACGATTTCGCCCGTCGACTGGTCAAGCACCCGATGGTCATAGGCCTTGAGCCGAATGCGGATTCTTTCTTTCGGCATGTCGCTACTCGACGATGTCGCTGACCGTTCCGGCGCCGATCGTGCGGCTGCCTTCCCGAATCGCGAATCGCAAGCCCTTCTCCATCGCCACCGGTGAAATCAATTCCACTTCCATCGCCACGTTGTCGCCCGGCATCACCATCTCGGTGCCTTCCGGCAACGTCGCCACTCCCGTCACATCCGTCGTGCGGAGGTAAAACTGCGGCCGGTACCCGCTGAAAAACGGCGTGTGACGCCCGCCTTCGTCCTTCTTCAGCACATACACTTCGCCCTTGAACTTCGTGTGCGGCGTGATCGATGCCGGCTTCGCCACCACCTGGCCGCGCTCGACTTCGTCCTTCTCCAATCCGCGCACCAACAACCCCACGTTGTCGCCCGCCTCGCCTTGATCCAGCAACTTCTTGAACATCTCGACCCCGGTGATCACGCGCTTCTGCGTCTCCCGGAACCCGACGATCTCCATCTCCTCGCCCACCTTCACCGTCCCCCGCTCCACCCGCCCCGTCACCACCGTACCCCGTCCCGAAATCGAGAAAATATCCTCGATCGGCATCAAAAACGGCTTGTCCTTCTCGCGCTCCGGCGTCGGGATGTACTCATCCACCGCCCGCATCAACTTCTCGATGCCCGCCTCGGCGCCCTCTTGGCCGTCCAACGCATGCAGTGCCGAACCTTGAATCACCGGAATGTCGTCGCCCGGAAAATCATACTTCGACAACAATTCCCGCACCTCGAGCTCGACCAACTCGAGCAATTCCGGATCATCCACCGCGTCGCACTTGTTCAAAAACACGACCACGTAGGGCACGCCCACCTGCCGCGCCAACAAGATATGCTCCCTGGTCTGCGGCATCGGACCATCCGTCGCCGCGACGACCAAGATAGCCCCGTCCATCTGCGCCGCGCCGGTGATCATGTTCTTGATGTAATCGGCGTGGCCGGGACAATCCACATGCGCGTAGTGGCGATTCCCGGTCTGATACTCGACGTGCGCCACGGCGATCGTGATGCCGCGAGCTTTTTCCTCCGGCGCATTGTCGATCGAGTCGAACGAACGAAACGACACCGACGCATCGTGCTTCTGCAGAACCTTGGTGATCGCCGCCGTCAACGTCGTCTTGCCGTGATCGATATGCCCGATCGTCCCCACGTTCACGTGCGGCTTACTGCGATCAAATTTCTCCTTCGCCATGTCCCTCTCCGCTCCTGCTTATCGCTTCCTTCGTCTCGGTGCGCCCGTGAACGCCCTAATTGAGAACGCCCCCTCGAACGCGGCCGATAACTTCCTCGGCCACCTGAGCGGGTGCCTGCTCATAACCCTTCAAGTGCATCGTATGCGTGCCGCGTCCCTGCGTGCGCGAACGCAAATCCGTGGCGTAGCCGAACATCTCGGCCAACGGGACGGCCGCCTTGACGATCTGCGAGCCGCCGTGCAGCTCCATGCCCTCGACCCGGCCGCGGCGACCACTGATGTCGCTCATCACATCGCCCATGTACTCCTCGGGCACGACGACCTCGACCGCCATGACAGGCTCGAGCAAGACCGGTGAAGCCTTGCGGGCGCCGTTCTTGTAGGCCATCGAGCCGGCGATCTTAAACGCCACCTCGGAGCTGTCGACCTCGTGAAAACTGCCGTCCTCGAGTGTGACCTTGACGTCGACCGTCTCATAGCCGGCCAACACGCCCGACTCCATCGCCTCGCGAACGCCGCGCTCGACCGAGGGAATGTACTCCCGCGGAATCGCGCCGCCTGTGATGTTGTTCACAAACTCAAAATCACCGTCCGGATTCGGCTCGATCGTGACGCGGCAATGCCCGTACTGGCCGCGGCCGCCCGATTGGCGCACGAAACGGCCCTCGGAGGCAACCTTCTTGCGGATCGTCTCGCGATAAGCTACCTGCGGCTTGCCCACATTGGCGGAAACCTGGAACTCCCGCAACAGTCGATCCACCAAAATCTCCAGATGCAACTCGCCCATTCCCGACAGAATCGTTTGCCCGGTATCAGGGTCGGTAACGACGCGGAAAGTCGGATCCTCTTGCGCCAGCTTGCCGAGCGCCATGCCGATCCTCTGCTGGTCGGCCTTGGTGCGCGGCTCGACGGCAAGCGAGATCACCGGCGTCGGGAAATCGATGCGCTCCAAAACCACCGGCGCGTCGGCGTCGCAAACCGTGTCCCCGGTCTGGACCGTCTTCAGCCCCACCACGGCAACGATATCGCCCGCCCGCACCGACGCGACGTCCTCGCGCTTGTTGGCGTGCATCTCGAGCAGCCTTCCCACGCGTTCGCTGCGCCTCTTGGCGATGTTATAGACCGAACCGCCGGCCTTCAGCACGCCGGAATAGACCCGCACAAAGGCAAGCTGCCCCACATAGGAGTCGGTCATGATCTTGAAGACCAAAGCCGAAAAAGGCGCCTTCTCATCGGCCGGACGCACCAGCGTCTCCTCGCCCGCCAAATCCGTCCCCTCGACGGCGGGAACATCGAGCGGCGAGGGCAGATAATCAACAACGGCGTCCAGCAACCGCTGCACGCCTTTGTATTTGAAGGCCGACCCGCAAAGCGCCGGCGTCATTTTCATCGAGATCGTCGCGCGACGAATGCCTTCTCGTAGATCGTCGTTCAAGATCGTTTCGCCCTCGACAAATTTTGCGAACAAGACGTCGTCTTGCTCGGAAACCCGCTCGATCAGTTGCGCGCGGCGTTGGGCGGCGAGTTCCCGCAACTCTTCGGGAATCTCCGCCGTGTCGTACTGCGCGCCCAACGTATCGTCGCGCCACAGAATCGCCTGCATGTCGACCAGGTCGACCACGCCCCGCAACTCCGCCTCGCTGCCGATCGGAATCTGGATCGGCACCGGATTGGCCTTGAGCCGCTCGCGAATCGTCCCGACGGCAAAATCAAAGTTCGCCCCCACCCGGTCCATCTTGTTGATGAAACAAATCCGCGGAACGTTATACTTGTCCGCCTGACGCCACACCGTCTCCGACTGCGGCTGCACGCCCGCAACGGCGTCGAAAACCGCGATCACGCCGTCCAGCACGCGCAGGCTGCGCTCAACCTCGGCGGTGAAATCCACATGACCCGGCGTGTCGATAATGTTGATCTGGCAGTCGCGCCAATAGCAAGTCGTCGCGGCCGAGGTAATCGTGATGCCCCGCTCCTGCTCCTGCGCCATGTAATCCATGGTCGCGGTGCCTTCATGCACCTCGCCCATCCGGTGCAGACGCCCGGTGTAGTAGAGAATTCGCTCCGTCGTCGTCGTCTTCCCGGCGTCAATGTGCGCCGCGATGCCGATGTTGCGGTATCTCTCCAATGGAACAGACGCGGACATAACTCAATTCTTTCCCAACCCCTCGATCAACTCGGGCCTGCTCGATAACTTCGACTACCAGCGATAGTGCGCGAACGCTTTGTTGGCCTCCGCCATGCGATGCACGTCTTCGCGCTTCTTGATCGCCGAACCGCGGCTCGACGCCGCTTCCATGAATTCGGCCGACAACCGATCGGACATGCTGTTTTCCGAGCGCCCCCGCGCGTAACCGATCAACCAGCGAATCGAAAGACTCGCCCGTCGATTCGACGCCACCTCGATCGGAACCTGATAGTTCGCGCCCCCGACGCGCCGCGATTTCACTTCCACGACCGGCTTGCAGTTCTCCACGGCCTTCTTGAAAATCTTCAGCGGGTCTTCGTTCGAGCGTTCGCGAATCTGATCCATCGAGGCATAGAAGATACGCTCGGAAACCGACTTTTTTCCGTCCACCATCAAACAATTGATGAACTTCGACACCAACCTCGAGTTGTATACGGCGTCGGGCTGCGGAGTGCGCTTGGGAACTTCTCTGCGTCGCGGCATGTTCTCCTCTGTCGGTCCCTATTGCTTCGGGCGCTTGGCGCCGTATTTACTCCGCGACTGCCGGCGGTCGTTGACGCCGGCGGCGTCCAGCGTCCCGCGAATCACGTGGTAACGCACGCCGGGCAGATCCTTCACGCGGCCCCCGCGAATCAGCACGATGGAGTGCTCTTGCAGGTTGTGGCCCACACCCGGGATATACGTCGTCACTTCGATCCCGTTGGTCAGACGTACACGCGCCACCTTACGCAAAGCCGAATTCGGTTTCTTCGGCGTCACGGTATAGACGCGCGTGCAGACGCCGCGTTTTTGCGGACAAGACTGCAGCGCCGGACTGTCCGTCCCGTACTTGGGAACCTTCCGACCCTTGCGCACTAATTGACTAAATGTCGGCACCGTTTTTACCCGTTCTTACCCCGCTCGGCGGGCCGCAAACATCCCCTTGGCCCGTTCGCGGCGGCCGCACAGTTCCTCTGTCCGGTCCAACGACGGCGGACGCACCGCCCCCGGCTAACCCATGCGTAAAGAAATTGCAGTCGCCATACCGGCCTCGCCAGCGCGAGCCTTTTCGACGACGTTCAGCCAAGACCCCTCGATTTGGCGGAAACCTTCCACTTCCTCAACAAGTTAAGCCCATCGCGGTCGGTCCAAACCACGACCTCTTCATCCTACCTCAAAGCGGCCGTCAAGCCAACTTATGGCAAACGAAAGTGAAGAACAGACAGGCGAACAGGTACCGGACTCTCGAATCATGTTATCCAAGCCGATCACAAGTGTCAACCACGAACAGGTGGTTAACCGTCAACTTTTCTGAGTAACCCTATAGGACGGCAATTTCTTACCGCTGCCGGTCAGACCCTCAGGCCGGGTGTGCGACATAAATGTTCGACGTTCCTCCAGTCATCCGAACCATGGAAGCAGAGGCGTGGACCCAAGTCCACATTTAGCCCCGCTTAGCCCGGTTCACTGCGGTTCACCGGGCTTGGATGGCAAATAGGCCGGTCTTTCGAGGGCCGGTTTAAAGGGCTCGTCGTCCGCTACGAGGCCGTTTCAACGGCCTTTTCCCGTACGGCTTCAGCCATGGCCGAACCCAGAGAAAATCGCGGGCAGGGAAGCGCTCGATCCCGGGCCGCCGATTCTCCGATATTGATGCCGCGCATCCCCTCAGGCCCCCGACACCGCCAGCGCTCGACCCAACACGGCTCGTTCCCGCTCCAAATCGATCTTATCCTTGAGCAGCCGCAGGGCCTCGGGGCGGTCGCCGGCCTTTTCCGCCTGCTCGATCCGCCTTCGCACCGCTCGATATCGTTTCTCCCAACCGCGCCGCTTGAGCGCCCCCAGCGCTTGGCGAGCATGGTCGAGTGAAATCTCATTGCCCGTCTGCTCGAAAACAATCAACGACAATCTTTCCCGGTCCTTCGTCTCGAGCCGGCCCTCGACTCCGCTGTATTGAAAAACATCTTCCGACGCTCCCGTGGCCGCCATCGCTTCGAAGATGTCCGCCGCCGCAAGATTTTCGGCGCGAGCCGTTTCCGCCGCCGCCGTCAGCATCTCGTCACGCGCTTCCGCGGATTCGAGCAGCGTGCGCACCAGCAGCTTCTCGCTCTGCGACAGTTCGTCGAGCGGCGAGGAAGTAAACGCCGGCGGACGACGATCAACCGCCGCGCGTCGAAATTGATCGAGCACAAGCCCCGGGTCGATGCCCAAGCAAGCCGCCGCCTCGTCGGCCTGCGCGACCCTCCGAATCTTATCCGGCGCCAGGTTGATCGCCGGCATCAGCAGCCCGAGGGCCCCCACTCGCCCCTCGCTCGTCGTCAAGTCGAATTGTTCCCTCGCCCGTTCGGCCAACCAGACATGGTAGCTCGGCGCTTTGTCGAGCAGAGCGCGATAGGCTTCTCCGCCCTTTTGTCCGCAGAAATCCGCCGGGTCGAGCCCGCCGGGCAAGGTCAGTACGCGAACATCCAGGCTCTCCGCTAACAGCAGCTCGATCGAGCGCTGCGCCGCGCTCTGCCCGGCCGGGTCGGGATCGAAATTCACCACAACCGACGTCACATGGCGCCGCAAGATTCGAACTTGCTGAGCCGTTAGGGCCGTGCCGCAGGTCGCCACCACGGCCGGAAAACCCGCCCCACAAACCCCGATAACGTCCATGTACCCCTCGACCAACACGACGCGGTTTTCCTTGCGCATCACGGGCCGCGCCCGGTGAAGGTTATAGAGAACCGAGCTTTTGTGGTAGATCGGGGTCTCCGCTGAATTCAGGTACTTCGGCTGTTGGTCCGGCAAGACGGCGCGGCCGCCGAAGGCGACGATCCGGCCCGTTTCATTCATAATCGGAAAGGTCAGCCGGTCACGAAAACGATCGTAGAAATCAGGGCGTTCACGTCCCTTGCCGATCAGCCCGGAGGCCTCGAAGTGCTCCGCGGCGATCCCCTCCTTCTCGAACCGAGCCTTGAGGCGGCTCCCCCCGGCGGCAAAACCCAACCCGAATTCCTTGATTGCCTCCGGACCCAACCCGCGCCCGGCAAGATACTCCCGCACTTTCGCCCCCGTCGGAGACGCCAGTTGCTGTTCGAATAGCGATTGCGCGACTTCGTGCATCCGACCGAGCACTTCGCGTCGTCGACTTTCGGCGTCCGACAGATCCCCCGCGCCGCGTTCGGGCAACGGGATACCAAACTGCTGGGCCAAGCTCTTGAGAGCCTCGAAGAAACTCAACCCCTGCAATTCCATCAGGAAATTAAAGACATCCCCGCCCTTGCCGCAGCCAAAGCATTTGTAGAACTGCATGCCCTGGTGGACCGAAAACGAGGGCGTCTTTTCCGAATGAAAAGGACAAAGGCCGACCCAGCGTTCCGGCCCCTGCTTCCGCAATCGAACCGACTCGCCGATCACGGCGACGATGTCGACCGACGACTTGACATGTTGGGCGAATTCCAAAGCGATCGAACCCCGTGCGAATCCTATCCTAGCGTGTCGCCGACGCACCTGTCGCCGAGGTCCGTGACGCTGAATTGAGTGTCGCCGAATTGCGTAAAGCCGTTTCGCCGACGAAGTCGGGGACGGCTCCGGCGGTTGGAACTTGTTGCCGTGAATGGCGATTCCCCGTCACGCACTTCGGAGACACGCACTTCGGAGACACGTACTGCGGAGACACGTACTGCGGAGACACGTACTGCGGAGACACGTACTGCGGAGACACGTACTGCGGAGACACGTACTGCGGAGACACGTACTGCGGCGTCACGTCCCAAAAAAAACCCCCGCAACCGCCGCCAGGCCGTTGCGGGGACGTTAAGCCAAAAACTAGTCGCCGGCCGGTTTGGTCGGCAGCGGCGGACTCTCGGGTACGGCGACGGCTTCCTCGGCCAACTTCGCCGCCGGGTACTCGAGCGGCGTATCGTCCCCGTATCCGGGAATGCCGCTGAGGTATTCGACCTCGGGGGAGACCTCTTCGACTTCGTCCTCGCCGGCGATCTTGACGTTGTGGTAAATATCGAGCCCGGTACCCGCCGGGATCAGCCGTCCAACGATGACGTTCTCCTTGAGCCCGCGCAGATAATCGACCTTGCCGGAAATCGCGGCTTCGGTCAGCACGCGCGTAGTCTCTTGGAACGACGCCGCCGAGATGAACGAATCGGTCGCCAGCGACGCTTTCGTGATGCCCATCAACAACGGACGCCCAACCGCCGGCTCCACGTCCTTGGCGACCAGGTCTTCGTTGGTGTGGAAGAAGCGGAACTTATCGACCACCTGTTCGAGCAGGAACTCGGAATCGCCGACGTTTTCGACCTTGATCCAACGCATCATCTGACGCACGATCACTTCCAAGTGCTTGTCGTTGATGTTGACGCCCTGCAGACGGTAGACCTCCTGGATTTCGTTCACCAGGTATTTTTGTAGTTCCTTTTCCCCGAGCACGGCCAGGATGTCGTGCGGGTCGCGCGGACCGTCCATCAGCGGCTCGCCGGCCGTGACCTTCTCGCCCTCTTGGACGTTGATGTGAACGCCCCTCGGCAGCGAGTACTCGCGCTCATCGCCGTTCTCGGCGACCACGTAGATCTTCCGAAGTCCCTTGCTGATTTCTCCGTAGCGAACGGCTCCGTCGATTTCGGAAATCACGGCGGTTTCCTTCGGCCGACGCGCCTCAAACAGCTCGACCACGCGCGGCAGACCGCCCGTGATGTCCTTCGTCTTGGTGGTCTCGCGCGGGATCTTCGCCAAGATGTCGCCGTCGTGAATCTCATCCCCGTCGCGCACCATCAAGTGCGCGTTGGTGGGAATCAGATACTTCCGAAGAGCCTTGCCCTTGGCGTCGCGCAGCTCAATCCGCGGCTGCCTTTTCTCGTCCGGTGAATCGGTCACGACCCACTGCGACATACCGGTCACTTCATCCACTTGCTCCTGCAACGTAACGCCCTCTTGCAGCTCGATGAAGTGACATTGGCCGCCGGCCTCGGTCAGGATCGAGAAAGTGTAGGGATCCCACTCGAGCAGGATCTGCCCGGTCGTCACCGCGTCGCCGTCGGCGACCCGCAGCCGCGCTCCGTAAACCACTTGATAGCGCTCTTTCTCGCGTCCCTTTTCATCGACAACCGCGAGAATGCCGTTGCGGTTCATGGCGACCAGGTTGCCTTCCTTGTTTCGCACCGTCACGATTTCGATAAACTTCGCGAAGCCGTCGGACTTGACGTCCTGCGTCGACTGCTCCGACACCCGCGTCGCCGTTCCGCCGATGTGGAACGTGCGCATCGTCAGCTGCGTGCCCGGCTCCCCGATCGATTGGGCGGCAATGACGCCCACCGCCTCGCCGCGCTCGACCAAGCGCCCGGTGGCCAGGTTGCGGCCGTAGCACATGCGGCAGACGCCGCGTTCGGCTTCGCAGGTCAGCACCGAGCGAATCCGCACCCGCTCGATGCCGGCGGCCTGGATCGCCGCCGCCAACTTTTCAGTGATCTCCTGGTTGACCTCGACCACCGTTCCGCCCTCGTAGTCGCGGATCTGTTCGAGCGAAACGCGGCCGACGATGCGGTCGCGCAAAGGCTCGATGATTTCGCCCGATTCAACGATCGACTCGACGAAGATCCCCTCGTTGGTCGTGCAATCGGTCGCGGTGATGATGACGTCTTGCGCCACGTCGACCAGCCGGCGCGTGAGGTAGCCCGAATCCGCCGTCTTCAAGGCCGTATCGGCCAAACCTTTGCGCGCGCCGTGCGTCGAGATGAAGTACTGCAATACGTTCAGCCCTTCACGGAAGTTCGCCGTAATCGGCGTCTCGATAATCGCACCACTCGGCTTCGCCATCAAACCGCGCATGCCCGACAACTGTCGAATCTGCTGCTTCGAACCGCGAGCGCCCGAGTCGGCCATGATGTAAATCGGGTTGATCGTCTCGCCGCTGTCGTCTTGCGATTCCATGCCGCTGAACATTTCGTCGGAAACACGTTCGGTGAGCTTTGACCAAATCTCGATGATCTTGTTGTAGCGCTCGCCATGCGTAATCGCGCCGTCGAGATACTGCTGCTCGACCGACATGACGTCTTTTTGCGCGCCCTTGACGAGCCGCTCCTTTTCCGCCGGCACGACCATGTCGTCAATGCCGACCGAAATCCCGGCCTTGGTGGCGTACTGGAAGCCCAGGTCCTTGAGGTCGTCGATCATCGTGACCGTCTTCTCGCGCCCGAGTCGCAAGTAGCAGTACTGCACCAGTTGAGTCAGACCCTTCTTCTTCAAAAGGCCGTTAATAAAAGGCATCTCGTTGGGCAGGTCGTCGTTAAAAATCACGCGGCCGACCGTCGTATTCAAGTACTGCTTGGTGAATTCGACCGGCTCGGCGTGCAGGACGTCCTGATTGTCGAAAGCGTCGACCAGATCAACCACCTTGCCGGTGTAGTAGAGCTTGATCGGCGTCAGCGTCTCGACTTCACCCATGTCGAGCGCCAACAGCACCTCTTCCTTGCTGCCGAAGGTGCGTCCCGCGCCGGTCGCCCCGGAGCGCTGCTTGGTCAGGTAGTAAATCCCCAACACCATGTCTTGGGTCGGCGTGGCGATCGGCGCGCCGTTCGCCGGCGAGAGCAGGTTGTTCGCCGACAGCATCAGCACCTGCGCCTCGACTTGCGCCTCGGGCGAGAGCGGAATATGCACCGCCATCTGGTCACCGTCAAAATCCGCGTTGAAAGCCGTGCAGACCAGCGGATGAATCTTGATCGCCTTGCCTTCGACCAGCACCGGCTCGAAGGCCTGAATTCCCAAACGGTGCAAGGTGGGCGCCCGGTTCAACAACACCGGATGATGCTTGATGACCTCCTCGAGAATGTCCCAAACCACCGCGTCCTGCTGTTCGACCAATTCCTTGGCCTGCTTGATCGTCGTGCAGTGCCCGCGCTGCTCGAGCCGCTGATAGATGAAGGGCTTGAAGAGCTCGAGCGCCATCTGCTTGGGCAGCCCGCACTGATGGAGTTTCAGCTCCGGCCCGACCACGATCACCGAACGCCCCGAGTAATCGACACGCTTTCCGAGCAGGTTTTGACGAAAACGGCCCTGTTTGCCCTTGAGTGTGTCCGAGAGCGATTTCAAGGGCCGGTTGTTGGCCCCGCGCAGAACGTGACCGCGACGGCCGTTGTCAAACAGCGCGTCCACCGCTTCCTGCAACATGCGCTTCTCGTTGCGCACGATCACGTCGGGCGCGCTCAGCTCCATCAGCTTCTTGAGGCGGTTGTTGCGGTTGATGACTCGACGATAGAGATCGTTGAGGTCGGATGTCGCGAAGCGGCCTCCGTCGAGCGGAACCAACGGCCGCAGCTCGGGCGGAATCACCGGAATGACGTCGAGAATCATCCACTCGGGCTTGTTGCCCGACTTGCGGAAAGACTCAACGACCTTGAGACGCCTAGAGAACTTCAGCTTTTTCTGCAGCGATGTCTCTTCCTTCATCCTGACCCGCAGGTCCCGGGCCAGTGTCGGCAGATCGATCTTCTTGAGCAGTTCCTTGACGCCCTCGGCCCCCATCAGGGCGATAAACTCGCCGGGATGCTCTTGGTCGAGTTGACGCTTGCGCTCGTCGGTCATCACCTCGCCGACCGAGACCCCTTCGACTTCACCGGGGTCAACCACGATGAACACCTCGAAATAGAGCACGCGTTCGAGCTCGCGCAGCGTGATGTCGACCAATTGCCCGATGCGACTCGGCAACCCCTTGAAGAACCACACGTGCGAGCACGGCGAGGCCAACTCGATATGCCCCATCCGTTCGCGGCGCACGCGGCTCAGCGTCACCTCGACCCCGCACTTGTCGCAAATCACGCCGCGGTGCTTCATGCGCTTGTACTTGCCGCACAAGCACTCCCAATCCGTTGTCGGGCCGAAGATGCGGGCGCAAAACAGCCCCTCGCGCTCCGGCTTGAAGGTGCGGTAGTTGATCGTCTCGGGCTTGGTCACCTCGCCGTGAGACCAACTGCGGATCTTCTCCGGCGAAGCCAACCCGATGCGGATGCTGTCGAAATCCGCCGCGACTTGCGTACGGTCATAAGGATTGGATCGATACAAAGCAGCCTCCGTTCCCGGCCGGATTGCGAACGCGCCCGGCCTCCGGCCGGACCGAGCGTCGCCGCCTCCGCTAGTCGGCCGCGAGCGCCGTTTGAACGACGTCTGGCTGCTTCTTGATCAGCTCGACGTCGAGACAAAGCGATTGCAGCTCGCGAATCAAGACATTGAACGACTCGGGGATGCCCGGCTCAAGAGCCGCCTCCCCCTTGACAATCGATTCGTAGATCTTGGCGCGCCCATGCACGTCGTCGGACTTCGCCGTCAGCAATTCCTGCAAGATGTGAGCCGCGCCGTAGGCTTCCAGCGCCCAAACTTCCATCTCGCCGAACCGCTGCCCGCCGAACTGCGCCTTGCCGCCCAACGGCTGCTGCGTGATCAGCGAATACGGCCCGATGGAACGCGCGTGAATCTTGTCGTCCACCAGATGCGACAGCTTGAGCATATAGATGTAGCCCACCGTCACTTCCTGCTCGAACGCATCGCCGGTCAGCCCGTCGAAGAGCGTCGTCTTGCCCGAGGTGGGCAACCCCGCCTTCGTCAGATACTCCTTGATCAGCGTCTCGCGCGGACCCTCGAAAACCGGCGAGGCAAAGCTCATACCGAGCGCCGCCGCCGCCCACCCGAGGTGGGTTTCGAGAATCTGCCCGACGTTCATCCGCGAGGGCACGCCCAGCGGGTTGAGCACGATTTCGATCGGCGTTCCGTCCGGCAGAAACGGCATGTCCTCTTCCGGCAGGATGCACGCGATGACGCCCTTGTTGCCGTGACGGCCGGCCATCTTGTCACCCACCGAAAGCTTGCGCTTCATGGCGATGTAGACCTTGACCATCTTGATCACGCCGGGCGAAAGCTCGTCACCCTTGCGGAGCTTGGCAATGCGCTCGTCGGTCAACTTTTCGAGCACTTGAATCTGCCGCACCGTCATCTCTTCGATGTCGTCGATCTGCTCGTTGAGATGCGGATCTTTGTTCTTGATCCGCATGCGCTTCAGATCCCGCGCTCGGATGTGCGCCAGATACTCCTGGGTCAGATCGACGCCCTTGTCGAGCAGCTTCTTGTTGGTCCGCTCGTCATGCAGATCGGCCTGAACCGTCTTGCCGCCCAAAAGCACCGCCAGACGTTTGGCGCGCTCATCGTAGAGAATGCGCTGTTCGTCGTCCAGATTGCGCCGCAGCCGCGCCACCGTGGCGATCTCAATGGCCTTGGCCCGCTCGTCCTTCTCGGTTCCCTTGCGCGAGAAGATTTTGGCGTCGACAATGGTACCGGTGATGCCGGGAGGACAGTAGAGCGACGCATCCTTGACGTCCCCGGCCTTCTCGCCGAAGATCGCTCGCAGGAGCTTTTCTTCCGGCGTCAGCTGCGTCTCGCCCTTGGGCGTCACTTTGCCGACCAAGATGTCGCCGGGCTTGACGGTGGCGCCGATGCGAATGATGCCGCTTTCGTCGAGATTGCGCAAAAAGGTTTCCGAAATATTCGGAATATCTCGCGTGATCTCCTCGGGGCCGAGCTTGGTGTCGCGAGCCTCGACCTCGAACTCTTCGATATGGATCGAAGTGTAGTAATCTTCCTTGACCAACTTCTCGCTGACTAGAATGGCGTCCTCAAAGTTGTAACCGCGCCAGGACATGAAGGCGACCAAAACATTGCGCCCCAACGCCAACTCACCCGCCGACGTACAGGGTCCGTCGGCGAGGACGTGCCCTTTCACCACCCGATCGCCCTTCTTGACCGAGGCTTTCTGGTTGACGCAAGTATTCTGGTTCGAGCGCTTGAACTTGACCAGTTGATAGATGTCCGCGCCCACTTCCCGCGACATCTGACCTTCGTGCCCGGCGCCTTCGACGCGCACAATAATGCGCTCGGAGTCGACCGAATCCACGACCCCGTTCCGGCGGCACAACACCACCGCGCCGGAATCGCGCGCCGCGACCTTTTCCATCCCGGTGCCGACCAGCGGCGCCTCGGCGCGCAACAGCGGAACTGCTTGGCGCTGCATGTTCGAACCCATCAGGGCGCGGTTCGCATCGTCGTTTTCAAGAAACGGAATCAGACTGGCGGCGACCGAGACCAACTGCTTCGGGCTCACGTCGACGTGCTGAATCTCGGCGCGGCGCTTGAGCTGGAAGTCGCCCGCCACCCGGCAGTTCGCCAACTCGGGAACGATGCGACCTTTCTTGTCCACTTCGATATTGGCTTGGGCGATGACGTACTTGTCCTCCTCCCAGGCCGACAAATAGTGGCAAAACGGTTCAAATTCAGCGAGGCGCTTCTTGCTCCCGAGCCCGGCATTGACCTTCTCGGCATCGGCGCGCGACAGCACCGTGCCCACCGCGAAATCGGAATCGCCGCTGCTGACCACCTTCACTTCGTCGATGACGATGCCGTTTTCGACTCGCCAGTAGGGGCTCTCAATAAACCCATAGTCGTTGATCTGCGCGAAACACGACAGCGAGCTGATCAACCCGATGTTGGGACCTTCCGGCGTTTCGATCGGACAAATGCGACCGTAGTGCGTGGGGTGCACGTCGCGCACCTCGAAGCCCGCCCTCTCGCGCGACAACCCGCCCGGCCCCAAGGCCGAAAGACGCCGCTTGTGGGTGATCTCCGACAGCGGATTCGTCTGGTCCATGAACTGCGACAACTGGCTCGACCCGAAGAACTCGCGGATCGCCGCCATCACCGGCTTGGCGTTAACCAGGTCGTGCGGCATCGCCGTCGACATCTCCTGGTACACCGACATCTTTTCCTTGATGGCGCGCTCCATGCGCACCAGGCCAATGCGGAATTGGTTCTCGAGCAACTCGCCCACCGCCCGCACACGTCGGTTGCCGAGGTGATCGATGTCGTCGACCTCGCCGATATTGCGGCGCAGCTTGAGCAGATAGCGGATCGTGTCGTAGAAATCCTGCGCGTCGAGCGTCCGCCGGTCGAGCGGGGCCGCGTCGATCGAATCGTAGAGCTTGATGTTGAACTTCATCCGCCCCACGCGCGAGAAATCGTACTTGCGCGCGTCGAAGAACATGCCTCGGAATAACTGCGTGGCGGTTTCGAGCGTCGGCGGGTCACCGGGGCGAAGCTTGCGGTAGATGTCGATCAGTGCGTCCTGCTGCGTCTTGACCGTGTCTTTCTTGAGCGTCTCGGAGATCACAATGCCCGATTCGTCGCGCTCGGGGAAAAAGACGTCGAACGCCGGGATCCCGGCCTCGAGCAGCGCGGCGACCTTGTCAGTCGCTACCGGCGTGTTCGCCTCGGCCAACACTTCGCCGCCCTCCGCCTCGACCACGTCGGCGGCGAAAAAGGCGCCTTCGAGATCAGCCGTCGTCGCCGACAACTTTTCGATCTTCGCCTTTTGAATCTCAGTGAACAAATGCGGCGTCAGCTTGCGGCCCTTGGGAACAACCACGTCCCCCTTTTTATTGGTCACCGCCTGCGTCAACCGCGTCCCGATCAAGCTTTCCGAAACCACCCGGAACAGCTCATTCCCCTGGACCTGAATGCGATCCACGCGATAGAAACCGCGCAAGATCTCGTCGTCGGTCGTCAGCCCCAGCGCCCGCAAAAAGACCGTCCCCAAAAACTTGCGCTTGCGGTCGATCCGCACATAGAGCAGGTTCTTGGCGTCATACTCAAACTCCACCCAACTGCCGCGGTAAGGGATGATCTTGCCGAGAAAATACGTGCGCCGGTTCGCCGATTCGAAAAAGACCCCGGGCGAACGATGCAACTGCGAAACAATCACCCGCTCGGTGCCGCTGATGATAAACGTTCCGCGTTCGGTCATCAAGGGGATCTCGCCAAAGAAAACTTCCTGCTCTTTGATGTCCTTGATTTCCTTCTCGCCGCTCTCGGCGTCCTTTTCGAAAATCGTCAACCGCAGCGTCACCTTCAGCGGCGCCGCATAGGTCATGCCGCGCTCCTGGCACTCGTCGACGTCGTACTTAAGCTTCAACCCAACCGGATCGCCGCACTTGGTGCAAAACGTAACCAGGTTGTCGTTGTAGCTGCCGCACTGCTCGCAAGCCAGCTCGTTCGGTCCGTAGGCGTCGGTTCGAATCGCCGCCCCGCACGCTTTGCAGGTGGAACGCAAGTGATGCAGACCTCGCAGGTGGCCGCACTTGCACTCCCAATCGCCGATGGAGTATTCGACGAAATCGAGCTGGCTCAGCCCGCGAAAATCCGTGATCGGGAAAACCGACCGGAAGACAGCCTGCAACCCGGCGTCGTCACGCTCGCTGGGCAACCGGTCCATCTGCAGGAAGCGCTCATAGGAGCTCTTCTGCACCTCGATCAAATTCGGGATCGGAATCGTCGTTCGAATTCGTGAAAAATCGTAACGCGTCGATTGAGGCTGGGTAACGGTCGTAGTGGCCATAGGGTCAAACTCCCGAGAGATTCAGCTCTGTCGGCCGTGCCGCGGGCCGCGCGAAAACTGTGGATGCCCGGCGGCGAAGGCGTGCATCCGGCGCAACGTAGTGCGCCTTTCGATCGGACCGAGGAACGCATTCGCATTGGGCGGGTGAATGAAAGGGTCGTGTCGGCTGCTTCGCGGAAACGGAAAACAAGCCGCCTATCCCCGTCGCTCCGAGCCGTCTTCGAGCCCGAGACGCACAAAGCCGTTACGACTTCCCGGAAAACCCGCAACCCCGCCCAGGGCACAAGTTTCCGGCTAGACCTACGGCAAAGGAATAAAAATAGAGTCCGACGAGTCCACACGCTCCGACAGATGAAAGTATAGCAACAACCGGCGTCGGTACGCAAACGGCGACCCGAGCCCCGTTCCGCGGCCCTCCGCCGACCCACCGGCTCGGCCGAATTCTACTTCAACTCGACCGCCGCCCCGGCGTCGGTCAGCTTCGCTTGCAGCGCCTCGGCCTCTTCCTTCGTGGCGCCTTCCTTGACCGCCTTCGGCGCATTGTCCACCAATTCCTTGGCTTCCTTGAGCCCCAGGGTGGTAACTTCCCGAACCGCCTTGATCACGGCGATCTTGTTACCCGTCACGCCGGTGAGAACAACCGAAAACTCGGTCTGCTCCTCGGCCGCCTCGGCCGCCACCCCGCCGCCGGCCGGCATCGCCACCGCCGCCGCCGCCGCCGAAACACCCAGCTTTTCTTCCAACGTCTTGACCAGATCTGCGGCCTCCATCAGAGTAAGGCCTTGAATCTCTTCGGCTATTGCATTCACATCCGCCATCGTTTTGCTCCCATGAAATAGAATTCGTTTCGTCCGTTTCGCGGATCGCCGTTGCCGGCGATCCGCCGCGGCCGGGATTCCTCCGCCGACCCCGGTCGGCCTTTTCACCCGGCTACCGCTCGCTACGCGGAAAACTTGTTTTCCTGAACCCCTTGGTCGACCACGATCGCCAGATCGCGACCCGGGGCGTTGATCACGCTTACCAACTGCTGCGCCGGCGCGTTGATCAGATACAGCATCTTCGCGTAAATCGCTTCCTTGCCCGGTAGCGCCGCCAGTTCATTGAGGGCATCGACGTCCAGCGTCCGACCCTCCACAACGCCGGCGCGAAACCGGAACGCCGGGTGCTCCTTGGCAAATGCCGTCAACGCTTTCATCAACGCCAACGGATCCTCGTCGGCATAGGCCAGCGAGGTCATCCCGCGCAACCCCGTCAGCGCTTGCTCGAAAACCGTGCCCTTCGCGGCCCGCGAGGCCAGCCGGTTCTGCACCACCCGATACGCGCCTCCCCCGGCCCGCACCTGCTTGCGCAGTTCGAAATCCTCCCCCACCGTAAGCCCTTCAAAATTGCAAAGGACGATCGCCGAGTAGGCTTCAAAATCCGCTTGCATACGCTCGAAATCCGCGTTCTTCTTCGTCTTTGGCTTCATGACTTTCAACCCCGCGCCGCGCGGCCGCTCAGCTCGCAAACTCCGCGACGTTCAGCTTGAGCGCCGGCCCCATCGAGGAGCAAATACTTGCACCTTGCACATAATGCCCTTTCGCCGCCGTCGGCCTGGCCTTCACCACGGCCTCGATCAACGCCCCGGCGTTTTCAACCAGCTTCTCGTCGCTAAAGCTCAACTTCCCGACCGGAGCGTGAATCACGCCTCCCTTGTCGACTCGAAACTCCACCTTGCCGGCCTTGATCTCCTCGACCGCCTGCGTCACGTTCGGCGTCACCGTTCCCGTCTTCGGGTTCGGCATCAGCCCCCGCGGCCCCAGAATCTTTCCCAGCCGGCCGACAAACCTCATCATGTCCGGCGTCGCCACGACGGCATCGAAATCCAGCCAATTCTCCGACTGGATCTTCTTCACCATCTCCTCGCCGCCCACGAAATCCGCCCCGGCCTTTTCCGCTTCCTCGGCCTTGTCGCCGGTCGCGATCACCAGCACGCACTTCGCCTTCCCCAGCCCGTTGGGCAACACGATCGTGCCGCGGACCATTTGATCGGCGTGCTTCGGGTCGACGCCGAGATTCATATGGACCTCCACCGTCTCGTCAAAGGCGGCAATCTTATTCTCTTTGAGGAACGGGATCGCTTCCGTCAGCGGATAGGACCGGTTTTCGATCTTTTCGAGGACAGCTTTGTACTTCTTGCCTTTTTTCTTCGCCATAATTCACCCATTTGGTGCCGACGGCCGATTCCGTGAGCGGCCTCGCAGTGGGGCGACACGGAAACTAAGATACGAACTTCTCTAACCCCAACAAACCCGGCTCACGATTCACGGCTCACGGCTCACGGCTCACCGGGGTAGACCACCCGCACACCCATGCTGCGCGCCGTCCCGCTGATCACCAGCACTGCGGCATCCAGGTCGTGGCAGTTGAGATCGGGCATTTTCCGCTTCGCGATCTCCTCGACCTGCGCCCGCGTCAACTCCCCGACCTTGGTGCGGTTCGGCTCGCCCGAACCCTTCGCCAGGTTCGCCGCGCGTTTGATCAGCACCGCCGCCGGCGGTGTTTTGGTAATGAAGCTGAAGGAGCGGTCGTGGTACACCGTTATGACCACCGGAACGATCAGCCCCTCGAGCTCCTTCTCCGACGTCTTGGCGTTGAAGGCCTTGCAGAAGTCCATGATGTTGACTCCCGCTTGCCCCAACGCCGGTCCCACCGGAGGCGCCGGCGTCGCCTTGCCCGCCATGATTTGCAGCTTGATCTGACCTGTAACTCTCTTCGCCATAACGATCTCTTCCCGCGGTCTCCGCCGCCTAGATCCTTTCCTTCTCGACCTGGAAATACTCCAACTCGACCGGCGTTCCCCGCCCGAAAATCGTCACCATCACCTTCAGCGTGCTGCGATCCGGGTTGATCTCTTCCACTGTGCCGGTGAAATTCGTGAACGGCCCGTCAATGATCTTCACGCGATCATTGTGCTCAAACGACATCTTGGGCCGCGGTTTCTCCTTCGACGCCGTCTGCCGATGCAGAATCTGATTCACCTCATCCGCCGTCAACGGCGTCGGCGACGGATCCCCACCCACGAAACCGGTGACCCGCGGCGTGTTCTTCACCACGTGCCACAACTCGTCGTCCATCTTCAGCTGCAGCAAGACATACCCGGGATAGAGCAGCCGCTTGCTGGTAACCTTCTTGCCGTTGCGCATCTCCACGACATCCTCGGTGGGAATCAAAATCTCGCCAATCCGATCCGCGAACCCGAACGCATCGGCGCGCGTGCGCAAACTCTCCTTGACCTTGTTTTCAAACCCCGAGTAGGTGTGAATGATGTACCAATCAATGCCCGGAACTCCCGCCGGCTTGGGAGCCTCCGCAGCCTCTTCCGCGGCCTCTTGATCCGCCTCGACGGCGTCAGCCGCCTCGGCCTCGGTGTCGGCGCCGTCAGCCGCCTCCTGTTCAGCCGCCTCGGCCGGTGCGACTTCGGCCGCTTGCGGTACACCGTCGGCCTGCTCCAGATCGGCTTCCTCGACCGCGGGCGCATCCGCAACCGGATCAGCGCTGTCGGCCTCGTCAGCCTCCTCGGCCGCGGTCTCTTCGGACCCCTCAGCGGCCTGAACTTCTTCCGCGACGTCAGCCGCCAGCTCAGCGTCGGCGGACGCGGAAACCGCTGCGGCGTCATCTTCGGCCCGCGCTTCCTCGCTCCCGGGCGTTTCCGCCGGAACAGCCGCAGCTTCCGGCCCGGGTTCGGGAGGTGATTCGGATGTCTCCGGCTCAGCCTCGGAATCCGGCGCCTCGGCTTCCGCCGGCTCGATCGGCGCCGCGTCCACGTCCCCCGCTTCGGCAATCGGCTCGGCCGCCACTTCGGCACTCGGCTCCGGCGCCGCTTCGGTAGCCACAACCTCCGGCGCCGGCGAATCGTCCGACTCGGCGTCCGCGGTTTCTAACGGGTCCTGGTTTTCCAACTCACTCACCAGAGCAACGCCGCCTTCCTTTTCTCCGCGCTAGTGGACTGCCATCGTTCCCCAGCGCCGGAGCACCGCCTCGTTCAGCGCGAGCGGAGCTCTCTCCGATGCTAACCCCTACTGCGTCGTGAAATACCCGTACAACTGCGTCTGCGCGATTGTCAGTATGTAGTCCACAATCCCGAAATAGAGCGCGAAAATGAAAACCGTGATCAGCACCACCGCCGTCGTCGCCTGCACCTGCTCCCGACCCGGCCAGGTGACCAGCCGCATCTCTCGCCGGATGCCGTCCACGTAGGCTCGGAAACGGTCCGGCCAGTCCCTGATGCCGTTGATGGTCCCCATCAAACCGCCCCCTTGTTTGGCTTTTGCTACTGTCGCCATTTCCTTATTCTTCGCTCTACCGGACCGCTCTCGCGGGCCTCCCCGTCACCGGCCGCCCCATCGCCGGCAATCAATGATTGGCAGGGGCGGAGGGATTCGAACCCCCACTCGCGGTTTTGGAGACCGCTGGTCTACCGTTGAACCTACGCCCCTACAAATTCATGCATCGATGCGCGGCGCCTTCCCCGGCTTGTAGACGGCCTCAGGCTCGATCGGTTACTTCACCTCGCGATGCAGCGTATGCCGGCGCAACCGCGGCGAGTACTTCTTGATCTCCAACCGGCCCGGCGTCTTCTTCTTGTTCTTCGTCGTCGTGTAGTTCCGGTCCTTGGTTTCCGTACACTCGAGCGTGATAACTTCTCTCGCCATTGTCGACACCTCGCAATTGCCGCGCTACTCGACGATGTCGCTGACCGTTCCGGCGCCGATCGTGCGGCTGCCTTCCCGAATCGCGAATCGCAAGCCCTTCTCCATCGCCACCGGTGAAATCAATTCCACTTCCATCGCCACGTTGTCGCCCGGCATCACCATCTCGGTGCCTTCCGGCAACGTCGCCACTCCCGTCACATCCGTCGTGCGGAGGTAAAACTGCGGCCGGTACCCGCTGAAAAACGGCGTGTGACGCCCGCCTTCGTCCTTCTTCAGCACATACACTTCGCCCTTGAACTTCGTGTGCGGCGTGATCGATGCCGGCTTCGCCACCACCTGGCCGCGCTCGACTTCGTCCTTCTCCAATCCGCGCACCAACAACCCCACGTTGTCGCCCGCCTCGCCTTGATCCAGCAACTTCTTGAACATCTCGACCCCGGTGATCACGCGCTTCTGCGTCTCCCGGAACCCGACGATCTCCATCTCCTCGCCCACCTTCACCGTCCCCCGCTCCACCCGCCCGGTCACCACCGTCCCGCGCCCCGAGATCGAGAAAATATCCTCGATCGGCATCAAAAACGGCTTGTCCTTCTCGCGCTCCGGCGTCGGGATGTACTCATCCACCGCCCGCATCAACTTCTCGATGCCCGCCTCGGCGCCCTCTTGGCCGTCCAACGCATGCAGCGCCGAACCTTGAATCACCGGAATGTCGTCGCCCGGAAAATCATACTTCGACAACAATTCCCGCACCTCGAGCTCGACCAACTCGAGCAATTCCGGATCATCCACCGCGTCGCACTTGTTCAAAAACACGACCACGTAGGGCACGCCCACCTGCCGCGCCAACAAGATATGCTCCCTGGTCTGCGGCATCGGACCATCCGTCGCCGCGACGACCAAGATAGCCCCGTCCATCTGCGCCGCGCCGGTGATCATGTTCTTGATGTAATCGGCGTGGCCGGGACAATCCACATGCGCGTAGTGGCGATTCCCGGTCTGATACTCGACGTGCGCCACGGCGATCGTGATGCCGCGAGCTTTTTCCTCCGGCGCATTGTCGATCGAGTCGAACGAACGAAACGACACCGACGCATCGTGCTTCTGCAGAACCTTGGTGATCGCCGCCGTCAACGTCGTCTTGCCGTGATCGATATGCCCGATCGTCCCCACGTTCACGTGCGGCTTGCTGCGATCAAATTTCTCCTTCGCCATGTCCCTCTCCGCTCCTGCTTCGTCTGATTCGTCGGGTCGCTACTACTCAATCATCCGGCCGGGGCTCGGCAGCCCGTTCCGTTCGATGCGGCTGGTGGACGGGGAAGGATTCGAACCTTCGTAGCGCGTTGCGCGGCAGATTTACAGTCTGCTGCCTTTGACCGCTCGGCCACCCGTCCTCTAAAGAACCTTCGCCGCAACCGCTTTCGCCCGGCCGTCCGGGCCCGAACGCTGGAGCCGATGACCGGGCTTGAACCGGTGACCTCGTCCTTACCAAGGACGCGCTCTACCAAACTGAGCTACATCGGCATCAAACTTCAGGCGGGCGCAAACCCGGACCCGCAAGCTCGGAGCCGGTAACCCCAAGCTGAACTCTCGGGCGCTCACTCTCGGATTCTTGCCTTCGGACCAGGCCCGCCGCCGAGCAGGTCCCAACCGATCTCCGCTGACGGCTTCACCGCGGGAACTGCTTGGAGCGGGAGACGGGAATCGAACCCGCAACCAACAGCTTGGAAGGCTGTGACTCTACCATTGAGTTACTCCCGCCGAAATCACGCCGCGCGTTCTACCCCCAATCCACTTCTCATCCATTCGCCGCTAAGCGTTCGGGAACCGTAGCGTCGAGCCGTGGAGCTGGCGGAGGGACTCGAACCCCCGACCGTCTGATTACAAATCAGATGCTCTACCAGCTGAGCTACGCCAGCGTAGACAGACCTATCTTATGATAGCTCAGTCGAAGGAAGCACTCAACGCCCGCGCCGCGACCGCCTATTTAGTATAGGAATCCCCAGCTGACACCGTCAAACCACCCCTCGGTGGGTAACATCGCAAATCCAGAGAGCCCCGAGCGCAAGCGAGGGGTCCGCCGCCGCGCCAAGACGTCCATCCGACGGGCAAATGCACCCACACGCCCCAACAAGAAAGAGGCCGCTTCCTCCAGCCCCTCAATAATCAATCCGACATTAGGCCCCCCGCCGGCCGATAAGAACAAGACATGCTGGGGACCCTCATCCGCAACTTCTTCGGGCCCCCGCCGCCGACTCTTCCGCGCCAAGCGCCCCGGAACGCCGAGACGCACCCCGCGTGCCGGCCGACGAGGACGCGACCCTATCGTGGACCGTCGACTCTGGAACCGACGAACGAACCCAGCCCTGCCGACAAATCATTCGCATCCGCGATCAATCCGAAAACGGCGTCGGCGTGCTGATAGAAAACGAGCTGCCCGTGGGCCAATCGGTCCGAATCGTCGCGGCCGGGCTGGATGAATTCGGTGTCGTGCGGCACTGCGACCCCGTCGAGGATGGCTACTTTATAGGCGTCGTATTAGTCAAACACGAGAAACGGCGCTTCGAGAGGAAGCCCCGCCGAGAACCCGCGATCCTGCGCCTGACCTGCCCCGTCAACGGCCGCGATCAATGTAATGTGATCATCCTGGACAGCACGCCCTACGGCCTGCAGGTTAGGGCTTCGGTCCCCATTCCCGACCGCGCCTCGGTACAAGTAATCCACGCCGATTGGCAATGTCTGGGATCGGTCAGCTACTCGAAGATCGTCGACGACGGCTGCCTGGCGGGCATCCACCTAATCGGCCGGCTATTCACCAAGCACAGCGCCGAATTCTAGTCACGCGCCCGCACAAACCCGACAAAAACAGGACCGAGACCGCCCCATCCCCGCACCAATTCAGAACGCGGCAACAGAGATGGGATGAGAGGCTGGTCGCTTGGCGCCGGGAAGCGGTAGGCTACCGGCAGCAGCGCACTTCTCCACAAGGGAGGTGCAATGGATTTTTGAAAAGGAGGCGACCAGCCATGAAGAAGAATAGCAAACAACAGACCGACAAGAACCAAACCGACAAACACCAAACCAAGAAAGCCGACAGCTCACAAGCGAAGACCCGCCAACTCACCCAGCTCGAACAACAGTTGGCGCAACAACGCATCCAGATGCAAAAAGACAACGAAATTTGCGCCGTCGCCGGCGTCGACATCGGCGACAAACGTTGCTTCGTACGGCTCACCGACCTCGCCGGCGAAAGCCTCGAGGAATGCCAAGTCCCCACCCGCCCGGAGGCCTTGGATCGCTGGTTCCGCCGTTGGCCGCGGCTGCGCATTGTGATCGAAACCGGCAGCCACAGCAACTGGATTCGCCGCCGCCTGGCCGCCCTCGCCCACGACGTGCTCGTCGCCGACGCGCGGCAATTGCGTTTAATCAGCCAATCCGACTCGAAAAACGACCGCAACGACGCCTATTGGTTGGCCGAGCTGGGACGCACCAACCCGGCCCTGTTGAATCCCGTCGCGCCGCGCAAGCTCGAGACCGAACAACAACGCACGTTGTTGCGGGCGCGCGAGGCCGTGCTCGAGTGCCGCACGAAATTGAAAGGGAGTTTGCGCGGCATGGCGAAGTCGCACGGCATCCGCTTGGGCCGATGCGCCCAGAACCAATGGGTCGAGCGCGTCCGGGAGGCCTGCCCCGAGGTGTTGCACGCGGCGTTGTTGGGGGTGGCGACACAAATCGAAAGCCTCGGCGCGACGATCCGCGAATATGACAAACAAATCGTCGCGTTGGGCAAGCAATACGCAGCGGTCGAGCGGCTGCGAACGATCGGAGGGGTGGGGCCGCTGACGGCGTTGACGTTCGTGTTGGCGCTCGACAACGACCCGGGCCGCGTGAAGCGTTCGCGGCAGGTCGGCGCGCTGGTGGGGCTGCGTCCCAAGCAACGCCAATCGGGCGAGCGGTCACTGCGGCTGGGCGTGACGAAATCGGGAGATCCGCTGCTGCGGCGGACGTTGATTCAGTGCGCGCACTGGGTGCTGGGGCCGTTCGGGACCGACTCCACGCTCAGGCGCTGGGGTTTGGGTTTGGCGGCGCGCGGCGGAGGACATGCGAAGAAGCGGGCGGTGGTGGCGGTGGCGCGCAAGTTGGCGGTGCTGATGCATGTGTTGTGGGTGAAACAAGAAAACTACGATCCGCTGCACGGGCTGACGGAAACGGTTTCCCCATAAGGCAGGGACGATGAGGCGCAGTCGGCGGCAACGGTTTCGGATGAAGCAACGTGATGAGGACATCCGCGAGCCCCCTAACGGGGACTCGGCGGCAAGAAGATTCCTGTTGAAAGGAAGGGAGTAGGGGATTGGGCGGACGAAGCGAGGCCGCGGCGGAGAATCGAGATCGTGTCACGGTGACTGCGGGCTCTGGGCAGGCAGGCCGATTCTTTCGAGGATGGGTCGAAGCCGCAACAGAGAGAGCAGCGCCGAAAGACCGGACCCCAACCAGCAGAGGTCAACAACGAGACCGATAACACTGCGAATGGAAGCCCGGTCCTCAACGCGCCGCAAGGCATGAGGACCCGGGCCGGATCCGACAAACCGACCAACGCCTCCCAACGACCGCCCTTGACAAGCGACCCACCTCTCATGGAAGCCCGGAGCGCAAGCGACGGGCCAAGCGCACCCAACCGCCATGGGCTCCCGCGCCGCGTCCCCCCGAACCGTTACGCATTTCGGCATCGTCTCCCGCTCATTTGAAGCCGCTCGCTCTTGGCCCGTCGCTTGCGCTCCGGGATTCTAGATTGAATTGTTGTGAATCGCGTTTACCGACGCAAAATTGGGAGAGGCCACGCTTCTTTCACAGGCCGTCAGCGACCGTGGTCTCCCCGCCGACCCGAGGCCGGCGGCAGCCCCCGGGAGGGGGCGCGGGAAAGACCGATTCCACCCGTCCGAGCCGAACGCAAGCGTGAGCGGCGCTCGGCGACACCGCGAATCCCTACAACCGCGAAGCGGCGGTGGAACAATAGCTCGGGAGTGGAGCCGACAAGCCGGCAGCAGGGCCCGCGAGACCCATTCTCAACAGCGATATTTGGAACCGACCGCCGCCGAGTATCTACTGAGTCTCGCATAATATACTGTCAATCGAGACAAAGAGAAGACTGTTTCCAGAAAGCGGTAATCAAGCGCGGTTTGCGGCGCATTCGCCGCAGCGCTTTGCGGGCGCGCTCGTCGAGTTCCCAGTAGTCCTTCGGGCAGACGTTGGGCAACTCGTGCTGCTTCCAGTACGCCCAAATGTATTCCACCGGGTTCAACTCCGGCGCATAGGGCGGCAAGTACTCCGTTGCGATGTGATCCTCGGAGAGCTGGATGAACTCCCGCACCAGGCGGCTGCGGTGCGCCGGCAGCCGGTCCCAGACGATCAGCAGTGGGCCGTCGATGTGGCGCACCAAAGCCTTCAGGAAGTCGATGACCTCCAGCTCGCCGATCGCGCCGGGATAGAGCCGGAAGTAAAAGTTGCGCAACGTCAGCCCGGCCGACACCGACAGCTTGTCCCAGTTGAAGTTGAACTCCAACACCGGTGTCTCGCCGCGCGGCGCCCAGGTGCGGCAACGATGCGGCTTCTGACTCAATCCGCTTTCGTCGATGAAGACGATCGTACGTTCTTCTTTGCGGGCTTTTTTTTAATGGCCGGCCAAGTCTTGCGCTGCCAGCCGCGGATGGCCTCTTCGTTGCGCTCCCGCGCTTTGCCGACGGGCCGTTGCGGGCTCCAACCGAGCGCCCGCAGGATCTTCCAG
Organism: Bryobacterales bacterium; assembly: GCA_965238125.1. Classification (GTDB taxonomy): domain Bacteria; phylum Acidobacteriota; class Terriglobia; order Bryobacterales; family UBA6623; genus UBA6623. The sequence goes on along the minus strand of OZ250179.1, from coordinate 6,470,579 downwards.
ACATGGCCCTCGTGATAGCGCACGCCGAACTCGTCTCCGATCAGACGAGCGACCCGCGGACAGCTCCACAGCGGCGTCGGGAAGCCGTGCGCCTCGGGGCCTTCCAGCAGCAACGCCTCGAGGCGTTCGAGCTGCGCGGCGTCCAACAGCGGCTTACGGCCGGCGCGGCCGGCCTGGCGCAACCCGGCTTCGCCGTCACGCCGGTATCGTCGCAGCCACTCGCTGACGCTTTGCCGCGCGACCTTCAATCGCCTCGCTGTCTCGGACTGACTACAGCCTTGCTCGACCAACCGGATCGCTTTGAAACGGCGCTTCTCCAGGGCCTCGAAATCCCGCCGTACGCCTTTTGTATTTCCCATACATACAAAGACGTACGTACCCCAAAAAGGTGTCACTTTCTTTTGCGAGACTCAATAGGCGTCGGGCCGCGCGTCCTCCAAGACCATCGCATCAGTCAACCGCAGCGTATCTGACGCCATCGTCCCCAATTGCTTCAGATTCCGCGTTAGCCCGCTGAAATCCGACGGCAGCCAACAAAGGCACCCGATCCAACAGCAGCTTTGCGCGACAGTGTAGTAACCATGGAAGACGACCCACTGCCGCAACAAATCGGTCGAAAAATTGGGATCCGGGTTCAACGGCGTCAGCAGCCGGCACACCGTCCAGATGCGATTGAAATCGCCGCGAAGATCCCGCAGGTAAGCGGCCGTCACCTTGCGGCGTCGCCAGCGGAATCGTCTCTTTTCGCTCTCGGACAAAACCTGGTTGTGCACAAACACGAAGTCATCGTCGCTGAGTAACCTCCGCATGGGATCATACACATGCAAACTTGACAGCTTCGCCAGAAGTTGTTCCGGATCGAGGTCGCCCTCGGCGGCGCGACGCACACGCAGTAATTCCCAGCCCACCACCAGCCCGATCACTAAGATCAGGGTCAAGAGTACAAGAACAATCGTCATCCGGTTCTTACGATCTTTCTAGTTCAAAACCTCAACCAGACGTCGGTTGAGTGTATCCAGCTGCTTCGAGGCAGCTTGCGCGGTCGCTGTGTACTCCTGCAGCGAAAACCGCCGTACGGGCTTTTCTTCCCCAGCGCGGGAGAACAGCGTAGCCCCCAATCCCAAACAGAACGCATATAAAAGGATGCTGCCGACATTGCTGACCCCGTTAAACCAAGGCCCCATGTAGGCCCGCAGCACCGAAAACGCCGCGTGTCCGGCAAAGTAAAGCCCGAAACTCGCGAAGATCAAATGAACATTCTTGGCCGTATTCAGCCGGAACAGCCGCTTGAACGTCAGCAGCAGGAACACAACCACCGCCACCGCTAGATAGATGTCGCGCTCGAGAATCAGCCAAAACCGATGCCAACGCTTCAACTCCACCCCCTGGAACGGGTCCACCACGGCCAGCGCGCCGATCAATACCACCACCCCCAGCAAAGCCCCGTACAACACTATCCGTCCGAGCTTGCACAAGCCCAGGTAGTCCTCCAGCACGCAGCGATACAGCTCAAAAATCAGCAGGAAGAGCAATGCCCAATCCAGCGGGCGAGTGTAAATCCAGAACAGCGTGTACGCCGCCATGTCAAAAACACGCACCTCGGAGGCAAACAAAGAATACCCAACGACTCCCAACAGAGTCATCGTGCAAAGGTAGAGGAAGAGAATCGGGTAGTGGCGAGAGAGAGAGGCATTCCAGATGCGGGCCGCCCACACCCCCTGAAGGGCTAGGGTGATGACCCACAATCCCTCATATAGCGTAGAAATACCCATAGGGCTACAGCTAGACCTAAGCCGTAGCCCCAGGGTACCATACTCCAGAGCATGGGGACTAGTACTTTTTGTGGATCTTTAGCAGAAACCGTCCCAGTCTTCCGGGAACGGCCAGGCCTGCGGATCCGCGTCTCGGCCGGTGGCGCCCGCGGCCTTGGCTTGTGCAAGCGCATTCACCGAAGCCGGTCTCTTCACGTTGATCTTTGATTCGAGTTCGTAATTCTTCAGCATTTCAGAATTCCCTCTTTAACTGCTGTAGGCGTCGATTGCCGCTGGATCTTCCCGACCGCCGACCGCTTCTGCCCCGGAAAAACCTGAGCCGGCATATGTCTTTACTCGAAAACCCACTCTCCGACCGATTGTGGTGACAGTACCATCCAGACCGGAGAATGCTTGGTCTTTCGAACCTAAAGTGATACCAAGAGATACGGTCAGCTACAACAGTTCCTCTCCGGGTACCTATTGAGTCTCGCAAAATAAAGTGACACTTTTTTGGGGTACGTACGTCTTTGTATGTATGGGAAATATAAAAGGCGTACGGCGGGATTTCGAGGCCCTGGAGAAGCGCCGTTTCAAAGCGATCCGGTTGGTCGAGCAAGGCTGTAGTCAGTCCGAGACAGCGAGGCGATTGAAGGTCGCGCGGCAAAGCGTCAGCGAGTGGCTGCGACGATACCGGCGTGACGGCGAAGCCGGGTTGCGCCAGGCCGGCCGCGCCGGCCGTAAGCCGCTGTTGGACGCCGCGCAGCTCGAACGCCTCGAGGCGTTGCTGCTGGAAGGCCCCGAGGCGCACGGCTTCCCGACGCCGCTGTGGAGCTGTCCGCGGGTCGCTCGTCTGATCGGAGACGAGTTCGGCGTGCGCTATCACGAGGGCCATGTCTGGAAGATCCTGCGGGCGCTCGGTTGGAGCCCGCAACGGCCCGTCGGCAAAGCGCGGGAGCGCAACGAAGAGGCCATCCGCGGCTGGCAGCGCAAGACTTGGCCGGCCATTAAAAAAAAGCCCGCAAAGAAGAACGTACGATCGTCTTCATCGACGAAAGCGGATTGAGTCAGAAGCCGCATCGTTGCCGCACCTGGGCGCCGCGCGGCGAGACACCGGTGTTGGAGTTCAACTTCAACTGGGACAAGCTGTCGGTGTCGGCCGGGCTGACGTTGCGCAACTTTTACTTCCGGCTCTATCCCGGCGCGATCGGCGAGCTGGAGGTCATCGACTTCCTGAAGGCTTTGGTGCGCCACATCGACGGCCCACTGCTGATCGTCTGGGACCGGCTGCCGGCGCACCGCAGCCGCCTGGTGCGGGAGTTCATCCAGCTCTCCGAGGATCACATCGCAACGGAGTACTTGCCGCCCTATGCGCCGGAGTTGAACCCGGTGGAATACATTTGGGCGTACTGGAAGCAGCACGAGTTGCCCAACGTCTGCCCGAAGGACTACTGGGAACTCGACGAGCGCGCCCGCAAAGCGCTGCGGCGAATGCGCCGCAAACCGCGCTTGATTACCGCTTTCTGGAAACAGTCTTCTCTTTGTCTCGATTGACAGTATATTATGCGAGACTCAGTAATACGGTCGTAGGTATGATCCCCTAAGGGAAAGTAAGAATACCACCCTACGCCTTGGTTGTAAACCCCTTTCGCGACCAAATTTGCCGAAGATGTCGTGATTCGACCAGACCCTTTGACCAGGATTTCCATTTTGGCCCTGGCACGGTCACAGGATACACCCCCGTTGCGCCGAATACCACGTCTTTTCGCGCTGAACCCTGCACATCACCTCCGCCGGTAGGCGCCAGGGCTGGTCCGTCCGCTCACAGACGTTGATTGAGCGGACTGAACGGCGCTCCGGCCGACACTGCTCCCTGCGAAACCTTTTTGGAGCCAAAAACTGTTGATCCTCGCCCGGGCAACGCTACCCACCCGGCACAGGCAGCGCCCAGATCCTATGCAGCATGTCACCGAACAGCCGCCGGTTCAGATGCCCCTCCGCCAGCAGCAACCAGTAGTAGCGAGCATGCTTGACCAGCCGACCGCCGGTCTTCATCAACCTGTGTTGCAAACTCGTTAGCGACCAGCTCTTGATTCGCTGCGGCAGCCCTAGCCGCCGCCACAGGTTGCCCAGGTTGTAGGCCGGCACGCTGAGTTGCAGCCGTACCTCGTTGGCTCGGAAGCGGTGACACGACAAGCGGGTCCAGTGCGTGGCCTGTTTGCCTTCTTTGATCCACTGCTCCGCCGTGCCGCGCTTGTTGTAGAACCGCACCAGCGAGCGGCTCGGCAAGGCCATGCTCGTGACGATGAAACCGACGCGAGGAAACAACTCACCTTGGTGATGCTCGACCTTCGCAACAACCCGCCGGGACTTCGACCAGCTCGCGGCCTGATACCGAAAGCTCCTGTAGCGCACCAGGGGCTTTGCGCTCGGCCTGCCCGGCGGACGAAACAGGATATCTTCGATCTCCAGCTCCAGGCTCTTGTTGGCCGGGATGCGAATCACGTAGTCCACGCCGCGCTCCTCCAACGTCTCGTAAATATCCGGCTTGGCGAAGGCGGCATCGGCCCGGAACGTCACCTGTTTGCCCTCCGCCTGTTGGCGTTCGATTTCCGGCAGCAGCAGCTCGTCCCAGTCCTCGGCGCTGGACACGTTGCCCGGTCGCAACTTTGCCGCCAAGCAATCGCCGTGCTGGTTGAACAGCAACAGTGGGTGGTAGCAGACCGACTCGAAGTGGCCGTTGTAGGCGCTGCCTTCCTGCCGGCCGTGGACGGGGCTCTCGGTAGAGTCCATGTCCAGCACGACGCACTCGGAGTCATCACCGGCCTCGGCTTGCGCGATCAACTCGCGGTTCACCGCCATCAGCCCGATCAGATTCTCGTCGCCGGCGAGCATGGCGGTCTCGAAGCTCTGCAGCCGGGAGGTCAGCGCCGCGCCGCGATCCCAGTTCTTCTTCGAGCCAATCAGCCGAAAGGTTGGATCGGCGGAGACACGAACGGCGTCGTTGAGATCCTCATAGCCCGCCAAGCGGGAGTAGACCGACTGTCGCAGCAGATCGACGAACGGGAACTTCTTGTTCGAGTCTTGCCGCGAATCCGTCAGATGCTCGTCTATCAGCTTGCCTAGTTCGAGTCGTTCGTCCAGTTCGCGAATGAGAATCAGCCCGCCATCCGAGGTGACTCGCGATCCTTGGAAATCGACCTTGAGAAATCCATTGAAGGTGAGCTGAAACGGTTTGTTTTCTTTTTCACCCATTGGGTGTTGATCTCCTCAGCGCCTTGAGTGCTTTCAAGCCCGCATAAATAAAGGCGTCCGAGTCCACCCGATGGTTAGCAGAACCGAAACTAAAGTGGAAATCCGGGTTTGACCGCCGGCAGGCTCATATAATCCGTCAACTCGCGCCGTAATTCGCCCGAGTAACCCCTACAAAATCGACGCCCCGGTAGCCCCGCGGCCTTTCTGTCCGAAAGGAATTCACGCTGACGCGAACCCGTCGAGAAACAGGACGACTCGGCATCCCACGAGACCGCAAAAAGTTGAAAAGTAAGACGTTAGGAGCCAGGCGCCGCCGCCGCCGGTCCGCCTCCGTGTCGGTATGGCGTGTTCTTAGGTCGCTGAGGACCCTCCCTGGCGGCCGGCCCCGACCCCAAAAAACTGCAATGAACCCCGGAAGTTTTCGATGAAAAGGAGCTATCGCCGCGACTTGCCGCCGCGGGTCTTGGCCGGTTTATTCTTCTCTATGGCCAGGCCGCTTTCCCAACCAATACAGCCGAAACCAACATAAACGCACCGAGGGCTTCGTACTCCCGATTGCGGACGTAGACCTGCCACCGAAAGCCGCCCCCTCCGCGGTCCGCCGATCGCAACCGCGGAATCAGCTTCGGCACCCGCCCCCTGTATTCCTCGTACTCGGGAAACAGCTTCCCCAGATGCCGCTCTTCCTCCTCGACGACGGGAAGGTAGAAGAACAGAAAGAACACCCCGATCAGCACCAAGACCAATCCGTGACTTGCCGCAATCGCGAACCCCATCCCGGCCAGCAGGCTTCCCAAGTAGAGCGGGTTCCGCATTCGCGCGAAGGGCCCCGAGATCGTCAGCGTCAGATTCTTCTCCAAGTGCCCCGCCGCCCAACCCCGGAGCAGCATCCCCGCCGCTGCCCACGGCATGCCCAGCCCCAGCGACCCCCAGTCCGGTCCGGAGAGCCAAACAAACAACACCGCCACCACCATGCCCGCCGGCACACGCGCCCGGGCCGCGAACTCCGCGTAGGGTTTAGGAAATGCCATCGCTTTAGAAAATCCGCTCACGCGGCCTCAGCGTTCCGAACGACCCGACATTGGCGATCGAGAACGAAAACCGAATCTGATTGTCGTTCCGCGTCGTCCCGATCGCGAACCGCCGCCACTCCGCGCTGAATCCGCAACAGTCGGTATTGTAGGTACCTTGAATCGCCGTGTAGAGAAAAATCGTCTGGCGATAATCATAGATATTGCTCAACGCCAGATTCCATCCGCGCCGGTTGAAATCGCCCAGCCGAACGATCGTCGACAATTGGTTGCTCGGCGGCGTCAGCACATCCGGCGTCCGAACCGCGTGGTGACCCACCGTCACATTCCACCAATCGAAACGGAAACTGCCGCTCACGCTGCTGTTGACCACCTTGCCCCGTACCGGGTCGTAGTCATAGCGCCACTCCAGCGAGTGCCGCAACCACGGACTTACCCGCAGGGTCGTCGCGATGGGTGAATAGTTGCGAGCCTGATCGGCAAACGCAAAAGGCGTCAAACCAAGCCCCGAGTCCAGAACATTCCTTCGCCCCGGGAACAGCGCACCTCCGAATTCCGGATCGAAAAAGCGCCGCTGCCGAATGTCCACGCTGAACACCTCCCGCACCCGCCCGGCTCGGTCCTTGGCATAGAACCGGTTCGTTAACGCCACCTCGGCTTCATTCGTGTTGTGCACCAAATCCCGCGTGTCAAAGCGAATCACCCGATCGAAATCCTCAACCCCGTCGACAAATCGATAACCGAACCGCGGCTCGATCACATGTTTTACTTTTTCACCCAACCAACTCGGCGCGTCAAAAATACGCTCCAACGCCGGCGGCGCGATATCCACCGAAACCTCGCGCGTGTTGCGGTAGAGATTGCGCCCGGTCAAGCTCCCGTCATCGGCCCGACTCTGCCCGTACGCGGTCGAGCGCGCCCCGAAAGTCGGCGTCACCTGAAAACCGCCCAAGTCAAACTTCGTTGAGATCCGCGGATACAGGTCGCCGCGCTGCACATACCGCCTGGTCTGAAACAGCGGCTGCGTCCGACTGACCAGCTCAAAAGCGCTGTTAAAGCTGAACCAAAGCGGCACCGGCCCCCTCAGCAGCGAATGGTCGTAACTGTTGAACTCCACCGTCGGCAGCTTGCGGGTAATCACCGTGTCGCCCCGCCTGACGCTCTGGAAGTTCTCGTCCCGCAGAAACGCCGCGTTCAAGCTGAACGTCGAAAAGTTCTTCGTCACAAATCCAATCGAACGAACTTGCGAAAACACCGCCTCGTTGAAGCTCTGCGTAAAGGCCTGCCGAAACTCGAGCGAGCTGAGATAGTTCAGCTCGGCGACGGCCCGAAACCCGCCCGGGAACATCCCCGACCCGCGCATCGTGAAATTCCGGCCGCCCTGCTTGATCCGACGCCCGTCGTCGAGCTTCAACCCACGATCCTTGACGCCAAAGAAATAAGCGTCGAAATGACTATTCGCCGTTGGCCGCCCCCGAAACCCCAGCTGACTCGCAACACCACGATCGGTATACAACGTCGCGCCCACCGTGGCGTCGTAGCTCCGGTTGATCGCCCAATAGTACGACTGCCCGAACACCAGCCCAAAGCGCGAGCTGTTGCCGATGTTCGGCGTCAGAAATCCGCTGCGCCTCGGTAACCGTTCGAGTGACTTCTTGAATATCGGGAAGTAGAAGACCGGTACCTTGCGCAACCGAAACACGCCCCGGTAAATCGTCGCCGACTTCCCCGGCGTAATCTTCGTGCGAGGCGCCCTGAGCGTCCACCACGGATGATCAACGTCGCAGTTGGTCACAAAACCGTTGTAAACCGTATAGTGCTCGCGCGTCTTGTGGACAACCTTCCCCTCGATATAGAAGGGATTATCCGTCGTCAACAACCGCGCGCCGCCCTGGCTCGCCGACCCCACCGTCCCGTGAACGTCGTAGAAGGTTCCCAGCTCCGTGCCGGTGTTGTAGTTGAACTTCTCGGCATGCAAGTCCTCCTGCCGCGAGCTGTTCTGATAGCGCACATTGCCCCGCGCGTCCATCTCATCGGTGGCTTCGTTGTAGTCGACCTCATCCGCCGTAATCACCGTCTCGTCAAAGCGAACCTCAACCCGCCCCCGCAAGAAACGCTGATCGCCGATGCTCTCCTGGCTATCGGCGATAATTTCAAGGTCCCCCGTTCCCCGAACCGGAATCAGCGGCACCGCTTGCGAATCGAACGCCGGCCCACGCGACGCGAGCGGCCCCTGTTGCGGCGAAGGCGGCGACTGTTGGGAAACGAGGGGAGCCGCGATCAGCAGCCCCGCAAGCGGCAGCAAGCGCCACCCGCCAGCCCAAAGCAAGCGAAACCGAACCGCCAAGGACGAAAACCGCAACCGCGCACCCAACTAACCAGCATAGGCCGAAACGCCCACCCTTCACAGCGATCCGTGTAGCACGTAGCACGTCACGAGAATTCCGGCTGGAGAGTGCCGTTGAATACCGGCCAGGGGCGTCACCCCCGGGTAAGACCGACAACCGAATCGAAACCGGCCCCCGAAGTCTTCGCGGCATCCGGCTCCCGCGAACCACTACCCCGAGTCTTAGTTAATAATGGCCAGGGGCGTTAGCCCCTGGAACCCCATCCACCCAACCAACAAAATTTCAACCGGGCGAACGACCGTTAACCCAGGATTTCCATTTTGGCCCTGGCACGGTCACAGGATACACCCCCGCTGCGCCGAATACCACGTCTTTTCGCGCTGAACCCTGCACATCACCTCCGCCGGTAGGCGCCAGGGCTCGTCCGTCCGCTCACAGACGTTGATTGAGCGGACTGAACGGCGCTCCGGCCGACACTGCTCCCTGCGAAACCTTTTTGGAGCCAAAAACTGTTGATCCTCGCCCGGGCAACGCTACCCACCCGGCACAGGCAGCGCCCAGATCCTATGCAGCATGTCGCCGAACAGCCGCCGGTTCAGATGTCCTTCGGCCAACAGCAGCCAATAGTACCGCGCATGCTTGACCAGCCTACCGCCCGTCTTCATCAGCCGCTGTTGCAAGCTCGTCAGCGACCAGCTCTTGATCCGTTGCGGCAGCCCGAGCCTCCGCCATAGGTTCCCCAGGTTATAGGCCAGCACGCTGAGTTGCAGTCGCACTTCGTTGGCCCGGAACCGATGGCATGACAGCCTTGTCCAATGCGTCGCTTGTTTGCCTTCCTTGATCCACTGCTCCGCCGTGCCGCGCTTGTTGTAGAACCGCACCAGCGAGCGGCTCGGCAAGGCCATGCTCGTGACGATGAAACCGACGCGAGGAAACAACTCACCTTGGTGATGCTCGACCTTCGCAACAACCCGCCGGGACTTCGACCAGCTCGCGGCCTGATACCGAAAGCTCCTGTAGCGCACCAGGGGCTTTGCGCTCGGCCTGCCCGGCGGACGAAACAGGATATCTTCGATCTCCAGCTCCAGGCTCTTGTTGGCCGGGATGCGAATCACGTAGTCCACGCCGCGCTCCTCCAACGTCTCGTAAATATCCGGCTTGGTGAAGGCGGCATCGGCCCGGAACGTCACCTGTTTGCCCTCCGCCTGTTGGCGTTCGATTTCCGGCAGCAGCAGCTCGTCCCAGTCCTCGGCGCTGGACACGTTGCCCGGTCGCAACTTTGCCGCCAAGCAATCGCCGTACTGGTTGAACAGCAACAGTGGGTGGTAGCAGACCGACTCGAAGTGGCCGTTGTAGGCGCTGCCTTCCTGCCGGCCGTGGACGGGGCTCTCGGTAGAGTCCATGTCCAGCACGACGCACTCGGAGTCATCACCGGCCTCGGCTTGCGCGATCAACTCGCGGTTCACCGCCATCAGCCCGATCAGATTCTCGTCGCCGGCGAGCATGGCGGTCTCGAAGCTCTGCAGCCGGGAGGTCAGCGCCGCGCCGCGATCCCAGTTCTTCTTCGAGCCAATCAGCCGAAAGGTTGGATCGGCGGAGACACGAACGGCGTCGTTGAGATCCTCGTAGCCCGCCAAGCGGGAGTAGACCGACTGTCGCAGCAGATCGACGAACGGGAACTTCTTGTTCGAGCCTTGCCGCGAATCCGTCAGATGCTCGTCTATCAGCTTGCCTAGTCCGAGTCGTTCGTCCAGTTCGCGAATGAGAATCAGCCCGCCATCCGAGGTGACTCGCGATCCTTGGAAATCGACCTTGAGAAATCCATTGAAGGTGAGCTGAAACGGTTTGTTTTCTTTTTCACCCATTGGGTGTTGATCTCCTCAGCGCCTTGAGTGCTTTCAAGCCCGCATAAATAAAGGCGTCCGAGTCCACCCGATGGTTAGCAGAACCGAAACTAAAGTGGAAATCCGGGTTAACAACGGTCGTTCGGGGCCTGGGGTGGGTCAAGCCCGCCCGCCCAAAGCGGGCCGGGCGCCCATCCCTACTTCCTCGCCCCGTCCCCAATCTTCCGCAAAGCATACTCCGCCGCCCGCCGCACCGAACCGTCCTCATCCTCAAGCGCCCGTCGCAACGCCGGCACCGCCACCCGCGCCTTCAGCGCCCCCAGCCCCTGAGCAGCCTGCCGCCGCACCGCTGCGGAAGAGTCGTCCAGCGCCGCCAGCAACCCCGGAACCGCGCCCGGTTGCCCGAGCTTCCCCAACGCCCAAGCCGCCTGCCCCCGGACCGTCGGACTATCCGTCTTCAGCGTTCTCAAAAGCGCCCCGACAATCCCCGGACTCGCCACCCGAATCCACCCAAGCGCCCAAGCTGCCTGACTCCGCGTCCGTTCACGGGAATCCGCCAACAGAGGCACCAACGGCTCCGCCGCCGCAGCCGCCGGCGGCCCGATCTTACCCAACGCATAGGCGGCCTTCTCGCGGATCACAGCGCTCTCGTCGTCCAACACCTCGATCAGCGCATGGACCGTCTCGTCGTCTTCGGGCCGGATCTTCGCCAGCGCATAGAGCGCGTTGTTGCGCGCCGAGAGTTCCTCCGTCCCCAGCAATTCAATCAGTCCCGCCGCCGCTGCCGTCGCTTCGCAACCAATCTCGCCCAATGCCGTCGCCGCCTTCCCTCGAATCCGAATATCCGCATCATCCAACAACTCCGTCAACGGCCCGACAGCCTCCTTGGCCCCGCATCCGATCCTGCGAAACGCATCCAGAGACGCCTCCCTCGCTTCTGAATCATCCAACAGCTCAATAAGCAGGGGAACAGCCGGCGCCGCATTCTCCTGGGTCGCGCCCAGCGCCCGAATCATCGCCGAGCGCGCCCTGCCGCTGCTGCCGCCAATCGCCTCGATCAGCGCGGGAACAGCCGGTCCGGCGCGATAACCCAACTCCTTGAGCCGTCGCGCCGCTTCCACCTGCGCGTCTTCGTTCGCATCCGTCAGCACTTCCTGCAACACCGGCAGCGCCGCGACCCCAAATTCCTTAAGCAGCACGCCGGCTTGTGTTCGGGTCGCCCGGTCCTCGCTGCGCAGCGCCTGGCCCAAACGAGCCAAAGTCTTCGTGTCCTCCGCACTCGTCCCCTCCGGTTCCGGGGCGCTACGCATATACATGTCGATCAGCCCCTCGATCTCCGCCTCCGTCGCATTCGGAAGCGGGTCGATCGTCGCCAGCGTTCGCCCGGCTGCGTTGCGAATCCACTCGTGATCGGCCCGCAGCGCTCGCGCGAGATCGGCGATAGCCACCCGCGATTCCGGCCCCATGAAGCCCAGAGCATCGGCCGCGCCGCTGCGAACATGGAACTCGTTGTCGGGATCGTTCAGCGTTTCGATCAGCGCGGGGATCGCTTCCAGAGCGTTCCGGCCGAGACGAGCCAGTGAATTAGCCGCCGAACTGCGAACGTGAGAATCTTCATCCCGCAACGCGGAAATGAGCAGGGCCACAAGAAAACCGCCCTCGGGCGCCAGCCTCGGAAAGGCGTCCGCGACGGAGGCACGAACCGTCGCGTCCGGGTCGCCAAGCCGGTCGATCAGCCACGGTAGAGCCTCCTTAGCGGCCGGACCGAAACGGCTCAAGGCATAGACCGCCGACCGTCGCACCCACGCAACCTCATCGTCCAGCAGATCAACCAAGGCAGGCACCGCCCCCCGCGTCACGATTCCGATTTCCGCGAGCGCCCCCGCCGCGGAACTTCGCGCCCGCTGCTCCGGGTCACGTAAGAGACGCACCAGAGCCGGAACCGCCTCCTTCGCGTCAACCCCCATGCTCCCAAGCGAGCCGGCCGCCGCGGCCCTCACATCGCCAACCGGATCATTGAGCGCCTCAATCAGCGGCTTGACCCCCCTTTCCCCAAGACCCAGATCCCCGATCCCGCGCACAGCTTTCTCCCGCACTTTCGCGTCCCGGTCCCGCAAGTCCCGAAAGAGCGTCGCGACATCCGCGTCCGCCGCGCCCCCGCTCACAGCAAAAGCCGTGAAGCCCAAGGCGACGATCCTCGCAATCCTCAATCGCAACGCGCGTTTCATCGGAATCGCAATCCCTCTATAGAACTGACGCTACAACCCCGCGTTCGTTTACACAATCAGCTTATTCACCTATTAAGGTGGCACTCCGGTTTCCGGCGATTGAACCAGCAGCGGGAGTGATTCCTGATCTCGCTGGAAAAGCGCGAAGGGCCCTATAATGCTGAGGACACCAAGCTTGAACGGCCCGTCGCGCTAAACCCGCATTTTCAATTTGATGTTTGACATCCCGACCTTCCAGCGGCCTTGAGCGTCTTTATTCATAGGGGCTAGAGCCCGATGAGGACGCCATGGAGGCCAACACCCAATGGGTGAAAAACAAACCAAGCCATTCCAGCTAAGTTTCAATGGATTTCTCAAAGTCGATTTCCAAGGGTCGCGAGTCACCTCGGACGGCGGGTTGATTCTGATTCGCGAGTTGGACGAGCGGCTCGGACTGGGCAGGCTGATCGAGGAACATCTCAGCGATTCACGGCAAGGTGCGAACAAGAAGTTCCCGTTCGTCGATCTGCTGCGGCAGTCGGTCTACTCTCGGTTGGCGGGCTACGAGGATCTCAACGACGCCGTTCGGGTATCCGTCGATCCGACGTTTCGCTTGATCGGCTCGAAGAAGAACTGGGATCGCGGCGGAGCACTGACCTCCAGGCTGCAGAGCTTTGAGACCGGCATGCTCGCCGGCGACGAGAATCTGATCGGGCTGATGGCGGTGAACCGCGAGTTGGTGGCGCAAGCCGAGACGCAAGACGACTCCGAGCGCGTCGTGCTCGACATGGATTCGACCGAAAGCCCGGTCCACGGCCAACAAGAGGGCAGTGCCTACAACGGCCACTTTGAGTCCGTCTGCTATCACCCGCTGTTGCTGTTCAACCAGCACGGCGACTGTCTGGCGGCGAAGCTGCGAGCGGGCAACGTGTCCAGCGCCGAGGACTGGGACGAACTGCTGTTGCCCGAGATCGAGCGCCAACAGGGAGAACGCAAGCGAGTGACGTTCCGCGCCGACGCCGCCTTCGCCAAGCCGGAGATCTACGAGGCGTTGGAGGATCGCGGAGTGGACTACGTCATTCGCATCCCGGCCAACAAGAAGCTGGAGTGGGAGATCGCCGACATCTTGTTCCGGCCGCCGGGCAGGCCCAGCGCGAAACCGCTGGTGCGCTACAAGAGTTTCCGCTATCAGGCGGAGAGCTGGTCCAAGCCCCGACGGATCGTCGCCAAAGTGGAGCATCACCCGGGTGAGCTGTTTGCGCGACCCGGCTTCTTGGTGACCAACATGACCCTGCCGAGTCGTTCGCTGGTGCGGTTCTACAACAAGCGCGGCACCGCCGAGCAGTGGATCAAGGAAGGCAAGCAGGCGACTCACTGGACGCGGCTGTCGTGCCATCGCTTCCGAGCAAACGAAGTGCGGCTTCAGCTCAGCGTGCTCTCCTACAACTTGGGCAACCTGTGGCGGCGACTCGGACTGCCGCGCAGGATCAAGAGCTGGTCGCTGACGAGTCTGCAGCACCGGCTGATGAAGACCGGCGGACGGCTGGTCAAGCACGCCCGGTATTACTGGCTCTTATTGGCCGAGGGACATCTGAACCGGCGGCTGTTTGGCGACATGCTGCGGAGGATCTGGGCGCTGCCTGTGCCCGGTGGGTAGCGTTGCCCGGGCGAGGATCAACAGTTTTTGGCTCCAAAAAGGTTTCGCAGGAGCAGTGTCGGCCGGAGCGCCGTTCAGTCCGCTCAACCAACGTCTGTGAGCGGACGGACGAGCCCTGGCGCCTATCGGCGGAGGTGATGTGCAGGGTTCAGCGCGAAAAGACGTGGTATTCGGGGCGACGCGGGTGTATACTGTCGCGGTACCAGGGCCAAAATGGAAATCCTGGCTAAATGGATGCATCACCGCATACCTGCGCAACGGCGGCAGTCTCGTCGAGGAGCTTTGCAAAAACGATTCGTCCTAGTTCCCCGATGGGACGGCAGACCGGTGCGAGGCAAGCCCCACCCACTTACCGCTCGACTTGACCCAGGTGGTAACGAACCGTTGCGTTCGAGTTTCCCGCGGTCCATCCTTGGGTTTACACGCTCCTGGTGTGACCCCAGACGATGCCGGTGGTCCCCACCACACGGTATTGAGGATTGATGAGCGTTATAGTGAAGCGCTCACGAATTGCGAAGAAATTCTCCTGAGCCTGCTGTCGGTCTGCTTTTGACCGCCCCTTCCTGTCGTCGGGAAAAACTGCATTGGTCCCGTAGACAACGAATTCGTCATGGCGACTCGCCAGCAGCGCACTGACCTCCCGCTTGTTAATCGCTTCGATGAATGCCTCGTTACCGGCTTTGAGGTCATCAACGTCTCCGGCGCGGGCGCCGGGGACGATCAGCAACGCGATTGCGGCAACGGTTAGAACAACTGGTCTCATTTTGGTTCTCCGTGCACTTGTAACCCGCATTTTCAATTTGATGTATGAGCTTCAGACCATCCAGCGACCTTCAGCGTCTTTATTGATAGGGGCTAGAGCCCGATAAGGACGCCATGGAGGTCAACACCCGATGGGTGAAAAAGAAAACAAGCCGTTTCAGCTCACGTTCAATGGATTTCTCAAAGTCGATTTCCAAGGATCGCGAGTCACCTCGGATGGCGGTCTGATTCTCGTTCGCGAACTGGATGAACGACTCGGACTCGGGAAGCTGATCGACGAGCATCTCAGCGACTCGCGACAAGGCTTGAACAAGAAGTTCCCGCTGGCCGATCTGCTGCGGCAGTCGGTCTACAGCCGACTCGCTGGCTACGAGGACCTCAATGACGCCGTTCGAGTATCCGCCGATCCGACCTTTCGCTTGATCGGCTCGAAGAGGAACTGGGATCGCGGAGCAGCCTTGACCTCGACGCTGCATGGCTTCGAGACGGAGATGCTGGCGAGCGAAGAGAACTTGCTGGGGCTGATGGCAGTGAACCGGGAGCTGGTCGCGCAAGCCGAAGCTCCCGACGGTTCAGACCGCGTGGTGCTCGACATGGACTCCACGGAGAGCCCCGTCCACGGCCAACAGGAAGGCAGTGCCTACAACGGCCATTTTGAGTCCCTCTGCTATCACCCGCTGTTGCTGTTCAACCAGCACGGCGACTGCCTAGGCGCGAAGCTGCGTCCCGGCAACGTGCACAGCGCCGAGGACTGGGACGAGCTGCTACTGCCGGAGATCGAACGACAACAGGCGGAGGGCAAACAGGTGACGTTCCGCGCCGACGCCGCCTTCGCCAAGCCCGAGATCTACGAGGCGATGGAGGAGCGCGGCGTGGACTACGTGATTCGCATCCCGGCGAACAAGAGCCTGGAGCTGGAGATCGAGGACATCCTGTTTCGGCCACCGGGCAGGCCGAACGCCAAGCCCCTAGTGCGCTACAAGAGTTTTCGCTATCAGGCCGAGAGCTGGTCGAAGGCAAGGCGAGTTGTCGCCAAGGTCGAGCATCACCAGGGCGAACTATTCCCGCGCGTCGGATTTGTCGTGACGAGCATGAGCTTGCCGAGCCGCTCGGTCGTGCGGTTCTACAACAAGCGCGGCACGGCGGAGCAGTGGATCAAAGAAGGCAAACAGGCCACGCACTGGACCCGCTTGTCGTGTCACCGCTTCCGAGCCAACGAGGTACGGCTGCAACTCAGCGTGCCGGCCTACAACCTGGGCAACCTGTGGCGGCGGCTAGGGCTGCCGCAGCGAATCAAAAGCTGGTCGCTAACGAGTTTGCAACACAGGTTGATGAAGACCGGCGGTCGGCTGGTCAAGCATGCTCGCTACTACTGGTTGCTGCTGGCGGAGGGGCATCTGAACCGGCGGCTGTTCGGTGACATGCTGCATAGGATCTGGGCGCTGCCTGTGCCGGGTGGGTAGCGTTGCCCGGGCGAGGATCAACAGTTTTTGGCTCCAAAAAGGTTTCGCAGGGAGCAGTGTCGGCCGGAGCGCCGTTCAGTCCGCTCAATCAACGTCTGTGAGCGGACGGACGAGCCCTGGCGCCTACCGGCGGAGGTGATGTGCAGGGTTCAGCGCGAAAAGACGTGGTATTCGGCGCAGCGGGGGTGTATCCTGTGACCGTGCCAGGGCCAAAATGGAAATCCTGGTTGACATGATGTACTTCAATGTTTCCTCCGTATCGTTGTCACATCGCTCGCACGCAAGGACGATGTGCCGGGATAGAGCTACGATAATGCATTGTTCGGCGGTTAGGTCGCTCTGTAGCATTGACCTTAATGACTGCACTCCGGCCGCCTCTGGCTCAAAATACGCGGCTTCATGGCGCAAAGTTGGCGCGGAGATCGGGACACCTCCCAACAGAGTCAGCCTCTCCCCGAGAAGGTCTTCATTCCTGAAGACTTCAGAAGCCAGCTCCTCGAACAGTGAGCGCACGGCATGCCGCATTGGCCCGTCGACCACCGAGTGATGTTTCTTATCCCGCATTTTCAATTTGATGTATGAGCTTCAGACCATCCAGCGACCTTCAGCGTCTTTATTGATAGGGGCTAGAGCCCGATAAGGACGCCATGGAGGTCAACACCCGATGGGTGAAAAAGAAAACAAGCCGTTTCAGCTCACGTTCAATGGATTTCTCAAAGTCGATTTCCAAGGATCGCGAGTCACCTCGGATGGCGGTCTGATTCTCGTTCGCGAACTGGATGAACGACTCGGACTCGGGAAGCTGATCGACGAGCATCTCAGCGACTCGCGACAAGGCTTGAACAAGAAGTTCCCGCTGGCCGATCTGCTGCGGCAGTCGGTCTACAGCCGACTCGCTGGCTACGAGGACCTCAATGACGCCGTTCGAGTATCCGCCGATCCGACCTTTCGCTTGATCGGCTCGAAGAGGAACTGGGATCGCGGAGCAACCTTGACCTCGACGCTGCATGGCTTCGAGACGGAGATGCTGGCGAGCGAAGAGAACTTGCTGGGGCTGATGGCAGTGAACCGGGAGCTGGTCGCGCAAGCCGAAGCTCCCGACGGTTCAGACCGCGTGGTGCTCGACATGGACTCCACGGAGAGCCCCGTCCACGGCCAACAGGAAGGCAGTGCCTACAACGGCCATTTTGAGTCCCTCTGCTATCACCCGCTGTTGCTGTTCAACCAGCACGGCGACTGCCTAGGCGCGAAGCTGCGTCCCGGCAACGTGCACAGCGCCGAGGACTGGGACGAGCTGCTACTGCCGGAGATCGAACGACAACAGGCGGAGGGCAAACAGGTGACGTTCCGCGCCGACGCCGCCTTCGCCAAGCCCGAGATCTACGAGGCGATGGAGGAGCGCGGCGTGGACTACGTGATTCGCATCCCGGCGAACAAGAGCCTGGAGCTGGAGATCGAGGACATCCTGTTTCGGCCACCGGGCAGGCCGAACGCCAAGCCCCTAGTGCGCTACAAGAGTTTTCGCTATCAGGCCGAGAGCTGGTCGAAGGCAAGGCGAGTTGTCGCCAAGGTCGAGCATCACCAGGGCGAACTATTCCCGCGCGTCGGATTTGTCGTGACGAGCATGAGCTTGCCGAGCCGCTCGGTCGTGCGGTTCTACAACAAGCGCGGCACGGCGGAGCAGTGGATCAAAGAGGGCAAACAGGCCACGCACTGGACCCGCTTGTCGTGTCACCGCTTCCGAGCCAACGAGGTACGGCTGCAACTCAGCGTGCTGGCCTACAACCTGGGCAACCTGTGGCGGCGGCTAGGGCTGCCGCAGCGAATCAAAAGCTGGTCGCTAACGAGTTTGCAACACAGGTTGATGAAGACCGGCGGTCGGCTGGTCAAGCATGCTCGCTACTACTGATTGCTGCTGGCGGAGGGGCATCTGAACCGGCGGCTGTTCGGTGACATGCTGCATAGGATCTGGGCGCTGCCTGTGCCGGGTGGGTAGCGTTGCCCGGGCGAGGATCAACAGTTTTTGGCTCCAAAAAGGTTTCGCAGGGAGCAGTGTCGGCCGGAGCGCCGTTCAGTCCGCTCAATCAACGTCTGTGAGCGGACGGACGAGCCCTGGCGCCTACCGGCGGAGGTGATGTGCAGGGTTCAGCGCGAAAAGACGTGGTATTCGGCGCAGCGGGGGTGTATCCTGTGACCGTGCCAGGGCCAAAATGGAAATCCTGGCTTATATTGGTGGTAGAGTACATCCTCGCTTGCCAGATCAGCGTTCAGAGCTTCAGTGAGCTTTTTCATCCTGTGCTCCTCGGCGCCGACGTCCGGCAGCGGATTGCCACAATGGGTGCAAAGCTGGCGCCAAGCTGGCGTAAATAAGTTGCAGTTCCGGCATGGTACCTGTTGGACCCGTGCCTGTCTTACTTGAGATGGCACAGCTCCATCCCCCTTCGACGACGTCTCAAACCTGACACGTACTGTTGTAAGCGATAAAGGGACTTCTCCTGGCAATAATCGACGCATGCAGCAGAGCCCTCCCGGATGGTTTTTGCCTAACGAAATCAGTCACTCTCCTCGGTAGACTCGAGCACTTTGCCGGCGCGCGGGGACCGGGTTGTTACTGTTCCAGATATGACGAGCGATTCTCCAGGAGGCGTCCGGCCGGCGTCTGGAGATCAGGAGGTAGTTGCCCTCATCGTCCGTTGGCGTACCGCCGGCCTTCGGGGTAAGGGTGAGCGCGTAGGAGCCGCGCTCAAACGCCCAATCGTCGGCTACCTCATGCTCCTCTGGGGAGACTGCAAGGGTGCCAGTGAATTGCTCAAAGTGGGCTTGATAGAAGGACTGGACCGCTTCCTTGCCATTGGCAGCCGAGGCGTTCGCAGGCATCACCATGCCGTCCTCTGTGAAGAGGGTCGCAAGAGTGGTTGCGTCGCCGCCGTTATACGCCGCGATGAACTCGCCGCGCAGGTCATCAAGTGCTGCGATGTCGTTAGCTTCGTTGGTCGCTTCGGCTTCTGGCTCTGGCTGCTTTGTGGCAGGCATGCACGTTAGAAGCATAAGCGCAAACGAGATCAGTAGAGCAGTGCCCAAATGGGACCTCATGGCAGCTCTCCTAATGTCTTTGTGGCCACCTTAATTCGCCGCAGCGTGTCCTCTGCGATCCGGGTTTGCTCGTACTCTTCGCTGGTGGTCCGCTTGTGAGCAGGCTTGTCATCGATCGCCAAAAACCGCTTGAACCGCTCCAGGAACAGTGCCCGTGGATCAGTAGTTGGACTGGGTTCTTTCATCGGCAGGGCTCACGTTTCCTTCACTCAACAATCTACAATGCGTGCTATGCATTTGAGAAATAGAGATTTTGTCTTGACCTATAGGTTATTTAGATGTATCGTCAGAGGTGTGAGATGGCTCAATTACCATCACCTGCTCTACTTCTGGGTTGTAGCCAAAAAGGGGACGATCACGGCTGCGTGCGAGGAGCTGCGCTTGGCTCAGCCGACAATCTCCGCCCAGTTGCGCGCACTGGAAAAGGACTTAGGACACAAGCTGTTCCGGCGTGTCGGGCGGAACCTCGTTCTCACCGATAGCGGTCGTATTGTCTACCGCCACGCCGAACAGATTTTCCCAGTCGGCCAAGACCTCATCGACACATTGGAGGGCCGGCCGACAGGTGCGCCCGTGCGGCTCAAAGTTGGAGTAACGGATGTGTTCCCGAAGCTGCTGGCTTACCGGTTCCTGGCACCTGCTCTCAACTTGCCCGAGCCGGTCCGTATCATCTGTTACGAGGGGAAACCAGGCGTTTTACTGGGCCAACTGGCCGCTCATGAATTGGACCTCGTCTTGTCCGAATCCCCGATCGGACCGGAAGCTCAAATACGCGCCTTTCATCACCAGCTAGGTGAGTGCGGGGTCTCGATATTTGCCGCGAAGAGCTTGGCGGTTACCTATCGACGCCGGTTCCCTCGATCGCTCGATGGGGCCCCATTCCTCTTACCCACGGAAAACACGACACGCCGGCGGTCACTCGATCAGTGGTTCGCCACGAAAGGCATGCGTCCATTGATTGTCGGTGAATTTGAGGACAGCGCCTTGCTCAAAGCGTTCGGGCAGGCGGGAACTGGTTTATTTGCCGCACCTACCGTGATAGAGAAACAGACCCAGAAACAGTACGGTGTGCGCGTAGTCGGTCGTCTGGAGACCGTGCGGGAGCAATTCTACGCAATCTCTCTCGAGCGCAAGCTGAAACACTCCGCTGTGGTGTCGATTGTTGAGCAAGCTCACCGCGAACTCTTCGACTGAGCAGAAGTACCCTCAGCCTGCGGCTACCGAACGAAGCTCATGTCTGAAGAGGCGTTCTGCGGCTACAAGCTGTTGGTAGTATGGGTTCTTCGGACTTGCTCCTCCACAGTCTCTGCTTCCTGTCGTGCGTGGAGCAGTTCGAGTATAGCGTCCAGCTTCTGGCTGATGCGCTCCTCGAGCTGTTTTACTCGACTGAGCAGAAGTACCCTCAGCCTGCGGCTACCGAACGAAGCTCATGTCTGAAGAGGCGTTCCGTCCGCTGCTCCCTGGGAGCCAAAAACTGTTGATCCTCGCCCGGGCAACGCTACCCACCCGGCACAGGCAGCGCCCAGATCCTATGCAGCATGTCACCGAACAGCCGCCGGTTCTACAAGTGTTGCTCGTTAGCGACCAGCTTGGTAGCTGAGTTGCAGCCGTATGGGTTCTTCGCTCATGCTCGACTGTTTTACTTTCGCATGAGTGTGGTTTTCGAGTCCTTTGGTTTGCTGGGTCAACCGCTGTTCGAGGGCATCGAATCGCTCCTTGATATTGCGGAAGCTTCCGGTGATGTACTCTTGGGTGAGGTGAAACATAGCGGCCTCCTTTCCTCACATGGGCCGGCGACAGTTCAGCCAGGATTTCCATTTTGGCCCTGGCACGGTCACAGGATACACCCCCGCTGCGCCGAATACCACGTCTTTTCGCGCTGAACCCTGCACATCACCTCCGCCGGTAGGCGCCAGGGCTCGTCCGTCCGCTCACAGACGTTGATTGAGCGGACTGAACGGCGCTCCGGCCGACACTGCTCCCTGCGAAACCTTTTTGGAGCCAAAAACTGTTGATCCTCGCCCGGGCAACGCTACCCACCCGGCACAGGCAGCGCCCAGATCCTATGCAGCATGTCGCCGAACAGCCGCCGGTTCAGATGTCCTTCGGCCAACAGCAGCCAATAGTACCGCGCATGCTTGACCAGCCTACCGCCCGTCTTCATCAGCCGCTGTTGCAAGCTCGTCAGCGACCAGCTCTTGATCCGTTGCGGCAGCCCGAGCCTCCGCCATAGGTTCCCCAGGTTATAGGCCAGCACGCTGAGTTGCAGTCGCACTTCGTTGGCCCGGAACCGATGGCATGACAGCCTTGTCCAATGCGTCGCTTGTTTGCCTTCCTTGATCCACTGCTCCGCCGTGCCGCGCTTGTTGTAGAACCGCACCAGCGAGCGGCTCGGCAAGGCCATGCTCGTGACGATGAAACCGACGCGAGGAAACAACTCACCTTGGTGATGCTCGACCTTCGCAACAACCCGCCGGGACTTCGACCAGCTCGCGGCCTGATACCGAAAGCTCCTGTAGCGCACCAGGGGCTTTGCGCTCGGCCTGCCCGGCGGACGAAACAGGATATCTTCGATCTCCAGCTCCAGGCTCTTGTTGGCCGGGATGCGAATCACGTAGTCCACGCCGCGCTCCTCCAACGTCTCGTAAATATCCGGCTTGACGAAGGCGGCATCGGCCCGGAACGTCACCTGTTTGCCCTCCGCCTGTTGGCGTTCGATTTCCGGCAGCAGCAGCTCGTCCCAGTCCTCGGCGCTGGACACGTTGCCCGGTCGCAACTTTGCCGCCAAGCAATCGCCGTGCTGGTTGAACAGCAACAGTGGGTGGTAGCAGACCGACTCGAAGTGGCCGTTGTAGGCGCTGCCTTCCTGCCGGCCGTGGACGGGGCTCTCGGTAGAGTCCATGTCCAGCACGACGCACGCGGAGTCATCACCGGCCTCGGCTTGCGCGATCAACTCGCGGTTCACCGCCATCAGCCCGATCAGATTCTCGTCGCCGGCGAGCATGGCGGTCTCGAAGCTCTGCAGCCGGGAGGTCAGCGCCGCGCCGCGATCCCAGTTCTTCTTCGAGCCAATCAGCCGAAAGGTTGGATCGGCGGAGACACGAACGGCGTCGTTGAGATCCTCGTAGCCCGCCAAGTGGGAGTAGACCGACTGTCGCAGCAGATCGACGAACGGGAACTTCTTGTTCGAGCCTTGCCGCGAATCCGTCAGATGCTCGTCTATCAGCTTGCCTAGTCCGAGTCGTTCGTCCAGTTCGCGAATGAGAATCAGCCCGCCATCCGAGGTGACTCGCGATCCTTGGAAATCGACCTTGAGAAATCCATTGAAGGTGAGCTGAAACGGTTTGTTTTCTTTTTCACCCATTGGGTGTTGATCTCCTCAGCGCCTTGAGTGCTTTCAAGCCCGCATAAATAAAGGCGTCCGAGTCCACCCGATGGTTAGCAGAACCGAAACTAAAGTGGAAATCCGGGTTCAGAGAACTGCTGAGTCGGTACTTCCCTCTTGCTAGGACTCACATCTCGTCACCAAATAAATAATCTACAACACGCGCAACTCGATTGAAAAATAGAAAATATACGCGTGATATATAGGTTTTTTGAATGGAGGCCTCCGAGCGAACAAGGCACGAGTGCATTGCGGGCGTTGCAAGTCGATGCCGCTGGGAATCGGTTTGACTAGCTGTTCGGCAACGCCTCAGACTGGTCGTAAGGATGCGCTCCCTTGAGGGCCACGTTCCGGTTATCGCTCTATGAACACCTGGGAAGTTATTCTCGAGATTGCTCTGGTGCTGAGCGTAGCTCTATTGCTCGGAGGCCTCTTTGAACGCATTCGTCAGAATGCTGTCACCGGATATCTCCTAGCCGGCCTGCTGCTCGGCCCAGCCGGGACAGGATGGATCAGCAACGTCGAACACATTCGGCTTTTAGCGGAACTAGGTGTTGCGCTGTTGCTGTTCACGATCGGGCTCGAATTCTCTTTGAGCCGGCTCAGAGCATCCGGCCGTATGGCGACCTTAGGCGGAACCATTCAGATCGTCGTGACGGGTGTAGTTGGCGGTTCGGCGGCGGCTGCAAGCGGGCTACCTACCGTGCAGGCCATCATCATAGGAGCCGCCCTCTCGCTTAGCAGCACGGCCGTCGTGCTCCGCGTTCTTGCCGACAGGACTGAGCTCGAGAGCCTCCATGGTCGCAACGCTCTGGGGATACTCCTACTCCAGGATCTGGCCGTAGTGCCGTTGGTGCTTCTTGTGCTCGCCCTTGGAGAAGGGGTCACCGGTTCGACGGCGTTTGCCGGGTTTGCTTTCAGTATCGCTGTGGCCGCAGCGCTGATCGCAGCCATATTCTTGGTCACCAAGTATGCGTTTCCACGTCTTCTCGATATTGCCTCGGCCTACCGCAACCGAGATCTGCCGGTCGTGCTGTCATTTGCGGTTTGCCTCGGGGCCGCTGGGGTGTCGCATGCTGCAAACCTGTCGCCAATCCTTGGCGCGTTTCTAGCTGGCATGCTGTTGGCCGAGTCCCCTTTCGCTGCTCAGATTCGTGCCGACATCACTCCTCTGCGGGCGGTATTTCTTACCTTATTCTTCACCTCGGTCGGTATGCTGGCGCACTTGCCAACCGGCAGAGCGCTGCTGGTGGTTGTTCCGCTCGCCTTGGTGATCATGTGGGGCAAGGCAGTGATAGTCGGCTTCGTAGTTCGGCTCTTTCGCCAACCTCTTGGCGTTGCCGTGTCAACGGGACTTGCTTTGAGTCAAGTCGGCGAGTTCTCGTTTGTGCTGCTGGAGCTGGGCTATCGACAGAGCCTCTTGCCGCACGAAACCTTTCAAGTGCTTTTGTCTGCGTCAATAGTCACCTTGGTGCTGACGCCCTATGTCATCGCCGGAGCTCCAAAGCTCGGTCAAGCCGTCACCCGTATCCTGTACCGATTCACGAGTGCGTCGCCCGCTGGAGTGCACTCAGCCGGCGACGGCCGGCACCTTTCAGGTCACGTGATCATTGTTGGCTTCGGCCCCGCCGGTCAGCGCGTGGCGGAAGCTCTCCGAGGAGCTGCGATACGGTTCGTGGTGGTGGACCTCAATGCTCGTTCGGTGAGCGCTCACAGGCCCACGGTACCCATCGAATTCGGGGACGCGGCGCGGCCCGAGATCCTGCACCACTTGGGCGTCGAACACTCACGGGCGCTTGTGGTTACGGTTCCGGAGTCCCACACGTCGGAACTCATCATCCGTCAGGCCAAGCGGATTGCTCCAAGCATCCCAGTCGTCGCCCGTGTCAGGTATCACACACATAGTTCCACGTTGGCCCGGGCGGGCGCAGACCGAGCGGTCGACGAAGAGAACCTGGTGGGGTGGGCGTTAGTTAACGCGCTGCAGGAAGTTATCGGGGCCGCCCTCGAAGCAGTCGACGATGATGTCCGAAACGAGGTACATCGGCGATCATAGTCCGATTTCGCGCGGCATCTGGTCGCCCAAGCCGGAGCGTTCTGGGGCTACAAGCTGTTGGTCGGTATGGGTTCTCGGACTTGCTCCTCCACAGTCTCTACTTGTCATCGCGTGAGACCTCCCACCCGAGACCTAGGATTTGAGTCCCGGTTCGCCACCTACAGTCGACAACTGCGCTTCGATGTGATCGGGTGGATCGTTTTACCTCAAGGCTGCTTCGCCTCTTTCGTCGTTCCGAATGCGAATGGCTTCCTCGACGGAATCAATGAAGACCTTGCCGTCACCAATGTGGCCGGTACGGGCTGCTTCGACCAGAATGGTCACCGTTTCGTCGAGCCGTGAATCCGGCATCACAATTTCCACTTTCACCTTGGGCAGCAGATCGATCTCGTACTGCACGCCGCGATATACCTCTTTGTGTCCCTGCTGCCGTCCGTGGCCCCGAACGTCCAAGACGGTCAGGGCACCCACACCGATCTTCTCAAGAGCTTCTTTGACATCCTGCAACTTTGCTGAATGATGCCCTCAATTCTTTTCATCCCGGTGTCCCAATCTAGGCGGACCGCTTAGCGGTCTGCATTCCACTAAGTTGAACAGTACGGTGAGCACGGCAGGCAACCGTAACGAAGCAATGACAGGCCTATCGCGTGCTTCGGCCGGGCAGGTGGTGAGAAATGCGGACTAGGCGGGATACTTACCAGCGATGTAGTCCTCAAGCTGACGGATCTCCAGGTCCTGGGCCGTAATGATCCAGTGGACGACGTCGCCAATCGACACCACGCCGACAATCCTCCCCCCTTCCACGACCGGCAGGTGGCGGCAGCGCTTTTCCGTCATGCGTTCCATACACTCATCGATCGTCGTCTTCAGGCGCACCGTGACGGGCGCGCTGGACATAATCTCATGCACCTTGATTTCCTTTGAGGAACGCCCGACGAGGATCACCTTGCGTGCGTAGTCGCGTTCCGAAATGATCCCAACAAGATCGGTCCCGTCCATAACGAGAAGAGCTCCGATACCGTTAACCCGGCTTCGGCTTTTTGAAACAGGTCGAGCACGACGGCCTCGGCCCGACCGTTGATGACGCAGTCGACGCCCAGTCTCTTGATCGAACCGGTCTTGTCGATCTGCCAAGCGCCCGCGCCGCCGACGATCACCTTCGGCTTATCCAGGATTTCCATTTTGGCCCTGGCACGGTCACAGGATACACCCCCGCTGCGCCGAATACCACGTCTTTTCGCGCTGAACCCTGCACATCACCTCCGCCGGTAGGCGCCAGGGCTCGTCCGTCCGCTCACAGACGTTGATTGAGCGGACTGAACGGCGCTCCGGCCGACACTGCTCCCTGCGAAACCTTTTTGGAGCCAAAAACTGTTGATCCTCGCCCGGGCAACGCTACCCACCCGGCACAGGCAGCGCCCAGATCCTATGCAGCATGTCGCCGAACAGCCGCCGGTTCAGATGTCCTTCGGCCAACAGCAGCCAATAGTACCGCGCATGCTTGACCAGCCTACCGCCCGTCTTCATCAGCCGCTGTTGCAAGCTCGTCAGCGACCAACTCTTGATCCGTTGCGGCAGCCCGAGCCTCCGCCATAGGTTCCCCAGGTTATAGGCCAGCACGCTGAGTTGCAGTCGCACTTCGTTGGCCCGGAACCGATGGCATGACAGCCTTGTCCAATGCGTCGCTTGTTTGCCTTCCTTGATCCACTGCTCCGCCGTGCCGCGCTTGTTGTAGAACCGCACCAGCGAGCGGCTCGGCAAGGCCATGCTCGTGACGATGAAACCGACGCGAGGAAACAACTCACCTTGGTGATGCTCGACCTTCGCAACAACCCGCCGGGACTTCGACCAACTCGCGGCCTGATACCGAAAGCTCCTGTAGCGCACCAGGGGCTTTGCGCTCGGCCTGCCCGGCGGACGAAACAGGATATCTTCGATCTCCAGCTCCAGGCTCTTGTTGGCCGGGATGCGAATCACGTAGTCCACGCCGCGCTCCTCCAACGTCTCGTAAATATCCGGCTTGGCGAAGGCGGCATCGGCCCGGAACGTCACCTGTTTGCCCTCCGCCTGTTGGCGTTCGATTTCCGGCAGCAGCAACTCGTCCCAGTCCTCGGCGCTGGACACGTTGCCCGGTCGCAACTTTGCCGCCAAGCAATCGCCGTGCTGGTTGAACAGCAACAGTGGGTGGTAGCAGACCGACTCGAAGTGGCCGTTGTAGGCGCTGCCTTCCTGCCGGCCGTGGACGAGGCTCTCGGTAGAGTCCATGTCCAGCACGACGCACTCGGAGTCATCACCGGCCTCGGCTTGCGCGATCAACTCGCGGTTCACCGCCATCAGCCCGATCAGATTCTCGTCGCCGGCGAGCATGGCGGTCTCGAAGCTCTGCAGCCGGGAGGTCAGCGCCGCGCCGCGATCCCAGTTCTTCTTCGAGCCAATCAGCCGAAAGGTTGGATCGGCGGAGACACGAACGGCGTCGTTGAGATCCTCGTAGCCCGCCAAGCGGGAGTAGACCGACTGTCGCAGCAGATCGACGAACGGGAACTTCTTGTTCGAGCCTTGCCGCGAATCCGTCAGATGCTCGTCTATCAGCTTGCCTAGTCCGAGTCGTTCGTCCAGTTCGCGAATGAGAATCAGCCCGCCATCCGAGGTGACTCGCGATCCTTGGAAATCGACCTTGAGAAATCCATTGAAGGTGAGCTGAAACGGTTTGTTTTCTTTTTCACCCATTGGGTGTTGATCTCCTCAGCGCCTTGAGTGCTTTCAAGCCCGCATAAATAAAGGCGTCCGAGTCCACCCGATGGTTAGCAGAACCGAAACTAAAGTGGAAATCCGGGTCAAGAGATCGATGGTCATACCGTCCCCCCTGATGTTGCTGGCAAACCGCGTGCCAGAGGTCTCCAAAGACCGCTTCCAAGATGAACCAAAAGCGCTGTTACCCGGATCCACCCGACCCGCATCCAACGCACCTACGCGGTGCTCTTCTTGCGTGTTCATCACTTGGCGGTCCGGTCTAATCGGCCTGAGTCATGTGAGCTTCAGGCTCCTACAACCACGAGCACCCCTCCGGCACCCGATTGGATCATCGCGTCAAGGGCGTCGACTACCGGGGTTTCAGGCCCTGCCGGCGGTGGTGATTCTAGATAGCTCAGCGTACTGATGGCGCAGAGAAGCGTCTCGTTATCGAGCTGCCTCGTGGGAGGTCCCAGAGCTTCTTCATACATGTTCAGATCTTCTTCGTAGCCAGTGTACCGTGCAGCCAAGCAATTGAAAAATAGACAATTTCTTATTGATCCATAGATTTTTTAAATGTATGATCGAGGCATCATGAAGTGGCTCAACTAACCATCACCTGCTCTACTTTTGGGTCGTTGGGAAAAAGGGGACGATCACGGCTGCATGTGACCAGGATTTCCATTTTGGCCCTGGCACGGTCACAGGATACACCCCCGCTGCGCCGAATACCACGTCTTTTCGCGCTGAACCCTGCACATCACCTCCGCCGGTAGGCGCCAGGGCTCGTCCGTCCGCTCACAGACGTTGATTGAGCGGACTGAACGGCGCTCCGGCCGACACTGCTCCCTGCGAAACCTTTTTGGAGCCAAAAACTGTTGATCCTCGCCCGGGCAACGCTACCCACCCGGCACAGGCAGCGCCCAGATCCTATGCAGCATGTCGCCGAACAGCCGCCGGTTCAGATGTCCTTCGGCCAACAGCAGCCAATAGTACCGCGCATGCTTGACCAGCCTACCGCCCGTCTTCATCAGCCGCTGAGGAGAACTCGTTCAACGTCGCGAGAGGAAAGGCTGCGAACGAAGATGTCGAGTGGGCTCGTTTCCTGCGCGATGAGGGGGTGGAGATCATTTCCACAACTCATGCGGACTCGCCTCCGGGCGGAGTGGTCTCTCGTAAAACCTACGAGAAGTTCAAGGGCGAGATCCTCGAAGGGGCTGGCAAGGCCGGGAGAGTTGACGGCGTTTATCTCGATCTCCATGGTGCGTTGCACGCCGACGGCTATGAGGATGCACAGGTGGATTTGCTTCGCTCTCTTCGAGAGATCGTAGGAGATGACGCGGTCATCTCCGCCAGTGCCGACCTGCACGGCAACATCTCGTCGGCCTTCGCGGACGAGATCGACATCCTGACCGGCTACCGGACCGCGCCCCATGTGGACGCGGTGGAAACGCGAGTTCGCGCGGTCCGCCTGCTTCTGAACGCAATCCGGGAAGGCGCCCGCCCGGTAACCGCGATTGTCAAAGTCCCGATTCTCATTCCGGGAGAGAAGGGCATCACCGGTGTCGAACCACTGAAGTCGATTTACGCCGGGATCCCCGGAGTGGCGGAGCAACCCGGATTGCTTGATGCGTCCATCTTTGTGGGGATGGCCTGGACGGATGTGCCGCGCGCGTCGATGACCGTCACGGTCGTCGCCCGAGGAGCAGAGCAACGTGAGGCCGCGTTGGAAGCGGCTCGGGCACTCGCCGCTGAGCTTTGGGAGAAACGGGCGAGGCTCCAATTCGACGTTCCGACAGACAGGGTGGACGAAGCGATTGAGACGGCGCTCAGCGCCGCCGAGCCGACGGTGTTCATTACCGACTCGGGAGACAACACGACGGCCGGGGCAGCGGGAGACACCACGTACGTACTTGAGCGGCTGCTGGCAAAGCGGGTCAAAAACGCTGTCGTCGCCGGGATTGTAGATGCCGCGGCCGTCGAGGCTTGCGCAGAAGCGGGAGTCGGTGAACGGGTCAAGCTGAGCCTGGGAGGAAAGATTGATACCATAAACGGCCGCCCATTTGAGGTGCAGGGTGTGGTGAAGTTCGTTTCGTCCGAGAAAGAGGAAGCGCATACCCTCATCCCAGGGGTCCGTCGGCGGACAGGCCGCACCGCCGTCATAGAAACCGCCGGCATCGTCGTCGCGATAGTCAGCGTTCGGCGAGCATTCACGGCGCCCGAGCATTCCGAGCAAGTCGGCATTGATCCCCTGGCGCATAAGATCGTTGTGGTGAAACTCGGATACCTGTTTGCCGCCCTGCGCGAGATCGCACCTCGCACGATCATGGCGCTTTCGCCGGGCTTTGGATATCAGGCCATTGAAAACCTGAAGTACAAGGCTATCCGTCGGCCCATCTATCCCTTCGATGCCGACATGGTCTGGTCGCCGCAGGAGCCTTGGTAGGGGATTTGCGTTTGAGTGCCGAGCGGTTGCGTCGGTCGCGGGACGAAGAGTCTCGCGACCGCGAACGAGACTAAACCAACCGAAATGAACTACATACAGCTCGTACGCCGATTACTGTCGGGAAATCCGGTTCGCATGAACAATCCGACGCCTGAGCGGGCTCACGGCCCCCGACGGACCCGGAAACCGAGCGGACGCAGCGTCCTGGCCGAAAAAAATCTGTCTGTTTGTGACATCGATTGTTATCACCAGGTATCTGAACCAGGATTTCCATTTTGGCCCTGGCACGGTCACAGGATACACCCCCGCTGCGCCGAATACCACGTCTTTTCGCGCTGAACCCTGCACATCACCTCCGCCGGTAGGCGCCAGGGCTCGTCCGTCCGCTCACAGACGTTGATTGAGCGGACTGAACGGCGCTCCGGCCGACACTGCTCCCTGCGAAACCTTTTTGGAGCCAAAAACTGTTGATCCTCGCCCGGGCAACGCTACCCACCCGGCACAGGCAGCGCCCAGATCCTATGCAGCATGTCACCGAACAGCCGCCGGTTCAGATGCCCCTCCGCCAGCAGCAACCAGTAGTAGCGAGCATGCTTGACCAGCCGACCGCCGGTCTTCATCAACCTGTGTTGCAAACTCGTTAGCGACCAGCTTTTGATTCGCTGCGGCAGCCCTAGCCGCCGCCACAGGTTGCCCAGGTTGTAGGCCAGCACGCTGAGTTGCAGCCGTACCTCGTTGGCTCGGAAGCGGTGACACGACAAGCGGGTCCAGTGCGTGGCCTGTTTGCCTTCTTTGATCCACTGCTCCGCCGTGCCGCGCTTGTTGTAGAACCGCACGACCGAGCGGCTCGGCAAGCTCATGCTCGTCACGACAAATCCGACGCGCGGGAATAGTTCGCCCTGGTGATGCTCGACCTTGGCGACAACTCGCCTTGCCTTCGACCAGCTCTCGGCCTGATAGCGAAAACTCTTGTAGCGCACTAGGGGCTTGGCGTTCGGCCTGCCCGGTGGCCGAAACAGGATGTCCTCGATCTCCAGCTCCAGGCTCTTGTTCGCCGGGATGCGAATCACGTAGTCCACGCCGCGCTCCTCCATCGCCTCGTAGATCTCGGGCTTGGCGAAGGCGGCGTCGGCGCGGAACGTCACCTGTTTGCCCTCCGCCTGTTGTCGTTCGATCTCCGGCAGTAGCAGCTCGTCCCAGTCCTCGGCGCTGTGCACGTTGCCGGGACGCAGCTTCGCGCCTAGGCAGTCGCCGTGCTGGTTGAACAGCAACAGCGGGTGATAGCAGAGGGACTCGAAGTGTCCGTTGTAGGCACTGCCTTCCTGTTGGCCGTGGACGGGGCTCTCCGTGGAGTCCATGTCGAGCACCACGCGGTCTGAACCGTCGGGAGCTTCGGCTTGCGCGACCAGCTCCCGGTTCACTGCCATCAGCCCCAGCAAGTTCTCTTCGCTCGCCAGCATCTCCGTCTCGAAGCCATGCAGCGTCGAGGTCAAGGCTGCTCCGCGATCCCAGTTCCTCTTCGAGCCGATCAAGCGAAAGGTCGGATCGGCGGATACTCGAACGGCGTCATTGAGGTCCTCGTAGCCAGCGAGTCGGCTGTAGACCGACTGCCGCAGCAGATCGGCCAGCGGGAACTTCTTGTTCAAGCCTTGTCGCGAGTCGCTGAGATGCTCGTCGATCAGCTTCCCGAGTCCGAGTCGTTCATCCAGTTCGCGAACGAGAATCAGACCGCCATCCGAGGTGACTCGCGATCCTTGGAAATCGACTTTGAGAAATCCATTGAACGTGAGCTGAAACGGCTTGTTTTCTTTTTCACCCATCGGGTGTTGACCTCCATGGCGTCCTTATCGGGCTCTAGCCCCTATCAATAAAGACGCTGAAGGTCGCTGGATGGTCTGAAGCTCATACATCAAATTGAAAATGCGGGCCCAGAGCCGGGTGTTGATTCTGGGAGACTCGGTTTCGGGGTTCATGCGTAAGCTGGATATCTACAGCACCAGCGGAGAGAAGTACACCCGGCTGCGCAATCAAATGGACCGGCTCTTTCATGCCAGTGTCCAACTGATTTATGAGGATGAAGGTAGCAAGGCCAGCGTTTCGTCATTTGTAGCCGATCGCACCGAGTTCTGGTGGGACCCCAAGCACCCCGACGAGCGCTCACTATGGAAGAGCAAGATCCGCCTCGGCGAAGACTTCTTCAACGAAATCATCAGCCATCCCGTGCCGCTGGACATGAACATCCTGAAGGCCCTCAAGCGGTCCTCGCTGGGCCTGGACTGGTACCTGTGGCTCACCTACCGCACCTTTGCCCTCCGTGCTCCACTACGGCTCTCCTGGCGGTCGCTCTACCGGCAGTTCGGCGCGAACCTGGCCAGAGCGGGAGACAAGAATACAGTGAACCGCTTCCGCACGGAATGCTTGCGGGAACTCAAGAAGATCAAGGCGGCCTGGCCGGAGTTGAACTACGCGACGGCCAAGGGAGTGCTGATTCTCTCGCCCTCGAAGCCCGCCATTCCTCCGGCAGAGCAGCCGCAATTAGTGAACTAACCTCGAATCCTCCGCTAACATCGCAAAGTTCGGCTCTGACAGCCCTTCGAGCGCCACCTGTGTCTTTAGGGCCGCTGCAAAGCGCTCCTGGGACTTCCTGCGGTGGGTTTTCCACAAGCGACGGTGATTCGGGGCAGTTTTCCACGACTAAACGTGTACACTCTAGCCCTGATCCTTCGACTAAACGTGTACACTCTAGCCCTGATCCTTCGACTAAACGTGTACACACTCAAGTAGTAAAGAACAAGTAGTTAAAGAACAAGTAGTAGGAGCGGCTACGGCTGTGGATAACTCACTGAAAACAAAAGAGAAACCACCGGAAGAGGAGGGCTAGCGCCCCCCGCAAGAGGCAAAGCCAAAACCTTCCTTATAGATAAAAAACTGAAAACAAAAGACTTACACCATACCGCGGCGGAACGGGGGAAACGAGACGACAACAAAACCCAAACCCCGGATAGCCTCCGCCCAGGGGCGAATCAAGCCGCTGGCGCGGCTCCTACGCTGCGCTACGGCCCTGCGGGTGACAGCGCCCCTCCGCTACGGCTCAAGGCGTCTGGTATGGCCGAAAGGTTCCTTTCGGTCCGTCCACACGGCCCGACCCCCCCCTTTTCCCTCGTGAACAGCGCGTCTCCCCAGATCGGCCCGCAGCGGTCCAGGGCGCGAAGCGGCAAAGCGTACCCTTGACGGCGAGGACCGATCTGGAATCATTCGCGACGAGGGAAAGGGGATTCAAGAGCGAGGGGGAAGGACCGGTAGAGGAAGCCCCAGTCGGGGCTTGCGCAGACGCCCGTGAAGACACTCTGTTAGTTGAGTTGCGACCGCTCCTGCATATCCATCCGCACCCCCAGAACTCGAAGCGCCTCCATCTCCGCTTTCACCTCGGAAGGGCCGATCACCCGGAGCGTGTCAAATAACTCGCGCAGGCTCTCCGGTCCCAACCCACAAACGTGAAGAGCATCGGCGACCTGGGCGCAGTCGGGGCACAGTGTCTGTCCAGTCCCGATGTCTTCACCCTCGACGCCGCACAGCGTGATCGACTCGCTGCAGGACTCGCCCACCCAGTCCACGCGCAAGTGGCGATAACGTCCTTGCTTCTTCATGGCCTTTAGAGATTACCTCAGTTGTGCTTTCCATCCGGGGCGGGGTTGTGGTGGTGGGGCGTCCCTTCCCGGCGCAGCGCCTGGATGACCGCCTCGCGGACGGCGGTGCAAAAAACTATCGCCAATTGAATCTCTCCTGCAATACCGTTTCGCAACCCCCAAGCCCTTGAAAACCAGTTCGCTGTCGGGTCGTTGCGAAACCGCTCGTTTGTGCAACTTGCACTCGTCGACGAGGGACGCAAGAGCGTCATCTTGGACATCGCTCGGATATCCACCCGGCGAACGCGTCAAGAACCAGATCAGGGTAGCGCCCAGAATCGCACGAATTTATACGCTAAGCCTTTCGCTTCGCACGAGACTGCGGTTGAGCTGGTACTCGCCGTAGAGGAGGACGTTGTCCCACCCGATCGGGCTGATATGGGACAGTAACTCGAAGTTGAGATCGTCCGCATCCGAGCCCGCCTCGCTCAAAACACGATCGATCTCCCGAATCTGCCAATGGATGATAGCTGCGAGGATGAGAAGCAGGCAGCTCGCCGCGCCGGTTTGGCGTTCGAAGTCGCGCTGATCCAGTCGGCCCAGTCGGCCGTAGTGGACGCACCGGGCGAGGGCGTGTAGCTGTTCTCCCTTGAGGAGCCCGCGTCGGATCCGCGTGCGAAGCGCCGGCTGGCTCAGGTAGTCGAGGATGAACTCGGTCTTGAAAACGCGGGCCGAGCTCGCGGGTCGCTCGGTAGAAGCGATTCTTCGGCCCATGGCCTGCGGCAGTGATAACCCATAACCGGCGACAATGCATAACAGGAGAGACACCATGCGAACAATGATCAGGAGCGTTCTCGTTTCCGTCTCGGATGTTCGGCAACAGATTCAGTTCATCAACAAGCTGTTCGGGGTGGCTGCATGAGACGGAGCCCGGACGACTCGACCCATCGTTCGCTGGTCGCTTTTTGAAAGTTGCAACACATCCGGCAACTCCGCTGAGGATCCGTTACTGTTTCCGCTCAACTCCAGGTGCTCCTCGATGTCGGCGAGATCGATGACATCCTTGATCTGCTGGAAATCGGTTTCCACGGCGGTGTTGCGCGGTGCAATAATTAACTATTCGTGTGAACATTCGGAAAGGCTTTCCCGCGGCTGTTCCGAACCCATAAACCTGAGTGCCTGACATAACCGGCCTGCTGGTCCGCAGCAGGCTCATTAGTGGGTTGGAAGAGACTCTGACCCGGGGCTCTTGCCTCCGGCGTCTGGTAGTCCCCGTCATGCTCGTGTCGGCGCTGCTGTCCAGCACGGCAGCGCCGCGGGCCCATGCCCAGAACGACGCCCCGATCTTCACGTGGCCAGGGAAAGTAAAGGTGTCGACGTCCACGCTGGAGATCAGGGAGGGAGAATCGGCCACCTACAACTTGTGGCTGACTCGGCAACCGAGCGCCGACGGATGGTGGGTCCGGGTGCACGTCGACGGAGTTGTGCGTTACGACGGGGGATTTGACCAGCCCGAAGGATATAAAGGCATTCGCTGGACACCGTCGGTCGGCTGGGAATTCAATAAGAACAACAGCAACCCGGCTGTGGCAACGCCGCCCCGAGGGGTCATGATCCGGGCAGTGCAGGACGCCGACGATGAGGATGAGTTGGTGGAGTTCACCCATGAAGTGTGGGACGAGAACACCAATTGCCCGCCGTCCCTGCACGGGATAGCCAAGGTGACGGTGCGGATCATCGACGACGATCGCGACAGCGGAGGCACCCTGCCTAAGCTGTCGATCCAAGATACCCCGGTCGTGG
This sequence comes from Bryobacterales bacterium, assembly GCA_965238125.1. GTDB lineage: Bacteria > Acidobacteriota > Terriglobia > Bryobacterales > UBA6623 > UBA6623. The sequence goes on along the minus strand of OZ250179.1, from coordinate 6,435,122 downwards.
AGGGGAACACGGCTGAGTTCAGGGTGAGGTTGACACCGTCCAGCGAGCAGACGGTGACGGTGGACTTCGCAACGGCGGACGTGACGGCGGAGGCGGGAACGGACTACACGGCGCAATCGGATACGCTGACCTTCAGGGCGGGGCAAACAATCAAGAGGATCTTCGTGCCGACTACGGACGACCGATTCCACGAGCCGGAGGAACGCTTCAGGGTGACCCTGAGCAATCCGTCCGGGGCCACTCTGGCTGACGCTACCGGCGAGGGGAGGATCTCGGACAACGACCGGCCGGAGCTGTCCATCGGAAGCGCGTCGGTCGAGGAGGGGAACACGGCCCGGTTCGAGGTGAGATTGGCACCGCCCAGCGAGCAAACGGTGACGGTGGCGTACGCGACGATGAACGTGACGGCGGAGGCGGGAACGGACTACACGGCGCGATCGGGGACACTCACTTTTTCGGCGCGGCAAACAATGATGACGATCTCAGTGCCGACCACGGACGACACGGAGCGGGAGTCTGACGAACACTTCAGGGTGACTCTGAGCAATCCGTCGGGAGCCACACTCAATGACGCCACCGGGGAAGGGACGATCTTCGACAACGACGGAGGCCCCACCATGCCGGAACTCTCCATCGGAGACGCGTCGGTCGAGGAAGGGGGCATGGCCCGGTTCGAGGTGAGGTTGGCACCGTCCAACGATCAGACGGTGACAGTGGCGTACTCGACGACGGATGGGACGGCGGCGGCGGGAACGGACTACACGGCGCAATCGGATACGCTGACTTTTCCGGCGTCGCAAACAGCGGTGACGATGACGATCTCGGTGCAGACCACTGACGACGACGAGCAGGAGTCGGATGAACGCTTCATGGTCATCCTGAGCAGTCCGTCAGGAGCCACGCTGAACGACGACACCGGGGAGGGAACGATCATCGACAACGATGGCGATGGTGGCGGCGGCAATGGCGGCGGCAATGGTGGCGGCGGCGGTGGTGGTGGCGGCGGTTCCGATGACGGCGATGGCGACGGCTCTCGCGACGTTGGCGAGCTCCCGACGTTGTCGATCGACGACGCGACGGTGGTGGAAGGAGACCTTGCGAAGTTCGAGGTAACGTTGAGCGAAGCCGCTACGGCAGTGGTGATGGTCGACTACTCGACGGTGGATGGGACGGCAGTGGCGCGCTCGGACTACACGACCACGTCGGGGACCCTGAGCTTCGAACAGGGCGAGGAAAGAAAGACGATCCTGGTGCCCACCGTCCAGGACGCCACGGCAGAGGAGACTGAGGTGTTCACGATGCAGTTGAGCTCTCCGTCCGGGGCAACGGTGGGGAACGGGACGGGGACAGGTACGATCACCGACGATGACGAGCCGCCCATGTTGACGATCGACGACGCACCGCCGGTTGACGAAGGGGATGCGGCGGCGTTCGTGGTGCGTTTGAGTGCAGCCAGCGGGTTAGCGGTGACGGTGTCGTACCGGACGGTGGACGGGACGGCGGTGGCGGGCTCGGACTACAAGTCCGCTTCGGGGGAGCTGCGCTTCGAGCCGGGGGAGGCGGCTCGGACGGTTACCGTGGAGACATTGGCCGACGAACTGGCAGAGGATACCGAGCAGTTCACAGTGGAGCTGAGCGCTCCGTTGGGGGCGACGGTGGCGGACGGGGTCGGAGAGGGGACGATCAGCGACGACGACGATGCACCCGAGCTGTCGATAGACGATGTTCCGGCGGTAAGCGAAGGCGAGACGGCGGAATTCACTGTACGGCTGAGTGCGACGAGCGGCAGGGCGGTGACGGTGTCGTACCGGACGGTGGACGGGACGGCGGTGGCGGGCTCGGACTACAAGTCCGCTTCGGGGGAGCTGCGCTTCGAGCCGGGGGAGGCGGCTCGGACGGTTACCGTGGAGACATTGGCCGACGAACTGGCAGAGGATACCGAGCAGTTCACAGTGGAGCTGAGCGCTCCGTTGGGGGCGACGGTGGCGGACGGGGTCGGAGAGGGGACGATCAGCGACGACGACGATGCACCCGAGCTGTCGATAGACGATGCGCCGGCGGTGAGCGAAGGAGAGACGGCGGAATTCACTGTACGGCTGAGTGCGACGAGCGGCAGGGCGGTGACGGTGTCGTACCGGACGGTGGACGGGACGGCGGTGGCGGGCTCGGACTACAAGTCCGCTTCGGGGGAGCTGCGCTTCGAGCCGGGGGAGGCGGCTCGGACGGTTACCGTGGAGACATTGGCCGACGAACTGGCAGAGGATACCGAGCAGTTCACAGTGGAGCTGAGCGCTCCGTTGGGGGCGACGGTGGCGGACGGGGTCGGAGAGGGGACGATCAGCGACGACGACGATGCACCCGAGCTGTCGATAGACGATGTTCCGGCGGTAAGTGAAGGCGAGACGGCGGAATTCACCGTACGGCTGAGTGCGACGAGCGGCAGGGCGGTGACGGTGTCGTACCGGACGGTGGACGGGACGGCGGTGGCGGGCTCGGACTACAAGTCCGCTTCGGGGGAGCTGCGCTTCGAGCCGGGGGAGACGACCCAGACGGTTTCCGTGGAGACGCTGGAAGACGAGTTGTCGGAGGATGCCGAGCGGTTCACGGTGGAGTTGAGCGCTGCGTCGGGAGCGACTGTTTCGGACGGGATCGGAGAGGGGACGATCAGCGACGACGACGATGCACCCGAGCTGTCGATAGACGATGCGCCGGCGGTGAGCGAAGGAGAGACGGCGGAATTCACCGTACGGCTGAGCGAGGCGAGCGGCGCGGCGGTGTCGGTGTCGTACGGAACGGTGGACGGGACGGCAGTGGCGGGACTCGACTACGCGGCGACCGAGGGGACGTTGCGCTACGAGCCGGGGGAGACGACCCAGACGATTTCCGCGGAGACGCTGGCCGACGGGTTGGCGGAGGATGTCGAGCGGTTCACGGTGGAGTTGAGCGCTCCGTCGGGGGCGACGGTGGCGGACGGTACGGGAGTGGGCACGATCACTGACGATGCGAAAGAGCGCATCGGGAAGATCAACCGGGTCATCCTTCCGGAGGTGGGACGAGCGCTGGCTTTCAGCGCGGTCACATGCCGCATCGATCAAGTGCTCGCGGGCGGGACCACCCGGGGCCGGGCGGCGCTACCGCCCGCACGTCCGTCACTCTCTCCTGCGCTGGCCTCGGGCCGGTGGGCCTCCCAGCCGCCACTGTCCGGACGTCCGTCGCTCTCTCCTGCGTTGACTTCGGGCCGGTGGGCCGCTGCGGGTACCCAGCCGCTGCCCCTGGAGCGGACGCTCGACGACTTGTCGTTCCCGGCACGTTCGCAGGAAGAAGAGGGCGGTGACGGGCGTTTCGCGGCGTGGGGGTGCGCCGACCACCGCAACCTGTCGGGCGACCCTTATGGTCCGATCGCCTGGTCCGGCGGCGTGTCCAGTGTTCACATGGGGGCCGATACGCGGCTCGGCCCAGGCCTCCTGGCGGGATTGTCCCTATCCCGGTCGTGGGGTTCATTCGACTACCAAGTGGGCGGCAGGAACTCGGCGGCCGGCGGCGGCGAGTATCAGTTGGGGATGGCCGGCGTCCATCCCTATCTGGTTTGGTCGGTGTCTCCTGACCTGGACGTGTGGGGGACGGTCAGTCATTACTGGGGAGATATCAGGATCGTGGACGACCTTGTCGGGCGCGTGCAGACAAGTCCTGCAACGCTGAACTCCGGCATGATGGGCGTGAGCGGCCGGCTGATGACGCGTGGGGCGACGACGGTGAAGTTGAAGGGCGATTGGGGGCTGGCGAGCATTAACGCCGCGGGAGGCGGCAAGGTGTTTGAGGAGGCGACGGCGAACATTCGGCGGCTGCGGCTGCGGACCGAGGTCAGCCATGCGCGCAAGCTTTCCGCCGGCAAGTCACTCACTCCTTGGGGGGAGTTGGGGGTGCGGCACGACGGCGGCGACGGGCAGCACGGCGCCGGTCTCGAAGTCGGTGGCGGACTGCGTTTCCAGGACCTGGGGGGAGGGCTGACCGCGGAGAGCTACGGCCGCTGGCTGGCGTCGCACCATGGGACTCTGCAGGAATGGGGATTCGGCGCGTTGCTCCGCTACGCTCCCGGGCGGTCCGGTCGCGGCCCTTCGGTGAGCCTGGGGCCTTCCTGGGGCGATACAGCCAGCGGCGTGCAGCGTCTGTGGGAGCGCGGTGTTACCGATCCGACGCTGTACGAAGTGCCGGGCTCACGTCTGGATGCGCAGTTTGGATACGGCTTCACGGCCTTTCGCGGCCGGGGCTTGCTCACTCCCTACGCGCGGTTGAGTCTTGCTCACGAGGCTGCGAGGGGCTACCGGCTGGGAAGTCGTCTGGCGCTGGGCCCTTCGGCAAGCGTGAGCATCGAGGCGCAACGCCGGGAGCACCCTGCCGCCCCGATAAACCACGCGCTCCTAGTGCTGGGCACCCTGCAGTTCTAGGCACTCTCCGCCCGACAAGGACAAGTCATGGATGTCACCGATATTCTCAAGGGCTTTCCGAACACTGGTCATGACGTGCGGGTCGATGCGCTGATCAAACGGACCGGAATCTGAAATTTTCTGTTCCAAGGTGCGGACGGTGGCGGCCTATGTGTGCGCAGCACATTCCGCAGGCCCTCTACTGCTAGGAGTTTCCGTTCTTGGCGATAACGGACCGTACACGCTGGGGATGACCGCCGGGATCAACAACAAGCTGCCCTTCGGCGTAATCCCGCGTCTCTTGCTGGCCTGGGTGTGCACGGAGGCGGTGCGGACCCAAAGCCGCGACCTCGTTCTAGGGCGATCGCTCTCGGAGTTCATGCGCAAGCTGGGTGTCTACAGCACTAGCGGCGGCGGCCCAGCGGTCGAGGGCATGACGAGGCAGGTCGTAGCCTAGGAGATAACGCTTCTTCGCGATGACCGTGCCGGCTGGTTTGTCCTCCAGCTTGCTCTTGTCCGGACCGCTCGGTGCCGTTTCGGTGAACAGAAAACCATGGTCCGCTGTGATAACCACATAGTTGCCGTTGAGATTATTGACGACATAGCGGACGAGATCGGCCAGTTCCTGGATCGTTTTTCTGACGGCCTCGAAGGTATCCCTCTCGGTAGCGGCTTTGTCGCCGCGTGCGTCAATCTCGTCATGGTAGATGTAAACGAGACGCTTGCCGACAATGAACTCCCGGCCTTGTTCCTTCTTCATCGCGAGTAGCTGGTCGGCTTTCACGGCCATGCCGCTTACAGTGCTCAGGATCTCGTTGCGCTGTTCGAGAGATGCAGTCGGCTTCCCGTCAGCCAAGACGCCGCCCTTCTCCGTGTAGTCGAGTTTCTCGTAAGGCAGGAGGCTCGCCATGCCCAAGGCGGTATAGGAAGGCAGTACGCCCAACTGCGATGACAACTCGGCTTGAACCCGGTAGGTGCCATTCAGGTACCCCGTCAGCTGTTCCTCCGGAACTTGAATCAGCGAGCCAAAGGTCGAGGCGTGCTCGAAGAGCCGCTTCAACTCTGGAAGGTCGCTAACCGCAAGCCCGTAGTCCGCCAGCTTCATGCTCTGAGCCAGCCGCTCCGCATCAAACCCATTGCTGTCGACCAGCGCTATCAGGTTGAGCTTTACACCCCGTTCAAAGAGCCGCCGATCATCGGCCCGTCCCTTCATCATCAGCGCAAAGCCCGTGAGCTGCGCCGCTCGCCCGTCGATATCGAGGCCGAAGAGGTTTTTCTCCAGGATCAACTGGGCCACATCCCGCTGGCGGTAGCCGCGCTCCAGGTAGATGGCCCTGAACAGCTCATAGGCCTCCACCAGGATATGCCCGGAGCCACTGGCCGGGTCGATGAGGGTCAGGGCCTCGGAGTTGAGCGTACTGGGCGTGATGGACTTGAGCTGCGCGTTGACTTCGTCGGTCTGCTCGACGGGCTCGATGTAGTAGTCCATCAGCCCCCTGATTGAGGAGTGCGGATAGGTTGCCAGCCACTGTGCGCCCAGCGAGTTCTGGACCAGGTATTTCACGATCCAGTTGGGTGTGAAGAGCTGGGTCGCCGCCGGAATGTCTTCGGAGGCCACCACCTTGCCGATGACCTGGTCTTTCTTCAGTCGATGACCGCACGGCGGTCTATCCGATCATCGTCGATCCTCTGCTGACGACCGAGACAAAATTGACGGCGAGTGACGCTGCGGCCGGAGATCAGCTCGGCCTGTCCGTGGCGATCAGCAAAAACGGGCAGGTCGTGGTGGCCGGCGCTCTCTTCGACGATGATTTGGGCAATAACTCCGGTTCCGCCTACGTGTTTCGCCGAAATGCGCCGGAATGATTCTGGAAGGCAAACTCACCGCGAGCGACGGGTTGGCGGAAGATCGTTTTGGGGCCGCGGTCGCGGTGAGTGGACGGGGCAATGCCGTGGCGGTCGGCGCATCTTTAGGGGATGCCGGCCTGGTCGCCGACACCGGCGCGGTATACGTCTACGAACGAAACGCCGCCGGAGTGATCACGGAAACGAAGCTGACGGCGAGTGATGCCGCGGCTATCGACAACTTCGGCACAGCGCTGGCGATGAGCGATGGAACCTTGGTCGTAGGAGCGTTCGGCAACGACGATGCGGGAATCAGTTCCGGTTCAGCCTATTTATTTCGCAAAAACGCCGCCGGAGTTGTCGTCGAGCGCAAACTCACGGCAAGTGACGCCGCGCCCGGCGATTTCTTTGGAGAGTCGGTGGCGATTGACGGTACCACGGTCGTGGTCGGCGCCGACATGGACGATGCCGTCGGCCTCGATGAGGGCTCAGTTTACGTTTATCAGCCCGACGGGGCGGGTGGGTTGATGGAAACGAAGCTGACGGCCGGCGATGCCGCCGCTGGCGACAAGTTCGGGGGCTCGGTTGCGCTCCACAACGGGACGCTTGTCGTCGGCGCGGTCGGTAAGGCCGATGCGGGCTCTCTTTCCGGCGCGGCTTATATCTACCGCCGGGATGCGGCGGGAGTGATTGTGGAAACCAAGGTGACAGCCGGCGACGACGCCATGTTTGATCAATTTGGACATTCCGTCGCCATCAGCGGCACTATGATCGTGGTCGGCGCTCCGTTCAAAGACGACGGGGGTACTTCGAGCGGCGCGGCGTATATTTACGAGCCGGACGGCGCGGGCAACTTGACGGAACAAGCACTGACGGCGAGTGACGCGGTAGCGTTCGGGCAGTTCGGCTTCTCGGTGGCGATCAGCGGGACCACCGCGGTGGTGGGGGCTCCGGGCAACGCCGGCGCGGTCTATGTTTATACGCCGTAACGGACGCAGGCACAAACAGCCGCGAACGGATTTCGCCCGTTGCTGATGGTGCGCTCGGTGCGGGAAACTAGAACCTTCCCTCCGTGAGTTCCCTAGTCCAAATCGGCGAGTTCAACTTCCGCTTCGAGTGCGTTCCCGAATGCACGAATTGCTGCACTCATCCCGGGGACGTTTTTCTGACGGACGAGGATGTCGAGCGTATCGCGCGGCACCTGGAGCTGAGGCCGTCGGAATTCTACGATCGCCACTGCGAGGAACGGGACGGCAAGACCCACATAGCGGATCCGAGCAAAGGAGCTTGCCGGTTTGTGACGGCGACAGGGTGCTCGATTCACGACGTCAAGCCGTTGCAGTGCCGCACTTTTCCCTATTGGCCCGAGTACGTAGGCGCGAAAAGGTCGTGGAAGAATCTGCGGCATTTCTGCCCGGGTATTGGCGTCGGGGCGATCGTGCCGGTTGAGGAAATTCGTTCGCAGGCGCAGGCGACGCACGATGCTTTTCCCGAACCGTGAGGGGGGTGGCGGCGCAGCTCGCCGGACTTCGACGGCCTCTCCCGAAGCTGCCCGCGAGCGACCCAAGATCATCGGATCAGCGCGCCCAGTAGTCGTCAGGCTGATCCATCTCGACGTACGGATCGACGTTGTCGGGGGTGATGAAGTCGAGGCGGATCGGCTGCAGCTTGGGTACGGTTTCGCCGTGGAAGAGCTTGATGAGCGATTCGACGCTTCTCGAACCGTGAATCCGCGGGGGATGCTGGATCGAGAATTTCCCGACGCCGGCCTTGATTAGCTTCAGCCCGCCGTTGTAGCCGTCGGTCCAGGTGAGAAACGGTTTACCGGCTCGGAGGCTGTCGTCGGAGAACCCCGCCCCGCGCAATGCCTGCACGCCCCCGACCGCCATCTCCCCGCCGTCGAAATGAATGCCGAGCAGGTCGGGGTTGGCGGTGAGGACATTTTCGGTGACGAGTTGTCCGCTGGCGCGCGACCAGTCGCCGGCCTGCCGCACGGCTTCGATTTCCGGATGCCGCGCCAGCACTTCGTCGTAGCCCTCGTTTCTCTCGACCGCCGGGCCGGCGCCGGGGAGCCCTTCAATGATGGCGATCTTGCCGCGGCCCCCGACAAGCTCGATGAGCCTCTCAAGCGCGGTCGCGGCGAGCCAGGTGTGGTCGGTCGAAATGAAAGTCGTGAACTTGTCGGTCGCCACTTTGCGGTCGACGATCACGGTGGGGATTCCGGCCTGCTCGCATTCCGCGATGGCGGTGTTGGCGACGTGCGTATTGACGGCGCCGATGATCAACCCGTCGACGCCTTTCGCGAGGAGGTCTTCGAGATCGGCGACCTGCTTCGCCGGAGAGTCATTGGCATCGGTGATGAACAGGTCGACGTTGTCGTGGGCGGCAACAGTCTTCTCGATCGATTCGCGCAGGGCCGTGCGCCACGTGTTCGACTCCGAGGCGTTGCTGAAACCGATGACCCAGCGGCGGGCCGCGAAGTTTTCAGGCGTTTTCGGAGCTACGCTGCGTTCGGCGGAAGAGCAGGCGCCCAAAAGCAGAACGAAGGAGATGGCGGCAAAAAGGTTTCTAGAGGTCACGGTAAGTCAACAATTGTCGCACGCCCCACCCAAACACCTCAGCCGAGCGACGGACACCTGTCGTAAACGTGCCGCGGGAAGGCTTTCCGGAGTGCCACCGTCGAGCCAACCGGCGGCTTGCTCGCGACGGCGGCGGGCGGCGCTTTCGGGGGCGACTGTTGGAGGCCGATCGCCCTATTCACGTCGTAAGGCGCTCCCATAAGTCGCGCTGTTATTCATCCCGCAGCGCCGCGGTCAGCGCCCGGCGGGCGGCAGCGAGGGTTTCGTCAATATCCTGCTCGCTGTGGCTTGCTGAAATGGAGCACTGCTTGGTTGGTAGCGGGAAGAAGAAAATCCCCTGATCGAGCAGGGCGCGGCGGAATTTTTCGTCGCGGGCGTAGTCGTGGCCGGCGGCTAGGTCGTGCCAGTCGATGGGCGCGTGGTCCATAAAATAGGTCACGAAGGCCGACCCTTGGCGCACGATTGTCGCCTCGACCCCGGCTTGGGAGAAGATTTCGCTTAGACCCTGTTCCATCCGCGCGCCGAGGCTTTCAAAGCGCTCGTAGACCGCCCCGCCGTTTTCGAGTAAGACTTCCGTTGTAGCGAGCGCCGCCGCCGTGGGGATGGGGTGAGCGTTATAGGTACCGGCCAGGAGAACGCGCTTGCTCGGGTCTTCGTGGAAGAAATAGTCCATCCAACGAGCCGGGCCGGCGATGGCGGCGAGCGGGTAGCCGTTGGCCACGGCTTTGCCGTAAACCGCTAGATCCGGGGCGACTCCGGCGATCTCGGCGTAGCCTCCCGCGGCGTGGCGAAAGCCGGTCTTAACCTCGTCGAAGATCAGCAGGAAACCCAACTCGTCGGCCAACTCGCGCAGCCCTTCCAAATACCCCGGTTGCGGCTTGATCAGACCGACGTTCTGAAGAATCGGCTCGGTGAGCACGGCCGCTACGTCGTACCGCTCCGCCACCCAACGCACCGAATCGAGGTCATTGAAGTTCACCGGGTGAACCAACTTTTGATGCGCCTCGGGAATGCCAGCGCTGATCGGATAAAACGCGTATTCTCCCGGCGAGCGTCGCGGCCCGAGTTGCTCGATGGGCGTCATTAAGTTACAGGCCACGTCGTTGTGCCAGCCGTTATAGCCGCCTTGCATGACGATGATGTGGTCGCGTCCGGCGGCCGCGCGTGCGAGCCGAATGGCGGCGGCGGTGGCTTCGCTGCCGGTGTTCAAGAAAGCGGCCCGGTCGGCCCACGCGAGGTGCGAACAAATGCGCTCGGCCAACAGACCCTCCGCCTCGCTGGGACCGGAGCCGAACAGGTCCGAGCCCGTCTCGAGTGCCTGGGAAACGGCTCGCTCAACCTTCGGGTGGTGGTAGCCCAACACTTGTGGCGCGAACGCCGCGTGGTAGTCGATGTATTCGTTGCCGTCGGCGTCCCACAGCCGCGAGCCCTTGCCCTTGGTAAAGCAGATGGTCGGCGAGGTGTGGCGGTTGGTCGAGGAGATTCCGCCGGGAATGAACGCGCGATTGCGGTCGAGAATTTGTTCGGATTGGGTGTAGGTCATTGTTTCGTGAACCGTTAGCCGTGAGCCGTTAACCGAAGACCGGGGGGGACGCCTGAATCGGCCGCTTTAGGCCGGGCGATTGGCTTGGACTTTGGAGTATACTGCGAATCAGCCGGGCTGTACCGGGGGCTTGCCTCCGGCGGCGCCGAACGTTGCGATGGCGTTTCGTGACCCACGGACGGAACCTTCCCTGAGCGCGCTCGTGACGCGCCGAGGCTTCTTCTCGCGAATCGCCGACGGCGTGCACGGCGCGGCGCTGGCTTCGCTGCTGGGTAACGAAGTATTCGACGCCGATCCCGCGCTTGCGGCTTCCGTCCAACCCGCCCGCAAGACCTTCGACCAGACGCCCCTCGCGCCACACTTCGAGCCCAAGGCCAAGGCCGTCATTCACTTCTTCATGAACGGCGGGCCGAGCCAGGTCGACCTGTTCGATCCCAAACCGATGCTCGAAAAGTTCGCCGGCAGCGCCCCGCCGCGCGACATCGTCAATCAAATCGAGTTTGCCGATGAAGTCGGCACGATGCTGCCCTCGCCCTATCGCTTTGCGAAGCACGGGCAATCGGGGATGGAGCTTTGCGAGCTGCTGCCGCACCTGGGCGAGGTCGCCGACGATATCACGCTGATTCGCTCGATGTACGGCGAGCATTTCAACCACGAGCCCTCGCTCTATCTGATGCATTCGGGCCGCACTCTGCCCGGGCGCGCGTCGCTCGGTTCCTGGGTCGTGTACGGATTGGGGACGGAGAATCAAAACCTGCCGGGGTACGTCGTTCTTGACGACCCGAAGGGGTACCCCGTCAACGATTTGCAGAACTGGCAGTCGGGCTTTCTGCCACCCGTGTACCAAGGGACCAAGTTTCGGTCCGAAGGCCCGCCGGTCCTCAACCTCAAGCGCGCCGAAGATCTTCCCGGCCCGCTCATCCAGGCCGAACGCGACATCCTGCACCGACTCGACGAGGCCCACCGCCGCGAGCGTCCTTTCCAGCCGCAACTCGACGCCCGCATGGCCGGCTATGAGTTAGCGGCGCGCATGCAGGTGGAAGCTACCGACGCGCTCGACCTGACTCAAGAAAGCGAAGCAACTCGTGAAAGTTACGGGCTCAACAACGAAGCGACTCGATCCTATGGAACGCGTTGCCTGATGGCCCGGCGGCTGGTCGAGCGCGGTGTGCGCTACATCCAGATCTTCATCGAATATCAGATTTGGGACAACCACTCGGATCTCGAAAAGGGCCTTCGTTACGCCTGCGGCAAGACGGATCAACCGGTTGCCGCGCTGCTCAAGGACCTCAAGCAACGCGGCCTGCTCGACAGCACTCTTCTGATGTGGGGCGGTGAGTTTGGACGCATGCCGCTTTCGCAAGTCGGGCGCGCGGGGGCGCCGGGCCGCGACCACGGCCCCGCCGGCTTCAGCCTATGGATGGCGGGCGGCGGCGTCAAGGGCGGGTACGTTCACGGCGCGACCGACGAGATCGGCCACAAGGCCGTCGAGAATCGTGTGAGCGTGCATGATTACCACGCCACCCTGCTCCACTTGCTGGGGCTCGATTTCCAAAAGCTGACTTATCCCGAAAGCGGCCTCGACCTGCGCTTGACCGACCAATACCCGGCGCGGGTGGTGGAAGAGATTCTGGTCTAGGCTGCTCCGTCAAAGCGCGAAGACTGTGATGGGCAGGCCTGGAGACCTGCCCGGCGTTCACCGGAGTCAACAGGGCGCCGCGGTTTGCCCGCTCCGGCCGCGATCGAGCTGTTATCGAGCCAAGACAGGCCGTGATTCCCCGTCGAAAACGACCGCTCGGTTGCTGTTGGCGATACTCAGGCGGACGGCTTCGTTGACGCTTGTCCCCACCAGCGCCTGCTCGGGCAAGGCCCGCTTGGGCGCCAGCCGGGCTATCAACTCCCGGCGCCTCCGTTCGGCCTCCTCTTCGCCCAGTCCGGCGGTTTCGTCTTGGAGCGTGATGATGTCCCGCACGCCTTGCACAATCGACTCGTAGCCGTATCCCCAGACATCGGAATCTTCGTCAGGGTCCCAGCTATCGAAGCCGCGGAAAAAATTCGGATTGTAGTCTTCGAACCCGGCCTTTTCGGTAATGAAGCGGCAGTTGCGGTCTTTGTGGTCCGCCCAATATTCACCCTCGGTGCCGTGCAGCATCAAGCCCTGGTTGGTCAGCGCGCTTTCGTGGTTTGACAGAACCCAGGAGGTCTGCACCCACAGCGTCGAACCGTCCTCCCATTCGACGACGGCCTGCACGGCGTCGAAAGCATCCTTGCCGTGCCGAGGGAGTAGCTTCTTCTGGCCAAAGGCAATCACTTTTCGCGGTTTCAGGCCGGTGATGTAGTAGTAGGCGTCGACGTAGTGAACACCGACATATTCAAACGGGGAACTCTTCTCGATCCACAACGTGAAATGCTCGAAGGCAATTTCACGGCGCTCTTCGATCCAGGCATGGGCGTGCAGCATCTCGCCCAGATCCCCTTGCCGAAAGCGCCGCCGCGCGGCCCGAACCGCCGGATCGTGGCGCTTGTGGTAGTCGGTAAGCACGTACATTGCCCGGCTTTCCGCCTCTTCGTGAATGGCCGACCAGTCTTGGGTCGTCAGGCACAGCGGCTTTTGAACGACGCAGTGTTTGCCGCCGCGCAAGGCCTCGAGAATCACCGGCGTGTGCAGGTGGTCCGGCGTGGCCACGAGCACGATGCCGCCCGCGGGCAGCTCGCCTATCGCTTGCTTGTAAAGTTCCGGGTGCGACGCTTCGGGGTCCGCCTCGTCGCCCGGGTAGGCGTGAAACGGGTTGGCGGGAAACATTTCACGCAACCGTTTCAGCGTTCGGCCACGACGCGAGCAGACCGAGATTTCACCCAATTCGCCACGCCGTTGAAGCTGAAACAGCGTCGGCAAGATCACTTCTCGAGTGATCATGCCGCCCCCGACAACGAGCGCCGGGTAGAGTTCCTTTCGCGGGGTCATCAATCGGATCCGCCGTTGTGTCGAAACGGGTGCGTATCGGGCGCGTCCAACTTCGGCAGCCCCTTACCGGGTCTTCGCCGCGACGGCTTCGGCGACCGCCTCGCGCAAGCCGGCCACCGAGTCATCCACCGCGTCGGCCGTCATCATCAGCGGCGGACAAATCTTCAGCGAACCCCCGCCGACGCCGACCGGCGCAAACATCAGCACGCCCTTTTCAACCGAATGGCGCACGATATCGAAAGCCAAATCTCGATCGGGTTGCTTCGTCGCGGGGTCCTCGATCAACACACTCGCCACCATGCCCCGACCCATCACCGCCGCGATTTCGTCAAACTCGTCGGCCATCTCATTCAACCGCCGTTGCAGATGCGCGCCCACATCGCGGGCGTTGGTCACCAGATCTTCCTCGAGGATCGTTTCGAGCGCCGCCAATGCCGCAGCGCAGCACACCGGATTCCCCGCGTGCGTCGAGGTCATCGTGCCCGGCGCGTGCAGGTCCATCACGTCGGCTCGCCCCAACACCGCCGAAAGCGGCAGCGAGCTGCTCACGCCCTTCCCGAAACAAACCAAGTCGGGGACGATGCCGTATTGCTCGAACCCCCACAAGGTGCCGGTGCGTCCGAACCCGGCCTGAATTTCGTCTAACACCAGCAGCGCTCCGCGCTCATCGCACCACGAACGCAGCCGCTGCATATAAGGCGCCGGGGCGAAAGCCGAATCGCCGCCCTGGAACGACTCCACGACAACCCCGGCAATGTTGTCGAAGTTGACCCCCTGATCGCGCAGCGATCGCTCGAAGAGCTCAAACGACGTATCCGGGTTGCGATAGCCGTCGGGAAACGGCGCTTGCACAAAACCCGGGTCGAGATTCACGATCCAGTCCTTGAGCGGAGGGATGCCTCCGGCTTGCTGCGACCCGAGGGTTCTGCCGTGAAAAGCGTTTTGAAACGAAACGATCGTCACTTTCGAAGGGCCGCCAACTTGGATACCCCGCGTGCGGCACAGCTTTACGGCACACTCGATCGTTTCCGACCCCGTCGTGAATAGGAAAACCTTCTCGAGCGGCGGCGGCGCCAGCGCGCACAGCTTTTCGGCCAACGCCAGCCTCGGTTCGTTGGCGAAACAAAAGTTCGTCAACAACGATTTCGTCGCCTGCTCGCGAATCGCCTCGACGACCCTCGACGCGCTATGTCCGGCATTGGCCACCAACACGGCGGAAGTCCAATCGATCCAGCGATTGCCCCAACGGTCATGGACCGAAAAACCTTCCGCCCGATCCCAAAAGATCGGCGGCTGCCCCTGCATCGCCCGCCCTTCGGCCGCATGCAAGCGCTTAAGCAGGGGAACGGATTCGGGGTGCGGGAAAGGGCTCGCGATCCGCCGGTAAGGTGTGTCAACCGGCGAGATCTCGCGAGGTTCCAAGGAAAAAATCGGCATGAGGAATGGCCCGCCGGCGGCGACCCGGGGCGGCACCCATTCTAGCAGTGCCGGGCCTTCAAAAAAACTTGGACCCTGCCTTTTGAAACCGATAAGACCAACGGAAGCCGAAGTTCACCATGATCGCCCGCCATCAAAGCCGGCCGACTCACATCGTCATCGCCGACGACCACGCATTGTTCCGAGCAGGCGTCAAGACCATTCTCAAAGACGAGCCCGATCTCGAAATTGTCGGCGAAGCGGACGACGGCTGCGGCCTCTGCGACCTGGTCAAGAACATGAAAGCCGACGTCTTGCTGCTCGATCTGGCCATGCCGCACACCGACGGCATCGAGGTGTTGCGGCAACTCCAAACCTCGCGAAGTTCGGTGCATGCGCTGGTCTTGTCGGCCAGTGATGACCGCGTCGACTTGTCCCTGGCTCTGGACCTCGGGGCCAAGGGCATCGTTTCGAAGAGAGCCGCCACCGAGTCGCTTCTGGAAGCGATTCGCCGCGTCCGGAGCGGGGAACAATGGGTCGATCCCCAGTTCGCCGATCTCGCCGCGAAACGCACATCCCCGCCGCGAACGCGTCGCTCACAGCGTGCCGGGCCGCCGGCCAAGCCGACGGTGGGATGGGAATGTCTGACCCCGCGGGAGAAGCAAATCTCTTCGCTGGTTGCTCAGGGTCTTCGCTACCGGAAAATCGCCAAACGTCTACACATCAGCGAGCAGACGGTGCGCAATCATCTGAGGAATATCTTCGACAAGCTGCAGATTAATGACCGTGTCCAATTGGCGCTGTTTACAATCGACAAGCGGCATTGACGGGCGAGACTGATCGCGGTTTACCGGCCGCGGGAAAGTTGGCCTACGTAGCGTTGGATGTTGGTCGGATAGCGCCGCACGCGTCCGGCTTGCTCAAATCTCCGCCGGACTTCTTCGCGGTAGATCTCAAAAGCCTGCTGCTGACGCCGCGCCTTCTCTCGTTCGAATAGATCGTCGCGGACGTCGACAAACCCGATCATCTCGGCCTCTTGGCGTTCGACCACGTCGTAAACGGCCCAATCGTTACCGGAACGAACCGGCCCGACCGTCTTGCCGGCCTCCGAGCCAAAGGCGTCCTCGCCCAAGGCGCCCATGGATCCCAAGTTCGGCACCGAATCGGAGCGGCGTACCAGGTCGCTCGTCTCCGGCTGCAGTCGAAAACTCCGCGCCGCCGCCTCGAGGCCGTCCTTGCCCGCCGCCTCGGCGACCTCCTTGGCGCGCTCTTCCGAGAGCCGCCGCGACTCCTCGGTGAGGTATTCACCTTCTACTTGCCCGCGCACTTCGTCGAACTCACCTTGGCGCTCGAGAACAATCTCCGTGACGACCGCGATCGCCGTCTTCTCCCCCTGCGTCGCGGTCACGACCTCGCCCTCATCGGTCGAGAACAACGAAGCCGTCAAAGTCCGGAATTCCCGGAACGCGGCCGGAGGGCTTCGCCGAACGACCTTCGGCAGCGTCATAACCTCGAGATTCAAGGGCCCCGCCGCCGCTTCGAGGTCTTTACCGGCTTGCCGAGCCGCCGCGATTGCCGCGTCGATATGTTTCATACGGGCGTTGTATTCGCGGTCTTGGACCAGCTCTTGCCGTACTGCGTCCCGCACCTCGTCGAGGGACTGAACGTGCGCCCCCTGCCGCTCGTGTACCTTGATGACGTGGTAGCCGTATTCGGTGCTGATGACCTCGCTCAGTACTCCCGCCGCCAGAGCAAACGAAGCTTTTTCAAAGTTCGGCACCATTTGGCCGCGAGTGACCCAGCCCAAGTCACCGCCTTTGTCGACCGTTCCTGTGTCGTCGGAGTGCTCCTTGGCCAAAGCGGCGAAATCCGCTCCGGCTTGCAGTTCCTTACGCACTTCCTCGGCTTTCTGCTTGAGCGCCGTCTTTTCCTCGTCGCTCTTGCCTTCGGTCATGAACAAGATGTGGCTGGCGCGAATGCTTTCATCCACCTGATACCGCTGACGGTTTTGCCGATAGTAGCGCTCTACTTCCTGCTCGTCGGGGACGATCTCGGGCAGGTCGGCGGTGTCGATCGTGATCAGCTTGACAGCGCGTGATTCCGGGATCATGTATTGCAGCTTGCGCTCTTCGTAAAACGCCTTGAGGGCTTCCTCCTCGGGTTGGGCTTGGGCGCGGAAATCCTCGGCCCGAATCTTGACGAAGCGCAGCTTGGTCTTTTCGTTTTGCCGGCGGTAGATCTCCTTGAGCTCCTCTTCGCCGACGGTGACGCCGTCGACCACCATTCGCCGCAGCCGTACATCCACGATCAAGGAACGGCGCACTTCCTCTTCAAATTGGGGAATTGTCTTGCGGAATCGTTGCGACACGAAAATGCGGTACTGATCGGGTTGGAACACGCCGTCGATGAACAAGAAGGGCATCTGCTGTTTGAGCCAAGCGGCTAGTTCCTGTTCGTTCGCCCCGAGGCCCAGCTCCTCCGCCTCTTTCATCAGGATGAGGTTTGTGAGCTCGCTGTCGAGGGTTTGTTGCGCCAAAACGCTTCGGGTTCGGGGATTGATGATTTGCCCCCGGCTGAGGTCGCCCATCGCCTGCTGGACGTCGTTAATCGTCAACTCGTGGGCGCCGGAAAGCCACCAGAGGGTGGAGTCGCCGACCTCGGCCAATACGTTCTGGTTGGCGTCGGCCGCGGCACTCCAACTGCCTGGAATCAAGGTGATGACCATCGAAACCGCGACCAGAGACAGGATCCCGCCAAGGACGATTTTTACGGCTTGTTTTTGGCTTCGGAACAGATTAAACATCTTGGGATTATTATACTGTGGGCCCGGCGGGGACAAACATTGTGCCGGCGCAGGGGTGCGCTACCTATTGAGTCTCGCATAATATCCTGTCAATCGAGACAAAGAGAAGACTGTTTCCAGAAAGCGGTAATCAAGCGCGGTTTGCGGCGCATGCGCCGCAGCGTTTTGCGGGCACGTTCGTCGAGTTCCCAGTAGTCCTTCGGACAGACGTTCGGCAACTCGTGCTGTTTCCAGTACGCCCAGATGTATTCCACCGGATTCAGCTCCGGCGCATACGCCGGCAAATACTCCGTCACGATATGGCCTTGCGAGAGTTCAATGAACTCTCGCACCATCCGACTGCGATGCGCCAGCAAGCGGTCCCAGACGATCATCAACGGGCCGTCCATGTGGCGAACCAAGGCCTTCAGCCCGCATTTTCAATTTGATGTATGAGCTTCAGACCATCCAGCGACCTTCAGCGTCTTTATTGATAGGGGCTAGAGCCCGATAAGGACGCCATGGAGGTCAACACCCGATGGGTGAAAAAGAAAACAAGCCGTTTCAGCTCACGTTCAATGGATTTCTCAAAGTCGATTTCCAAGGATCGCGAGTCACCTCGGATGGCGGTCTGATTCTCGTTCGCGAACTGGATGAACGACTCGGACTCGGGAAGCTGATCGACGAGCATCTCAGCGACTCGCGACAAGGCTTGAACAAGAAGTTCCCGCTGGCCGATCTGCTGCGGCAGTCGGTCTACAGCCGACTCGCTGGCTACGAGGACCTCAATGACGCCGTTCGAGTATCCGCCGATCCGACCTTTCGCTTGATCGGCTCGAAGAGGAACTGGGATCGCGGAGCAACCTTGACCTCGACGCTGCATGGCTTCGAGACGGAGATGCTGGCGAGCGAAGAGAACTTGCTGGGGCTGATGGCAGTGAACCGGGAGCTGGTCGCGCAAGCCGAAGCTCCCGACGGTTCAGACCGCGTGGTGCTCGACATGGACTCCACGGAGAGCCCCGTCCACGGCCAACAGGAAGGCAGTGCCTACAACGGCCATTTTGAGTCCCTCTGCTATCACCCGCTGTTGCTGTTCAACCAGCACGGCGACTGCCTAGGCGCGAAGCTGCGTCCCGGCAACGTGCACAGCGCCGAGGACTGGGACGAGCTGCTACTGCCGGAGATCGAACGACAACAGGCGGAGGGCAAACAGGTGACGTTCCGCGCCGACGCCGCCTTCGCCAAGCCCGAGATCTACGAGGCGATGGAGGAGCGCGGCGTGGACTACGTGATTCGCATCCCGGCGAACAAGAGCCTGGAGCTGGAGATCGAGGACATCCTGTTTCGGCCACCGGGCAGGCCGAACGCCAAGCCCCTAGTGCGCTACAAGAGTTTTCGCTATCAGGCCGAGAGCTGGTCGAAGGCAAGGCGAGTTGTCGCCAAGGTCGAGCATCACCAGGGCGAACTATTCCCGCGCGTCGGATTTGTCGTGACGAGCATGAGCTTGCCGAGCCGCTCGGTCGTGCGGTTCTACAACAAGCGCGGCACGGCGGAGCAGTGGATCAAAGAAGGCAAACAGGCCACGCACTGGACCCGCTTGTCGTGTCACCGCTTCCGAGCCAACGAGGTACGGCTGCAACTCAGCGTGCGGGCCTACAACCTGGGCAACCTGTGGCGGCGGCTAGGGCTGCCGCAGCGAATCAAAAGCTGGTCGCTAACGAGTTTGCAACACAGGTTGATGAAGACCGGCGGTCGGCTGGTCAAGCATGCTCGCTACTACTGGTTGCTGCTGGCGGAGGGGCATCTGAACCGGCGGCTGTTCGGTGACATGCTGCATAGGATCTGGGCGCTGCCTGTGCCGGGTGGGTAGCGTTGCCCGGGCGAGGATCAACAGTTTTTGGCTCCAAAAAGGTTTCGCAGGGAGCAGTGTCGGCCGGAGCGCCGTTCAGTCCGCTCAATCAACGTCTGTGAGCGGACGGACGAGCCCTGGCGCCTACCGGCGGAGGTGATGTGCAGGGTTCAGCGCGAAAAGACGTGGTATTCGGCGCAGCGGGGGTGTATCCTGTGACCGTGCCAGGGCCAAAATGGAAATCCTGGTTCAGAAAGTCGATGACCTCCAACTCGCCAATCGCGCCGGGATAGAGCCGAAAGTAAAAGTTGCGCAACGTCAACCCGGCCGACACCGAAAGCTTCTGCCAATTGAAGTTGAACTCCAGCAGCGGCGTCTCGCCGCGCGGCGCCCAGGTGCGGCAACGATGCGGCTTCTGACTCCATCCGCTTTCGTCGATGAAGACGATCGTGCGGTCTTGTTTGCGGGCTTTTTTTTAATGGCCGGCCACCTCTTGCACTTCCAGTCGCGGATGGCCTCTTCGTTGCGCTCGCGGGCTTTGCCGACCGGGCGTTGCGGGCTCCAGCCGAGCGCCCGCAGGATCTTCCAGACATGGCCCTCGTGATAGCGCACGCCGAACTCGTCTCGGATCAGACGAGCCACCCGCGGACAGCTCCACAACGGCGTCGGGAAGCCGTGCGCCTCGGGGCCTTCGAGCAGCAGGATCTCCAGGCGTTCGAGCTGCGTGGCGTCTAATAGCGGCTTGCGGCCGGCGCGGCCGGCCTTGCGCAGCCCGGCCTCGCCTTGCGCCAGGTACTGTCGTCGCCACTCACTGACGGTTTGGCGGGCGACTGTCAGACGCCTGGCGGTTTCGGACTGATTGAGTCCTTCATCGAGCAAACGCATCGCTTCGAAACGGCGTTTCTCCAATGCTTCGAAATCGCGGCGCTTTCCTTTCGGTGTTCCCATACATAAGAATACGTACGGCAACACCAAAAGGTGTCACTCTATTTTGCGAGACTCAATAAGTATCGAAGAACGGCGGCCGGGCCCGAGCGCCTCCCTGCCCGCAACTTTCCCTTGGCTAGGCTATGGCTAAAGCCTTGCTGGAAAAGGCCGTTGAAACGGCCTCGTAGGGGACGAAGAGCGCTTTCAACCGGCCCTACAAGGGCTGGCCTATTTGCAATCCAAGCCCGGTGAACCGGGCTAACTAACTAAGCGTGGATTGCCGACTACGCCTCTGTTTCTGTCGCTCGCCTTGCGAGAGGGACGTCCCACATTCATGTCGCACACCTTTGGCGCGGCCCGCGGGCGGAGAGAAGCGCCTACTAAAGTCAACGCTCCGACAACCCGATTGATACTAGCGCCGGTCAGTCGTGCCAAACCTCCGACCGCCGGCCCGCCGGAAGAAATGCCGGGCCGCGCCCCCATGAACCGTCACGAGCGACCGACGGCGAAGACCGCCCCCATCTGGTCCACATTGTCACCGCGCCGATGGCCGTGTCGGCCATGCTCGAGGGCCAACTCCGGCGGTATCGCCAAGCCGGTTTCCGGGTCACGGTCGTTTCGTCGCCCGGCGCGGCGCTGTGCCGCGCGGCCGAACGCGACGGCGTCGAAGCGCGGGCCGTCCCGATGGCCCGTCCCATCGCACCACTCGCCGACATGGTCTCGGTTTGGAGGCTGTGGCGGCTGCTGCGGGAGTTGCGTCCGGCGATTTGTCACGTCGGGACGCCGAAGGCCGGGCTGCTCGGCGGACTGGCCGGGTGGGCTGCCGGCGTTCCGCACCGTTTCTACACCCTTCACGGTTTGCGGCTGGAAACCGCAACCGGCGCGGGCCGTCGGTTGCTGTTCGCGGCCGAGTGGCTGGCGTGCCGCATAGCGCACCGCGTGAGCTCGGTCAGCGTTAGCCTGCGGGAGCGCGCCGTTACGCTGGGCGTCGTCGCCCGGGAGAAGACCATGGTCATCGCGGAGGGCAGCGCCAAGGGCATCGACATTGCGCCTTTTCTCGCGGGCCCCGAAAAAGCGATCGTGGTTCGTCGGCTGCGTGAGCGGTTCGGTATCGGTTCGGGGCACGAGGTTGTCGGGTTCGTCGGGCGCGTCACGCGGGACAAGGGGATTACCGAGCTGATCGACGCGTTCGGTATCCTGCGGAGGAAACGTCCCGACCTCAAGCTCTTGCTCGTGGGTGAATACGAGCGGCTGGGAGAGATCCCGCGAAGAATCCGCCGAACCATCGAAAACGACCCCGGCGAAAACGACTCCGGCGAAGACGACCCCGGCGTCATCCGTACCGGGTTTGTCAACGACCCGGCTCCCTATTACGATCTGATGGACGTGGTCTTGCTCCCCAGCTACCGCGAGGGCTTCCCGACCGTGGCCCTCGAGGCCGCGGCGGCCGGCAAACCGCTCGTAGCCGCCCGAGCGACCGGTTCGGTCGATGCCGTGATCGACGGCGAAACCGGCCTACTCGTTCCGGCGCGGGATGCCGCGACTTTGGCGACCGCGGTGGAAAGCTTGCTCGCGGATACCGAGGCAGCGAATCGCATGGGCCGCGCCGCCCGCGAACGGGTCCGCGCCCGGTTCTCTCCCAACCGGTTGGCGCGGGGCTATATCTCGCTCTACCGTGACGCCTTGGCCGGAGCGCAAAGGGTTTCGGCGAGAAGTTGTCCGCGCCGGGAGGCTTATCGCGGCAAGCGTGTGATCGACATCGTCGCGGCCTTGGGGGGCCTCCTGTTCCTATCGCCGCTCATGCTCGTGGTCGCCGCCGCAGTTCGGGCTCGGATGGGATCACGGATTCTGTTTCGCCAAGAACGGGCCGGATGGGGCGGTGAAGTTTTCGATTTGCTGAAGTTCCGTACGATGGCGCCCGGCGACGGCCTCGACGGCGAAAGGCTGACGCGACTCGGTCGTTGGCTGCGCGCTTCAAGCCTCGATGAAGTGCCGCAGCTGTGGAACGTTCTCAAAGGGGAAATGAGCCTCATCGGCCCGCGGCCGCTTTTGGCCGAGTACCTGCCTCTCTATGGCGAGAGGCAAATGAAGCGGCACGAAGTTCGGCCGGGGCTGACCGGTTGGGCCCAGGTGCGCGGCCGCGATACGCTTTGCTGGGACGAAAAATTCACCCTCGATAGCTGGTATGCCGATAACCTATCGCCCACGCTCGATTGCAAGATCGCTTGGCTGACGGTTGTCGCCGTTTTGCGCCGCGAAGGCATAGCACAAGGCGGCGAAGCAACCATGCCTCGCTTTGAAGGCACTCCGGCCAAGGCCGTTTCTTAGCGGAGGCGATTTTTTTGGGATTGAACGATGCCGCTGATGCCGCTCGGAAAACTTCTCATTCTCGGCGCCGGAGGCCACGGCAAAGTCCTGGCCGATTTGATCGACCAACTCGCCGATTGGCGCGCCGTCGGCTTTCTCGACGACGATCCCGCCAAGCAGGGCGACCGCGTATTGGGCTTGCCGGTCTTGGGTCCGACCGCGGAGTTGGCCGTCGCCGCCGAGAAAACCCGCGCAAACGCCGTTGCGCTCGCCTTCGGTGACAACGGATCGCGAGAAACCTTCTTTGCCCGCGTCCTAGCTGCCCGTCTCGCCGCGCCCAGCCTGATTCATCCTTCCGCCGTGATTTCCGGGCACGCGGAACTCGGTCGGGGCATCGTCATTCTCGCCGGCGCCGTGGTCAACCCAGGCGCCCTCATCGAGGACAACGTTTGCCTCAACACCCGCGCCTCGGTCGATCACGACTGCCGCGTCGAAGCCCATGCGCAAATCCTCCCGGGCGCCATTTTGACCGGTAATGTTCGAGTCGGTAGCCGCGCGACGATCGGAGCCGGAGCCGTCGTCAATCCCGGGCTGTTTGTGGGAGAAGGCGCCATCGTCGGGGCCGGCGCCGTTGTCACCCGAGATGTCGCCGCCGGAGCTGTCGTCGTCGGGAACCCCGCCCGGCCCTTGGTGCACAAGTCTCGCGCCGCCCCGGGTTGACCGCTCGCCTAAGGGCGGCGGCCCGGCGATCAGGCCGAATCAAACTTCCAGAATCACCGGGACAATCAGCGGGCGGCTATCGGTCTTGCGTTTGATGTAGCGGCGTAGATCGGCGCGAATCTTCTCTTCCATCACGCCACAATCGGTCTTCTCTTCCTCGGAGGAAGTCTCGATCGTCCGGGCAACCGCGTCGGCGGCGCCGTCGAGCAGCTCGGAGCTGTCTTCTCCCACTACGAAACCGCGAGTGATGATCTCCGGGTCGCTTTCCAGTTTGCCGCTGTGCCGGTTGAGGGCCACGATCGGCACCACGACGCCGAACTCCGACAAGTGACGGCGGTCTCGAATCACGACCTCCTCGAGAATTTCGTCGCCCGTACCCGAGTCGATGCACACACGGCCCACCGGGACCGATTCGCGCTGCCGCGCGCCCTCGGCGTCGATTTCCAGCACATCGCCGCTTTCCACCAAGAACGACGTCTCGAGCCCGGCGCTCTTGAAATGCTCGGCCAATTGCAAGTGACGCGAAAGCTGCCGGTATTCGCCGTGCACCGGCACGAAATATTTCGGCCGCAGCAAGCTCAGAACCAGCTTCAACTCCTCCTCGCTCGCATGGCCCGAGACATGCACCGGGGGATTCATCGGCCCGTAGAGCACCTCGGCTCCCCGGCGAGCAAGGTGGTCGACCATGCGGTAAATCGCCTTTTCGTTGCCCGGAATCAGCCGCGCGCTGAGAACGACCGTGTCTCCGGTATCGATCTCGGCGTGTCGATGTTTGCCGACCGCGGCGCGCGAAAGCGCCGAGAGCGGCTCTCCCTGACTGCCCGAAATGATAATCGTGCGCTCGGAGCGCGGCAACTTACCGATGTCGCCGGGATGAACTAACAACCCGTCGGGTATGTCGAGCAGCCGAAGGTCATGCGCCAAGCCGCTGACCTCGGAAATGCTTCGGCCCACGAACGCAACCTTGCGTCCCGCCTCGGCCGACAAATCGAGTATCTGCTGCACTCGGTGGATCGACGAGGAAAAGCAACTGAAGTAAAGCGAGTTCGGGGCGTGATGGAAGATCGCTTCCAAACGCGGCCGCACGGCTCGCTCCGACGGCGTGAAACCGGTTCGGTCGACGTTGGTCGAATCAGCCAGCAACAGCAACACGCCACGCTTGCCGTAATCCGCCAGCGTATGCAGGTCGAACAAGCGGCCGTCGATCGGAGTCGGGTCGATTTTGAAATCCGCCGTGTGAACGACGATCCCCAAGGGCGTCTTGATCGCCAGCGCCGAGGCGTTGGGAATGCTGTGGGTGACTTGAATGAACTCGACCTCAAAGCAGCCAAGCGTCACCTTTTCTCCCGCTTCGACGGTGTGAATCGTCGGAGGTTGATCGAGATCGTGCTCCTTGAGTTTGCGATTCACCAGCGCTTCGGTGAAGCGCGTCGTATAGATCGGCAGGTCGATTTGCGACAAGACATACGGCGTCGCGCCGATGTGATCTTCATGACCGTGGGTGAGAATGAGTCCGCGAACATGCTCGCGGTTGTCGACCAGGTAGGTGATGTCGGGGACAACGAGATCGACGCCCAACAATTCCACGCCGGGAAATAACGACCCGGCGTCGACGACAATGATATCGTCTCCGCATCGCAGGGCCATCATGTTCATGCCGAACTCGCCCAGCCCTCCGAGCGGAATGATTTGCAATTTTTGATCTGTCAGTGGGGGAGAGCCTCCTGTAGCCAGCCTAGCATAGGGCCGGGCAAGTGCCTGAAGCGTTCAACCAAACCGAGACGGGCGCGCGCGCGGCTGTGAAAAAATCGGGTACAGTCCACTTCGCGCCGGATGAGGTTCCCGATTCAATGGGACTTATTCGGTCGGCGCTCGGTACAGTCCCCATTTTTTCACAGCCCCCGAGGGTGTTCCCGCAACCGGCCGGCGCATGGTCGCTTGTTAGACTGAAACCTCATGTTTGAACTCGTTGTTTTCGACCTTGACGGGACTCTGGTCGACTCGAAACTCGATCTCGCTTTCGCCGTCAACGCCGCTCGCGGCGACGCCGGCATGGCTCCGCTCGACTACGAACTGATCTATTCCTACGTCGGCAACGGCGCGCCCATGTTGATCCGCCGTTCGCTGGGTCCGGAAGCCTCCGAACAACAAGCCGATCGTGCTCTGGAATTCTTCTACGAGTACTACCGCGATCACATGCTCGACAACACGACCCTCTACCCCGGCGTTCAAGAAACACTGGACACGCTTGTCGAAGCCGACCGCAACCTGGCCGTGCTCACCAACAAGCCGGTGCGCTTTTCGATATTGATGGTCGAAAGGCTCGGCCTGGCCCGGCACTTTCGTCGCATCTACGGCGGTAATAGTTTCGACACCAAGAAGCCGGACCCCTATGGGCTCAACTTGCTGATCGATGAAACCGGGGCATCCAAAGACCGTACCCTGATGGTTGGCGATAGCGCGGTTGATGTCCGGACCGCGCGCAACGCCGGCGTGGCCTCCTGCGGAGTCACCTACGGGCTGCAACCGGAGACGCTCGTCGACTGCCCGCCGGAAATCCTGTTGGATGAAATCACCGGGCTGATTCCCGTCGTGACCAACGGTATCCCAGCATCGACCACCTGACGCGAAACTTCAAGTTTCCCACCTGAATCATCCGGCCCGGTGGCGAGGCCGGCCGGCTAAGGTTGGCGTGAGGCTCCAGCTTTGCCGCCCCGAGTCATCGGAGCGTATTTCGGATTGCCGGCTTGGGAGTTCTCGCGAATCCGGGGTTACGAACCGATGAATCGGTTCGCGGCAAGCGTGGACGCTCACGCCACATCGCTCGTCCGCGGCCTTGCTGATTGCACCTCGAGGTGCGGACGACGTCTCTTCCTTTACAACCTCTCGACCGTTAGCGGCTTGCGGGACTCCATCCACCGCTTGGTCGCTTCGAAATCCCTCGCGCCGGCGGTTCCACCCACTTTTTGAACACAGTGGGCCGCGGCGGCGGTCGCCAACCCGGCTGTCTGCTCGATGTCCATGCCGCGGATCAACCCCGCCAAGAAAGCCCCGCAGAAGCAATCCCCCGCCCCGGTTGTGTCGGCAACCTCGACATGGTAGGCGGGAAGGATGAAGTCCCCCTGTTCGGAAAAGACGGCGCATCCGTCGGGTCCCAATTTCAACACCACGACCTTGACCCCGCGGCGGCGAAAGAATCGCCCTATCGCCGCGGGTTCGGAGAGGTCCGTGAGCCGCCGCGCTTCCTCATGGTTCGCGAAGAAGTAGTCCATCAACGGGCAAAGCGGCTCGAAGCCTTCCATCCAAAGGTCATCCACATCCCAATCGGCGTCGAGCGAGGTGATCAACCCGGCGTCGCGAGCGCGAATCAGCAATTGCTCGGCGTCGGGACGCAGCTTCGGCAGGCAAAAGATGCTGCCGAAATGGAAGTAGGCGTGGCGGCGAGCGATCTGCTCGTCGAAAGGAATATCGTCGAGGGCCAGCAGGCCGCTCGCGCCCGGTTGGTGCAGAAACAATCGCTCACCTTCTTGATTGATCAGCCCTACGGTCGTCGAGGTCGCCGAGTCCGGTTTCACTTTGACACGCGAGAGATCCACCCCGACCGACCGCAGTCGACCGAGCGCGAATTCCCCAAAAAAGTCATCCCCCACCGCCCCCGCCACGGTTGCGGGAACGCCCATCAAGGCCGCCGCATAGGCCGTCGCGGCGGCATTGCCTCCCAGGTGAAGGTCGGTCGAGTCGACATAGGCCGTCGCGCCCCATTCCGGCAACCCGTCGACCGGCCGCACCAGGCAATCGGCCACGATATTGCCTGTGAAGTAGATGCCTCGTTGCATGAAGGTGCTCCGGCCGGCCCGACCGCGGCTCACATCCGATAGAGCATCCAATAGATCACCACGCCGGTGACCGAGACGTAAAGCCACAGCGGCAGAGTCCAGCGCGCGATGGCGCGATGCTTGTCGAACCGCTCTTTCAGCGCGCGAGAAAGTGTAACCAAGACCAGCGGAACAATAGCCGCCGCCAGCACGACGTGGGTGATCAAGATCGTGAAATAGAGTGGCCGCACCCAGCCCTGTTTCGTGAAGGGCACCGAGCCGACCTCGAAGTGATAAACCAGGTAGCTCGTCAGGAAGAGACACGAAACAGCGAAAGCGCCGATCATGCAAAAGCGGTGGCGATCCCTTCGACCTTGGCGAATGAAGACGAAACCGGCGCTGAGCAGCACCGTACTCACTGCGTTCAAAGTTGCGTTGAGCGCCGGAAGATCGCGGAAGTCCATAGCTTGCGGTGCGGTCGTTGCGGCCGACCGCGGCCGGGTCGGGCCTTTCAGGAAAGATGGCGGGCGGATGCGCGATTCACTTGGTAAAAGGCCGCGGCCAGCGTCACGGCGGCAAAGCCGGCGAGCACGGCGGCGCACACCAGCAGCGACGGACCGTCGTCGGCTCGCGCACCGGGGAAGAGACTGCGTAAAGCCGTCACGCCGTAACCAAGCGGGTTGGCCTTCATCACCCATTGCATCCACGCGGCCGCGCCGGCAGCCGGAAAGATGGCGCCGGAAAGAATCCACAACGGCATCAGAACAACGTTCATGATGGCGTGAAAACCTTGGACTGAATTCAGCCACCAGGCGAAAAAGAATCCCAACGCCGTCAAGCCCAACGACATGCCGACAATGACCGCGAAGATCGCCGGAAGCTTCGCCGGATCGACCGCAAGGCCCATGAACGGCGCCGGCAGCAGAAAGACGATCCCTTGGAACAAACCGATCGCCGTCGCCCCCAGCACCTTGCCCAACACCAGCGCCGCCCGCGAAACCGGCGCCGCCAGCACCGACAACAAAAAGCCCTCGCGGCGGTCTTCAATGATCGAGATGTTCGAAAAGATGGCGGTGAAAAGCACGACCATCGTCATCATGCCCGGGAAAAAGAACTCCAGCGCACCCCCGCCCGAGCCGCGCGTCCCGAACGAATGCGCGAAACCCGACCCCAGCAACAACCAAAAAAGCAACGGCGTCGCCAGCGTACCGACCACGCGGCTTCGCTGGCGGTAGAAACCCCGAATCTCCCGGAAACAAAGCGTGCCGACGCTCAACCAAAAGCGAGGCCGAGCGAGCCGCGGACCGGTTGCCGACGGCGCGTCGTCAACCGCTCCCTTCACTGACGGGGCGGCAAGGGTGGATCCGGAATCGGTCATGAGACAGCGAAACAAATGCCGGCGGGGCGAGACGGCTCCGCCCTGGCCGGCTCCCTCATTCTATCGTTGATCGTCGGGCGGCGTCTGTTCGGAATTGTCCTCGCTGAAACGCCGCCCGGTCATTCGTATGAAGACGTCCTCGAGGGTGGGTTTCGAGACCGTGACCGATTGAATGCGCCCTTCCGCGTTCTCCATGAGACGGGCAACGAGTTGGGAACCCCGCGAGTGTTCGAAGCGCACGGTGTGATCGACGATTTGAGGGGTGACGGCGAGTTGTTGAGAGAGTTCGTCAGCGAGAGCTTGGGGATCGTCTCCGACCAGAGACATCATCTCGCCGCCGATGCGACTTTTCAACTCGTCGGGCGTTCCCTCCGCAACCAACGAGCCGCGATCGAGAATACCCAGCCGTCCGCACTTGTCGGCTTCCTCGAGCAGGTGCGTCGTCAGCAGCACGGTCACGTTTTCTTCGTCGCGCAGAAAACGAAGATATTCCCAAAATTTCAGCCGCGCCGCCGGGTCGACGCCGGTGCTCGGTTCGTCCAACAAAAGCAGCTCGGGACCGTGCAGAAGGCCTTTCGCAAGCTCGACGCGTTGGCGCAAGCCGCCGGAAAGCGTTTCGACGACGTCGTCTTTGCGATCGGCGATTCCCAGCCGATCCAGGAGTTCGTCGATGCGCGAGGCGAGCCGCGCGCCCCGCAACCCGTAAAGATGCCCCTGGTGCTGAAGGTTCTCGCGCGCCGTCAGACGGCGGTCGAGACTCTGGTTCTGAAAAACAACGCCGATGCGGCGTCGCACCGCGATCGGATCGCTCGCCACGTCGGCCCCGAAGACCGACGCGGCGCCCCGCTCGGCCGGGAGCAGGGTCGACAGAATCCGAAACAATGTTGTCTTGCCGCCCCCATTGGGGCCGAGCAAACCGAAGATCTCGCCGCGCTCGACCGAGAAGCTTACATCCCGCAGCGCGGGTGTACCGTTATAGGCAAAAGCCAGTCCGCGCACCTCGATGGCCGGCATGTTCGACATCTTTCGCACGATAACACAGGGGACGTGACGCCGAATTACGCGTCGCCGGGGTAGGTGTCGTCGGGGTACGTGAGCCGTAACCGTTAACCGTGAGCCGGGTCGAGAGGGAACCGGCCGCGGGGCGACCGGTTTCTTGGACCCGCCCCAGGCCCCCGAACGACCGGCGGCGCCGGTCGTTCGCCCACGGGAGGCTCGGTTGGTCGCGTCTTACCGGCCCTGGAAGGACCAGCCCATGGGGGAGCAATCAAGCGGCGAACGCCGCTAGAGGAAGACACCACAGGCTCCGCTATACGTTGGCGACCCGTGCCCCGCCGACACCTGATTCGGCGTCACGTACCCCGGCGTCACGACTCAAGTAATGTGCGCCCCCTGGGTCTCCACGTAAACCGCGTAGAGCGATTGGCTGCCTGTCATGAATAGGCGATTGCGTTTCCTGCCGCCGAAACAGACGTTCGAGCACATCTCGGGCAGGCGGATTTGGCCAATGCGCGTGCCGTCGGGCGCGAAGATATGGACACCGTCGTAGCCGTCGCCGACCCACCCGGCGCTGGACCAGACATTGCCGTCCACATCGGCGCGAATGCCGTCGGCTTGGCCCGTCCCGACGCCCTCGAGTTCCATCGAGACGAAGCGCTTCCCGTTGCGCAGGCTCTTCTTGTCAACGATATCCCACACCTTGATTTCCTTGGCGGCTTCAGGATAGTGCGACGAGCCGGTATCGGCGATGTAGAGCTTCTTATAGTCGGGGGAAAAACACAGCCCGTTGGGCTTGTAGATTTCATCGGTGACCATTTCCATTTGACCCGAGGCGGGGTCGATGCGGTAAACGGCTTCCTTGATTTCGAGCGGCCCTTTGTTGCCCTCGTAATGCATTAAGCTGCCGTAGCCGGGGTCGGTGAACCAGATGCCGCCATCGGGGTGGACGATAGCGTCATTAGGGGCGTTCAAGCGCTTGCCTTGCCATTCGTCGGCCAACACGGTCGTCGTGCCGTTGTACTCGTAGCGAACCACACGGCGATTGCCGTGCTCGCAAGAAATCTGGCGGCCCTCGTAGTCGAAGGTATTGCCGTTGCTGTTGCCGGCCGGGCTGCGGAAAACACTGACGTGACCGTCTTCCTCAAGCCAACGGTACTGCACGTCATTGGGGATGTCGCTCCATACGAGATAGCGCCCCACGCCGTTCCAGGCGGGTCCTTCGGCCCACAGGGTCCCGGTGTGCAGACGCTGGATCGGCGTGTTGCCCAACTTATATTGGGCGAAGCGTTTGTCGAGGACGACGATATCGGGATCGGGGTAGCGGATCGGGTTCTTGCCGCTCCAATCCCGCTCGGCGGCCGGGGCCGCGAGGGCGGAAGCGGCTCCGAATGCCGCGGTTTTGAGCCAGGTGCGGCGGTTGAGAGAATTTCGCGGTTGTGCTTGCTTCGTAGGCATCATGGATCGGTTCCTCCGGGCCGCCGGACGGCGACAATTCAACATCGTACTCCACTCCGGGGAGCGAGCGAAACAACGCCGGAACGCCGGCCGCGGTTAATCCCCTCCGCGCGCCGAAATGTTACACTGGAGCTTCCCTTCAAGCTTCCCAGGAAATAGCAGCGATCGTGAACCTCACTCGGGTGATCGGACTCTTCGGAAACTCCTCTCACCCCCGTGTTGCGTCCGTATTCTTTTCTTTACCGTTTGCGGAGCGAGTCCCGGCTGATTCGCCCTCTCGGTTCCCAGGAAAGGGCACATGAAATTCGGCGTTGTTTTGTTTCCCGGTTCCAATTGTGATCATGATGCCTACTATGCCGTGCGGGCCAACCTCGGGCGCGAGGCCTCGTTCGTCTGGCATGAGTCCGAGGACCTGTCGGGCCTTGACGCGGTGCTGCTGCCGGGCGGGTTCTCTTACGGGGACTATCTTCGCCCCGGGGCGATCGCGCGCTTTTCGCCCGTGATCGGAGCGGTCAAGAAGTTCGCCGACTCGGGCGGGCTGGTGATCGGCATCTGCAACGGTTTTCAGATTCTGGTCGAGAGCGGGTTATTGCCCGGAGCGTTGATCCGCAACCGTAATCTGCGCTTTGTGTGCCGCACGGTTCATCTCAAAACTGAGACGCGGGACTCGTCCTTTACCCATGCGTTGGAAAACGACCGCCCGCTTGCGGTCCCCATTGCGCACGGCGACGGTTGCTACTACGCCGACGAAGCGACGCTCGACCAACTGGAAGAACAAGACCGCGTCGCTTTCCGTTACTGCGATGCCGCCGGCCACGTCACCGACGAGGCCAATCCCAACGGCTCGTTGAGGAATATTGCCGGCGTCTTGAGTGAAGGCCGCAATGTGCTGGGCATGATGCCGCATCCGGAACGCGCGTCGGACCCCGCCATGGGGTCGACCGACGGCTTGGCCGTATTTCGTTCCATGACCGCCGCCCTGGTCGGCGCGGCCCGCTAATCGAAAAACCGATGGTCACGTTGACCGCCGATCTGATCGCACAACACGGGCTGACTGCAGAGGAGCACAGCCGTATCCTCGACCGCCTCGGCCGCGAGCCGACGCTCACCGAGCTGGGTATTATCAGCGTGATGTGGAGCGAGCATTGCTCCTACAAGAGCTCGCGCCTGCATTTGAAAAAGCTGCCAACCGACGGCAAGAACGTTCTGGTCGGACCGGGCGAAAACGCCGGCATTATCGACATCGGCGGCGGCTGGGCGGCGGCGTTCAAGATCGAGTCGCACAACCATCCCAGCTTCATTGAACCGTTTCAGGGGGCGGCGACAGGCGTCGGCGGCATTCTTCGCGACATCTTCACCATGGGGGCGCGGCCGATCGCCGTCATGGATTCGCTGCGCTTCGGCATGCTCGACGACGCGGAAACGGGCGCCCGTAATCGCCATATCGTCAGTGGCGTCGTGGGCGGCATCAGCCACTACGGCAATTGTTTCGGCGTCCCCACCGTCGGGGGCGAGTGTATTTTCGAGCCGGGGTACGGCGGCAATCCTCTGGTCAACGCTTTCGCGTTGGGCATCTTTCGCAAGGACAAGATTTTCTTTGGGCAGGCGTCGGGCGTCGGCAACCCAGTGATTTACGTCGGGGCCAAGACGGGCAAGGACGGCATTCACGGGGCCTCGATGGCGTCGAGCGAATTCGACGAAGAATCGGAAGAGAAGCGGCCGAATGTCCAAGTGGGGGATCCGTTTCTCGAAAAGTTGCTGCTCGAAGCCTGTCTCGAAGCGATGGAAACGGGCGCGATCGAGGGTATTCAAGACATGGGGGCGGCGGGGTTGACCTGCTCGACGTGCGAGATGGGCGGGCGCGGCGGCAGCGGCATCGAGATCGACTTGAAACACGTCCCGCAGCGCGAAAGCGGCATGACGCCCTACGAGATCATGCTGTCGGAATCGCAAGAGCGGATGCTGCTCGTCGCCGAGCGCGGCCGCGAGCAGGAAGTGTACGACGTTTTTCGCAAATGGGGTTTGGACGCGGCCGAGATCGGCGTCGTCACCGGCGACGGTCTGCTGCGCGTCAAGAATCACGGCGAGGTGGTCGCCGAGGTGCCGAATCCGCTGCTGACCGACGACGCGCCGCTCTATGACCGGCCGGCTTCGACGCCGCCGCGCACCGCGCCGCTCGACGGGCCGGCGATCGATCTGTCGGAAACGGCCGGGTTCGGCGACGATCTCGTGACGTTGCTTAGCTCGCCCGATATCTGCTCGAAGCGCTGGATCTTCGAGCAATACGATTACATGGTTCGCACCAATACCACGGCGGGGCCCGGAGGCGACGCAGCGGTCGTTCGCGTCAAGGAAGCCGGTGTTTCGCTGGCCATGGCGCTCGACGGCAACGGGCGATTCTGCGCGCTCGACCCTCGCGAAGGCGTCAAGCTGGCCGTGGCCGAGTGTTGCCGCAATCTCGCGACAGTCGGGGCCGAGCCGATGGCGGCGACGAACTGCCTCAATTTCGGCAACCCCGAAAAGCCCGAGATCATGGCCCAACTCATCGAAGCCATCGAAGGAATGGGCGAGGCTTGCCGGCATTTCGAAACGCCGATTACCGGCGGCAACGTCAGCCTCTATAACGAAACGCTCGGTGAGGGGATTTACCCGACGCCGGTGATGGGCATAGTCGGGTTGCTCGCTCATCAAGACCCTCCGCCGGGCATACATTTCCGAAAATCCGGACGCCGACTGGTCTTGCTGGGCGGACTTCTGCCGAGCGCGACGGACGCCGACGCGCAAATCGAGCGGCGTTTTGGAAGCTCGCAATACGCCAAGGTTATCGTCGGCGAGGTGTGGGGATTGCCCCCCGCGCTCGATATGGATTATGAGAAGCGCGTTCACGCGGCGGCCCGGCGCATCGTGAAGGCGGGTTTGGCGGAATCGGCTCACGATCTCAGCGACGGCGGGCTGGCCGTCGCCGCCGCGGAATCGTCGTTTGGGGCCGCCGGCATCGGCGCGACGATCGAGCTTGATTCCGAAATACCAGCGTACTATTTGCTGTTTCACGAAGCGCCGTCGCGGATCTTGCTGTCGGTCGCGGAAGATGCCGTCCGTGATGTCCTCGCGGCCGCCGCCGATTGCGAGGTTGAGGCCGTCGAGATCGGAGAAACGGTCGAGGGACGGCTCGCCGTGTCCGTAAACGGAGCGAAGCTGTTCGATCGGCCCGTCGACGAGTTGCACGAACCCTGGGCCACGTCACTTGAAAGGACCTTGGCGCAATAATGAAAGGGACAGTGTTATCCGACAAGTTCCACGAAGAGTGCGGCGTCTTCGGCATCTACGGGCATCCGGAAGCCGCCAACCTCGCCTACCTGGGCCTCTACGCGCTCCAACACCGAGGCCAGGAAAGCGCCGGCATCTGTTCGAGCGACGGCGAAAAACTGCACTGCCGCAAGGACATGGGCCTGGTGGCGGAGATCTTCACCGAGTCCGTCCTCAAAGAGCTGCGTGGCAAGATGGCGATCGGCCACACCCGCTATTCGACGGCCGGGCAAAGCGCGCGGCTCAACGCCCAGCCGTTTTTCGTCGAGTGCAGCAAGGGACAAATCGCCGTTGCCCATAACGGCAACCTGACCAACGCCATCGACGTTCGCCGCGAGCTCGAAATGGCAGGGTCGATTTTCCAAGCCGGCAGTGACACCGAAGTCATTATTCATCTGATGGCTCGATCGCGCGAAGGTCGCCTCAAGCACGCCCTGCGGGAATCGCTGTTGCGCATGGAAGGAGCCTATTCGCTGGCCATGCTGGCGAAAGACCGCTTGATTGTTGCGCGCGACCCGCACGGTTTCCGCCCGCTGGCTTTCGGGCGACTCGAACACGACGGCCACACCGCCTACGTATTTGCCTCGGAAACCTGCGCCTTCGATCTGATCGGAGCAACCTACGTCGACGACGTCGAACCCGGCGAAATGATCACGGTGGACCCGGAAGGTCTGCACCGCGAGCGCTTCGCCCCGGCTCGCAAGCGCTGCCAATGCGCTTTCGAGCATGTTTATTTCTCGCGGCCCGACTCGATCGTCTTCGGGCGTTCCGTCCAAGAATCGCGCGAACTGCTGGGCCGTTTGCTCGCCCGCGAGGCTCCCGTGGAAGCCGATATCGTCGTGCCGCTGCCCGACTCCGGCGTGGACGCCGCCATCGGGTACGCCGCCGAGTCCGGAATCCCCTACCGCATGGGACTGATCCGCAATCACTACGTCGGCCGCACGTTTATCGAGCCCAAGCAATCGATTCGCGACTTCGGCGTGAAACTCAAGCTCAACCCGGTTCGCGGCATCGTCGAGGGGATGCGCGTGGTGTTGGTGGATGATTC
Source organism: Bryobacterales bacterium (assembly GCA_965238125.1). Classification (GTDB taxonomy): domain Bacteria; phylum Acidobacteriota; class Terriglobia; order Bryobacterales; family UBA6623; genus UBA6623. The sequence goes on along the minus strand of OZ250179.1, from coordinate 6,399,764 downwards.
GTTGGTCCGCGGTACGACCAGCCAAAAGATTGTGCGCATCATGCGGCAAGTCGGGGCCAAGGAAGTTCACCTGCGCATCTCCTGCCCCCCGACGGTTTCGCCCTGCTATTACGGGGTCGACACGCCCGACAAGAACGAACTCATCGCGGCCACCCATTCGCTCGACAAGATCCGCGACCACATCGAAGCCGACTCGCTGGCCTACCTTTCGCTTGAGGGCTTACAGCAAGCCGTCCAAGACCGCCGAGAAGAGTACTGCTATTCCTGCTACACGGGGGACTACCCGACGGATTTGGTGGGTATCGAGCAGCTAGTGGCCGATCACCGCGAAAAAGGCTGAGCCCGTAGCGGCGCCGCGTCCGTCCGCGCGGATGGCGCCCGACCCGCTATTGGGTAGGCGCTCCCGGCGGCGTCTGTTGGGAAGCACGTTCGCGAATCGCTTCCACGGTGAGTTGGGCTTGCTCGGCGACGCTTGCCGACATGTCCTCTCGCGGGCGATAGTATCGCCGCACGGCTTCAATGTCTTCGGCGGTCCCGATCAAGTAGAGCCCGCGCAGGGCTTCGAAAATGTGCGACGCGTCAGGGCCGAGCCGCACCACCCGGGCGCCGGGGGTGATCGCGGCGCCGTCTTCCAGTAAATGTTCCTCGACAATACCGGGAACCGGGGAACGGATTTCCAACGCCTCCTCTTCTCCCTCAACCTCGACTCGCGCGAGTAGAGTGCCGGCGGCGACGACGTCACCCTCGTCTAGGCGGTTCAGGAAGACGCCCTGGTGGGGGCTGAGCACGGTGTAGTCCTCGAGCATGGCGCGCAGCTCCGAGTGCCCGGCATTGTCGCCGAAGCGGATCAGCGACAGCGCGGCGTTGCGGCGCACGAGCGGCTCCGAGTCCCCAAGCATTTCACGGAGCTTTTTGTGGAAAGCGGGCTCGGCGTTGTCCTGCCCCATCACCCAAGCGACGTTAGCCCTGAGTTGAGTGAGCGGATGGTCGGAGAGGGCGGTCACGGCCGGGTACCAACGCATGACCGAGCGGTCACCGCGGTCCAGGCGGTCGGAAATCCGTGCCAGCGCATGCTGCGCGCGGCGCGGTCTTTCCTCGTCGGCGAGATATTCGCGGATCTCCGCGTCGCTGAGTTCCCGCCCGAACCATGTTCCGCGCCAGAACAGAAAAATCATCACGACAATCAGCATCGAGAGGGCCGAAACCATCAGGGTGGCCTTGCGCGAAGCCGCTGGTCGGGTTGTCTCGGGAGAAGGCTCGGGCATGCGAGTAACCAGTATACCGGGCCGCCTGGAATTCGCAGGGACTTGCTATGGTGAGCGGCGGGAGCGCCCCCCGCCAACGAGTCCGACGTCTTTTAAGCGCGGTAATCCATGACGGCCGGGAGGTTATAATTGCAGCTTGCGAAACGGCATTTTCATCAGCTTGGAAGGCGTTGACGGCAGCGGCAAAACGACCCAATTGGAGCGTTTGCGGCACAGCCTGGAGGCCAAGGGGTATTCCGTCGTCGTTGCGCAAGAACCGGGCGGGACGCGGTCGGGCCGGCGCATTCGTGAGATTCTTCTCGACGCGGCCAATCAGGACTTGCGGCCGATTCCCGAACTGTTGCTCTACTTCGCTTCCCGCGCTCAAAATATCGCCGAGGTCATCACGCCCGCGCTCGATGCCGGCAAGATCGTGATCGCCGATCGCTTCACCGATGCCACCGTGGCTTATCAGGGCTACGGGCGGGGCCTGGGCGTCGAGGCCGTGCGGGCAATCGAGCATGTCGCCTGCGCGGGCGTTCAACCCGACTTGACCTTGCTGCTCGACATCGACCCGGAAACCGGCGTGGGCCGCGCTCTGGAGCGCAACGAGCAAGAAACCGCGGACGAAAGCCGCATGGAGAAGGAAGGCTCGGCGTTTTTCGAAAAAGTTCGCGGCGCGTACCTCGAACTGGCGCGTCAACAACCCAAGCGCATCAAGACGATCGATGCAGGTGGCACGGTCCAAGAAACGGCGGCGGCCATTGAAAGCGCGGTAGCGCCGGTCCTTGAGCGGCACGGCGCGCCGGGATGACGCCCGACTCGCGGATTAAACGGGTTGGGGAAGGGCAGGCCTGGAGACCTGCCCCACTGCCGGCCCGGCGTCGGACACTCTCCGTGCACCTCGGCGACACGTGATTCGGCGACACGTAACTCGGCGACACGGAACCCTACTCGCGCATCTGTTGGAGCGAAGGCGCCATGGTTGGCTGGGGCTCGACGGCGATGGGCGGAGCATCCTGTAACAACGGCTGTAACAACGGATACTCGCCGGATTCAGTCTCGCTGGTCCGGCGCGAGCCCAAGCACCTCTTGACCCAGTAGGAGTACAGGCCCGAGCCCACGGAGACGAGGATCAGCAGGGCGATCAAGTCTCCGATATAGCGGCCAATCGGGCCGAAGAAGGCGCCCGAGTGCAGGTCGCCGATCACAACGTGCAGGCCGTTCGAATCGGGATGGTATTCATTGTTGTAATGCGCCGGCAGATAGGCGTTGGGGATCTCGACGTCGATCAGTCCGAAATCCTCCTGATGATTGATCAAGACCCCGGTGATCGCCATCAGCACCAGCCACAGCGCCACCACAAAACCCGTGATGAGGTGAACCCCGCGCCAGCGGCGGAAAGCCGCGTTCAACTTCTTTGCTCGAATACCGTTGCCGTTGCCGTTGCCCTGCATCGTCTATCCCTTTCGCCGATGGTCTATCTTTATTGCCGTGCGTCTATTCGGTTGCCGAGCCGTCGAACGGCCCAAACGGCGTTCTCCGCCGGACCGATCCGGTGGCGGCGGACTTCGCCGCCCACAAGACCGATCAGTCGACCTTGTCGGCCGACCCGCTTCAGAAAGTCCCGGCCCTTGTCCAATCCCATCACGAAAACCGCCGTCGAAAGCGCGTCGGCTTCGGCCGCGTTCGGGGCCCGAACCGTCGCGCTCAAGATTTTCCCGTCGTCAGGCCCGCGTGCCGCGCCTACCGGCAAGCCGCTGCGCGGATCGATGATATGGCTGTAGCGTTGGTTATCGATCATCAGCGACCGTTCGTAGTCGGCCGAGGTCGAAACGGCGCCGTCGCGGACATAGAAAGCCGCTGCTTCTTCATCGTCTTCAACATCTTCCGCATCGGGCCGGAGCGGATCGCGCAACGAAATTCGCCATCCGCGCCCGGAGCGATCGCTGCCCAGCGCGTAAACCGTACTCGTCCCCGCGCTCAACAAAGCGTTGCGAACCCCGTGACGCTTGAGCACTTCAAGCGCCCGGTCGAGCGCCCAACCCTTGCCGATCGCGCCGAAATTCACCCGCACTCCGGAAGTGCGGAAACGGACCCGCCCGCCGTCGAGCAACTCGACTTTTCGCCAACCGACGCGGCGGAAGGTCTGTTGCAACTGCTCATCGGTCGGCGGCCGGCCGGCTTGCTCGGCTTCTTCCCACAGACCGACCAACGCCCCGGCGGTGGGGTCGAACGCGCCGTCTGAAAGCTCGGCGAATTTCCGCGAGAGAGCCAGGACGTCATAAAGCCCGGGCTCAACCTCGATCGGCCCGCGAGCCGCCTCGTGGTTCAAGCGCGCTAGGGCGCTGTCTTCGCGGTAGTGGCTCAGCAGTTCGTCCGCCTCGCGAATTTCCGCAAAGGCGGCCTCGAAGGCTTCCGCCGTCTGTTCGCGATCTTTTCCGAAACCGCGGATCTCGAAGATCGTGCCCATCACGTAATGGGCGCGCTGAACGAAGTGCTCGTTTTCGGCGGAGGCGTGAGTCTCGGGGGCGGCCGGGACATGTCGCCAAGAATGGCGACAGGGCACGCCGGCAGCATGCGCCACGTCCTCGGTCGCGGCGTTTTCGGGCGAGGCGGCGGTGAGCAATGCTGCTATCAGCCCGGCAACAACGGCGCGGCTCATTGCGGGACCTCTTTCGTCGGGATGCGCGAGGCGGGCGCCGTCTCCTCGGCTGAAGCGAGCGGGTTCGGGTAAGTCGCTTCGAGAAACGCCAGGGCCTTACGAACCCCCCGGCTCATCGCCCGCACGGACAGCGTCGCGCCGGAGATATTCTTGATATCCCGCCGCGCGGCAATGGGGTCCTCGAGCTTCTTGTGCGCGAACTGCTTCAGAAAGGCCTGATGCCGAACCTCACCGCCGATCGATTCGCGATACATCATCACCGCAACATCCTTGACGACGAGGTCCGGCGTGGTGGCGACGATGAGCGTAATGGGCCGATGTTTGCCGATCTCCTCGCAAACCACTGCGTACCCGATGACCTGCTCTTGCTTGTAAGCCGTGAAGCTGACGTAGAACGGCTCCCAAATGCTCGGCTTCATCCGTCCGATGCGCTGTTTCATGCGGGCGCGCAGCGATTCGTCGGAGGCAACGTCCTTGCGTTCAACGCGATCGGCGTCGGGAAACATCACCTTCGGCGCTTCTTCCAGACTGAGGTAGACATCGACTCTTTCCGCGGTCAATACCGACGAGGCGAGACACAGCGCCGAGGCGGCCGCGACGGCCAACCCTCGAACGCTCATCGGAATCGCCGTGCTCATGGTTCCTCTAAAAGCCAAACGCCGTCCCCATGACGAAACTGTCGAAAGAGCGGTCCGGCAGCGGGTCGGTTCCGACCGGCCTCGGGAAAATCAAGTGACTCCCCGATGTCCGCCGGTTGTGTTCCCAAGCCGCGGAAAACACCACCGAAGGCGTCGGGCGATAAGCCAAGCCCAGCGACATTCTCACCTGCGCCAAGTCTTCGGTGTCGAGCCGCGTGATATTTCCGGCGGCGAAATCAAAGGCCGTAAGGAAGTCGCCGAACTTGATGCGCTCGAGGCGCACGATCGGGATCAACTCGGGGTCCCCGAAGCCTCGGCCGAGAAAGCCGTCCCGGAGCCACTTGGGCCGCAGCCGGTATTTGAAGTCCACCCAGAAGCCGTTGCGGCGATTCGTGAACGGCCCCTTGAATTCGCCTTCGAGCTCGGTTTCGAGAGTCGCCGTTTCCGCGCTGGTCGTCTTGGCGGCGGCGTCAACCATCTGGCGGCCCATGTCGTTGAGCACGTCGCGCATCGCGCCGAAGTTCGTAAAGATGTATTCGCCTTCGATCTCGAAATTGCCCAGGGTCGTCTTGCCGTCGAACGCGAATGTGTTTACCCAGCCGTCCTGCAATAGATAGTCGGGCGTGTACTCGCCGTGATAGCCCGAGAAAGCGAACTCATGCCCCAGACGCGGACGGAAAGCCGTGCGCCAAGTGAAAGCATTGGCCGTATTCGTGCCGTTGAAGGCCCCGGAAGAAAACGAAAGCTCCGGTTCCAGTTCGAGCAGGTTGCGGCCCTCGCGCAGCGAGACGATTTCTTCCATGGCGAAATCGAGTTGCGCGCCGTTGACGACATACGCCTGGTAATCGAAAAAGCCCTGCCCCCACGGAATATTGCCGACCACGCCCGCGCCCAGTTCCCGCCAAGCCGACTTCACCGGCAAGGCGGGGCCGCCGCGAGCCGCCAGCGGCCGTCGCGGCAAGTCCCAATAGTTGTCTTCGTGCAGAAGATTGAACCGGCCGACCGGAGGAAGCACGACCCCCATGCGGGCGCCGATCTTGTCGTTGAAGTCAAATTGCGCCCAGGCCTGCTCGACGGCGAGTTCCCCGCCGCTGGTGCCTTCGACTTCCTGAATGAAGCGCACCCCGGCGCGATTGCGGCCGATGCGTCCTCGATTTTCCGGGATGGCGTTTCGCTCGACCTCGATCTCGTTGAGGCGCTCCATCTCGACTTCGGCATAGAAGCGCAGTCGATCGGTCGGCGCCGCGTCGAGCGTGACGACGAATCGGCGGAAGTCGAACGAGTTGAAGCCACGTTTCAAGCGCGGCAAGTCGCCGACTTGCGGTCCTAGGTCAATGTTGTTGGTCTCGAAGCGAAACGACCCGTACCCGCCGACCTTGATTGTGTCGCCAAACAACCCGGACCCGGGGCGCAGGGCCGTCGAGGTCGGTCGTGGATCCTTTTCGGCCAGACTGTCGTAGAGCCCGCCTGCGGCCGCACTCGGAGCGTTGGCCGGGCGCACCCGCGATTGCGCCGCGGGGGCTTGGGTCGCTCGCGCTCTCGCCGGCTCGGTCACGGGCTCGGCAAATGCAGCCGTGCGAAGCGCGGCCAGATCCTCGATTTGTTGATGAACTTCAGCCAGCTTGGCGCGCAGATCTTCGATTTGTTGATCGATAGCCGCGACGGCGGTTTCGACCGACGGTTTTGCTGCGGATGTGGAGGCCCCGGTGTCGGTTTGGGTTGCACCGCCCAGGCGCAAAACGGCCAGGGCGGTTAGCAACCACACCCCTCCCGATGTTGGCAGTTTCACCCGCATGACGAAGGAACCAATCGAAGGTGTAGGGGCCGGCCGGAGCCGGCCCAATCACAATTCCCCAATTGCAACTCAGTTGCAACTAGATGCTCTCCTACGAAGATACAGAAACTTGCAACTCAGTGTCAACTAGAAAACGCGTTTTTCAGGAAGGGTTTTCGGTTTAGGGTATTATGTTCACAAATAAAGGGGTTGTCTCCTAGTTTCGACCGCGATTCCGAGGTCGCCGCTAAGCATCCAAGATGCAACTGAGTTACTCATGCGGATATCCTCTAGGGCGCCAATCGCACCCCCGTACTTGCAATTGACTTACGAAGAGGCACTCTGTTCCCGACCCCGCCCAAGGTCCGGCGGAGGGGTCGGCTCAGGACGTCCCAAAGGTGGGGTTCGTAAACAGGCGTACGAGCCCGGCGGCCAATACCTCGGGCGGCGTGATCAAGCTGAGCACGATATGGGCGCCGACGGGGAAATCGTAGAAGCTGCCGGGGTGGACGAAAACTCCCTGGTTTTCGAGCAGGTCGAGTGCGCGGTCCTCGTCGCTTTGGACGGCGGGAATCCGCAGAACCGCATACCAGCCGCCCTCGGCTGTGAGGCGATCACATGGGCGATCGGCATCCAGGTAAGAATCGAGAAGGTCGCTGTTTTCGCGAATCCGATCGAGGATCAAAGGACGTATCACGTCCCCCTGCTCGATCAGCGCCGCCGCCGCGCACTGCACCGGCGTCGAGACCGAGAGATACGTATCGGCGATGACCTCAAGTCGCTCGAGGGCCTCGCAAAGCAGGCCCGGCGAACCGCCGGCAACGATCCAGCCAAGCTTCATCTGCGGAAGAGCGGCGCTTTTCGACAACCCATTGAGCGTGAACGTGAGGCAATCGGCGACGGTGACGGCGCTTGGAGCCCGTGACGCGTCGGTCCCCCAAGCGAAATCAGCGAACACCTCGTCCACAACCAGCGCCAGGCCGTGCCGGCGACACAGATTCGCCACCCCGTCGAGCTCGTCGCGCTTCAGGAAGCAGCCGACCGGGTTGTTCGGGCTGACAACGACCAAAACGCGGCTGCTCGCCGTGATCGTCTGCTCCAACGCATCGAGATCCAAGCGCCACCGGCCTTCGTAGCCGAGCGGGTAACGCACCAACCGAACGTCATTGAGACCGGCCAAAAAGTCGAGTAGCGGATAACCGGGAGCGGCCGTCAAGACCTCGTCGCCGGGATCGGTCAGCAGTCTGAAAAGCTGCGAGTACGCTTCGCTGCTTCCACTCGTCAAAGCGACGCGGTCGGGCGACACGGCAATCCCTCGTCTCTGGTAATACGCGGCGACCCCCTCCCGGGCCCCCAGCAGGCCAAACGGCGCGGGCTGATATTGCAAGACGGCATGTTGATCGAGCGCCGCCCGGATTTCCGTCTCGGGGTAGTCAAAGCCGCAGCGCGTCGGATTCGACTCGGTCAAATCCAACACGGGCAAGCCCTTGTCGCGCCGGGCTCGAAGTGCCGTTGTGAGACGGTTCGGCGACCGATTCCAGTCGGTGCGGCGGGAAAACATGAACGATCAGTTCCTTCAGCTTCCGAGTTGCCTGAACACGGCCGGCCCAATGAGGATATCTAGTAGCATTGGTACAAGGAGGGGCGTTGCGTCAATCCCCGGTCGCGGAAAGTCGCGCGATGACCCGAACCCACGTCAGCTACGGCCTGCCGGCCGTCATGTTCCTCACCTTCGCTTTGGGCGAATACTTCGATTTCACGACATCTACGCCATCTCTCTCCTGCTGGCGGCGAGCGGCGCCTTGGTTGTCAATCGCGAGTGGAAGGGTTGGGCTGTCGCGGCCGTGTTCGTCGGCGTGGCGCTTTTCTGGTCGCGGGCCGACCAAAGCGGCTGTTCGACCTGGTGGCGGGTGCACTATGTGATCGACAAGACGATCGGTCGGCAACCCTACGTGGCTTGGGACGACATCTGATACGCCGCTCTCGATCGCGGGCACTGCTTTTCTCCCGAAGGTCGGCACAGCGATCTACTCGAGTCCCTCACTTTGCTCGCCGAGGAGGAGATCGAAGGACACCCCTTTCAGCAATACCGCACTGAGCTCGGCGATTTCTGGATCGCCGAAGAGGACGGTCGCGAGTCGCTCGCCTGGCTGATTTGGGAAATTGACATCGACGAAACCTACCAGGGGCGCGAACCGACGATTCAGCCCGGCGACACCGTCATCGACGCCGGCGCGCACATCGGCGTGTTCTCGCGCTGGGCTCTAAGGCGCGGCGCGGCGCGGGTGATCTCGATTGAGCCCAGCCCCGACAACATTCTCAGCCTGGAGCGCAATCTCGCCCCCGAGATCGCCGAGGGGAAAGTCACAATTGTCAAAGGCGGTGTGTGGCACGAAGAGTCCGAACTTGAGCTGCAACTGCACGAGCACATCAGCAGCCGCCCCACGCTGTTTCGCACGGCAGGCATTTCCCATTCCATCACCGTCCCGGTGCGCTCGCTCGACAGCATCATCGAGGAGTTGGGAATCGAGCGCGTCGACTTCATCAAGATGGATATCGAGGGCGCCGAACGCCAAGCGCTGGCCGGCGCCGCGGCGACGATCCGTCGTTTTCACCCCCGCATGGCCGTTTGCACCTACCACATGGACGACGATCCGGTGGCGATTCCCGAGGTCACGCTCGGTTTGCAATCCGACTACAAGGTCCACGCCAAAGAAATGGACGTGAACTGGAAAGACACGCGTCCGAAGGTGCTGTTCTTCAACTGAGCGCCGCAGTGCCCCCCCAAGCCTTCCCGTGCCCCAGTGGGGCAGGTCTCCCGGCCTGCCCTTGCCTTATTCAACACCTGGCAAATCAGACCCCCGCCCTACCATGTGTCAATGCAAGGCCGCTTCTTCCCCTTGCGCGGCTCCGTCGGCGGAACCGACGTCAGGGCGGTCATGATCCAGCGCCGCGACTCGGCCGGATCAATAACGTCGTCAAACTCAAAATAGGTTGCCATGCTGATCGCCTTGCCCTTCTCGTACATCTCGGCGACCAACTTGTCGTAGAGGGCTTTGCGCTCGTCGGGATCCTCGAGTGCGGCCAGCTGTTTGCGATAGCCCAGTTTGACGGCGCCTTCGAGTCCCATGCCCCCGAACTCGCCCGTCGGCCAAGATACGACGAAAAACGGCGCCTTGAAGCTTCCGCCCGCCATCGCTTGCGCGCCGAGGCCGTAGCCCTTCCGCAGCACGATCGTGAAAAACGGGACCGTGACGCTCGCTGCGGTGACGTACATGCGACAGGCGTGACGCACCAGCGCGGTCCTTTCCACCTCGGGCCCGACCATATTCCCCGGCGTGTCGCACAGCATCAGGATGGGAATATCGAAGGCATCGCAAAGCTGCATGAAACGCGTTGATTTATCCGCCGCGTCGGCGTCGATGGCGCCACCGAGGTGGTTCGGATTATTCGCGATGATGCCGATCGGGCGGCCCTCGACGCGCGCCAAGGCCGTCACAACTCCGACGCCGAAATAGCGGCGGATCTCAAGGACGGATTTTTTGTCAGTGAGGGTCTCAATGACCTTGCGAATGTCGTAGACGCGCAGGCGGTTCTCGGGAACGATGTCGCGCAGCAGGCGCTGGTCGGCGCATTCCCAATCCTCAAACCGTCCTTGGAAATAGGAAAGATACTTCTTGGCCGTTTCGACCGCCTCGGCTTCGTCGGCAACGGGAATATCCACTACGCCGTTGGGGACCTGAACGTCCATCGGCCCGACTTCCTCGGGCGTGAAGACGCCCAGCCCGCCGCCCTCGATCATCGCCGGGCCGCCCATCCCGATGTTCGATCCCTCGGTGGCGATAATGACGTCGCAGCATCCGAGGATTACCGCATTGCCAGCAAAACAACGTCCGGTCGTAATGCCGACCATCGGAACCAGTCCGCTGAGCTTGCCCCACAGATAGAACGCGGGCACATCCAAGCCGGCGGGCGACGACCATTCCGTATCTCCCGGCCGCCCACCGCCGCCTTCGGCAAAAAAGACCACGGGGAGTTGCCATTTTTCGGCCAACTCGAACATCCGGTCTTTCTTGTAATGGTTTTTGAAGCCCTGCGTGCCGGCCATCACCATGTAGTCGTAGGACATCACGATGCAGCGCGCCCGGTCGTGACCGAACTGATCGCCGTTCACGCGGCCGAAGCCCGCGATCATGCCGTCGGCCGGAGCATTTTTCATCAAGTCGTCGAGCGAACGCCGCTGCCGTTGCGCGGCGAGCACCAGCGCCCCGTACTCGACGAAAGAGTCGGGGTCGCACAAGTCGGCAATGTTTTCGCGTGCCGTACGATGCCCCCTATTGCGGCGTTTGGCGACCGCCTCGGGGCGCGCCGCGTCAAGCCCGATCTCGTGCCGCGCGATATTTTCCGCCAGGTCGGCCCGAATGTGATCCAAATCGCGTTGCTCGGCGTCATCGGCGTCGGGGGCTTCGACCTCCCCTTCCTCGATGAAGACCAGCGGGTGGCCTTCATAAACGGAATCTCCCACGGTTACCGTGATCCGCCGCACGATGCCGCCCCGATCCGCCGTGATGACGTGCTCCATCTTCATGGATTCCATAATCAACAGCGGACAACCCTCGTGGACCGCATCGCCCTCGGCGACCTCGATATCGACGATCGTCCCCTGCATCGGCGCTGCGGTCGGCGTCGCCCCTTCGGGCCCCTCGATGCCGAAATCCGACTGCGACGCCGCCGAACCAACAGCACTTTCACCGGCGGGGCGATGCCCGACCGACCGGCCGTAGTCAAGCACGGCGAGCGGGTCGGAAGCTTCCACCCGAGCGCCCGCCGTCGCCGCGTTCGCGGCCGGCCGGGGGGACTCCGAAGCGCTCGGCGGATCATCGGTCGCCAGATCCCCGATGTGATCCTCGATAAAGCGCGTGTACCAGCGTCCGGCCCGAAATTCGGGATGATCCAACACGCTTTGCAAGAACGGAACGTTCGTCACGACGCCCTCGATCTTGAACCGTCCCAAAGCCTCGCGGGTTCGGTCGATAACGCCCTCGAGCCCGTCCGACTTCTCGTAAACGATGAGCTTGGCCAACAGGGAATCGAAGCGCGGACTGGTGCTGTATCCCGCGTAGCCGTGCGAATCAGTGCGGATCCCCTCGCCCTGGGGCGGCTCAAATGCGGTGAGCGTTCCTCCGGAAGGCCGCGCGGAGCCGTCGGCGCCCATTCGCTCCATGTTGACTCGCACTTGTAGGGCGTGGCTGCCGGGTTTCTCCGCCGAGTCGATCCCCAACTCGTCGAGCGAGCTGCCGCCGGCCAGCCTCAGCTGTAATTGCACAAGGTCCACGCCGGTGACCTCCTCGGTCACCGTATGTTCCACCTGCAAGCGAGCGTTGGCCTCGATGAACCAAAAGGCAGCCTGACCGCCCTCGCCTTGCGTTCTGTTAACGAGAAATTCGAAGGTCCCGAGGTTTTGATAGCGCGCCTGTTCGGCCAAGCGCACGGCCGCTTCCCAGAGCTCTTCGCGCATCGCTTCGGCCAGTCCGGGCGCCGGCGCGATCTCGACCAGTTTCTGATGTCTTCTTTGAATGCTGCATTCGCGCTCGCCCAAGTGGATGACCGCCCCCGACCCGTCCCCCACGATCTGCACTTCAATGTGGCGTGCCTCCCGGACCAGTCGCTCCACGTAAAGGTCTCCGATGCCGAAAGCCTTTTCGGCTTCCGAACGGCTGCGTTCGAAGGCTGACTCGATCTCCTCGGCGCGCGAGACAGCACGCATGCCGCGGCCTCCCCCGCCCGCCACCGCTTTGATCATGATCGGCGCGCCGCCGAGCGACTCGAAAAACTCGCGGGCTTCGTCGAGACTCGCCGCCCCCGAGGTGCCGGGCAGGACGGGCACGAGGCAACTCTCCGCCATCGCGCGCGCACGTACCTTGTCGCCGAAAAGCTCGAGCGTCTCGGGCCGCGGCCCAACGAAGATGAGACCCTGCTCGCCGCAGCGGCGGGCGAATTCGGCGCTTTCACTCAGGAACCCGTACCCCGGGTGGACAGCGTCGCAACCGGCGTCTTGGGCGGCGGCGATCAGTTGGTCGATGTCGAGATAAGCGCGCGCGCCCTGCCCCTGAAGAGCAACGGCCTGATCGGCCTTGCGAGTGTGCAGCGACGACTCGTCGTCCTCGGAATAGACCGCCACGGCCCGCACGCCCAACTCCGTCGCCGCGCGGATAATACGGACCGCGATTTCCCCTCGATTGGCGACAAGAAGACTCCGCAAGCTCATAGAGGCAATCTTACCGTGCCGCGGACCGGCATACAAAGCTGGAGCACCCGGCAGCGACCGGTCCTCGTGCCGCTCCCCCAGTGGGGCAGGTCTCCAGGCCTGCCCGGCAACCCGCCCAACCCAACCTCCCTCCGGGCGGAATCCGACGGACTCGCTCTCCACGCAACAGCCCGAGGCAAGCTGACCGGCGCGCAAACCGTCTTTCGTTCATGAGCCGTCTTATCGCCCCCCGGCTGCTATGCTCCGAAGATAAGCCCGATGAAGTACCTGATTTTCAAATCCACGCCGGCCCTACTGCTGATCATCGCCCTGGCCGCGTGCACGCCCGCGCCCCCAGGGACGGAGTTTTGGGTCCAGGCTCACCGACAATTCGAAATGGGGGATTACACCGACACACTGGCGTATCTGGAAGACCTTCTCTCCCTCGATACCGGCTATGCCGAACGCGCGTCGGCTTGGAAGGTCACGATTCTAGGAGCGATGACCCGGGCCGCGATGGAGTGGGAGGAATCGTGCGCCGAGGGCATTCACTTCGTGCCTCAGTGGGAATCGAAAAACTACAACATCTGCATTGGACAATACCGCCGACAGACCAAGACGCGCGTTTTGGCCCTTCTCGACGCCGTGACGGAATTGGAACAGACGGCCGAGTCGTCTGAAACCATCGCGCTGGGCTTTCCCCTGCCCAAAGCCGGCACGGCCGCATCGCCGATCCTTCGCCGCATCAAGGTCGGCAACATGCCGGGTGAGGACGTGCTCGAAGCGGCCGCGGCGAGAACGCTGGATCGCCATTTCATTCTCCAAACCATGGACGCCGTCGGCGACGAGGAGCCGGCCGCCGCCAAGAGTCGCTTCGAATCGCTTCCCGTGACAGTCGATAAGGCTCGTTTTCTGTTGGGCGTCGCGCACACCTTGCAACAAGCCGCCGCCGCCTTCGAACCCGGCCGCCTCGACGACCCCGCTCGGCGCAAGATGGTTCTCAAGAGAACCCGCGAGTGCCTGCAACCGGCCCTCAAGGGCGAAGACAAAGCGACCAAGGCCGCCGCCCGCGCCCTGGCCCGCAAGGCACAGGGATAGACCGCGGCGAATCCCGTGTCTTTTCTCTCATCCTGCCGTTAAGACTGACGTCACGGGGTGGCTCTCGGCAAGGCCTGGGGGTTGCTCCCGAGGAGGCGTTGTTGCGACCACCGCTTGTCTTGCTTCCGGGGCGCAGCATCGCATACCGCTCGATTACTCTCGCGGCTCGGTTGGGGTTCGAACCCGCGAGTTTACCGCCGTGCCGGTGTGGTGCGAACTTTCAGCTATTGCAAAATTGGACTAAATATTAAAGCATTCGGCAACTCGGTTCGATCGATTAAATATCCCCCTTTCTGCTCGCGATGGGATAATCAAAACGATGGGAACCGCACTGGAAGCGCCCGCTCCGATCGACCCGGCCGCCGTTTTGGCGGAAAGAATTCGCGCGCGTACCGCCCGCGCGGGCGTCATCGGGCTGGGATATGTCGGGCTGCCGCTCGCCGTTGAGCTCGGGCGCGCCGGCTATGCCGTCACCGGCGTTGATCGGGATGACGCCAAGGTCGCGCAACTGCGGGCCGGGCGATGTTCGATTCCCGATGTGGAGGCCGAGGCTTTTGCCCAGTGGATCGGCTCGGACAAAGCTTCCGTGACCACATCCTTCGCCGCGCTTGCTGAGTGCGACACCGTCAGCATCAGCGTGCCGACGCCGTTGCGCAAGACGCGCGATCCCGACCTGAGCCATGTCCTTGCGGCGACCGAAGAACTCGCCGAGCAACTTCGTCCCGGCATGTTGGTCATTTTGGAATCGACCACCTACCCGGGAACGACCGAAGAGGCCATTTTACCGGTGCTCGAGCGCTCGGGCCTCAAGGCGGGGCGCGACTTTTTCCTGTGCTTTTCGCCCGAGCGCGTCGACCCGGGCAATGCCGAGTTCAACACCCGCAATATCCCCAAGGTCATCGGCGGCGTCACCCCGGCCTGCACCGAGATGGGGCGGCTCTTTTATTCCCAAGTGATGGACCAAGTCGTCGCGGTCAGCTCCACCCGCGTGGCCGAGATGGTCAAGCTGATGGAAAACACCTTCCGCATGATCAACATCGGCTTGGCGAACGAAATGGCGCTGATGTGCGACCACATGAATATCGACGTCTGGGAAGTGATCGAAGCCGCCGCGACGAAGCCGTTCGGCTTCATGCCGTTTTATCCCGGCCCCGGTTTGGGCGGCCACTGCATCCCGGTCGACCCGATTTATCTTTCCTGGAAGACAAGGCAGACCGGGCACGAGGCTCATCTGATCGAGCTGGCGGCGCAAATCAACAGCCAGATGCCCCGTTTTGTCGCCGACAAGGTGCAGGCCGCGCTCAACGATTGCGGCAAGCCGGTGAAAGGCTCCCGCATCCATATCGTCGGCGTGGCCTATAAGCGCGATGTTTCCGATACGCGCGAGTCGCCGGCGCTCGACATCATCAAGCTGCTCGAGGACCGCGGCGGGATTATCAGCTATACCGACCCGTTTGTCCCGAGCCTCGAGATCGACGGGCAGGTGCGCGAGTCCGCGGACTTGCTCGAAGCCGCCGCGGCGTCCGATTGCGCCGTCATTGTCGCCGACCACTCCGAGCTCGACTATGACGGTCTGCTCGAAACCTGCCCGAGGTTAGTGGACACGCGCAACCGTTACCCCGGAATCGTTGACGAGAAGATCGTGCGCCTGTAAGGGGTCCGCGGACACGACCCGAAACGATCCATCCGTCGATTTGGGTCGGCGCGTCGTTGGCGGCCACCGGCCGCGGCAGCCGCTCAGGCCGGCTCGCGGTTTCTCCTTTGCTTGTCCACGAACGCGGCGTCTCGGGCCAGTCTAAACCGTGGAGCTACCGAACGGGAGTGAAACTAAGACCCCCCACAAACGGTTCAAGCTCCGACTCGATCGGCAGCGGTTTCTTCCCCTTGGGATATCGTTGACTGTATGAGACCTGAACCATCAATGGTTCGCGAATCTCCGGGTGAAGACAGTAGGAGTCTGCCCCCGTGAGGATAAAAACTTTACCCGGAGCATAGGGCACGCCGTGGTCCTCGGATGTAAACTCCCTTTTGACGCAAGTTCCACCTTTCGCATTGTCCGAGGAGACCCTGGAAACACTACTGTCCAACGGCTTGTAGCGTCCGTCATTTTCGGATTGCCGCCCCGCTGCCATTTCAATCGCGGCTAGCCGCCGCTCTGTGCTAAGCCTGGATTTCCACTTTAGTTTCGGTTCTGCTAACCATCGGGTGGACTCGGACGCCTTTATTTATGCGGGCTTGAAAGCACTCAAGGCGCTGAGGAGATCAACACCCAATGGGTGAAAAAGAAAACAAACCGTTTCAGCTCACCTTCAATGGATTTCTCAAGGTCGATTTCCAAGGATCGCGAGTCACCTCGGATGGCGGGCTGATTCTCATTCGCGAACTGGACGAACGACTCGGACTAGGCAAGCTGATAGACGAGCATCTGACGGATTCGCGGCAAGGCTCGAACAAGAAGTTCCCGTTCGTCGATCTGCTGCGACAGTCGGTCTACTCCCGCTTGGCGGGCTACGAGGATCTCAACGACGCCGTTCGTGTCTCCGCCGATCCAACCTTTCGGCTGATTGGCTCGAAGAAGAACTGGGATCGCGGCGCGGCGCTGACCTCCCGGCTGCAGAGCTTCGAGACCGCCATGCTCGCCGGCGACGAGAATCTGATCGGGCTGATGGCGGTGAACCGCGAGTTGATCGCGCAAGCCGAGGCCGGTGATGACTCCGAGTGCGTCGTGCTGGACATGGACTCTACCGAGAGCCCCGTCCACGGCCGGCAGGAAGGCAGCGCCTACAACGGCCACTTCGAGTCGGTCTGCTACCACCCACTGTTGCTGTTCAACCAGCACGGCGATTGCTTGGCGGCAAAGTTGCGACCGGGCAAAGCTCGCGCCTCGCGGTCGCTTAACATCACAATTTCTCGCAGATGCCGACCGGCAGAATGGTTTCAACGACCGGTGGCCGGAACACATCAGGATCACTTAGCCAGAACCGGCGGATCCGTTCCTCCTTAATGACGCAAGGCCCGAGAGCTCCTGATGTGGATAACCATTGCAGCAGGACAACATAGACCGGACGAATAGTGCGCACTGATCCTTGTATAGTGAATATGAGCTTTCGCTGATCGACGTTCCCCTTGTATGCCAAAAAGAAACCAGCTGTCACCAGCGAGGATTTGACGTCATCGTCAACATCGGAAGCTAAGGCGCTAATATGTATCTCGGTTTCACGGAATTCTCGAGGTCCCAAGTCCTTAAGACCTACCGAGAAAGGTAAGGGGACGCTTGGCGCATAGATCAAAGGTCGTACTTCGCTTCGGCGGACCACGCACTCGCCTTCGATGTAGCCGACGACTCCAGAGACGGCCAGTTGTGCGACATCGTCGAAAGCACGATGGAATTCGTTGACCGTTGCTAGTTTTTTCGAAAGATGATTGCAGGGGTATGCCTGCGGACCCTTGCTCGGCATAGGGTTGAAATCATCACGTGAGAAGCCGAGGTCCCTTGTAGCTGCTTCCTCAAAATCGCGTGACATTTCGGCGGCGTCGACATGAATGTGGAATCGCATTCATTCATGATACTCCCCAGCGGTCGGCATAGTCACGCTGGGAGTTAACCCAAAAACGCTCGGGGGCAACCAGGTGATTGGCCCAGGATTCCGTTTCGGCCCCTGGCACGCCAAGTGCTTTCTTGGCACACCAACCCGTTCAATCGGAGGCACTTCTTAGAGGGAAACCGGAAGGGGGAAACCGGGACGAAACCGGGAAGACGAAACCGGGGACAGACGAAACCGGGGACAGCTTCCCATTAAAGAATCTTTACCCACCACGACAAGCTAAGACGTCATGAGAAAGACACCCACCAACGTCCCACCGGAAAGAACGCAACGGATCGTGCCGTATCGGCAGCTGCTTCTTTCGGTCGCGTTTCCGACTCATCCGACGGCCTGATCCTACGACTCATCCTCGGGGCGACTGGGTCAATGCAGCACCTTCCCCTCCGTCTCCGGCAGAAACACGCTGCAAACCGCCGCCGTAATCAAAAACGAAGAGATGAAGGACACCGTGAAACCGAAGCTCACATTACTCGCCAGCAATGCTCCGATCACGATCGGGGCCAGGGAGTTGGCGACGCGTTGCACCGTCAACCCCAAGCTGTAACCCACCCCGCGAACCTCCGTCGGATAAAACTCGCCCATCCAGGTATCCCAAACACCCCATGCGCCCTGGTTAAAAAAGAACAGGCCGAAATTCCACAGATACATCTGCGTCAGCGTCTCGGATTGGGCGAAGCCAAAACCGAACAGCGCGGCGCCGCCCACGAAACTCACCATGATTTTCTTACGGCCGAAGCGTCCCGTGAGCCAGGAGGCCGCCATATAGCCGGGAACCATACTGACGGCGGACACGGCCATAAAGGTGTAACCCGCGGGGGTCGAAAGGCCGCGATCGGCCAGCAAAATCGGCATCCAGGAAGCGAGCCCCCAGTATCCCCAAGCAAAGAAAAAGTTGATGGCGGATTGTAGCCAGGTCACACGCCGCAGCTTGCGGTGGAATAACTCCCGATAGGATCCCTGCTCGTAATGATCAAGCACCAACTCGGCCTCGGCGATTCGCGAATCCAGCCGGCCGCCGGCCAGGCGGCTGATCGAGCGTTTGGCGAGCTCCTGTCGTCCCTTGCCGACAGCCCAGTACGGCGACTCGGGGGCCAGCTTCCACACGACCAGAGCCCAAAGTCCGGCCAAGGAACTAACCGCGATGATCCAGTTCCAACTTGTATGCCTCAACGACGCCGTGACGCCGATGGCGATGAGCATGCCCACGGGCCAACCCGACGCCAGGTAAACGGTGGCCGGCCCACGAACCTTCACGGGCAGAAGCTCTTCGAAATAGACAAACGAGGCGACCAGCACTCCCGACAAAGCGAACCCGGCGACAAAGCGAGTCCACCAGAGCACGGCGTAGGTCGGGGAAAAGGCGCTCAACAGAGAAACGACGCCGTAAGAAGCCAGGCTCCAGATCATGGTCGTCTTGCGGCCGCGGGCGTCGGCGATCTTCCCCCAAGTCAGACAACCGGGAATCATCCCCAGGAAAGTCGAGCCGATCAGAGAGCCCAGTTGATTGCGGTCGAGCCCGAAATCCGCCGAAATGAGATCGCCGGCGTAGATGACGATCATCATCTCCCAGGCCTCGATCACGAAACTGAAAAACAAGGCGATGCCGGCCTTCCAATGCGCCGAGGTGAAGGGCATATCGAGGAAGAGGTCGCCAACTGGAATGCGAGGATGTTCGGGAGGGGAAGCCATTGTCTGCCGTCTCAGTGGGGCGCTTCGTCTTGTCGCATCGATTGCCGTCGTTCCGCGGTCGCTGATTCATCGATCTCAGCCGTTCCCGGTTTCAAGACGACTCCGTAGACCTCGGCCGCAGTTTCCGCCGAGAGCAAGCCGTCGTCGACGTCTCGCAGCACCCGTTTCGGATTTCGATCCAGCGGAGAGCCCCAGCCGGCGCCGGAACCGGTTCGAATGCTGATCACATCGTCTCGTTTCAGCCGTCGGGCCGAGGCTTTCCGCACACGCTCGGGCGCGGATCCCTCCGACTCAATCCAGATGGCATTCAGTGTTCCAGGGCCGCCGCCTTCCATCGGCCAAGGCGGGACGACCGCGCGGTTGATATCGGTCGTAAATTCAACGGAACTGTTGAGAATACGGTAGTCCTTGACGATACCGAATCCACCGCGGTACTTCCCGGCGCCCGCCCCCTCCGCGGTGTTGAGAGCGTAGCGGTCGACAAGAATGGGGTAGCGGTTTTCAATAACCTCCACGCTGGAGGCGAACGTCTCCCCATCGGCGAAGCTGACCAAGGCGCTCTCTCCGTCGCGGTCGGGCCCCGCACCCCAGCCTCCCGGATTCGGCTCGACCAGGGCAAAGGGTTCCTTGGTCCGGTCGTCGACGCCGGCGACGATCTCGCCCACAACGCTGAGAAAATGGCCGGCCGTCAGGCGATCGCTCACGTAGGGCGCGAGCGCTTTCCAAACCAAGTCGGCGGCGTAGGTGAGGACTTCCCAATAGACCGACACCGGCGCGGGCCGCACGGCGTTGAAAATAGTTCCCTCCGGCGCCACTACTTCCAATCGCGAAACCAGGCCCTGGTTGTAGCGAGCATGGGGATCGACCAGGGCCATGTAAACGACCCGCACGGCGGCGACCGTTCCCGGAAGCGTGTTGTTTAGCGAGGTCGGCAGTTGCGGCGAGTTGCCGCTGAAGTCCACCTTGAATTTCTCATCCGTGATCTCGATATCGACATGCACCGGCAAAGGGCCGCCGTCGCTGCCGCCTTCGTCGAGAAAATCCTCGCCTCGAAATCGGCCCTTGGGCAGGTTCGCGAGACGCTTGCGGGCAATCTGTTCTCCCGTGTCGACGATATGTCGCAGGGCTTCGAAATACGTTTCGATCCCGTATTTGTCGATGAGCGCTCGGATGCGCTTGCCAGCGACCCGCATGCCCGCGATCTGTGCTTCCAAGTCCCCGATGGAGGAATCCGGCAGCCTGGAATTGATCCGGATGATGTCGATCACCGCCGTGTTGACGTTCCCTCGTTCATAGAGCTTGCAGAGAGGGATTTGCAGGCCTTCCTGGTAAATCTCGGTTCGTCCGGGCCCCCAGCTTCCGAAGCTCATTCCCCCGACGTCGTTCCAATGGCCCTTGCTCGCGGTGAAAGCCACGAGAGTACCCTCGTGAAACACGGGCATGATGACGCAGACATCGTTGAGGTGGGTGCCTGAGATGTAGGGATCGTTGACGATAATGATGTCGCCGGGCTCGAGACCTTGCCTGCCGTACTTCGCCAGAACCGCTTTGACGTTGAAGTCCAGCATCCCGACGAAGACCGGCACGGCGAGTGCTTGCGCGGTGACGTTTCCCTCCGGGTCGGTGATGGCGGTGGAAAAGTCCAGCACATCGTAGATAATCGGGCTTTTCGCGGTGCGAGCCGTGACGGTAAACATCTCCTCGCTCGCCGAGATCAACGCGCTTTGGAGAATGTTGAGCGTGAATGGATCCGCCCGGCCGTGCGACGACATGCTCTAGCGCCTCCGTAGGATGATATTGCCCCACTCATCGAGGGCGGCCCTGAATCCCCCCGGAACGATGATTGTCGTGGACGCTTCCTCGACGACCGCCGGTCCGTCGAGCTCTACCGCGTTGGGAAGCAGGTCGCGGCGGTAGATGGGTGTTCGCTGCTTTTCCTCGCCCATCCAATGAACCCAACGCTCGCCCGATTGCGCCTCCTGTAAATCCTGTGTGTGTGACTCGCGCGGCTGCGGCGAGGGCTTGCTGACATGCACGACGCCGCTGAAGCGTAGGTTCACAACCTCGACGGCGCCCGGCAAAGCAAAGCCGTATTCGCGCTGATGGGACTCGGAAAATGAGACGGTCCAGTCGGTAATCGTGTCGGCGTCTATCGCACCCTCCCCCAAAGGCACGCCAATGGTGTGCTCTTGGCCCCCATAGCGCAGGTCACCGGTGCGCTCGAGCCGCACTCCCTCCGTGACGCCTTCCTGTCGATAGATCTCGCGGATTTCTTCCTCCAAGGACCGACAGGCAGCCTGCAGCACCGGGACACTATCCACCGAATCAAGTCTATGGACCAGGGTTTGGACGACTGTGTGCCGAAGGTCGCTCATTAACAAACCCCACGCCGAGAAGTTGCCGGGGGGAATCGACGGGATGACGACCTTCGGAATCTCCAGCTCTTCGGCTAAATACGGCGCCATCAACGGGCCCGACCCCCCATACGCGACGAGGGTGAAGTCGCGCGGATCGAAGCCGCGTTGGACGGAGATCAGCCGTAACAACTGCGCGGCATTGTTGTTGCCGACGCGAGCGACGGCGCCGGCGCCTTCTTCGGGGGTGATTTCGAAACGGCGAGCGATAGGGGCCATGGCCACCCTGGACTTCTCCGGGTCGATTTGAAATTGTCCACCCAAGAAGTTCGTTGGATTCAGGAAGCCGATCAGCAGGTAGGCGTCGGTCAAGGTGGGCTCGGTTCCATGCCGGCCGTAGCAGGCCGGGCCGGGATGGGCGCCGGCACTCAGAGGCCCGACTTTGAGCTGACCCACTTCGTCGATCCAGGCAATACTACCCCCTCCATTGCCGATCTCGGTGATGTCGACAACCGGAACGGTGATGGGATAGCCGGGGCGGTACTCATCCCTTTCGACGGCATAACTGTTGGTGAACTTCGGCTGCAGGCCTTCCAGCAGGCTTGCCTTCGTCGTGGTGCTGCCTCCATCGAGCGCAATGATATTCGTCTCCCCGGTCAGCTCACCGAGCTTCGACGCGCCGATCGCCCCCGCCACGGGACCCGACTCCACGGTTTCTATGGGCCTTTGCGCCGCATAGTCAAAGGAAGCCACGCCACCGCCCGACAGCATCATGTACAGCGTCCCCTTCATGCCGAGCGCGCGGAAATCCCCTTTGAGTCGATCCAGGTATTGATCGACCAGGGGCATGACGTAGGCATTCAACACGCAGGTGCTGGTGCGCTCGTATTCCCGCCACTCGCGAGCCACCTCGCTCGAGGCACAGACGTGCAGTCCCGATCCATTTTCGGACGTGTCGTTAAGCCCCTGAAGCAGTTCCCGGACACGAATTTCATTGGCGGGATTTCGGTAGCTGTTGATGAAACAGACCGCCACGCTCTCCACGCCTTGGTCGAGCAACTCTTGATAGGCCTTGCGAACCTCGGCCGGATCAACGTCGCGGCGCACCCCGCCGTCGGCCATCGTGCGCTCATCGACTTCGAGCCGCAGCTTGCGTGGAACCAGCGGCTCCGGTTTCAGATAGCGGAGATTGAAAATATCTCTACGGTTCGACCGTTGGATCGCGAGGATATCGCGAAACCCTTTGGTTGTGATGAGGCCGACCTTCGCGCCACGCCGCTGAAGGATCGTATTGATGACGAGAGTCTGTCCGTGGAGGAGTTGGGTGACAAGACCCGGATCGACGCCGCTGAGGTGGAAAACGTCCTTGACGCAGTCCCCGAGGTCATCGGGGGTCACGCTGGTCTTTGACCACGAGGTGTGACCGGTTTCCTCATCGAGGGCAACGAGGTCGACAAACCCGCCTCCGATGTCGATGGCTACCCTAACGCCCATACGTACTTCCGAATCCGGCAGAGTCGGTCAGCCTATCGAATTCGGATCACCGGCCGCAACAAAGGTATTTTTTCGTTGTCCGAAGCCCGTCACCCGAAATCGGCTGCGGAGCGGTCGGCTTCAGTGCGTGGATTGTCGGCAACAAGCCCCGGCCCTCGCCAGACCGCAATCCGTGCCCCGTATCACTGCCGACACAGCCATAAGCCCGGATTTCCACTTTAGTTTCGGTTCTGCTAACCATCGGGTGGACTCGGACGCCTTTATTTATGCGGGCTTGAAAGCACTCAAGGCGCTGAGGAGATCAACACCCAATGGGTGAAAAAGAAAACAAACCGTTTCAGCTCACCTTCAATGGATTTCTCAAGGTCGATTTCCAAGGATCGCGAGTCACCTCGGATGGCGGGCTGATTCTCATTCGCGAACTGGACGAACGACTCGGACTAGGCAAGCTGATAGACGAGCATCTGACGGATTCGCGGCAAGGCTCGAACAAGAAGTTCCCGTTCGTCGATCTGCTGCGACAGTCGGTCTACTCCCGCTTGGCGGGCTACGAGGATCTCAACGACGCCGTTCGTGTCTCCGCCGATCCAACCTTTCGGCTGATTGGCTCGAAGAAGAACTGGGATCGCGGCGCGGCGCTGACCTCCCGGCTGCAGAGCTTCGAGACCGCCATGCTCGCCGGCGACGAGAATCTGATCGGGCTGATGGCGGTGAACCGCGAGTTGATCGCGCAAGCCGAGGCCGGTGATGACTCCGAGTGCGTCGTGCTGGACATGGACTCTACCGAGAGCCCCGTCCACGGCCGGCAGGAAGGCAGCGCCTACAACGGCCACTTCGAGTCGGTCTGCTACCACCCACTGTTGCTGTTCAACCAGCACGGCGATTGCTTGGCGGCAAAGTTGCGACCGGGCAACGTGTCCAGCGCCGAGGACTGGGACGAGCTGCTGCTGCCGGAAATCGAACGCCAACAGGCGGAGGGCAAACAGGTGACGTTCCGGGCCGATGCCGCCTTCGCCAAGCCGGATATTTACGAGACGTTGGAGGAGCGCGGCGTGGACTACGTGATTCGCATCCCGGCCAACAAGAGCCTGGAGCTGGAGATCGAAGATATCCTGTTTCGTCCGCCGGGCAGGCCGAGCGCAAAGCCCCTGGTGCGCTACAGGAGCTTTCGGTATCAGGCCGCGAGCTGGTCGAAGTCCCGGCGGGTTGTTGCGAAGGTCGAGCATCACCAAGGTGAGTTGTTTCCTCGCGTCGGTTTCATCGTCACGAGCATGGCCTTGCCGAGCCGCTCGCTGGTGCGGTTCTACAACAAGCGCGGCACGGCGGAGCAGTGGATCAAGGAAGGCAAACAAGCGACGCATTGGACAAGGCTGTCATGCCATCGGTTCCGGGCCAACGAAGTGCGACTGCAACTCAGCGTGCTGGCCTATAACCTGGGGAACCTATGGCGGAGGCTCGGGCTGCCGCAACGGATCAAGAGCTGGTCGCTGACGAGCTTGCAACAGCGCCTGATGAAGACGGGCGGTAGGCTGGTCAAGCATGCGCGGTACTATTGGCTGCTGTTGGCCGAAGGACATCTGAACCGGCGGCTGTTCGGCGACATGCTGCATAGGATCTGGGCGCTGCCTGTGCCGGGTGGGTAGCGTTGCCCGGGCGAGGATCAACAGTTTTTGGCTCCAAAAAGGTTTCGCAGGGAGCAGTGTCGGCCGGAGCGCCGTTCAGTCCGCTCAATCAACGTCTGTGAGCGGACGGACGAGCCCTGGCGCCTACCGGCGGAGGTGATGTGCAGGGTTCAGCGCGAAAAGACGTGGTATTCGGCGCAGCGGGGGTGTATCCTGTGACCGTGCCAGGGCCAAAATGGAAATCCTGGCTAAGGTATCTATTACCAGCTAACTTTTCACGGTAGAATCGAATCCGCGGCCACGAGCACCGCACCGCCGACGTGGCCTGAGGCGCCGGCCTTGCCGCGCCCCGAGTCATCGGGGCGTGTCTGCATTGCCGTCTCGCGAGTTCTCGCCAATCCCGGAAATACGAACCAACGAATCGGTTCGCGGCGAGCGTGGACGCTCAGGCCACGTCGCCGGTGCGCAAAGCGGCGCTGGACCAAGGAATAGTCCCGGGGGCGCGCCGCCAAGCCCGCCTTGACCGCGTTGTTTTCGATGTACGCCTCGATCCTAGCCGCTTCCGTGTGGTCTCGAATCCAGTGATCGTAACTCTCTCGCTGCCAAAACGGTTGCCTGGTCCGGCTCAGCTGGGCCAAACGAAGCAGACGCCCGGCTCCAAGCCCGGTGTCCGGTAACGGATGGCACGCTCGAAGAAGTCTGATGCCGCACCTTGCCGAACCGACCTGCCTACTCAAGGTTGGGATCGGGGTGCTGATCCAGCGACATGAAGATCCATGACAACCGCGATCGGAAACTGGAGCAGGCGCGCCGGCAACGACAACTTCGCCGACGCCGCGCCGCCTGAACATGAGCAACCGAACAGAGTTACAATGACTGCGCCAGGCGAAACGGAAGCTGGCTCTGCAGGGATGCAACCATGCTGTGGGAAAACCTGGCGGGCCCATCGAGACGAGGACGGCGGGCGCGGGAAAGTACACCTCCCGTCCGCCTTAACCGTCATCGGATCGATTGACGCCGATGCCTTGAAAATGCCCGCCCGCGGGGCAGAATCTTCAACTAACGGAGAGCTCACTTTCCAATTCCGGCTGAATCAGGACACACGGGGGCGCCTGTGATCAAAACGATAACGTCTTTGCTTTGGAAGCATAGAATCAACATTCTCGTTCTGGTTCTCATTTGCCTAGTGGGTTATTGGTTCGTCCCTGAACCTCTCGCTCGTCAAGACATCGTCATCGCCACGGGCACACAGGGCGGAAGCTACTATCCCTTGGGACAACAGATGGCGTTTGTCCTGCGGGAGCTCTCAGGGGAGGGTTTCCGGTCGGCGACCGCCTTGGAGACCGCAGGGTCCCTTGACAACCTCAAAAGGTTGACTGCTCCACGGAACAAAAGCGGCGCCGCAGACATGGCTTTCGTTCAGTACACGGCTCTCGCAAATGCAGAACCAGCAGTCCGTGATGCGATCCGAGCGATTGCTGTTTTGTGCCAGGATGTTGTCCAGGTCATTAGCTGCGTCGACCTTGAAGACCCACAAGATCTCTCGGGCAAGAGAATCTATATCGGCAAGGATGGGAGCGCCAACAAGCTGGCAGCCCAAGCGATACTCGAGGCAAATGATGTATCAGAGAACGAATACATACGAGTGGGAACGACCGCGGGGTTTGGGGAAGCCGCAGAGCTATTGATCGCCGGCGAGGCCGATGCCACGCTTTTCATGTCCGGCATGCCGACGCCGGCTGTGACCGAGGCCCATAAGCCCGGATTTCCACTTTAGTTTCGGTTCTGCTAACCATCGGGTGGACTCGGACGCCTTTATTTATGCGGGCTTGAAAGCACTCAAGGCGCTGAGGAGATCAACACCCAATGGGTGAAAAAGAAAACAAACCGTTTCAGCTCACCTTCAATGGATTTCTCAAGGTCGATTTCCAAGGATCGCGAGTCACCTCGGATGGCGGGCTGATTCTCATTCGCGAACTGGACGAACGACTCGGACTAGGCAAGCTGATAGACGAGCATCTGACGGATTCGCGGCAAGGCTCGAACAAGAAGTTCCCGTTCGTCGATCTGCTGCGACAGTCGGTCTACTCCCGCTTGGCGGGCTACGAGGATCTCAACGACGCCGTTCGTGTCTCCGCCGATCCAACCTTTCGGCTGATTGGCTCGAAGAAGAACTGGGATCGCGGCGCGGCGCTGACCTCCCGGCTGCAGAGCTTCGAGACCGCCATGCTCGCCGGCGACGAGAATCTGATCGGGCTGATGGCGGTGAACCGCGAGTTGATCGCGCAAGCCGAGGCCGGTGATGACTCCGAGTGCGTCGTGCTGGACATGGACTCTACCGAGAGCCCCGTCCACGGCCGGCAGGAAGGCAGCGCCTACAACGGCCACTTCGAGTCGGTCTGCTACCACCCACTGTTGCTGTTCAACCAGCACGGCGATTGCTTGGCGGCAAAGTTGCGACCGGGCAACGTGTCCAGCGCCGAGGACTGGGACGAGCTGCTGCTGCCGGAAATCGAACGCCAACAGGCGGAGGGCAAACAGGTGACGTTCCGGGCCGATGCCGCCTTCGCCAAGCCGGATATTTACGAGACGTTGGAGGAGCGCGGCGTGGACTACGTGATTCGCATCCCGGCCAACAAGAGCCTGGAGCTGGAGATCGAAGATATCCTGTTTCGTCCGCCGGGCAGGCCGAGCGCAAAGCCCCTGGTGCGCTACAGGAGCTTTCGGTATCAGGCCGCGAGCTGGTCGAAGTCCCGGCGGGTTGTTGCGAAGGTCGAGCATCACCAAGGTGAGTTGTTTCCTCGCGTCGGTTTCATCGTCACGAGCATGGCCTTGCCGAGCCGCTCGCTGGTGCGGTTCTACAACAAGCGCGGCACGGCGGAGCAGTGGATCAAGGAAGGCAAACAAGCGACGCATTGGACAAGGCTGTCATGCCATCGGTTCCGGGCCAACGAAGTGCGACTGCAACTCAGCGTGCTGGCCTATAACCTGGGGAACCTATGGCGGAGGCTCGGGCTGCCGCAACGGATCAAGAGCTGGTCGCTGACGAGCTTGCAACAGCGGCTGATGAAGACGGGCGGTAGGCTGGTCAAGCATGCGCGGTACTATTGGCTGCTGTTGGCCGAAGGACATCTGAACCGGCGGCTGTTCGGCGACATGCTGCATAGGATCTGGGCGCTGCCTGTGCCGGGTGGGTAGCGTTGCCCGGGCGAGGATCAACAGTTTTTGGCTCCAAAAAGGTTTCGCAGGGAGCAGTGTCGGCCGGAGCGCCGTTCAGTCCGCTCAATCAACGTCTGTGAGCGGACGGACGAGCCCTGGCGCCTACCGGCGGAGGTGATGTGCAGGGTTCAGCGCGAAAAGACGTGGTATTCGGCGCAGCGGGGGTGTATCCTGTGACCGTGCCAGGGCCAAAATGGAAATCCTGGTTAAGTGTGCGAGGATCACCTCGACATCCGCGCAAGCGAGCACGACGTGGTTCCCTGCTAAGTTGTCCGTGTCCCGCTCAGGCGGGTGGAGGTCCGGCAACCCATCCACCACTCGAATCACCCGGCCCGAGCAAGGGCTGTAGACGGTATCTCCAAAGATTGCGTATCGCTCGGGCTCGTCGGGTGCGAGGCCGGAAGCCCGATTACCGAACGGGTTGAGGCGAACGATGTCGAGAGCAAACTTCTGTGGATCGTGCGCCTGGTGGTTGTTGATGAAGCGGTTGTTGCCGCCGCCCCCGATGTAATACGTACCGTCTCGCAGGGGGTAGGCTAGTTGGATTGCCCCTTCCGGGGCGTCGTAGCCCCGGAGCACGATCAAGCTCAGGGCCGAGCAAGCAAGGAGAAGAACTCCGTTCGTAAGCGCCGCTGACAGTTTCAGCTTTCGGCGCTCTCCGTGTAACCGGTTTGTCCTACGGTAGGTTATGCAAGCGGCTGCGGCGAGCAAGACCGGTGACACGAAGCGGAGATAGTAATTAAGGCAGGCGGCTGCAGGCTCTCTAACGTAGCAACCACTCCAGAGCAGATTTGGGAGACGTCGCCGGAGTTCCAAGAAATATTCACTCCGAGGACAATTCCAGCCAACTTCTATGACGGA
This sequence comes from Bryobacterales bacterium, assembly GCA_965238125.1. GTDB lineage: Bacteria > Acidobacteriota > Terriglobia > Bryobacterales > UBA6623 > UBA6623. Next base: position 6,371,254 of record OZ250179.1, on the reverse strand, counting down.
CAACGAACCCCGATCCAAACACTGGCCACACCGGTAGTCCTGGTCGTCCGAAGAGAAACGGATGATGATTTGGTCCACTCAGTTCTCGACGCAGTGTTTGACAACATTCATGAGCTTCTTCTCGTCCACACAGCCGCTCAGGAAATCCGCTTCCAAGACGCCTATTTGACCAGCCTTCCCGTGAACGTGCAGTGGCATTCCGGCGCCCAAAGGTTTTGGGAGGAGGAACAGCAAAAGCTCCTGATCACGACTGGTTCAATTACAGGGTTGTATTACAAACTCGGGAAAACGATAGAACTCCTTCTGAATCAGGGTGGCATCCCCGCTCGGGCTATCCACACTGAAGGGTCTGTACAAAACGCATATATGCTCAACGATCGAACCTGGAAGACGTTGGCGTTCATGCAATACGACGTCGCTCTTGCTGCCCATCTACTGAGTCTCGCATAATATACTGTCAATCGAGACAAAGAGAAGACTGTTTCCAGAAAGCGGTAATCAAGCGCGGTTTGCGGCGCATTCGCCGCAGCGCTTTGCGGGCGCGCTCGTCGAGTTCCCAGTAGTCCTTCGGGCAGACGTTGGGCAACTCGTGCTGCTTCCAGTACGCCCAAATGTATTCCACCGGGTTCAACTCCGGCGCATAGGGCGGCAAGTACTCCGTTGCGATGTGATCCTCGGAGAGCTGGATGAACTCCCGCACCAGGCGACTGCGGTGCGCCGGCAGCCGGTCCCAGACGATCAGCAGTGGGCCGTCGATGTGGCGCACCAAAGCCTTCAGGAAGTCGATGACCTCCAACTCGCCGATCGCGCCGGGATAGAGCCGGAAGTAAAAGTTGCGCAACGTCAGCCCGGCCGACACCGACAGCTTGTCCCAGTTGAAGTTGAACTCCAACACCGGTGTCTCGCCGCGCGGCGCCCAGGTGCGGCAACGATGCGGCTTCTGACTCAATCCGCTTTCGTCGATGAAGACGATCGTACGTTCTTCTTTGCGGGCTTTTTTTTAATGGCCGGCCAAGTCTTGCGCTGCCAGCCGCGGATGGCCTCTTCGTTGCGCTCCCGCGCTTTGCCGACGGGCCGTTGCGGGCTCCAACCGAGCACCCGCAGGATCTTCCAGACATGGCCCTCGTGATAGCGCACGCCGAACTCGTCTCCGATCAGACGAGCGACCCGCGGACAGCTCCACAGCGGCGTCGGGAAGCCGTGCGCCTCGGGGCCTTCCAGCAGCAACGCCTCGAGGCGTTCGAGCTGCGCGGCGTCCAACAGCGGCTTACGGCCGGCGCGGCCGGCCTGGCGCAACCCGGCTTCGCCGTCACGCCGGTATCGTCGCAGCCACTCGCTGACGCTTTGCCGCGCGACCTTCAATCGCCTCGCTGTCTCGGACTGACTACAGCCTTGCTCGACCAACCGGATCGCTTTGAAACGGCGCTTCTCCAGGGCCTCGAAATCCCGCCGTACGCCTTTTGTATTTCCCATACATACAAAGACGTACGTACCCCAAAAAGGTGTCATCTTATTTTGCGAGACTCAATAGGTAGCGCAGGGCCGGTGTATGGGCAGGAGTTTGCGAAGGAACTTCAGATCGCAGACTCGAAAAGTGCCCCCCTTCGCGTAGAGGGCATGAAGCGGATTGCTGCCTTTCAAAAGGAAAAAGTGCATTTTCTCATTCGCCCCGAGAAACTTGCTGACCAGTCTATTGACCGGAATCCGGAGCTGGAAGCGCTCAGGGGACTGCGAGTGTCACTTGGCCCTAGGGACAGTGGGTCGCGACTGCTGGCGAAAGCGATCCTTCTGCACCATGGGCTATCGTCGGACTCGATCGAAGAAGTGTATCTTTCGGGCCCGGAGATGGTTGCACAGTTGAGTACAGGGGACATCGACGGAGCTGTGACGGTAGAGTCTGTGCCCGGTCGGATTCTTTCAACTGTCCTTGATCATGACACGATGCGGCTTCTTTCCGTCAACAGGGGTAAGATCGCGAAGATACTGTTGGGCCCTGCCCTAGACGTGACGCAGATCGCGCCGGGCACATACGGCTCCCAGCCTCCGGATGCTCCTGCCGTCGATAGCGTAGAAACGTGGTCGGTTCTCGTAACAACCGAGGATACAGGACTCGACGTTGCTAAGATTACGCGGATACTCTTTGAGAACTCTGCTTATCTCGGTGCGGAGAGTGGAGCGTCTTCAATGGCTCGAGACTTGCCTTCGCTTCCTCTTCATCCCCAGGCGGTCGAATACTACCAGCAGAACGGCCACCTTCCAAAGCCGCCAGAGCGAATCGACGAAATGGCCGTCTGGCTGCAAGCCGGTGCAGCGTTGCTGATGATCTTCGCCATCCTGATCGCTGCGTGTGAAGGAATTCTCAAGGTCCGTAGAGACCGGTCCGGCAATGAGATTGGCAGGAGGATCTTTCAGATCAGAGTTTCAGCCGAAGAATCCGTGGCTCGCCTCATGGCAATCCAGAAGGAGATCGACGAGCGGATCAGGAAGAGATGGTGGAAGACGGCAGAGATAGACAAGACCCGATGGGGGAGGCTGAACGAACTCATCCAGAACCGAGTCAAAGAAGCTAAGGATATGCGCACGCGGGCGTTGCTGAGCGAGATTCGAGCAGCTACTGAGTCTCGCATAATATACTGTCAATCGAGACAAAGAGAAGACTGTTTCCAGAAAGCGGTAATCAAGCGCGGTTTGCGGCGCATTCGCCGCAGCGCTTTGCGGGCGCGCTCGTCGAGTTCCCAGTAGTCCTTCGGGCAGACGTTGGGCAACTCGTGCTGCTTCCAGTACGCCCAAATGTATTCCACCGGGTTCAACTCCGGCGCATAGGGCGGCAAGTACTCCGTTGCGATGTGATCCTCGGAGAGCTGGATGAACTCCCGCACCAGGCGGCTGCGGTGCGCCGGCAGCCGGTCCCAGACGATCAGCAGTGGGCCGTCGATGTGGCGCACCAAAGCCTTCAGGAAGTCGATGACCTCCAGCTCGCCGATCGCGCCGGGATAGAGCCGGAAGTAAAAGTTGCGCAACGTCAGCCCGGCCGACACCGACAGCTTGTCCCAGTTGAAGTTGAACTCCAACACCGGTGTCTCGCCGCGCGGCGCCCAGGTGCGGCAACGATGCGGCTTCTGACTCAATCCGCTTTCGTCGATGAAGACGATCGTACGTTCTTCTTTGCGGGCTTTTTTTTAATGGCCGGCCAAGTCTTGCGCTGCCAGCCGCGGATGGCCTCTTCGTTGCGCTCCCGCGCTTTGCCGACGGGCCGTTGCGGGCTCCAACCGAGCGCCCGCAGGATCTTCCAGACATGGCCCTCGTGATAGCGCACGCCGAACTCGTCTCCGATCAGACGAGCAACCCGCGGACAGCTCCACAGCGGCGTCGGGAAGCCGTGCGCCTCGGGGCCTTCCAGCAGCAACGCCTCGAGGCGTTCGAGCTGCGCGGCGTCCAACAGCGGCTTACGGCCGGCGCGGCCGGCCTGGCGCAACCCGGCTTCGCCGTCACGCCGGTATCGTCGCAGCCACTCGCTGACGCTTTGCCGCGCGACCTTCAATCGCCTCGCTGTCTCGGACTGACTACAGCCTTGCTCGACCAACCGGATCGCTTTGAAACGGCGCTTCTCCAGGGCCTCGAAATCCCGCCGTACGCCTTTTGTATTTCCCATACATACAAAGACGTACGTACCCCAAAAAGGGGTCACTTTATTTTGCGAGACTCAATAAGTACGAACAAGGTGTCGATGAGGAAACCCGCCAGGAACACTTGTCCAAGCTGGCAGAGAGGGCGTGGAGTTGCTTGGAACAGGGTGAGCTTGGCGAGACCGACCACTCCCTTTTGCTGAAGGTGATTGACGAGAACCCTCCACACGTCACTTGAAGTCAACCTCATCGCCTATGGTCGGGTCAGTAAATCGGGTCATGGAGTTCGAGGACACGGTCCCCGTGGAACACTCTGTATTTCCGCTTTAGCGGCCGGAACCCGCCGCGGCTGACCAGTCGATCTCAGCGATGATCCGGCTCGCATTGTCTGAGAGAATGGCTTGCCACAACGCCTCGCCGTCCGGCGTTGAAGTATCGATCAGCATCCGCAATGCCTGATTCTGTTGGTCGAGGGTCTTGCGGTAGTCATCATCGTACGCCGCGTGCACCAGGACACCATCGACCCGCAATTCGTCATATCCCAACGAAACTTGGTCGGACCCAAAGAGCAGTTCGTCGCGGTGCTTGCTCAAGAAGTCCGCGTAGAGCTGTTTCTCGGCTTCAAAGTCGCGCTCGATGGGCCAGCCCCGTTGGTCTGTCGAAAGCGCTTCTTCGTTCAGACGACGATAGAAGCCATCGGGCCACGACAACTCGATATACCTCCTGCCTGGCGATGTCGCGAGAAACGCTTCCATCATCGCGATGTGTTCTTCCGCGCTCAGCCGGTTCGTAACCTCAGGAGCGATTCCGCCGTGCATCCAGATGATCACGTTGCGACGATACCGCGAGCCGAAGCTCAACAGCGTTCTTTTGTAGGAACGACCGCGAATGTCCATGATGTCCAGATGCACGCCGATTGGCCGATTTGAGCGGGCGATGTAGTTCATGAGCCTTCGGGAACATCTCCTCCAGCCGTCCAGGGACGGCTTGCAGGAATTGTGCGAGTACAAGGCGAGCTTGTTCAAATTGTGTTCGGCGAAACCGAAAATCGACCGGGGGTACTTCTCGTCCATGCTCTTGACGTATGCAAGATTTGCGGAACCGCCCTCGGGTGAGCGCGCGCACGGATCGCCAAAATTGAGATAACTCAGAAAGGGCTTAATGCGGCCCTTAGCCTCGTCGCTAAGTCCCGCGTGCTGACCAAAGATCCATTCGTCCGCACGCCTGTTCGGCGCTACCGGCCAGCCGGGCTTAGCGCAAGGATCGTTGTAGTGAAATGGACGTTCCCCCCCAGTTGAGCGTGAATCTCTTGGCATTGCTCGATAGACGGCTGTGACTCGTCGAAGGAGCCAGGGAATATCATCGGTTCCACGGGCGCGCATGCTGCTTGTGCCGGCCAGTGCCCAATGTCGCCCGGGTTGCTCACCAACTGATGTTGAAGACCGAAAACCCAGACCGTTTCTACGCCCGATTCGTCCATAACCGGAAGCATCTCGGATAGCGCTACGCATTGGTCGCTTTCGCCGAATGGGCAGGCGTGAAAATGGGTGTCGGTCACCTGCGCTGCCGGAGCGGCGAGGGCGTACGCGAGAGCAACTAGGCTCTTGAAACGTTTTGTCAATGGTTCGCGAACGGTCATGCCTTGAAACTCACCGATGGCGTGTGTCTGCAGCAACCGAATAGCATAGCGCCGACTATCGCTAGGCGCCCTCTCCGGCGATCGCCACGCTCATCCGAGTCGTACGCCACCCAGCGGCTGTCTGGTGAAAACTGGGCTCTCGCAGCTGCAATCCCTTCGGAGTCCACGACTGCGAACGGCGAATTGTTACTTTCTAAGCTCATCGCCCAAACTGATTTCCCATATCCGGTTCCCACCAGCAATCGGCGGGCCCGCGGCCCCGCCATTTCAGGGATGCCTCAGAACCCGCTGAATCAAGGTCGCCGCGGCGCCCTCAGCGGATACGCCGGGGGTAGCCTCATGGGCGCTTACAGGCCGGCCATTCGCTTCCGTCGTTGAGTCCTTCTCGGTTGTCCGGCGGGGCCCACTTGGGATTTCGGGATGGGGGTGCCGGGTGACCGGCATCCCTACCGCTATCCCAATTCCCGCAGGGCCTCTCGGTTCAGCTCAGGATCCTTTCGGTTCGAGAATTCGATGTCTTCATACGCCTTAGCCTCCTGTGTGATCCTATCTTCCCGGGGGAGGTCAATCGTGTGGATTTCACTTGCGGACCGGGCTACAAGTTTGGCTCTCTCGCGGCTCCACTGGTCGAGGGAGTCTTTCTTCGATGGGTCGAACCTCTTAACCAGGATTTCCGATTTGGCTCCTCTGACGGCACGAGTCTACCCCGCATTTTCAATTTGATGTATGAGCTTCAGACCATCCAGCGACCTTCAGCGTCTTTATTGATAGGGGCTAGAGCCCGATAAGGACGCCATGGAGGTCAACACCCGATGGGTGAAAAAGAAAACAAGCCGTTTCAGCTCACGTTCAATGGATTTCTCAAAGTCGATTTCCAAGGATCGCGAGTCACCTCGGATGGCGGTCTGATTCTCGTTCGCGAACTGGATGAACGACTCGGACTCGGGAAGCTGATCGACGAGCATCTCAGCGACTCGCGACAAGGCTTGAACAAGAAGTTCGCGCTGGCCGATCTGCTGCGGCAGTCGGTCTACAGCCGACTCGCTGGCTACGAGGACCTCAATGACGCCGTTCGAGTATCCGCCGATCCGACCTTTCGCTTGATCGGCTCGAAGAGGAACTGGGATCGCGGAGCAGCCTTGACCTCGACGCTGCATGGCTTCGAGACGGAGATGCTGGCGAGCGAAGAGAACTTGCTGGGGCTGATGGCAGTGAACCGGGAGCTGGTCGCGCAAGCCGAAGCTCCCGACGGTTCAGACCGCGTGGTGCTCGACATGGACTCCACGGAGAGCCCCGTCCACGGCCAACAGGAAGGCAGTGCCTACAACGGCCATTTTGAGTCCCTCTGCTATCACCCGCTGTTGCTGTTCAACCAGCACGGCGACTGCCTAGGCGCGAAGCTGCGTCCCGGCAACGTGCACAGCGCCGAGGACTGGGACGAGCTGCTACTGCCGGAGATCGAACGACAACAGGCGGAGGGCAAACAGGTGACGTTCCGCGCCGACGCCGCCTTCGCCAAGCCCGAGATCTACGAGGCGATGGAGGAGCGCGGCGTGGACTACGTGATTCGCATCCCGGCGAACAAGAGCCTGGAGCTGGAGATCGAGGACATCCTGTTTCGGCCACCGGGCAGGCCGAACGCCAAGCCCCTAGTGCGCTACAAGAGTTTTCGCTATCAGGCCGAGAGCTGGTCGAAGGCAAGGCGAGTTGTCGCCAAGGTCGAGCATCACCAGGGCGAACTATTCCCGCGCGTCGGATTTGTCGTGACGAGCATGAGCTTGCCGAGCCGCTCGGTCGTGCGGTTCTACAACAAGCGCGGCACGGCGGAGCAGTGGATCAAAGAAGGCAAACAGGCCACGCACTGGACCCGCTTGTCGTGTCACCGCTTCCGAGCCAACGAGGTACGGCTGCAACTCAGCGTGCGGGCCTACAACCTGGGCAACCTGTGGCGGCGGCTAGGGCTGCCGCAGCGAATCAAAAGCTGGTCGCTAACGAGTTTGCAACACAGGTTGATGAAGACCGGCGGTCGGCTGGTCAAGCATGCTCGCTACTACTGGTTGCTGCTGGCGGAGGGGCATCTGAACCGGCGGCTGTTCGGCGACATGCTGCATAGGATCTGGGCGCTGCCTGTGCCGGGTGGGTAGCGTTGCCCGGGCGAGGATCAACAGTTTTTGGCTCCAAAAAGGTTTCGCAGGGAGCAGTGTCGGCCGGAGCGCCGTTCAGTCCGCTCAATCAACGTCTGTGAGCGGACGGACGAGCCCTGGCGCCTACCGGCGGAGGTGATGTGCAGGGTTCAGCGCGAAAAGACGTGGTATTCGGCGCAGCGGGGGTGTATCCTGTGACCGTGCCAGGGCCAAAATGGAAATCCTGGTCTACACCCTCACCCGGCGAAGCGCAACCATTTCTCCACCCGAAAGAGGCGGCGGCTGAGGCGGGACCGATCGAGCCCCCTTCTTGCCCCTCATGGGGGCTGATCCGCCGCTGCGAAGTCAATTTCGCAGACACCCCTCCGAGCTTCCGTCCTCAGTACACAGATTTCGCATTCGCCAAGTGCGGTGCTAACCACCCGGCACAGGCAGCGCCCAGATCCTCCGCAGCATGTCGCCAAACAGCCGCCGGTTCAGATGTCCCTCGGCCAAGAGCAACCAGTAGTACCGCGCGTGCTTGACCAATCTGCCGCCCGTCTTCATCAACCGCTGCTGCAAGCTCGTCAGTGACCACGTCTTGATCCTGTGCGGCAACCCGAGTCGCCGCCACAGGTTGCCCAGGTTGTAGGCCGGCACGCTTAACTGCAAGCGCACCTCGTTCGCCCGGAAGCGATGGCACGACAGCCGCGTCCAGTGCGTCGCTTGCTTACCTTCTTTGATCCACTGCTCCGCCGTGCCGCGCTTGTTGTAGAAACGCACCACCGACCGGCTTGGCAAGCTCATGTTCGTCACGATAAAACCGACGCGCGCGAATAGCTCGCCCTGGTGGTGCTCGACCTTGGCGACAACTCGTCTCGGCCCCTTCCAGCTCTCCGCCTGATATGCGAAAGCTCTTGTAGCGCACTAGCGGCTTGCGGCCGGGCCTCCCCGGCGGACGAAACAGGATGTCTTCGATCTCCAGCTCCAGGTTCTTATTGGCCGGAATGCGGATCGCGTAGTCCGCGCCGCGCTCCTCCAGCGCCTCGTAGATCTCCGGCTTGGCAAAGGCGGCATCGCCCCGGAAGGCGACCTGCTTGCCCGCAGCCTGTTGGCGCTCGATCTCCGGCAACAATAGCTCATCCCAGTCCTCGGCGCTGTGCACGTTGCCGGGACGCAGCTTGGCAGCGAGGCAATCACCATGACCGTTGAACAAAAGCAACGGGTGGTAGCAGACCGACTCGAAGTGTCCGTTGTAGGCACTGCCTTCCTGTTGGCCATGGACCGGACTCTCGGTGGAGTCCATGTCCAGAACGACCCGCTCGGAGTCGTCGAACGCCTCCGCTTGCCCGACCAGCTCTCGGTTCAGCGCCATCAGCCCCAGCAGGTTCTCTTCGCTCGCCAGCATCTCCGTCTCGAAGCCGTGCAGCGTCGAGGTTAAGGCCGCACCGCGATCCCAGATCTTCTGCGAGCCGATCAAGCGAAACGTCGGGTCAGCCGACACTCGGACGGCGTCGTTGACGTCCTCGTAGCCTGCCAAGCGGCTGTAGATCGACTGCCGCAACAGATCAGCGAGCGTGAACTGCTTGTTGGTGCCTTGCCGGGAGTCGCTGAGATGCTCGTCAATCAGTTCTCCGAGACCGAGCCGTTCGTCCAGTTCGCGAACCAAAATCAGGCCACCGTCGGAAGTGACGTGCGATCCCTGGAAATCGACTTTCAACGAGCCGTTGAAACTTAGCTGGAATGGCTTGGTTTGTTTTTCACCCATTGGGTGTTGGCCTCCATGGCGTCCTCAGCGGGCTCTAGCCCCTATGAATAAAGACGCTCAAGGCCGCCGGAAGGTCGAGAGGTCTGAATCAAATTGGAAATGCGGGCTTAATGTTTGATTCGCCGCCGGTTTCTGTCAGGAACAAGGACTGTTTGGACCGGACTTTATATTCGGACCCGAATGCGACCACGTGAGCCTGGCCCCGGAAGACCCGGAGTGAAGCCGGCTCACCGTCGAGGGCGTCGAAGCGATACACGCCGCGTTTCCCGAATCGCACGACGGCGTCCCGGCAGAGGACCGAAGCTGCGTCCCTCTTTGACTTGTCCGTCAAGTCAACAATGATGGAACCAGCCAGCAGGCGAACCTGCACATCAGAGGGTCGGGCGGAGACGACTTCAATCTTGCTGTGGGCGCCTTGGCGCAATAACACGCCCGACAATACCTCAATCTCGGCATATCGCGTCCCGGTGGTGACGTGTTGGCCGGCCGTCAGGAAGGAATTGCCGGCGCCGTGCCCTTCACCGAACCAAGCCCCCAGAGTGCGGAGTGCGCGGGTTGCGCGGGTGGATCCCCGTTCCGCCGCTTTGCGGTACCACTTGAGCGCTTCGACGTAGTCCTGCTGTACTCCGTGCCCCTTGAGGTACATGAACCCCAGGGCGAAGAGTGCGTCGGCGCTTCCCTGGTCCGCCGCTTTGCGGATCCATTTGAGCGCTTCGACGTAGTCCCTCGGGACCCCGTCCCCCTTGGCGTAAGCAGTCGCCAAGGCGTGCTGCGCTGTGGCGTCGCCCTGCTTAGCCTGCACCCTAAGCTCTTCGAGAGGCGACCTGGGTTGCTGTGGCGCGGCCGAAGCTGCGAACAAGCCTACGACGACCACTAAGACGTTCACGCGTCGCACAATGCAAGAATACCGCGGCGGGGGGACGCAACGGCAACCTTTCGCCCGAAGCGCTGAACGCGGTTCACACTTCAGGACATGATTCCGTACGAATAGTTCCGCGGCCGCGAACAGGACTAACCCTCCCGAAACGAACTGCATAGGGCTCGTACCTCGCCCCGAGGACCTCGGAATATGGTTCGAGGCGTAGACCACTTCAGGTCAGAGCCTTCGTGATCGGCCGGACTATTTCGCACCAAAACGGAGATCGGCGGAGATCGGGCGGAGATCGGGGACAGCTCCCGAACTAGGAAACCTAGTTGACGCGGGCCGCCATCCTGAGCCCGAGGATTGTCGGCCCATGTGCTCCCATATCAACGCCTTAACAACCTTCCCGGACGCCGAACGGCCCAACTCAAATAAAGAATCCTTGCCAAATAAATCCCCTCAAGCTGCCCGATCTGGTTCCGAATAGGGATCGGGAGTTGTCCCCGATCTCCCCCGGCTTCGTTCAAATCCGGTTACCACCATCAATCCGCGCCCCGAGGACTCGGAATGTGGTTCGAGGCGTAAACCACTCCAGCTCAAGAGCCTTCGTGATCGGCAGGACCGTTTCGAACTAGAAGGTCACCGCCAAGCACCGCCGACCTCAGCTGCTCGGCCAGACGGTCCCTTGATCCTTCTTGGTGACCGGCGCCAGACCCTTGTAGACAAACCTCTGGACGCGTCGGCCATGGTAGGTTTCCGTCGTGTAGACATTGCCCTTGGAGTCGGTGGCAATGCTGTGCACCGCGTAGAATTGTCCCGGCTGGCGGCCACCGTCCCCGAAAGTCGTTAGGATCTCGAGCGAATCGCGGTCGAGGACGTGCACCTTGTGGTTCGTCCCGTCGGCGACATAGAGGAATTTCTGCTCGGGGTCTCTGGACAAGGCGACATCGAAGGTCGCTCCGTCCCCGAGCGTATCCGGCTCCACCCACGCTTCCTTCACGTACGTGCCGTCGGTCTTGAACACCTGGATGCGGTCGTTGGCGCGATCGCAGACGTAGACCAAGTCGTCGTCCGACAGTGCTATGGCGTGCACCGGGGTCCGGAACTGCTTGGGCGGCGGCTCGCCGGGCTTATAGGGTGGAAGCTGCGTGTCGTCGGGCTTGTTGCCGTAGGCGCCCCAATGCCGCTTGTACTCGCCTGTATCCGCGTCCAGGACGATCACGCGACGGTTGCCGTAGCCGTCGGCCACATAAAGTTCGTTCGTCTTGGGATCGACCAACATCTTGGCGGGCAGCTTGAAGTTTTCGAGATCGTGGCTGCCCTTGCCTCCGAAAGGCTTGCCGATCTGCATGAGAAACTTCCCGCTCGCGGTGAACTTCAGAACCATGCTGTCGTGAACGAACCCCTTGCCCATGGCGCTCTCGTCGTGCGGCAGCGTGGCTTCGCCCGGCCGTTTTCGTCCGTTGCCGCCGATCCACACGTTGCCCTTGTGATCGACGTCAATTCCATGGTTCGACGCCGACCAGTCGTAGCCCTCGCCCGGCCCGCCCCAATGGCGGATCAACTCGCCCTCCGGACTAAACACGAGCACCGGCGGCGCGGGATAGCAGCAATCCGACGCCGGCGGATCCCACGTCGCATAGACCTCTTTCGGGTCCAGCGAACCTCCGCGGTGGACGATCCAAACATTGTCGTCCGCGTCGACGTCCACGCCGATTACGGTTCCCAGCACCCAGTGGTTCGGCAGCGGCTTCGGCCACAGGGGATCGACCTCCAACCGCGGCGCCATCACAGCCGCGGCCTCCACTTCAGCTCTTTCGTCAAGGACTAGCGAGATCGCCCCGAGCAAACCCGCCGTTACGACCAGGGCGGCGCCGATTCGCAACTCGCGCTTAGTGATGTTCATGATGTTCATAAGGATTCCAGTCTCGGCTATCATACCCGTTCAGTCTCGTGAGAACAACGCTGTGATTACATTTCGTCGAGATCTGTCGGCACTGGGGCTGGCCGTTGTGATCGCCGGCGTCGGTTTCGCCCACGAAATTCCGACCGAGGTGACCGCTCACTTGATGGTCAAGCCGGCGGGAGATCGGCTTCAGGTGCTCGCGCGGGTCCCGCTCGGTTCCATGCGGGATGTAGAGTTCCCTGCCCTGCCGAACGGCTATTTGGACGCGGAGAAGTTGGCTCCTCAGCTCCCCGATCTGGCGACGCTATGGATCGCCGGGTTCATTGAGATTTACGAGGCCGGCGCGCGACTGGCGCCGCCTCGCATCGCCGCGACCCGTATATCGCTCCCCGGCGACAAGTCTTTCGCTTCGTTCGATCAGGCGCTTGCTCACGTTAGCCGGCCGCTGTCCGGAGGGCACGAGAACCTAGTGACGGACCAGGTTCTCTTCGACATCCTGCTGGAGTACCCGATTCGATCCGATCGAGCGGCCTTCTCGATGCGCCCGGGGCTTGAGCATCTGGCCGCGCGGGTGCGCACGGTTCTACGGTTCCACACGCCCGACGGCTCGGTTCGCGCCTATCAGTTTTTAGAAGACCCGGGACGCGTGCCGCTGGATCCTAGTTGGACCCAGGCCGCTTGGCGGTTCGTGAAACTCGGTTTCTTTCACATCCTCGACGGCCCGGATCATCTTCTGTTCTTGCTGTGCTTGGTGATTCCGTTTCGGCGCTTGCGTCCGCTGGTCCTCATCGTCACCGCGTTCACGATTGCTCACTCGTTCACACTGATCGTTTCCGCCTTCGACCTGGCGCCCGGCGCGATATGGTTTCCGCCGCTGATCGAAACGCTCATCGCCATCACGGTTGTCTATATGGCGCTTGAGAACATCGTGGGCGTGTCGGGAGTGCATCGCCGCTGGATGATCGCTTGTGGGTTCGGCTTGATCCACGGCTTCGGTTTCTCATTCGCGCTCCGTGAGACGCTGCAGTTCGCCGGCTCCCACCTGCTGACTTCACTCATCTCGTTTAACCTCGGCGTCGAGTTGGGGCAGCTCTTGGTGCTGTTGCTTCTGGTCCCCGCGTTGGAAGGCCTGTTCCGCTTTGTGATCGCAGAGAGAATGGGGACGATCATCCTTTCCGCGCTCACGGCGCACACCGCTTGGCACTGGATGACCGAGCGAGCGGATCAGTTGAGCCGATACAGCTTCGACTGGGCTTGGCTGACAGCCGCTCAGTTGGCCGACGCGATTCGCTGGCTGATGTGGGTTGTGATCGGCATCGGCGTGTTGTGGATGGTGTCGGCGTGGTGGCGTCGACGAGCCCGCAGCGCAACGTAAGGAAGAGCTTTGCTTTCCTTGTCAGGAGGGCGACAATAGAAACTCCCCCGAAGATCTCGCGCTGATCATCAGGAAAGGAATGTCTTCCAAAGGAATGCCGGCGTTCCCGAAGCGCTTGGCTCAAGCGGCCTTCACTTCGGCTGCCACTTGAAAATCTGGACGCTCAAAGGCGCACTGCCGGTATTCTTGATGCCGTGTGAGTGGCCGGGTGCCGCATACAACATCGTACCCGCGGAGCATGGCATCGCCTTGTCGTCCAGCAGGAACTCTCCCTCGCCTTCGACCACCAGGAGCAGTTCTTCTTCCGGATGTTGGTGCGGCGGGTGCGGGCTCAACCCCGGATTGATTCGCGCGTTGAGCAGTTCCAGCAACCGCAACTCATCGGTTTCGCCCTTGAAATAGATGCGAACTTCTCCGAATGGCGTCGTGATGTGTTGTGCGTCTTCTCGATCCTTAATCCACGGACCGGTCTCGGCGTCGACCGGTGCCGCTCCGGTCGCGAATAGAGCCGTGCCCATCACTGCGATCATATCTCTGCGGGTGTTCATAGCAATCTCCTTCCGCCGAAGCGCCGCTAATCCGAGCCGATGGAACCGATTGCAGCGTTCCCGCTCGCGCCCCGGAAATAGGGACACGAACCAAACTATTATGATGCCTGTGCGCCATGCTTTCCGCTTGGGGGGCGACAATGGAAGCTCCGTATGATTGTTCGAACACTTACCGCCATTCTCGCGTTCTCCGCGTTGACCCTGCTCGCCGCTGATGGAGAGGAATCCTACCGCACCCGCTGCGTGCTTTGCCACGGCGGCGACGGGGCCGGCTCGGATCGAGCGCGGTCGATCTTGCCGACGATCCACGCGAAAGGCCCCGAGGAACTCGCCCCGATCATCACCCTAGGTGTTGCCTCCAAGGGAATGCCGGCCTTCGAGATGCCCGCCGAGGAACTCAGCCTCCTCATCGCGTATCTCAAGAAACTGGCGGCCAACGTCCCCCCCGCGGCTCGCGACCCGCGCGCGCCTCGGCCAAGAGAAGGGTCGCTCCCGTTGATCGACGGCGGTTCGCTCAGCGGCGTCATTCTCAACGAAAGCGGCTTTGACGCGCAGATGCGTACGACTGACGGCAAGATTCACCTGCTTCGGCGCGTCCTGCGGAGCGAAGCAGACGCGTTTCGCGAGGCGGCGCTCGACCCCTACGTCGACTGGTCGTCCTATAACGGCAGCGACACCTCCAATCGGCACAGCGCGCTTGATCAAATCGACCGCGGCAATGTCGGCAAGCTCGAGGCCCGCTGGTTCTATCCGGTCGCGGAGATGCCCATGATCGAGGGCACGCCGGTGGTGATCGCGGGCATTATGTACGTGACCGCGGTGAATCAAGTGTATGCCCTCGACGCAGCCGCGGGCCGAGAGATTTGGCGCTACTCGCAGCCCCGTACCCCGGGCCTGGTGGGAGACCCCGCCATCGGCTTGAATCGCGGCGTGGCGGTGCGCGGAGACCTTCTTTTCACCGTCACCGACCACGCCCATGTCATCGCCCTCAATCGCTTCACCGGAGAACTCGTGTGGGACAGCGAGATGGCCGATTACCACGAACACTACGGCGCCGTCGCGGCCCCGTTCGTCGTCGGCGATCTCGTGATTGCCGGCATCAGCGCCGGAGACACCGGGCTGCGCGGATTCCTGGACGCCTACTACGCCGCCACCGGTGAGCGTGCTTGGCGCTTCTGGACGATCCCCGAACCCGGAGAGCCACTGTCGGAGACCTGGGGCGACGCGGAAGTTCTCAGGCGCGGCTGTGGGGCGACTTGGCTGACGGGCAGCTACGACCCCGAGTTGGATCTTCTCTACTGGGCGACGGGCAACCCTTGTCCGGACCTGAACGCCGACCTGCGCCCGGGCGACAACCTCTACACAAACTCGGTGTTGGCCTTGAAGCCGAAGACCGGGGAGTTGGCATGGTACTTCCAATTCACGCCGCACGACACCCATGACTGGGACGCCCAAGAGCCGTTGCTTCTGATCGACGAAGAGTTCCGGGGCCGCCCCCGCAAATTACTGCTGCAGGGCAATCGCAACGGCTTCTTTTACGTGCTGGACCGCACCAACGGCGAGTTCCTTCTGGGTGAGCCCTTTGTGCGCCAAACCTGGGCCGAAGGCATCGACGAAAACGGAAGGCCCATCGTCCTGCCGGGCTCGGACCCAACCGAGGAGGGGTCGGACGCTTGCCCGGCCATTCGCGGCGCTACGAATTGGTGGGCGACGAGTTACCACCCGGGGACGAAGCTTTTCTATCTGTTGGCCCATGAATCCTGCATGACCTACACCAAGGACGACAGCCGCTGGCAGCGCGGCCGCAGTTGGTTGGGAGGGACGATCATGTTGGCCGACGGATCTCCCAATCAGAAGTTCATCCGCGCGTTGGACATCCAGACCGGGCGCACGGTTTGGGAGTACGCGCAAACGGGAAAGGCGGAAACCTATTCGGGCGTTCTCTCGACCGACGGCGACCTGGTGTTTTTCGGCGAAGACAGCGGAGCCTTCGCGGCGCTCGACGCCAGGAGCGGGAAGCCCCTCTGGCATTTGCAGGTCAATCAAGACTGGAAGGCGTCGCCGATGACCTACATGGTCGGCGGCAAGCAGTACGTTGCGATCGCGTCGGGTCTAGGTTTCTGGGCCTTTGCGCTGCCGGATTCGGAAATTGAGGCGGGTGGACGCTAGTTCGCTGATAGCCGGCGATAAATCCCGTTGCACTAAGCGGCCGGCGCGACAGGGGGTCTTCGAGACGTGACTCTAGCGAAGTCGCGGGGTAGAAACAGAGGCGTGGCCGGAAGGCTGTGCTCAGCCCGGTTCACCGGGCTTGGGTTGCAGGTAGGCCGGCCCTTCGAGGGCCGGTTTTAAGGGCCCCGTCGTCCGGCACGAGGCCGTTTCAACGACCTTTTCCAGTAAGGCTTTAGCCATGGCCGAACCAAGGGAAAATTTCAGGCAGGGAAGCGCTCTAGCCCGGCGTGCCGATTTCTCCCATATTTATGTCGCGCACCCCGTCGGGGCCGTCGGGGTTGAAACGATCAAGAGAGTGTGCGTATGATCTGAGGTCGGCCGATGGATATCATTTCTTCTCACGATGTTCTAATCGTTGGTGGCGGGGGCGCCGGTCTGCGCGCCGCCATCGCGATTTCGGAAGCTAATCCTAAACTCAGCGTGGGCGTGGTTTCGAAGGTGTATCCCATGCGAAGCCACACCGTCTCCGCTGAAGGAGGGGCCGCGGCTGTCAGCGCTCGCGATGACAGCCTGGATGAGCACATTTACGACACGATCTCCGGTGGTGACTGGCTCTGTGACCAGGATGCCGTGGAAGCCTTCGCCAAGGAGGCCCCGGAAGAATTGTTGCGGCTCGAGCACTGGGGCTGTCCCTGGAGTCGGCAGCCGGACGGGCATATCGCCGTTCGTCCTTTCGGCGGAATGAAAAAAAAGAGGACGTGGTTCGCCGCCGACAAGACCGGCTTCCACATGCTCCACACTCTGTTCCAGACCTCTCTCAAATACAGCGCCATTACCCGATACGACGAGTACTTTGTCACCAAACTGCTGGTCGATGACGGGCGGGTTCAGGGTCTCGTTGCCATCGAACTCGCATCGGGAAAGATCCGGGCCTTCACGTCGGAAGCGGTGATTCTTTGCACGGGGGGATGCGGCAAGGTCTTCCCCTTCACGACGAACGCCAGCATCAAGAATGGCGACGGGATGTCGCTGGCGTATCGAGTGGGCGCTCCATTGAAAGACATGGAGTTCGTCCAGTATCATCCGACCGGCCTTCCTTTTACCGGGATCCTGATTACCGAGGCAACCCGGGCTGAAGGCGGTTATCTGCTGAACAAGGACGGGTATCGTTACCTACAGGACTATGACCTGGGGACGCCCGAAGAAAAACCTGTTCTTCGCAGTATGGAATTGGGTCCGCGTGACCGCTTGTCGCAGGCATTCGTTCAAGAGCAGGAGAAAGGCCGGACCGTCGAAGGGCCTTATGGGCCGGTGGTTCACTTGGATCTTAGGCACCTAGGAGAGCGGGTTATCACTACCAGGCTTCCGTTTGTTCGGGAGTTGTGCCTCAAATACCAAAACATCGACCCGATCAAAGAACTGATTCCAGTGAGGCCCGTTGTCCACTACGTGATGGGCGGCGTCCATACCGACATCAACGGAGCCACGCCGCTGGAAGGCTTGTATGCGGCGGGTGAGGCCGCCTGCGTCAGTATCAACGGCGCCAATCGCCTGGGTTCGAATTCGCTGACCGAACTTCTGGTTTTCGGAGCACGAGCCGGCCGCGCGGCCGCCGGATTTGTGTCGGGCCGGAAGGCGCCCGCGCGTAGGATCTTGTTACAGGCGATGGATGAGCAGCAAAGGTTGGAGGAGCAGTTCCTTTCAAAGACCGAGGGCCGTGAGCGTATCTCGGTCATCCGCGAGGAGATGCAGAAGACGATGGAGGAGAGCGTTGGAATCTACCGTTCAGGTTCTTCGCTGGCCGAGGCGGTTGACAAGCTCCGGCAACTCCAGGAGCGATTCCGAGACATTCGCCTCGATGACCACAGCCGGACCTTCAACACCGAACTAGCCGCGGCGTGCGAACTTTCGTTCATGCTCGACGTCGCGGAAACCATCGTTCAATGCGCGTTGCATCGGCGGGAGTCTCGCGGAGCCCACCAGCGCACGGACTTTCCGGCGAGGGATGATAAAGAGTACCTAGCTCATTCACTGATATTCCGTAACGACGACGGGTCGTCGCGTATGGAGTATCTGCCAGTAACCATCACTCGCTTGCCCCCCGCCGAGCGGGTTTACGGAAGGTAAGCAAACGCGTAGGCAGGACAGAGAGGCAGTGCCGATGGCTGAAACAATTACACTCGAAGTCGCCCGATACCGTCCGGAAACCGATACCGAACCGGCTTTCCAACAGTATGAGGTACCCCTCCGAGGAGACTGGGTGATTCTCGATGCCCTTAACCATGTAAAGGACAAACTGGACGGATCCCTGTCGTTCCGCTGGTCTTGCCGCATGGGGATCTGCGGCAGTTGCGGCATGACCGTGAACGGGGAGCCCAAGTTGACTTGTGCGACCTTCCTGTCAAGCTATGCCCCCGGGCCCATCCGCGTTGAGCCGTTGAAGAACTTCCCTGTGATCCGGGATCTCATTATCGACATGACCGACTTTCTGGTGAAGCTTTCGGAAGTGAAACCGTGGATCGTTCGCGAGGAGGAGAAGCCGTTGGAGGAAGGAGAGTTCCTTCAGACTCCCGAGGAGTTGGACGTCTACAAGCAATTCAGCATGTGCATCAATTGCATGCTGTGTTACGCCGCGTGCCCCGTCTACGGGCTGGACCCGGTCTTCGCAGGTCCGGCGGTAATCGCCCTGGCGCAGCGTTACAACATGGATTCCCGGGACCAGGGATCCAGCGAACGCCTGGATGTCCTCTCGCAAGACGAGGGAATTTGGGGATGTACGTTTGTCGGAGAATGTACTCAGGTCTGCCCGAAGAATGTGGATCCGGCGGGAGCCATTCAACAGTACAAATTAACGGCCTCCAAGGAGTGGATGAAATCCATGCTCATGCCGTGGGGAGGGAAATGAAACAGCCGGCCGCACAACCCGAATATCATCCCCGATGGTATCGGGCCCGCGTCCCGACCTTCTGGTGGCTTAAGCGCCGGTCCGATCTGAAATTCATGCTCCGGGAACTCAGCAGCGTCTTCGTCGCGTGGTTCGTCATCATGCTCATGTTGATGATGCGTGCATTGACCCAGGGCCCGGAGGCCTATCAAGAATTCCAGGAATGGCTGCGGACTCCGACGCTGATCGCGCTGAACGGGATTTCTTTTTGCTTCGTGCTCCTCCACGCCATCACCTGGTTCAACCTGGCCGCCAAGGCGATGGTCGTCCGCCTCGGAGGCAAACGCATGCCCGACTTGGTCATCACGGGCGGCAACTATCTTGCGTGGGTCATTGCGTCAGCGGGAGTGGCTTGGCTGCTTCTTGGAGTATGAATGGCCAAAAGGTCGAACGAACCGTTTTTCTGGATACTGTTTAGTGCCGGCGGTGTTATCGCGGCGCTCCTGATCCCGATCCTTCTATTCCTGTTTGGGTTGGCGTTCCCCTTGGGCTGGCTCGACGCTCCCAGCTACGAAAAAGTCCGGGCGTTAGCCGGCCTTCCCTTGGCACGAGTTTGTTTGCTCGGTCTCTGCTCTCTTTCCCTGTTCCACTGGGCACATCGATTTCGGTATACGCTTTACGATGGATTGCAGGTCAAACATCTCAGTGGCCCCATCAACTTTTTCTGCTATGGAGCAGCGATTTTCGGAACGGCCGCCGCCGCATATCTGGTCTGGCATCTTCCTTATTGAGTCTCGCAAAATAAAGTGACACTTTTTGGTGTTGCCGTACGTATTCTTATGTATGGGAACACCGAAAGGAAAGCGCCGCGATTTCGAAGCATTGGAGAAACGCCGTTTCGAAGCGATGCGTTTGCTCGATGAAGGACTCAATCAGTCCGAAACCGCCAGGCGTCTGACAGTCGCCCGCCAAACCGTCAGTGAGTGGCGACGACAGTACCTGGCGCAAGGCGAGGCCGGGCTGCGCAAGGCCGGCCGCGCCGGCCGCAAGCCGCTATTAGACGCCACGCAGCTCGAACGCCTGGAGATCCTGCTGCTCGAAGGCCCCGAGGCGCACGGCTTCCCGACGCCGTTGTGGAGCTGTCCGCGGGTGGCTCGTCTGATCCGAGACGAGTTCGGCGTGCGCTATCCGAGGGCCATGTCTGGAAGATCCTGCGGGCGCTCGGCTGGAGCCCGCAACGCCCGGTCGGCAAAGCCCGCGAGCGCAACGAAGAGGCCATCCGCGACTGGAAGTGCAAGAGGTGGCCGGCCATTAAAAAAAAGCCCGCAAACAAGACCGCACGATCGTCTTCATCGACGAAAGCGGATGGAGTCAGAAGCCGCATCGTTGCCGCACCTGGGCGCCGCGCGGCGAGACGCCGCTGCTGGAGTTCAACTTCAATTGGCAGAAGCTTTCGGTGTCGGCCGGGTTGACGTTGCGCAACTTTTACTTTCGGCTCTATCCCGGCGCGATTGGCCCGCATTTTCAATTTGATGTATGAGCTTCAGACCATCCAGCGACCTTCAGCGTCTTTATTGATAGGGGCTAGAGCCCGATAAGGACGCCATGGAGGTCAACACCCGATGGGTGAAAAAGAAAACAAGCCGTTTCAGCTCACGTTCAATGGATTTCTCAAAGTCGATTTCCAAGGATCGCGAGTCACCTCGGATGGCGGTCTGATTCTCGTTCGCGAACTGGATGAACGACTCGGACTCGGGAAGCTGATCGACGAGCATCTCAGCGACTCGCGACAAGGCTTGAACAAGAAGTTCCCGCTGGCCGATCTGCTGCGGCAGTCGGTCTACAGCCGACTCGCTGGCTACGAGGACCTCAATGACGCCGTTCGAGTATCCGCCGATCCGACCTTTCGCTTGATCGGCTCGAAGAGGAACTGGGATCGCGGAGCAGCCTTGACCTCGACGCTGCATGGCTTCGAGACGGAGATGCTGGCGAGCGAAGAGAACTTGCTGGGGCTGATGGCAGTGAACCGGGAGCTGGTCGCGCAAGCCGAAGCTCCCGACGGTTCAGACCGCGTGGTGCTCGACATGGACTCCACGGAGAGCCCCGTCCACGGCCAACAGGAAGGCAGTGCCTACAACGGCCATTTTGAGTCCCTCTGCTATCACCCGCTGTTGCTGTTCAACCAGCACGGCGACTGCCTAGGCGCGAAGCTGCGTCCCGGCAACGTGCACAGCGCCGAGGACTGGGACGAGCTGCTACTGCCGGAGATCGAACGACAACAGGCGGAGGGCAAACAGGTGACGTTCCGCGCCGACGCCGCCTTCGCCAAGCCCGAGATCTACGAGGCGATGGAGGAGCGCGGCGTGGACTACGTGATTCGCATCCCGGCGAACAAGAGCCTGGAGCTGGAGATCGAGGACATCCTGTTTCGGCCACCGGGCAGGCCGAACGCCAAGCCCCTAGTGCGCTACAAGAGTTTTCGCTATCAGGCCGAGAGCTGGTCGAAGGCAAGGCGAGTTGTCGCCAAGGTCGAGCATCACCAGGGCGAACTATTCCCGCGCGTCGGATTTGTCGTGACGAGCATGAGCTTGCCGAGCCGCTCGGTCGTGCGGTTCTACAACAAGCGCGGCACGGCGGAGCAGTGGATCAAAGAAGGCAAACAGGCCACGCACTGGACCCGCTTGTCGTGTCACCGCTTCCGAGCCAACGAGGTACGGCTGCAACTCAGCGTGCGGGCCTACAACCTGGGCAACCTGTGGCGGCGGCTAGGGCTGCCGCAGCGAATCAAAAGCTGGTCGCTAACGAGTTTGCAACACAGGTTGATGAAGACCGGCGGTCGGCTGGTCAAGCATGCTCGCTACTACTGGTTGCTGCTGGCGGAGGGGCATCTGAACCGGCGGCTGTTCGGTGACATGCTGCATAGGATCTGGGCGCTGCCTGTGCCGGGTGGGTAGCGTTGCCCGGGCGAGGATCAACAGTTTTTGGCTCCAAAAAGGTTTCGCAGGGAGCAGTGTCGGCCGGAGCGCCGTTCAGTCCGCTCAATCAACGTCTGTGAGCGGACGGACGAGCCCTGGCGCCTACCGGCGGAGGTGATGTGCAGGGTTCAGCGCGAAAAGACGTGGTATTCGGCGCAACGGGGGTGTATCCTGTGACCGTGCCAGGGCCAAAATGGAAATCCTGGTTGAGGGGTGCTAGGGGTTCTGGCGACGGTACCGATGACGGCCGTCGAGCGGGGAAAGACCTTTATCGGGGGCAGGGCGACGGTGATCAGCGATATATTCAAGCACCCACGCACCCCTAGGACCAGTATTAAATGCAGTTCGTCTGCTATGGCCGCACAAGAGACCGTAACGTAGTCTACGGTTCCCAATTGTATCACTCTTGTCCAAATTAGCCTTTTGAGCGTGTAAGCCGGGGAGGCGGAACCTTTGTTAGGTTTGGGATTGGGTTCAGGCCCATGAACCAATCCGTCCTGGGAGGTCCCGCCATGAGTCAAGTATGCAGTATTTTCTCTCAACTGTTAAAGCTGTTCCCGCGTGCGGAGTTTGAACAGGCCGTCCGCCAGCATCGCGGGGAGCGCCACGCCCGCGGCTTCACCTGCTGGGGACAGTTCGTCGCCATGCTGTTTTGCCAGCTCGGCCGTGCCCAGTCGCTGCGCGAGATCTGCGGCGGCCTGGCGGCCAGCCAAGGCAAGCTGCGGCATCTGGGCTTGTCCGCCGCTCCGCCGCGCTCGACGCTGGCCTACGCCAACCGGCAACGCCCCTGGCAGATCTACGAAACCGTCTTTCAGCAGCTGCTGGCGAAGTGCCGCGGCGCGGCGCCGGGCCACAAGTTCCGTTTCAAAAACAAGCTGCTGAGTCTGGACGCCAGCGTCATCGACCTGTGCGCCTCGCTGTTCGATTGGGCCCAGTTCCGGCGCACCAAAGGCGCCGTCAAGCTGCATCTGGTGCTCGACCACGACGGCTATTTGCCCAGCTTCTGCGTCGTCACCGACGGCAAGACGCCCGACCTGGCGCCGGCCCGCCAGATGTTGTTCGACCCCGGCACGATCGTGGTCTTCGACCGCGGTTACAACGACTACGACTGGTTCGCCGAGCTGAGCGAGCGGGGCGTTTTCTTTGTCACGCGATTGAAGCGCGGGGCCGACTACGAGGTTCTCGAACAGCGCCCGTTGCCGCGCCGCCCCGCAGGCGTGCGCCGCGACGAAGTGATCTTCTTTCCCTCGCTGGCCGCCAGCGGCTCCGAGGTGGTGTTCCGCCGCATCGAATATTACGACGCCGAGCAGCAGCGTACGCTGGTGTTTTTGACCAATCACCTGGAGCTGGCGGCTGCGACGATCGCCGCCATTTATCAAGACCGCTGGCAGATCGAGCTGTTTTTCAAGGCCCTCAAGCAGAACCTGCGAGTGAAGACCTTCGTGGGCACCTCGGCGAACGCGCTGAAGATCCAGATCTGGACGGCGCTGATCGCGATTTTGCTGCTGCGTTACCTCAAGCTGCGGGCGCGCTGGGGCTGGAGCTTGTCCAATCTGGTCGCTTTGTTGCGGCAGCAGTTGTTTGTGCACCGCGAATTGTTCGCCTGGCTGGACGAACCGTTCCACCCGCCGCCGGGCAGCGAACCCGAGCCGCCGCGGCAATTATTACTGACGGGAATGGAGGCCTAATTGGGACAGCAGCATGATTTCTATCTTGTCCAAAGCGGCAACCTGGTCCCCAGAGCAGCCCTTTGGCGAGGCTTTCTCGCGTGTTTTCAGCAGCCGTCTCTGCTCCGCCCAGCTAATTTGGACAGCAGTGCGATTGTATACGGTAAATATATTAAAGACTATCTCAAATTCGCGCTGATTGCCGGACTCATTGTTATCGGGATGGTACCGCAGGGCCAGCAGTCGGTAAACGCGTCGGATCGTTTCCAACTCCGCGGTCGGGCTGATCTGGAGAACTTCGTAGAAGTCGATGAAGGAGTCTCGATCTTGCATGGAAACGCAACTATTCTTTCATGGGGCGAATCCATCGCCCAGCGCCGCAACCCTAATCATGCATCGGCACAGTCATATTGCCAATGGTACGGACGAACCTTTGTTCCTAGGGGATTCTCCGTAAGTCCCCAGTCGATCCGACATTGGCGAGTTGGAGGTCATCGACTTTCTGCAGGCCTTGGTTCGCCACATGGACGGCCCGTTGATGATCGTCTGGGACCGCTTGCCGGCGCATCGCAGTCGGATGGTGCGAGAGTTCATTGAACTCTCGCAAGGCCATATCGTGACGGAGTATTTGCCGGCGTATGCGCCGGAGCTGAATCCGGTGGAATACATCTGGGCGTACTGGAAACAGCACGAGTTGCCGAACGTCTGTCCGAAGGACTACTGGGAACTCGACGAACGTGCCCGCAAAACGCTGCGGCGCATGCGCCGCAAACCGCGCTTGATTACCGCTTTCTGGAAACAGTCTTCTCTTTGTCTCGATTGACAGGATATTATGCGAGACTCAATAAGCGCCGCTAAGGACGGAGTTTGCCCGGGGCGAGTCCGAGGAGGCGGCATGAAACTGGGCATCGCCCTGGAAACCGAAAGTACGCGGCGTTGATGGGTTTCGATGTTGGCGGCGACCTCGGCTTCGACGGCGGCCATCCGCATCTCGCGGGCTCCCTCGTGCAGCAGCTGGTCGAGCGGCGAGGGCTCGTTGATCGAAACCACATCTTGGTCTTGAGGGCCTTGACCCTCGGGTTGCAAAGTTTCAGACTGACTCATGGCGATCCTCTTTTTTCCTTCCAGGAATAACGGTTGAGTTGATTCCTCAACCGTCAGTACGCCGCCTCCCCTCCGCTCCTCATCCACAACTCTTGGCTATATCTCACCCCAAAGCCGCGTCCCCCAGTGGAGCCGTGAAAAAATGGGGACTGTACCGAGCGCCGAACGATAAGTTCCATGGGGCCCATGACCCCGCCCGGCGCGAAGCGTCGCGGTAGGGATGCCGGTTGCCCGGCACCCCCCGCACAGATCCGTACGTGAGCATCAACTCATACGGCTCCTACCTCGGATGCGTGGCGGCAAAACGCACGCTCGGAAACGGATGACAGCAACGAGGTGGCGGCAGATAGCAATCCAGCAGCCGGTAAAACCGGCCCCAGCTCATCCGACGCTTCTGACCGCGCCGCCGCAGCGTGCGCCGCCAGTGTCGCGCCAACGCCCAACGAAAGCCCTGCAGCGTGCGCCGGTTTCCCGGCACCCCATGGTATTGAAAGTAGCCTCGTACCACCTTCCGCAGCCACTCCCCGGTCTCGCTCGGCGAGGCGTGCATCCGCGCCCGAAGCTGTTTCTTGATTTCTACCAGCTTCGCCCGCATCCGCTTTCGCACCGTCTTACGACGAACCACAAAGCGTCCGCTCTTCCGGTTGATCTCGCAGATATGCGTGAACCCCAGAAAGTCGAAGGTCTCAGGCTTCCCTGCCCCACGGCCTCGCCGCTCAGCTATCGCCCAGCGTCCGAACTCGATGAGCCGAGTTTTCGCCGGATGCAACTCCAGCCCGAACTTCGCCAACCGGTCCCGGAGTTGTTCCAGAAACCGTTCGGCCTCGCTTCGGTGCTCGAACCCCAGCACGAAATCGTCCGCGTAGCGCACGACCATCACGGCGCCCGCCGCCGACTTGTTCCGCCAGGCTTCGACCCACAAATCGAAGACGTAATGCAGGTACACGTTCGCCAACAGCGGTGAAATCACCGCTCCTTGCGGCGTGTCCCGCTTCGTCCCCGACCATTCGCCGTCCTCCGACACTCCCGCCTTGAGCCATTTACGGATCAAGCGCAGCATCGGGCGGTCGGCGATCTCGTGCTCCAGAAACTGCAGCAGCCACTCGTGGTCGATTTGATCGAAAAATCCTCGAATGTCCGCGTCCAGTATCCAGTTCACCTGTCGCTGGGTGATCCCCACCGTCAGCGCATCGAGCGCGTCATGCGCCGAACGCCGCGGCCGAAATCCATACGAGAAGCCCAGGAACCGTTCCTCATAAATGCAATTCAAAACGGTCGCCGCCGCCTGCCGGCCGATTTTGTCCTCCAGCGCGGCGATGGCTGGCGGACGCCGTCGCCCGTCGGGTTTGGGAATGTACACCCGGCGCGAAGGTTGGGCGCGATACGCCCCCCGGCGCACACGGCTGTGCAAATCGGCGAGCCGATCTTCCAGCCCTTGCTCGTATTCCCGCCACGTCACTCCGTCCACCCCCGCCGCGGCTTGCCGCTTCAGGGCCTGGAAACTCCGCCACAGCAGATCCGGCGTGACGTGATGCAGCAAGGAAGTAAACTTCCCTGCTTTCCGTCGTGCTGCTTGCCGCACGCGATCCAGTCCCTCAGACACGGCTCCCCGCTGCTGCGCGCGGACCGCGCGGGCCTCGACCGCGTTCTCCTTGGCGCGGTTGCTTCCCTCCCGACTCTCCGCCGACGGCGTGCCGCCTTTGTTCGAATCGTTCATCGGTACTACCTCCCGCTCCGACTCCTCGGCGACGTGCGTGTGGGGCGTGCGGCTTGCGCCTTCCCCCACCGGCCCGCTCTTCGCGGCGGGCGTCGCCGAGGTCTCCCGGTTCTCGTGCGAGGAGTTTCCTGACGTGCACCGGTTCCCGCGACCGCGCCGGGCTCGGCTGCCGCTCGCGCTAACGCGACAGTCGATGTGGCCTTCCCCTTCTGTCCACAGGGTCGGCGCCCGAAAAGAGGTATTTCGCGGCTCAATAATCGGCCCGCCAGTGCCTCTGTCAACGCTTCACCCGCGATGTCGCCACCGCCGGCGCATGACTCGAGGTCAACGTAGTTCGCTAGACTTTCGCTGTGGGGCTCTTTCATCCCCAACTCCCCGCCGGTTTATCCCGGCCCTTTCGGACTGTCCCCTTTTTTCCACGGCTCCACTGGGGGGGCAGGTCTCCAGCCCTGCCCAACAACCCGCCCTCGCCGCCCGCCAACTCAG
Organism: Bryobacterales bacterium; assembly: GCA_965238125.1. Classification (GTDB taxonomy): domain Bacteria; phylum Acidobacteriota; class Terriglobia; order Bryobacterales; family UBA6623; genus UBA6623. The sequence continues at coordinate 6,344,405 of OZ250179.1, read as the reverse complement.
CGGCGTTCACGCCGCTTGAACCTCCCCCATAGGCCGGTCCTTGAGGGCCGGCAAACTGACCGACCAAACCTCCCTCGGGCGAACGACCGGCTCCGCCGGTGGTTCGGGGGCTTGGGGCGGGCCAAAGACCGGGCGCAAGCGGCCGGTCCCCTCCCCACTCGGCTAACGGTTCACGGTTCACGAAATCCGTCACGTTAGTTCAAAAAAAACTTCCCCCGCCATATCAACAACTTAGAAAATCCAAACCCCGCCAAACGCCAACCTCCCGCTTATCCTATGAACGGCTAATTAGATTAGCCGGAAAAGGACTACCCCATGGCAACTGATAAACAAATCAAAGCGAACCGCGAAAACGCGAAAAAATCGACCGGGCCCCGCACCAACCGCGGAAAAACCCGCACCTCCAAAAACGCACTCAAACACGGACTACTTGCTCAAGACGCCGTCCTCCCCGGCGAAGACCCCGCCGAGTTCGATCAACACCTTACTTCTTTCGAGGACACCTATCTCCCCCGCAATCGCGTCGAAAAAGAAATCGTCCGTCAAATCGCCGACGTCGTCTGGAGAATGGAACGCCTCTCCCGCATCGAAACCGCCGTCATCGCCGCCGGCATGGAAAACTCCCGCCGCTTCAACCACGACACCGGCCCCATGCCGGAAGACCGCGAAGAGCGAACCAACATCCTTGGCTGGGCCATGCTCACCAGAACAAAACTCCTCAACAACCTCGCCCGCTATGACGGCCATCTCGGCCGCCGTTTCTACCGCGGCGTCGAGCTGATGATCGATATCCGCCGCGAGGAGCGCAAAGACCGCGAAGCCCGCGAGACTCGCGAAGCCCAACCCGGCTACAACATCGACCCCCCGCCCGGCCGATACGCACCCACCCCAATCCCCGACTCGCCGAGCGATCCGCCGCTAATCAACTCAACCCCGGACCTCCACAACCGTGAAACGACGGCGATCCCCCTCGGTGAGGTCGCGGCACCCCCAAACCGAGCCGCGAGCGTGAGTGAGCGGTATCCGATGAACCTAACGACTCTAGAAAAGGGGGCGGAACCAACCCCGTCCCAAAGCCAAACCCAACGTCACCGCGTCAGCCGCCGCCAAAGAAAGGCTGAACGATCCCGAAATCGCAACACCGCGACGTCGCCAATCAAAAACCACCAAACAAACCCAATTTCCAAGCGAACCTCGTTAAAAACAACGGCTTAGCACCCAACCCTGACCCGCGATCCGACACACAAAATCAACAAGGAGACAACAAACCAGGACCCGGGACCCCGCAAGACCAAGCGGCGAACCGACGAAGAGGCTCGACCACCCGACCCCGGCGCCACCGACCATTCATCGACCCCCACCATCGGCCGAACACCCATGAACCCAACGCCCGCGGTGTGTCTCTTCCACCCCGCCCGCCGGCTATTCGGCAGCGACAAACCCTTGCCCTGAAGCGCTTCGCTCTACTTCACGACTTCTTCGCGGACCGTCAGGGACGCTACGTAATCCCGGTCCACGTCATAGCCGAGCCCCGGCGTCTCGGGCACTTCGATCGTTCCTCGCCCACTCACTTCGACCGCGGGATCGATCACGTCGCGTTTCCAATAACGTTTCGACGCCGAAACATCGCCGGGCAAGCTGAAGCCTTCGAGCGTCGAAAGCGCAATGTTGTGGGCCCGGCCGACGCCCCCTTCGAGCATCCCGCCGCACCAGACCGGGATGCCGTGCTCGCGGCAAACTTCGTGAACGCGCAGGGCCTCGCTGAAGCCGCCCACACGGCCGAGCTTGATGTTGATGATGCGGGCCGCGTCCAGCGTAATCGCCTGGCGAGCGTGGTGAGCATTACGAATGCACTCGTCGAGGCAGATCGGCGTGGCGAGCGCGGCTTGGAGCGCGGCGTGATCGATGATCTCGTCGTGAGCAAGAGGTTGCTCGATCATCATCAAGTCGAAGGCGTCGAGCTGCTTGAGGTGCTCGACGTCGTCGAGCGTGTAGGCGGAGTTGGCGTCGGCCATCAGCCGAATGTCGGGGAAACGCTCCCGAACCCGCCCCACGACGTCAACGTCCCAACCCGGCTTGATCTTGATCTTGATGCGCTGATACCCGGCGGCTGTTTCGCGCCCGATCAACCCGAGCAATTGTTCGACCGAATCTTGAATACCGATCGAAACCCCGCAGGCGATCTCGGTCCGGCTGCCGCCGATGTGCTTCCAAAGGGGCACGCCGGCCAAGCAGGCTTCGAGATCCCATACCGCGGCCTCCAATCCACCGCGCGCCATCTGGTGGCCGCGAATGTGGCTGCTGAGGGCGGCGGCTTCGGCGGCCGACGTGAGCGGCCTATCAATGACTCGCGGCGCGACGAAATCCCGCAACACCAGCCAAGCGGCATCGGTCCATTCCTCGTTATAAAAGGGACGCTCGCCGGCGGTCACCTCGCCCCACCCCACGGCGCCCTCGCCCTCGACTTCGACGATGATGATGCGGCGTTCGGTCGTTCTCCCAAAGCTGGTCTCAAAGAAATGGACCAGCGGCATGCGGATTTCACGTAGCGTAATGCGGTCAATTTTCATGTATGACCCGACCTTTCCGGCACCTCGCCCTGCGGCCGCGCGCAGCGGGGACAGCGCTAATAATTCTACGCGAGATGACGGGCGTTCATCGCCACACCCGGCGCACAGGCTGCACGCGCGCTACGTAATCAGCGGGCAAGAGGCCCGAGAAGGTAAGCCCCGCTCGCGCCCGATCGTCTCGGTTGCCGGCTTGCTCGCCCGCCGAGGAACGGTTAGCCTGGTTACTCTGTCCCGCAGGAAGAAAACTCGCGCCCGTCCGAACCCCGAAGCCCCATCGGCCGAGGCGACCAAGCCTGCCGCCGCCGAGCCCGTTGCCGCTCCTACACCGCTGTCCGACATCCCACTCCCGATCCGCTTCGGGCTGCTCGCCGCGGTCACCCTGTTGTTGCTCGGAGTCTTCGCGACCGAGGTCGCCGACACCGACTCATGGTGGCATCTGGCCACGGGCCGCTACATTCTCGAGCAAGGGCGTCTCCCGGTTCCCGACCCGTTCTCTTACACCTCGGAGTTGGGCGACCCCTCTTATCCGGGCGAGGAGAAGGTGCGTCGCTTCAACCTGACCCACGAATGGCTTGCCCAGGTTGCTTGGTACCTGATCTATCTCGCCGGCGGGTTCCCGGCTCTGGTGTTGTGGAAGGCTTGCCTGCTGGGCCTGGTCTGCGCGGCGGCCGGGTATTTGGCGGCCCGGCGCTCCGGAAGCTTCTTGGCCGGAATCGCGGCGGCTTTGGCGGCCGCGCCGGTCTTGACCATGTTTTCGGCCGGTCGCCCGGCACTGCTGTCGTTCCTTTTCGTGGCCATCTTCGTGGTGATCTTGGAGCGCCACCGCGGCGGCCGAGCGGATCGGCTGGTGTGGCTGCTGGCGCCGCTCGAGCTGCTGTGGGCCAACTCCCATGGTGGTTTCTTTCTAGGGTGGGTGACGGTGGGGGCCTATGTAGCTGGCTCCCGCGGTCTTTCAAGCGAACGCCGCAAGACGTTGCTTTATGTCGCCGCCGCCGTCTTTCTCGTCGCCGGTCTCAACCCCAACGGGTTCCGAATCCTCGAAGTGCTCCCCGCCTATCGAGCAAGTTTTCTCACAAGTACTCTGATCGAGTGGAGACCCCCGTTCTTGTGGGGGCCGCCCTACACCTACAATGTCTTGCTCTACGGTGCAGCCGCGGTGTTGCTGCTTTCTTGGCGCGTAGCGCGGCTCACCGACGCCCTCTTGTTCACGGCTTTCGCGGCGGCCTCGCTGACCGCGTTTCGCAACACCCCGCTGATCGCGTTTCTTGGTCCGGTCCTGGTTGCCGCCTACGGCGGCCCCCTCGTCACGGCGACCTTGGCTCGCATCGGCTCGCCGCGGTTGCCCGCGCGGACGTCGCGCTATGTCGCCGTGGCCGGAATGGTCGTCGTCGTCGCGGTCTTCATCCAACAATCGACCGCGGGGCGGGTGTTTCAACTTCGCGCGGCGGAGTGGAAGTTCCCCGTGACCGCCGCGCGCTTTCTCCAAGAGAACGAAGTCGAGCAGCGGATGTTCAACTCATATGAATTCGGGGGCTATCTGTTGTGGTCGCTATGGCCCGAACAGAGGACCTTCATCGACGGCCGCGCCTTGAACGAATCGGTCTATCGCGACTACCGCAAGATTCTCTATAACCGCGGCCGCAACCCCGAGGAACGCGCCGAACTCGATCGTTTGCCGGCCGACTACGGCGCCGAGATCGTCGTCATGAACGCTTTCGAATACGTCCGAGGGGTCATCTATCCTCTGGTTCTCACTCTAGGCAGCGATTCGAATGCTTCCTGGCGGCTGGTGTTTGAAGACGGCCAAACACTGGTGTTCGCCCACGACATTCCCGAGAACGAAGAGCTGATCTCTCGCCACCAGATCCCCAAGTCACGTCTGGGCGATCATCTCGAGAAGGCCTGCGCGACGTATATCGAGCATTACCCAAGGTTGCCGAACTGTGCCCGGGCCTTGGGATTACTGTTTGCGAAGATGGGGCTGCGTCAACGCGCGGAGCGGACGCTCGAACTCTACCTAAGCCGGATCGACTATCCGGATCGCGAGGCGCGGCAGACCTATCAGCGATTAAGAGCCGGGGGCGGTCGCTGACGATGTCGCTCTAGTTACTTTCCGGTGCAAGAAGGGTGCTTGGGAGGCTGATTTGATCGGGGAGGGCGTATTCTCTCTGAAACAAAGTAACGCTTTGTGTTTCCGTACGTCTTACCCAACATGACCTGTAGAAGACACGCCCACGAGTTCCTTCTCAAATCAGGAGTAGGAACCAAGAGCACGGAGCGAATACCCGTGCGCTCAGCACGCTAGGCCACGCTAGGCCGGCTCCGTGGATGTTGGCGTCGCCTTGAACCATTTGAGGCCTCCAAACACGAACCCGTACAAGTACGTGGAGCCAAACGCCGCCGCGACGACGGGGGCGGCGTAAGGCGCCAGCCACGCAGCAACCAGAGCCACATTGACCAGGCCGATGGAGAAAGCCGACTTCGTGACACTCCTGATGAGCCCCGGCATGCGGTAGGGCAGGAGCATGGACACGGTATGCAGTGTGAAGACGGCCGCGAGGACGATCGCGACATCGAAATCGAAGACTCTCGCCAGAAGCAAGACGAAGAACATGTGGCGAATCAGCTCATTGGTTGGTGAGCCGACTCCCACGGTTGCTCCGGGGACGATTCGTGAGACGACGCGGATCAGCATCGCCGTCACCGCGGCCAGGCCCGGGACGCCGCAGATCCAGCCGTAGTGCATGCCGACCATCAACACGAATGTCGCGTGCGCCACGGCATCACAGACGTTGTCCAGAGCCGCGCCAAATACGCTCTTGATGTTGAGCTTGACCGCGACGATGCCGTCTAGGTCATCCATGATGTTGTTGAAAACGATGAGCGGCACGATGTATCGATAGCCGTCGTCGAGAAAGAGCACACAGACAGGCAGCACGCCCAGGAGTGAGATGAGGTTCGCCAAGTTTCTTACGATCAAATCTTTTCCTTCATCAAGAAGCGCGATCGTGCCGGCCTCGGCGGACTAGATCAGCCCGCTGCTCGCAGTACGAAGAAGTGATTCGTTAGGCGCGGGATCGGCAGCCCCAGCGCCTGGGGCGCCCGAACAGCCAACGGGTCGCTCAAGCGTAGGGCCCAGTATGCGAGACGACCGACGATGGGGGTCAACCGCAAGGGCTTCGGCATCATCTCCCGCCACTTGCGAACGGACTCACAGCCGATCTGAAGCAGTGCATAGGGCACGTTCAACTCGACGGTCGAAACAGTGAGTCCACATTCCTCGAAGATCCGCGAGTACGACGCGACGGAGCGGTACACTGCCTGATACTCTCCCTGGCGCGTGACGGTTCCCTCACGCGCGGTCGTCTCCCGGCACAGGATCATGCCGCCGGCCTCGAGGAAGGGGATGAGCTTCCGGAGAAGCGAAATCACGTCTTCGGTCTTGAGGTACATCAGCATGCCGCCGAAGAACATCAAGGAATAGACGCCTTCCGGCTCAAACTCGGACACCCTGCCGTGGAGAGTCTTGACATTGGCGTAGGGAGCGCACCGCCGCTTCAGATCCTCAAACAGCGACAAGCCAGCCTCGATGGCGACAACGCCGGCGAACCGGCGAGAGAAGAACTCGGCCCAGTAGCCGATGCCGCTGCCGAGGTCCAACACGGTTCCGTTGGTGTTGGCGCCGGCGATGAGGCGTTGGACAATTTTCGATTCCGCCCGGAATCGAAACCGCCCCGCCCCCGCGGGGAAGCCAAATCCGTCCATCATGTAAGGCGCGAGGATCGAGGGCTGAGCGGCGTTCCAGTATCGCTGGACGGTTGCGTAGTCCAGCTCAGCCATGCCGGCCCTCAGACGCTGATCGAGAGCCCGGCCGAAGTTGCCGCACCGGCGGCGCACCGTTGTTCACCGCTACGCCGCGTCTCGTGAAGTCGCGGGGGTCGCCCGCGATTTTCGTATTTTTCGCTTCGCGATACGCGAGTTCGCGAACAACCTCTCGGCGGAACTTAGATCCTCCAGCGTATCGACTTCGTACCAGCTCCCGTCGTCAAAGGATACAGCCCGCGCGTTGAATACTCCGTCGACGGTCATGTCGCGGAAAACCGCCTCGTAGTAGTCGTTCACCCTGCCCGACGAAACGTACGCATCGAGACGTCTCCTCATGCGGCGCCAGGTGGACAGAGAGAGGCTGTGGATGTTCACGGTCTTGTAGGTGAGGGGATCTCCCGTGGCGCTGCCTCCCAGCTGAAACCCAACGACCCGTTGCGAGTCGTCCAGCGTGACCGTAGTACCGCGCATCCACGGCCGTCGGATCGCGAGAGCGATCTTGTCCGGGTGCAGCATCCCTGACAGCAGACCGGCCTCGAAGAAAAGGTCACACTCCAGCAGGAGAAACGACCGCTCGATTGCCTTCCGAGCCAACCACAGCGAGTAGAGGTTGTTCGTCGTTCGATACCGTGGGTTGTGGATGTAGCTGACTTTCAGATCCAACTCGAAGCTGCCCAAGAACTCTCGAATCTGATCGCCTTGGTGGCCGACGACAACGATCAGATCCTCAAACCCCCACTGCTCCAGACAGGCTATTTGTTGCCTGAGGATGGGCACGCCGTTGACTTCAGTCAGGCACTTGTGGGCGGTGTCCGTTAACGGAGAAAGTCGACTGCCGGTTCCGGCTGCGAGCAGCAATGCGGTTCGTATGCGGTCAGGTTTCAATATTGAGTTCACGTTTGTTCCCGGCGAGATCATTTCCCCAGCGTCACTGAACGAGCGTTTCCGCCTTGGCAATCCCGGCTAAGGATAGCATGGCCGAGCCACGGTTTGCGCTGCAACGTTCTTCGCACTCTTCGCACTGCTTTCACGTTCGATCCTCCTTTCTTCGCCGGTCCGGCCTTCAGATCGGGTCCGGTCAAGGCATTCCGGACGCCGGCGGCCCGTCCGCCGAGAGGACTCCGACCTTGCCTCTCGGCAACTCCTGCTCCGGCTGAGGCACAATGATCAGACCGACGTTCACTGTCGTGAACATCTAGACTTGACTCTGAGAGCACCTTGACTCCATGGCAAACCCAAAACATCTCGACGTGTGTAAGCAGGGTGTCGAGGCCTGGAATCGGTGGAGAGAGGACAATCCGGAAACACAGCCGGACCTCTCCGATGCCGAACTCCGCGGGATCGAGCTTCGCGAGGCGAACTTCGGTGATGCGAACCTCTGTGGCGGTTCTTTTCGGAGCAGACCTTAGTGGGGCGAACCTTCGCGGGGCGAACCTCCGTGAGATGAATCTGAGCGGAGCAGACCTCATCGGGACCGACTTCAGGGAGGCGAACCTCATCGATGCCGACTTTATTGGCGCGGCTCTCACCGGGGCGGACTTCGAGGGGGCGGATCTCCGAGCGGCGGATCTCCGTGCGGCCAGGCTCACCGGCGCAGACATTACGAGGGCCAACCTCAGCAAGGCAAACCTCCTTGAGGCCGACCTTAGCGGGGCGGTCCTCATCGAGGCGAACCTCGGCACGGCGGACCTCCGAGCGGCTCTGCTCGTCCGAGCGAACCTCACGGGGGCGAACCTGGGAGGGACAAAGCTGCTCATGACAGATGTCAGCGGGGCGGACCTCCGCACCGCGGACGGTCTGACCCAGGAGAGCATCAACACAGCACAAGGAGACGGGGATACGAAGTTGCCGGAAGGGCTTGAAATACCGGCGAACTGGCTCGATCGAGAAGCCAATGGCCATTAAATTACACAAATTCTCAAGGGCGCAGGCTTCCGGATGAAATCCTGAGCGGCTCACTTGAACAAGAGCATCGAGAGCGGTGTCTCAGTGGAGAGCTAACCCGAGGTAAGCCACATGGCGAATCCGAAACATCTTAGCGTCCTCAAACAAGGTGTCGAGGTCTGGAATCGGTGGAAGGGAGGAGAATCCGGAAATACGTCCGGATCTCGCGCAGGCGGACCTCCGTGAAGCGAATCTGGGCCTGGCCAACCTGAGCGGGACGAACCTTCGCCGGGCGTACCTCTACCGAGCGAACCTCCGCGGAGCAGACCTCTCCGGGGCGAATCTCTTCCTGGCGGACCTCCTCCAGGCAGACCTGAGCGAGGCGGACCTCAGAGGGTCGGAAGGTCTCACTCAAGGGCAGATCAACCAAGCTCGGCGAGGCAAGGATGCAAGGCTGCCCGAGGACCTCATGTAGCCGGCGCACCGGCTCGAGAATCCAGAGGACGAAGGAGGACCTGCTTGCAGCTGAAGGGAGATTGTTAGTAACGTTGAGTTCATGGTGTATAGAGGCATCATCTGCGAGACCTGCAACGAAGTTTTTGCGATTGACGAGATACGGCCAGGTCCGGGGGAGCGTGATCTTCGGGATCCCGACTTCAAAGGTTCGTTGACCTGTCCCAACTGCAATGCCCGCCACGAATACACCCGCAACGACATTCGGTTCTACGGGGGCGACGTTGAGGGTAAGGCACCCACACGGCGTTAAGATACAAGCGCATCTCAGGCTCGATTTTGAGCGTCACCGAGTGATTGCGCAGGTTCGCCTGTAGCTGTCGACATATCCCGTTCCATCCAGCAATCAGCACCTCTAATCTAGCCCGTGTCGCAGGGGAGATCGGGGACGGCTCCCGATCCCTATTCGGAGCCAGATCGGGCAGGTTCAAGGGATTGTTTTGGCACGGATTCTTTATTTGAGTTGGGCCATTCGGCGTCCGGGAAGGCTGTTAAGGCGTTGATATGGAAGCACATGGGCCGATGCAATCGTCGTGCTCAGGATGGCGGTCTGCGTCAAACAGGTTTCCGAGTTCGGGAGCTGGAAGCTGTGAGTAAATTGATTTCGGACGTTCGGACCGCCACATTTGCGTTAATGAGCTACTGAATTAAAAGGACTTACGCCGTAAGCAACTTGGCGGAAAGCGCGGTTTTCAATTTACTCACACCTTCCTGTCCCCGATCTCGACCGATCTCGCATCGAAGCTGCCTCGCCGCATGCAGCGCGCCGCGTACCTACTCAAGCAGGGGGCGCTTTCAATCAACGAAGTGGCCGACCGCGTTGGTTTCTCGAGCCGCGGTCATTTCTCGACGAGAGTCTTTAAGACCCCACACCGGCGCCGCCCCGGCCGCCTACCGCGCCCGGTAGGCCGGGGCTGCGGGGGCTCGCTCCCGACACCTGCCGAAACACCTGACGCCTAAAACTTTGCGGACGCCGGCCCCTTTTGACCCGCGAAGACGCATTGAATAGTGGTATCGTTGGCCGGCCGACACTTTTTCTTGCCGTTGACCTGGGGACAATCGCCACGATTCGCCAACCCGGCACGGCACGCTCCGAGTCCCTCGGCCGGCAGCGAACCCGACCCGGAAATAGGAGGACCTGGATGGCCACACAAGAGTATCTGCTGACAAAAGGCGGGCCCCGTCTACTGGACTTTTTGGTCGACGCCAACGAGATCGACGTCCTCGTCACCGGCCCGGGAATGCTGTTCCAGCGTTTGGAGCTGGTGACCAGCGGATCGGCGCTCGAGGGCTGCGACGCCGGTTTCTTCCAGGAAGTCGCCGCCCGAATCGAGGGGACCGTCTACTGCGGCCACACTCCCCCGGAACCCGCCGCGATCGAAGTTCAACCGCACCGCGCGGGCGCGGAATTACGCATCGAGTTCGGTCCGCCGAGTATGTACCAGAGCCTCTTGAAGCTTCGCACCCGTTCGGGCCGCACTTTTCGTGAAGTCGTGGAGGAAGCCCGGGGGGATGATCCCGGAAATGTCCCCAGACCTCCGATCATGGCCGCGCTAAACGTCATCCGCGCTACGACGCACCACGACCACCACGCTTCGGCGAAAAAGGCAATTCACGACCAGGCCGCGGCGCACGGGTCGCATGCGCACTAAGGAGGGAATCTCATGGATGTCAGGAAAAATGCGGTTGACCTGTCCGACGACGAACAGCAGGCGGTGGTGGAAGCGTTCATCAAGCTCAAAGCGCGACAAGCTCCCGGCGCCCCCGCCGGTACCAGCGTTTACGACCAGTTCGTCGCTCTGCATGGCGCGGTGATGGCGGTGTTGAGCCCGGGCGTGGCCGACCCGATCAATTTCGCCCATGGCAACGTCGGCTTTCTGCCTTGGCACCGTCAGTACCTGCGCGTCCTTGAGTTGGCCCTGCAGCAGGAAGTCGCCGGGGTAACATTGCCCTACTGGCGCTGGAGTGATGATGTCTCGGCCGCCACAAGATTGTTTACGCCGGACTTCTTGAGTTACGACCAGTTGGGGCGCGCCGACTGCCGTTTCCAACGGCGTCCTTCGTCGGCAGGTGCCGGCCGGGGAGCGCCCGGCGTGGTGGCCGGCGGGCGCGCAAGGCTTCCCCGTACATTCGCTGCTCGCGGAAGGCAACGGAACGGCCTTGTCGCGGGGAAGCACGGAAATGAGCTGAGCCGCCCGCCACCACCAGCATCGATTTCTTGGCTGAGATGGACATACCGGTGCGCGGCGCCAACGGGCTATGGGCATTCTGGCTGGTATTGGAAGCGGGCCATCTCCGCCATTACCACCCGCACCCACAATTCCGGCGCATAGATTTATCGGGGCCATATGGGAGGAGCTTTCTCCCCCAATGACCCGATCTTTTGGCTCCACCACGCCAACGTCGACCGCATCTGGCGCATTGGCAGCAGAAGCGGATCGCGGATGTAGCGGGCTCGACGCACGACCAGCATTGGCCTGCTCCGAACGAACTTTCGCCGTTTACGCTGCGCCAGACTCCTCTCGGGCACCGCCTGAATGATGTGATGTGGCCTTGGGTTGGAAACGCCGCAGGCTATCGAACGGTATCGGTATCCGCGGCCATCGTCAATCGGCTGCCGGACTTCAGTGCCGATCCGGCGGTTACGGTTTCCCAAGTCCTCGATTTCGAGGCCATGGGATTCGAATACGCCGACCCCGTGTAAGGGGTTGAGACGCGGCAAACGCGGTGTCGACGTCTGGAATCGACCTTCAGCGACCGCCGGCCGCGGAAGGTTGTTTGCGTCTTCGCAACCACCCGTCGATCGAAAAGTCGCCGCCGCCGTTGGCCGACAGATAGAGGAAGGCAAACGAGTAAAGCGCCGGCAACTCGCCGCCGTTTTGGATCGGCCAGAAGCCCCGCCCCGCGTGTACCATGAAGTAAGCCACCGCGAGCTGGCCCGACAACAAGAAGGCAACGGGCCGCGTACCAAGCCCGACGATCAACGCCAACCCACCGAAGAACTCCAGCACGCCGGCAACCCCGCTCAACGACATCAAGGGCGCCGCGTCGCGCCCCAGCAGCCCGAACAACTTTTGTAAGCCGTGCTGCAACAGCAAGAAGCCCGAGACGGCACGTAGAAGGTTAAGCGATAGGGTCCGGAATTTCGTCATGACGGTCTCCACAAAGTTATGGTTCAGAGCGGCATTGTAGTTCACCGCGGGTGCTTGCCGCACCACGCCGCCTCGATGGGAACCTACGCGATTGCGAATTCGGCCCCGGGGCGCGGCGGTCGTCGCCAGCCGAGCGCAACAGCAGCACGGGCGAACACGAGCGACCGTCCCGATGGTTTTCCAGCGGACCGTCGGCTATAATCGCTCTGCCAACGGGCCGCCCGACGACGAGGGGAAGCACGGTATGGAACCGCTACGACAGCACTTGCTGACCAACGGATATTGTGTCGTCACGGCGCGCTTGATCCGTCCATTGCTTGAAAGCGTGCGGGCGGATTTCCACCGGAATTCTCGAGCGTGTCTCGGTCGAACACCGTGCTCAAAATCGCTCCCAGGGCAGCCTGGTCAACACCTCGGACTATCCCGACTACGCGGCCCTGATCGGGAACGCCTAGAGCTCGAGCGGCCTTCTCCGAGCTCGAGTTCGCCGATCCGAGATTCAGTTCGGGCTATCTGATCAGCAAACCGCCGGGCGGCCCGCCGCTGTTTTGGCATCAAGACTGGTGGGGTTGGGACGACCCCATCTCCTACACCGAAGCGGTCGCGCAGGTCTTCTTGATGTATTACCTGACCGATACGTCGCCGGAGAACGGTTGCCTGCGGGTGGTCCCCGGAAGCCACCGCCAAAAGCATCCGCTTCACGACGCCGACCAAGCCCATGACGAGGCTCTGTCGCGGGTCGACGACCCCGATGATCCGCTGTATGGTTCGTTGGCGGAAGAAAAGGCGGTCCCCGTGCGGGCGGGGGATCTAGTCATTGGCGACTCCCGCTTGTTGCACGCCGCCTACGCGAATCAATCCTCCCAGGAGCGTAGTTTGATCACGTTCTGTGGTATCACCCGGATTTCGGTTCGCTGCCGGCGGGTATGCGGTCTCGCATTCGCGAGATCTATGAACGCCGCGGGGTCGACACGGATGCGGCCGCGGCCGATTCATTGAAGCTGGACGATTGGCCCAGAGAAGCGAAGGGGATGATTGCCGATTTGCTGCCGCCGGCGACGCCGGGTGTCGAGCCGCACCCCTGGAATCGAAAGCCGAATTGGGATCTCGCGGCGTGAATGGGCTTCGCGTATGCCGGGGTGGCGGACGGTCGCGACGAAGCCCACTAGTTGAATTAACTTACGTAGCCGTTGCGTCTACCCCAGTCCAACCAAGCTTGCCCCATGGCCGGCATCCTGCCTAGGTCCGATTCCGGTACGGGGTCTTCGCCGGTGATCGCTTTGAGCGCCCAGAACCAATGGCTCGGCGCTTGTTGGAGTTCGCGGAAAATCAAGGGCAACGCTCGTTCCCCCATGCCGATGATCTGCTGGTAGGCTGGGTGCATCGCCAGCTCGGTTGTGGACGAGCTTGTCCGCGTATCGTTCTTCCAACTTCGGGCCAACCCTTGGAATCTTGTCTTGTCAATGGCCGTCGGTTCCAGGGTTCGCACTTTTTCGGCCAAGAGGTCTTCCCCAAAGGTGTCGTCGCGGCTCCCGGGCCTGCACAAACGCACCAGAGGCATTTTTCGCTGTTCAGTATACCGGCCTCGTGGAAATCCTGGTAGTGTCCTAAATCTATTAGGACACTATCGAAAGCCTTGGGTGTGAGGAAACGCGGACGGGCCGGGCTGGAAGCTCGATCCATTTGAAATGCGTACCGTGTCGCGGTACGATGATGCTTGATCCAGTCATTTCGTCATCGTGGTCTCAAGCGGCTTCACGAGCGCGGCGACCCGAGCAAGCTGCGCGCCGACCAAGCTGACCGAATCGGGATCGCTTTGGCGGATCTAAACGCTGCACGAACGCCTCGAGATCTCGACTTGCCAGGGTACCGACTTCACCCGCTGAAGGGGGATCGGAAGGGCTTCTGGAGCATATGGATTTCCGCCAATTGGCGGATCATTTTCCGGGTTGAGGGCGGGGATGCCTGCGATGTCGACTTAGTCGATTACCACTAGTTGAATAAGAGAGGACGAACGCCATGCCTATGACTTTCCCGCCGCATCCCGGCCTCAGCATCAAGCAGAACTGCCTTGACGCACTGGGCCTGAGCGTCACCGAGGCCGCGAACGTGCTGGGCGTCGCCCGCCACACGCTTTCGCGCGTGCTGAACGGCCACGCGGCCATTTCGCCGGAGATGGCCATCCGGTTGGAGAAAGCCGGATGGTCTAACGCGGATTTTTGGCTTCGACTCCAGGCGGCTTACGATCTGGCGCGGGCGCGCGAGCGCCAGGATCAGATCAAGGTCGAGCGTTACGACCCGCTGCCCGCCGCCTAGACTTGGCAAAGCGGGCTTTGATTAGCCTGCCTTGCGAGCGCTTTCGGGTGAATCGACACCGTAAAGCCGCTCGCCCCCTTGCTACAATCCAAGGCATGCCGAACCCAAAACCTTCGCTGGATCGCCGTGCTTTTCTGTTGGCCTCGAGTGCGGGGGCGCTCAGCGCAGCTTCGACTCCGAAGCCAATCCGGGCGGCGGTGTGGGGTATCGGGCATGGTCATGCTCGCAGCAAGGTGCAAACCCTGCGCGGCATGGACGCCTTTGACCTCGTCGGCATCTGCGAGCCCGACCCGAAACAATCTTGGGATCACGAGGTCTACCAAGGCGTTCGCCGACTCAATGAACGCGAAATGCTCGACGACGATTCGATCCGGTTGATCGCCGTCGAGGCGGATGTTCGCAATAACCTGAACTTCGAATATGCCCGCAAGGCCGTCGACGCCGGGAAATTTGTCCACCTCGACAAGCCCCCGGGCGATAGCTTGCCGGCGCTTCGCGACTTGCTCGCGGCGGCGACGAAAAAGAACCTGGTCGTTCAGATGGGTTACCAATGGCGCTATCACGAGGCGATGCAGAAAGCGATCGAGGCGGCGCGCAAGGGTTGGCTGGGCAGTGTGTATATGGTCCGCGCAACGATTGACAAGCCGCTTGGCCGCGAGGGGCGCAATTACGACGCGGCCTACTCAGGCGGGATGATGTTCGACCTGGGTTCGCACATGATCGACCGCATCGTCGATCTACTGGGCAAGCCCCAGAACATCACGAGCTGGATTCGCCACGATTCGAATGTTCCCGATAAGCTCGCCGACAATACGCTGGCCGTTTTTGAGTACGACAGCGCGCTCGCGGAAGTCTATATCGCCGCCCAACGACCGAACGGCAACCGCTATCGCACGTTCCAAATCTCGGGTACCGAGGGGACGGCGACCGTCCGGCCGTTTTTCCCCAATCTGCGGGTGCATCTCGATCTAGCCCACGCCGCGGGACCCTACAAGGCCGGGGCACGGACGATCGACATCGAGAACAAGCGCTCGGTTCCCTATGAGCCCGACTTCGCCATGATGGCGTCGATTGTCGAGGGCGGCGAACCCGACTACTCGGTGGAGCATGATCTGATCACACAGGAAGCTTTGCTGCGGGCTTGCAAGATGATGTAGACGGGTGTTAGGCGGCGGTGAAAAAATGGGGACTGTCCCAAGCGCCGACCGCGGAAGTTCGGTTGAATGCTGAAACCTCATCCGGCGCGACGTGGACTGTCCCCGATTTTTTCACCGCCGCCAGCTGGTTCGGCTTGAGATTGGGCAGGCCTCCAAGCCCACCCCGCCAGTTGGAGTCAAACCACATGAATCGACGTATTTTCTTGATGGCCGGAAGCGGCGCGGCGTTGGCGCAGAGCCCGGCCGAGACGCTGCAACTGGGGTTGATCGGCGCCGGCGGACGCGGCCGACGCGTGATGACGCATTTCGCCGAAAACCCACGCGTCAAAGCCCGTGCTGTTTGCGACATCTACGAACCCAATCTCGAAAAGGGCCTCTCCGACGCCGGGCCGGGGACCAAGGCTTACCGCAATCACAAAAAGCTCCTCGACGACCCGGAAATCGACATCGTCCTCATCGCGACGCCCGAGCATCAACACCACCGCATGCTGCTCGACGCCCTCGCCGCCGGCAAGGACGTTTACCTCGAAAAACCGCTCTGCCATACGCCCGAAGAAGGCGTCGAAATGATCCGCGCCGAGCAGGCGTCGAAGCAAATCGTCCAAGTCGGCATGCAGCGCCGCAGCTACAACCTCTATCAGGAAGCCCGCGACCTGCGCCGCGCCGGAAAGTTAGGCAAGGTGCGCATGATCCGCACCTATTGGCTCAACAACCGGCTCGACCCCCGCGCCCGAAAATTCGAGGGGCCGATCGACTGGGAGCAATGGCTGGGACCGGCGCCGAAAGTCGCCAAAGACCCGCTGCGGTTCTTCGACTGGCGCAACTGGTCGGACTACGCCGGCGGCATCGTCATCGACCAGGGCGCGCACATCTACGACTCGATCCACATGATTATGGACGCCGGGTATCCCTCGGCGGTCAACGCCTCGGCCTGCTCGGGGCATCGTACGAACGGCGACCTGCCCGAGTCCTGGATCGTGACGGCCGAATACCCCGAAGACTTCATGGCCGTGTTCACCATCAACTACTCGGCGATGCAATACGCCATGCGCGCCGATCAGCTCAACGCCTACGATGGCGATGAAGCGCGCATGGATATCGGCCGCGAATTCTTGCGAGTGTTCCCGAAGGCAGCGCCCGATCGGCCCTCGGTCGACAAGGATCAGCCCGGCGGCTTTCGGCAGGCGACGATCGATCATGTGAACAACTTCGTCGAGTCGGTGCTGAGCCGCAAGACTCCCGTCGCTCCGGTCGAAACCGGCTTCCAATCAGCCTTGGTTTTGCAAATGGCGAACATCTCGGTCAACCAGGGTCGCCTGGTGCGCTGGAACCCCAAGACCCAAAAAGTGGAAGTCTAGTAGACCCTCCTTCGGGAAGTCCGAAGATTAGATTCACGACATAGATCGTGCGAAAGAGGAAAACGCGAGCGGCTGAGAAAGGCCGAGATCCCGCAGCCGCGTTACTATAGACCCAGGGCGAAAGTCCAAGAGCCAAGGGACTCGAAACAAGTGCGGGACTGGGTGAGCCGCGAAGCGGCGGAAGGAATATAGCCTAGGGTGGAGCCGAAGGCGGAACCCTAGGTAACGGTTTCCCACGATTGAACCCTGAAAGGGTGGCAGGAGCCGCAGTACTGACCCTACGTGCCGGCCCGGACTTTTTCGCGGCCCCGAGTGCTCTTACCCCCGTCAATTTGCACTGTCCTCCAACTCTTGTTTCACTAGAACCCATGGCCGACGCTTCCACCGCCGCCACGCCGATTCGCGTCCTCGTCGCCAAGCCCGGCCTCGACGGCCACGACCGCGGGGCCAAGGTGATTGCGCGCGCCCTGCGCGATGCCGGCATGGAGGTGATCTACACGGGCTTGCGTCAGACGCCCGAGCAGATCGTCTCCGCCGCGCTCGAGGAAGACGTCGAGTTTATCGGGCTATCGATTCTTTCCGGCGCCCACACAGTGATCGTTCCGCGCGTGATGGAGTTGCTTCGCGAGAAGGGCATGGACGACGTTCGCGTCGTTTTGGGCGGCATCATTCCCGACGCCGACATCGAGTCCATGAAAGAGCAAGGCGTGGCCGCGGTTTTCCCGCCGGGCACGTCGCTCGAATCGATTGCAAACTTTCTGCGGGAGAATCGCCCGCCGCGCGCCGCGTAGGACGTGCCGAAGGAGTACATTCAGATGCTTCGCATCTTGTCTTTCTGCATGGCGTGTCTTGTTGTGGCCACGAATGCGAGCCGCGCCACGTGGGCACTTTCAGTCTTGGCTGGAGTGATCTTGGTGATCGCCGCTCATCTGAGCGGCGTCGTCACCGTATATGCGTCGTTAGCTGTACTTGCCATCGTCGTTGTTGTGGCATGGCTGATCTTTGTGGTGTATGTACTTCTTCACTTACATATGCTTACAGCCAGGATTTCCATTTTGGCCCTGGCACGGTCACAGGATACACCCCCGCTGCGCCGAATACCACGTCTTTTCGCGCTGAACCCTGCACATCACCTCCGCCGGTAGGCGCCAGGGCTCGTCCGTCCGCTCACAGACGTTGATTGAGCGGACTGAACGGCGCTCCGGCCGACACTGCTCCCTGCGAAACCTTTTTGGAGCCAAAAACTGTTGATCCTCGCCCGGGCAACGCTACCCACCCGGCACAGGCAGCGCCCAGATCCTATGCAGCATGTCGCCGAACAGCCGCCGGTTCAGATGTCCTTCGGCCAACAGCAGCCAATAGTACCGCGCATGCTTGACCAGCCTACCGCCCGTCTTCATCAGCCGCTGTTGCAAGCTCGTCAGCGACCAACTCTTGATCCGTTGCGGCAGCCCGAGCCTCCGCCATAGGTTCCCCAGGTTATAGGCCAGCACGCTGAGTTGCAGTCGCACTTCGTTGGCCCGGAACCGATGGCATGACAGCCTTGTCCAATGCGTCGCTTGTTTGCCTTCCTTGATCCACTGCTCCGCCGTGCCGCGCTTGTTGTAGAACCGCACCAGCGAGCGGCTCGGCAAGGCCATGCTCGTGACGATGAAACCGACGCGAGGAAACAACTCACCTTGGTGATGCTCGACCTTCGCAACAACCCGCCGGGACTTCGACCAACTCGCGGCCTGATACCGAAAGCTCCTGTAGCGCACCAGGGGCTTTGCGCTCGGCCTGCCCGGCGGACG
Source organism: Bryobacterales bacterium (assembly GCA_965238125.1). GTDB lineage: Bacteria > Acidobacteriota > Terriglobia > Bryobacterales > UBA6623 > UBA6623. Next base: position 6,325,837 of record OZ250179.1, on the reverse strand, counting down.
AAACAGGATATCTTCGATCTCCAGCTCCAGGCTCTTGTTGGCCGGGATGCGAATCACGTAGTCCACGCCGCGCTCCTCCAACGTCTCGTAAATATCCGGCTTGGCGAAGGCGGCATCGGCCCGGAACGTCACCTGTTTGCCCTCCGCCTGTTGGCGTTCGATTTCCGGCAGCAGCAACTCGTCCCAGTCCTCGGCGCTGGACACGTTGCCCGGTCGCAACTTTGCCGCCAAGCAATCGCCGTGCTGGTTGAACAGCAACAGTGGGTGGTAGCAGACCGACTCGAAGTGGCCGTTGTAGGCGCTGCCTTCCTGCCGGCCGTGGACGAGGCTCTCGGTAGAGTCCTGTCCAGCACGACGCACTCGGAGTCATCACCGGCCTCGGCTTGCGCGATCAACTCGCGGTTCACCGCCATCAGCCCGATCAGATTCTCGTCGCCGGCGAGCATGGCGGTCTCGAAGCTCTGCAGCCGGGAGGTCAGCGCCGCGCCGCGATCCCAGTTCTTCTTCGAGCCAATCAGCCGAAAGGTTGGATCGGCGGAGACACGAACGGCGTCGTTGAGATCCTCGTAGCCCGCCAAGCGGGAGTAGACCGACTGTCGCAGCAGATCGACGAACGGGAACTTCTTGTTCGAGCCTTGCCGCGAATCCGTCAGATGCTCGTCTATCAGCTTGCCTAGTCCGAGTCGTTCGTCCAGTTCGCGAATGAGAATCAGCCCGCCATCCGAGGTGACTCGCGATCCTTGGAAATCGACCTTGAGAAATCCATTGAAGGTGAGCTGAAACGGTTTGTTTTCTTTTTCACCCATTGGGTGTTGATCTCCTCAGCGCCTTGAGTGCTTTCAAGCCCGCATAAATAAAGGCGTCCGAGTCCACCCGATGGTTAGCAGAACCGAAACTAAAGTGGAAATCCGGGTACAGAAGAGATGGACGTCTCGCGAGATAGGAGACATGATTCGATTCGAGGAACACGTCCAGAAATGGACGGACGGAATAATCTCGGATGATCACCTGCGAGCCGTGGCTAGGGGTATCGAGAAGGCCGGTTTGACTCTGGCTACTACGATTGAGTCAGGCGATTCTAACTTTACGGCAGAGAACATTAAGCCAGGATTTCCATTTTGGCCCTGGCACGGTCACAGGATACACCCCCGCTGCGCCGAATACCACGTCTTTTCGCGCTGAACCCTGCACATCACCTCCGCCGGTAGGCGCCAGGGCTCGTCCGTCCGCTCACAGACGTTGATTGAGCGGACTGAACGGCGCTCCGGCCGACACTGCTCCCTGCGAAACCTTTTTGGAGCCAAAAACTGTTGATCCTCGCCCGGGCAACGCTACCCACCCGGCACAGGCAGCGCCCAGATCCTATGCAGCATGTCACCGAACAGCCGCCGGTTCAGATGCCCCTCCGCCAGCAGCAACCAGTAGTAGCGAGCATGCTTGACCAGCCGACCGCCGGTCTTCATCAACCTGTGTTGCAAACTCGTTAGCGACCAGCTTTTGATTCGCTGCGGCAGCCCTAGCCGCCGCCACAGGTTGCCCAGGTTGTAGGCCAGCACGCTGAGTTGCAGCCGTACCTCGTTGGCTCGGAAGCGGTGACACGACAAGCGGGTCCAGTGCGTGGCCTGTTTGCCTTCTTTGATCCACTGCTCCGCCGTGCCGCGCTTGTTGTAGAACCGCACGACCGAGCGGCTCGGCAAGCTCATGCTCGTCACGACAAATCCGACGCGCGGGAATAGTTCGCCCTGGTGATGCTCGACCTTGGCGACAACTCGCCTTGCCTTCGACCAGCTCTCGGCCTGATAGCGAAAACTCTTGTAGCGCACTAGGGGCTTGGCGTTCGGCCTGCCCGGTGGCCGAAACAGGATGTCCTCGATCTCCAGCTCCAGGCTCTTGTTCGCCGGGATGCGAATCACGTAGTCCACGCCGCGCTCCTCCATCGCCTCGTAGATCTCGGGCTTGGCGAAGGCGGCGTCGGCGCGGAATGTCACCTGTTTGCCCTCCGCCTGTTGTCGTTCGATCTCCGGCAGTAGCAGCTCGTCCCAGTCCTCGGCGCTGTGCACGTTGCCGGGACGCAGCTTCGCGCCTAGGCAGTCGCCGTGCTGGTTGAACAGCAACAGCGGGTGATAGCAGAGGGACTCAAAATGGCCGTTGTAGGCACTGCCTTCCTGTTGGCCGTGGACGGGGCTCTCCGTGGAGTCCATGTCGAGCACCACGCGGTCTGAACCGTCGGGAGCTTCGGCTTGCGCGACCAGCTCCCGGTTCACTGCCATCAGCCCCAGCAAGTTCTCTTCGCTCGCCAGCATCTCCGTCTCGAAGCCATCCAGCGTCGAGGTCAAGGCTGCTCCGCGATCCCAGTTCCTCTTCGAGCCGATCAAGCGAAAGGTCGGATCGGCGGATACTCGAACGGCGTCATTGAGGTCCTCGTAGCCAGCGAGTCGGCTGTAGACCGACTGCCGCAGCAGATCGGCCAGCGGGAACTTCTTGTTCAAGCCTTGTCGCGAGTCGCTGAGATGCTCGTCGATCAGCTTCCCGAGTCCGAGTCGTTCATCCAGTTCGCGAACGAGAATCAGACCGCCATCCGAGGTGACTCGCGATCCTTGGAAATCGACTTTGAGAAATCCATTGAACGTGAGCTGAAACGGCTTGTTTTCTTTTTCACCCATCGGGTGTTGACCTCCATGGCGTCCTTATCGGGCTCTAGCCCCTATCAATAAAGACGCTGAAGGTCGCTGGATGGTCTGAAGCTCATACATCAAATTGAAAATGCGGGGTCAGCGACTGAAGAGCGCTAAGATTCTAAGCAATTGGCCTGATTGACCTTGCCCCCGAAAACCGGTCCATGGTAAATGAGAGGAGCCCGGCTGTGGCACGAGATCATCCAACACGCTGACATCGCTGACGTGCGCCGACGTCACGCGAACAAAGCTGGGAATGCTTGAAAGGCCAAGGCGTGGCGGCGGTCTTTCCGCCCGGCACGTCCCTCGAATCGATTGCAAACTTTCTGCGCGAGAATCGCCCGCCGCGCGCCGCGTAGGACGTGTCGAAGGAGAACATTCAGATGCCTCGCATTTTGCTTTTCTGTATCGCCGCCGTCTGTGCGGTCACGCCTGCTTCAGCACAGTTGACCTCCGCGAAAGACGCCCCGGTCGCGATGGGGCATCATCACATCAACGCCACGGACATGGAGGCGCATCGGATGTTCTGGGGGCCGTTGCTGGGCGGCGAGCCGGTCAAGCTGGGGCCGATCGAGGGTTTCATTTTCCCCAATGTTCTCGTCTTCCTGCGTGAAAGGGAACCCACGAGCGGCAGCGTGGGAACGGCTGTCAACCACATCGGCTTCCTCGTCAAGGACATTAAAGGGTCGGTCGCGAAGTTGAAGGCGGGGGGAACCGAAGTCATCACCCGCCAGGCGATCGCCGGCGCGACCGAGGACATCATCTTCAACGAGCGGACGGGGGTGCATATGGCGTACATCCAGGCCCCCGACCAACTGAAAGTCGAGCTCATCGAAGACCCGTCTTTATCCACGCCGATCGCCAATCACCATATTCACTACTACACCGCCGACGTCGAGGGCCTGCAGGCATGGTACGCGAAAGTCTTCGGCGCCGTGCCGGGCACGCGCGGCCCCTTCAAGACAACCGACCTGCCGGGAGTCAACCTGACCTATTCCAAAGCCGAAAAGCCCGAAAAGCCTATTCAAGGAACGGTGCTCGATCACACCGGTTTCGAAATCAAGAATCTTAAGGCCTTTTGCGAAAGGCTCGAAAAGATGGGCATTGTTTTCGACCGGCCGTACGAGGAAATCCCGGCCCTCAAGCTGAACATCGCCTTCCTCACGGATCCGGCCGGCGCCTACCTCGAATTGACCGAAGGCCTCGACAAGCTGTAAAAGCCAAACCGAGCCGCGAGAGGAAGGGGGCTGTGAAAAATTGGGCAGCCGCCCTCCTGAACAACAATTCAGACGCGGATACAGAGCCTAGAGCGTAAGCGACGGGCCAACGTCGCGAAGGTTTCGAGTAGACGGAAGAACCATCCGAGCGCTCAACCGTTCGGAGAGACGCGCCGCCGAAGCGCGTCATGCTTGCCTGCTCGTGGCCCGTCGCTTGCGTTCTGGGCTCTGTATCGTAGGTCGCGAATTGTGTATGCCAGCGCAAAATTGGACTCTCCACCGCGCGTCGCTTCGGGGGTGGCGGTTAGTGTCTAATGGAGGAACGCCTCGCGCTGTCTCCCCATGTTTGAAACGGAACTCTGCCGTATGTTGCCCCTAAACCCCTCCCGCCGCCGCTTTCTCTCAACCCTCGCTGCCGGCCCCATCCTCCTCGGCTGCGACCGCAAGACCGAGCCCCAAAACCCGATCCTCGGCGAAGGCGAGTTCACCTACGAAGCAATCCACGATTGGGGCGAGCTGCCCGAGCGCATCAGCTACGGTAACACCCACTCCGTCGTCGAGGACGAGCAGGGGTTCATTTACGTCCATCACACGGTGCACGAGAACAGCCGCAGCGACCATGCCACGGTCGTCTACGACCCCGACGGAAAGTTCGTCAAGTCCTGGGGCAACGGCTTTGCCGGCGGCGCGCACGGCATGCTGATTCGCAAAGAGGGCTCCGAAGAGTTCCTCTACCTGTGCGACATCGTTCGCAACATCGTCGTCAAAACCACCCTCGACGGCGAGGAGATTTTCCGTATCGGCTATCCGAAAGAATCGCCGGCCTACCAGCCCGACCCATCGAAAAAAGACAGACGCCGTTACGACGACAACGGCAAACTCATCTACAGCCCCACCAATCTCGCCGTCGCGCCCAACGGCGACATCTACGTCGCCGACGGCTACGGGACGTACTTCATCAACCGCTACGACAAGGACGGCAATTTCTTACAAACCTTCGGGGCACCCGGTTCCGCGCCCGGTCAAATGATCTGTCCGCACGGGATTTGGCTCGACGAACGCGAAGACCCGCCGTTGCTCGTCGTGGCCGACCGCGACAACCATCGCTTGCAGTGGTTCACGCTCGAAGGCGAGCATGTTAAGTTCGCCTATGGCGTCAAGCGCCCTTGTCACTTCCACGAGCGCGACGGCGTTTTGTTGGTACCCGACCTCGTTGCCGAAGTCACGCTGCTCGACCGCGACAACGAAGTGATAACGAAACTCGGCGTCGGCCTCGCCGATACCGGCAAGCGTCGCAGGATGTCGCGCGAACATTTCCTGCCCGGCAAATTCATCACGCCGCACGGCTGCTGCTATGACCACGCCGGGAATATCTTCATTACGGAATTTGTCGAGATCGGGCGAGTGACGAAACTACGCAAAGTGGCGTAGGGCGGGTGTTAGCGCACGATTGCAAACCGAGCCGCGCGCGTCAGCAAGCGGTATCCGATGGAGTCGCGCAGCCCGAAGGAAAGCGGTGGAAGCGCTATGCCCGGGAGAGAGCCGGGGAGAGAACCGGCGCCATGCTCCGACCTACGCCATGAGAAAAGCGGGCTGGGGTGGCGGCTGTAGGATCATCACTTGCATCGCCTCCAGGGCTAACGCATCGCATACCGCTTGCTGACGCGCGCGGCTCGGTTTGGGATCCCGCCGCACAAACGCCCTATCCCTGAAGCTGGATCTTGAGCGACGGCCCCATGTCGAACTGGGGAGCCTTGCGGGCTTTGATCAACTCGGTCTGCTCGGCCATCGCCGAGACCAGCAACGGCATGGCGATCGTCGAGTCGCAGTAGCAGTTGACCATTTGCGCACCCTTGGCCAGCTTGCCCCAGCTCTGCGATTCCTCGAACGTACAACCCGACAACCCGCCCCAGTGCGGCGCATCGGTGACCACTTGCACGCCGTAGCGGTGCCCGGTCTTGTCCTTGTTCATCAGGATCGCGACGACCTCGGTTTGCTGGACGTAATTCTTGGGCGTCCCCCCGCCGAAGTAAATCACGCCGGTGGCGCAGGAGTCGGCGACCAGATTGGTGATTTCCAGCACGTCGGCCATCATGTCGAACATCAGGCGGTTCTCGCCGCGGTGGCGACTTTCCGCCACGCCGATGCCGATCGAGCTGTCGCCAATGGCGGGGCAAAACAGCGGTACGCCCGCCTTGGCCGCGCCGCTGACGATGCCGTCTTCGTCGGCGTCCTGTCCGATCTCTTTCCCCAACAGGTATAGAAATTCGCGGGTTGTATAGGCACGCGATTGATCGAGTCTCGAAGCAAAGCTGCCGATCCACAGATCGTGTTCGCGGAAGCGCACTTCGTCGGCCAGCACGTCGTACATGCGGTCGACCATGTGGTCGCCGAGATTCTCGTCGTCCATGTCGCTCGAGCCCTGGTAGTGGAAAAAGCCCTTGGTCTCGTGAATGTCGTGGAAGAAATTGGCGCCGGTCGAGGTCAGTACGTCGATCAGCCGGTTCTCGATCATGAAGCGCACCAGGCGGCGCATTCCGGCCGGAACCATGGCGCCGGACAAGCCCATCAGAATGGTGCATTCCGGATCGGCAATCATCTCCTTCCAAACTTCGAAGGCCCGGCCGAGTTGGCGGCCTTGAAAGCCGGTCTTGGCCATTTTTTCGAGGATGTGGGAAGCGCTACTGTCGCCGTCGATCAGAAAGGGGTCGGTCGGCGCGCTGAGGATTTCTTCTTTGGAATGATGCATGGTCGACGAATCGGGCCCGGTCGAGCGGTTCGAGCTTCTCCGATGTTCCGCCGCGGTGGGGCAAACTCCTTATGGTACTACCGGGGTCGCCGCGCGCTTTTCATGGCCGTTGATGGGGTCGACATGAATGCAGCCCGATTCACCGCGATTCACCGGGCTTGGATTTCACTAGGCCGGCTCTTTAGAGCCGGTACATGCGGGCCCGTAGGCCGCTTCAGCGGCCTTCCCCATTTTCGGCTTTAGCCATGGCCGAACCAAGCGGAAATTCCTCGCCCGTCTTCACGTTGGGGCAGATGACAGGCTTCGTTCCTGTCGCCCTGTCAGGGCTCGATTTCGTTCCGTTCGGAACCTGGGGTTTCGCCTTCGGCTCCAGCCCAGGCTATATTCCTTCCGCCGCTTCGCGGCTGTAGAGATTTGCGGGTTCCCCGCTCGTAACGCGCTGGGAGCCGTGCAACCTGACAAAATGGTGACAGCGCGGCATTCTTTCTTTGGCTCCGCCGCCACGCTCATGTCCGATTCCACTAACATCGCCGTTTTCGACGATATCGCGCTGGCGAACCAAGCGAAGCAGGGGGATCGTTCCGCCTTCACCGAGCTGGTGAATCGTTACGCCCCGAAGATCTACCGCACCGCCCGCCACATCACCAAGAACGACGAGGACGCCGAGGACGTCTTGCAAGAGACGTTCTTGAACGCCTACTCGCGGCTCGATCAGTTTAAGGGCGATGCGAAATTCTACACCTGGCTGACGCGCATCGGCGTCAACCAGGCGTTGATGAGACTGCGGCAGCGCAAGGACGGCAAGTTTCTGCCGCTCGATCGGCCGGTCGACACCGGCGAGGGATCGATTCCCCGCGAGATTGCCTCCGGCGACGCCGACCCGGAACAGCAGTACGAACGCGAAGAGCTTAGACGTACACTCTCGAGCGGCATCGACAGCCTGCCAGAATCCTATCGAACGGTGTTGGTGCTGCGGGATATCGACGGTCTTTCCACCGAAGAGACGGCGGAGAGTTTGGGGCTGTCCGTCTCGGCGGTGAAGTCTCGATTGTTGCGCGCTCGCCTGCGGTTGCGCGACAAGTTGCAACGAGTATTGAGTCACCATGGGAACAACCCGCAAGATTAACTGCAAGACGTTTCTCGACGACGTCAGCAACTTCCTCGACGGGGAATTGGACGCTGAGTTGCGCATCTCGATCGAGGCGCATCTGGCGAAATGCCCGGACTGTTGGCTGATCTTTGACGAAACGAAAAAGACGGTCGCGATCTCCCGCGGCGTCGATTGTCATCCCCTGCCCGAGGAAGTCGAACAACGGCTGATGAAGACACTCGAGCAACATCTGAACCGATCGTAAAAGGCGGCGTTTTCTCCAAGCGCGTCGGGCCGCGCCCGCTTCGGTGCTGCCGCTCGCAACCCCTTTTGTTTCAGTCGCTTTCACGTTTTCAGGACCCTGGGCCACGACAGGCTCGACGTAAATTTTCCGCGTGACGGGGGAATCGTGGAAACCTATCGGAGACTTGTAGGGTCTATTAAATCAGGCGTCAGCGCGCAGTCGGTATGAAGCCGGCCACCGCGCATTCTGGGCGCGAGCGGATGGCCGCTCGGCAGGGAGGTTCGCTCATGGCGGTCGGTGTGATGAATGCTCCAATGTCGACGACGATTTGGGATGACCCGCTGGTCTTCTTGCCGCGGCGCAAGTCGCAACGCTTCAACCGAGACGAGACAATCTACAGCCCCGACGACCCGGCGGACAGCCTGTTGCTGGTCGTGGAGGGGACGGTGAAGCTGAGTCGGATTTCCGGCGGGGGGCGCGAGACGGTGTTGGATTTCTGCTCCACTGACGCCTTCTTCGGCGAATCCGGGCTGATGGGACGCCGTGTGCGGGGCGAATTGGCGGTGGCGCTCGAAGATTCGGCCGTCATGGAGTGGTCGGCGGACGACTTGGCGACGTTGATGATGCGCACCCCGGAGTTGGGACCGTCGCTGCTGCGCACGTTTGCCACCAAGCTTTACGACGCGGATTCACGAATCGAGAGCCTGGCCATCGATCAGATTTCCCAAAGGCTCGTCAAAGTGCTGCTCCGACTGGGCAATCAGTTCGGCACCTTCGACGACACGATGACGCTGCACTTGATGCCCCTCACGCATGAGCTGCTGGCGCGCTATGTCGGGACGTCTCGCGAGATTATTACGCAACACATGAGTCAGCTACGCCGCGACGGCAGGCTGGCTTATTCGCGTTCGGGTATCGACTTCAATCCCGCCGAGCTGAAGAAAACGCTGCCGGCGAGTTAAACCCAAACCGAGCCGCGCGCGTCAGCAAGCGGTATGCGATGAAACCGCCCCGGAAACATTGACGGTGGTGGACCTACACCCCCCCAGTGGCAACGCCGGAATCTAATCCAACCCCCCAATCGCGCCCCAAACCCAAATCGCAAACCTCTTCCGCTCGCCCCGCCGACTGGCGCGCGCGCGCCGTCAGTCCGCGCTATTCGGCCGCAAGCTCTTGCGGCGTACGTAGGCGACCAGATCGGCCTGGGTACGGACCAACCAGTATCGCGGTCCGGACTCGATCAGAACCACGGGAGTCCCCGCGGCCAGCGTGCCGTCGGGACGGCCCCCTGTTGGCGTTCCAATAAAGTACCCTGTCTTGCGGCGTGTGCGGTGTGTAAAGAAGGCCGGCTCTTTGGTGTCGCCCCGCCAACCCGGCGGCAGCTTGACAACATAGGCGACTCCGCTCGGCCGAGGACTACTTTCGTTGACGACCACGAGGCTTTTGCCCGCTTCGAACCAGCCGAGGCCCTCCCAGTTGGTTCCGCGCAACTCGGGCGGCGCGATTTTATCGAGGTCAAGCGGTTCGCCCAGCTGGTCCCCTTCTGTCGAGAAACGTTGCAGCCAATGGTGCTGGTATTCCCTGTTGCCGGCCGAGTTAGCCGAGCTGAGCAGAACAATAAACTCCCATTCTCTGTTCGGCCCGCGAAACCAGACCAAATCGGGCGCTCGAAAACGTTGCGCCCGCGGCTCCTCTCCCGGCGGCAGCGGGACATCCAACTCCACCGCGTCTCTGGTGGGGACAAGCAGGCCTTGTCGACCGCTCCCCACCGTATGAACGACGACCAGCGGCTTGAGCGCCGCGCGACCCGCGCTACGTTGCAGCGGAGGCGGCAAGTGGACGTACTCGGGATAGCCGCCTTCCCACAACACCGCCACCAGCGACGACCGGCCCCGACCCGCTCGCACCGCAACGCCCTCCAGCCCGCGCTTGCCGAATTCGCTGAGGGGAGCGCCATAGGTCGCGACCACGCCGTCGGAGCAGAGCAGCATCCGCAGCCGTTCCGAAAGCACAACGACGCGTCCGTCGCGCAGCACTTCGATCGATTCCAAGTCGCTGACGAAGGGGCTCGATTGGATCGAAACTCTCTGTACCTCCGCGCCGCCAAGAGGAATCGTTGGACCCGGTCGGCCGTCTAACGGAATCCGAAAGTAGATGCCTGGATGTCCGTCGTCGACGACCAGTAAGTGATCGCCCCGACGCACGACGCCGGAGGCTTCCGCAAGCGACACGGTGTCGGCCCAAGCCGCGCCCGCGAGCAGCGGGCACAACGCGATCGCCGGCACTGCGAAAAAGCGGCGCATATCGACTAGTTCCAGTCTAGTCAAAGACGTTGGGCGCTAGGAGTCCGTTACGGAAGTCCGGCGTGCCGGCGCGGCGCCGCGGAGCACTCCTACGGGCTAATTCCGCGTCGCCATTCACGACACGGATACGAGCCCGGAGCGCAAGCGACGCCCGCGCGCACAACGGTTTCGAGTAGACACGAACACTAGCCCGCTTTTCTCATCGCTTGGCGAGGCAAAGTGCATGAGAGGCCCGTCAGTACGAGGCGCGCGCCGCTTGGCGCGCGGAGGCGTACTTGAACAGTACGGTGAGCACGGCGAGCAAGCGAAACGAAGTAATGGCGGGTCTATCATGTGCTTTGCCCGTCAGGCGATGAGAAATGCGGGCTAGGCCTAACGCGCGATGGTTCGGTAAGCTCACCACGCTTTCGGAGCGGAATTCGACCCCAATCGGCCGCTGCTGCTCAAGGGACCGGTCGTCCGCGTGGAAGGGGTGCATCCGCAGACCCTCCCGACGCCCCCGACCCCCCTGCCTCGGGTGCAGCCTGACAGGGCGACCTTCCTTAGGTGGTATGATCGGCGGCGGCGGGAGAAATTCGTTCATGGGACGAATTAGGTACTTGGTGGCGATGAGCGTAGACGGTTACGGCATCAGATCCGATTGCGCTAGATACGCTTTCGCCCAGTTTAGGGATTCCCGACCGCCGGCTCACAGCCGGGCGGCGTAACATCGAAGTCCGACAGAGGCGTCTTGTCAACGGAAATATTGCCGTGCTTCGGAGCGTCGAATGAACCCGTCACTTGTCTCCAAGATCCGAGCAGCCAATACCACGCTCATCGCGAACGGAAACCTAGCGGCGGTAGGGGATTTCTTCGCGTCGGACTATGTAGCCCACCTGACCGACCGCGATATGGAAGGCGGTCACGACGGGATTCGCAAATACCTCAAAATGCTTCGAAGTGCCTTCCCGCATATCGAGATCGATGTGGAGATTCTTGTGGAGGGGAAGAACCGAGTTGCGTGGCAGAGGACGTTGCGGGGCGCCCAAGAAGGCGCCTTCATGGGGTTTCCCGCGTCCGGCCGTAATATCGTGTGGCGCGATGTGGTCACGAGCCAATTCCGCGGCGGCCTCATCGCGGAAGACTGGGTGATCACGGATCTCGCCGAGCGCCTGCTTCTGTCGAGGAAGAGCTAACCGACGAACTGCCGGACAAGGGACACCACGAGAAGTCTGACACATCGACGGCACGCGGCGGAATGGCGCCAACGCCAATTGCTCGTGCCTAGATCGGGAAAGTTCCTCGTGTTCGGGAGCGCCATGGTCTCGCCAGGACCGGACCGATCGGGTAATTCCTCTTTAACGGCGGACACTTGATTCAGGCCCATCGATCAACCCATTGACGGCTTCGCGGTCACCCTCCCCGGAGCGGCCGGGTGACCAGTCGAAGCCGAGATTACTCTGCGGGGCAGTACGCCGGCGCGGCCAGTTCGTAAACCTGCACAACACGCACCAGCTCGCTCACGGGACAACATTCGTTGATGGTACGCGCAGCGGTGGCGTTAGGGCCGTGGGTGAGGGCCGGGATACGCCCCCCCCGAAGGCTTACGCCGGGGGGCGGGAGTTGCTACAGTTGAGCAGATACTTTAACGTTCACCCGGCAGGCGGCGACCACCGCCGCAAACCGGGTGAGATGGAGAGTTCACAAAATGCAAAACACCACGAAGAAAATGCTTCAACTGCTGTTCGTCGGCGCGCTTCTTGTCGCGCTGCCGAACCCGGCGTCGGCTCAATTTGACAGCGCTTTGGAGGGTACCGTCGCGGATGCCTCCGGGGCCGTCATCCCCGACGCCGAAATAACAATCACCCATGTGGAGCAGGGTGTCGCGCGCGTCGTCTTCACCAACGCCAGTGGTTATTTCCGCATGGCCGATCTCGCGCCCGGCGACTACGAAGTCGAGGTCAAACTCGAAGGCTTCAACACCTGGACGCAAACCAACCTCAACCTCGAGGCCCGACAGGTACGTACCCTGGCGCCCGTCATGGAAATCGGCGAAGTCACCACCGAAGTCACCGTCGCCGCTACCCTGGCCTCGGTCAACACGGCCAATGCACAAACCAGCGTCCAACTCGACGAACAAATGCTCGAGGACGCGCCTCTTCCGGGACGCACGGTCTGGCGTCAAGCCGCCATCGTTCCCGGCGTCATCGGTACCGGTCTAACCGGCGGCTCGCAGAGCGCCAGCCGCACCGCCGGCGGCGAGGTCGACAACTTCGAGCCTCAGCTCGGCCTCCGCGTGATGGCGGTCGGCCAGCGGCAGGACTCCAACCAGTTCGTTCTCGACGGCAGCTATATCAACGAAAATTCCAGAGCCGGGTCGGCCTTCGTTTCGCCCTTCCCGGACACGATTGAATCCTTCAATGTCCGCGCGGCCGAGTTTTCCGCCGACAAGGGCTTGTCTTCGGGCGTCTTCATCGAGGTCATCAGCAAGGCCGGCACGAACGACTTCCACGGAACAGCGGCCTGGTGGCATACGAATAACAAGCTTCTCAGCCGCAACATCGTCCAAAATGACATCCCCGTCTTCCGCCGCAATGAAGTGTGGGCGACCGGGGGCGGCCCGATCGTCAAGAATAAGACCTTCTTCTTCGCCGGACTCGACGTCTTGCGGTCTTCGCAGACCGCAACCGCGGTGAACACCGTCGAAACGCCGGAATTCGTGAACTTCGTGAGCAGCCAATTCCCGAACTCGATGGCGGCTGAAATCTTCCGGTTGCAGGCGCCCGCCATTGCTCCGTTCGAGAACTTCCAGACGGTGGGCGATCTCAAAGCCGCCGGGTCGGCCTTCTTTAACACCGACGTGTTTCCGGACGATTTGCGCGTCGTGGGGACAACGGTCGTGTCGAGTTCGAGCCCCCGCCATGGAGAGCAGTTCACTCTGCGCGGCGATCATCACTTCAATGAGGTCAACGATCGGATATTCCTCTACTACTACCGGTCGACTTCCGACACCCGCGGCAACGATTCCGGTTTCATTCGGCCCGGCATCACACGCCCGAATACCTCGGTCAATTATTTCTTCAAGAGCCAGTTCACGCACATTTTCAGCCCGACGCTGCTGAACACATTCTCCTTCGCTCGAGGCAAGCGGGACGGTGCCGGTTTGTTCTCTCCCGGAGATAACTCCAAGGTCCCGTGGATCTCGGTGACGGGTGTAGCCCGGTTCGGCCATTGGGCTCCGGGCGGCTGGAACGGCCCGACCACCGAGTTCCGCGACATCATCTCTTGGAATCGCGGCAACCACAATATGCGGTTCGGCTATGAGCATCACCGTGTGCTCGATCTTACGCCTTGGGAAAACACAAATACGGTGCCGCTGTTCTTCTTCGGCAATATCCTTGACTTTGCTCAGGATGAGCCGTTCCTCCAGATTGGACCCGGCATGAATCCGCAAACCGGCGAGGTGCGCGGAACGCTCACCAAGGACGGCCTGAAGTACAACTCGCTCTTTTTCCAAGATGACTGGAAGGTCACCCGCAGTTTCACCCTCAACATCGGTGTACGGTACAACGACTACGGCAATGTCCTCAAGTACGAGAAAGAGTCGGCCATCGTGCACTACTTCAACCCCGGCTCGGGCAACAATCTGGCGGAACGCTTCGCCAACGGGAGCATCGGCCCCCGCGAGGTCGGCGGAAATCTGGTTTCCTCGCTCAACCGACTGAATGGCCTTTCGCCGAGAGTCGGCTTTGCCTGGGACGTTTTCGGGGACGGAAAAACCTCCGTCCGCGCGGGCTACGGCATGTTCCACGATCGGATTCCCAACAACTGGACGGTCCAGTTCGGCGGCCTTCCGACCCTTACCACGCCGGCGCTGTCGATCTTCAACAACGATCCGATTACCTACGGATTCGGCGCCGGGCCGCCTGATGGGAGCGGTTGGCCCGCGCCTCCTATCGAGTTTGAGTTTGACGAGGATGGAGGGCTTGCCGGTTTGCAAGACAGCATTAGTTCTTCGGATCCCTTCCTGGACACCCCTACGGTTCACAGCTATATGTTCAGCGTTCAGCGGCAACTGTCGGACGACACGGTCTTTGATTTCACCTACAGCGGAGCGAAGTCAACTCACTTGACCGTGAACACGAATACCAACCGCATCCCCGGCGACCTGCTCGACGGCACGCTTGACCGGCTCAATTCCAACTTCGGTGGGATCAACTATGCCAGTACGAGCGGCAGCGCGTTCGGGCATGCGGTCTCCTTCATGCTGAACAAGCGCTTCTCGAGGGATTGGTCCTATCGTGCTATTTACACCTATGCCAAAACCCTCGACTTCTACAGCACGACGGGGTTACCGCAGGCACAAGTACCGAACAGCTTGGTCATCGACGCGACGGACATGAGCCGTCAGCGAGGCCGGGCGGACTTCGACGCGCGGTCGCGTTTCGTGTTTAACGCCATTTATGACTTTCCGAGTTTCGGTGACTCGCTGGCGGCTAAGATGCTCGGCGGCTGGCAACTCGCATCAACCGGCGTGTTCCAGACGGGCATACCCTTCACAGTCCACACGACGGCCGGGTTCGGGGCCGGCGGCGACTTCAACGCGGACGGGGAGAACTATGACGTTCCCAATGCTCCGGCTTTCGGGAACACCATCTCGGGGGCGTCGAAGGAAGACTTCCGGAGCGGGCTCTTCTCCGCCTCGGACTTCCCGCTCCCGGCCGACGGCATCCAGGGGAATTTGGGCCGTAACACGTTCGATCACCCAGGCTACGCCACGGTGGACTTCCAGCTGCTAAAGAGGTTCCCCATCCCATTTCCCAACGAAACAGCCGAGATGCAGCTGCGCATCGAGGCTCTCAATGGCTTTAACCGGGTCAACCTGACGCCGACGGTCCACAACCTTACGTCGGGCTTGTTCGGCAGATCGACAAATTCGCTGCTCCCGCGCAAGTTCACGTTCGGGTTGCGGCTGAGGTTCTAGTTGATCCAACCCAGGGGGAGGGTGCTTCGCGCCCTCCCCCGTTTTTTTGGCGGCGTTTCGCCGACCGTCCCCCGTGGCGTGAGCCTCCAGGCTTGCCGCGAACCGATTCCTCGGTTCGTATCCCCGGATTCGCCAGGCCCCGCAAGGCGGCGATCCAAGATCCGCCCCGACGACTCGGGCGCGGCGAGCCTGGCGGCTCACGCCACGTCGGGGGCGGGTTCGGCAATGCGAACGGTTGCTGAATCCCGAATGAGCGCATCAACGGCGCGCACCGCGTGGGGCGCCGCGTCCGTAGGAGGGGAGCTTGCCTCTTTGGCCGTGGCGGGCGAGGAAGACGAGCCCGTCCACGAGACGTCGATTGGAATAGGGCCTGATACGATTTGCGTCGGCGAGGACCTGATCTCGGCGGCGACTCCACTCGTCGAGGGCTTCGCGGTTCGAGCGCGCGATCCTTTGCGGTGTCGCCGCCTCGGCGTTTAGGTCGAGCGACTGACCGCTGTGCGGCCGCAGTTCAATGTCTTCGCGGACAACCGTCGCCAAGCCGCTCATCACACGCAGTCGATGCTCCCCGCAAGGCTCGGCGTCCAGCCGATAAACACCTCGCTCAACCAGGCGGATTTCACTCTCACCGGACCAAACCGTGATCGAAGATTCCTTGGGCTGCTCACGAAGCTTGATCAACAGCGACCCGGAGAGCAACCGCACCTCGACTCGGTTGATTTCATCGGAAAGCAATTGGAATTGCGTTGCCTCGTCGGCGCGAAGGATGCTTGAAGGATTAAGGATCAACTCCGCGCGACCGTCCAGAGTCTGTAGGATCTTACCCGGCTTGAGGTGAGAAAAAGAGCCGGAGTTCACGTCCAGTGCCATCCCGTCAACCCGGACTTCACCCTCCACGTGGTGGATCAGCCCGGCACGGGGCGAAATGGCGATTTGCGCCTGCGCGACGGCGGTGCTACTCAGTACCGCCGCGCACAGCAGTAGGCGTCGGTCCATTGACGCGCTCCCCCCCGGAGATTCGTCTTGGGATCTCCGGTTAGGATTCTACGTCCTATCACGCTTAGTTGGCAAGGGCCATTTTCGATCTCGGCACAAAACTTTGACCGAATTAAGGGGATCGCCTCAGCGCGGAACCAGCGCCACAATGCGGCATGGCGCACCCGATCCGGCCGCGATCTTCATCGGCAACGCGAAAACGGTCGCGCCCGTCGCGGGCAGCTCGTCGAGGCGCGCGACGTTTTCCAGACACGCAATACCGGCCGCCGCGAACACCCGATGAGCGCGAAAATGGGTCGAAGCGCCTCGATCGATGCTCGCCGTGTCGATTCCCACAATCACTATCTTTCGCTCGACTAACAGCCTCGCGGCTTCCTCCGACACGCCCGGGAAATGGAGGTTCGATGCGTCACCGGGCACGTCGCTGCCGAGGTATTTCGCGGCGTCGGGCCAATAGAGCGCCCAACCGGTGCGCACCAACACTGCCGAGCCGGGGGAGATCGGCCCGTGAACGGCTTCATGCGTTTCGATGTCGCCGGCGGTCAGCAGCGCATCGGGGTCGGCGGCGCACTTGGCGGAAATGTCGATGACAACTCCCGGCCCGGTGAGCCGCTCGATGGGGATATCGCCCACCGCCGGGGCTCCTTCCGCGAAATGGATCGGGGCATCGAGATGGGTCCCGCCGTGCTCGCTGCTCGCGAAACGATAGGAGCTGTACCAGTAGCCGTTCTCATTGACGCCCCAGGCTGTTCGCTCATGTTCGAAACTGCCCTCGGTCGGCCAATAGAGCGTCTTTTCGTCGTAAGCGTGGGTGAGGTCGAGAAGGCGGTAGTCGTCGAGGCGAAAGGGAACGGGCTTGGGCGGCGGAGCCGAACAGCCGGCGAGAGCGACCAGGCAAACCGCGAGCAGCCGCCTTGAACCGCGAACAGGCGGCAGGAATATGGCCCGGGGTGGAGCCGAAGGCGTAACCCCGGGGAGAACCCCCACCCGGAAGAGCCCTGAAGGGGCGGAAGGAACGCCACCGACACCCATTTTCATAGCGGCATTTAGTGGGCACACCGCCCGTTAGTCGTACTTCCGCAGCTCGAGCTTCGCCACCGCCGCGCGATGGACTTCATCGGGACCGTCGGCCAGCCGCAACGTCCGAGCGCTCGCCCACCATTTCGCCAGCAGGAAGTCCTGGCAAACACCGCCGCCGCCGTGCGCTTGGATGGCGCGGTCCACCACGCGCAGCGCCATATTCGGCGCGATCACCTTGATCATGGCGATCTCGGCTCGCGCCACTTTGTTGCCGACGGTATCCATCATGTGGGCGGCTTTGAGCGTCAGCAGCCTGGCCTGCTCGATCTCCATGCGCGAGTCGGCGATGTCGGCGCGAATCGTCCCCTGATCCGCGATCGGCTTGCCGAAGGCAACACGCTCCTTGGTTCGCTTGCACATCATCTCCAACGCTCGCTCGGCCATCCCGATCAGCCGCATGCAATGGTGAATGCGGCCGGGCCCCAGCCGTCCCTGAGCAATCTCGAACCCCCTCCCCTCGCCCAGCAAGATGTTCGAGGCCGGCACGCGAACATTTTCGAAACTGACCTCGGCGTGCCCGTGCGGAGCATCGTCATAGCCGAAAACAGTAAGCGGGCGGTGAATGGTGACGCCGTCGGCATCGAGCGGCACCAGAATCATCGACTGCTGTTTGTGGGGCGCCGCCGACGGGTCGGTCTTGCCCATGAAGATCGAAATCTTGCAGCGCGGATCGTTGGCCCCGCTACTCCACCATTTGCGGCCGTTGATGACATACTCATCGCCCTCGCGCACGATGCTCGAACAGATATTCGTCGCGTCGGACGACGCCACGGCCGGCTCGGTCATGCAAAAGCACGACCGGATCTTGCCGTCGAGCAACGGCTCGAGCCATTGCTTCTTCTGCTCCTCGGTTCCATAGCGAACCAACACTTCCATGTTGCCGGTATCCGGCGCGGAGCAATTGAAAGACTCCGACGCAATCGGCGAGCGACCCATAATTTCGCAGAGCGAAGCGTATTCGACATTCGTCAACCCGGCGCCGTACTCGCTTTCAGGGAGAAACAGGTTCCACAACCCTTGCTCGCGGCCGCGGGTTTTCAGCTCCTCCATCACGGCGGTCGGCTGCCACCGGTCGCCTTCATTAACCTGCTCGGCGTAAGTCTTTTCGCTGGGATAGACGTGCTCGTCCATGAAGGCCGAGACTTGTTGCTGCAGGTCTTTGACGCGATCAGAATATTCGATATTCATAAGCTTTCCCTTGGCGGAAAAACGAGAGTGTGGCGACTGCCAATTCTAACAGAGCGGGGTTGGGCTCAGACGTGGGCTACAGTGTAAGCAAATGCCGCACCACACGCACGAAATCACCGTCAGCACCCGCGGGAAGGGCTTCTACGAGGTGACCGCCGAGGTCGCCCGTTGGGCCTCCGGGTTCGGAGTGACGGAAGGCTTGCTCACCGTCTTCGTGCAACACACCTCCGCGTCGCTCGTCATCCAAGAAAACGCCGACCCCGACGTCGTTCGCGACCTCGAAACCTTCTTCAGCAACCTCGTGCCCGAGGATTCGAGCCTTTACACCCACACCATGGAAGGCCCCGACGACATGCCGGCGCACATCCGCGCGGCGCTAACGCAATCGCAACTCTCCATTCCGATCATCAACGGCCGCCCCACCCTCGGCACCTGGCAGGGTATCTACCTTTTCGAACACCGCCGCCACCCCCACCATCGGCGTCTGTCGCTGCACGTTTCGGGCGACTAGACCGCCGTGCGAGACGGCAAACCGCCCGGTGGGGCAGGTCTCCAGGCCTGCCCATTCGCAACTTCTGAGACTCCCGGCTAGAGCAACGGCTAGAGCGGCTGACAGACATCGCTCTCAAGGCCGGTAAATCGCTCCCGGTAAGCTATCCTTGGGAAATGCGAGCTTCGACGCTAGTGCTGCTCTTCACGCTTTTGAGCCTGCAAATTGCGGGGCTGCCCGTCGGTGCGCAAGTCTCCTACGAACGCCTCCTCAAGGCCGCCCAAGAGCCCCACAACTGGCTCACCTACAACGGCTCCTATGACAGCATCCACCACAGCGCGCTCGATTCCATCACCCCCGCCAACGTCGAGCAGCTCGAGATGGACTGGGTTTTCCAGGCTCGCTCGCTCGAAAAATTCGAAGCCGCACCCTTGGTCGTCGACGGCGTGATGTACGTCACCGAAGCACCCAACAACGTCTTCGCTTTAGACGCCAAAACCGGGCGCGTGTTTTGGATCTACGAGCACGACCTGCCCGATAAGGTCGTTCCCTGCTGCGGGCGCGTCAACCGCGGAGTGGCGATTCTCGACGACACGCTCTTTCTCGCCACACTCGACATGCGCCTGATCGCGCTCGACCGAGCGACCGGCTCGAAGAAATGGGACGTCACCCTTTTCGACTACACCCAAGGCTATGCGATGGCCTTGGCGCCGTTGGTCGTCAAGGACAAAGTCATCGTCGGCACCGCCGGGGGCGAGATGGGCATTCGCGGTTTCCTGGCTGCCTATGATGCCGAAACGGGCAAGGAGGCTTGGAAGTTCAACACCATCCCCCGCCCCGGCGAGCCCGGCCACGAGACCTGGGAAAACGACGCTTGGAAGACCGGCGGCGGGTCGATTTGGCTGACGGGTTCGTACGACCCCGAATTGAATCTCACCTACTGGGGCGTCGGCAACCCCTCCCCGGACTGGAACCCCGACGTGCGCCCCGGCGACAACCTCTACACCGACTCGGTCATCGCCCTCAACGCGGATACCGGCAAGCTCGCCTGGCATTTCCAATTCACGCCTCACGATGAATGGGACTTCGACTCGGTTCAGATCCCGGTGCTGGTCGATCTTCCCTGGAAGGGCGAGGAGCGCAGGCTCATTCTGTGGGCGAACCGCAACGGGTTCTATTACGTGCTCGACCGCGAGACTGGCGAGTTCCTGCTCGGCAAACCCTTCGTCAAGCAGACCTGGGCGGTGGGGCTCGACGAGGCCGGCCGCCCCATCAAGGTTCGCGGGCGAGGGCCGAGCAAAGAAGGCAGCCTGACGTTTCCCGGCGTCCAGGGAGCGACGAACTGGTACGCGCCGGCGTTCAGCCCGCTGACGAAGCTTTTCTACCTGGCGGTTTGGGAAGGCTACTCGAGCACCTACTACAAGTCGAAACCCGTTTACACCCCAGGGGCTTGGTACGCCGGCGGAACCGTCAAGTCGACGATTACGGCCATCACCCGCGACCGAATTCATAGTTGGGACAAGGAGTCAGGCTACGGCGCGGTGCGCGGCATGAATCCGTTGACGGGCGAAACGGCCTGGGAGTTCGCCATGGCCGACGTAACCGACAGCGGACTGCTTTCCACCGCCGGCAACGTCCTTTTTTCAGGAAGTCGCGAGGGCTTCTTCTATGCCCTTAACGCAAAGACGGGAAAGCTACTGTGGAAGCGTTATCTCGGCGGGCAAATCGCCAACTCGCCGATCACCTACAGCGTCGACGGCAAGCAGTACGTCGCGATTGCCTCCGGGGCGGGGCTATTTTCCTTTACCCTCCGGGACGAGCCGGAAGGTTCGAGCAGAGCGAGAACCCAGCCCCCGGTAGGGGGCGCGGGAAAGTAGCCCACGGTGGAGCGAAGCGGAACCGTGGGTAACCGCACAATATGACGGCAAGCCGCGGCAGGGGCACGGGGAAAAGGCCGTCCAACTCATCCGAAAACAGCCCCGGAACCTCCTCGACGTCGAACGCCCCCCCCGACGTGGCGCACGCTTTCATCGTGCCGTGTCGCCATTCGTGGCGACATCGCTGCTCCGAAAATAGCCCCCGAGAATATCATGCATTAACTTGCTTTCACCGAAATCGCGAACCGCCGCCGCCGCGAAGCGGCGACAGGAGCCCCAGCCCAGGGTGGAGCCGAAGGCGGAACCCTGGGTAGCCTCCACCTGGGAGGGAGCCCTGAAAGGGCGGCGGGAGCGGCCACGCCACCCATTTTCATGGCGGCATCATGAATCCGCCGATTCATAGAAACGGACTCTGCCCTGATCAAAACTCGAAACGCGGCATCGCGAGCCCCACGACCTTCCTCAGTCAGCCTGCCGTACCTTCCCCAGAATCTCCGCTTCCGCCTCCCCCGGCGGCTCACTCCGCCCGCCCAAATGCCGCCCCAGAAACTCCTCCGCCGCCGCATAGAACGCCATGCGATTCTCGGGCCGCGCGAAGCCGTGCCCCTCGTCTTCATAGAGCAAATACTCGAAATCTTTCCCCTTGGCCTTGAGTGCCGCGACGATCTGCTCGGCTTCGGTTTGCTTGACGCGCGGGTCGTTAGCCCCCTGGGCGACCAGCATCGGAATATTGATGCGGTCGGCCTGAAACAGCGGCGATCGCGATTCCAGAAAATCGCGCTCGGTTTCGACATCCCCGACGCGGATCCGAAAGATGCTCAACAGGGGCTTCCAGTAAGGCGGTACCGACTCGATCAAGGTGCAAATGTTCGATGGACCGACGATATCAACCGCGCAACAAAAAACATCGGGCGTAAAGGCCGCGCCGACCAGCGCCGCGTAGCCGCCGTAGCTACCGCCATAGATACAAACGCGCTCGCGGTTGGCCACGCCTTCCGACACGGCCCAGTCCACCGCATCGAGTAGGTCGTCGTGCATTTTTGCGCCCCACTCGCGATTGCCGGCATTCATGAACGTCTTCCCGAAACCGGTCGAACCCCGATAGTTCACCTGCAAGACCGCGTAGCCGCGATTCGCCAACCACTGCGTTTCGGGATCATACCCCCACGAATCACGCGCCCACGGCCCGCCGTGAACATTCAGGACCAGCGGCAGGTTCTTCGCCTCCCCGGCCGGGACGGTGAGGTAGCTGTGCAGCACCAAGCCGTCGCGCGCCGGGATCTTCACCGGCTGCATCGGAGCGAGCGTGTAGTCGCCGAGATCGCTTCGATTGCTGAAAAGGTAGGTCGCCTCGCGCTTCTTGCGGTCGTAGGTGTAATAGGCGACCGCCGCTTGGTCGGAAGTGTAGGCGGTCAGCCACGTGCGGTCCGCCAAATCGCGGCTGACCAGATTCAACTCCCCGGCGTGAACCTTTTCGAGCACGGCGAAGTCCTCGGCAATTGATTCATCGAGCACTTCCCAGCGCAACCGATCGAGGCTGCTGCCGACCGCCTGCACATGGTGACGCGTTGGATGGACAAGCACTGGCCCGAGGTCGACTCGATCATCACGGCTGAGCACTTTTCTGCCTTGGGCTTGCAGATCGATCGTATAGAGTTCGGTGGTGTCGCTTTCGAGGCTGTCTTCGATGTAGAGATGCTCGCCGTCGGGCGTGAACCCGAGGCAGCCGCCGTTGTCCTCGGGCCCCCAGGTCAGACACGGCTCGAATTCGGCCCCGGGTGCGGGACTAACCAGCAGTTGAAATCCGCCCTCGGGCAGAGCCGCCGTTGCGCCTCTCAACCGAAACTCGTTGTCGGTCAACCAGGCGATGTAGTTGCCCGGGTTTTCCGCCTCAGGCTCGACCTTTCCGGTCGACAGGCGCAAGCGATGCAGATCGAAGACCTCGGGGTCGCGGCGGTTGAGCGAGAGCAGGATGTCGTCGGGGAAATTTGGGTCGGTGAAGACTTCGTTGACGCGAACCTTCTCAAACGGCGTCAGGTCGCGAATCTCCTTGGTTTCGAGATTCACCGAATAGAGGCTCCAATTTTCGTCGCCGTCGGCGTCTTGAAGATAGAGCAGGTGGCGATTGTCGTGGGCCCAGAAAAAGGTGCGGATGCCGCGCCCGCGGTCTTTCGTCACCGCGTGATCATCTTCGAGGCCGACCGTTCGCACCCAACAATTGAGCACACCCTCGTCGGGCGCCAGATAGGCCATGCGCGCCCCGTCGGGGGATAGGCGCGGACTGGTGCGTTCGGGGTTGCCGAACAGGACTTCGCGGGGGATCAGGGTTGGAATATCAGACATATCGGCCAAGCAGTCATGATAGCCGAGAGGAGGCGGGACGCCCCCAAACTGAGCCGCGCATTAGCAAGCGGTATGCGATGAGGCCGTCAGCGCGAAGGAAGTTGGTGGAAATGCGATGCCCGGGGCTATTGCATCCGCGTCCGAAGGGCCTATCTCGGATGGCGATCGGTCAACAAGCCCCGTCAGCGGGTGGAGGCCCCGGGGTGGCGGTGGTGGGATCATCACGCTCAACGCTCCCGGCAGCCTCAACGCATACCGCTTGCTAACGCACGCGGCTCGGTTTGGAAAAATTGGGGACTGTCCCAAGCGCCGGCCGAATAAGTTCCATCGAATCAATATATTTCGATGGCGCGAAGTGGACTGTCCCCCATTTTTCGCAGCCCCTTAGCAAGCGGCTCGGTTTGGGGCGGTTTCCGGAGACGTGACGCCGGTTTTCGCCACGCGTTTGGCGCTACTCAAAGGCCACTTGGACGGTGTTCGCCGCCTGACCGTCGACAACGAGGACAATGTCGACCTCGCCGCGACCTGCCAGCGTGCGGGGTAACCGTAGATTCACCTGGTCGACGCCGACGAACTGAGGTTGGCGCCCCGCGAAGAGCACGTCGACCGCTTCGCCGCCTACCATCGCCGTTACATCGCCATCGTGGAATCGAATGCCGGTGCCGAACAGAACGAGGAATAGCCGATCGTCGTCGGGGCCGAAGTCGATCGAGGTCGAAACAAACTCGTTTCGCTCGGCGTCGAACCGCGCGGTGGATTGAAAGCTCTGGGAGCCGTCGCGCTCCACGCGCAACAACTGGGCCGCCGCCGTCCCTCGACCGTTCGCGTTGGCCGCGAATAAGCCGGGCGCGACGGCCGTGACCTGTAGGTTCCCCCCGGCGACGACCCGGCCCGCCGAAACCACCGACACGACGGCCTCGCCCTCGGCGGTTCCCGGCGGGACTTGATAGTTAATCTGCCGGGGTGAGGAGAAGAACAATCCCGCCATCCGTTCGCGGCCCGTGCTGTCGGTGACCAGAACGTTGACCCCGGCGAGGCTGGTCGGCAGCGGCAGAGACTCGACTTCTCCAGTGGCCGCCGACAAGCCAGCGCCGAAACCGCTCACGATCGACTCGGGCGCGACCGAGCCGACGCTCAGTGACGCGGCCGAGACGACGGCGAACATCGAGTCGGCCGGCGGTTGACGACCGGGTTCGAAGATCGTCATTCGAAAGCCCGGACTGACCGACACGCTTCCGAAATCGCTCACATACCAACGACCGAACAGCGTCATTCCGCCCGCATCGTCGGGAACGCGAAGACTGAGCGAGGCGGAGCCGCGCCGTTCGGCGTCGTCGGAGATCCGAGTGGAGCCGCGGAAAAACGAGGCCGTGGTCGGAATCGTCGAGCGGATGCCGGGGTCTTGTTCGTCGATCACGAGAAAAGCCGTCGCGCCCTCGGCCGCGTCAAACAGGCCGACGGTGAAGTTCGGATTTCCGGCGAAGGGCTGTTCGATCGCCCGTATTTGGGGAACCGCGCGGCCCGCGGCGGCCGACCCCTCGCCGAAAACCGCGGGCACGCGGGCCGATTCGGAATAGAGCAACGGTCGGTCGAACAGCGGTCCGGCCTCGGCCGCCACCCGCGGGTCGGTCAGCATGTTTCGCAGAAAAGCGACGAGATCCGATTTCTCTCGGTCCGTGAGCCCGAGTTTGCGAACAAAACTCGTGTCCTTGTTGAAGGAGTCGAAATCACCGCCGCGGTCGTAGAACTCGACGACTTGCTCGAGAGTGGCGAAGCCCCCGTTGTGCATGAAGGGAGCGCGAAGACCGACGTTGCGGAGGCTGGGCGTGCGGAACTGAGCCACATCCCTGGGGTCCCCGGTGACGTTGAGGCGACCCTCGTCCTCGTCGGTGGGGCGCAGGCCGATGGCGTGGAAGCGGTTGTCGGAAAACAGCCCGGCCCGATGGCAGGCGTCACACTTGGAGTCCAAGAAGACATCGCGGCCGCGACCTTCCGCGGCGGGTTCTTCAGTGATTTCCGAGACGACAAGATCGATCGGCGCGCGATCGGAAAACAGCGTCGGCTCATAACTCGCGATGGCCATGGCGATGCGGGCCGGCGTGATTTCGGGCGTGCCGAAGGCCTCGTCGAAAAGCTCCGCGTAGCCGCGCCCGCTTACCCAAGCCGAAAGTGCCGGCGGGACGAAAGCGGCGAGCCCCAGCGGCTTCGAGGCCGCGAGCCGCGCGGTGATGTCGCCCCAGTCGGCGTTCTCATGGCTCATCTCGGTTTCGTCGAGGATCGGCATCAAGGATTGGGTTTCGAGAGCGCCGCCGCGCTCGATGACGACTTCGCCGGTCAGCGGATCGACAAATCGCGGGAAGGCGCGGCCGTCCCACAGCAACCCGGAATCGGTGAGCGTATTGTGACCGGCGTCGATGAACGACTGGGCTTTGCGCGGCGTAACCTGGTCGGCGATACCGAATCTGGGCGCCCCGAGGTAGGCGCCCCGAGAGTCGCTGCGCGGCACGCCGGGCGACCCGACGATGTCGTCATCGCTGTCAAACACGGCGTCTTTGCCCGGGTTTTGCGAAGCGGCCGAGCCGATCATCGAACGCGGGTCGGAGCCTCCGCTGCGCGGCCGGTGACAGGTACCGCATGAGACCGTGCGGGTGGAGGAAAGCTGCTCCTCCCAAAACAACGTCTTGCCGAGATAAACCTTGGCGCCGGTGATGGGGTTTTCCGCCGGTGCGGGAGGAGGCTGCAGCGGGTCGATCGGCCCGAACAAGCTGGTACGTCCCTCGGCCCGAAAGCCTTCATCGGAAGCGCTGAGGGGGCCGTCCTGACCGTCCGCCTCGGCTTGGATCCAATAGAAATAGGTTTCACCGGGAACGGCGGTTTCGTCGAAAAAGATGATCGAAGGGGTGGTTCCCACCAGCACGGCGGTAGCGGGGTCATTGACGCCGGCGCGAAGGACGCGGTAGTTGACCGCGCCACGAACGTGCTCCCAAGCCAGGCCGACTTTCGTGGAATAGGCGCCGTCGGAAGCATCGAGCCCGGTGGGCGCGGAAAGTCCGCTGAAAGATTGGGCCGCAACGGGCGGCATGACGAGCAGCAAGAGGAGAGCTGCTCGCGCAATCAATTTGGCCCTGAACATAGCCCGCCGCACCCCTCCTCCCCAACGGTTTTCCCCATGGTAACAAGCTGGTTTGGAGAAGTTGCCCCCGGCCGAAGAATTCGGGAGCCGCGACCATGGCCCCCCGCCGGACTTCTTGAGCTTTGGCCCATTTCTACCCTGAATCTCGCGTAATAAGGTAAGTGCAACGAACGGGGAGCCGAAGCGCTCTTCAGGGAGAACCAACTCATGCCTTTCAAGCTGATTAAAGGTCGCTTTCACCCGAAAGCCGGACGTCCGGACGGCGACTCTGTTCGCTTCCTCGCCAACGATCTCAACTTATGGCAGGGTCTGCGGCGTCGGGTGGTGCTGGGAACCGGCACGCGGACACGAGACACGGTGCAGCTCCGCTTCGAGGGAATTGACTCGATCGAAAAGGCTGCGATCGAACCACTCGCCACCCAGTCGCGGGACAACATGTTGGACGTGATCGGCTTCGATCGCGACACGAACCCCGAACCGCGCGGTTTTGTCCTCTCTCGCATGGCGGACACCCGCGGGCGTCCGATTAGTTTTCTTTTCGTCGGCGGCACGAGCCGCCAGGACGGGTCCGATGTCTTTTTAGACGAGACGATGCTTCGGGATTCGGTGAATTTCCGCCAGCTTCGCGACGGGTTCGCCTATCCGCTTTACTACAACACGCTTTTCGCTTCCTTGCGAGAGGAGCTCACAGTTGCTCTAGCCGACGCGAGAAGCCACAACCGCGGATACTGGCCAATCGACAGCACCGGTGACGGCGTTCGGGTGCAGCGCAAGGAAGATCTTGACGATATCCCACCGATTTGGCCGAAGATTTGGCGGCGGCTCGAGAAGTATTTGCGAAACCAAACCGGGCTGAGCAAGTTCGTGCGCTTCCTGGAACACGGCAACGAACGTGTCGACATCCTCTCCACGATGGAGGAACAGGGAATGCATGATCTAGTGAAAGTGCAGGGAAATCGCGTGTGGTTGACCGAGCCGCCGGAGAATATACGCGTGCGCTCCAGCGCGAGCCCTTAGCTTATTTCGCCCGGCTCCGCGGGCGACCTCGGAAGTGGCGCAACGCCGCCCTCTAACCCTTGACAGCGCGGCGGCTCTTAACCTAGCATAACTAGGTATGCACGGTCAGCTCCTGAAGGGTCACCTCGACTTCCTTATCTTCGCCTCCGTGGAATCGCAGGCGACGCATGGGTACGCCGTCATTCAACAGCTGCACAGACGCAGCGGAGGGGCTCTTGACCTGCCGGAGGGGACCGTTTACCCGGCGCTCCATCGTCTGGAACGAGCAGGATTTCTCGCGAGCCGGTGGTCGCGTCATGCAGGCCGCCGCCGCTGTCTGTATAAACTCACCCTGAAAGGGCGTCGTGCCCTAGCGCAACACCGCCAAGAGTGGCCGAAGTTTTCACGAGCCGTGACGGCCACGCTGGAGCCGGCCTCGTGACCCCTCGCCTTGACATCCAGGATTTCCTGGCCGAGCTACGAGATAGGTTGTCGGGGGATCCCGCTGTCCGGGACCGTGTCCTTGCCGAAGCGGAAGATCACTTGCGCGCGGCCGTCGAACAGTTGAAGGCAAGCGGTGTGCCCGAGACCGAAGCTGAGCAGCAGGCGACCGGGAAGTTCGGCACCCCATCTGAGATTGCCCTATCTCATTCGGCGGAACAAGAAAGGCGGGAGGACGAGAAAGTGCCGTTGCCGACAAGGTGGCGAATGATAGCGGCAACGGGCGCCCTGGTCACCCTGGGCTTTGTTGCCTATGCAGTGTTATGGGAGCGCAACGGGGTCGATGGGACACAGAATGAAGCTGCCCGGGTGCAGAAGGCCTTTACAGCCACCAGGCACTTCAGGATCTTCGACAGGAATGGCGTTGAGCGCGGAGCGGCGACGGTCGTGGAGGTTTTCCGCAGCGACGGATCAAAAGCTAAAGCGAGCCGTGGACAGATTGCGGGTCCCAGCCGCCAACCAGAGCAAGTACAGATCAGAACGATCGATGATCAGGCCGCCGACGTCTACGCGGTCGTCCTGCCGGAACATCGCCTGATCAGCTCACACCGGATTCCCCAAGAAGACGAAGCGGGCGGCTCCATGTGGAGCGAAACCGCCCCGGCACGTTGCTTGATTCTGTTGTCCGCTTTCGAAGCGGATCCCGAGACGGAACACAACAATATCCTCGGCTACGAGGTGCTCAAGCACAAATACGGCGGATGGTCGGACGCGTCCTATGAAGTGTGGGTTGCCCCGGAACTCGACTGCTACGAGCTGAGATCCACCATTTGGCGGGTTGACGGTGAGACAGGCGTAAGATATGTCGGCGCCGTCAACGACGTGGTGACCGTCACCGAGGGAGAGCCGGACGGTGAAAATTTTGCGCTGCCCGAGCGCTACAGGGAAACTCAGCCTTCCGAACTGGGGAAGATTGCTAAGAAAATGGTTGGGTCCTCCGGGTGGAATTTCTCCCAGGAGGTTCTTGTGCTCCCGGATGTGCAGTATCACAGCCTACGCGGTGCCACACCGTGAAAGCCGGCGCGTACCCGATCATCCGTAATATCATTTCCGGCAAGTTTTAGCGGGCGTACTTGTCTTAGCCGCAGTAACAAAATTAACACGTCCCCGGCTGGAATCGCACCTCGCGCGATGCGGGCAACGTTGCTTCTCACGATGCGGAAAGCGCGCCGCCCTCAGGCCGCCTGATTGTCGTAGCGCCGTTGCTTGACGAAGCGTTGCCGCTTGGCCCGCAGGGAAAGATACTCGCGGGCCTCCTTGTAGAGCCGGCGCCGCTCCTTGCGGTTGAAGATGGCTTTGCGCACGATCCTCCAAGCCACCCGCGGCCGGAAGTAATATTCATCGTAGAAGCGCTCGACCCAATCCATGATCTCCGCTTGATCGAGATCCCCGTAGACGATGTTCGGCAGCTGGTGCCCGCCTTCGTCGGTCATGCTGTCGGGCGTAATCAGGCGATTAGACTCGACGTACTCGTAAAACTCGGTTCCCGGATAGGGGTGAGCAACCGCAACTTGAATCGTCTCGGTGTCCATTCTCTTGGCGAAGTCGATCGTGCGGCGGATCGATTCCCGCGTCTCGCCCGGCAACCCGACAATGTAGTCACCGTGGACGACCAGCCCGATTTTCTTGCAGTTCTTCGTGAAGCGCTCGGCTTGCGCGACGGTCGCGCCCTTCTTGATGTTCTTGAGGATCCGCGGGTCGCCCGACTCGTAACCGACGATCAGCAGCCGGCACCCGGCGTCCTTCATGGCCTTGAGGGTTTCGTAGTCGACCGTGACGCGCGATGTGCAGGACCACGTAAAGTTCAGCGGCTTGAGCTTCTCGCACAGCTCGATCACTCGCGACTTGCGAATGTTGAAGGTATCGTCGTCGAAGAAGATCTCGCGCAACCCCGCGAAATTGCCGAGCGTCCATTGGACTTCCGCCGCGACATCCTCCGCCGACCGCGTGCGCCAGCGGTGTCCCGAGAGCGTCTGCGGCCACAGGCAGAACGTACACAGCGCCGGGCAGCCGCGCTCTGTGTAGAACGCCAAATACGGATGCAGCAGGAAAGGGACGTTGTAGCGGCTGATATCGAGGTCGCGCTTGTAGGTCTTCGTCACCCAAGGCAGCTCATCGAGATTCTCGATCTCGGGCGCCTGCCGGTTATGGACAAAGCCGCCGTCTTTTCGGTAGCTGACGCTCGGAATCTCTGCAAGCGCTTTGCCGTTGGCGAAGTCGACGACGGCTTGATCGAACTCCTTGCGCACGATGAAATCGATCGCGGGCGAGGCGTCGAGGCTCGGCTCGGGCAGCGCGGTGACATGGGGACCGACGAAACAGATCGTGAGATCGGGGCTGACCCGTTTCATCCGCTCGGCCAGCAAAGTGTCGTTTTCGAATCCCGGCGTTGACGTAAACAGCACGAGGAAGTCGAAATCCCTCACCATTTCGATCGTCTGCTCCGGCGTGATCTTATGCGGAGGAGCGTCAACGACCTTGCTGTCGGGCAGCATTCCCGCCGGGTAGCACAGCCAGATGGGATACCAATAGGATTCGATCTCGCGCGTGGCGGGCCAGCGGGAGCTCGCACCGCCGTCGAAGTTTTCAAAAGATGGGGGATTGAGAAAAAGGGTTCTGCGCGCCATGGGACCCGCTGAGAAGTTCAGAATACCAGATCCCTACCGTCGATCGAAGGAGTGGACCGCGCATCCGCCGCCGGGTGCAAGAGAAGCCTCTTCAAACGCAAGGGACATCTGCTTGACAGCACCGCTAACCTGAGGAGCTGTGAAGAAATGCGGACTGTCCCGAGCGCCTTCCGAATAAGTTCTATTTGGATCGCCAAGATTTGGTTGGCGCGGAGTGAACTGTTCCGAAACCCCTCCTCCGAAAATAGCCTTCGGGTATTGTGCATTACCAGCCTCGTCGAGGGTATTGTGTGTTACGTTGATGTCCGGCAAGACCGCGAACACCTTGAGCCGCGAAGCGGCGGCGGGAATATAGCCCAGGGTGGAGCCGGAACGGCGGAACCCTGGGTGAAACCCCCACCCAGGCGAGCCCTGAAAGGGCGGCAGGAAGCTCCAGCCTAACCCTTCGGCCGTCCGACGCCCGTTTTCATGACGGTGTCATGAATCCGCGGATTCATGAGAAACGGAACTCTTCCGAAAGTCCCCTTTCAGCGCCGGGACCACTTGAAGGGAAGGCTCCCGATTCTGAACTTGCAAGGCTCGCGGCCAAGCCCCTTCGGGAAGACAGCCAGGCGGCTTGAAGGGCTCATGTGAGGACCGGCCGGGAGGCGGCGCGGATATGGAAACGAATAATATAGAACAAAACAGTGGGGCCGAGTGAAGACCGTCTGCCGGGTTGCCGTGGGTTTTATTGATACCTCCTGGCTTGCCCAGGACCAACTTCTTGTCCCCCACCTCCGGCATCTCGCCGAGGGGAGCCCAACAGCCGCCGACTCCATCCCAAGCGAGAGCCACAAGGGGAATCACCAGCCTGCTTCATCGATTTTGCGAAACGAAGCCAAGAACGGATCAAGCCACGATATATCAATAACTTGCAAGCAAAGACACGGACAGAGAAATGGCCGATCTCGAATCTTCCGCGACTGTGGCAACACAGCCTGGGCCATGTGGCCGGTCCATGAATACCAGCCCGGGCGTCAGCCCCTGGATCACCTGGCGGGGGTGCCGAACCGGTTCCAGCGAGTTTTTGCGAAACGAAGCCAAGAATGAATCAAACCAATCTATATCAACAACTTGCAAGATTGCCTTTCCACCTCACCCAACCTCGTCGCTACGATATCCGGCAGCCGTCGGGCATATCCCAAGTAGGCGCGAAATGGGAACGCCTAGCCGGCTCCGTCGATTTTGCGAAACGAAGCCAAGAATAGATCAAACCAAGCCATATCAACAACTTGAAGAAAAGTCCGAATGCCGGAACTACGAAGCTCGCGCTGCACCGCCGCCGCCGCGAGACGGCCTGGGCCGTGTCGTGGGGCCATTTAATGCCGGCCAGGGGCGTCAGCCCCTGGATCACCCAAGACCAGCTTACCCTTCCGCCTCTCCCAACTCCGCTGTGGTGAGAAGCGTAACCAAGTTAATTGCAGTAAGATCACAGCATTATGAATAAAGTATTACGAGTTACATAATAGTCCTCCGGGAGTAGCTTCCACCCTGGGCCGACAAACAAATGGCATTCATTCCAATAAAAGTATTATGATGTACGTAATGGCCGACGCCCCCACCGACGCCATTCATCCCGGCGAGGTCCTGCGCGATGAATTCATGAAGCCGCTCGGGCTCAGCATCAACAAGCTGGCGCGTGATTTGGACGTCCCGCCCAACCGCATCCACGGCATCATTCACGGGAAGCGCTCAGCCACTGCCGACACGGCCTTGCGCCTGGAGGCCTACTTCGACGTCTCGGCTGAATCCTGGCTCGGCCTACAGCTCGACTACGACTTGCGGGTTGCCCGCCGGCTGCACGGCGACGCCATCACCCGAGCCGTTCGCAAGCCTCCCGACGACCGGGCTTCAGGGTAGATCGAGCCGCGCCCAGGTTGATTCCGCGCGAAGGGCCGCTCGGTAGCGACAAACACGAGTGTTTGTCCTAGCCCCGGTTGAGACAAGCTCTCAGCTTGTGTCGCCGCGAATCCGCCCCAATTGAAGGATCACGGCTCAGTGCCGGAAGTGGCGGATACCGGTGAAGACCATCGCCAGCCCGAGCCGATTGACGGCGTCGATCACTTCTTGATCGCGCTTCGATCCGCCGGGCTGCACGATCGCGGTGACGCCGTGCTTGGCGATCTCCTCGACGCCGTCGGCGAAAGGGAAGAAGGCGTCGGAGCCGACCACGGTCCCCTCGAGCGGCAGGACGGCCTTCGACGCCCCGATGCGGGCAGCGTCCACGCGGCTCATCTGGCCCGCTCCGACGCCGACCGTCTGGCCGCCGCGCACATAGACGATGGCGTTCGACTTGACGTGCTTGACGATCTTCCAGCCAAAAGCGAGCGCCTTCATCTCATCGTCGGTCGGCGGGCGTTCGGTGACGATTTGCAACTGGTCCCCGATCCACGAAAGCCCGTCTTGGGACTGCGCCAGGAAGCCGCCCGAGATGCTTTTGATCGCCGGGCCGGCGGGCTCGGCGCCGACTTCGAGCAGCCGTAGGTTCTTCTTCTTGGTGAGAATGGCTAGAGCTTCCGGGGCATACCCCGGCGCGGCAATCGCCTCGACGAACAGCTTTGAGACTTCCTCGGCCGCCTCGGCGTCGAGCTCGCGGTTGAAGGCCAACACCGAGCCGAAGGCCGAGATCGGGTCACATTCGAGCGCTTTGCGAAACGCTTCTGCGGCCGATGTCTGCTCGGCGCAACCGCAGGGGTTGGTGTGCTTGATCACGGCTGCCGCCGGGTCTTCGAACTCCTGAATGAGCTGCCAAGCCGCGTCGAGATCCACCAGGTTGTTGAAGGACAGCTCCTTGCCGTGAAGCTTCCTGGCCGCAGCGATTCCACCTTGGCCCGAGGCGTAGAGCGCGGCGCTTTGGTGCGGGTTCTCGCCGTAGCGCAGCTGGGCCGTCTTCGCGATTCGGACGTCGAGGATCGCCGGCAAAGCGTCGGCGGGTTCCGGTTCCGGGGCACCCGAAGGATCAATGCTCTCGAGCTTCGAGCTGATGGCCCGATCGTAGGCCGCCGTGAGGGCAAAGGCCCTTTGCGCCAAATACCAATGCGTCTCGGCCGGCAAGGCACCCCCGCCGGCGTCGAGTTCGGTTCCAATACGTTCGTAGTCTTCCGGGTCGGTGACGATCGCGACGTCGCTGAAGTTCTTGGCCGCCGCGCGAATCATCGTCGGCCCGCCGATGTCGATGTTCTCGATGATCTCGTCGAACCTGACACCCTCGCGCGCGGCCGTCTTCTCGAACGCGTAGAGGTTGACGACAACCATATCGATCGAGCTGATGCCGTGTTGCTCGAGCGCGCCCATATGATCGGAGTTCGAGCGAATCGCCAAGATACCGCCCGCCACTTTCGGGTGCAGCGTCTTGACCCGCCCGTCGAGCATCTCCGGGAAGCCGGTCAACTCGGTGACATCCCGCACGGCGAGGCCGGCCTGGCGCAACAGCCGGGCGGTCCCTCCGGTCGAGATCAGTTCGATCTGATGCGCGGCGAGTTTTTGGGCGAAGTCGACAAGGCCGGTCTTGTCGGTAACGCTGAGCAAGGCACGCTTCATGGCTGGACTCCTCGATGGGAAGAAAGCAATTCTCCCATCCCCATGGAGGCGTTGGCAAATGAGCGCCCGTGTAGAGGCGCCGGCGGGGCCGCGGCAAGACAAAAATGATGGCCGGTTTAGGGTGAATATCTCGTTGGGGATTGCCTAAACTGCATGTTAATCTGAAACTTACGCGGCCCTGAACACGTTTGACCGGTCGGTCACGAGTTAGGGCCGGAACCGGCGGAGCGATCCCAAACCCCGGCAACCGTAGTCCCGGAAACTGTGTCGATGTCGAACACAAACCTCGTCGCCGAAGACCTCGCGGCTCTGTTCGCCAAGCAAGACTTCGCGGCCGATTTGACGAGAGCCGCCTTGCTGGTGGCGAGGCTCGAATATCCAACGCTCGATATCGAAGCTTGCTTGCACAAGTTGCAAGCCCTCGCCGAAACCGTCGCCCCAAAGTTCGAGGCCGACCGCTCACCCCCCCACGTCATTCAAACACTCAACCGCTTCTTGTTCGATCAAGAGGGCTTCCAGGGCAATACGAAAGACTATTACGACCCACGCAACAGCTTGCTCAATGATGTAATCGAGCGCAGGATGGGCATTCCCATCACTCTGTCGGTCGTCTACTTGGACATGGCGCGACGGCTGAACCTGCCATTCTTCGGCGTCGGGTTGCCGGGCCATTTCGTGGTGAAGTACGACGACGGCGATACGCTTCTCTTTGTCGACTCGTTTTACGGCGGTGAGATTCTCGACCGCCCCAGCTGCGTCGAGCGGGCGTTGTCGGTGTTGGGCAAAGCGGTTGCGGTGGAAGACATCGACTTCGGCGCCGTCACCGAGCGAGCCGTCATCCAGCGCATGTTGGGGAACTTGCGGGGAATCTACACCAGCGGAGAGCAGTATCGTAAGGCGGCGCAGATTCTCTATCTGCTCAGCGCTCTTGATCCCACAGACGCCGAGCTGCACAAACAGCGGGCTCTCATGCATTACCAGATTCGCGACTTGTCTCGGGCTCGCCGTGACTTCGAGCAGTACCTGGCACTCTCTCCCGAAGCTTCCGACATCGATGAAGTGCAAAAGTACGTCGCCGGCCTGCAGGCTCTGCAGGCGATGATGAACTGAGATGCCGCCGCTGCGTGTCCTGATTGCCTTTGGAACCCGTCCCGAAGCGATCAAGCTTGCTCCCCTGGTTCGCTGCCTCGCCGCACAGCCGGAGCGGTTCGAGGTGCGTACGTGCGTCAGTGCGCAACATCGCGACTTGCTCCATCAGGTGTTGACGACGTTCGAGTTGACGCCGGACCACGATTTGGACCTTATGCAGCCCGAGCAGACGCTGCCCCAACTTACGGCGCGGGTGCTGAGCGGGATAACGGACGTCCTCGCCGGGGAACGCCCCGACATAGTCTTCGTCCAAGGCGACACGACGACAGCCTTTGCCGCGGCGTTGGCGGCTTTCTATCAGGCGATCCCGATCGGCCACGTCGAGGCCGGCCTGCGTACCGGCCGGCGGCGCAGCCCTTTCCCCGAGGAAATGAACCGCCGCCTGACCGGCTGCCTGGCGGACTTACACTTCGCCCCCACCGAGCGCGCCGCCGACAGTCTCGCCGCGGAAGGTGTACCGCCGGAGTCGATCTTCGTGACGGGCAACACAGGCGTGGACGCCCTGCTGTGGGCCCGCGAAGCGATCGAAAGCGGCCGCGCGACCGTTCCCGAATGGAGCTTCCTCGAATCGGGGCGCCAATTGATTCTCGTCACGGCCCACCGCCGCGAAAGCTTCGGCCCGGGAGTGGAACAAATCTGCAAAGCGCTGATTGAGTTGGCTTCGCGCGACGACGTGCAGCTCGTCTACCCGGTCCACCCGAACCCGGCCTTGGCCGACCCGGTCCGGCGGCTGCTCGCGGAGAGCCCCGGCATTACCCTTGTCGACCCGCTCGGCTATGTGGAGTTGATCGATTTGATGGGGCGGGCTCGCTTCATCCTGACGGATTCGGGCGGTATCCAAGAGGAAGCCCCTACGCTGGGCAAGCCCGTGCTGGTGCTGCGCGACAACACCGAACGCCCCGAAGCCGTCGAGGCCGGCACGGCTGTGCTCACCGGCACCGATCCCGCCACGATTGTCCGTGAATCGTCGCGCCTGCTCGACGACGCGGCGCATTACGAGCGGATGGCCCGGCGCCACAGCCCCTTCGGCGACGGCCTCGCCTGTCAACGAATCGCCGACGTGTTGCTGCGCCGCGACCCGCGCGCCCTCAATCCCGCATAATCAGAATCGAACGCCGTGCCTGAATACACCGAGGAACATGCCCAAGCCGGTCTGGACGCTGAGCTTCCTTCCATCGAAACCTGGCCGAACCAATTCAAGGGCTATCGCATCACGATCGAGATTCCCGAGTTCACCTCGGTCTGCCCCAAGACCGGCCTCCCTGATTTCGGCAAGTTGACGCTCAGCTATCAGCCGGACCGGCTTTGCTTGGAATTGAAGTCGTTCAAGTACTACGTGTTGGCCTATCGCGATTTGGGGATCTTCTACGAGAACGTCGTGAATCGCATGTTGGCCGACATCGTGCGAACGATCGACCCGGTCGAGGCGGAGATCGTGGGTGAGTTCACACCGCGGGGCGGTTTGCACTCGACGGTAACGGCGACCCACCGGCGCGCGGTGTAGGCGAGAAGCGTCCGGCGGAAGCCCAACCGGCCCGGCGGGTCCCCTTCCCAAACCGATCGCGGTTAGATCAGCGCTTCCCAGCTTCGGCGGAACCCCCCTGAGGAGGCTTGTTCCCACATTTGCAGGGCTTGCAGGGAAAAGATGGTAGCGGTCGTGTTGCCGTCCGGCGTCAGTCGGCTGTCCTTCCGCGCGAAGGCGAAGCCCCCGTCGATTTTCGGGTCCGAGGATTGTCGCTGAAACTCTTCAATTGCGGCCGCTTCGTTGCCCGCCTGTTGGTAGTCGAGTTCCATGATCCCGAGCTGATCGGCGAACAGACGCAGCCGCAGCAGCTGCGCCAGCACGTCGCAGCGCTGAAACTCGTGACCCACGTCCTGGGAAAGGTTTTCGATTTCGAGAATGCCGAACTGCAGCGCCCGGCTGCAGGCGGGGTCCAAACCCGCCTCGGGAAGCAGCCCTTCGAGGAAATAACAATAGGCGTGGAGGCGACTCATCGTCATCTCGGCGGTCTGCTCGGGCTGGGCGAAGCCCTCATGCCGTTTGAGGCACCACAGCAAGAGTTCCTCCGCCATCGCCTTGAATTCGCTTAAGCCCACGACATCGGCGAGCAACCGGAACGCCAACGCCGATTTGAGGTGATAGACGCCCGCCTGTTGCCACCATGGCTCGTCGGCTTCGTAGGGCATTTGCCGCGCCAGGTCAAAGACCGGAAAGAAAGACCCGTCCATCCGCGAAAGGTTTTCCTTAATGGCAATCCCGTAGCGCTCGGCTTGCTCGGCGTACGCGGGTTCTTGGGTCGCCTTCCCAAGGTCGATCAGCGCGCGGAGGCCGGCGGTCGAATCGAGGAGATAGGACCAAGGCTGCAAGTCCCCCTCTTCCACCACCTCGTGGCGGAACAGACCGACTTCCTCGTCGAAGGCTTTGTCCAGCAAGAAGCGGCCCGCGGCCTGGGCGCACTCCACCGCGGCGTCCGGGTCGACTTCGGAGCTTTGCAGCAAGCCGCTGACGAAGTAGCTGGTGGCGGCGGTGGAAACGGTGGCGTATTTGCTCGCCTCGGTATGGTAGAAGCGTGACGCACCGCCGGATGACCGTTGAATTCCCGAGCGCGTCAGCCATTGAAACCCGGAGTAAATGCACGAATTCATAACAACAACGAACAACAGAATAACATGCGGTTTCGGGCGGGTCCGAAGGTTGCACCCCGGCGCGTCGTCAACAGCCGAAAAGGTCGTAGGACAATGGTAATAGCTTGCTTTGACGGCGGATCCGGGCGGGCTCGGTTCGACCCGGCCGCGCCCGCCGAATCACGTCCTTCCGGCCGTGCGGCGTTCGACGGCGTGACGGTGTTGGTTCGTGCTGAATTATTGGGTTTTCCGCGGTACAATTCTAACGTGCTCTCCTCGTTGATCGAAAAGTGGCGAAAGTCGGCGAGCGCGGCAAAGCGAGTCGTCGAATTGCCCATTCATGTCTGCATCGGTACCGAAGAGTGTGCCGAAATTCCTCGGAAAATTCTGGAGCATTCGATTCGCAAGCACGCTGCGGATTCCACGCAAATCGAATTTCATCACCTAACCGACGGCCTGGAACTTCGCGACTTCGGCGCCGCGACGGGCTTTTCGTTTCAACGCTGGCGCATCCCCGAGTACCGCGACTACAAGGGCTGGGCCATCTATCTCGACGCCGACCAAATGGTTTTCGGAGATATTCGCGAACTCTGGGAAATCGACGGCCAGTATCCGAATCACGAAAGCTGTATGTGGTGTACGTATCGCAAGGGGTACCCAGAGGCTTCCGTGATGTTGATCGATTGCGAAAAGGCTCGCGGGATCTGGCCCACGGTCGAAGAAATCCGCTCCTTCATCAAGGCGGGCCCGGAAGAGGACGAGCGCAAGCGGTATAGCGCGGCCCAGGTGGGGTATCTGCTCAAGTTTCGTCCTCAAGAGATCACGCACTACTGGAACCACCTCAATGAATACGAACCGGGCAAGACGCGTCTGCTGCACTACACGCGGCAACGCACGCAGCCGTGGCGCTACCCGGAACATCCTCTGACGGGAGTTTGGAAAGACGCCTTGCTCGAGACCATTCGAGAGGGGATCGTCACGAAAGAGGAAGTCGCGGCGGCCTGCGACCGTTTCGAGCATATCCCCGAAAAGTTGCAATACAACGGCATGCACCCCTGGTGGCTTGCCTGTTTGGACGAGGTTTAGGGCGCGGCGCGTGAGGTTGGCCGGCCGCTTGTTGCGACTCGGTACGATAGCGACCCTCTGAAGCCGTACCCTCGGGAGCCGCGGTTCGAGCGAGTCGCCATGAAAACCGCCTACCTTCTGCTGATCGTGATCGTCACGAACGCTGCGGGCAACATCGTGCTCGGTTACGGCATGCGGCAGGTGGGCGACATCGCCTCCTACTCTCCGTTGGCAATGGCTCAGGGGGGGCTGCGGGCGTTCATCAATCCGTGGGTGATGGCGGGCGTCGTCCTACTGCTGATTTTCTTCATCGCTCACGCCTTGGTGCTGAGTCGGGCCGACCTCAGCTATGTCTTGCTGGTCACCTCGATCGGGTACGTGCTGGTCGCGGTGCTCGGGTGGTGGGTACTCGGAGAAACCGTTTCCGCCGGACGTTGGGCGGGGACGGTGCTGATTACTTTCGGGGTGGGCGTGGTCGGATCGACGCCGGTGTCGACCGCTGATCGACCCCGAGGCGGTGCGGCTTGAAGTTCTTCTTGCTGCTGCTGGTTGTCGGGGGGACGGTCGCCGGCGACCTTCTGAAAGCAACCGGGATGCGGCGCTTGGGACCGATCGACGATTTTCGTCCACGGTCGTTAGCGCGGGAGGCGGGCCGCGTCGGGGGCTCCGCGGTGATCTGGCTTTCGCTGGTCGGCTATACCCTGTCATTCTTTGCGTTCATGGCGCTGCTTTCGATCGCCGACGTCAGCTTCGCCGTACCGGCGACGGCGGCGGGTTACGTGGTCGAGACCTTGCTGGCGAAAACGGTCTTGGGGGAAACGATCTCCCCGCGTCGCTGGGCGGGCGCGTTGCTGGTAACCTGCGGCGTGATGTTGGTTTCCACGTAGGCGCGGGGTGACGGAGTTGGTGAGCGGTCCGCTGTCGTTCGTTGTCGTCGCTCTGACGGTCTGCGCGTCGGCCCATTACTTGGCTATGACATGGTTTGCGTGGCGCTTTCGGCGCGGCGGGCCGCGTGTCGGCGGAGCGACTCCGGCGCTGTCGGTGCTCAAGCCTCTTCAAGGCGCCGGGCCGTCGTTGGAAGAAAACCTCCGAGCTCACGCCGCGCAGAATTATCCCGAGTTCGAGCTGCTGTTCGGTGTCGAGACGCCCGACGACCCGGCCGTTGCGGTGGTTTCTCGCTTGGCCGCCGAATTTTCCGACCTTCGCATTGAGATCGCTGTGTGCGGACCCGCGCCCGCCGGCAACGCCAAGGTGTGGCGACTCGAGGAGCTGGCGCGCCGCGCCCGCCACAACGTTTTTCTGATCAACGACGCCGATATCGCCGTCGAGCCCGGCTACTTCCGGGAAATTGTCGCCGAGTTGGATGACCCCGCGGTCGGTCTGGTGAGCTGCCTGTACCGTGCCCGCCCCGCCCAGGGCTTTGCGTCGTTGCTCGAAGCTCTGTGGGTGTCGGCTGAGTTTCAAGGGCAAGTACTCGCGGCGCGCGGTTTCCAAGGGATGCGCTTCGCGCTGGGCGCGACGATGGCCGTTCGCCGCGCCGATCTCGATGCGATCGGCGGCTTCGAGACGCTGCGGCCGTTCCTGGCCGACGACTACCAATTGGGAAGCCGCTTGGCCGCTAAGGGTCGGCGCGTTGTTCCGGCCCGGCGCGTGGTGGAAACCGTTCTGCCCAACGAGGGGTGGCGCGATGTCGGGAGACATTGGCTGCGGTGGTCGCGGACGGTGCGTGTTTCGCGGCCTTGGGGACATGCCGGGCTGCTCTTCACGCATGGGACGGTCTGGAGTTTGGCGGCGCTGGGCTTAGCCGGCGATCAAGCGCCGGCGGCGGCCGCAGCGCTGGTTTGTCTGGCACTGCGGGGAGTCGCGGCTTGGTCGGTCGGTCGGGGGGCGGTAGGCTCCGAAGCGGTCGGTCGGCGGGGTTACTGGATTTTCGCGGCCGACCTTTTCGCTTTCGGGGTTTGGTGCGCGAGCTTTTTCGGCAACCGCGTCGAATGGGCGGGGCGGCGATACCGCCTCGACCCGGCGGGGCGGATGCGGGAGGGCGACTGAATCAGCAGCCGCGGATTCGTCGATCATGCTGATCCTGCTCTTTCGAAGGATTCCTCCTACCGCGTGGGTACTTCACTCTGCCGGATTCGGTTCTCGTTGCCACGGTTACGAGCACGACGGCCGGCGTCGTGGCAATCTTCGCTTTCGTGGCGAAGTACTTGTTCGCCCGCCGATAGCCACCGCTGAGCTAGAGCAATCCATCTCCGGGCTAAGACTCGATTGCCCGCATGGGTCTAGGCCCTATTCCACTGCCGTCGTGCCCCAGAGACGCTATTGTAAGCTATAGAGACGCCCTTGCGATGCGGGGGGCGGCGGGCTACATCTTGCTATTGCTCTCGATCGGGAAATTCGATGGCTGACAACATTTCCCCCACCCGGGTGAACGGCGGCGACAAGGTCGTCTACCTGCTCAAGCCGCGCGGATTTTGCGCTGGCGTGGTGCGCGCGATCGACATTGTCGAGCTGGCGCTGCAGGTCTACGGACCGCCGATCTATGTCCGCAAAGAGATCGTTCACAATCGGCACGTGGTCAGCGACCTGGCGTCGCGGGGGGCGATTTTCGTCGATGAGCTCGATGAAGTCCCCGCGGGCGGCCGCGTGGTTTTCAGCGCCCACGGCGTGGCCCCCGAGGTTCGACAAGATGCCGAGCGACGCCGCCTGCGGGTGATCGACGCGACTTGTCCTCTGGTGACGAAGGTTCATTTGGAAGCCGTGCGCTTCGCCGAGGCGCGCGGGACGATTTTGCTGATCGGTCACCGCGACCACGACGAAGTGATCGGGACGATGGGAGAGGCCCCCGAGCGCACCATCGTCGTCTCGTCGCCCGCGGAAGCGCGGCAAGTCGAAGTCCCCGACCCCGCGAACACGTACTATCTGACGCAGACGACGCTGAGCCTCGATGAGGCCGGCGTCATCATCGAAGCGTTGCAGCAGCGCTTCCCCGACATTCAGGGGCCTCCGGCGAAGGATATCTGTTACGCCACCGAGAATCGTCAGCAAGCGGTGAAACGCGTCGCGCCGCGCGCCGACTTGCTGTTGGTCGTGGGCTCGCAAAACAGCTCGAATTCCCGAAGACTTGTCGAGGTCGGCGAAAACCTGGGGGTGCCCGGGCATCTGATCGACGGCAAGTCCCAACTCGACGAGGTTTGGTTCCGCGGAGTAAGGCACGTCGCGGTGACAGCGGGGGCGTCGGCACCGGAAGTGCTGGTGCGGGGAATCGTGGACGAGCTTGCGCGATTCGGGTTTGCACGGGTCGAGGAAGTCGAAGTGATTCAAGAGGACGTCAGTTTCCCGCTGCCTCCCGAGCTTGGGGCGCATCAAGGCGAGCTTTCCCAAATCGCCAACCTATGAAGTCAGCACGGGTGACGAGAACCTAAGAGTTACGCTCACGAGAAGCCCGCGGTCGTCGGCAACGCCGGGGTAGGATTTTTCACCAAGCAGACAAGGAGTCGGGTCACTTGAGTACAGCAGCGGTACAAACTCTCGCTCCCGATCGACATTCCAACGTCGACTCGGCCGTGCGCGCCGCCGCCGACTGTTTGCTCGGCCGGCAGTCGCCCGACGGCTGGTGGGTCGGCGAACTGGAAGCCGATACGTCGCTCGATTCCGACTACATCCTGCTGCAGCTTTGGCTCTACCCGCCCCAAGCGGGGACATGGCGGCCCCCAACCGCCGACCGAATCGCGCGGGCGGCGCGCTACATTCTCAGCCGACAGCTTCCCGACGGCGGTTGGAACATCTACCCGGGCGGACCGGCGAATGTCAGCGCTTCGGTCAAGGCCTATCTTGCTTTGCGGTTGGCCGGTTACGAGGCCGACGATGCGCGCTTGGTCGGCGCCAAGCGGCAAATCCTGCAATTGGGCGGCGTCGAGGCGACCAACAGCTATACCAAGATTTATCTGAGTTTCTTCGGGCTCTACGACCGTGCCAAGACGCCGACGATCCCGCCCGAGCTATTCCTGCTTCCCGACAAGGCCAAGTGCAGCGTCTACGACATGTCGTCTTGGACGCGGGCGATCATCGCGCCGCTGGCGATTTTGGGGGCGTTGGGCGCGTCGCGGCCTGTTCCCAAAGGCATCGGTCTCGAGGAGCTTTCGATCGATGCCGAGCCGGCGCCGGGCGACCTGTTCGACCCCGGCAATCTATTCCGGCTGGCCGATCGCGCGCTCAAGGTTTGGGAACGGGTGGGGGTCCGCCGGGCGCGCCACAAGGCGGTTCGAGCCACATCGCGCTGGATGATCGAAAGGCTCGAGGATTCCGACGGGCTGGGCGCGATCTTCCCGGCCATGATGAATTGCATCATGGCGCTGACCGAGCTGGGCTACGGGCTCGACGACCCTCTGTTGCAAAGGCAAATCCAAAAGTTCGACGAGCTGATTATCGAGGAAGGCACCGAGCGCGACGGGACGATGCGCGTGCAGCCGTGCCTGTCGCCGGTCTGGGACACGGGCCTAGCGGCCTTCGCCGTCGGGACGGCCTTTCCGAATCCCTCCGAGGATGTTGCCAAGGCCTTACGCCGCGCGGCCGATTGGCTGCTGACCAAGGACGTGCGCCGCCGCGGCGACTGGGCCGTGAGAAACCGAACCGCCGAGCCGGGAGGCTGGTACTTCGAGTTCGCCAACGAGTTCTACCCCGATACCGATGACACCGCGCAGGTGCTATTGGCTCTGCGCCACGCCAACGCGACCGACCCGAAGGCGCAGCGCGCGGCCGAGCAGCGCGGCGTCGAGTGGCTGCTCAGCATGCAGTCGAAGGACGGTGGTTGGGGCGCTTTTGACGTGGACAACAACAATCGGCTGTTCACCCATGTTCCCTTCGCCGACCACAATGCCATGCTCGACCCGACTTGTCCGGATTTGACCGGGCGCGTCTTGGACGCGTTGTGTGCCGTGGGTCCCGGGCCGGCGCACCCGGCCGTGTGGCGGGGAGTCGAGTTTCTTAAGAGTACGCAGGAAGACGACGGCAGCTGGTTCGGGCGTTGGGGCGTGAACTATATCTACGGCACTTGTTTCGCTCTGCGGGGTTTGGCGGCGGCGGGCGAGGATCCGCGCGAGGCCTATATCATCCGCGCCGGGGAATGGCTGCGATCGATTCAGAACGCCGACGGGGGTTGGGGAGAAAGTTGCGCCGGGTACGACGACCCGCGACGCAAGACCGAGGGAGAGAGCACGGCTTCCCAG
This sequence comes from Bryobacterales bacterium, assembly GCA_965238125.1. GTDB lineage: Bacteria > Acidobacteriota > Terriglobia > Bryobacterales > UBA6623 > UBA6623. The sequence continues at coordinate 6,281,719 of OZ250179.1, read as the reverse complement.
ACGGCTTGGGCGGTACTGGGGCTCTTGGCTTCGGGTGACCGCCGTTCGGGCAGCGTGGAAGCGGGAGTGCGGTACTTGCTCGAAACGCAGCTTCCCGACGGTTCGTGGAGCGAGCAGGCCTACACGGGTACCGGTTTCCCGGGCGTGTTTTATTTGAAATACGATCTTTACCGGCAGTATTTTCCGCTGTTGGCGCTGGCCGAGTACGCCAAGACGGCGGAAGCGGAAAAGCGATCATAACCGGGTCGGCGCGGCGGCCGGCCGGCGAGTGGGCCCGGGCACGGAACTGCTACTTTTCTCACCATGCGTATTCCCCTTGAAACCGCCGCGCGGCTGGGCGCCTACATCGCCTGGAACAAGCTGCGGCCGCCGGCTCGCTGGCAAGGCGATCCTACACCGGTTCCGGAGACGGGTCCGTTTCCGATCTTGGCGAACGGCTCGGCCCCGACGCGGCTTTCGGGTGACGCGGTTCCTCATCCCTACTTGCGAAGACGCTTCCCGCTGGTGCTGATGCTCGAACCCCTGCACGCCTGCAACTTGACCTGCACCGGCTGCGGTCGCATTCGCGAATACGACGACACGATCACCGAACGCATTCCGCTTGAAAAATGCCTCGCCGCCGTGGATGAGTGCGGGGCGCCGGTGGTTTCGATTTGCGGCGGCGAGCCGATGATGTATCGGCAAATCGGGCCGTTGGCGGCGGGCATCCTGGAGCGCAAACGTCACGTCTACCTGTGTACGAACGGGATGTTTCTGGTCAAGCGGCTGCATGAGTTTCGACCGAGCAAGCGGTTCTTTTTCAATGTTCATTTGGACGGCTTGCGGGAGACGCATGATCTGGCCGTCGAGCGCGAGGGCGTGTTCGACGAAGCGGTCGAGGGCATTCGCGCGGCGAAGAAGGCCGGGTTCATGGTTTGCACCAATACGACCGTCTACCGCGAGACGGACATGAAGGAGATCGAGGCGCTTTTCGAGTTTCTCGAGCCGCTCGGCCTCGACGGGCATATGCTGTCGCCCGCTTACGGTTATGCGGCGGTGGGGACGCGCGAGATCTTCTTGACGCGCGAGGAAGTGCACGAGAAATTCCGCGACATCGACCGTATCTTTCGGCGTTTTCGGCTGACCTCGACGCCGGCGTATTTGGAATTTCTCAAGGGCGAGCGTGAGCTACCTTGCACGGCCTGGGGTAACCCGACGTATAACGTCCGCGGTTGGAAGGGCCCCTGTTACCTGATCACCGACGCCCATTGGGAAACCTTCGACGAGTTGATGAACCAGACGCCTTGGCAAAACTACGGCCGCGGCAACGATGCGCGCTGTGAGCATTGTTTGGTGCATTGCGGCTATGAGCCCTCGGCGGCGTTGGGCGTGAATGCGCGGCTCGGCGACAGTTTGAAGATGCTGAGCTGGGCGCTGTCGTAGTTGGGCGCTGTCGTAAGAGAGGGACATCGACCCTTGCGGGAACCTTCCGGGATGCAGTGCGCCGGCAGTTCCACCCCCGGCGCATTGTGACGTTTCTGACTGGCGCTTCGGGATTTCTCGGCGGACACGTCGCCCGCCTGCTCGTCGAGGAGGGGCGATCGGTTCGGGTGCTGGTGCGGCCGTCGAGTGACCGCGGGGGCATTGCGGGCCTGCCGGTCGAGACGGTCACGGGAGACCTGCGCGATCCTGCCTCGCTCGAAACCGCGCTCGCCGGTTGCCGCGAGCTATTCCACGTCGCCGCCGATTACCGGTTGTGGGCGCCGAACCCAGCTGAAATCTACGCGTCGAATGTCGAGGGTGCGCGGAATATCCTTCAGGCCGCCCGCGACGCCGGCGTCGAACGGGTGGTCTATACGTCGACGGTCGGCTGTATCGGAGTGCCGGGGAACGGCGACCCGGGCGATGAGGACAGGGCCGTCTCGCTGTCGGAAATGGAAGGACCCTACAAGCGTTCGAAATACTTGGCTGAGCAGGCTGCCTTGGAGTTTGCGACCGAGGGGTTTCCCGTCGTCATCGTCAATCCCACCGCGCCGGTCGGCGAGGGCGACCGTAAGCCGACGCCGACAGGGCAAATCATCGTTGATTTCTTGCGGGGTGCGATGCCGGCGTATCTCGATACGGGCTTGAACATCGTCGATGTTCGCGATGTCGCCCGCGGCCACCTGGCGGCCATGGAACATGGCGTGAGCGGGGAACGTTATATTTTGGGCGGGCGCAACATGACGCTGCGCGAGATTTTCAAGGCGTTGTCGAAGATCAGCGGCCGACCGGCGCCGAAAATCCGCATTCCCTACGCCGCGGCGTATGCTTATGGGGCTGTCTCGACGGCCGCCGCCCGGCTGACGGGCCGCCCGCCGCGCGCGCCGCTTGATGCGGTGCGGATGGCGCGCAAGAAGATGTTCATTCGATCGGCGAAAGCCGAGCGGGAAATCGGATTTTCTCCCGGGCGAGTGGAAGAAGCTCTTGAGCGAGCGATTCGATGGTTTCGCAACAACCGGTATTGCTAGTCGTCGGAGCCGATCGGCGGGAGTTCGCGGCGTTCGAGGCAGTGGAGCGAACGGCGTCCCCCGAAGGGCTTCGTTGGCAGGCGAGGACAGTGTTGGGGTCGGGGCCGGCTTTGTTGGTGGCGCACGGTCCGGGGCGCGAAAACGCGGCGCTCGCGGTTCGCGCGGTATGCGACCGGCAGCCGGTCGCGGCCGTGATTTCGACCGGATTCGCGGGCGCTCTCGCTGAAACACTTTCCCTCGCGGACGTTTTCATTGCCACCCACGTGATACAGCGCGAGCCGCGACTGGAGTATGCTGTGAAGTTACCGACGTGGTCGGGAGGGCGGAAGCCTGCGCACGGGTTGCTGCTAACGGTCGACGAGGTGGTCCGGACGGCTCGCGGCAAGAGCGAGCTTTACCGGCTCGGGGCGGATGCCGTTGAGATGGAAGCCTCGGCGGTTGCGGCAGAGGCTGCGGCACGGGAATTGCCGTTTTTCTGTGTCCGCGTGATCAGCGATGAGGCCGGGGTGTCGTTCCCGATCGACTTGAATCGGGCGCGAAGGCGCGACGGTACTTTTTCGGGTTGGCGCGTGGCGGCCCAGGCTCTGGCGCGCCCGAGTTGTTGGAAGAATTTGCGGCGGTTGAAGGCCGACTCCGAGCGGGCGGCCGCCGAGTTGGCGGCGTTTTTCAGCCGAGCGAAGTTTAACGTTTAGATGATGAGTGCAGCAGCGTTGGCAGTGCCGGATTCGATGGGGGCTTCGGTCTACCGAGGCTCGAGTCGTGTCCACTTGGAACAGCTTCCGGTTCCCGAAATCGGGTCCGGCGAGTTGTTGGTGCGCGTGGAATCATGCGGCATCTGCCACACCGATTTGAAGAAGATCGAGTACGATCTGCTTCCGCCGCCGCGCGTCTACGGGCACGAGACGGCGGGGGTTGTGGTGCGCGCCGGGGAGCAGGTGCGGGACCTGACGCCGGGTGACCGCGTTTGCTTGTTCCACCACGTTCCGTGTCTGGATTGCTTTTATTGCGAGCAGGGCAACTACGCGCAGTGCGCGACCTACAAGAAGGTCGGCGTAACGGCCGGATTCGAGCCGGCCGGGGGCGGTTTCGCGCAGTACGTCAAGGTCATGGATTGGATCGCGCGGCGCGGCGTCGTGAAGATTCCCGACGGCATCAGCTTCGACCGCGCGAGCTTTGTGGAGCCGGTGAATACCTGCTTGAAGGCTTTGCGGCAGTGTAACGTCACCCGCGACGAGACGGTACTGGTGATGGGGCAGGGTCCCATCGGGTTGCTTTTTACGATGCTGCTCGGCCAAGCGGGTGTGGAGCAGGTTTTCGCGACCGATGTTTTGGCGCCCCGCAATAAGGCTTCGCACCGGATGGGCGCCGTCGAATGCTGGAATCCGCTGGAACGCGACGTGGCCGCCGAGACGGCCGCCAAGACCGGAGGGCGCGGCGCGGATGTCGTAATCGTGGCCGCTTCGGCACCCCGGATCGTCGAGTACGCGATCGAGGCTTCGCGGCCCGGGGGCCGCGTGATGCTGTTCGCGCAGACCTCGCCGCGAGAGACCTTCGAGTTGTCCGGCGCATCGATTTGCGCGCAAGAGCGCACCGTCTTCGGGTCCTATAGCGCCGCGATTGATTTGCAGCAAGAGTCCGCGGAAATCGTATGGCGCGACGACTTCCCGGTCGAAGAGCTGATCTCGCATCGCCTGCCGTTGGGCGAGTTGGAACATGGGATCGAGTTGGCGCGACGTCCCGTCAATGGTTCTCTGAAGCTGGTGGTGCATCCGCAGAATTGACGGCGCAAGCGCTTGTTGAGGAATTCGAACGTGAAACAGACCATGATGGCCGCGATGTTGTACGGCAAAGAGGAACTCCGCATTGAGCCGGTTCCCGTGCCGTCGGCGGGACCCAACGACATCTTGGTGAGGGTTCGGGTGGCTCTGACCTGCGGCACCGACTTAAAGGTGTTTCGGCGGGGTTATCATGCGCGCATGATCCAGCCGCCGGCGGTGCTCGGGCATGAGCTGGCGGGCGATATCGTGGCGGTGGGTTCGGAAGTGGAAAACTTCGAAGTGGGGCAACGAGTGGTCGCGGCCAATTCCGCGCCTTGCCGACAGTGCTATCCCTGCACGCGGGATCAACAAAACCTTTGCGAAAACCTGCTGTTCAATAATGGCGCTTATGCCGAATACGTTCGCATTCCCGGTCCGATTGTTGCTTGCAACACCCTGGAGATAGCCGATGGGGTCGCTTACCGCGACGCGGCGATGGTCGAGCCGCTGGCCTGCGTGATGCGAGGCATTGAGGAAACGGGGATTCGCGAAGGAGACACGGTCGCGGTGATCGGGCTGGGTCCGATCGGGCTGATGTTCGTGCGCTTGGCGCGCCTCAGCGGTGCACGCGTGATCGCCGTGGGACGTCGCCCGACGCAACTCGAGCGCGCCGAGCGGATGGGCGCGGCCGAACTCGTCATCGCCGTCGACGACGCCGACTGGGTGACCCAAGTGCGCGGCCTCACCGACGCGCGGCGCGGCGCGGACGCCGTGATCGAAGCCGTCGGCACTCCCAACACCTGGCAGGCGGCCATGGGCATGGTGCGCGGCGGCGGGACGGTCAACTTCTTCGGCGGTTGTCCCGGCAACAGCCACGTGCCGATCGACACTTCGCTGATCCACTACTCCGAAGTCACGCTCAAGTCGAGTTTCCACCACACGCCGCGGCATATCCGCCGGGCCCTCGACATCATTCGGCGACGCGATCTGCGCTCGGCCGATTTCGTCATCAACGAAGCGCCGCTGTCCGACCTGCTCTCGGTATTCCGCGAAATGATGAGCCACAACGGCCATCTGAAAACGGCGATTTTGCCGTAGCGGTAGAAGCAGCGCTCTTGCTTGGTCGAATCGCGGCGACGTCTCCGCGACTCGTTGTCCCGAGTTGCCGGACCGGTGGTGAAACCATTCCTCCAGCCCGCTGATTTTGTCGACGCCCTCGGCACGGAATTTCCCCCCTGGTCCCTCGCCGACTCGCTCGACTACACGCGGCGGCTGGCTCGCTCCCACTATGAAAACTTTCAGCTGGTCAGTCGGCTGCTGCCTGGGCGACTCCATCAGGATTTCTTCAACGTCTATGCCTTCTGCCGCTGGGCGGATGACCTGGGCGACGAGATAGGCGATACCGAGCGCAGTCTGGTGTTGCTCGAGTGGTGGCGAGAAGAACTGGCCGGGCTATACGCCGGTCGGGCGAGGCATCCGGTCTATGTGGCGCTCCGCGAAACGGTCGAAAAACACGACATCCCCGAAGAACCCTTCGCCGATTTGATTCGCGCCTTTGTCCAAGACCAAACCGTAACGCGCTACGCCGATGACGACGAGCTGGCGGCGTATTGCCGCTATTCGGCCAACCCTGTCGGCCGGCTCGTGCTGCATCTTTGCGGCTACACCGACGAGGGCCGACGAGGCCTCTCCGACTTCACTTGTACCGCGTTGCAATTGACCAATTTTTGGCAGGACGTCGCGCGCGACCGGGCGATCGACCGAGTCTACATCCCGATCGACCGCATGGAATCGCATCACTACTCGGTCGAAATGCTCGACGAGGATTTGCGTTGCGGGCGGGCGCGTCCCGAGTTCCGGGCGTTGATGCGAAGCCTGGTCGACGACGCCGAGCTCCTGTTCCAAAAGGGGTTGCCGCTGGCCGATCAAGTCGACCGTCGCTTGGCGGTGGACCTGGAACTATTCAGTCGCAGCGGCCTGGCGATCCTGGAGTTGATTCGCCGCCAGGACTACGACACCATAAGACAGCGGCCCAAACTCGGTAAGCTCGGTCGGCTCTCGCTGTTGCTCCGCGTGGCGACGCGCAGGCTGTTGACCCACCCGGGCCGGGCGCGGGAAATCAGCCCGGCTTGATTGCTCGTTGCGCGCCGGAATTCAGATCGGGTGACGCGAAAAGAGGGTAGAGTCCATTTCCCTCAGCGCGGGCGTTCCCAAGAGATCACCATGACAATTCGTTTCCGTCGGGGCGCTATCGGCGAAGACATACCGGCACGAATGCCGGTACGGCACGCAAGAATGCGTGCGCCACGTCGAGGACTTTCGTCATCACCGGCTACCCACGATGTTTGATCTCGAAGAGTCGTACGAGCATTGTCGGCGCGTCGCTCGCCGCCGGGCGCGGAATTTTTACTACTCCTTCGTGCTGCTTCCCCGCGAACAAAAGCTCGCCATGTGCGCCGTTTATGCGTTCATGCGTTACGCCGACGACATCAGCGATGAAACCGAAGCGCCCGCGGCGGCTCGCCGCGCGGCGCTTGCCGATTGGAGAGGCGCGCTCGAGCGAGCGCTCGAAGGCCGCTACGGCGACAATCCGATCCTGCCCGCCTTTCACGACACGGTCACACGCTACCGCATCCCGCCCGAATATTTCTTCGAGCTGATCGAAGGCGTCGGCGGCGACTTGGTTCCCCGACAGCCGAAGACCTTCGACGAGCTCTACCGCTATTGCTATCAAGTCGCCTCGGTCGTCGGAATGACCTGCATCCACATCTGGGGCTTTGACTCGCCCGAGGCGCTTCGTTTGGCCGGAAAATGCGGTGTGGCCTTTCAGCTCACCAATATCCTGCGTGACATTCCCGAAGACGCCCGCATGGGCCGTGTTTATCTTCCCGAGGAAGACCTAGATCGGTTCGGGCTCAGCGCCGAGGATTTGCTTGCGGGCCGCCCGGGCGAGCGATTTAAAGAGTTGATGGCCTTCGAGTGGGAGCGCGCCAACCGCTATTACGCCGAAGCCGCGCCGCTGCTCGGCCTGGTCAGCCCGGCCGGTCGCCCCTCGCTGTGGGCGATGATTTCGATCTACTACGGCATCTTGCGGCGCATTCGCACTCGGCACTACGACGTCTTCACGCAGCGCGCCCGACTGAGCGATTTCGAAAAGGCATGGATCGTCGTCCAAGCGCTGAAACTTCGACTGACCGGAGGAGCGCCGCCATCCCCCACGTAGTCATCGTCGGTGGGGGATTGGCCGGGCTTGCTGCCGCGGCCGCTTTGGGCTCGATCGGATTCGAGGTCGAGTTGCATGAGGCCCGCCCCTTTCTCGGGGGCCGCGCGACATCGTTTCCTCTGAATCCGGCCGAGGAAGATTCCGAACACATCGACAACTGCCAGCACGTCTTGCTTCGCTGCTTCACGAACCTACTCGATTTCTACCGCCGCGCCGGGGTGGAAGAGAAGATTCGCTTTTACGACCGGCTGTATTTCGTTCGTCCCGGCGGCGCGACCGACGTGTTGAAGCCGGGCCGGTTGCCCGCGCCGGCGCATCTTCTGGGTTCTTTGCTCGGTTTCCGGGGCCTGGGCTTCGGCGACAAGCGCTCGATCCTTTCCGCTTTGGCGGCGATGCGTCGAGAGCGAGCCCGGCCGGATCTCGACGCTCTGACAATCGCCGACTGGTTGCACTCACATGGGGCGACTCCCGGGGCGGTCGAGCGTTTTTGGAGGCCCATTCTGGTGAGCGCGCTGAACGAAGAACCCGAGCGCGCCTCGGCCCGTCCCGCGTTTCAAGTTTTCTTGGAAGGTCTGATGGCAAGCCGCGACAGCTACGAAATGGGCATTCCCGCCGTGCCGCTCGGCGAGTTGTACTCGTCGGGGTCGGAAAGGCGGTTCGGCGGGGGCGCGCGCTTTCACCTGCGATCACACGTCGAGCGCCTCGACCCGAACGATCGGACGGCGGATTTCTACATCAGCGCGGTCCCGTTTGAACGCGTGAACGCCCTCATTCCCGAGCTTGGGCTGCCGCTCGAGAAATTTGAGCACTCACCGATCACCGGCGTTCATCTTTGGTTCGATCGGGAGGTGACCGAGCTGCCGCATGCCGTCCTGCTCGACCGCACGATGCAGTGGATGTTTCGCAAGTCGGCGAACTATGTGCAATGCGTCGTCAGCGCTTCGCGGTCTCTGGTGCCGCTGTCGCGCGAAGAGATCATCGAAACGGCGCGGCGGGAGCTGGCGGAGTTTTTCCCGGCGGCCCGCGACGCCAAGTTGGTCAAGGCCCATGTCATCAAAGAAACGCGAGCGACGTATTCGATTGCCCCGGGTTTGGAGGCCCATCGCCCGCCCGCAGCGACGAAGTACTCGAACGTTTTTCTAGCCGGCGATTGGACCCAAACCGGCTGGCCCGCCACGATGGAGGGAGCGGTGAGGAGCGGTTACCAGGCGGCCGAAGCCGTGGCGAGGGCGGCCGGGCGGGAGACGTCGTTCCTTTTGGCGTGAATGCTCACCTGCACGGAAACACGGACTTCATCCTCGCTCGGTTTGACGCGGGCAAGTTTGTTGGCGGCGGGTCAGTCGGTCGACGCATCCTCTTTCCGCGCCAGACGGAGGGTCAGGCCGGTCAGGAAAACTACCGCCAGGCCTAAGGCGATCCAGAGCAGGGTTTGTTGGACGCCACTTCCCGAGGTTAGGCGGGAGGCGGCGGAAAACGTATCGTTTTCGGCCAGGGGTTCGGCGCCGGCGGTGGCGCTGGGGACCGCTAAGACCAAGTCCCTGACTCGCGCCAGCTCGTAACGTGGCGCGGCGGCTTCGGGGTGGCCCACGAGCGAATAGTACGTGCCCGCGGGCGCGGCGAAGTAGACGTCGGTCACCGGGAAGCGGCCGAGAACCTCGCTCAATGCCAACGGCGCGTCGTCGCCGTCTTCAATGATCAACTCCAACGAGTCCACCCGACGGGCCGGAAACTCGATGGAGATCGCGTTGGGACCGCCCGGGGCTGATGCGCTGCCCATGGCCGGTCTCGAGAGTCGGCCTTGCCCAAGAAACAGCTCTTGCTCGCCGTGCTTGGCGCGTAGTTGGTAAGGGCGTGAAATCGGGCACCCGAAAGACGGCTCGCCGGCCCAAGGATCGATCGTCTCCACCCGGGCCCTGGTCTCGAACCTCCAGACCGCGGTTGAACGTGCGCGTCGAGGTCGCGACCTGGAGGGCGGCTGGCACGATCCCACGGGGGCGAGCCAGCTCGATTGTCGTTTGACCGGCGGTTTCGCTTCGGCCCACCTCGATGAGCTCGACGGCGACGCGTTCGTCGGGAATCAGCAGTGATTCTTCGTATCGAAAGCCGGGTTCGAGGAAGAAGTTTTCCTCGCCTTCGAGAGTGACGATCGCGCGAACGAACGAACCACCGTCGAGCGTCAGGCGAGTCTTTTCCCGTGCCGAGGACCCCAGCCGAAAGATCGACGCCCCACGTAAGACCGCAACGGCCCCGTCGCTCCGTCGGGTCTCGAGAGTCACGCGGCGCACGAAGCGCGGCCGGCGACTTTCGAAGACCAGGTCCCAGGCGCCGGTCCGCGAGGGTTCCGGCGGCGCGGCAAGCTCATAGGTTTCGCGGCGCAGCGGCGGACCCGAGTGGCGCTCGACGGTTTGGCGGTCCACCTCGAGCAGCTCGGCGGGAAAACTTCGCTCGACGTGGCGCTCGGCCCCGCCGGCGAAGTTGCTGTCGATGCGATAGGGCACCTCGCGGCCCGCGGCGTCGATGATCCGCAGATCGGAAAGGTCGGCTCGACAGGCCGACAACACTTCGGGCGGCAACTCAACCCGGGCCAAACGGCCGGTGGAGACATGGATATCAGCGCGTGAGGGAAATAAGGGACGCAGGTCCGCGGGTTGGGAAAGTGCGGGCGGCGCGATCGACGAGGCCAGCACCGCGATTGCCGCCATGTTCGCCGACAAATGTAGTTTCATTCGTCCTCCTGCTCGGGCCCCTCGCGCCGAAAGACGAAACGCTGATAGGCCAGTGAAACCAGAATCAGGCTCAGCGCCAACCCGACCAGCGAGGCCACGCGGTAGAGATCTTTGAGTTCCCCCAGGTCAATGAGAAAGACCTTGCCGATCGTCAACACCAGGAAGCCCAAGCTGATCCACCGGAGCCCGACGCTCTTCCAGCGAACGCCGATCGCGAGCAAGACGAGAGCGTACAGCGCCCAGGCCAGCGACTGCGTCAGGTCACGCGCCGCCATGCGGTCGAACGAGATCGTCAATTGAGTGGAGGTCGAGAAAAAATCGAAGATCGTTAGGTTGATCCAGACGAAGACCACGGCGATCGCCGCCACGCCGCACCCTAACGCACCCATCGGTTTGCCCGAAGCATAGAGGCCTTCTTCCCAATCGAGCTGCCTCTCGACTTCGAGGCCGCGAAAATGCCAAGCCGCGCCGAGCAGGGCCGCCGCCGGGACGAGATAGGTGTACATCAGCCAATTCACGATCGGGAACCCGCCGCTCGGGTGATAATCGAAAAGCTCGCGGTTGGCGACGAGGCGAATTGTCACCGCCGCCAACAAAGCCCAACTGAAGTATTTCAGGCCGGCGTGGTCGAGCCGCTTCCATAGGGCCGCCAAGCCGACCCCTTGGAGCGCCCAGCCGATGGTTACCCACTCGTTTTCAAGTTGCAAGGGAATCGCCACGGCGACGAACCCCATCGCGGTCGCTGCAAACCAAACCAGCCCGCGCTTGCGCATGCCGCTGTCGAGCACGCCGAGATTGCGCGCCTGAAAAGCCGCCGTCAGCGAAAGCGCGGCGAGGGCGACCGGCAACAGGCCGATCGTCTCGGAGCCGAAACGCATCTCGTAGACTTCCTTCAGCGACAGGAACCATGCCGGGCCCGCTAAGGCCGCTGCTCTCCAGGCCCAAGCCTCGCCGGCGAGAGCCGAGCGGGTTAGAAACGGCCACCAAGAAAACAGCACCACGGCGGCGATCTGGAAAGCGAAGACGAGCAGTGCCTCGTCCTCGTTGAGCCGTCCACTCATCGCGGAAGTCCACAATCCCTGGGCGAAGGCGGCTAACAGCACCGCGCCTACGTACATCTCCCCGGAAGAAAGCCGCGTGGCTGTTAGAACGATCAGCAACGCCAAGAGAATAGTCACCGTAAGAAAGAGCGCGGGCGACATCAACGGCTCAAACCCTTCCAGGCAAAGAAACATCAACACCACGCTCGGCATCGTCGCGGACGCGGTTTCGGCCCAGTTGCGCCTTGGACCGGCCTCGCGGGTAACGGCGAAAACTTGGAAGCCCGCCGCGCAGAGCCCCACCCAGGCGAAGTAGACCTGGAACGCCGGGAAGCCTTCCACACCTCGGAATGCTCCCAGGAAAAGCGCCAGGGCGACTCCCAAGCCCAACGCCGCCAAGGTACTCCTGTATTCTTCCCGCGGCTCGCCCGATTGCCTCAACAGCAGTGCCGCCGCGCCGAGCCAGCCCACAAACCAGGGGACAAACAAAGGCGTATTTCCAACCGTCGCCCCAATGACGAACAGGAAGAAGAATCCGGCCGCCGCGATCAGCGAGGCCGCTGACCGGGGGCGAGGCTTGCCTTCACTCTCGGCGGCCTCTCGGCGTATCCATTCCCACAAGGCATGGAAAACCAGCGCCAAGGCCAGCGATATGCCCACCGCTTCCCAGGCAAGAGAAGCAGTCCACCGGGTACGGACGATCCACGCGAACACGACCGCCACGCTTGCTGACGCGGCCCCGGTTGCGAGCAGGGGGAATTCCTGGACGCGGCTCAGCCGAACGGCAAGGCTCGAGAGCAGCAACAGCAGAATGCCGACCGGATAGAGATGCAGGCCGAGATCGGCGCGTCCGGCGAAGTAGAGCGCAAAGCCAAAGGGCAATAGAACGGCCGCCGCTCGGGTCAATCGCTCCAGTGCGGCGTCAGCGGGATCGGCTTCCGGGTCACGCCGCGCGCCCCATTGCCCGGCGAATGCATAGAACAGCGCGAAGACCGCCAAGATGCCGAGCCCCAACAAGGTGCGGTCGGGCCCCATGCGCCCCAGGATCCAAATCAACTGGTACAGAACCGTTCCGACTAAGCTCAGCGCCCCAAGCAGCGGCCATTTGCGAGCCCGTGCCAAGACCAGCAAGCCGACGTCGAGCAGCAGAATGTAGGTGAACAGGCCGATCGGGTTGTCTTGTCCGGTGGAAAGAAGCAGCGGCGTCAGGAAGCCGCCGATCATCCCCAGCATGGCGATGTTGAGGGCGCGGTGCCGCCAAGAGAGCAGCCCGCAGACAATCGTGATCAAGATCATCAGCCCGTAGGCGGGCGTCGTCCCGATCAGCTCATAGAGAACCCGTGCCGCCCACACCGAGGCATAGAGAATGATGATGCCCGCACCCGACAAAGCGTTCGCGGTCACTCCATAGTCGCGCTCGCGCATCTTCTCGGCGGCGAACAAACAGCCGACTCCCGTCAGGAACCCGATCGCGACGCGAACAATCGGGGGAATCAGGCCCTGCTCGATCGAATACTTGAGAAACAGAATCGCGGCCAGCGCCATGACGATGCCGCCCAACACGGCGGCGCCGCGAATGCCGAGCCACTGCTCCCAGTTGACGCCGGGGGGCTCGATGGGCGGCGGGCCGGCGGGGGGCGGCGGGGAGGTCGGGGGCGGGCCTTGCGGCGAAGCGACGGGCTCGGCTTGGGGCGGTGCGCCTTCCGCGGCGGGGCCCGCTACGGCCGGTTCGGTCGCGGACGAAGCCGCGGCGGGCGGGGCAGCGGGAACCGCAGGTTTTTCCGGTTCCGCGGAAGAAGGTGGTCGGATCGGCGGGCGAGCCGCGCGATCGGCCGCTCGGAACTGGGACGGGAACTTCGCGGGCGGCGTCGAAACCGCAGCGGCCGGGGAAGCGGGTTCCGGGGCGGATGTCTCAGGTGCCGGCTCGACTTCAGTCGCGGTTTCCTTCGCCGCCGGCTCGACGCCCGACAAGCGGCCTCGGAGTGCGCTGACCGCGTCTTCGAGGCGCTTAACCCGTCCCGCCCAATTCGTATACAGTTCCCGAACGTCGTGCTCGAGTTCGTCGATGCGACGGCGATCGAAGTGCGCCTGTTCCCTTGCCGCGCGCAGCGAGAAGAATAACCAGGCGACTACGACGGCGAGTAAGAAGAGAACGAAAGACATCGTCTCGGTCTCGATATACCGCCCGACCCGCGGAGCATTCGCCGCGATGCGCTCGAACCCCACCCGCGGAGGAGGGGTCGACGCCCGCCCGAAGTCCGCCTAGCGCAATGGTAACACTGAATTTTCCGGCTGTGTCCCGACATGGGGTGCGCAAAATAGGTATGGGAGGGATCGGCGGCCCGGGGCCGAGGCTTTTCCGCCTGAAAGTTTCCCTGGGTTCGGCTATGGCTAAAGCCTTACGGGAAAAGGCCGTTGAAACGGCCTCGTAGCGGACACCGAGCCCTTTGAACCGGCCCTAAAAGGACCGGCCTATTTGCGAACCAAGCCCGGTGAACCGGGCTAACCTGAAACTTCAATTGGGCGGGTTGAGGAAAGGGCAGGCCTGGAGATCTGCCCCACTGAGAGCCACCGCCGTTGGATGTCAGTAGAAGATCGAGAGACAAGCTGAGAGCTTGTCTCAACTGTGGACTAGTATAACGTTTCATTAAAACATAACCATAGGACAATGTTTCCTGCTAGACTGGTCGCATGGCAGGAAAATCGAAGCGTCCCCCACTGCTGCTCACGACCGAAGAGGTGCAACATCTGAAACGGCTGCGGCGTTCCCGCAAGGCTCCGGCTCGGGAGGTGCGGCGCGCCGAGATTCTGTGGCGCTATCATGGCGGCGAGACAATCGCCGAGATTATGCGGGCCGTGAAGATGACCCGCAAGAGCGTTGCCAAATGGATCGAGCGAGCCCTCGCCATCGGAGTGCAAGCAGCGCTCAAGGATGCCTATCATCGTCCCTACGAGCCCCGCATCTCCGAGGAGGCCAAGGCCTGGGTGGTGCATTTGGCCTGTTGCAAACCCAAGGAACTGGGATACGCCGCCGAGTTGTGGACCCGCGGCGCGCTCGCTCTCCACGTGCGCCGGCATGCCGTGGAGGCGGGCTATCCGGCCCTGGGGCAAGCGGCCAAGGCGACCGTCCACCGGATTCTGGCGGGGCAGCCGCTGCATCCAGAGAAGGTGAAATACTACCTGGAGCGTCGCGACCCGGAGTTTGAGTCCAAGATGCGGCAGGTGCTGCTGGTCTACCGCGAGGTGGCCTTGCAAAATGAAAGCTCGGGCGAGGGCGGCCCCTCGCCGGGCGTGATCACGGTTTCGGTGGACGAAAAGCCCGGTGTGCAAGCGATCGCCAACACCGCCCCGGACCTGCCGCCGGTCCCTGGGCGGCATCCTTGTACGGCTCGGGATCACGAATACCAACGTCTGGGAACCTGCTCGATTCTGGCGGCGCTGGACTTGCACGACGGCCGCGTAACGGCGCGGGTCGAGCGGCGGCACCGCAGCCGCGAATTCATCTCACTGCTGAAGGATCTGGACCAATTCTATCCGACCGAATGCACGATTCGATTGATCTTGGACAATCATTCCGCTCACATATCCAAGGAGACGAAGGACTATTTAGCGACGCGGCCGAACCGCTTCAAATATGTGCACACGCCGACCCACGGGTCCTGGCTGAACATTGTGGAGACGCTGTTTGGGAAGATGGCCCGGACGTTTTTGAAGCGCATCCGGGTGGAGTCCTGGGAGGAGCTTCGGGAACGAATCCTGCTGGGGATCGCGGAAATCAACGCCGCTCCGGTGGTCCACCGCTGGAGCAAGTTCGAGGCGCTCGAGGAAGCGCCTGAGTTGGGTATAGTTTAATGAAACGCTATACTAGGACCGTCACGAGTGCCGCTCGCTACCGCTGGGTGCTCCTGTTCGAAATGCAATCGCTCCACCAAGTTTCCAGCCTGAATGAGACGGCGCGGCCGGTGGCACCACTAGCCCGGTGAACCGGGCTAACGCCGCACTGACTCGAACGGTAGGGGAGAATGAAGAGTCGGCGCCGTGGGAGCGCGGGAGGGTTGCGCGGAACTTTGCCGTCCGGGTTGCGTACTCCAAGGTGCGTGGCCCCAAGCGCTTCCGAAAAACGAGGTCCGCCCGCCGCACCAACAAGCAATGCTCACCGCGAACGCCCCATGACCGAACACCTCGGCGCCGCTATCCAAACCGAGGATTTGACGAAGCACTTCCGGCGCTTCGGCTCGCGGCAACCCGTCCGCGCCGTCGATGGCATATCGCTCGAAATCGCATCCGGCACCGCGTTCGGTCTGCTGGGGCCGAACGGCTCGGGCAAAACGACCTTCATCAAGTTATTGCTTTCGGCGGTGCGTCCGACCTCGGGCCGCGCTCGCTTGTTCGGTCTCGATTGCCGCACGCCCGAAGCCCGCCGCCCGGTGGGTTATCTGCCGGAAAACCATCGCTTCCCGACTTACAACACGGGCCGCGGGATGCTCCATTCCTATGGAGCCTTGTCGGGCTGCTCGAGGGCGGAATGTCGGCGGAGAGCCTCGGAGTTGCTCGAGCGCGTGGGGCTCGCCGACTGGGCCGACGTGCGCATCGGCAAGTACTCCAAGGGGATGCTGCAACGGCTGGGGCTCGCGCAAGCGCTGATGCATCGCCCCGAGTTGCTCATCCTCGACGAGCCCGGCGACGGGGTGGATCCGTTGGGACGAAGGATGATCCGCGACTTGTTGCGCGAGTTGCAAAGCGACGGCGTCACGATTTTCCTGAATTCGCACTTGCTTTCGGAAGTCGAGATGTTTTGCGACGAAGTGGCGATCATTCGCCGAGGCGAGCTGGCGCTGACCGGTCGCGTGGACGAGCTCACCGCCGGCAGTGGTTACAGCGTCTCGTCGGCCGATGCGCCCGAGGCGGCCGTCTCGGAATTGCGCGCCCGCGCGGCGGCGACGGCTTCCGACAACGGCTTGTTCCATTTCGAATTCTCCGACCGCGAAGGGGCCAACCGCGCCATCGACACTCTGCGGCGGTACGGCGCGGAGGTGGAAGATGTGCGGCGCAAACGCTCGACTCTCGAAGACGTCTTTCTCGACGTCGTCGAAGAATCGCGGGGGAAGAAATGATCGCGCTGGCGGTGACGGCGGAATTGGTCGCCGATACGTTTCGCGAGTCGTTCTCGCGGAAGATCTTCTGGGGATTCTTCGGTTGCTCGACCGTGTTGATGCTGCTGTTTCTGCTGGTGCTCAACATCGACATCGTCGAAGGCGGCTTGGCGGCGGTTAAGATATTCGGCCACGACGTCAACGGTGGACAAGGTGTCGAGGTCGCCCAAGTCGTCGACGCCGTACTGGGGGCCGTGGCGGTGTTCTTGTTTACGGCCGGGCTGTTCTTTTCCGTGTTCGCCTCGGCGGGGCTGATTCCGACGGTGTTCGAACCGGGACGCATCGAGCTGCTGCTGTCGAAGCCCCTCCGCCGGTCGCATTTGTTGCTGGGAAAGTTCTTGGGCGCGCTGGCGGTGATCGGCTCGAACCTTTTCTATTTGGTGCTCGGGGTGTGGGCGATTCTCGGCCTCAAGACGGGTATTTGGAAGGCGGGGTTTCTGGCTTCCTCGTCGCTCGCGGTTTTCGCCTTCGCGGTGTTGTTGACGATCGTGTTGTTTGTCGCGGTGGCGTCGGAAAGCGCCGTGTTGGCGAGCATGGCGACGTATTTCATCATGTTGCTGAGCTTGATCTTTTCGCAGCATGAGCGGATCGCTCCCTACTTCAATTCACAATGGCCGCGTGATTTGATGGCGGGACTCTACCACGTCTTTCCGAAGCTCTACGGAATCGGCGACATGGCGCGGCTGGCGTTCTTGGGACGAGAGATGGAAACCTGGA
Source organism: Bryobacterales bacterium (assembly GCA_965238125.1). Classification (GTDB taxonomy): domain Bacteria; phylum Acidobacteriota; class Terriglobia; order Bryobacterales; family UBA6623; genus UBA6623. The sequence goes on along the minus strand of OZ250179.1, from coordinate 6,264,614 downwards.
TGCCGCTGCTTACGTCGGCTTTGTTTGGCGCGGTGGTGCTGGCCGCCGGGTTGTGGATATTCGAGCGTAAGGACTACTAGCCGGCATTGCCGGCGCCGCGTACCGCCTTCCGGGCTGCCGGCCCGCGCGAATGCGTTCTTTGGAGGAACTGTGAATTTTCCCATTCCCTCGCATCTTGTCGCCATCGTGTTAACAGTCGCGGCCGCTTGGCTCGTCGGCTGCTCGGGTGGTACGCCCGCTCGGGCCGCCGCGGTTGACTCCGAGCTGGCCGCGCTGTTGCCGCCCGACGCGGTTTCGCTGATGGGCGTCGACGTGGCGCGACTGCGGGAAGCGGCCGTCTATCGCTACCTCGAAGAGGAAGGCGGAGCCGCGGGCCGCGGCTTTGACAACTCGATTGAAGACTTTGTCAACAAGACCGGCTTTGACCCCCGCCAAGAACTCGAGAGCCTATTGGCGGCTTCGTGGGGTGAAGTCGGGCAAATCGCACTCCCTCGAGATGCGCCATTCCTCGTGGCGGCGCGCGGCCGTTTTGATCCGGACGAACTCGGCGATACTTTCCGAAACGCCGGCGCCCTGCGCGAAGACTATCGCGGCATTGAGGTCTACAGCTTCGGCGGACAGGCCTCCGGCGGCTCCGACGGCAACGAAGACGGCGGCGCGAACAGCGGCGGCGGTGTGTTTTCGATGGCCTTTCTCGACGCCGAGACGGCTCTGGCGGGTCCCGCGGGAGTGCTGCGGCAATCGCTTGACCGTCGGCTGGACGGCGGCCCGAGCCTCGCGGACAACGCGCCGCTGATCCGCCTGGCCGAGAACATTCTCGGGGGAAACCACGTTTGGGCCGTTTCCCGCCAACCGGGACGTCTGATGCCCGAACAGGAACCGGGCGCCGAGCCCGCCCCGCATCAGCCCGCCATGCGAATCCTCAAGACCATGGAGCAAAGCACCTTCAGCCTCGCCCTCGACGACGGCCTAGACATGCGGGCCGAGGGATTGTTTCCCACCGCTGAAGGCGCCACTCTGCTGGGCGACGCCGCGCGAGGGCTGATCGCCATGGGCCGGTTGATGATAAGCCCCCAAAACGCGGGCCTCACGGCCTTCCTCGACAGTATCGACGTCGCCGAGGACGCGACGGTAGTGAAGATTTCCATCGAAATGGACATGCCGACCTTTCGCGGGATGATCGAATCGCTGAAGGCGACCCGGTCGCAGTCGGCCCAGGGGGCGATTTTGTAGTTGGGGCCCGATTGTCGGCCGAATGCCCCTGCGACAGCACATTCCAAGATCGCGCCCCACAGGTACTTGACTGTCGCCGGAAAAGGAACGGGTTTGGTGCGTCCCCGCAGCCGGGCCCGAATATCACTCGACGGAAACCAAGTCGGCGACGACCGCTCTTACGCCTGTCACCACGCGGGCCAATCGATCGTAGTCGATCTTGTCCGGAGTGTCGTCGGAGGCGTGATAGTGCGGGTATCGAAACGGGGCCGTGTCCGTCACCATTATGCCCGCGTAACCCGCCCGCCAAAATGACCATTGGTCGGACCACCCAATACCGGGGATGAACGCCGGCGCGGCAACACCGTCGGACGGAACCGCCGCCACGGCACGAAACGATTGGATTGCCTGGTGCACCAGCGCTCGCGACGATGTGTTCCCAACAAACCCGAGAAAATCGGCTTTGGATGGGTAAAACAGTCCGATCGGGAAAGGATACTTCTGGCTTCCCGGCTCGTCGGAGAAGTACCCCATCGTCTCGAGGCTCAACATCGCCGTGATCCTTTCGCCCCTTTCCCGGCAGCGTTGCGCGTATACCCAACTTCCCATTGACGGGGTTTGAAAATACGGCGGTTCTTCGTTGACGAAGAAAACTAAGCGCAGCGTGCGTCCCGTCGTCCGGTCCGCGAAGCTGCTTGCGAGCTCCAGTAGAGCCGCTATTCCTGTCGCGTTGTCGTTGGTGCCGGGCGCCGAGTCGTAGTGAGCGCCCACAACCACGATCTCGTTGGGGCGACTACGGCCCCGAATCTCTACCTCGAGGTTTTGGCAACTGCGCACCGTCGCTGCTTCGCGCGATACGAGACCACCCCCGGCGACGGCTTGAAACTCCTGACGGCGGACATCGTAGCCCGTCTCGGTCAACCGGCTCGCCAAGTACTCGGCGGCGGCCGACAGCGCCTCATAGAAAACGAGATTGCGTTCTCCGAGCTCGCCCGCCAGCTTCTCGACGTACCTTCTCAGATTGTCCTGTAGCCCCGTTTCGGCCCCGCTCAGCGCACGGGGCCTCCCAGTGAAGTTCTTCCCCGGCATCCGAATCATGTAGGCCCAGAGGCCGACCCCGACCAGGCCGATCGCAACAACCGTGACCGCGAGAATCATTATTTTCATGATTGTTTCCCTCGTGCCCGGCTCGACGGCCCCCCGCGTTATTCAGCGAGTTCGGAACTTGGCCCCTGTTCGAGGCTCAGCCGGCACCACGCCGCCATTGTATATTTCCGGCGTAAGCCCCGCCTCCGCTACTCGGCGAAAGCAAGGCTCAGCCCCTGTTCGATGACCTCGTTGCCTCGGTGCAGGACGTCCCTCCGCCAGGATTCGTCTTCAGGCCCGAAGGCCTCTTTGAGTTCCAGCTTGCTGGAATGATCGAGGCTCGCTTCGCCATGGTGGTGCCAACGGTTTTCCGCGCGCAGCGACCTCACGACCTCGACTGAGTTATACGTGCCGAATTCCTGACTCAAGAAGTACACATCAGTCTTCGGCAGGGCACGTGGGTACATTGTGTCGTAGGCTCCCTTGATCTTGTACCCTACGCTGCGATCGGGATCCAACGGAGCGACTCGGTCGCCGAACACCTTCTGCATCGTGCCGTACAAGGGAGATCCCTCATCGGCGGCGTGCACGAACAACGTGTCCACGCCAAAAGGCCCGAGGCCGGTGTGAACGTCGATGACGACGAGGCGCTCAACGCCCGCCAACCGCTTGGTAACGAACTGTTGCAGTTTGCGTGGACCTTCTTCGAGGGACTTTCCACCGAAAAACAGCCCTTTGGGGTTCTCGTACTGGCCCCCGGCTACGGTCTGCTTGAGAGTCGACATGCCGTAGCGCATAATGAGCCACGCTGCGCGGGGGTAATAAAAGTCCCAAGAAGGCGGCGTCGAAGGATTGAGAAACGAATCGAGCTGTTCAAAACCTTTCGGAGCTCCTCGGTAAGGCTTTTCCGGAGGAAGAAAGTTGCGATTCAAATCAACATTGTTTTCGTTGAACCTTCGTAGCCAGGCCATGCCATAGGGATTGAGAACATGCACCACGACAACGGCTGTATCCTCCGGCGGCGAGATACCTTTCGCCAGCCACTGCAGCTGAATCGCCGAACCGGCAAAGGCCTCCACGCCATGGATGCCCGAGGAATGCAGAAACACCTGGCGAGGCTGCTCCGCCCCGAACCAGGCGATGTCGATGGTTAAGTCTTCCCCGGCGGGTCCTTTCGCCTCGAGATCGAGTGCGGTAAGCCGAGCTCCGCCGCGCTCGGCTGCCTCGCGAAACCGCAGTCGGGCGCTCTCGTAATCAGCCGAGAAAAATCGGTCTTGCGGAGTTGGCCGGTTGGACCCTTTATCCCCTCCGCAACCGGGAGTAATGGCCAGGACTGTCATCAGCTTGAGTGCAGTCATTCTTCCAAAATGCATGTCACGCCTCGTCGAGAAATGCGAAAGCTGTCTGCTATCTGCCCTCCATAGTCGGTCACAGCAATGAGCGCCGCCACAATAGATATGACACAATCCGAAGTGTCACAATTCGGGGGCGTCGGTATGGGAGGCCCGCAAGCTTCCCAGGCGACACTATGGACATCCGCATCAGCAAGGAGAGCGAAGTATCCCTCCGCGAGCAGATTGCAATACAGATCACGTTCTTGATTGGGACTCGGAAGCTAGAGCCGGCGGATACATTACCCAGCGTCAGAGCGCTGGCGACACGCCTGAAGATCCACCGCAACACGGTTAGCCAAGCCTATCGCGATTTAGTCGAGAAAGGTCTGCTCGTGAGGCGCAGGGGCAGCCGCTTGGCTGTCCGTTCTCCCGAAGAGCCGCTCACGCCGACTCCGGTAAAGGACCTCGACGACCTAATCAACGGCACGGTGAGGACCGCCCAACAGCATGGGTTCACAATGCAGCAGCTTCGCCGTCGGCTTCGAGCGAGGTTGCTCGCCGAACCCCCCGACCATATCCTCGCGCTGTCGATCGATGCGGGGATGCGCACCCTATTCCGAGCGGAACTGATCGACGCGCTCGGGTGCCCGGTCGAAACGTGCCCGCCTGAAAAGCTTGTCGAGAACCCGGGTTTGGCGATCGGAGCGCTCGTCCTCAGCCCGCCCGGGCTCATGCCGCGAGTGGTTTCCGTGCTTCCCAAAGACCGACCCATCGTGCCGATCGTATATTCCAAGGCGGATGAGCACGTCGCTTTGGTCCGAAATCTCGAGCGGCCCTCGCTGATCGCGATCGCCTCGATCAGCGAATACTTCTTACAAACCGCCCGAGGCGTCTTGGCACCGGTCGTCGGCGGTCGACACTCCATGCGGGAATACCTACTTGTTGGCAAAGAGCCTCAAGACGTGGGCATGCCCGATATTCTTTTCTGTGATGCGATGGCCTATCGCATCTTGCGGGCTCGGAGAAGAAGGACGAACGTCGTTCCTTATCAGCTCATTTCGGCGAAATGTCTGGCCCACGTCTCGTCGACGATGTCGGGGTCGGAGACAGAAGAACCTCTGAGTGACGCGTGAGGGCTTACACGATTTTGGTCCGTTGACGATCTGTCGGAGTTCAGAGGCCACTTACAACTGCCGGTTGAGACGCATATTCGGATGGAGTCCGAGCGCCCGAACGAGCGCCCCGCTTTGGGTCGCAAGCAATACAACACGCCGTCGCGCGAGCCGATCACCAGCCGATCGCCGCTGATGGCGGGCGAGGCGACGATGTCGCCGCCGGCGGTGAACTTCCACACCAGCTTGCCGTCGGCGTGGTTGAGCGCGTAGAGGTTGCCGTCGTTCGAGCCGACATAGATGATGTCGCCGGCCAGTGTCGGCGAGGAATCGACCCGCGATTTCGTTAGAAATTCCCAGACGAGTTCGCCCGTCTGCTCGTCGATTGCGTGAATGCGCTTATCGCGCCCGCCGAGCACCACCAGACCCTTGGCGACAACGGGCGAGGAATAGAACGGGTAATCGGTCTTGGGGTGGGAGTAGCGCCAGACGACCTCGCCCTTTTTCCAATCGACGGCGAGAACCTCGTTGCCGAAGCTGCCGACGTAGATGCGGTCGCCTACAAGCGCCGGCGTGGCCGCGATGTACTCGCCCAGCTCGATCTGGGCGACCTCCTCGCCGTTCGACACATCGACGATTCGCAACTTGCCGTCGCAACCGGTGACGAACGTTTGCCCGTCCTTGACCGCCGGGCTGCAATGAACGCGGTCCTCTGTCTGGTATTCCCATTTGACGTCGCCCGTCGCCGGGTCGAAGGCATAAAGGCTCGCATCGTACGAGCCGACCAGCACAGCTCCCGGCAGGCAGTTGGGCGAAGAGAGGATTTCGGCGTGGGTTTCGGCGGTCCAGCGTCCCTTGCCGGTGGTGATGTCGACGGCGTGGAAGTAGCCCTCTTCGTCGCCGAAGAAGACGGTTTCGTCGAGGATGCAACCCGATGCCGGGACGCCGAGCTTGGCTTCGTAGACCCATTTGCCCGTGCCGGTCGCGAGATCGACCGCGTGGAACCTGCCGTCCATCTCGCCGAAGTAGACCGTGCCGTTGACGATGATGGCCGTCGAGTCGATGCCGGCGGGGGCGTCGTAGCTCCATTCGACTTCGAGCGGCGGCGGAACGGCGTTGGGGGCGACGGCATTGCGTTCGGCGTTGCCGAGAAAGAGCGGCCAGTCGGCGGCGAGAGCATGTGTGAGAGCGACCGAGAGCGCAAGAATGACGAGCTTGGTTGCGTACCTGGCGTTCCGCCTTCGGCTCCACCCCAGGCTATATTCGTGCCGCCGCTTCGCGGCTGAGGTCGTTCGTGAATTGGGCGAGCAAACGCAATCCACAATACGCTCGAAAGGGGGGGTTCGGAGGAGCCACCCGATTTTCGCGCGTCGAAGACCTGCGCCGCGGGGTGTTAGGCTACGCATTCATAGATCTCCAGCATCTCCTTGGAGGTGACCGGACGCGGGTTAAAACGCGCCGTCCACTCAAACGATGCTTCCCGGGCGAGGTCGGGCAGCGCCTCGGGGCCGATCTTGTGATCGGATAGACGCCGCGCCAGCCCGGCTTGTTCCATCAACTGTTCGATTCGCTCGGCAAGCTGATCCGGTCCCGCTCCGTCGTCGGATAATTCCGAGTAAAGCGACCCGACTTCGGCCGAGTTGAAGCGAATCACGGCGGGCAACATGAGTCCCACGGCCGCCCCGTGGATGATGCCGTACCGGGCCGTCAGCGGGTTGGCGCAGGAATGCGCCGCGCCGAGCATGGAGTTTTCGATCGCCGTGCCGGCATAGTTGGCGCCGAGCAGCATCGCGCCGCGGGCTTCGATGTTAAAGGGATCTTCAAAGACTCGCGGCAGGCCGTCGCTAAGCAACCGCCAGGCCTGCTGCGAGTAGAGCTGCGAGAGCGGATTACGCCGATTCGTCACCCACGTCTCGACGGCGTGGGCAAGGGCGTCGATGCCGGTTAGCGCCGTGACCTCGGGCGGTTGGGTGATGGTCAATTCCGGATCGAGCAATGCCACCGCCGGCGCCGCTTTCGGATCACCGCAAGCCATCTTCCGATGCGATTCCGCGTCGGCGATCAGAGCGAACGATTGCGCCTCGCTGCCGGTGCCGGCCGTCGTGGGAACCGCCACCAGCGGCAGCATCGGCTTCTCGGCCTTGCCGACGCCCCAGTAGTCGGCCATCTCTCCGCCGTTGGTCAGCAGGAAGTTGACGCCCTTGGCGCAGTCCATTGAACTGCCGCCGCCGAGGCCGACGATGAGGTCGATTTCGTGCGACTGCGCGTATTCAAGCGCCTCGTTGACGTGATGCGTGGTGGGGTTCTCCTCGACGTCGTCGAAGAGATAGGCGTCCATCCCGCGGGTCTCGATCGAGGCCCTGGCGCGCGCGGGGTACCCGGCGGCAACGACGCCGGGGTCGGAGACGATCAGCACATGCCTGCCGCCGAGCGACTCGGCGACCTCGCCCAGGCGGTTGAGCGCGCCGGCGCCGAAGATGACTCGCGTGCGCGGCTGGAAATCGAAAGGTTGCATTAAAGTGTTGTTGAAGCAGTTTCGAAGCGAAAAAATCGGGGACAGCCTAATTCCTCTGAACGCGCGGCATTCATCATACCGCCATGAAAATGGGTGCCGGTGGTCCGAAGAGCCACGCGGGAGTTTTTCCTCCTGCGTTTCAAGGCTCGAGTTCGTTTTGATTCCGTACCTGGGGTTCCGCCTCTGGCCCCACCCCAGGCTATGTATGCGCGCATAGTCGCGTTCGGAAATGATCCCAACAAGATTCGGTCCTGGAAGCCTACATGTGGAGCTCCGGCCGGGCGGCTTTAGGCGGTGGATTTCGGAGTGTGAACGCGATTCATCGCCACATGATTGAAGATGGCTCCCCTGTCCCGCTTTGTGAATGGCTTGGTCGGCTCCCGGTCGCGGAACTCCTCGTTCTGAATTGTCGGGAATGATTGAGTTGGTCTCCCCAGCGCTGCCACTCAAATCGCTCGATCAGCAGCAATTCCTGCTCGGTGGCGGTGTCTACCGTGTACAAGAGCCAGACGAGTGATCACCCGCGCCTATTCAGCCGCCGGCAGCTTTTCTTCGAGGCGTTGGCCTTCGATGACGCTGCCCGGCAATGCGTCGGTCGCTTCACCATGGCGGTAGGTCACGGCCCCCGACACGATCGTAACGTCATACCCCTCGGCTTTCTGCAACAGCCGCTTGCCGCCCGCCGGCAGGTCGTACGCCACGTACGGTTTGCCGAAACGCAGCCGGTCGTAATCGATGACATTGATATCGGCCTTCTTGCCGGCCCGGATCACGCCGCGATCCAGTAGGCCGGCCGCCTCGGCCGTGTCGGATGTCAGTCGCCGAATCACTTCCGGCAGATCGAAGGTCCGGCGCTCTTTCTGCCAATAGGTTATCAGCCAGGCCGGAAAGCCGGCATCCAAGATGAACCCAACGTGCGCACCGCCGTCCCCGAGCCCCATAATGACGTTGCGGTTGGACAGCATCGCTTGCGGCGCCGACATATCGTAGCCGGGATAGTTGTTGAGCGGCGAATAAATGAAGCCGTGTCCTTCATCCTCCAGCATGACGTCGTAAGCGACCTCGGGCGCCGTGCGCCCCTCACGCGCGGCGCCGGCCGCGATCGAGTCCTCCTCTCGCGGCAGGTAGTTTGGTGGATCGCCGAAGCGGAACATGTACTGATAGGAGAGCCGCTCGATCAGCGGAAACGTGCTTTCCGCGATCGGGTCTTCCGACAAGAGTTGCCGGCGGAAGTCGGGATCGCGCATCGCGGCAACGCGCTCGGCGAGAGGCAGGCGCGCGATTTTCTTGTACGACGGCGTGCCGGAGAACGGGTTCTGACTGCCTTCAAGACCGAGCAGCAGACCGATGGCGCGCGGCGGACAGACCGCCCTGATGGAATGCCCGTCCTCGATAGCGCGGTCGGCCTCACGGATCATGACCTTCCAATCTTCCGTTCGGTCATGATGCTGGGCGAGGGAAAACACCGCCGGGCGGCCCGAGGCCTCCACCACGCGGCGCAGCATGGCGAACTCGGATTCGGGATCGGGCTCGATCCAATCCGACACGATTTCGAGGAATCCGGCGCCGGCATCCTTCATGCCGAGCGCCATGCCCGTGAGCTCGTCTTCGGCGGGAGTCAGATCGATCTTCGAGAGCGTTGCCCCGTAGGAAGGCGCTCGAAGGATTTTTCCGTAGAGCATGCCGGGGCGCACGATGTCTGAAGGATAACGGTGCGCGCCGGTCACAATGTTTCCGCCATCAACGTGCGGGACGGGCTGACCCAACACTTCCCAGCGCTCGACTCGCGTGAGAGCAATGTCCTCCGGCGTCGACTCGGTGAGTGTTGCCGTGAGTTGCTCAAGATCGGCCAGATCGCCGTAGGTCAGCTCTTGTTCACCTTCGGGGTGAGACACGGTCCCTGCGCGGACCTGCAACCCTTCCGCCGAGAGCGCCCAAAGCTCGGCTGCCCTCCGGACGAGCATCTCCCGAGCCGCCGCGGCGGCTTTGCGCACCGCCGGAACCGTCCGTGGAGTCGTGCGGCTCCCCGCAGTGGAACCATCATCCGGCACGCGGTCAGTGTCCGCCATTACCAGGCGCACCGAGTCAAATGGAACCCGCATTTCTTCGGCGACTGCCTGAGTCAGTTGCGTGCGGGACCCTTGACCGACCTCCACCTTACCGGTCATGACGGTGATGAGGCTGTCTTTCGCGATATGCAGTCGGCTCGGCGGAGCGACAGCTTCACCCACCGCGCCCTGTTGCCGGCAGCCGACCGACCCGGACACGGTAATCAGCAGCCCCGCGCCGGCGGCCCCCAGGAAATCGCGCCGGTCAAGCTCAAACTCGTAAGGAAGCCCCTCGACGAGTTCGTAACGCTCGGGCTCGAAGAGATCCTCCCGCTCAAATCGCGTCGGCATTCCGTTTCGTCTCCGTCCCCCCGGCAGGCCGGCCTCTCTCAGCGGCCAGACGGACAGCCGCTACGATGTTCCGATAGCCGCAACAGCGGCAGAGGTTACCGTTGAGCGCCTCTTCGGTTTCTCGATCGCTTGGGTTTGGGTTCTGTTCGACCAGCGCCACCGCCGTGAGGATCATGCCCGGTACGCAATACCCGCACTGCATCGCGCCGGCGTCGAGGAAGGCCTGCTGGATGGGGTGTAGCCCGTCCCTCGCGGCGAGTCCCTCAATGGTGACGATTTGCTTGCCTTCCGCGGCGGCCGCCGGTGTCAGACAAGAGGTTACCGGGCGGCCGTCGAGCAAGACCGTACAAGCACGGCATTGGCCTTCGCCGCAGCCGTACTTCGTCCCGGTAAGTTGAAGATCTTCGCGGAGGACCTCAAGCAGAGGCCGGTGGGGATCGGTCTCTACCGATCTCTCTTCACCGTTGACTTTGAGTCGAATCGTAGAGGCCAAGTTCCCCTTCCCTCGCCCGGCGTCGGAACTCGCTTCCGAGGTCTGCGCATATCATACAATTTCCGGCCGGGAATCTTCCGCGCTCAAACCCTTCCAGTACATTTTTCACACGGGCCATAGTGCTTGACAATCAGGTCCGACGCACCCAATCTTCCTTCCAGGCACTTTGAACGCTCCCGCCGCCCGGACTCGAGCTTCTTTCACCACCGGCTCACCCATCCGTGTAACATGTATGGGCGACGCTCTGCCATTCCAATACATTTCCGTGGCTGATGATCTCGGGTGGAAAGCGGTGACGTCGATACAGGGATTCCATCGGTCAATTGTCACTGACCACCGTTAACTTGACAATGCCTGCCTCGCCCATGGCGGTTGGCCTTCCTGGGCGGTCAGTATCGCGGCCCGCGGGCGCCGATCAGCCGTCGTTGGTGCGAGCCCGTGCGCGGGGCTCGTTGAATCCAGGCCGGTCGTCAACTTGACAGCTCCTTGTCGAAACGTTTGGCGGTAAGTTACAGTAATCATCGGGAACCGAATCAGAGAATTCGTCCGTGTGGAATCATGCCGTAGCGAACCGTGCCGGCGCTCACTCCAAGGCGGGATTGCTGATCACCGTCTGCCTGCTATTTTGGGCTACCGAAAGCTCGGCTCAGGAGGTTCCATCACCCCCGTCAACCGGTGCGTCGCCAGCCGCTTCGACCCACCGTCAGTCGCTTGATCGCTACTGTGTCACCTGCCACGGCGAAGAGCTGAAGACAGCGGGCCTGAGACTTGATTTGGCCGACGTCCGAAACGTCGGTCAAGACGCCGAGGTGTGGGAAAAGGTCGTACACAAGCTTCGCACGGGCGTCATGCCGCCCGCGGAAATGCCGCGGCCTTCCATTGAATCCCGTAGCTCTTTGCTCTCTTGGCTGGAAACGTCGCTTGACGAGGCAGCGACGGCGAATCCGAATCCGGGCCGTACCGAGACGTTGCGGCGTCTCAATCGTACCGAGTATCAGAACGCGATTCGGGATCTGCTCTCTCTCGAGATCGACGCCACGTCGCTCCTGCCTCACGATGAGAGCGGTCATGGATTCGACAACGTCAACGTAGGCGATCTCTCTCCTGCTCTTCTGGACCGATACATTTCCGCCGCGCGGAAGATTAGTCGTCTGGCAATCGGCGGCGCCCGGACGCCGCCGCGGAGCGACATCATTCGCGTAAAGCCGGATGTCACGCAAGAGCGGCACGTGCCGGGTCTCCCGATTGGAACCCGCGGGGGGCTTTTGATCCCCTACACGTTTGCGCAAGACGGAGAGTATGACATCCGGATCTGGCTTTCGCGCAACCGCAACGAAGAAGTAGAGGGACTGAGGGAACCGCATGACGTCTACTTGCTGCTCGACCGGAAGCCGGTTGAGACGTTCACCGTGGCGCCGCCCACCGATCGTTTCGACACGTCGTTGGTAGACAACCATTTGAGGGTCCGTTTGCGCGTGCCGGCCGGTCCGCACGACCTCGGCGTGACGTTTTCGAAGATTCAATCGTCGCTGCTGGAAACGATGCGGCAGCCGACCCAATCGCGCTTCAACATGCATCGCCACCCGCGTACGGCGCCCGCCGTTTATCAGGTTTCCATTACGGGGCCGCATGCGGCCAAGGGAGCCGGCGATACGCCAAGCCGACGCCGGCTGTTTGTTTGCCGGCCGGCCACGCCTGGCGAAGAAGAGAAGTGCGCGAAGGAAATTCTATCCACGCTCGCGCGGCGCGCTTACCGCAGGCCGGTCTCCGACGCGGATTTGATCAGACCCATGGCCTCCTATCGGGCAGGGTGCGCGAAGGCGAATTTCGACGCGGGTATCGAGAAGGCTTGACCGGCGTTCTGGTCAGCCCGAAATTCCTGTTCCGCGCCGAGCCGGCCCCGGACGACGTGACGCCGGGGGACGCCTACCGAGTCAGCGACATCGAGTTGGCGTCTCGCCTATCGTTTGTCCTGTGGAGCAGCATTCCCGATGACGAGTTGCTCGATGCGGCCGGCCGGGGCGAACTCAGCCGGCCGGGGGGCCTGGAGAGACAGGCCCGCCGAATGCTCGCGGACCCTCGCTCTTCCAATCTTGCGACCAACTTTGCCGGACAATGGCTGCACCTGCGGAAATTGGAATCTTTCAGCCCGGATAACCGTCTCTTCCCGGACTTCGATGACAATCTTCGTCAGGCGTTCCGTAAGGAAACAGAGCTATTTCTGGAGACCATACTGCGGGAAGATCGCAGCGTGCTCGACCTGATTAAGGCGGACTACACGTTCCTCAACGAGCGATTGGCGAAGCACTACCGGATTCCGAATGTGTATGGGACGCGCTTCCGGCGTGTTTCGCTTGACAAAAACAGCAAGTGCGGCGGATTGCTGCGGCACGGCAGCATCTTGACCGTCACCTCCTACGCCACACGCACTTCCCCGGTCATCCGCGGGACGTGGGTTCTGGAAAACATTTTCGGCGCGCCGCCGCCCTCTCCTCCCCCGAACGTCCCCGCGCTCGACAATTCGGTGTCCGCCTCCCTCCCGATGCGCGAAAGGCTGAGCGCTCATCGCGACAACCCGGCGTGCGCAAGCTGTCACAAGACGATTGACCCCGTTGGGTTCGCGCTCGAGAACTTTGACGCCCTGGGACGCTGGCGCGACTATGAGGACGGCGTACCCGTGGACGTTTCAGGAAGCCTGCCCGGCGGCGACAAATTTGACAACGGGGTGGACGGCCTCGAAGAAGGGCTGTTGGAGCGTCCGGAGCTGTTCGTCCGAACGATGACCGAAAAGTTGCTTACGTTCGCGCTGGGACGCGGGGTCGGTTACTATGACGCTCCCGCCATTCGCAAGATTCTCCGCGAGGCCGAGCGGAATGGATACCGCTTCTCCGCGCTGGTGTTGGGTATCGTAGAGAGCGTACCGTTTCAAATGAGGAACAACTCGACATGATCATCACGAAGAAGGCGCTGCCGCAGCGCACGTTCCTGAGGGGCATGCAGGTCAGCTTGGCCCTGCCCCTGCTTGACGCGATGGTACCCGCGGCAACCGCCCTGGATAAGACTCCGGCCAAACCCGTGCCCCGGCTCGGCTTCGTGTTCATACCGATGGGGTGCGACCATTCTCGCTGGACGCCGAAAGACGCGCCGGAACTCGGCGAGCTGTCCCCGATTCTCAAGCCGCTCGAGCCGGTGAAAGATCACCTCACGGTCTTCACCAACTTCGAACTACAAAACGCGTATCCGGGCACCCATTCCACTTCAAACGCGGCCTTTTTGAGCGCTGCCTCCGCGAAACATACGGAAAGCTCGGACTATTACCTGGGCACCACGATCGACCAGCACGCGGCAAGGCAATTAGGCAAGGACACGCAGTTGCCCTCGCTCGAGCTGGCGATGGACCTGCTCCAGACCGTGGGTCAGTGCAATAACGGATACGCCTGCGTCTATCAGAACAACCTCTCCTGGTCTTCGCCCACGACGCCGCTTCCTTCCGAGGCGCATCCGCGCGTGGTGTTCGAGCGCCTCTTTGGCGAGGGCGGGAGCGTTGACGAGAGACGCGCGGCCCTCAGGGAACGGGCGAGCCTGCTTGACTGGGTCAGCGAAGACATGGCGGAACTCAAGAGGAAGCTGGGGACGGCCGACCGCGTCCGCGTGGATAACTATCTCAGCAGCATCCGCGAGGTCGAGCGCCGGATCCAACGAGCCGAAGCAACGACGGTCGACAATCCGTTGCCCGATCTGGATCGCCCGACGGGCGTCCCCGCCGCGTACGCCGACCATGCAAGGCTCATGTTTGACTTGCAATTGTTGGCGTTCCAGGGCGATATCACGAGGGTCATCACCTTCCAGCTTGCCCGTGAGCTCAGTGGCCGCACCTATCCCGAAATCGGCGTGCCGGATCCGCACCATCCTCTTTCTCATCACGGTAACGATCCGGAAAAAGTCGCCAAGATAGCGAAGATCAACGAGTTTCACGTTTCGTTGTTTGCGGAGTTTCTCGCAAAACTACGATCCACTCCGGACGGCGCGGGCTCTCTGCTCGACCACTCGGTGTACCTCTACGGAAGCGGTATGGGCAATTCCAGCACCCATGATCATAAGAACCTTCCTATTCTGGTCGCCGGCGGCGCCGCGTGCGGACTGAAGGGCGGGCGGCATGTCACATACGAAAAAGGGACGCCCCTAGCAAATCTCCACTTGACGTTGCTCGATCGAGTGGGCGTTTACATGGATTCGTTTGCCGATAGCAATGGCAAGGTTGAGGACCTTTTCGACTTGGTGCCGGTGTAGCGGGGAGCCGCGAATCGCCTGCGAGACCCGTGAGACCCGCGGAGATGCGAAGCGGCCGGGGGATCAGCTATGCTATCGGATCGATGACAGTCAAGAAGGAAATTGTGGCTAACGGCGTCGGCCCTTAGCCACGTCTGCTAGGAGGAATCTCAATGGGCCAAGCCAGGATTTCCATTTTGGCCCTGGCACGGTGAAAGTATACACCCGCGCTGCCCCGAATACCACGTCTTTTCGCGCTGAACCCTGCACATCACCTCCGCCGGTAGGCGCCAGGGCTCGTCCATCCGCTCACAGACGTTGCTTGAGCGGGCTGAACGGCGCTCCGGCCGACACTGCTCCTTGCGAAACCTTTTGGAGCCGAAAACTGTTGATCCTCGCCCGGTCAACGCTACCCGCTTGGCAGCGGCAGCGCCCAGATCCTGTGCAGCATGTCGCCGAACAGCCTGCGGTTCAAATGCCCTTCGGCCGGCAGCAGCCAGTAATACCGCGCGTGCTTGACCAGCCGACCGCCGGTCTTCATCAACCTGTGTTGCAAGCTCGTCAGCGACCAACTCTTGATCCTGTTCGGCAGTCCGAGCCGCCGCCACAAGTTGCCCAGGTTGTAGGCCGGCACGCTCAGTTGTAGCCGTACCTCGTTCGCCCGGAACCGATGGCACGACAGCCTTGTCCAATGCGTGGCCTGTTTGCCTTCCTTGATCCACTGCTCCGCCGTGCCGCGCTTGTTGTAGAAGCGCACCACCGAGCGGCTTGGCAAGCTCATGCTCGTCACGATGAATCCGACCCGCGGGAACAGCTCGCCCTGGTGATGCTCGACCTTGGCGACGATCCGCCTCGCCTGCGACCAACTCTCCGCCTGATAGCGAAAATTCTTGTAACGCACCAAGGGCTTCCGGGAGGGCCTTCCCGGCGGCCGAAACAAGATGTCGGCGATCTCCCACTCCAGCTTCTTGTTGGCCGGGATGCGAATGACGTAGTCCACTCCGCGATCCTCCAACGCCTCGTAGATCTCCGGCTTGGCGAAGGCGGCGGCGGCGCGGAACGTCAGTCGCTTGCCCGACCAGCTCTCGGTTCAGCGCCATCAGCCCCAGCAGGTTCTCTTCGCTCGCCAGCATCTCCGTCTCGAAGCCATGCAGCGTCGAGGTCAAGGCCGCACCGCGATCCCAGATCTTCTGCGAACCGATCAGCCGAAACGTCGGATCGATCGAAACCCGCTCGGCGTCGTTGAGGTCCTCGTAGCCCGCCAAGCGGCTGTAGACCGACTGCCGCAACAGATCAGCGAGCGTGAACTGCTTGTTTGTGCCTTGCCGGGAGTCGCTGAGATGCTCGTCAATCAGTTCTCCGAGACCGAGCCGTTCGTCCAGTTCGCGAACCAAAATCAGGCCACCGTCGGAGGTGACGTGCGATCCCTGGAAATCGACTTTCAACAAGCCGTTGAAACTTAGCTGGAATGGCTTGGTTTGTTTTTCACCCATTGGGTGTTGGCCTCCCTGGCATCCTCATCGGGCTCTAGCCCCTATGAATAAGGACGCTCAAGGCCGCTGGAAGGTCGGGATGTCAAACACCAAATTGAAAATGCGGGCCAAGTCTTTATGCAACACTTTGAATACCGGGGAGCGATCGACAAGTCGGCGTTTAACGAGGCGTGGGGCATTGCGAATGAGGCCATGGCCAAGACCGGCAATTGGGGCGGAGTAGAAAGCGGCGTGAGGCACATCCACGGGTATGGCACAGCCTCGGGAGGCTACGCATTGATCGAAGTCGACGACCCAAAGGCATTCGAGCAGTATCAGCTCTTCCATGCAAATAACTACGGCCATATCTGCCGGATCACTTTCGAGCCGTTAACGGACCTCGACGCAGCGTTGGCGCCCATCATTGCCGAACTCAAGGCCAAGGCGTAACACGGGGCGCCGAGGCCGATTTCGTACTGGTTTTTTGATCGATAGACCCGCGGGGATGCGGACATGAACTGGGGACGAATCGCTGGACTTTCTGCTCTGTTGGTTGGCGTCGCTACCGCAGTTGCGGCCGCCCCTCAACCCCGTCTCGCCGACGCGGCGGAGAACGGCGATGGCGCGACCGTTCGCTCCCTGCTCGATGCCGGGGCGGACGTCAACTCCGCGCAGGCTGATGGCACGACGGCGCTGCATTGGGCGGCGTACCACGACCACACGGATACAGCGGAGTTGCTCGTACGATTCGGCGCCGATGTGAATGCGGAGAACGCTTACGGCGTGCCCCCGCTCTCTCTCGCCTGTAGCAACCGAAACGCCGCTCTGGTGAAACTCCTGCTGGACGCCGGGGCCGGCGCCAACGCCGCGCGTCCCGGAGGCGAGACGGTCCTGATGACCGCGGCGCGCACGGGAAGCCTCGAAGCCGTGGAAGCCTTGCTCGCCCATGGCGCCGATCCCAACGCGCTGGAGCGGAACGGTCAATCGGCCCTCATGTGGGCCTCCGCCGAAGGGCACGCCCCGGTCGTCGAAGCCCTGATCGACGCCGGCACCGATTTCGGTTTGACGCTCGACTCCGGGTTCAACCCGATGTTTTTCGCGGTGCGCGAGGGCCGTACGGATGTGGTGCGTTCGCTCCTAAGGGCCGGCATTGACGTGAATAAGGCGCTTCATCGCAAGGGGCGCCCGATGTATACCTTCGCCAGGGGCGGCATCAGTCCCCTGTTGATGGCGATCGAAAACGGCCACTTCGAGCTAGCGGTCGCTCTGCTCGAAGCCGGAGCCGATCCAAATGATGCGCGTGCCGGTTTCACACCGCTCCACAGCATTACTTGGGTGCGGAAACCAGAAGTCAGTGACTTCGGGAGCGATCCGGCCCCTGAAGGGTCGGGAAACCTGTCGAGCCTGCAGTTCGTTCGAACGCTCGTGGCCATGGGCGCCGAGGTCAACGCGCGGTTAGAGAACGGCAGGTCCCATGCTCCAAAAATAAATGTGAGAGGCGCTACGCCCTTCCTCTTTGCCGCCGACAGAGCGGACGTACCCCTGATGAAGCTGCTCCTCGAGTTGGGGGCGGACCCGTTCCTGCCAAATGTGGAAGGCACCACTCCCCTCATGGTGGCGGCCGGACTCGGCACGACGGCTCCACTCGAAGAAGCGGGAACAGAGGAAGAGGCGCTGGCAGCCACGAAGTTGCTCCTTGAACTTGGCGCGGGCATCAATGCAGTGGACGACCATGGCGAGACCGTCATGCACGGCGCGGCATATGGAAGCTTCCCGACGGTTGTTCAGTTGCTTGCCGAAAAGCAGGCCGACTCCGAAATCTGGAGACAGCGAAACAAGCACGGATGGACGCCGCTGTTTATTGCCGAGGGCTACCGGCCGGGAAATTTCAAACCCGGGCCCGCGACAATCGAAGCGCTTCAGGGTGTCATGGCCGCGGAAGGCATTTCAACAGAAGGACCCAGACCGCAGCACATCGGCCAGTACGAGAAGGCGCGCCTCGCCGGTCGAAAACAACCGTAGGGCCGCGCGGCAAGGGCGCGTGCAACGCCTGAGAAACAACGGCGCCTAAGACGATCGTAACCCCGTAGTGTCCAAGAACTCGATCGGACCCTAACCTGTTCCCTTGCCGCGAATTTGTATCTCACGCGATGCAGCTGTCGAAGAGCCGGAATCGGGCGCTACCGTGCCGGCCCGCCCTCCATTCCGCTGGTCCTGGAAACCGTTACCGGAGGCTCGTCAAGCAGATTCCTCACGCATCGAGGCGGCCTTGTTCGGTTCTCGTGGCTTTCGACAGGGGTTTCAAAGTTTTGCTGTTGTTCTTCATGGCTCGTCATCCTTCCTTTTCTATCTGAAAATCCCTGGCTCGCCGCCCAAAGCGGCGAAACCCGTGTGGGGAGTTTAGCTCACTCCCGATGACGAGCCTCCTCATTTCATCTGTGTTTCTGCTGGTCGGACTGCGAGCCGGCGACAATTCAGTCGTCTGTTTTTCTGGAAGTACAGCCCTGTAAATCCCCGGCCACGTTGGGCAGGCGGCACAGCTTGTCGTAGATCATTGCGGCGAAATGTTCGTGGCCTTCTTCGGAATAATGGCCGGCTTCGAATAGGGAACCTTCGGGGTTCTGTTGGATGAAGAGTAGATCGGCCTCGTGGGGCGGGGTGTCGCGAAAGGGCTCGATGAGGTCAAGGTAGTGGATCTTGCGGGCGTCCATGGCGGCTTGCATCTCGGTGCGCCATGCCTCAAGCCCTTCGGCGGGTTCGTAGTCGAGAGATGTCGGTAGGTAGATGACGACCAGGCGGGTGTTGTTTTCGCGGGCGGTGGCGGCTAACTCGTCGAACATGGCGAAGATCAGCATTTTGAGTTCGTCGTCTTGGTAGAGCGTTCTGTCGCCGAGCGGCCCGGTGGCAAGCTGCTGAATGTAGAGTTCCATCAGGACCTCGAAGATGCGGAACTCGAGCAAGTACTTGGGCGCTGTCGCCAACCAGGTTCGGGTTCTCGAGGGTTCCGGCAGCGGTTCGTTTTCGATGATCAGCCCGTCTTCACCGTGGGCCAGCAGCGGTTTCGCCATGCCGAAGAACTCGCCGTCGCGCATGCGATCGAAGTCCATCCCGATGAACGCAAATACGTGAATGTCGTGCTCGAATCGCGCGCTCTCGCGTCGATAGCGTAGGAAGGCTTGGCCGGCGCCGTAGCCGTTCTGGGCGATGTTCATGATCTCGAGGCTCGGGTCTCGGCGGCCGATCAAGTCGGTCCAGCCATAACCGTTGCCTACGCCGTCGGCCCAGGTGAAGGAGTCGCCCGAAAACAAGATGCGCGTTTTGCCGGCGGGGACCTTCTCGCTGAAGTCGGCGTCGGCGCGGAAGCCCTGGCCGTTGATGCGGATGTACTTGCCTTCCCCGAAGGCGTCGAGTACTTCGACGCCGGGTTTGCTGACCCAGCCTAATTGCGCATCGAAGTCGAAACGGCCGGACTCTTGGGACTGCTTTTCGGTGAACTTGTAAACCTTGCGTCCGACCAGAAATACACCCGAGGCACCCTCTAAGACGAGGAATACGAGCACGCTGCGTAGGGCCAGGTCGAAGAGTATCGCGATCATGCTCTGTTGCTTGTCGGGATTATTCTTTGAATCGGCCACGGTGCTCCGGTGAGAAAACGGCGCGATCGGTTCGGGCCACGCCGCCAACGTTTTCAGTGTGACAAAACGCCGGGCTGATTACGATCAGGCGATTCCCTTACGGTTGAGCGGCCGTCTATTGGACAGCTTGGCCCAGGATTTCCTCGACGGTTGCGGCGGCAATGGGGTGGTACAAGGGTTTGGCCTTGGCGTAGATCTCAGCGGCCCGGCGGCGGCCCTCGGGCGTTTTGACGAGGTCTTCGTAAAGCGGCTTGAGAAATTTTCGGCGGCCGACGCCGGTTAGGAATTTCTCGAGCGCCCAGTCGGCGGGCTCGTAGCCGTTGCGCACGGCGATCCTCAGCCACTCGTGGTGAATTTCAGAATTGCCCGAGCCGGTGAATTGGAATGCGTGGTCGAGTTTGCTGAGCTGTGGACGTTCCAGCCTCTCGGGCAGGGCGCGCAGCCAGGCGAGCCAGTGTTGGGTGGTCCAATCCACCGTTCGCACGTCGTCGAGAGAGAGTGCGCCGGCGAGCCATTGCTCGGCTTGGCGGGTGACGGCGGCTAACTCTTCGGATTGCGGACGGACGTAACCCTCGGGCAGACCGGGCTGATCGATCCACTCGCGAGCTTGAGCGCCGATGCCCGGGTGAGCGGCGGCGAGGTGTTCACCGAGATAAGCGATGAAATCCGCGGTCGTGATGCTTTGAAAAGCGAAGCGGTCGAAGTAGCCGCGCAGGAAATCGTCAAAGGCTTCGCGGCCGACGGCGTGTTCGAGTTGCAACAGGAAAAGCATCCCCTTGACATAGGGGACCAGGGTGAAGCCGTCGTCGGGATCTCGGCCGGCGAGATCGACGTGGAGGATTTGATCGGGTTGGGGCAAATCCGCCATTTCCTCGAGAAGCTTGTCGACCTCGAGCGACGATTCCATGGCCGCGCGGGCGGCGCCGAAGACTTCTTCTTGGATGCGGTTTTCCAAATAGACGGTGAACCCTTCGTTGAGCCAGAAGTCGCGCCAGGTGGCGTTCGTCACTAGGTTGCCCGACCAAGAGTGCGCCAACTCGTGGGCCACGAGCGAGACCAAGCTCTTGTCTCCGGCTAGGATCGTGGGGGTGGCGAAGGTGAGTCGGGGATTTTCCATGCCGCCGAAGGGGAAGCTCGGTGGTAAGACCAAGATGTCGTAACGGTCCCAGCGATACGGTCCGTAGAGCTTCTCGACCGCCTGCATCATGGCCTCGGTGTCTTCGAACTCGCGCGCGGCTTGTTCGACCACGGCCGGCTCGGCCCAAACCCCGGTTCGCTCGCTCATGGGTCGAAAAGCGAGGTCGCCGACCGCGAGGGCAATCAAGTAGGGCGGGATGGGCCGCGCCATCGAGAAGCGGTATTCGCCGGCGCGAGCATCGGCCGGCGCGTCGAGAGACCCGTCACCGAGAGCTTCAGCGCTCATGACGGCGCGCACGCCCGCGGGCGTGCGGATTACCGCTTCGTAGGTGACACGGACGCCGGGGGAGTCTTGCAGCGGAATCCAGCTTCGGGCATGAATCGCTTGCGATTGCGTATAAAGGAAAGGCTGCTTGCCGGCTGTCTGTTCGGGTTCGAGCCATTGGAGGCCGGAGGCGCCTGGTTTGGTCGAGTAGTGGATCCGAACCCGCACCGCATCGGGCGGCAGATCGATCGTAAGCGCTTGGCCGAGAATCGGGTCCGGCTCTCCAAGATGAAACGTGGTTTCGGCGAACGCGTCGGCGCTGCCGGCGCTTTCCAACGATCGGATGTCGAGGTCACGCGTATCGAGCGTGAGCCGGTCGGCACCGGGGTCGACACGTTCGAAAGCCAGTGAGGCTGTGCCTTCGATGGATCGGCTTGCGAAAGAAACCGTGAGGTCGAGAGCTACGTGGCCGGCGCGAACTTGGTCGGGTCGCGCGAAGGAATGAAGGTCGCGTCGGGCTTCGGAGCGGATCGTTTGATCAGTCATAGGCGCGGAACAGGCGGTCCACAGCAGGCACGCCGAAACCACGATAGTGTGGCGCATCACGGTGAAGACTCCGGTGCGGGATCTTCGCGGTCGGGAACGAGTCCCTCTTTGCCGAGATGCTGTGCGAGTTGGTCGCTCACGATGCGGTGCCCAGCGCGGGTGAGGTGGATCTTGTCGTAGAACAAGCTCATTCCTCCCGCCTGTTGAAACGCGTCGAATAGATCCAGCAGAGCGATGTCGTGCCTGGCGCACAAAGCCGCCATCTTACGTTGCGGCTTCAAGACGTAGTCACGGTCTTCGGCCAGAGAGCTTTCGCGGAGTTGCGGACCGTAGGGGACCATCATAACGAGGACGCGACCGCCCACACGCCCGGTCAAAGTTTTTATGCCGACCAACTGTTCTTCGAGCAAGGGCCAACTGTCGTCTCGCCAGGCGCGGATGAAACCGGGGGCAAGCTCCCACTCATACTTTCGTTTGTCGATCAGCAGACTGGAGTTGTACACAAAGCGCGTGAGCAAGTAGCTGCCGCCCGGCAACGCGGCGAGCGGATCGCCGTCGCGCATCAGCAGGGTGCGGCGGGCGTATTCGGTGAGCTTGAGCTTCTTGTCTCTATGCCAGCGGTGCATGAACTTCTCGTTGTCGTTCAGAGTGTATTGGACGACGACAAGATCGGGCTCGTAGGCGACCAGATCATGCTCCAGCAACAGCCGCTGCTGATGGGTCGTATACCCGGTGACAGCGGCATTGACGATTTCAGCGCGTGACCCGTATTCTTGGGCGAGGAGCGTGGGGAAGATGTTTTCGGTGCCGTGCTTGCGTTCGCACAGCAATGACACCGAATCGCCAAGGACAACGATGCGGGGCCGACCCGGCGCCTTCTCCCGGCTCAATTCGTCGCCGCGGAGCCCGAGGGAATTGACGTTCGCCTCGGCGGGATTGTAGCGGAAGCCGACTACGGGGTCGGCGATCATCGGTTGATCGTTACCATGGTAGGAGTGTGGGACCTCACCCTCTGTCGCCGCGTACCAGGCCTCGGCGAGGCCCTCTTCGCTGCGAATTCGAATGATGATTTCCGCGGCCGCGAGCCCGACGAAGATACTCATCGAGAGGCCGATCAGGTGGAAGAGCGCTTTCTTTCGTTTCATCGCGGCCAAGCGGTAACGGATCGAATCGGCGGGAAGGTGCTGCTTTCTGACGGCGAATCCTTATCTTACCGCTCTCTTGGTCGGCCGGAGAACTCCTCAGGTTTCGACTGCGACGTCGTCGAAAACAGGCGGTGTCGTTGCAGTTTGCCCAACGCGTTGCGCGGCAGTTCGTCGACAAAGGTGATCTTGCGCGGAACTTTGAACGATGCCAGGGTGCGTCGGCAGGCATCCTGAAGTTGCGAAGCCTCGAGCGTAGCGCCGTCGAGCGGTTTGATGTAGGCGACCGGGACTTCTCCGCGAAAGGGGTCGGGCTCGCCGACGACGGCGGCCTCGGCGACGCCGGGTTGCTCGAGCAGCAACTCCTCGATTGGGCGAGGGTAGATGTTGAAACCGCCCGAGATGATCAAATCGCCGCGGCGGCCGACGAGCGTGTAGTAGCCGTCATCGGAACAAGTCGCCAGGTCGCCGGAGCGGAAGAAGCCGTCGTCGGTGAAGGCGGCCGCGTTGGCTTCGGGTCGGTTGCGGTAACCGGAGAAGACATTGTCGCCGCGGATGAACACTTCGCCGGTTTCGCCCGGGGCGACCTGCTCTCCCGTTTTCGGCTCCGCCAAGCGTATCGAGACACCGGGAAGGGGTTTGCCCACGGACCCGGGACGGCGCTCGCCGTCGTAGGGGTTCGAGATGTTCATGAGTGTCTCGCTCATCCCGTAGCGTTCGAGAATGTCGTGCCCGTAGAGATCGCGAAAACGTTCGAGCGTGGCGGCGGGCAAGGGCGCGGACCCGGATACGAAAAGTCGCGCGGCGCGGCCTATCTCGCGAGCCGTCTCGGGCCGAACGTCGAGCAAGCGCTCGTACATGGTGGGGACGCCGAAAAAAACCGTCGGGCGGAAGCGCAGGAATTCGTCGGCGATGGTTTCCTTGCGAAAGCGTTCGAGCAATCGCAGCTGTAGACCGGTTGCCAGCCAGGTATGGACGCCGTTACCGAGGCCGTGGACGTGAAATAGGGGAAGGGCGAGGAGAAGACGGTCCTCGTGGGTGATTCGCCAGGCTTCGAGCAGGGTTTGAGCATTGGCGGTAAGATTGCGGTGATTGAGTACCGCGCCTTTCGGCGTGCCGGTCGTGCCCGAAGTGTAGACGATCATGGCGGGGTCTTCGGCTGCTACCGGGCATGGGACGGGCGCGGATGAAAGATCGGCGGTGAGTTTGTCGAAATCGTCGGTGCGGTAGAGCGGAGTATCGACCGATTCTTCGCCGGACCTCGTTGGCGGACAGGCCTTGAGACACGCGGCGAGGTCGAGGGAAGTAATCGCGGCGGCGGGTTCCGCATCGTCGATAATCTGCTGTATCTCTCGCTCGCGGTAGAGCGCGTTGACGGGAACGAAGACGAGGCCGGTTTTCAGAACGGCAAGATAGGCGACGATGAACTCGAGGGAGTTGGCGAGGTAGACGACAACGCGATCGCCGGGGACGAGACCGTCCCCGGAGAAGCGGCGGGCCAAGCGATTCGAGCGCGCGTCGAGTTCGGCGAACGTGAATTCGTGGTCGCTGAATTCCAGCCCGATTCGCGATGCGTGATCTTCGAGCGAGGGGCGAAATGATTCTATGATGTTCATTGAGCGGGCCGATTTACGGCCACCCTATCAATGCGAACCAGCAAATCTTGCGACCGGGAATCGGAGATCCTCCTCCCTCGCGGCCGGTCTCCTCAACACGCACTCCAAAGCGTGCCCGGGGACCGCGGACTCTTCATTTGTCGGTTGGATCTCGCTTCCAATAGATCGTACGCGTGCCCGATGACGCCCCCCATGCGTAACCGGCAACCGCTCCTCCGGCCCCGAATCCTACAATCGTGACTGCCGGTCTCGTCCCGGTACCTTCGTCGAACCATCCCGCGGCGGTGGCCAATGCGCCCCCTCCCGCCATACCCGCGGCGGCTCCAATCGCCAGTCCGAGCACCACATTCCTTTTCCGGCGCGATCGATCTATCACGGTTAGCCGCAACAGGTTCTCTCGCGACACACTTTGCTCCTCCCGGCCAACACGAAAGAACACGGCTGCGTCGGAGAGGCTCTGAAAGATCCCGGTTTGCGATTGCAAGGTGGTCTGCACAACCTGAATACTGTCGCCGACTTTGAGCTGCCCCAGCGTTCCCCATGGGTCTGCGTCCGTATTTTGCGCGGTTGCGGCGGAGCCAAAAACAAGCGCAAGGACCATCGGCAAACCGGAGAAACTAATGGGGTTGAATCGAATTCGGCGCGGGCCGCGCTTTTCGAGCAATCGCACTCCTCTCGCCATGACGAGCGACGCAGGCGTCAGGCCGGCTCAGAGGAGCTGGAACCCTCGACGTAGGGCCGCAGCGCCAGGTTGATTCCGATTAGCACGACCGACATGACCGGCAGCAGCAGCAAAGCCGAGCCGAGCGAGGCGCGGTCGGCCGCGAAACCGATCACGTAGGAGCTCAACGTCAGCCCCACCCATCCCGACGTAATGACGATGCCCATGGCCGTGGCGGTCATCTTTGTAAATAGATTGCCGCAAATGCCGAGCGTCGTCGGGAACATCGGGGCCATTGCCAACCCGGCCGCGAAGACGGCGACGGCGATCAATGTCGGATCGCCGACCTGTACCATGGCGAGCGTTGTGACGGTCATCACGATCGACGCGACCAGGGTGACCTTGATCTCCGATACGCCCAAGAGGATGCGGGAGGCCGCCACGCGGCCGATAAGCAGGCCCAGCGCGAAGCCCCAAGAAAGAATGTTTTGCGCATCGCCTCGCGCGACGCCGCGCTCCTCTTCGAGGTATTTGACCAGCCAGTTCAAGACGCCGACTTCGCAGGCGACGTAGAGAAACAGCATCGAGCACAGCAAGTAGAGCGACGGCTGCTTGAGCAACGCGGGTGCTTCCGAGGCCGTGAATCCGCGTTCGCCGGTGGGAGGCGGCATCTTGGTCCCGATATTGACGAGCAACGTGACCGCCGCGATCGCGGCCAAGGTCAGTGACAGCGCGTGGGTCGAGCTCAAGGCCGCGACATTGGCCGCGAGCAAAGGCGTAACCATGGTCCCCAGCCCGAACAGCATGTTGAGCAGGTTAAGAGCCGAGGCGCGTTTCTCTTCGCTGACGTCGCTGATCAGGGCGTTCGAGCCGGTCACCAACATGCCGCCGCCCAAGCCCAGGACCAGCATCGAAGCGGCGGCCGTCGGGTAGCTGCCCGCGTAAATCAAGCCGATCAATCCCAGCGTGATGCCGCTCAGGCCCGCGACGATGCCGGTTTTCTTGCCATGGTTATCCACGATGGGTCCGATCGCGACGGACGCGATCATTAGACCCAGCGCCTGCATGGTTGCGATCAGGCCGCTTTGCTCGGCGGTCAGGTTGAAACGTTCGCCCAGCTCGGGCAGCACGGTGCCCAGCAAAGCGGCGATCAAGCCGTACGTGAACACGCCGAGGACCATCGCCGGAATCAGCTTCGACTTGGAGTAGCTTGTGCTCATGAGACTCTTTGGGCCGCGGCGCTCCTTCGGCGGAGCCCTTTCACAAAGGCTTGTATAGTCCGCCAATCATACCGCAAGTTTAGGCGAAGCGGGTGCTGAAGTTGGCTTGTGGGGTTGTGGGGGCAACCAGAGGCTGACGCCCCTGGCCGGTATTTAACCAGGATTTCCATTTTGGCCCTGGCACGGTCACAGGATACACCCCCGCTGCGCCGAATACCACGTCTTTTCGCGCTGAACCCTGCACATCACCTCCGCCGGTAGGCGCCAGGGCTCGTCCGTCCGCTCACAGACGTTGATTGAGCGGACTGAACGGCGCTCCGGCCGACACTGCTCCCTGCGAAACCTTTTTGGAGCCAAAAACTGTTGATCCTCGCCCGGGCAACGCTACCCACCCGGCACAGGCAGCGCCCAGATCCTATGCAGCATGTCACCGAACAGCCGCCGGTTCAGATGCCCCTCCGCCAGCAGCAACCAGTAGTAGCGAGCATGCTTGACCAGCCGACCGCCGGTCTTCATCAACCTGTGTTGCAAACTCGTTA
This sequence comes from Bryobacterales bacterium, assembly GCA_965238125.1. GTDB lineage: Bacteria > Acidobacteriota > Terriglobia > Bryobacterales > UBA6623 > UBA6623. Next base: position 6,237,961 of record OZ250179.1, on the reverse strand, counting down.
GCGACCAGCTTTTGATTCGCTGCGGCAGCCCGAGCCGCCGCCACAGGTTGCCCAGGTTGTAGGCCCGCACGCTGAGTTGCAGCCGTACCTCGTTGGCCCGGAAGCGGTGACACGACAAGCGGGTCCAGTGCGTGGCCTGTTTACCTTCTTTGATCCACTGCTCCGCCGTGCCGCGCTTGTTGTAGAACCGCACGACCGAGCGGCTCGGCAAGCTCATGCTCGTCACGACAAATCCGACGCGCGGGAATAGTTCGCCCTGGTGATGCTCGACCTTGGCGACAACTCGCCTTGCCTTCGACCAGCTCTCGGCCTGATAGCGAAAACTCTTGTAGCGCACTAGGGGCTTGGCGTTCGGCCTGCCCGGTGGCCGAAACAGGATGTCCTCGATCTCCAGCTCCAGGCTCTTGTTCGCCGGGATGCGAATCACGTAGTCCACGCCGCGCTCCTCCATCGCCTCGTAGATCTCGGGCTTGGCGAAGGCGGCGTCGGCGCGGAACGTCACCTGTTTGCCCTCCGCCTGTTGTCGTTCGATCTCCGGCAGTAGCAGCTCGTCCCAGTCCTCGGCGCTGTGCACGTTGCCGGGACGCAGCTTCGCGCCTAGGCAGTCGCCGTGCTGGTTGAACAGCAACAGTGGGTGATAGCAGAGGGACTCAAAATGGCCGTTGTAGGCACTGCCTTCCTGTTGGCCGTGGACGGGGCTCTCCGTGGAGTCCATGTCGAGCACCACGCGGTCTGAACCGTCGGGAGCTTCGGCTTGCGCGACCAGCTCCCGGTTCACTGCCATCAGCCCCAGCAAGTTCTCTTCGCTCGCCAGCATCTCCGTCTCGAAGCCATGCAGCGTCGAGGTCAAGGCTGCTCCGCGATCCCAGTTCCTCTTCGAGCCGATCAAGCGAAAGGTCGGATCGGCGGATACTCGAACGGCGTCATTGAGGTCCTCGTAGCCAGCGAGTCGGCTGTAGACCGACTGCCGCAGCAGATCGGCCAGCGCGAACTTCTTGTTCAAGCCTTGTCGCGAGTCGCTGAGATGCTCGTCGATCAGCTTCCCGAGTCCGAGTCGTTCATCCAGTTCGCGAACGAGAATCAGACCGCCATCCGAGGTGACTCGCGATCCTTGGAAATCGACTTTGAGAAATCCATTGAACGTGAGCTGAAACGGCTTGTTTTCTTTTTCACCCATCGGGTGTTGACCTCCATGGCGTCCTTATCGGGCTCTAGCCCCTATCAATAAAGACGCTGAAGGTCGCTGGATGGTCTGAAGCTCATACATCAAATTGAAAATGCGGGTTTAATGTAGCCCACTAGTTTGACTTCGGCCATTCTCAGGTATCTCCCCCGGCGAAGTCCAAGAAGAACGGCTCGTCCTAAGGAACGGCGCGCCGAGAGCCCCGTGTTCTCTCGTCCCCTACAAATTCCGTTCCAAATATTCCTCGATACGGCGAAACAAATGCAGCCGCTCGGAGCCTCCGTAAAGCGAATGTGTCTTGCCCGGATAGAGCAACAAATCATACGGCTTGCCGGCTTGGATCAATGCATGGACCATCTGCATTGTGTGCTGCAAATGCACGTTGTCGTCCGAGGTTGGATGCACCAGCAGCAAGCGGCCGTGAAGGTCCTTCGCCCCCTCGATCGCCGAAGTTCGCCGATAGGCTTCCGGCTCATCGGAAGGGAGGCCCATATGGCGCTCGGTGTAGATCGAATCGTAGAGCTTCCAATCGGTCACCGGCGCCACCGCGATTCCCACTCGGAACAGCTTGCTTTTCGTCAAAGCCAGACAGGTGCTGAAACCGCCCCCGCTCCAGCCCCAAATCCCGATCCTCTCCTCATCAATGAAGTCCAGCGCTCCCAGATGCTTCACTGCGGTTTCGTAGTCGGCCACGGCCGGCGGCCCGTAGTTGCGATAGAGCGCCGTCTCGTACTTGTGGCCCCGAAGCGACGAGGCGCGATCGTCGATTATCGCGACGGCGTAGCCCTTGCGCGCCAGGTATTGATGGAAGAGAAAACGACCCCGGCCGTCCCATGCGTCCCGAATCGTTGGGGCGTGCGGGCCCCCGTACACATAGACCAAGAGCGGATACTTGCGTCCCGGCTCGCGGGCTTCCGGCTCGCGAGCTTGCGGCTCGATCAGCTGAATGCGAATCAGGGCCTCATCGGGCGCCTTGAGCTCGATCATGCGCGGTTTGGCCAAGGCGTACTCGTCGAGCGATTTAGAGCGGTGCGCGACCGTCCGCCTACCGCTCGGCAGATGCCGCACGAGCGTTTCGGGCGGCTTGAGGAAGCCGGAATGGCGATCGAAGTAGGCGTCGCCGGCCTTGTTACCGGTCTTACTCATCGTTACGCGGTGCGTCCCCGTGCCGTCGGTCAGCCGCTCGCTGCCCGAGCCGTCCAACCGCGCACGGTACAGATCGCTGCCCACGGGATTATCGTCGTTCGAGCTGTAATAGACCCAACCTCGCTTCTCGTCGACCCGAACGATGCTCTCCACTTCGCTCTCGCCCTCGGTGAGGATCTTCGTCATGCGCCCACCGGGCCCATAGCGATAAATTCGGCGCAGGCCGTCGCGCTCGGTGAGCAACGACGTCACCTTCCCGTCGAAGGCATCGGCGAGCACCAGCTCCAGCTCCGTCTGCGCACGGTTCAGGAATTGCACCGCGACCTGCCCGTCATTCGCCCACTGAATCCGCGGAATGTATTCCTGCCGCTTGTTCACCCACACGATTGGCGGCGGGGACTCGGCATTCGGTTTGGCCTCAACGATGCCGACCCTGGCGCGAGGGTTCGGGTCGCCCGCTTTCGGATAGCGTTGGTTATCGACCGTCGGTTGCACACCCAGCAAATTGGAAATCGGGTAGCTCGGTACCTCGGTTTGATCCAGCTCGAGAAATGCGATACGGCGGCTGTCGGGCGACCAGTGGTAGCCGCTGCGCAAACGGAATTCCTCGGGGTAGATCCAGTCGAGATCACCGTGCAAAACCAGTTCGGTCGCCCCGAAAGTCAGTTGCCGGGCTTCCCCGCCGCTCGGGGGCACGAGCCACAGGTCGTGTTCATAGACGAAAGACACCCAGCGGCCGTTGGGCGAAAAGTGCGGGTTCCGAACACCGAGTTTGTCGGGCGCGAGCGGCCTTGCTCGCTCCCCCGCCACATCGTAGAGATAGAGCCGTCCCGCACTCGTGAAAAGAATCGATTTCGAGTCCGGCGCCCACAGATAGGCCGCCACGCCGTAGCGCTTCCGCCTTTCCCGCTCCCGTTCGTCGTTGGTCGCTTGATCCGTTGTCGGCGCCAAATCACCGAGCAGCTCGCCGGGAACCAAGATGCTTTTCTTACCCGAGACCGGGTCAAGCGACCACAAGTCCCGGCCGCCGTCGGCCGTTTCGAGCATGTAGGTCAACCGGCGCCCGTCCGGCCTCCACTGCAAATGGCTCGGCTGGGGCCCGGTCAATCCGTGCTTCGAGAAAATCTCTTCGAGACGAAGCGGCTTGCGTGCCGTCTCCGCCTCAGCGAAGCCCGCGAAACTCAAAACCAGCAGCAAACAAAGCGCCGCTCCCGGACGAGCACCCTGACTCGTCCTCGAGGGCCGCTGCTGGACGGCCCCGGTTCTTGGGACCTTGTTGCAATTCATCATTTGCAATTCATCACTCCCGCGAAAGAGCGATCAGCGACTTCGTCAAACCCAAGAACCGCTCGCGCCGAATCCGCGCCGCCGGGAACAACCCCCGCAACTCCCGCGCGTCGAGCAATCGGACCTCATCCACAAACTCCTCACAACCCTGCCGCGTCGGCCTCACCAGCACGCCCCACACTGTGAAGTTCCGCAACAGACGCTTCTCCAACCGCGCCGGAAGGAAATGAATGAACGGTGTCAACAAGTGCGGCTCGATGGGAAACCAATAGTTCGGCGTCTGAACATAGTAGCGCCGTGCGACCCGCTCCACCTCCCGCGCGAATTGCCGGCGGCTCTCCTGGTCGCCGACATGCTCGATGATCGAGTTGGCGAACACCACATCGAAAGCCCCGTCGCGAAACGGCAGCGCCCGGCCGTCGGCCGCCACCCAACAAAACCCCTTGCCGCGCGGAGGCGTTTGGTCCAGGTTGACGATCGTCACGCGCGGGGGCCGCTCGAAGTAACTCCAATAGTATTCATACCCACCCAGATCGAGCAGGCGCGTTTCGGATTCGATTCGGAAAGCCCGCGCAAACCAGCGAAACCGGCGTCCGCGAAAATAGCGGGCGAAAGGTGCGTGAAGCCGCGGTATGCTGATCCGCATTGTTGGCGACCCCGGCGCCGAAACCCGCGCCCGATCGATTGGCGAACTTCCGTCCAGTGTAGTTTACGGCGTCGACGTGGTCCCGCGACTCCCGTTGGAGTTCCCGGGCATTCCTCCCGGTTTGCCTCCGTCCTACGCCAACGGCGACCATAGGGGATCGGGACCTCCCTCGCATGACTCGTCTACCGCCCTGGTTTCGCCAAGCCCTCGGCGATGGTTTGCCGTTATGGCTCGCCGTTCAGGCGGTCCTGGTTTTCTCGAACCTCGATTTGTTGCCGATTTGGGGTGACGAGCAATTCACGCTCAATGTCATCGGACTCGACGCGGACAAGGCCCTCGCCGCCTTGCGCGCGGACATTCATCCGCCGCTCTACTATTTCCTGGTCTCGGCCTGGGCTGATTTGCCTTTCGACGGCAGTCTGATCAGCCATGTGCGCGCCTTTTCGGGGTTGTGGGCGATGCTCTCGACCTTGCTCATCTACCGTTTGTGGGTCAGGGGGCTTCCGCGCCCGACACGACTTTGGTTCTTGGCGTTGTGGACGCTTTCGCCCGCCCTTGTCCTCTACGCCCGTATCGGCCGTTCGTACACCTTGCAGCTTTTCCTGGCTTGCCTTGTCCTATATTTCGCTGAGCGCTTCGTGCGGGCCTCCGCCGACCGCCTCGCCGCCGGTGCTTACACTCTGGCGGCAACCGTGCTGCTCTATGTCCACTACCTGCCGGCGCTTGCCCTCATGGCCGCCACGGCGGCATGGCTCGTTGTTCGCTGCTTTCGAGAACGCACGCGCGGCTCGCTCGCGCCCCTATTCATTCCGCACGCCATCGTGTTGCTGCTTTACATTCCCTGGGCGGCGACATTGGTCGGGGCGATCCGTCGGGTCGCGGTGACCGAGTCGTATTCTCTGGTCGATAGTTGGTGGGGTGAGGCGCTCGTCAGGGTGCTTTATTGGTTCTGCTCATTCACGTTCGGGGAAACGTTGCCCCCGTGGGGCATTGCCGTTGCGGCCGCCGTTTCGCTGCCCGCGGTCTGGATGATCGGCGAACGGATCTACAGGCGGCTTAGGGACGGGGATGCCGGCCTCGGCCTCGCGTTGGCAGGCGCGGCGGTCGGCTTCCTTGGAGCGTCGTCGTGGGTCGCTTTCGGCTCGGTTCCGGGGCGATTGCTCTTTCTGTTGCCGCTGTATTTGCTGCTGCTCGCCGGCGCCGGATTCGTCCGGCCGGTCTGGGGCGCCGCCGTTCGCTCCGCCATCCTACTTCTCGGCATCGTTTCGCTGACGAGCTACTTCCACAAAGCCGACTTCTTCAACAAGGGATACCTGATCCCCTTCGATGAAATGGCTGCGCGAATCCGAAGTTCCCCCCGCGCGCGCTCCTCCCTGGTCGTCATTGACGGCTATAATTGCGACCCTGGCCCCTTTGTGGCGACCATCGGCGATTCGATCGACAAGGTTGTCGTCAACACCCGCCGAGCCCGCCGTCGCGCCCGCGAAAAGGTTCGCCCCCGCCGTCGCCGCACCGTCTGGCACTTGCGCGGCACCCACGACATCTCGCCCGGACGGTTTCACGACCGTCTCGAAAAGCGCCTGCGCCGGCTCTGCCGCCCCGACGTTCAGCTCTATTTGCCCTACTCCACTCACGAGCGCCGATTCCTGGCCTGGACCGGCCGCCCCGACCCGCCGAAATACCACTACCGTCTGACGCGTTTTGCCTGCGGCCCGACCGGCCGCAAGTAGTACCTCTTTCTCATCCTGCGGTGGCGTTAGACGAGCCTCCGGGGTCATTCGCAGACAATTCAAATAAAACGCTCCATTATCCCACGCACATTCAGCGACTTTCCGGGGCATGGGAAAGCCTCGCCCTGGCCGATTATCGCCGCGCGGACGTGGCGCACGCATCGAAGCACGCCGGGGCCAATAGGGAGTCGGCGGGCTCACCCTCAGGTTCTACCCTAGAGGCAAAACCTCAGCGGTTTTCCTTAGGCGGGCGGTACTCTTGTGCCATCGCGAAATATACAGTCGGTCCATTGTTGATCGGCCGGGTTGCGACGCATAATAGCAAGTGTCAAGGCCCCCCGGAGATCTTCGCAGTTAGAGGAGATTCAAAAATGCCGATTGTTTTATCCGTCGCCGCCCTGCTCGTGGTCCTCGTCTTGTTCCTAAATCACAAGCCAAAAGGCAACCGCATCGAGTCCCAGCGCTAAGTGCCAACCGATATTCGTGTCGGCCGACTCGACTGGTTGTGATCGGCTTTTGGCCGAAAAGGACCGAAGCGATCTCGACCCGACGACCCACCCAAGCGAATCAAGTTCTCTCCCGTTCGAAACCCCTGAGTAGGCATTGGAGCAGTTCCGCGTCTTCGCTCGGGGAGACAGTCCGCACGTCGATAAGAACCCGCCCGCTCTCGCAGCGACCGACAACCGCCGGGCGCCCCCGTCGCAGCCGGCGCTGTAGCGCGTCGGCCGAATCCGGCGCGCTCGGCCGAAGGGCGACAAGGATCGTCGGCAGAGTTTGTTCCGGCGTCGCGCCGCCTCCGGGGATGGATTCTCCTTCCACCAACTCGATCTCACCCGGCATCTCGCTCAGCGCCCGCGCTACCTTCTCGGCGCGGCCCCGGATCTCGTCGAGTGACATCCGCAGCATCCGCAATACCGGGATGTCGTCCCACCGTTCGAGCTGATAATCACGCAGCGTCGCATCGAGCGCCGCATAGGTCATCTTGTCGGCGCGCAGAGCGCGGAACAGCGGGTTGCGTCGGATGCGATCAATCCACTCGCGCTTACCCGCGATAATCCCGGCCTGCGGGCCGCCGAGGAGTTTGTCTCCACTGAAAGTAACGATATCGACCCCCGCGCCTAGGCTGTCGCAGATCTCCGGCTCCGGCCCGAGCCCATGTCCCGCGAGATCATAAACACACCCGCTGCCCAAGTCTTCCACCAGCGGCACGCCGGTCTCCCCGGCCAAAGCCACTAGCTCGTCGAGCGTTGGGCGCTCGGTGAAGCCCACGATTTGGAAATTGCTGCGATGGACCCGCAGCAGCGCGTGGGTGTCGTCGCCGATCGCGTCGCGGTAGTCGGCAATGCGGGTCCGGTTGGTTGTGCCGACTTCGCGCAAGCGCGCGCCGCCGCGGGCCATGATGTCGGGAATGCGGAAGCCATCGCCGATTTCGATCAGCTCCCCGCGCGAGACGATCACTTCCGCGCCGTCGGCCAGCTCTTCGAGGACCAAGAAGACCGCGGCGGCATTGTTATTCACGACGATCGCGGGCGCCCCGAGCAGTTTCTCAAGCCGCGCCCCGGCATGAACATCGCGCCGGCCCCGCCGGCCTTCTTTCAAGTCGTATTCGAGGTTGCTGTATCCGCCCGCGGTTTCGCGAACCGCCGCCAGAGCATTCTCCGACAACGGCGCGCGCCCCAAATTGGTGTGCAGTATGACACCGGAGGCGTTAATCACGCGCCGCAGCGACGGCTCCGCCGTTTGGGTCAGGCGCTGGCGGACACGGTCTCGAATCTCGCCGGTGAACTCCGCCTTGGCCGCCGGGCTCGATCCGTTGGCGACCGTGCCGCGCCGAATCTCGCCGCGCAACTCGTCGAGCGCGTGACGTACTTCCCCGACAACCAAGTCGCGGGGGAAGGAACGGAACTCCGTCGGCATGTCGTCATGCCCGAGCACCTCATCAACCGAGGGCAGCTCTCGCAGCTTTTCCGACCGCCCAGTGTCGCTCACGTCCCCATTGGACCATTGGCGGCCGGAAAGCGTCAAATCCGGTGTTCGTCCGCCCCGGTTGCGGGGCATCGTGCTCGGTTGCGTCGCGGATGTGTGCTTCCACAACCTTCCTTCGGGTTGAACGGCCTCATGGCATGCCGTTTACTAAACGTGCGCGGCTCGGTTTTGGGGGGCAATGCAAGGTTTTCCTTGTTGTGGCGGCCCGTTCCTGCTACAAAGAATATTCGACCGGGGCGGGCACGTCTTGTTTGGGACCGAAATCGGTCCTTCGACGTCTCGGAATCACCGCAAATTCCGTGCTCGAACCCGGTTCGATCAGGAGCCTTCCACGAGTCTTCGTATCTGCCAGTTGGGAAGCGGCAGCGGCGGCAACGCCACTTGGATCGCCACCGAACAAGTGCGCCTGCTGATCGACATCGGCTTCAGCTTTCGTGAAATCGGCAAACGGCTCAGCGCTATTGGGGAGAGCGTCGACGACCTGGACGCGGTTTTGATCTCCCATGAGCACTCCGACCACGTGCGCGGCCTGCCGCAAGCGGCAAAGAGGCTCAAGATCCCGATTCACCTGACCGCGATGACCGACGACGCGCTCGATTGGCACAAAGCCAAGCCCCGAAGGGAGATCTTTCAAGCCGGTCAGCGACTTGCGATCGGCGATGTGGAAATCGACACGTTTACGATTCCCCACGACGCCGTCGACCCGGTGGCGTTTTGCTTTCGCTCGCAAGGGATCAAGCTCGGGTTGGTCACCGACCTGGGCTACATGCCCGACTCGGTTCGGCTGCAAATCGAAGGCTGCGATCTACTGGTACTCGAATCGAACCATGATCTCGATATGCTCAAGGTCGGTCCCTACCCTTGGTTCGTCAAGCAACGCGTGATGAGCCGGGTGGGACATCTTTCGAATCAAGCCGTCTCGGATTTTCTCACCGGCGGCTTTGACCGGGCCGCGAAAACCGTCGTTCTCGCCCATTTGAGCGACAACAACAACCACCCGACGATCGCCCGTCTGTTCGCCACCGGCGCGCTCGACGAGGCCGGAGCCGGCGACACCCAAGTCGTCGTGGCTCCCCAAAATCGCCCCACGGAGGTATTTACGTTTTGATCCCCCGCTACACCCGTCCCGAGATGGGCCGCATCTGGTCGGACGAAAACAAATATCGGCAATGGCTCGAAGTCGAGCTGGCCGCCTCCGATGCGCTCGCCGAAAGCGGCGAAGTGCCCGCCGAAGCCGCCGAAGCCCTACGTCGACACGCCGATTTCGATGTCGCCCGCATTCAAGCGGTCGAGACGGAGGTCAAGCACGACGTGATCGCCTTCACCACGGCCGTGGCCGAAAAGATGGCCGAGGCCGGGGCCGCCGACCACTCGCGCTGGCTGCACTTCGGGTTGACGTCGAACGACGTCGTCGACACCGCGCAGGCGCTGCAACTCAAGGCCGCTAGCGCGCTGATCCAACCGGCTCTCGAAAAGCTGCGCGACGTCCTCGACAAGCGCGCCCATGAATTTCGTGATACCGTCACCGTCGGACGCACCCACGGGGTCCACGCCGAGCCGACGACGTTCGGCCTCAAGCTGGCCAACTGGTACGCCGAGGTCGAGCGCCACGAGACGCGCTTTCGCGACGCCGCCGAGCAAATTCGCGTCGGCAAGATTTCCGGAGCCGTGGGCACCTTTGCTCACATCAGTCCTCAAGCCGAGGAACGCATTTGCGAAAGACTTGGTCTCGAGGCGGCGCCGATTTCCTCGCAGGTCATCCAGCGCGACCGCCATGCCCACTACCTATGCGTATTGGGCCTGATCGCCGCGACTCTCGAAAAGATTGCGCTGGAAATCAGGCACCTGCAACGAACGGAAGTCCGCGAAGCCCAGGAATACTTTTCGAAATCGCAAAAAGGCAGTTCCGCGATGCCGCACAAAAAGAACCCCATCACCTGCGAGCAGATTTGCGGTTTGGCTCGGGTTGTCCGCTCGAACGCCTCGACGGCCCTTGAAAACATCGCGCTTTGGCACGAGCGCGACATTTCTCACTCCTCGGTCGAACGCGTCATCCTGCCCGATTCGACCATCCTCATCGACTACCTGCTGGCGAAGGCCACCCATCTTGTCGCCAAGCTGCTGGTTTACCCCGAGCGCATGCGCGGCAACCTCGAAAGCGGCGGCGGCCTCGTATTTTCCGGCCAGCTGCTGCTCGAACTCGCCGCTAAAGGCGTTCTCCGCGAACAGGCGTATCGCTGGGTCCAGCGTAATGCCATGCGGGCCTGGGAGCAGGACGGCAACTTTCGCGAGCTGGTCGAGCAAGACGCCGACATCCGCGGCGTGCTGTCGGACGACGATATTTCCCGGGCCTTCGACCTAAAGCGACAGGTGCGGCATGTCGATTACATCTTCAGGAGAGTTTTCGACAAGAAGTACTAGTCGGATGTCCGGCCCTCTCCGGGTCGGGGAGGAGCCCGACTAGGGCCCCTAAGTGTTGACATTAAACGTTTTCTAGTACTAGGACCGAATTTTTCGCTTCCGAATTTCGGCCTACTCGGGGTACAATCGACTAGGAGTACTTATGCAGACGGCAATCTCACCGGGCGCGGAAGACGTACAAGCCTCGGGAAGTGTTCGCGTCCTTGTGGCCGCGGACGACGTTCCCGCCCGGTTGACCTTGGAGGCGGTACTGGGAAAAAGCGGCTATGCCGTCGACTCGGCGGCCTCCTCGGCCGAGGCCATGGAAAAGATCGAGGCGAGCCAATACTCCTTGGTTTTGTGTAACTTATACAATGAATCCGAGGACGCGACGCCCAAAGTCATCCGCTTAGCCCGGATGCAAGACTATAGGCCCGCCACCGCCTTTCTCACCACGTCTTCGGACCGAAATTCCGGACCCATGGATTCCGACGACGTCCTGATCGAACCTGTCGAAATCGCGGCCTTGCTGACCAAGGTCGCCGACCTGATCGGCAGTCGCGCCGTCGGCAGGGCTCGCCGTGCCGCCCGCCGAGGCGTCGCCTAAACGCCTCCTTTCTCATCGAAATCGACCGTTTTTGTACTACGGATTACATTCTTTTTACGGTTTCGACATCGAAGACGGCTCTCCCAAAAAAGGGAGAAAGAGTCGTATTTCACCCGATTACCCCCTTTGCAGGGAGGCCGCCACCGGCCCCGAGCATTTTCACAACAGTTCGCTGACGCCCCACGGTATAGTGAAGCGTGCGCATCGGCGTCGAGGCGACCTGCTGGAACCACCGCCGCAGCTACGGCCGGCACCTGCGCTCTTTGCTGCCCGCGCTGATCGAAACCGAGCCCAGCGACGAATACGTCGTGTTCCTCGACGGCCCGGAAAGCGATCTTTATCCGCTTCCACCCGCAGCCAAGGTTGTCCGCGTCGCGGCGAGCCGACCCACCCAGAAGGCCGCGGCGGCTGATTCGCGCCGCCGCCTCGCCGATCTGTGGGCCATGAGCCGGGCGCTTTCTTCGGCGCGGCTCGATTGCCTTCTGTTTCCCACCGTTTACAGTTACGTCCCGGTGGCGACCTCCGCGGCGAAGCTGGTCATGATCCACGACGTCATCGCCGAGCGGTTCCCCGGCCACGTTTTCCCAAACCGCGCCGACCGGCTCCGTTGGCGGCTCAAGTCGGCTCTGGCCCGCGCCCAAGCCGATCGCCTGATTACAGTCTCGGACTATTCGCGCCGGGGGTTGGTCGATCATTTCGGCCTGTCGCCGGACCAAGTGGCCGTCGGCGGCGAGGCTCCTGATCCGGTCTTCCGGCCGCGCCCCGAGGCCCGGCTTCCCGCGGCCGTGCGCCGCCTCGGGATCACCGAAAGCGATCGCTTCATTACTTATGTCGGCGGCTTCGGGCCGCACAAGAATCTCCCGCGGCTGCTCGAAGCCTTCGCACGCTTGGCTGCCGAGCCGCGTCACGATGATCTACGCCTTGTTCTTGTCGGCGATTACGAGAACGACTCTTTTTCCTCCGAATACAAAGTTCTGAGGGCCGCCCTGCGCGGCGAGCTCGACGAGTCAAAAGTTGTGTTTGCGGGGTTTCTGGCGGACGAAGAGCTAACCGATCTGCTAAACCGCTCTGCCATGCTGGCGCTGCCGTCGCTGATGGAAGGCCTCGGACTGCCGGCCCTCGAAGCAGCGGCCTGCGGCATCCCTACCGTCGTAACCCGCAACAGCCCGCTTCCCGAATTACTGAGCGAGGGCGCAATCGCGGTCGATCCCCTCAGCCCCGCCGAAATCGCGCAGGCCATCACTCGCCTGTTGGACGACGACGAACTCCGCATGCGCACCGGCCACGCGGCCCTGGCCGCCGCCCGCCGCCTGAGCCCGCGCAGCGCCGCCCGAGAGCTGGGCAACATCTTGCGCGATACGCTTCCCGACCGCCTGCGCCATGAGCAGACCGCTTAAGTTCTGCATGGTTTCGATCTACTACCCGCCCTACGGGTTCGGCGGAGATGCGATCTACCTGCACCGGTTGTGCAATGAACTCGTCGCCCAAGGCCATGAAGTCGACGTCATTCATTGCGCCGATTCCTATCACATGTTCGTGCCGACGGTCGATCCGGAAGCCTTCCCGACGAGCGAGTCCGTGACCGTTCACAAGCTCGAAAGCGGCCTGGGAATGTTTTCGCCGCTGTTGTCGCACCAAACCGGTCGGCCGTGGTTGAAGACCCGCAAGATCCGCGACGTCCTCGGCTCGAAGCGCTTCGACGTCATCCACTACCACAACATCTCTTTATTCGGGCCCGGCGTGCTCGAGATTCAGCCCCCCTACCCGGCGGTCAAGCTCTATACGGCGCACGAACATTGGTTGGTCTGCCCTGTCAACGTGCTTTGGAAAAACGACACTGCGGCTTGCGAGAGCCCGACGTGCTTTTCCTGTACTCTGCGCTCGGCCCGCCCGCCGCAACTTTGGCGTTACACGCCGTCGCTCGCACGAGCCGCCGCCCACGTCGATCTGTTTCTCACTCCCAGCCGTTTCAGCCAAGAGGAACATCGTCGGCGCGGCTTCCAACCCCGCATGGAAATCTTGCCCTATTTCGCGTCGCCCTTCGGCGGGGGCTCGAACGGAAGCTCGGCCGGCCTTTCGGTCGAAGACCGCCGCAACGCCGAGGATTCGACGCCTGGGGAATCTCCACATCCACGGCCCTATTTTCTCTTCGTCGGGCGGCTCGAAAAGATCAAAGGCGTCCAAGAGGTCTTGCCCCACTTCGACGGACCCGGCAACTACGAACTGCTGGTCGTGGGCGCGGGACGCTATCAAAGCGAGCTTCACCGCCAGGCCCGCGGCATGGAGCGTGTGCGCTTCGTCGGCTGGAAGAACCAAGATCAACTCGGCGACTATTACCGCCACGCGCTCGGCGTGGTCGTCCCGTCGTTGACCTACGAGACTTTCGGGATTGTCGTGATCGAAGCCTTCGCCCACAACAAGCCGGTCGTCGTCAACGACCTCGGAGCCCTGCCTGAACTGGTCCAAGAAAGCGGCGGCGGTCTTGTCTACCGCGGCCGCCGGCAACTCTTCGAGCAGCTTGATCGGCTTGCCCGCGATGAGGACCTACGCCGACAACTCGGTGCATGCGGGCATCGGACTCTTCGCGAAAAGTGGTCGGCCGGTCCCCACCTCAAACGCTACTACGAGCTGATCGCCCAAGCCCGCGAAAACGCGGATACAGAGATGGGATGAGAGGCTGGTCGCTTGGAGCCGGGAAGCGGTAGGCTACCGGCAGCAGCGCACTTCTCCACAAGGGAGGTGCAATGGATTTTTGAAAAGGAGGCGACCAGCCATGAAGAAGAATAGCAAACAACAGACCGACAAGAACCAAACCGACAAACACCAAACCAAGAAAGCCGACAGCTCACAAGCGAAGACCCGCCAACTCACCCAGCTCGAACAACAGTTGGCGCAACAACGCATCCAGATGCAAAAAGACAACGAAATTTGCGCCGTCGCCGGCGTCGACATCGGCGACAAACGTTGCTTCGTACGGCTCACCGACCTCGCCGGCGAAAGCCTCGAGGAATGCCAAGTCCCCACCCGCCCGGAGGCCTTGGATCGCTGGTTCCGCCGTTGGCCGCGGCTGCGCATTGTGATCGAAACCGGCAGCCACAGCAACTGGATTCGCCGCCGCCTGGCCGCCCTCGCCCACGACGTGCTCGTCGCCGACGCGCGGCAATTGCGTTTAATCAGCCAATCCGACTCGAAAAACGACCGCAACGACGCCTATTGGTTGGCCGAGCTGGGACGCACCAACCCGGCCCTGTTGAATCCCGTCGCGCCGCGCAAGCTCGAGACCGAACAACAACGCACGTTGTTGCGGGTGCGCGAGGCCGTGCTCGAGTGCCGCACGAAATTGAAAGGGAGTTTGCGCGGCATGGCGAAGTCGCACGGCATCCGCTTGGGCCGATGCGCCCAGAACCAATGGGTCGAGCGCGTCCGGGAGGCCTGCCCCGAGGTGTTGCACGCGGCGTTGTTGGGGGTGGCGACACAAATCGAAAGCCTCGGCGCGACGATCCGCGAATATGACAAACAAATCGTCGCGTTGGGCAAGCAATACGCAGCGGTCGAGCGGCTGCGAACGATCGGAGGGGTGGGGCCGCTGACGGCGTTGACGTTCGTGTTGGCGCTCGACAACGACCCGGGCCGCGTGAAGCGTTCGCGGCAGGTCGGCGCGCTGGTGGGGCTGCGTCCCAAGCAACGCCAATCGGGCGAGCGGTCACTGCGGCTGGGCGTGACGAAATCGGGAGATCCGCTGCTGCGGCGGACGTTGATTCAGTGCGCGCACTGGGTGCTGGGGCCGTTCGGGACCGACTCCACGCTCAGGCGCTGGGGTTTGGGTTTGGCGGCGCGCGGCGGAGGACATGCGAAGAAGCGGGCGGTGGTGGCGGTGGCGCGCAAGTTGGCGGTGCTGATGCATGTGTTGTGGGTGAAACAAGAAAACTACGATCCGCTGCACGGGCTGACGGAAACGGTTTCCCCATAAGGCAGGGACGATGAGGCGCAGTCGGCGGCAACGGTTTCGGATGAAGCAACGTGATGAGGACATCCGCGAGCCCCCTAACGGGGACTCGGCGGCAAGAAGATTCCTGTTGAAAGGAAGGGAGTAGGGGATTGGGCGGACGAAGCGAGGCCGCGGCGGAGAATCGAGATCGTGTCACGGTGACTGCGGGCTCTGGGCAGGCAGGCCGATTCTTTCGAGGATGGGTCGAAGCCGCAACAGAGAGAGCAGCGCCGAAAGACCGGACCCCAACCAGCAGAGGTCAACAACGAGACCGATAACACTGCGAATGGAAGCCCGGTCCTCAACGCGCCGCAAGGCATGAGGACCCGGGCCGGATCCGACAAACCGACCAACGCCTCCCAACGACCGCCCTTGACAAGCGACCCACCTCTCATGGAAGCCCAGAGCGCAAGCGACGGGCCCAGCGCACAACGGTTTCGAGTAGCCCCGAGACACCGTCGAACGTGCGACGGCGCGAGGGTTGACGGCGCGGCACCTACCTCAAATTCGAGAGTGTATTCTCGATCTTCGCGATCCGCGCCTCGTAGTCGGCCAGCTTGGCGCGGATTGAATCCACAACAGGGGCGGGCGCCTTGTCGAGAAACTTCTGATTCCCGAGTTGCCTCTTGGAGCCGTCTCGCGCCTTAGCCAACGGTTGGAGTTGCTTCGTGAGACGTTCCCGCAATGCCTCGGTCTCCGCCGCCGGCAGCTTGAGCACCAAATCGAAATCAGCGGTGTGATGCATCGCCGTGCCGGCGGGCGCGGCCCCGAGCTCAGCCTCGAGCGTGACATTGGCCAGACGCGCCAAAGCGTCGGCTTGTCCTCTGACGACGGCGACGCCCGAGTCGGCGTGGGCGTAGAAAACCCCGTCGAGGGCGGTCTTTGGGGCGATGTTCATGGTCGCGCGCAGATTGCGCGCCGCCGTGATGACTTCCTGCAACAGCGCGACATTGCGTTCGGCGGCCTCATCGGCTAACTCGGCTCGCGCGCCCGGGTAGGCGGCGAGGGCGATCGATGTCGCCCGCCCGGCGGTGTTGCCCGCGATGCGCTGCCACAGCTCTTCGGTAATGAAGGGCATGATCGGATGCAGCAAGCGCAACGCCTTCTCCATCGCCGCCAGCATGTTCTTCCACTCAGCGGTCAGCCCCGAGCCTTCGCGGAAGGAAAGCTTCTTCAACTCCAAGTACCAATCGCAGAACTCATGCCAGAAGAAGTGATAGAGCAGATTAGCGGCTTCGTGATAGCGGTATTTGTCGGTATGCTCGGCCGTCTTGGCGGCGACTTCGTTGAGGCGTGAAAAGATCCAGCGGTCTTCGAGCGGAACCTGCCTGGTCTCGGCCGAGAGCAGGGGCTCGAAGGCGTCGAGATCCTCGGGTGTCCACGGCTCGACGCCTGACTTTTCGAGACTCATAAAGACGAAGCGCGCGGCGTTCCAAATCTTGTTGGCGAAATCGCGCGCCGCCGCGATGCGTTGCTCGGAGAGAACGACGTCGGAACCTTGTCCGGCGGCAACGACCAGCGCGAAGCGCACCGCGTCGGTGCCGTATTTCTCGGTCACCTCGACCGGGTCGATGACATTGCCCTTTGTCTTCGACATCTTTTGCTTGTCGGCGTCGCGTACGAGCCCGTGAATATAGACCTGCCGAAACGGCACATCGCCCATCATCTCGATCCCGAGCATCATCATGCGGGCGACCCAGAAGAACAAAATGTCGGAGCCGGTATTAAGCAACGATGTCGGATAGAAGGTCTCTAGGTCTTCGCTTTCCTCGGGCCAGCCGAGGGTCGAAAACGGCCACAGCCCCGAGCTGAACCAGGTATCGAGAACGTCGTCGTCTTGGGTCAACTCACCGCCGCCGCATTTCGGACAGGCGGTCGGGTCTTCGCGCGAGACAACGATTTGCTCGCACCCTGAGCAATACCAAGCCGGAATCCGATGCCCCCACCAGAGCTGCCGAGAGATGCACCAGTCGCGGATGTTGTACATCCACTCGAAGTAGTTGCGCCGCCATAGGTCCGGGATGATTTCGGTGTCGCCGTTTTCGACCACCTTGATCGCGGCGTCGGCGAGAGTCTTTGTGCGCACGAACCATTGCGTCGAAACACGCGGCTCGACGACGGACTTACAGCGCTGGCAACTGCCGACGTTGTTCGTGTAATCCTCGATCTTTTCGATCAGGCCCTGCTCTTCGAGACGCCGAACCACTTCCTTGCGCGCCTCGTAACGATCCAGCCCCGCAAACTCGCCGCCGTTTTCGTTGATCTTGGCCTTTTCGTCGAGAATCGTAATGAACTCGAGCCCGTGGCGTTTCCCGGCGGCGAAGTCATTGGGGTCGTGGGCGGGGGTGACCTTGACGACGCCGGTCCCGAACTCGGGGTTGGCCAACTCATCGCGAATCACCGCCAGACGGCGCCCGACCAGGGGCAACGTGACGGTCTTATCCCATAAGTGCTTGTAGCGCTCGTCGGCCTCGTTCACGGCGATCGCCGTGTCGCCCAGCATCGTCTCGGGACGCGTGGTCGCGACGGTGACGAATTCATCGGAATCGGTCACCGGGTAGCGGATGTGCCACAGGTGCCCTTGCTGTTCGCTGTAGACGGTTTCGAGATCGGAGACGGCCGTACCGCAGCCCGGGCACCAGTTGATCAGATACTCGCCGCGATAGATCAGCCCTTTGTCATAGAGCCGGACGAAGGCTTCCCGCACCGCTTTCGAGAGCCCTTCGTCCAACGTGAAACGCTCGCGCGTCCAGTCCAAACTCGCGCCGACGCGTTTGAGTTGGTCGACGATCGTTCCGCCGTATTTCTCTTTCCACGCCCAGGCGTGCTCGAGGAATTTCTCGCGGCCGATCTCCTTGGCGCCGATGCCTTGTTCGGCGAGATAACGCGTCACGAGCATCTCGGTGGCGATGCTGGCGTGATCGGTGCCGGGAAGCCACAGGACGTTATACCCTTGCATGCGCTTGAAGCGCATGGTGATGTCGGTCTGGGTGATCTCATACATGTGGCCCATGTGGAGAGCACCGGTGACATTGGGCGGAGGGATGGCGAGCGAGAACATCGGCTTCTCACTCTGGTTCGAGGGCGTGAACAGTTGTTCGGAAACCCACCAATCAGCCCAGCGCGGCTCGAATTGGGAGGGCTCGTAAACCTTATCGAGATCGAGGAAGGGCATGAGAAATCGCGGCCGGAAAGTCCTCAGAATAGCACCGGGGTCCTCCGTCGCGGTCTGTCGCGGGGCCTCGATAGAAGCCACCACTCTCGCCGGCAACAAAGCCTCCAAACCGAACCGCGCGGGTAAGGGGCAGTGCAAGAATTAGGAAACCCCACAGCATTCCCCTCAGTTTTTCGTCGGCCGACACGATTCACAGCGCAGGTACTGAGCCCACAGCGCAAGCGACGGGCCAAGGGCGCATCTCGCCCGTTGCCGGACGGAGTGCGTGGGAGCGCTATCAGCACGAGGCACGGGCCGCCTGGCCCGGCTTTTCTCACCGCGTGGCGAGGCAAAGTGCATGAAAGGTCCGTCAGTACGAGGCGCGCGCCGCTTGGCGCGCGGAGGCGTACTTGAACAGTACGGTGAGCACGGCGAGCAAGCGCAACGAAGTAATGGCGGGCCTATCGTGTGCTTTGCTCGCCAGGCGGGTAGAGTCGAGGACGGGCGCGGGTGCTCTTGACGCCGGAGGCGTCGTGGTCCCGTTTCCCGTCCCCGCTCATCGAACCGGACGTGCGGATTTCCCGCATCCGGCTCTCCGACCGGCTTCCTCCCTCAAGCTGTCGCAGGCGGCGGACCCAAGTGCATCCGGCGCAGGCGGACCACGCCTAGCTTGCCGAACACCACCTGGTCGCTAAACTGCCGGGCGCCGCGCGACGACACCTTCCTCCGCCTCCGCATAAATCCTCGCACTCGCTCGCACACGTGGTTGTCCACCGCCCGATACGCCATCAGCCGGGTGCCATAAGAGAAGTAATTCGACCAGCCCACCAACACTCGGTTAAGCCGTCCGCTCACTTCTTCCCAGCGCCCCACTTCAGCCGGACGCAACAGCGCATGCACCTTCCGCTTCAACCGTGCCACGCTCTTCTTCGACGGACTCGCTCCCAAATACCAATGACCGTCCTTCTTGAAACGATGCGGTCCGAACGTGTATCCCAGAAAGTCAAACCGCTCCTGCTTCGCTCGCACCAACTTCGTCTTCTCCCGGTTCAGGGTCAGCCCGATCCGCGTCATCGTCCGCTCGGTCCACTCCAGCGCCTCGGCTGCGCCGCCGCGGCTGAGAATCACGAAGTCATCCGCATAGTTAATGATCACGGCTCGAAACTCACTTCCCTTCCCCGTTCGCCGCCAATGCTTCAGAAAACGGTTCATGTACAGATTGGCCAACAAGGGACTGATCACGCCACCCTGCGGGGTGCCGCGCTTGCTCCGCTTGCCGCACGTCATCCGCCGGTTCCCGTTCTCATCCCGCCCTTCGACCGGCGTCTTTAACCACATCTTGATGACGTGTAAGACTTGCCGGTCCGAAATACGCCGCGCCACGCATTCGAGCAACTCGGCGTGCGGAATCGTATCGAAGTACTTCGACAAATCGGCGTCGACTACATCGGTGTAGCCTCCACACAGCAGTTTATGCACTCTCCGGATCGCGTCGTGCGCGCTCCGTTTCGGCCGGTAGCCATAGGCCTCCGGGTCCAAATCCGCCTCGAAGATCGGCTCGATCACCAGCTTGGCAGCGGTTTGTGCCACACGGTCCCGAAGGGTCGGGATGCCGAGCGGACGCTCGCCGCCGCCGGGCTTGGGAATCATCACCCGTCGCACCGGCCGAGGCCGGTAGCTCTTCGAGCGCAAGTCTTGTTGCAGGCTTCGCAACCACTCCTGGCGGCCTTGGAATTCGATCTGTTCAAACGTCACGCCGTCCACTCCCGCAGCCCCGCCGTTGGCCTTTGCCATCCGGTAGGCGTGCTCGAGAATGTCCCCGCGCCAGACCTTGTCCCAGAGCTGATAGAAGCGGAAGTTCGGCTCCTGCTTCGCTTTGAGATAAAGCTTCTTCTGTAGGGTCCTGATCTTTTCCGGCGTTGCCAGACTCATGTCAATCGCCTGATCCGACTCGGCTTCCGAAGCGTGCCGGAAGGCAGGGCCCTTCGCTCCCCCGGCGTTACCCAGCTTCCGCGCTACTACGGCCCTGTCCGACTCCCCGTCGAGTCCGCCCTCCTTACCGAGGACGGCGGAGTTGCGAACTCCACCCGCCGGGGCCTCCCTTTCTGCACTGCGGTCTCCCTTGGCTGACATGCCGTGCCCACTACCCCGGCGGACCGAACCGGTGCGCGTGTCGGTTGCTTCCCGGTTCGTGCGGCCTTCCCCGTATCTCAGGCGGGTCGGCGTCCGCGACTTCCCTTTCGAGGCCTGCTCAGGCTTACTGCGCGTTACGGCCTGTCGGCTTGCTCGCCCGGCTTTCTCCGGACTTTGTCACGAGGCTTCCGCTCGGCCGATTACTCGACCAAGCCGCTCGTCAGCTTCCATGCCTACCGACAACTACATGGGTGGGCTCCTTCCTCCCACAGGGTGTCCGCGCCGAAAAGGCGCACTGAGAAATGCGGGCTAGCACCCATTTCTTAACGCAGCGGTTTCGAGTCGACCGAGGACTGCACCGAAATGCGTGGAGGTTCGGGACCCTGGACCCGTCGCTTGCGCTCTGGGCTTCCATGAGAGGTGGGTCGCTTGTCAAGGGCGGTCGTTGGGAGGCGTTGGTCGGTTTGTCGGATCCGGCCCGGGTCCTCATGCCTTGCGGCGCGTTGAGGACCGGGCTTCCATTCGCAGTGTTATCGGTCTCGTTGTTGACCTCTGCTGGTTGGGGTCCGGTCTTTCGGCGCTGCTCTCTCTGTTGCGGCTTCGACCCATCCTCGAAAGAATCGGCCTGCCTGCCCAGAGCCCGCAGTCACCGTGACACGATCTCGATTCTCCGCCGCGGCCTCGCTTCGTCCGCCCAATCCCCTACTCCCTTCCTTTCAACAGGAATCTTCTTGCCGCCGAGTCCCCGTTAGGGGGCTCGCGGATGTCCTCATCACGTTGCTTCATCCGAAACCGTTGCCGCCGACTGCGCCTCATCGTCCCTGCCTTATGGGGAAACCGTTTCCGTCAGCCCGTGCAGCGGATCGTAGTTTTCTTGTTTCACCCACAACACATGCATCAGCACCGCCAACTTGCGCGCCACCGCCACCACCGCCCGCTTCTTCGCATGTCCTCCGCCGCGCGCCGCCAAACCCAAACCCCAGCGCCTGAGCGTGGAGTCGGTCCCGAACGGCCCCAGCACCCAGTGCGCGCACTGAATCAACGTCCGCCGCAGCAGCGGATCTCCCGATTTCGTCACGCCCAGCCGCAGTGACCGCTCGCCCGATTGGCGTTGCTTGGGACGCAGCCCCACCAGCGCGCCGACCTGCCGCGAACGCTTCACGCGGCCCGGGTCGTTGTCGAGCGCCAACACGAACGTCAACGCCGTCAGCGGCCCCACCCCTCCGATCGTTCGCAGCCGCTCGACCGCTGCGTATTGCTTGCCCAACGCGACGATTTGTTTGTCATATTCGCGGATCGTCGCGCCGAGGCTTTCGATTTGTGTCGCCACCCCCAACAACGCCGCGTGCAACACCTCGGGGCAGGCCTCCCGGACGCGCTCGACCCATTGGTTCTGGGCGCATCGGCCCAAGCGGATGCCGTGCGACTTCGCCATGCCGCGCAAACTCCCTTTCAATTTCGTGCGGCACTCGAGCACGGCCTCGCGCGCCCGCAACAACGTGCGTTGTTGTTCGGTCTCGAGCTTGCGCGGCGCGACGGGATTCAACAGGGCCGGGTTGGTGCGTCCCAGCTCGGCCAACCAATAGGCGTCGTTGCGGTCGTTTTTCGAGTCGGATTGGCTGATTAAACGCAATTGCCGCGCGTCGGCGACGAGCACGTCGTGGGCGAGGGCGGCCAGGCGGCGGCGAATCCAGTTGCTGTGGCTGCCGGTTTCGATCACAATGCGCAGCCGCGGCCAACGGCGGAACCAGCGATCCAAGGCCTCCGGGCGGGTGGGGACTTGGCATTCCTCGAGGCTTTCGCCGGCGAGGTCGGTGAGCCGTACGAAGCAACGTTTGTCGCCGATGTCGACGCCGGCGACGGCGCAAATTTCGTTGTCTTTTTGCATCTGGATGCGTTGTTGCGCCAACTGTTGTTCGAGCTGGGTGAGTTGGCGGGTCTTCGCTTGTGAGCTGTCGGCTTTCTTGGTTTGGTGTTTGTCGGTTTGGTTCTTGTCGGTCTGTTGTTTGCTATTCTTCTTCATGGCTGGTCGCCTCCTTTTCAAAAATCCATTGCACCTCCCTTGTGGAGAAGTGCGCTGCTGCCGGTAGCCTACCGCTTCCCGGCGCCAAGCGACCAGCCTCTCATCCCATCTCAGTATCCGCGTTCCAAATTGTGTGCACGGACGCGAGGGTCTCTCGGCCCGCCGCATTGTCGACGGACTCAGCTAACCCGACCCGTCGCCTTGCGCCTTGTCAAGCACTTCCCGCGTTCGAGGCGTCAGCACACCGCCGGCCTTGATGCCGTTCTGCTTCTGCAACTCGCCTACGGCCTCCATCGTGCGCTTGTCCAAAACGCCCGTGACCGGGCCGTCGTAGAGTTTCTGCTTGAACAAGGTTGTTTGGGCGTCCCGGACAAGCGGGGCGCGATACGGTTCATAGCGTCCCCTGTCGAGTCCCAACATCAATCTGCCTTCCGCCCCCGGTGCCCAAGGCGTATCTTTGATGTAGTGCGCCTCGCCGATTTCGGGTTCGGGGGGCTTTGGGGGTGGGGGTGGAGACCGAGGGGCCCTGACGATCGGCTCCGGGATCGGCTCTCGCCTCGCCGTCGGCGGTTCGGGCTCGGGCTGACAGCCGCCCAGTACGAAAGCCACCGCAAGGCAGAAAATGAAGATCGCCATCGGGAAAGATCGCTCTCGTCTTCCCTTTCGCCGATGATGCAGCGTAAGCATCGCTCCCTCCGCGCCGACGTCTGAGCGGAGTATGTCGCGTCCATCGGGCCGCTTCCACCGCCCGAGCCTGACGAGCGACCGAAGCGATGCTTGCCGGAGGCTGCCGGCGGGCGGCTGTCGGATGATGAAACTCGGCAGACCCTGTGGGCACGACCATCTCGCGCTCCACGGTCATTACGGTCCGGGCTTGGAACCCTCCAACTCCACCACCTCGAGAATCTGATCCGCCGCGACATCTTCCATTCGCCGCACCTCGCCCCCCGGCCATGTGATTTCAACGACCGTTGCCTTAGTCGACGTGCCTAATCCGAAATGGGCTCTCTTGTCCCCGGCGGAAAGATAACTCCCGGCTGCCGAAACAAACCGAAATTGCTCGCCTGTCGCCTCCGTCACAACTCGAATGCGAGCGCCGATCCCGTCTCGATTGCTCTTCTTGCCGACGAGATCAATCGTCAGCCAATGATTTCCCCCGCCCCGGTTGCGCAAAATCACCGCCGGTTGCGCATTGCAATTGATCGCCAAATCGAGAAAACCGTCGTTGTCGAGATCCCCCACCGCCGCGCCGCGCGCCGCCCGGGGAACCGTGAAATCCGCCCCGGCTTCGGCGGACACATCCACAAACCCGGTCTTCGTATTGCGCATCAAAGCAAGCGGTTCGAGATAGCTGATATCGGGCTGCGTCAGCTCGATGTTGTCCATCACATGGCCTTGCGCCACGAAGATGTCCTTGCGGCCGTCGTTGTCGTAGTCGAAAAACTTGGCGCCCCAGCCCGAGTGCAGCGCGCTGATGCCGCTCACGCCGCTCGGCCCCGAGTGATACTCGAATAGCTCCCCGATGTTGCGGAACAAGGCGTACTTCTGGTGCGCCAGCGCGTTGATGAAAACGTCCGGCAGACCATCGTTGTCGTAGTCGAGAAAGTCGATCCCCATGCCGGCGAACGTCTTGCCGTCTTCGTCGTAGGCAACGCCGGCGAGCAGGGCTTCCTCGGAAAACGTCCCGTCGCCTCGGTTGCGAAACAGTTGCTGCGGCGCCGAGTCGTTCGCCACCAGCACGTCGACCCAACCGTCGCGGTCGTAGTCGTTCAGGGCCAAGCCGAGCCCCTTGCCCGGCGCGGCGGCGAACCCGCTGCTTTCGCTCACATCCTCGAAGGTGCCGTCACCGCGGTTGCGGTAGAGCAGATGAGAGATCGGCTCAAAGTGCCTAGGGTGACAGTAGGAACGATAGCCCGGCTTGCGCTCGCCGCAATAGGGGTTGTCCTGAAAATCCCAGACGACATAGCGCGACACGATCAGGTCGAGCAGCCCGTCGCGGTCGTAGTCGAAAAAGGCCCCGCCGACCGACCAACCGCCCCCGGCGACGCCCGCTTTCTTCGTCACGTCTTCAAAGGTCGAGTCACCGCGGTTACGGTAGAGAAGATTGCCGCCGTAGTTGGCGACGAACAGATCCGGGAAGCCGTCGTTGTCGTAATCCCCGACGCCGACGCCTTGGCCGTAGAAATCGCCGGCGACGCCCGCCTTCTCGGTCACGTCGCTGAAGGTCCAATCGCCGTTGTTGCGATACAGACGGTTCCAGTAGCGCGGATCGGACTTGTCGGGCATTTTGCCCTCGGGCATGGGGTCTTCGAGAGCCGCGCCGTTGACGAAATAGAGATCGAGATAGCCATCGCGGTCGAAGTCGAGCATGGCCACGCCGCCGACCATCGACTCGAGCAGATATTTCTGTGACGTATGGGAAGCCTCGTTGCGAAAATCGAGACCCGAGGACGCCGTGACGTCCACGAAGGTAGGCAAATCCGAGGCCGCCGCCACACTCGTCGCCAGGACGCCACACAGGAACGCCGACCCCGCCACACCGACTCGAAGACGTCTTCGTCCACCCACCTTATCCACTTTACAGCAGAGCACCGAGGCCCCAGACGAAGGGTGCGCGACCTGAATGTGGAGAGCGCCGGTGTTTCAAGGCCGCGGGGATTCGCGGATCCAATTCGAGACGCTGTTCGGCCAAGAGAGGAGTGGAATCGAACGGCTCTTCCTACGCCCCGTCCAGGGCTTATCGTGATTTGGAGCCGGTATCCCTCTCCATTCTGCTCCCCACCAGGCACGACCCGAGCCGTGCCGCCTCGCGGTGCGGACCTCCTCCGCGCAACAAGACCGCACCGCGAGGCGGCGCGGCTCGGGAGACCGAAAAAATGAGGCGCCCGCTGATGCGCCCGTTTCGGTTCGTTTCGGCTACACTTGTATCTCGAAGACAGCGAGGAGCCCGCCATGTATAAGGGACTGGAACACACCGCGATTGCTTCGGCCGACCCTGAAGTGCTGGCCGCCTGGTATGAGAAATATCTAGGCTTTCCGATCTGCCACCGTTACGGCGGCAATGTCTTCGTCAAAGCACCCGACGGCACCATGCTCGAAATCATTCCCGGCGACGGCGATCGTCCCCCGAACGAAATGAAGACCCTCGGCATTCGTCACCTGGCCATCTCGGTGGAAGACTTTGATGCCGCCCATGAAGATCTCAAGTCCAAGGGTATCGAGATCGAAAACCTCGTCAACGCCGGCGGCAACCGCCTTGCCTTCTTCCGTGACATCGAAGGCAACATCTGCCACATCATCCATCGCGAGCAAACGATCTAGCCCGCTTTTCTCACCGCGTGGCGAGGCAAAGTGCATGAAAGGTCCGTCAGTACGAGGCGCGCGCCGCTTGACGCGCGGAGGCGTACTTGAACAGTACGGTGAGCACGGCGAGCAAGCGCAACGAAGTAATGGCGGGCCTATCGTGTGCTTTGCTCGTCAGGCGGGTAGAGTCGAGGACGGGCGCGGGTGCTCTTGACGCCGGAGGTGTCGTGGTCCCGTTTCCCGTCCCCGCTCATCGAACCGGACGTGCGGATTTCCCGCATCCGGCTCTCCGACCGGCTTCCTCCCTCAAGCTGTCGCAGGCGGCGGACCCAAGTGCATCCGGCGCAGGCGGACCACGCCTAGCTTGCCGAACACCACCTGGTCGCTAAACTGCCGGGCGCCGCGCGACGACACCTTCCTCCGCCTCCGCATAAATCCTCGCACTCGCTCGCACACGTGGTTGTCCACCGCCCGATACGCCATCAGCCGGGTGCCATAAGAGAAGTAATTCGACCAGCCCACCAACACTCGGTTAAGCCGTCCGCTCACTTCTTCCCAGCGCCCCACTTCAGCCGGACGCAACAGCGCATGCACCTTCCGCTTCAACCGTGCCACGCTCTTCTTCGACGGACTCGCTCCCAAATACCAATGACCGTCCTTCTTGAAACGATGCGGCCCGAACGTGTATCCCAGAAAGTCAAACCGCTCCTGCTTCGCTCGCACCAACTTCGTCTTCTCCCGGTTCAGGGTCAGCCCGATCCGCGTCATCGTCCGCTCGGTCCACTCCAGCGCCTCGGCTGCGCCGCCGCGGCTGAGAATCACGAAGTCATCCGCATAGTTAATGATCACGGCTCGAAACTCACTTCCCTTCCCCGTTCGCCGCCAATGCTTCAGAAAACGGTTCATGTACAGATTGGCCAACAAGGGACTGATCACGCCACCCTGCGGGGTGCCGCGCTTGCTCCGCTTGCCGCACGTCATCCGCCGGTTCCCGTTCTCATCCCGCCCTTCGACCGGCGTCTTTAACCACATCTTGATGACGTGTAAGACTTGCCGGTCCGAAATACGCCGCGCCACGCATTCGAGCAACTCGGCGTGCGGAATCGTATCGAAGTACTTCGACAAATCGGCGTCGACTACATCGGTGTAGCCTCCACACAGCAGTTTATGCACTTTCCGGATCGCGTCGTGCGCGCTCCGTTTCGGCCGGTAGCCATAGGCCTCCGGGTCCAAATCCGCCTCGAAGATCGGCTCGATCACCAGCTTGGCAGCGGTTTGCGCCACACGGTCCCGAAGGGTCGGGATGCCGAGCGGACGCTCGCCGCCGCCGGGCTTGGGAATCATCACCCGTCGCACCGGCCGAGGCCGGTAGCTCTTCGAGCGCAAGTCTTGTTGCAGGCTTCGCAACCACTCCTGGCGGCCTTGGAATTCGATCTGTTCAAACGTCACGCCGTCCACTCCCGCAGCCCCGCCGTTGGCCTTTGCCATCCGGTAGGCGTGCTCGAGAATGTCCCCGCGCCAGACCTTGTCCCAGAGCTGATAGAAGCGGAAGTTCGGCTCCTGCTTCGCTTTGAGATAAAGCTTCTTCTGTAGGGTCCTGATCTTTTCCGGCGTTGCCAGACTCATGTCAATCGCCTGATCCGACTCGGCTTCCGAAGCGTGCCGGAAGGCAGGGCCCTTCGCTCCCCCGGCGTTACCCAGCTTCCGCGCTACTACGGCCCTGTCCGACTCCCCGTCGAGTCCGCCCTCCTTACCGAGGACGGCGGAGTTGCGAACTCCACCCGCCGGGGCCTCCCTTTCTGCACTGCGGTCTCCCTTGGCTGACATGCCGTGCCCACTACCCCGGCGGACCGAACCGGTGCGCGTGTCGGTTGCTTCCCGGTTCGTGCGGCCTTCCCCGTATCTCAGGCGGGTCGGCGTCCGCGACTTCCCTTTCGAGGCCTGCTCAGGCTTACTGCGCGTTACGGCCTGTCGGCTTGCTCGCCCGGCTTTCTCCGGACTTTGTCACGAGGCTTCCGCTCGGCCGATTACTCGACCAAGCCGCTCGTCAGCTTCCATGCCTACCGACAACTACATGGGTGGGCTCCTTCCTCCCACAGGGTGTCCGCGCCGAAAAGGCGCACTGAGAAATGCGGGCTAGAGGGGCGGGAAGGCCGATCACCGCTCACAGCGCTCTCGCCGGCTATCCGTACCGCGCTAGAATCGGAACGTCGTGATCGGTCAAACCATCTCGCACTACAAAGTCACGGCCAAGCTTGGCGCGGGCGGAATGGGTGTCGTCTACAAAGCCCACGACACCAAGCTCGAGCGCACCGTCGCTCTGAAATTCCTTGCCGCCCACGCTCTTGAGGATCCCGAATACAAGGCCCGCTTTGTGCGGGAAGCGAAGGCCGCCGCGCGCCTCGATCACCAGAACGTCTGCCCGGTCTACGAGATCGACGAGGTGGACGGCGAAACCTTCATCGCCATGGCCACCTCGAAGGCCAAACACTGAAGAACAAGATTGCCGAGCGGCCGCTCAAGCTCGATGAAGTCTTGGACGTTGCCGTTCAAACCGCACAGGGTCTCCAGGTAGCGCAT
Organism: Bryobacterales bacterium; assembly: GCA_965238125.1. GTDB lineage: Bacteria > Acidobacteriota > Terriglobia > Bryobacterales > UBA6623 > UBA6623. The sequence goes on along the minus strand of OZ250179.1, from coordinate 6,209,795 downwards.
GGCAAAGAGATCGTTCACCGCGACATCAAACCGGCCAACCTGATGCTGACCGCCGAAGGCCAAGTGAAGATCATGGACTTCGGCCTCGCTCAGCTCGCCGAGCAATCGCGTCTGACGAAGAGCGCGATGATCTTGGGCACCCCGGCCTATATGTCGCCCGAGCAGGCTCGACGCGAGCCGACCGACCGGCGGACCGATATCTGGTCGCTGGGGGTCGTGATCTACGAGATGGTGACGGGCAGGCTGCCGTTCGAGGGCGAACGGGAAGACGCCGTGGCTTACTCGGTTGTCCACCAGGAACCCGAACCCATCACCGCTCTCCGAGTGGGAGTCCCGATCGATCTGGACCGCATTGTTGCGAAGGCCATGGCGAAGGATCGCGACGAGCGTTACCAGCATGTGGATGAGATGATCGTCGATCTGCGAGGGCTGCGGAAGCAGATCGAGTCGGGGACGTCGGCGGTCGTCAAAACCTCTGTTGGCCCAACGACCCCGGAACCACGGCCAGCATCGAAAGCAAGGCGCGCCACGACCGCGGTCGCTGCCGCCGCCGGGCTGCTGATCTTGCTCGCCGTCGCCTTTGTCGCGGGAACCCAATTCACCGACTCGGCCCCGGGGATTCCAACCTACCAGCGGCTGACCTTCCGCCGCGGAACCGTCACCTCGGCCCGGTTTGCTCCCGACGGCAACACGATCGTCTACAGCGCGGCTTGGGATGGCGGCCGCCGGGAACTCTTTACGACGCGCCCGGAGAGTTCGGAGTCCCGCTCTCTGAACATCCAAGATGCAGACATCCTAGCGATATCGAAAACCGGCGAGATGGCCCTGGCACGTCGGTCCCCGCGGTATCTGGTCGCTTCTTTTGGTACCCCGGCGGATTCCTTTCCCGCTACTCTTCTGCAAGCTTCCTTGGCCGGGGGCGCACCCCGCGAAGTGTTAGACGATGTGATGTTCGCGGACTGGACGCCGGACGGTGAATTGGGTGTTGCCCGGATGATCGAGGGCCGAATCCGTGTTGAGTTGCCCGTCGGGAAGGTACTCTACGAAACGCCCGATCGAATAGCTAGCTTTCGGATTTCGCCGAGGGACGGCCGGATTGCCTTCTCCGAACGCCCCTTCGGGTTTGGAGGCGCTTGGGAAGTCGCGACGATCGACGGTAATGGCGACAAGACGATTCTCGCCGCCCCCGGGAACGCGGACAACCTTGTTCTTGCGTGGTCCCCCGATGCGGATGGGGTCTGGTATGAAACAGGCTGGCTGGGAGGCAAGACGATACGCGCCCTCACGCTTTCGGGGGCCGAGCGTATCGTTGAGAACGTTCCGGTCGACCTGCGGCTGCTCGATGTCTCCGAGGACGGCCGCGGGTTGGTGAGCCGCGTCAATTGGCGGGTCGGTATCAACTGCCTGGCGCCCGGGCAGACAGCCGAGCGGGACCTTTCTTGGTTCGACGCCTCGGAAGTGCCCGACATGAGCTCGGATGGGGAAACGATCCTGATTACGGAGTTCGGCGAGGGAGGCGGGATTGAACGCTGGGGGGTGTATCTGAGAGAGACCACGGGCGAGCCAGCTGTGCGGCTGGGCGATGGCATGGCGTTCGCTCTGTCTCCGGACGGAAGCAGGGCCCTGACGATGTCCTCGGGGCCTGACCCGGAGTTAGTTCTGCTCCCTACCGGCGCCGGAGAACCGGTTCGCATCAGAAACGACGGCATTCGCAACTACGAGGCAATGGATTGGATGCCCGATGGCCGCCAAATTGTCTTTGCGGGAAGCGCATCGGGCCAAGGCGTCCGCTGCTACATCCAAGACATCGAAGGCGGCGAACCCCGGCCCATCACGCCGGAGGGAAACCGGTTTTATCTAGGGCAGAAAGCGGTCTCGCCGGACGGCGAATGGATTGCAGGGGAGGCCGACGGTCCGCCGTCTCTGTTCCCGATCGGGGGTGGCGAGGCACAGCGGATTCCCGGTGTCGAGCCGGAGGACAATTTCGTTGCCTGGAGCTCCGATGGCCGCTCCATCTTTGTGAGCCCCGAATTGGAGGTGCCAACGACGGTCTACAGGGTGGACCTCTCCACGGGTAAGAGATCTTTCTGGAAAGCTCTTGCGCCTGCTGATCTGGTCGGCGTGATCGAGATCTACTCAATCCAGATCTCGGCCGACGAGCAGTCCTACTGTTACACCTACGGGCGCAACATCTCAGACCTCTATTTGGTCGAAGGACTTCGTTAGAATGGCCCGGGGCAACCAACGCTCGCGGGGGGGCCCGATCGCCGGTTAGCGCCACGCCTTCTACTGAAAGGAATCTCGCGAAATGAGTACGCCCGCAACGTCCAACCCCGTCGTCGGCTCCGGCGAGCACACCTACGAAGTCATTCACGACTGGGGTGGGTTGCCCGGCCATATTCGCTATGGCAACTGCCACGGCGTTGTCGAGGACTCCCAAGGACTGATCTACATCCACCACACCGTTCACGAGACCAGTGAAAGCCCCGATGCCGTGGTGGTCTTCGACGCCGACGGCAGCTTCGTCCGCTCCTGGGGCGCGGAATTCAAGGGGGGCACGCACGGTTTTCACTTAGAAGTGGAAGACGGCGAGGAATTTCTCTACTTCTGCGATATCGATCGCCGCATTGTGGTCAAGACGACGATGGACGGAGAAGAGGTCCTGCGCTTGGGCTATCCGTCCGAATCTCCCGGCTATCAGCCCGGCCCCGACGGAGAGAAACCCGACTATCGCCCCACCAACCTCGCCGTCGCCCCCAACGGCGACATCTACGTCGGCGACGGTTACGGGTCGAGTTATATCATCCAATACGACAAAAAGGGCAACTACATTCGCACCTTCGGCGGGCCCGGCAGTGAGGCCGGTCAGGTGCAATGCCCTCACGGCATCATCCATGACACGCGCGGACCGGAACCGGTGATCCTGGTCGCCGACCGCGCCAACAATCGGCTACAAGAGTTTTCGCTCGATGGCGAGCACCGCCGGTTCTATAGCGGTGTCGACTTACCCTGCCACTTCCATATTCGGGGAACCGAAATGGTCATCCCCGATCTCGCCGCGCGGGTCACGCTGCTCGACGGCGACAACAACGTCATCGTCCACCTGGGCGAGGGTTCGGACGATTACCGGCAGCGCCGCGTCAAGTCGCGCGAGCATTTCCCGCCCGGAAAGTTCGTCTGTCCGCACGGAGCCTGCTTCGACCACGACGGCAATATCTTCGTCGCCGAATGGGTCGAAATCGGCCGCGTCACCAAACTCCGAAAATTGTCTTGAAACCGGTAGCGACCGGCACTCTTGCCGGTCCCAGCCCAAAGTGGAGACAAGCTCTCAGCTTGTCTCTCGATTTCTACATTGACATCCAACGGCACCGGCTCCCAGTGGGGCAGGTCTCCAGGCCTGCCCTTTCCTCAACCCGCCCCAAAGAAGTTTCAGGTCAGCCGAAAGGCTTCGAGCCCGGTTTCTTACGGAATCGTGATAAACCCGAACTCACTCCGCCGAAAGTGGGAGTCACCTGTGATGACGTGCCGAATCGCAAGTTCCTCCATGACGATGAAGCTGGTTAGGTCCGTGAACGAAACGCGGGGTTTATCGTTGTAGCGAACCCGAAGCCGGTAGGCTGCCCGGAATCGCGCGGCATGGATCGGCTCGATGAAGAGCAGTCCGCGTTGTTGCGCGCGAAACAAGGCCGAGCAAAATCTCTCTGCTTCATGAAAGGGGCGCCGGGCGAACAGCCGAGTGATCGTTTCGTCCAGCACGTAATCGCTGGTAACCCAACGGCGACCGGCCTCGATATCGGATTCCCGCAGCTTCTTCACGGCGGTATGAGCCGGATCGTTTGCATCCGCCAAGCTCAGCCATCCCCAAGTGTCGACGAACAAGGATGACCGGTCAGATTCCGTAAAGTTCTTGGTCGATGTTGGCAGTGAGGCCCCCGTCGTTACAGATTCCGGCGACTTCCAGCAGCGGATCAGTCTCCGCTTCACCGAGTTGCGCCGCGGGGTGCAGTTTCGTGCGTATCAACTCCGCCATGCTGATTCGCAAACGAAACGCCTCTTCGCGCAGCTGTTCGTGAAGCTCGTCAGGCAGAAAGATCGTCGTACGTTTCACAATCACATCATAACATATATATGTCGCATTGACCTGACCGTTCCCGGAACCCGATTCAGAGCCCGGAGCGCAAGCGACGGGCCCGGGGCAACAGTTTCGAGTAGGTCCCGGACAATGCGGAGACATACGGCAGTTCGCGGAGGCTCGGGTCCGGAGCACGTGGCGGTTGCGCGGCCTTAACCCGTCGCTTGCGCTCCGGGCTTCCATGAGAGGTGGGTCGCTTGTCAAGGGCGGTCGTTGGGAGGCGTTGGTCGGTTTGTCGGATCCGGCCCGGGTCCTCATGCCTTGCGGCGCGTTGAGGACCGGGCTTCCATTCGCAGTGTTATCGGTCTCGTTGTTGACCTCTGCTGGTTGGGGTCCGGTCTTTCGGCGCTGCTCTCTCTGTTGCGGCTTCGACCCATCCTCGAAAGAATCGGCCTGCCTGCCCAGAGCCCGCAGTCACCGTGACACGATCTCGATTCTCCGCCGCGGCCTCGCTTCGTCCGCCCAATCCCCTACTCCCTTCCTTTCAACAGGAATCTTCTTGCCGCCGAGTCCCCGTTAGGGGGCTCGCGGATGTCCTCATCACGTTGCTTCATCCGAAACCGTTGCCGCCGACTGCGCCTCATCGTCCCTGCCTTATGGGGAAACCGTTTCCGTCAGCCCGTGCAGCGGATCGTAGTTTTCTTGTTTCACCCACAACACATGCATCAGCACCGCCAACTTGCGCGCCACCGCCACCACCGCCCGCTTCTTCGCATGTCCTCCGCCGCGCGCCGCCAAACCCAAACCCCAGCGCCTGAGCGTGGAGTCGGTCCCGAACGGCCCCAGCACCCAGTGCGCGCACTGAATCAACGTCCGCCGCAGCAGCGGATCTCCCGATTTCGTCACGCCCAGCCGCAGTGACCGCTCGCCCGATTGGCGTTGCTTGGGACGCAGCCCCACCAGCGCGCCGACCTGCCGCGAACGCTTCACGCGGCCCGGGTCGTTGTCGAGCGCCAACACGAACGTCAACGCCGTCAGCGGCCCCACCCCTCCGATCGTTCGCAGCCGCTCGACCGCTGCGTATTGCTTGCCCAACGCGACGATTTGTTTGTCATATTCGCGGATCGTCGCGCCGAGGCTTTCGATTTGTGTCGCCACCCCCAACAACGCCGCGTGCAACACCTCGGGGCAGGCCTCCCGGACGCGCTCGACCCATTGGTTCTGGGCGCATCGGCCCAAGCGGATGCCGTGCGACTTCGCCATGCCGCGCAAACTCCCTTTCAATTTCGTGCGGCACTCGAGCACGGCCTCGCGCGCCCGCAACAACGTGCGTTGTTGTTCGGTCTCGAGCTTGCGCGGCGCGACGGGATTCAACAGGGCCGGGTTGGTGCGTCCCAGCTCGGCCAACCAATAGGCGTCGTTGCGGTCGTTTTTCGAGTCGGATTGGCTGATTAAACGCAATTGCCGCGCGTCGGCGACGAGCACGTCGTGGGCGAGGGCGGCCAGGCGGCGGCGAATCCAGTTGCTGTGGCTGCCGGTTTCGATCACAATGCGCAGCCGCGGCCAACGGCGGAACCAGCGATCCAAGGCCTCCGGGCGGGTGGGGACTTGGCATTCCTCGAGGCTTTCGCCGGCGAGGTCGGTGAGCCGTACGAAGCAACGTTTGTCGCCGATGTCGACGCCGGCGACGGCGCAAATTTCGTTGTCTTTTTGCATCTGGATGCGTTGTTGCGCCAACTGTTGTTCGAGCTGGGTGAGTTGGCGGGTCTTCGCTTGTGAGCTGTCGGCTTTCTTGGTTTGGTGTTTGTCGGTTTGGTTCTTGTCGGTCTGTTGTTTGCTATTCTTCTTCATGGCTGGTCGCCTCCTTTTCAAAAATCCATTGCACCTCCCTTGTGGAGAAGTGCGCTGCTGCCGGTAGCCTACCGCTTCCCGGCTCCAAGCGACCAGCCTCTCATCCCATCTCTGATTCGGTCTCCCGTGCCCACACACCCGCTTGACGGGTTTCCTAGGTTGCTAGGCTGGAGCGAGGTGACGTCCATGGACTCGGCGGAAATTACTATTCTTGGCGGCGGCAACACGGCGTTCGCGGTGGCCGCGAATCTCAGCTTGGCCGGGGCTTCGGTGACGCTGTGCGAGCTGCCGGAGTTTTCCGAAATGGTCGACCCGATCCGCGAATCCCGCCGCATTACGCTCGACGGCGTGGCCAAGCGCGGCACGGCCGAGGTGACCCGCGTGACGACGGACTTTGCCGAAGGCCTGGCCGACAGCGAACTGGTGCTGCTGATCATCCCGGCGTACGGGCATCGGGTTTTCGCGGAAGCTTGCGCGCCTCACCTGCGCGGCGCACAGGTGGTCGTCCTGATGCCCGGTACGCTCGGCAGCCTGGAGTTCGCCCGCATCCTGACCGAACGGGGCGCGGCCAAGGGCGTGGTTGTGGCCGAGACCGAGACGGCGCCCTACGTTTGCCGCAAGATGTCGCCGACGTCGGCCCACATCTGGGGCGTGGTCGCGGGACTGGGGCTGGGCGTTCTGCCGAGCGGCGAGGGCGAGCGCGTTCGCCGACTCGTCGATCGATGGTTCCCCGGGACCGAGCTGTACCCCAACGTATTGGCCTGCGGTTTGGGGGCAATGAACCCGGTAGTCCACCCGGCCGGCGTGCTGTTGAATGCGGGGCGGGTCGAGTACTCGCGCGGCGACTTCTATTTCTATGAAGAGGGCGTCACGCCGGGGGTGTGTCGGCTGATCTCTGCGGTGGACCGCGAGCGGCTGGCCATCGCCAAGGCCCTCGACATTGAACTGTCTCCGGTGGACGAAGCCTTTCACGCAGCCGGCTTCGGTCCCAAGGGAGACTTGTGGGCCACGATCAACGGCAGCCGCATGTTGACGGCGCTGCGAGCGCCGGGCGCGCTCGACACCCGTTGGCTTACCGAGGATGTTCCCTACGGGCTGGCCGCGTGGTCGAAGCTGGGCGAGCAGCTCGGGGTCGACTGCCCGCTCATGCGAAGTCTCGTCGAGTTGGCCTCGGCCACCCTCGACCGTGACTTTTGGAAATCCACTAGAACCCCCGAGCAACTCGGAATCGCCGGAATGAGCAAAGAAGCACTGCTCGAGCATGTCGCCGGTGGGGTCTGAATCCGCACGATCCGCTGCGCTATGCTCGAACCTTGCCCCGGCGTAGGAGCTAACACAACTTATGAAAACGGTAGGAGTCATCGGCCTCGGCGACATGGGTATCGGCCTGGCGAACAACATCCTGAAGGCGGGTTTCCCGACAGTCGGATTCGACTTGAGAGAAGAGCGGCTCGAGTTGCTCGAAGCCGCCGGCGGCCGACGAGCCGCCAATTGCGCCGAGTTAGGCGCGGCCTGCGACGCCGTGTTCGTTATGGTAATGAGCGGTTCGCAGGTTCACGATGTCGTTGTGGGCGAGACGGGTGTGCTCAAAGGCATGGACCCCGGCAAGACGGTGATCGTTTCGGCGACGATTTTTCCCGCCGAAGCGAGGGCCTTGGAGGCTCCGCTCGCCGACCAAGGCATTCACCTGATCGACTCACCGGTCAACGGCGGCAAATCCGGCGCCGATAGCGGCACGCTCACCTTGATGACCGCGGCCAAGAACGACGTTCTCGAACAGAACCGCGACGTGCTCGATGCCGTCTCGAAAGTCGTATTCCACGTCGGCGAAGAGATCGGCCAAGGGCAAATCGTCAAGGCGGCACTGCAAGTGATGATTGGTTGCACTTTCGCGGCGACCTTTGAATCGCTGGTGATGGGGCACAAGGCCGGCGTCAAAGGCGAGACGTTGTTTCAGGTCTTCCAATCGAGCGCGGTGGGAAGTCCCTTGTTCGAGAACTGCGCCCGCCAAATCCTCGACCGCAAGTTCGAGAACACCGGCAGCCATATCGCGACCATGTATAAGGATCTCGGCATCTCGATGGGCGTGGCGCGCGAAGCCGGCGCGGCCATGTTTACCACCAGCGCCGCCTATGAGCTGTTTCAAGCCGGCATCTCCCGTTTCCCCGAAGGCGACAACTGGTCGATCGTCAAGTGGCTCGAGGAGATCGCCGGTACCGAAGTGACGTGGTGAAGTAAGTAGTGAAGGAACAACGACAGTGAAACTGGGAGTCATCACCGACGGCATCAGCCGCGAGTTCGAGCACGCGCTCGATGTCATGAATGAGCTCGGGTTGCGGCACGCCGAGTTGCAGTTTCTGTGGGACAAGGAAGTCGGCGACCTCGACGATGCCGCGATCAGTCGGGTTCAAGACCTGATCAGGCAGTACGAGATGGAGGTTTGCTGCGTATCACGCCACAATTTCGTCGGCATGCTCGTTGGGCGGACCGAAGTCGGCGACGAGGCTCACTCGGCGCACATGACCGCGCTGAAGCGGTGCATCGAGACGGCCAAAACGCTCGAGTGCGGCCTGGTGCGCATTATGAGTTTCCGCAAAGAAATGATCTTGTTCGGTTCGGGCGGCTCGGAGAGTTGGGTCGTCTCGACTGGCGCCTGGGACAAGCTCAAGCAACTGCTTGCGCCCGCCGTACAACTGGCCGAAGACGAACGGATCACGCTGGTCGTCGAGACCGGCAACAACGCCATGATCACCTCGGCCTACCTTGGGCGCAAGCTCGTTGACGAAATGGGCAGCGAGCGGCTGAAGATCCTGTGGGATCCGGGCAACAGCCTGTACTGCGGCGAGGCGGCCTATCCGGACGGTTACGAAGCGCTTCGCGGAGGCCCGCTCGGCCATCTTCACGTCAAGGACTTGCGGGTCGACATTCCCAAGGCCACCGTCGACCAATGTCGCTTCGGCGACGGCCAAATGATCGGGTACTACCGAGGGCTCGCCGAGGCTCTGCGCCGTGACGAGTATGACGGCGTAATCTCGTTCGAGAGCGTGCATCGGCCCCAGGGCGGGACGTTTGAAGACGGTTTTCGATGGTCGTTTCCGGCCTTCAAAGAGCTGTTTGGCTGAGGGGTCCGGCCCCCAAAGATCAGCATGCGTGGCGCGGGGTTCGAAGAGAGCAGCGCCGGCTTGTCCCGGAATCCGCAAGTTGCTTATTGTGGAAGACAAGATCGGGCGTAAACCGCCGAGATCCCGATGGGGGCTGCAGGATGGACGACCGAGAGTTGCTTTGGAAGGCGTTTGAAAAAGAGCTGGAACTGTATAAGTTCTACCTGGAGGTCGCCCTCAAGCTGAGCGTCTTTGTTTTCGGAATCACGGGCGCGATTATTTCTTACTGCCTGGCTCACGCGGCTGCCGGGCCGTGGACTCGTTGGGCGTTGATTCTGCCGCTGATCATGAATTGCGGCTTCGGCTTTGTCTGTTGGCGCGGCATCGAGCCCGCGCGGCGACTCGCCCAGCACCATCGTCAACGAGGCAAAGATCTTCAGATGGCGGGCGGGGGGGTCGATTTGGACACTCTGCCGAGAGTGCTCAAGGTGTTTGCGCTGCTCTATATACTCGTTGCCGTAGCGGTAGCGGTGATTGTAGCGGTAGGTGTGTAGGTTCCATGCCGCAACCCTGATTAACTTCCACGGCCTCGCCGCCAGGGGCGTCGTGATAGACTTTGTGTTGTTACGCTCACCACAGAGGAGGTTCGCGATGCGTTTTATGGTCAAAGTTGCCTGGGATGTCGAGGCAGGTAACCGTCTCGCCAAGGCCGGAACTCTCGGATCGACGGTTAAGTCAATCCTTGCCGAATTGCAGCCGGAGGCGGCTTACTTCAGCGCCGACGGAGGGAAGCGGGGCGCTACCCTGATTGTCAATCTCGACGACGTTTCACAACTGCCCGCCGTCGCCGAACCTTGGTTCCTCGCCGTCAACGCGAGCGTCGAGTTCCTGCCGGTCATGCTTGCCGAAGACCTGGAAAAGGCCGGGGATTCGATCGGGCAAGCGGTCGAGAAGTACGGTTAGGCGGGGGCGGGGGTCGGCCCGGCGCTGCTCCGACGTGGGACCTGGGGTAGACCCTTTCTACCCGGCCACGCGGAATGCCGCGCGGAGGGTTTTCTTGACCACGTCGGTGGTCTTGCGGTCGTATTCCCAGATGGCCAGCCAGCGGTTGATGCGGCCGGCGGTGGGGTAGGCGTAGGTCTTTTCGAGCAGCTTTCGGAGAGGGATCTTGTTCTGCTTGGCGAGGACGAGCTCTTGAATCAGCTCGCCGGCGCTGGGAGCGATCATCGTGCCGCCCAAGATGCGGTCGCCTTTCAAATAGACGGTCAGCTTCGACTCAGGGTAGTGATCGGTCGTCGCGCGATTGACGTCTTCGAAGCCCTGTACGACGCGGCGGTAGCGAATGCCGCGGTCTTGGAGTTGCTTTTCCGATAGGCCGAAGGTCGCCACTTCCGGATCGGTGAAAGTAACCCAACTCAGATCGTCGTAGCTGAGTTTCTTCTTGATCGGCGAGAACAGGTTCCACAGAATCACCGCGCCGTGCAGTTCGGTAACGTGGGTCAGAAAGATTTGTCCCGCGGCGTCGCCGCAAGCGTAGATGCGTTTGTTGGTGGTTCGCAGATAGGGGTCGAGCTTCATGCGCCCGCCGTCGACTTCGATTCCGGCTTTTTCAACGTCGAGCGAGTCGTGGACGAGTTCCTTGCCGGTGGCGATCAAGACTTTGTCGAAGCGCTGTTCGATGACGCCGTCGGGGGTTGCGATCTCGGCGGTGTTGGGCGTGGGGAAGCGGGTCAGCTCGGCGTTCAGGATGAATCGGACGCCCTCGGCGCCGAGGTGCCGGCCGATCAGCTCGCCGGCTTCCTCGGAGTCGCGCAACAGCAACCGCGAAGCCTTTTCGAGAACAGTGACTTTCGAGCCCAGCCGCGTGAAGGCTTGCGACATCTCCATGCCGATCGGGCCGGCTCCGACGATCAGCATCTCGCCCGGCAGTTCGTCGAGTTTCCAAAGGTTCTCGTGAGTGAGATAGGCGACGTGCTCGATGCCGGGGATCGGTGGAATGCGGGGGCGGCCGCCGGTAGCGATGACGATGCGGCGCGCCGAGTAGGTTTGGTCGCCGACCTGGACGCTGTCCCGCGAGACGAAGCGGGCCTCGCCGAAGGCGAACTCAACGCCGAATTCGCCGAGGGCCTCAGGCGTTTCGTGGGAGCGGATTTCGGCCTGTACTTCGCGCACGACCTCGAATACCTTGCGAAAATCGATTTCCCCGCTGGCCTCGATTCCGAATGGAGCGAGCCCGACGGCATCATGTTTTCGTTTAGCGATGTGGAGCAGAGCCTTGCTGGGTACACAGCCGGTGTTGAGGCATTCGCCGCCGACGAGGTTGGGGTTCTTGTCGATCAGGAGCGTCTTGAGGCCTATTTTGGCGCAAGGGACGGCTACGTTGAGGCCGCCCGCTCCGGCGCCGATGGCAATGATGTCGTACTGCATGGTGTCCCCGATCCAATCGTTCATCGTCTCAGATGCGTCGGTGAGGCGTCTGACAATGGCGGCGGGTCGGGAAACGTTCGATTGGCGGGGTTGCGTCGGACGATTGTTCCCGCGCTTCGCTTCACCCGGGGCGAGTATTAACTCTGACGCCGTTCCGGCAATGCCGTTTCACGCCCACCTGCTCTCCAATCAGGTCAGTACTCATGCTCTATCAGCCGGCGGCCAACTGCCGATACCGCTCTACCTCTTGCTCGGTTGCGCCGGGGCCGGTCCAGGTTTGGACGCCGTCGAAGTCAATTGTCACGGGCCAGACGAGCGCGCCCATGCGCTCGGCGCGGTGTAGGCATTCGCGCCGTCGGCCCGATTTCGTGAAGACCAGCATGACGCCGCCGCCGCCGGCGCCGCAGGTCTTGCCGCCGAGGATCACGTCGTCGAGATCATCGAAGTATCGGCGGTGGGCTTCGCTGTCGCAGCTTGGATGCAATCTGTATAGGTTTCGGCAGGAGGCGTTCAGCGACTCGACATATCCGTCGAGATTGCCGGCCTCGAGGGCGGCGGCCATTTTCCCGGCCTCTTCGCGGAGGCGAATCATGGCGGCGACGGTCGGAGAGTCCTCGAGAGCGTAGGAGTCCTTGATGTCCTGATGGATGTTGCCCGATACGTGAGCCTCGCTGGTGTAGATCAGCAGCGAGTTGTGTTCGAGGGCGCGGCGCGCGTCATTGGGAACGGCGATCCGATGCGGGCGAGTGCCGCCGCCTTTCACATATTCGAGGCGGTTGATCCCGCCCAGCGCGGCTCCGAAGGAATCTTGATCGCCGCCGGGATAGCCTAGGTCGTCTCGCTCGACTGAGTTCGCCAGCGTCGCTGTTTCAGCTTGCGAGCGTTGCCGCCCGTAGGCACGGTCGATGGCGGCGGCGGCGGCGACTCCGACCGCGCCCGAGCCGCCCAGGCCGGCGCCGGCGGGGACGTCGGACTCGGTAACCAACAGCAATGAATCCGTCGGGTCGGTCAAGCGGCGCACGAACGCCTCGAGAAATTCGAGACGGCCGGGAAGCTCCCCGACGGTAGGAGCGGTTACGCCAACGCCTAGATCCTCGGAGTAGATGATGACGCCGCTTCCTTGGGGCAGCCGGTCGACCGACGCGAAGGCGTGGCGCCCGATGCCGATGTTGACGACCATGCCGCCGTGTTCGACCGAGAAAGGCGGGGCATCGGTGCCTCCACCGGCCGGGTCAACGCGCGCGGGGGCGCGGGCGTGGGCTCTTTCCATATCGGGGTTACTTTATCAGAACGGCGGGGATTTGAAGGCTTTGTGTAGGCGGAAACTTGGCGTGGACCGCGCTCGGGAGCGATTGTCGGAGGGCAGGGCCTGGAGGCCTGCCCCACTGACGGGCGCAGTCGCAAAATCGGGGTTTTCGCTGACTTTATGCAACCGTCATCCTGAGGACAAAGATTGCAGACGCATGTGCTCCCACATCACCGGAAGTCAATCTTTTGGGGACGGTTTCTCTTTGCTCTGGTCAGCTTCCTTGGCTTGAGCGGCTTCTTCCCGCTTTTGTACTTCTTCCACGATTTCGCGGAGATACTTGGTGGTTTTTTCCGAGGCGGGCATCGATGAAACGGCGTCTCGATAGGCTTCGATCACGCGCTGCTTTTGGTCGGGGTCGACGATCAGGTAACGGTGCCGTCCGTCCTCGGAAGGGAGGAATTTCGTTCGGCCGTCGTCGAGGACCGCGATCTCGCCCGGCTCGGAGAGTTGAAAGTACCCGTCATCGGGACGAACGGCGTGAAGCGCGGCCGCGATCGCCCGACTCGGCGCGTCGTAGGGCATCGGCTGAAAGGCGTGGTAGGCGTCAACCACCGGGTGGTTGGGAGCCCAGCCAAAATCGTTCTCGATGCTCGAGGCCGGGTAGGGAATCTCGCGTCCGACCTCATCGCCCGCGACGACGATCGGGGTGGGCCATTCGGCGAAAAGCTTGCGGGCCGCGGGGACGTCATGCGCGATGTTGTAATCCGGTAGGCCTTCCGGATACCGGCCGGCGGCGACCACCAGCAGGCGTACCTTCTTTTCGATCCATTCCTGAATTCCTCGCAGGCCGAGCACGCGCGCGAGATTCGTTGCGGGACCGGTCAGAATCACGACGCCGTTTTGATCATGGAGAGCGTTAAAAGCGTTACGGATGACCGCGACCACGTCGGCGGTGTCGGTGGGCTTGTCGATCTCGTGTCGGTACGCGGGCTCACCGGAAGGGTCGCGACGCGAGAGCGCGGCCGTGAGCATCGGCGCATCCGGCGGCGATTCCCCTTCGGTCAGCAACCCGACGGGAAGGGCCCGTTTTCGACGACGGAATTTCTTCGGCAGCTCGCGCTGTTTCCAGTCCGTGAAGAACCACGCCATCGCATCGCAGAAGGCCGCGGCCCGCAAATTTCCGTGGCTGACGGTGACCGAAACAACGCGCACCTCCGGCTCCGGTTTCGCGGTAAGACCATGGAGAAAAGCCAAGGCGAGAACGTCGTCGATCGTTCGCCCCATCGCGGAGTCGAAAATGACGCCAAGAGGTGGCTTCTTTTCCCCGGGGAACTGCATGATGAAACCGGCGAGAGCGGCGCGAACGGATCCGGCGCAACGGTACGATAAGACTACTATACCGGCGGAGCCATTGTATTGAACCCGTCGCCGCCGGGCGTGCGAAGATAGTAACGTATAGGGAAGAGTGAATCGCGCTGTCCGAGCGGCCGCCGGCCGTTCGGCGAACCCACCCTCGGCGGCACCCCTAATGTCGGGCTGAGTCAAGGACGGCGACACACCATGAAGAGTCGAATTTTGTTTCTCCTCGCGGCGACTTGCGTTCTCGCGGCGTCGCTTGGTGCCGATGTCGTGATCGTGGAAGAGATCATCGCCAAGATCAACGGCGATATTCTGCTGCGGTCCGAGTACGACGCCACGATCCACGAACTGCGAATGCAGGTACGCAATGCAAAGGACCTGAATGAAGAGCAGAAACGAGACGTGTTGGAGAAACGACAAAAGGACTCGTTGCGGGATCTGATTGACCGCCGCCTGATGGTGCAACGCGGCAAGGAAATGGGAATGAGCGTGGAGGCCCAGGTCCTCAAACAGCGCGACGAGATGATGGAGCAGTACGAGATCGAGACGGTCGACGAATGGGAAGACTGGATCTTCGAGCAAACCGGCTCGCCGGCGGAAGACATGATGGACCGCATGCGGGAGTCGTTCCTCTCGCAAGCGGTGATGGGGCAGGAGGTTGGCTCGCGCATTGTCGTTGCCCGCGCCGAAATTGAAGAGTATTACGCCGAGCACAAGGACGAGTTCATCCGCAAGGAAGGCGTGCAGTTGCTCGAATTGCTGATCTCCACCGCGGGCAAGAACGACGAGGAACTCAAGGCCGTCGAGAAGAGAGTGGAGGAGTTGCACAAGCGCCTCGTCAGAGGCGAGCCTTTTCGCGAGTTGGCGAAGCGACACTCGGAAAACGAGCGCACGGCGCCCTCGGGAGGCGATATCGGGATCTGGCGGCGCGGCGATTTGCGCAAGGAAATCGAGGAGGCCGTTTTTGACCAGCGGCGTGGACACATCACCGATCCGCTCAAGACGCCGAACGGGTATTTGATCCTGAAAGTGGAAACGAAATACCGCGAGGGCCAAGCGGAGCTGTCGGAGGTGCGGGAAGAGATTCGGAACCGGCTGATGGCGCCGCGCTTCGAGCCCGAAGTGAGGAAGTTTCTGACACAGCTGCGCGAGGAAGCGTACATCGAAATTCGTCCCGGCTACGCCGACAGCGCGGCGGTAGCGGGCAAGGACACATCCTGGAGCGATCCAGCCAAGCTGGCTCCAGTCACCACGACGCGCGAGGAAATTCTCGCGAAGAAGAAGAAACGGCGCTTGCTTTGGGTCATCCCGCTCCCCGGCGGCGGCGGCGACAAAGACAAGGACAAGAAGAAGAACAAGAAAGACAAAGAAGCCGACGACTGATCCGAAAACCGGCGCGGGTGGTCGAGGCGAGACAAGCTGAGAGCTTGTCTGAACTGTGGACTGGGACAAACACGAGTGTTTGTCACTACCCGGTCCTTTAACCGATTCGAAGCAGCCCGGCGCGAGGCTTGGAAACGCGCACCGGGCGCCCTTCCGAGACATGTCCCGGAAAAACAGATTCGTCAAGGAACTGCAGGCGAACGAAAACGTCACCGACTTTTTCCTCGTGCAGACGAAGGACGTTCGACTGAAAAAGTCGGGCGAGCCTTACCTTTCGCTCGTCCTGTCGGATCGGACCGGACGGTTGGACGCCAAGATGTGGGACGGCATCGAGGATGTCGTCGACACGTTCGCAAGCGGCGATTTTGTCAAGGTAGCCGGTTTCATTCAGATCTACCGCATGAAGCCGCAGATCACGATCCAGCGGCTGCGTCCGGCCGAGGAATCGGAAATCCGGATCGGCGATTACCTTCCGCACACCGAAAAGAACGTGGATGAGATGTTCGACGCGCTGCTGGCGCGCGTGGCGGATTTCAACAACGCGGATCTCAAGCGATTGCTGGAAGCTTTTCTGCACGACGAGGATGTCGCAGAGCGCTTCAAGCGCGCGCCGGCGGCGAAGTCGCTGCACCATGCTTTCATCGGGGGATTGCTGGAACATGTGACGTCGTTGATGCGGCTGGCGGAGCGGGTAGGCAGCCACTACGATTTCATCGACGTGGAACTGGTGCAGACGGGCGTGGTGTTGCACGACTTGGGCAAGATCCACGAACTGCATTACGAGCGGACGTTTCAATACAGCGACGAGGGACAGCTACTGGGGCATATTCCGATCGTGCTGCGGCTGATCGATCGAAAGTGCGCGGAACTGGCGGATTTTCCGGTGAAGCTGAAGACGCTGGTCGAGCATTTGATTCTCAGTCACCACGGCAAGTATGAGTTCGGGTCCCCGAAACTGCCGTCGTTCCCCGAGGCGCTGTTGCTGCACTACCTCGACGACATGGATTCGAAACTCGAAAGCATGCGTGCGTCGATCGCCGCGTATCGGGAGGAAGAGAGCGGCTGGACGCCGTATAACCCATCGCTCGAGCGCAGCTTGCTGAATAAGGAGCGATTCTTGGGTGGAGCAGGGCCTGGAGATGGGGCGGAAGCCGGCGCTTCCGAGGTTTCGGCCTCGGAGCCGGCGCGGGCCAAGACGTCGGCGGCCTCGCCCGCGCGGCCGCCGAAGCACAAAGCCGCCGAGTCGCGGTCGTTGTTTGGCGAGCAGTTGCAATCGGCCCTGGAGGGCACGAAGGGCGAGGAGTAGCGGACGGGGCTTGTTTTCCGGGGGTGGTGCGGGGGTGGGCGCGGTCCCGGGTATTGTGCTTCCGCCACCGGTTTTGGGGCTGAAGGGCCTCGTCGCATACCGCCTCCTTACGGTCGCGGCTCGGTTTGGGTTTCCGCGGCCGCCGCGGACGGGGCTTGTTTTCCAGGGTCTTGCGGGCGAGAATAGAGAAAATCCGCGCCGCTAGGGCTCGGACTTTGATTTTCGCGCGAGATCTATGTCCGCCGCAGGCACCGCCGAAACTCCCCCACGCCTGTTACCCCCGCTCGAATTGGCGGCGATGCGATCGCTTTGGAGATTGGAGCGCGCCACGGTGGCCGAAGTACGGCAAGCCATGGAATCGGAGCGCGACCTGGCCTATACGACGGTTTTAACATTGCTTGATCGCCTGGCGCAAAAGGGCGCGGTTTCGCGCCGCAAGCGGGGCCGCGGCTTTGTCTACGAACCGGTTCTCGATCGTCAATCGGAACGCGAGCACGCCGTGCACCGTCTCATCGACGAGCACTTCGACGGCTCGAAACGGGAACTGCGCGCTTATCTTGCTCAAGAGGCGGAGGGCGGGGATTCGGCGTCGCGGCTGGAAGCGCAACCGCTTGATTCGGCGCTGTTGTAGGGGGCGGAGATAGGTGATGCTCACTCCGGGGGGATAGGGAGAGACCCCCGCGTCCGTTCAAACCATTTCAAACGCGGATACTGAGATGGGATGAGAGGCTGGTCGCTTGGAGCCGGGAAGCGGTAGGCTACCGGCAGCAGCGCACTTCTCCACAAGGGAGGTGCAATGGATTTTTGAAAAGGAGGCGACCAGCCATGAAGAAGAATAGCAAACAACAGACCGACAAGAACCAAACCGACAAACACCAAACCAAGAAAGCCGACAGCTCACAAGCGAAGACCCGCCAACTCACCCAGCTCGAACAACAGTTGGCGCAACAACGCATCCAGATGCAAAAAGACAACGAAATTTGCGCCGTCGCCGGCGTCGACATCGGCGACAAACGTTGCTTCGTACGGCTCACCGACCTCGCCGGCGAAAGCCTCGAGGAATGCCAAGTCCCCACCCGCCCGGAGGCCTTGGATCGCTGGTTCCGCCGTTGGCCGCGGCTGCGCATTGTGATCGAAACCGGCAGCCACAGCAACTGGATTCGCCGCCGCCTGGCCGCCCTCGCCCACGACGTGCTCGTCGCCGACGCGCGGCAATTGCGTTTAATCAGCCAATCCGACTCGAAAAACGACCGCAACGACGCCTATTGGTTGGCCGAGCTGGGACGCACCAACCCGGCCCTGTTGAATCCCGTCGCGCCGCGCAAGCTCGAGACCGAACAACAACGCACGTTGTTGCGGGCGCGCGAGGCCGTGCTCGAGTGCCGCACGAAATTGAAAGGGAGTTTGCGCGGCATGGCGAAGTCGCACGGCATCCGCTTGGGCCGATGCGCCCAGAACCAATGGGTCGAGCGCGTCCGGGAGGCCTGCCCCGAGGTGTTGCACGCGGCGTTGTTGGGGGTGGCGACACAAATCGAAAGCCTCGGCGCGACGATCCGCGAATATGACAAACAAATCGTCGCGTTGGGCAAGCAATACGCAGCGGTCGAGCGGCTGCGAACGATCGGAGGGGTGGGGCCGCTGACGGCGTTGACGTTCGTGTTGGCGCTCGACAACGACCCGGGCCGCGTGAAGCGTTCGCGGCAGGTCGGCGCGCTGGTGGGGCTGCGTCCCAAGCAACGCCAATCGGGCGAGCGGTCACTGCGGCTGGGCGTGACGAAATCGGGAGATCCGCTGCTGCGGCGGACGTTGATTCAGTGCGCGCACTGGGTGCTGGGGCCGTTCGGGACCGACTCCACGCTCAGGCGCTGGGGTTTGGGTTTGGCGGCGCGCGGCGGAGGACATGCGAAGAAGCGGGCGGTGGTGGCGGTGGCGCGCAAGTTGGCGGTGCTGATGCATGTGTTGTGGGTGAAACAAGAAAACTACGATCCGCTGCACGGGCTGACGGAAACGGTTTCCCCATAAGGCAGGGACGATGAGGCGCAGTCGGCGGCAACGGTTTCGGATGAAGCAACGTGATGAGGACATCCGCGAGCCCCCTAACGGGGACTCGGCGGCAAGAAGATTCCTGTTGAAAGGAAGGGAGTAGGGGATTGGGCGGACGAAGCGAGGCCGCGGCGGAGAATCGAGATCGTGTCACGGTGACTGCGGGCTCTGGGCAGGCAGGCCGATTCTTTCGAGGATGGGTCGAAGCCGCAACAGAGAGAGCAGCGCCGAAAGACCGGACCCCAACCAGCAGAGGTCAACAACGAGACCGATAACACTGCGAATGGAAGCCCGGTCCTCAACGCGCCGCAAGGCATGAGGACCCGGGCCGGATCCGACAAACCGACCAACGCCTCCCAACGACCGCCCTTGACAAGCGACCCACCTCTCATGGAAGCCCCGAGCGCAAGCGACGAGCCCACGGCCCCGAACGGTCGCGCATTTCGGCGTAGTCCTCGGTCAGCTCGAAACCGTTGCGTTAAGAAATGGCGCGCCGGGCGGCCCGTGCGTCGTACCCTGGGCCCTTTCCTCGCCGCGCGTTGAGAAATGCGCCCTTGGGCCCGTCGCTTGCGCTCGGGGCTCTGTATTTGTGTTGTGAATTGTGTATTGGAACGCGCCGGAGCGGTGTGGTAGCGTTGACGGTAGTTACCCGCTTTATGAAGCAAATCTCTATTTTGGGCTCGACGGGGTCGATCGGGCGCAACACGCTGCAAGTGATCGAGGAGATGGAGGGGGAGTGCGAGGTCGTTGCTCTCGCCGCCGGCCGGAACGTCGACGAACTTGTTGGGCAGACGGTCGGCTTTCGTCCGCGGCTGGTCTCGTTAGCGGATGAGGCTTCCCGGGACGAATTCCTCGAAAAGCTCGGGGCGCGGGCAGATTGGCATGGCGAAGCGCCCGAGGCGCTGTACGGGCCGGAGGGCAACGTAGCCGCCGTTTCGGCGGTCGATCCCGATATCGTCGTTTCGGCCGCGGTCGGGGTAGCAGGGCTCGAAGCGACATTCGAGGCGGTGCGCTGCGGCAAGCGGGTGGCTCTGGCGAATAAGGAAGTCCTGGTCGCCGCCGGGGACATCGTCATGGCAGCGGCACGGGAATCGGGGGCCGAGCTGCTGCCGGTCGACAGCGAGCATAACGGGGTTCATCAGTGTCTGCACGCCGGGGCGGCACGGGAAGTTTCACGGCTGATTTTGACGGCGTCGGGCGGGCCCTTCCGCACGTTGCCGCAATCGGAATTCGACGCCGTCACGCCCGAACAAGCCCTCGATCACCCTACTTGGAAGATGGGTGCGCGCATCACGATCGACTCGGCGACGTTGATGAATAAGGGGTTTGAGGTCATCG
Source organism: Bryobacterales bacterium (assembly GCA_965238125.1). Classification (GTDB taxonomy): domain Bacteria; phylum Acidobacteriota; class Terriglobia; order Bryobacterales; family UBA6623; genus UBA6623. The sequence continues at coordinate 6,189,666 of OZ250179.1, read as the reverse complement.
AAGCCCGTTGGCTTTTCGATTTCCGCCCCGAGCAGATCGAAGTCGTGGTGCACCCGCAATCGATTGTTCACGCGCTGCTTGAGTTCCAAGACGGTTCGGTGATTGCGCAGTTGGCGCCGCCGGATATGAAACTGCCGATCCGCTACGCCCTCAGCTATCCGCAGCGGCCAGTGGGGCCCGCCGACCGCCGGCTGCGGTGGGATTGTGTGAGACAATTAGACTTTGAGCCTCCCGACGGGGAGAAGTTTCCGCTGCTCGGCCTGGCCTACCAAGCGCTCCATGCCGGCGGCACGGCGGGATGTGTCCTCAATGCGGCCGATGAGGTCGCTGTCGAGGCGTTTCTTGGCGGCCGAATCGGCTTTCCCGATCTGCCTCGCGTCGTGGGAGATACTCTCGACCGGGTAGCCGGGCGACAAGCGAGTGCGGCGGCGGAAGTTCTCGAGGTCGATCGAGAGGCCCGCCGGGTGGCGCGCGATCACATCGAGCGACAACCGGCGGTTTTCGCTTCCTGAGTCCGGGATTCAACTGCGATGGGAGCTATTCAAGACTTTGCGGCGTTTGTCTTCGTGCTGGGCGTCATGGTGTTGATCCATGAACTGGGGCATTTCTGGGCGGCGCGCTATTTCAAGGTTCGCGTGTTGGCCTTCGCTTTCGGGTTCGGGCCGCGCTTGTTCGGATTCAAACGGGGGGATACCGACTACAAGGTTTGTCTTTTCCCGCTCGGGGGGTTCGTCAAGATGGCGGGCGAGAATCCGGGCGAGCCCAGCGACGACCCGGATGAGTTCATGGCGAAGCCGCGCTGGCAGCGCATCATCATCGCGTTAATGGGTCCGGTGTTCAACGTCATTCTGGCGTTTGTTCTGCTGGCCGGGCTTTTCTTGGTCCACTATGAACGTCGGGCCGTGCAGCTCGAGCCTCCGCTGATCGGCTATGTCTCGATGGATTCGCCGGCGGAGAAGGCGGGCATTCTCGAGGGCGACCTGATTACCGCGCTGGACGGCGAGCCGGTCGCCGATTGGGAGTCGGTGCGACTGGTCGAGATAGCGGCTCCCTATAAGACCGTCGAAGTCACGGTTTCACGCAACGGCGAGGAGTTGAGCTTTTCGGTTCCCGTCGAGGCCGATGAAAGGACGGGCATCGGGCGGGCCGGCTGGAACGAAATCGGCAAAGTCCGCCTGGGCGAGACGACACCCGGGCTGCCGGCGGAACAGGCGGGGTTTCAGAAAGACGATCTGCTGCTGACCCTCAACGGCGATCCGGTCAATTCGTGGCGCAAGGTCCCCGATGTGATCCAACGGGTCGGCGGGCAGCCGATTCAACTGGAAGTGCGGCGCGGCGAGCAGGTCGTTGCGCTCGAAGTGACGCCGGTCTATCATTCCACGGAAACCATCAAGCCCGCCTGGCGCATCGGTGTGGAGCTGAGGCCCGAGGACGAGACGATCACGACGCAGCTCGGGATCGTCGACGCGATGGCGCAGTCCTATGACCAAAACCGCAAGAACGCCACGCTCATTTTCGGTTTTCTCGGCGGTCTGATCGAGAGGCGGATGTCGCCCAAATCGCTGGAAGGGCCGATCGGCATCGCGCGGCTGTCGGGAGAGGCGGCGCGCGCCGGGCTGCCCTACCTTGTGATGATGATGGCGGCGATCAGCTTGAACCTCGGCATTTTCAATCTACTGCCGATTCCTATCCTCGACGGCGGTATGATCACCATGCTGTTGCTGGAATCGGTGATGCGGCGCGATATCAGCATCGCGATCAAGGAACGAGTCGCCCAGGTCGGCTTGGTGTTCTTGATGTTGTTGTTCGGGTTTGTGATTTACAACGACATCCTCAAAATTCTTCCTTCCGGGTGAGCGAACCGGATCGTCTTGCTCCCACGTCGAGACTCAAGGTGGTGTGCGACATAGATGGGGGTGAGTCCGTTTCCATGATCCGCGGATTCATATTACCGCCATGAATGGGGGCTGGTGATCCGAAGAGTCGGGCGCGAGATTCCCGCCGCCCTGTCAGGGCTCGCCTGGGTGGGGATTCCACCCAGGGTTCCGCCGTTCCGGCTCCGCCCTGGGCTATATTCCCGCCGCCACTTCGCGGCTCAAGGTGTTCGCGATCTTGCCGGGCGTAAACCTAATGCACAATACTCTCGAAGGCTACTTCCGGAAGAGCTGACGTCGGAGCCCTCCCAATGGTCCTGGAATCTTCCGTTTGGCGCGGTCATGGCTAAAGCCTGAAGGCGGGAAGACCGCTGAAGCGGCCTGGCTGCCGGCGGTGGGGCGCCCGGACCGGCCCTACACGGGCCGGCCTAATGGAACTCAAGCCCGGTGAACCGACGGTGAACCGGGCTGTCGAGCTTACTTTCCCACACTTATGTCGCACACCCAGCTCGAGGCGGCGGCTTGCTTCCGGGCTCGCGATTTGATGCAATGGCGGTATGCCTGCGGCAACACTGGATTCGGAGAAATTCATCGGCCGTTCGGTCGACCGCTTGACGCTCCACGAGCGCGAAGCGCTGATCGGAAAATTCACAGCCCAGGAAATGTATACCCCCAAGACGCTGCCGTTGCAGCGCATCGAGGCGCTCGGCGACAGCATCCAAGACTGCGTCAAGCAGCTGCGAGCTCGCGGGCTTGATCCGCTCAACTTCGAGTTTGCGCGCCTCGGCCCCCCGTATTAAGACCGCCGACCGGCCGGCTTCGCCATGGCTTGGCAAGGGAATCTCAGAGTTGTTCTGGTTCAGTCCCGCAACTCGCTGAATATCGGCGCGGCGGCGCGGGCGATGTTCAATTTCGGCTTTTCGGAACTATGGCTGGTCGACCCCTACGACCGGGCGTTCCGCAAGGCTCGCTCGGCGGTCGGCGCGGGAGAGGTGCTGCGCCGGGCTCGCGTGACGTCGGATTTGGCCGAGGCGTTAGGGGAGGCCTCGTTGATCGTGGGAGCCTCGGGCGTCGAGGGGCGCGTGCAGCATCAGGTGCGGCGTGCGCTGCCCAACGCCGGGCACGCGTTGCGAACCCATCTAGATGACCGGCCGGCGGCGCTGGTGTTCGGCTCGGAAAAGTCCGGCTTGTCGAACGAACAACTCGGCCATTGCGACTGGGTGCTGCATATCCCGACCGAGGACGATTGCCCATCGATGAATCTGGGGCAGGCGGTGGCGCTGTGCTGCTATGAAATCGCACGAGTGGCGCGGGCGGTTCCTGGGCTGAAAACCCCCGCTTCGATCAGCGGGGGCGAGCGGGACTTGATCCTGAAAATGCTGATGCCCGTCCTCGACCGGAGCGGTTTTGTGCTGCCCGATCAGGGCCCGTCGCAGTTGCTCAAGGTCCGCCGTTGGATCGGGCGGCTGCGCTTGGCTCCGACGGATGCCCGCTTCCTGATGGGAATGCTGCGGCAGATCGGCTGGAAACTGGAGCAGGGCGAGTAGAAGCAGTCTGTTCCATGAGTCGGTGGATTTATGACGCAGTAGTGAAAACGGGTGCCGGGTGGTCCGAAGGGTTGGGCGCGAGCTTCCCGCCGCCCCTTTCAGGGCTCGCCCGGGTGGGGGGGCCACCCCGGGGTTTCCGCCGTTCCGGCTCCACCCTGGGCTATATTCCCGCCGCCGCTTCGCGGCTGGAAGCGGTTGCGGTCTTGGCCGGCGCAAATGAAATGCCCCATGCGCTCGAGAGGGGTTGGAGGAGAGATGTCGCCAGGAATGGCGACACGGCAAGCCTGGAGGCTCGCGTCACGTTGGGGGACGTTCGGCATCGAGGAGATTGCGGGTCTGTTTTCGGAATAGGCGAGCTATGCGGGGCGGTTTCCACCTGCTTGATATACTGAGCCTTCGGCTCGCCGACGTCATTTCGCGTCGCTTTCGGGCGGCGTCAACGCGGTCGATAGGGCCGCGGGGGAACGTGGCTCCGGCAACCGAATGATGCCCCTGCAGGCGGCGATTGTTTCCGCCGATGCTCATCCAACGGGCCTCGAATAACGCGAGGGACGTTCGACCATTATGCTGATGCAGCAAAGACTGGGCCTTAAGCTTGCCCAGAAGCCTGTCTTAACGCAGAGCCTGCGGCAACTGGTCAAACTGCTGGCGCTCAACAAGCTCGACCTGAAAGAGGAAATCACTCAGGAACTCGAGTCCAACCCGGTCCTCGAGGCCGGCGTGGATCCGGACGCGCCCGCCAATCCCGACGATTCGGCCGAGGAGGAGAGCTGGGAAGCTTCGGGCGCCAAGGCGGACGACGCCGTCGCGGCTGAACCGGGTCCCGACGCTGTCGCGGCGCTGGCGACGGAGTCGGGCGCGGCGGAAAAGACCCCAGCCGCCGACACCGCTTCGGAGACCGCGGCCGCGGAGTCCGGCGATCCTTTCGACGAGATTGATTTCAATTCCTTTTTCAACGACTACCTCGACCCGGGACCCCATACCCCCTTCGCGATGGAGGTCATCGACCGCCCGTCGTTTGAAACCTTCCTCTCGCAGCCGACGACATTGACCGATCATCTGCTGTGGCAGCTGAGCCTCAGTTTGGCGAGTGAAATGGTGTCGGATGCGGTGGAGGCGGTGATCGGCAATCTCGACGAGGGCGGCTATCTGACCTCGCCGCTCGACGAAGTCGCCGCCGCCGCAGGAGCTTCCCAGCCGCAGGCGGAAGAGGCGCTGCGCTTAGTCCAAGAGTTCGACCCGCTGGGCGTCGGCGCGCGGAGCGTGGGCGAATGCCTGATGATTCAATTGCGGTCTTGCGGCGCCGACGAAGGCGTGGCCGGAGAGATCGTCGCGCACCACCTCGAGCTACTCGAGAACAGACACAACGGGGAAATCGCGTCGCGGCTGGGAAGGCCGCGGCGCCATGTGGACATCGCCCTGCGGCTGATTCGGGGACTGGACCCGCGTCCGGGCCAGCACTATGCCGCGTCCAAAACGCGCACCGTTGAACCCGACGTCAATTTCGTCGAGACGCAGGACGGTTTCCGGGTGGTTCTGAACGAGGACGATTTGCCCGATCTGCGGCTGAACCGTCAATACCGGCAGCTGCTGCAAAAAGGCAAGGCGACCAAGGAAGTCCGCGACTACGTCAAGGACCGCTATCACGCGGCGATCCAACTGCTCCGCAACATCGAACAACGCAAACACACGATCGAGGGCGTGTGTGAAGCGATCGTGCGGCGCCAGGGCGCGTTCCTGGCTAACGGCATTGAGCACCTTCGGCCGATGATGATCAAGGACGTCGCCGAGGAAATCGGCGTGCATCCCTCGACGGTGAGCCGCGCGGTGGCGAACAAATACGCCCACACGCCGCATGGCGTCTATGAATTACGGTTTTTCTTTTCCGAAGGGGTCCAAGGGCCGGCCGGGAACTCAATTCCCCTGTTATTGCTCAAGCGGCGCGTCAAGCAGATGATCGAGCAGGAGAATCCCGCCAAGCCGCTGACGGACGATCACATCAGCCGGATGCTGCGAGAGCAGGGCATTGAAGTTACACGCCGGACGGTCGCGAAGTATCGGGAAGATTTGAATATTCCATCCACCCATCGGCGCCGCCAACGCGCCTAGACGAGGAATGAAGACGACTCCATGCAGGTTACGTACACTTCCAGAAACGCCGAAATCTCCGAGCAGCAAAAACGCAAAGTCCAACGCAAGTTCGAGAAGATCCACAAGATTCTCAATCCGAACCGCGAATTGGAAGCCCATGTGGTCCTCTCGCGCCAGCGCCATCTGTGCGAGGCCGAGGTGACGTTGCAGGCCCTGCACCATACGCTGGTCGTGACGGCTTCGAACTCCGAGCCGTTGGCGGCGGTCCTGGGCGCGGTCGACAAGCTCGAAAAGCAGGCCGTCAAGAACAAGCACAAGTTGATTGACGGCCGCCGTTCGGAACGCAAGCGCAGGGTGCCGGCGTCGAGTCCGGAGCCCACCGCGCCGCCGCCGGCCGACCAAGAGCCCGCGCGCCGCTCGATCGTCCGCGGCGACGCCGTCGCCCCCAAGCCCCTGACGGTGGAGGAAGCGGAGATGCGGATCGAAGAACGTGATTGCGATCAGGTGACGTTCCGGGACGCGGAGAGCGGCCGGTTGCAGGTGCTGTTCCGGCGGCGTGACGGCCGCTTGGAACTGGTGGATGTCGGCGCTTGAAGCGCGCGGCGCCTCATTTCGATGAGTCGGATTGTGCGAAAAAAAGCGAGGAAGCGGTCCGCCGCGGAGCCGGCCGGCGATCTTGCCACCGTCGGGCCTCCGGAATTGGTGATCTTGACCGGGCTCAGCGGTTCGGGGAAGGCCTCGGTTCTCAAGATTCTCGAGGATAGCGGCTATTACGCGGTCGATAATCTCCCGATCGACCTGATTCCCACCTTTGCACAGCTGTGCCGTCAGTCCCAAGAGATCTCGCGGGCGGCTTTGGTTGTGGACATCCGAGAAGGCAAGGCGTTGCGGCGGTTTCCGAAGATGTTTCGGGATTTGCGCCGCGAGATGCGCATTCTGCTTGTTTACCTGGAGAGCAGCGATGAAGTCTTGCAACGGCGCTTCAGCGAAACCCGCCGTCCTCATCCGTTGGGAACCGCCGGCAATGTCGCCGAGAACCTCCAAGCCGAGCGCAAGGCTCTGGCGCCGATCGAAAAATTGGCGGACCTGACGATCGACACGTCGGGGCTAACGGTTCACGATCTGCGCCGTCTCATTATTTCGAGATTCAGCGGGTTGGCCAAACAGCCGGAGCTTCTTGTGACCGTGCGCAGCTTCGGGTTCAAACACGGCGTACCGACCGACAGCGATTTGGTGTTTGACGTGCGCTTTCTGCCGAATCCAAACTACGTACCGGGTTGCAAGGGCCTCACGGGCAAGCACCCGAAGGTCGCTCGGTATATTCGCTCCTTCCTGCAAACCGGAGAGTTCGTCGGCCGCATCTCTGAATTGCTGGTCTACCTGATGCCGCATTACGGTAAAGAAGGCAAGAGCTATCTCACGATCAGCTTCGGCTGTACGGGGGGCCGGCACCGCTCCGTCTTTATCGCCGACGCGATCGCACGCAATTTGGCGGCCGCCGGTTGCCGCGCCAAGGTCGTGCATCGCGATTTTCGTAAGCCCGCCTGAGGTCGTTTTGGACCGATCGAGGCGCCCGGCCGGTCGGCGCGGCGGACGGATCGGCAAGAATGGGTTGTTATAATCTGGGTGTCTTGGTCAGGGTTTCGCCATGAAAACGCGGTTTTTATCCTTCGCATTGCTTCTGTTTCTCACCACCTCGGCGGCTTGGTCCCAACAACCGTTTCAAAAGGCGCCGCCGGGGGTCGAAGAGGCGCTCCGCGCGCGCGTGTCCGAATACTACACGTATTTCCAGGAAAGCAAGTTTCGGCAAGCCGAAGCCGTGGTCACCGAGGAATCCAAGGACGCTTTCTACACGATGAACAAGGCCCGTCACATGGGTTTCTCGATCCGCGGCGTCACGTTCTCCGACGACGTCAAGAGCGCGCGGGTGTTGGTCACGCTGATGATGTTCATGCCGATGATGGGAAGCAAGCCCCTTCCCTTCCCCGTTTCGACCCAATGGAGACTCGTCGACGGAGAATGGTACGCCCACATTCCCCTGGCCAGGCCGGGTGATATCGTGCAGACGCCCTTCGGCCCCAAGAAGATCGTGGAGCCGGTGTTTGCGCCGCGCACACCGATCGAGACCGCGCCGCGGCCTGATCTGAAATCGGTGGGCAGGATGTACCGCATCGACCGCAATGCGCTCGAGTTCGCGACCAGCGCTCCCGAGCCGGTTCATGAGACGATCTCGATCAAGAACCGATCTCGGGGTGAGCTGACCCTGCGTCAGATCTCGAAGCCGATCAAGGGGCTGAAAATCGAGTTGACGCCCGAGTCGATCCCGGCGGGAGAGGAAGGGCTGCTGACCTTCACCTACGAACCCGCCGTCAGGCAGTTGCGACGAACCCTTCGCGTGCGGTTCGTCGTCGAGCCCATCGCGCAGCGTTTCGCGGTCAAGGTGAATTTTCGTGATCGCCGAGCGGCCTACCGAGATCAAGCCGGCGTGAAATACGGTGAGCCGGTGACGGTAACCGGCGAAGGCCGGCAGTCGATCGACATAACCGGCTTGACGCCGGGCCAAACCTACCGCGTGTCCGCCCGCGCTACAGTGCTCGAAGGCAACGAGAGCGAAGTCTATCTCGCGGTCCATGAAGGCAACCTCCGCGCCGCCGTCGGCGGCGGCCCTTTGCGGCTCGCCGCGGGGGAGGAGCGGACGTTGATTGCCGATTTTCGAGCGGGCGGCTCGGCCCTGATGCGAGTCGACCTGGGCTACATCGGCAGTGCGGGCCGGGCGAGCTGGAGCGCCGTGTCGGTAACCCCTTTGCTCCAAGTCAATCCGCCGATCGTCAACCCGGATTTCGAGAGCCCCTTCCTTTATCCGTGGAAGCGTTCTTCGAAGGTCCAAGCCAAAGTCGTCAACTCGCTCGCGCGCAGCGGCAAAGGCAGTGTCGAGCTTAGCGGCGAAGCCGGGTACATTTATCAGGATGTCTCGGGACTAAGCCCGGGGCGTCGCTACGAAATCAGAGTTTGGGCACGGTCGGACGGGCGGCCCGCCGTGGCCGCGCTGGGCCTTCACGACAAGCGAAACCAGAACGAGCAATCGTCGGGCATGCGGGCCGTATCCGTTTCCGAATATACGCCTCTCAGCGCGCCCTTTACGGCGTCGGAGACCGGCGTGGTTCGCATTCACCTCACCTACCACGGCGGTGAGGGCCCGGTCTATTTCGATGATGTGACGGTGGGGCGAGCCGGTACGTCGAACGGCGGTTTCGAGGACAAGACACTTGCGCCGTGGAGTTCCCACGGCGAAGTTGAGACGGCTATCGAGAAGGAGATCGTCTTCGGCGGCACCCAAAGTCTGGCGCAAAGCGGCGCGCCGGGCGGAGTCTCCCAAACAATTAGGAACCTCGACCCCAAGAAGCGCTATCAAGCCATCGCGTGGGTCCGCGCCGCGCCCGAAGCGGCGGCCCAAGCCGCCCTCAAGCCGGGGGGCGGCCGCATCCAGGACGGGCCGCGAACCGTGTCGACGGAACATTTCGAACCCTTCGTGGTGGACTTTGAGCCCGATAGCGACGGCACGATCGAACTGCGGCTCGAGCGGGTGGAAGGATCGGGCGCAATCTATTGGGACGATGTGCTGGTGCGGGAACGCAGCGAATAACGTCACGGCCCGGTTCCCTCTGCGCGCGTTTCGGTGAATCCACGGGGTTCATCATACGGCCATGAAAATGGGGCGGGCGGGCCGACGAGTCAGGCGGGGTCTGTCCGGTCTTCCTGCCGCGCTGTCAGGGCTCAACCGCGTTGGATTCCATACCTGGGGTTCCGCCTTCAGCTCCACCCCAGGCTATATTCCTGTCGCCGCTTCGCGGCTGATATTTGCACAGCCCCTTACGGACACTGGATTACGGTCTTGCTGTCCAAGCTGAATGAGCCCCCGACGCGAATGACTAGGTTGCGCACCCCGCAACCGGCGTCTTCGGGAAGGTCGAAATTCACTTGGTAGAGCCCCAAGAACCCCGGGGCGTAGCCTTGGAACAGAATCTTCGAGCCCTTGTCGTCGACGCCGACAACAACCGTTTCGGTCATGATCGCGGGCGGGAGCCGACCGAAGACTCCGGTCAAAACCGTCGGCAGCAGTGCTCCGCCTCCGGTAAAGAAGACCGACAAGGGGCGGTCGCGCGCCGCAGGGTTTTCCGTGGTAATCGGCTCGAAGGTCTGGGCGTCGATCACCGCGCCCACGGTGCCTCCGGCGGGATCCGGAATTTCGAAAATGCCGGGCTGGGTGGAAAAGACAGGCACGCCGCTCACAGTGGTGCGGGTGCCGTTGTTCTCGACCTCGATCGTCGTTGTGGTTCCGGTCGCGAGCTCGAAGGGGACTTGCAAGTTGATCTGCTCGACCGGCGAGCCGGTGATCGAGAGCAGTGGCGAGGGGATACCTCCGATCAACACGGTAGTCCCTTGGAATGAGGTCGAACCGCCGGCGAGCACGGTCTCGGAGATCCCCTCCGACAGGCCTTCCCCGAAGAGCGACGCCAAGCTGCCCGGAACGATTCCGGCCTGGAAGGTAGCCGCATTGACGATGCCCCCGGAAACAAACGACGGCGTTCGTCCGATCGAACCCAACACGAACGTCGTCGACAGCGTGTCGTCGACGTTGGCGACGATCGAGATGGTTCGGCTGAACTGATCGTTGGAGTCGGGTCCGAGGCTCACCCCGGCCACGATCGGAAGCTCGACCCGCACCGCGGCTTGACCGTCGGGGCCGGTAACCTGGGAGACCGGGTTTCCGGGCGGGCTGCCGTCGAGAGGGTGCAAGACCACGAAGTTGGGGCCGGAAAACTCGACCACGACGTTCGACGCCGGAACGTTGTCGATTTCATTGACCTGGGCGATCAGCGGCTCGGACAAATCGCCCGCGGCCAGGATTTGATTCTGGCCTGAAACCGTGGAGATCGACACGGGTTCGGGCGGCGTCGCGGTCAAGTCGAAGACCGCCGTCAATCCGGCGATGGAGGCGCTGACCTGAATCGGGCCGGGGACGTCTCCCATCATGACCCGGGCGGTTGCACCGTCGGGGTCCGTCGCCGTGATCAGTGTGGCGTTGCCCTCGACGACCGCCCAGGAGACCTCCGGGAACGGGACGACGGCGCCGGACTCATTGATCACGCGCATCCGCAGCGGCATGGGCAATTCCTTGCCGACGCGGCCGCTCTGGCCGTTACCCTCGATCTGAAAACTTTCCGGCAGCCCTCCGGTCGCGGTGATGTTGAACATGACGGAAGGGAATTCGGGTGCGAGCGCTTCGGCCTGGATCCCCACGTTCCCGGCGTTGGGCCCGAGGGTAACCTGAATCGACCGGTTGAAAAAAGGATGGGTGGTCAAGAAGGTGGGGGTTAGGTTTACGGGCGGCCCGAATAGTTGGCGAATTCGGATCCCCACTTCACCGGTCGCGGCGAAGGCCGATTCCATGCGGAAGACCAACGGCTCGGGCAGCATTTCCCCGGTTTGCGCCGTCTGCCCGTCGCCGGCAACGCTGACCATCGAGATCAGGTTCGCGCTACTCGAGACGCTAAACGTGAATTTGGTAGACCCTAGTCCGGTGAAATCGGGTAGGGAGGCTGTCAAAAATCCCGTTATCGCCGAGCCAGCCCCGGGTTTAATCTCGATAGCTCGGCATATCACCGTCGCAAAACCGTTGGCATCGATCGAACTGATTTCTTCCAGGTCCGCGGTGCGGAAGTTGTGGAGCCTTTGCCGCGACACGGCCAGAAGGCGGAAATCATCCGGCGTCAAGGCAATCGAGGTGACGGCCGCGACGTTGAGTGTCTGTTCGACCGTTAGCGTACCGAGATCGATGATGCTGATTACCTTCCCACCGTCGGCCAATACGTAGGCCTTGGCCGAAGAGCTGTCGACCACGATGTCGGTCGGGCCCTGCCCCACCGCGATCCCGGCGCCGATCTCCCGATCGGTTTCGACGTCCAACACGCGCAACGACCCGGCCCCGATCAGAAGGTAGCGGCCGTCGGGCGTCATCTCGACGACCCGCGGGTTCGCCCCCAGGCTGATCCTCTTGGTGATGGTCAGCGTTTCGACGTCCACCACGAGAATCGTCTCCGTCGATCTCGAGCTGATGATGTAGTACTTCTTGCCGTCCGGCGAGGCGATGACTTCACGGGCGGCCATCGTCCCGGCCAGCGTTGTGACGGGGCTCAAATCGTCACTGTCGAGGACGGTTATCACGTCCGTGACCGTGGAAAACAAGAAAACGTGACCACCGGCTTTCGCCCCGTCCGCGCCCATCAACAGGACAAGCAGACACAGCGCTAGTGTACGAATCAAGAGCATTTGAGTCAGTCCTCTCAGTGGCAGGGAGGTGGGCACCCGGTAGGAGGTATGTTCGAATGATATCAGTTTTTCGGGCGACCGCAAGACGGAGTTTTGCGCGTCCGTCCGGATTGTCACAAGCGGTTAGGGAGCGTTTCGCCGTCAGATCGCGCCGTCGAAGCGAAACGACTCGCCTAGGTAGACTCGCCGGACCTCGGGGTCGGATTCCAGTTCCGCCGGCGGCCCGGCGCGAAACACTTCGCCATTGTGTAGGATGTACGCGCGATCGGTGACGCTCAGCGTTTCGCGAACGTTGTGGTCGGTGACGAGAATGCCGATCCCCGCCTGTTTGAGTTCCGAGATGATGCGTTGCAGCTCGAGAACCTGCTTGGGGTCGATCCCGGAGAACGGTTCGTCGAGCAGCAAAAAAGAAGGTGAGATGACCAGAGCCCGTGCGATCTCGACGCGGCGGCGCTCGCCGCCGGAAAGCTCATAGCCCTTGCTCCGGCGCACTTTTTCGAGCCCCATTTGGTCAATCAAGTCATCGAGCTTTTCGAAGCGCTCTCGCTTGGGCATCTTGAGCGTCTGTAAGATTGCCAGTAAATTCTCCTCGACGGTGAGCTTACGGAAAACCGAGGCCTCTTGCGGCAGATAACTGATGCCGAGCCGCGCCCGCTGGTACATCGGCACGGCGGTGATGTCCTGGTCATTGAAGAAAACGCGGCCCGAGTCGGGGCTGATCAGGCCGACGATCATGCGAAACGAGGTCGTTTTGCCGGCTCCGTTGGGCCCCAGCAGACCAACCACCTCGCCGGGTTCGAGCGAAACCGAGACCTCGTCGACAACCTTGCGGCCGCGATAGCTCTTGGAAAGATCTTCAGTGCGAAGGGCGCCCATGGAAGTTCGTTCACGGAGTCGGCCGGCTGTTGGGGCGGTAGCTGTGGACGCGCTGTTGCTCGTCTCCGTGAACCAATACCCGATCCCGGCCCAGATCGTAGATTAACCGGGCGCCGCGTGTCTCGCGCCCGTCGGCGGCGCGCAACCGCGCCGGCGATCCGCTGAGTTCGATGCGGTCCTCCGCCGGACGGTACTCCGCCTCACGGCCGAACCCCTGGCGCTCAAGACCCGTCGCCGCCGCGGCCTTGAAAATTCGCACTCGCCCTCGCGCGAAAGCGACCTGCAATTCCGCGCCGCCGCCCTTATCTTCGCCGCCGCCGAGCAAACCCTCAATTTCGTCGGACCAGACAGTCAGATCCTCACGGATCAGCTTCGCCTGCTTGCGATAGACGGCCTTGCCGGATGCCTCGTCGTAATCCAATGAATCGGCGCTCACCCTTATCGGCGTTTCTTCGCCGGTTTCCGACGCCCGGCCGCTTCGCTCACTGCCTCGATGACGAATCACGCTGCGCACATTCCCACGCGCCGCCAAACTCTTGGCGTGCCGGTCAATCGTGATGTCGCGGGCCTCGATGCGGTTCGTCCCCTGCCAAAGCCGCGCCCGCCCGTGGTACCGCAACAGGCCTTGCTCTTGCTCGGAAATCAAGTTGTCCGACGTAGCTAGGACCGGCTCGGCGGAGGAGAACAAACTCCGGGACTTTCCGTCGGACTTTCCCGATGTTTCCGAGGCGCCTTCACGGTGCATCGAGGAAACATTCCCGTGCGCTTCCATGCGCCCGTTACCTTCCTCGAGTACGATCGTATCCGCATTGACGGACCCGGATTGATCCCAGATCCGCGCCCGGTTCGACAAGCGGGTCAGGCCTGCCCGGAGATCGATATCCGCTTGCTCGGCACGGCCTTGCCGGGTCCCCTGTTGAAAGCGAAAGTCTTCCCATTGCTTGATCCCGACGGCCTCGCCGGAGTCGTTGAAGTCGGCTTCGAGGTTTTCACTCCAGCTCAACAGCGGCTCCCGCGCGGCTTTGGTTTCGTCGTCGTCAACCGCCGGCGGCGTGCTGACGACCTCCACGTCGCCCAGCGCGAGAAGCTTCTTCATACGGTTGGAAGTGCCGTAGTGCATGCGGATGCGCCGCGCGGTCATTCGGCGCCGCCACTGATCCGCCGAACCGGGAATCAATTCGAGGGTTCCCGGCGCGAGGGTCTCGACGCGGTCCACTTCCTCTCCGCCCGGCCGCATGGTGAGGTGAATCCACTCCGACAGCACGCGGCGCCGGGGGCGGGCCGGTGGAGGCTTCGCCAGGCGCCCGGAATCACCAACGCGGGCCCTTGGGTCACTCGGGCCGGGCGCCGTTTCGATGCCGGCGCGTTCGCGGACGTCGGCTTCCCGCAGCACACTTTCTTCCCGGTCCCGAAGATGCGTATAGACCAATTCCAAGCGCTCGCCCCAGGCCGTCAGCGACGAGTGTTCGCTGACCGAGCGCAGGCGGGCCTTCGTCCGGCCGACGACTTTTTCGAGCCGCTGACGCGGTCCGTACCAAAGCGTGGCCGCTCCCGCCTCGAAGCTGACCGTGCGCCCGGCCGGCCGCTCCCGGCCCGACGATTGCGTCATCTCGATGCGGCGCACCTCGCCTTGATCCAAGTAAACATGCGCCTGCTCGGCCCGCGCCTCGCGCGCACCTTCCCGGAGTAATACGTCGCCGATGAGATCGATTCGCTGGGCGACCTCGTGATAGTGCAACTCGCGAGAACGGATCTCGAGCGGCGAACGCCCCGCGGAGGGCGGGTCCCGGCGCACATAGACTTGCTTGTCCATGCGGAAGAAGCGATTGACGGAATCGTAGAAAGCGCCGACCGAGCTGCCCCAGCCGCCTTCGAATTCGTATACGGTGGGGCGGTCGGTAACGCAAACACCGGCCTTGGCCCGGAAAGTCACGCCGGAGCTGTGAATCTTCGTCGCCGATTCGACCTGATCCAGGTTCGACTCGATAGCTCGGCCTAAAATCAGCGTTACATCGCCTTCGCTGTAGAGCTCTTCGGTGCGGCTGTCAAAGCGCGCCGCGCTGCTGATCACTTGGTCGTAGCGCTTCCCATTTTCGTGAAAGATACGCAACTCGACTCCCTCGAGGTCGAACAGGTGAGTCTCGGTCGATTGACGGAACGAATCGGCGAAGATCTCGACTTTTTGCCGCTCCGCCGATGATTGCTGCCAGTGCCAACGGCTCGCTTGCGAAGCCAGCTCGGAGGGGATTACTTTCAGCTCCTGAATGCGCCCCTCCACCGCGCCGCGGCGGGCGTCCAGAAAATCCCACACCACGGCCGCGACAACCAAAGCGACGGTCAGCAGCAGCAGGAAGCGGATATTTCGCATGGAGAAAACGCTCCCCGGCGGGCAATGGACCGGGTGCCGGCCGCGCCTCGACGACCGAGTTGATCATACCAAAGGTGCTCGCCGGGAAGGCCGACTTGAGCGCGTCGGACAGGCGATAACGCCGATGCCGATGGCAAGTGGTACTGTAAAGGACTGTCGGCGCCCCGAGGCGGCGGGCGTCCCTTCTTGTGGTCGTATGCGGATGACGGACCGAGTCGTGAGACGCACCGCGCTTCGCGCTGTCGGCGTCTTTGTGCCGTTTTATGGAACGCTTGCGGCGCGCAAGAAGAAACGCAAGACCCAACAGACGGCGATCATTGCCGGAAACGTTTTCCGGGGCTTGGGGTTCTCTTTCCCCGGGGTGGAAATCACGGTGGTCGATAAGGCCTCGCCGAAAAAGAAACAGCGGGGAACGACCGACCGACGCGGCGAATTCACGGTGCCGGTCCCCTCCGGCGAGGCGGTGTATCTCGTGACCGCGAAGGCGAAAGGGTTTGCGGCGCTCGAAAAAGAAGTCGAGATTTACGGCATGGAGCGCGTGTCAGTCAACTTCCGGCTGGCCCCCGAGAAAGGACCGCGTAAGTAACCGGGCCGGATCGCGGCGCGTCGAAGCCACATGCCGGTTCGGAAACCGTTGAAGGTACGTCCCCGCGGCAGTTTCGCCGCCAACGGCGAGGGGCCCGATGAGATTCGCAATCGGCAAGAATTGAGAAGGACCCAGGGGGAAGAGGCCATGAATCGAAGACGATGGCTCGCTTTGTTGCCTTTGGCGGCGCTGCTCACGGTCTCGGCCGATCCCTCGGCCGCGCAGCTGTTCGGAGGCAAGAAGAAGAGGAAGGAGAGGACCCGTACGGTCAAGGGCTTGGTGACCGACGAACGGGAGAATCCGATTCGCGGCGCGGTCGTGCAACTCAAGAACACGCGGACTCTTGTGGTCAAGTCCTTCTTTTCAACGTCCGACGGCGACTACTATTTCCACAATCTGGACCCTAACGTCGATTACGAGATCAAGGCGAAGTACAACGACGTCACCAGCCGCACCCGAACGGTCAGCACGTTTGACGATCGGCCGGAGTTGATCTACAACTTCCGCTTGAAGCTCCCCGAATGAGCGGCCCGGTCGGGTCGTCGTTCCAATCTAGTCTAAATTCTAAAATCGGCTCACGGGCGACGGAGTCGTTAGACTATCTCAATTGATGCGGAAACCGGGGCTACGCATGGGCCTCCGACAGGACCACTTACCGAAACTGCTTTGGATTGGGGTGATCACTTCCTTGGTCCTGGTCGCGGCGTTCCATCCCGCGTCTCGGTGGCGCGTCCGAGCGGTCGAGGCCAAACTCGGAGGGAGAACGCCCTTCCTTTCCTGGGTGGATCTAGCGGCGGGGTTGATCCCAAGTTCGGCGAGCAGCGACGCCGTGCGGGGGCGGGTTCAGCCGATTCCGCCCAGCTGGATCAAGCCGCTCGACATACCTCGCGAAGCGCCGGCGGACGAAGGGTGGCGAAGATACCCGATCTTCGACGATTCCACGATGGTTATGGAGAGATTCGACAGTCACCTGTCGGTCCTCAACGCCGGCGAGGCGCCCCACCCGCTACATCAACACCCGGAAGAAGAGTTGATCCTGGTGTTGTCCGGCAGAGCTCTGATCACGCATTCGCGGATTGATTCGGCGACCGCGTCGACGCTCTCGGTTGGACCGCGGCAGGTTGTCTACCACCCGGCAGGGCGATTTCACACGATCACCGGCGTCGGACCCGAACCGGTCGTTTACCTGGTGTTCAAGTGGCGCGGCACGCGATCGGAGACGCGAGAAGCGCCGCGCGGCACGAAGACCTTTGACCTAAGCCCCGCGCTCGAAGCGACCGAGGAAAACCCTAAATCGATGATCACGCGCCGGGTCTTTTCGTTTCCGACGCAGCACCTCGGCAAGCTCCACTGCCACACGACCGTGTTGCAGCCCGGCGGCGGGTACCCGCCGCATCGAGATGAGCACGAGGTGGCGATTCTCGTTATCGAGGGAACGGTCGTCACCTTAGGCGAGCGGGTCGGCCCGAATTCAGTCATTTTCTACGGCGCGCACCAAGAGCACGGGATGAAGAACGTCGGATCGGACGCGGCCAAATACATTGTCTTCGAGTTCCACGGAGCCGGCGAGTCGTGATCGCTTCGCGTCCATTTCGCTGGGGTTGCCTCGTGCTGGTCGGGCTTTGCGTTGTCACGCGAGCTTTCGAAGCGCTTTTCTACGTCTGGAATGATGTGCGATTCGCGCGGGCCTACGCCCTGGCCCACGGCATGGACCCTTACGGTTCATTGGATGCCGGGGTCATCTCCGGCATCATTTACGGCCCCGTGGGTTTCTTTCTCTATGCACCGGCTGCTTTGTGGTCGACGCCCACGCCGGCCTTGTTTACAGCCGCTCTCATCAGCTCGGCGGCCACGCTCGGCCCGGCGGCGCTGGTGATTCGCCGCGGCGCCGCGGCCGCCGGCAGATCCTCCTGGACGTTGCCGCTGTTTACGCTGACCGCTCTGCATTTTCACGCCGCCGCGGCCATGGCCGGGGTTTGGATGATTCACACCGACGCCGCTGCCCTGGGATTGAGTTGCTTGGCGCTGTACGCAGTACTGCGTCACCCGGCGGGAAAAGCCTTTTCGCCCTATTTGGTCGCCGCGGCCGCGGCGGCTTCGCTGGCGGTGTGGGCGAAACAAACCGTCGCGCCCATCCTTCTCATCCCCGCGTTGTACCTTCTGGCGCGTCGGTCGCGGCGCGGCGCGGCTTGGGTGCTCGGTTTAGCGGTCGCGTTTTCATCGATCCTGGCGATCATTTTTTCGGCGCTCTATGGGGCTGAAAATCTGTGGCGAACCATGGTCACGATTCCTTCCCGTCACGCTCGCTACCCGGGAATCTTGCTTCACGACGGCGCGCGCGTCACCGAGATGGTCGAGATGCTCTGTCTGCCGCTGGTTGGTTTGGCGTGCCTGATGGTCCTCGAAGGGCGCGCCCCAAAGGCCGGTAACTCCTTGGGCCCCTCTTGGCCCCAGCGCGCCGCGAAGTGGCGCGAGGTGATCCAGAACGGTCACTGCTGGCCTCTGTTTGTCGGGGCCGCCTTGCTGATGTTGCCCATGGCCTGGTTGGGACGCATCAAAGCCGGCGGCAGCGCCAACAACTATGGGCTGGTGGATTACTTCCTTTCGTTGGGACTGGTGATGCTGTTTCTGGCGGTCTCGGCGAGACCTTCGTTAGCCGGGAAGCGACCCCGGCGGGTGCTGGAGGGCGCTATGGCCGTCTTGTTGGTTTGGCTGGCGATCCCGGCCGGGATGGGGCTTGCCGGTAAGCTGTACGGCCTTCCTCTCCGCCGGCCGCCTCCCTCCGCGACCGCGTACCAAGCGGCGCTTGCCGACCCGGGAACGATCTACTTCCCGTGGCGTCCCCTGGCTTCCTTAATGGCCGAGGGTTGGTCCTACCATACGGTGTGGGGCGTGATGGAACGCGAGGCGGCGGGCCTGCCCGTCGGCGAATCACATTTTCGAGCACATCTGCCGCCCGACATGCGCAAGATTGCCGTGTTGGGAAGCAATAATCTGACGAGCGACGCCTACGGACGAAATATTTCCCCGCGAAGACGCCTTCCGGAGTTTGGATGCAAGATCCACGATCCCGATCTTCCCAGATGGGATATTTTCGTCCGCGGTCCGGCGAATTGCGAGAGGGTTGCTCAGGACTCCTCGCCGCGGTGACGCCCCCCTTTGACGCCCCCCGCTGATGCCGAATGGGCGGCGTTCAGCGCGATTTCTCTTGGCGGCGGATTGGGGCCTGCGCGTGGCCCCGCGGGTGCAGCCTCGTTTTCCACGCTTTCCGATGAACTCGTTTTCCGCAATGATCTCGCTCTAGTTCTAGTTGTTACGCGTCGTGCCGATAAGGACTTGGAGTGAGCCCTTACACGACATTTCCCACGGCAACAGCCATCGCGCCCCAAAGGGATGTCTCGGTCGATCTGCGGCGGGTGCGCGAAGCCGTGCAAAAGCTCAAGGGGTTGCCGGCGTCATATCCGATTTTGCAGGAAGCCCTCCGCATGACCGAGGACCCGCTCTGCTCGTTTCAAGAGCTGGACCGGGTGCTTTCGGTCGAGCCGTCGCTTTGCGTGCAATTGCTGCGGCTTGCCAACTCGGCCTTTTACGCCGTCCGGTCGGAGGTGACGACCATCTCCCGCGCCGTTACCGTCGTGGGGCAGCTCAAGTTACGGATGCTGCTGTTTCAGATGTTCGTCGCCGGCCTCTTCCACCGGCTGGCGGGAACCGATCCTCTGGCGGACGAAATCTGGGAAGACTCGCTCGCGGCGGCGGCGGGCTGCAAAGCCGTCGGGGAATTTCTTCCCTTCGTCGAGGCGGACGAAGTCCTCGTCGGGGGCTTGCTCCACAACATCGGAGACTTTGCTCTGCTCTCGCAGTTCCGAGAGCAGTATGAGTGGGCCGTCCGGAAGGCCGACGGAGGCGATCGGTACGCCGCCCAGACCGAGGTGTTCGGCGTCGACGCACGGCGCGTGGGGCGTTGGCTGCTCGAGGCTTGGCGTTTGCCGGCTATGCTGGCCGAGACGGCCGAGTATTGGGAGCGACCGGGTGAGAGCCTGCGAAACGGCGGCGCGGGCGACGCAACCGGCAGCGAGTTTCTGGCGATCGCTCATGTGGGTATTTCGATGGGCCTCGGGTGGCGGCGCGGCCTGACCTTTGAAACAGTGATGGAGTCAATTGACGGGCAGGCGCTCCATCAAGCCTCTGTCGACGCGGTTACGCTCGATAGTATCTATGGCGACCTCGCCGAGCCCACGGCCCAACTCCACCAGCTGCGGGACATGTTCAACTGTGCCGCGTAATCCCGGGTAGTGACTGGCGGCGCGGCGGAGTCGGAGCCGCCGCGCGGCGGGCGAGGCCGTGAAGCAAGTTTGGGAGGAGGTTTCTTCACGGCCCCGTTGGAGGGAAATGCGGACTAGGCACGCGCTCGGTAGGCTTGCGGTTCGTGGATCTCCCGCAGCCGGCTTCGCTGTCGCGCGCGGCGCCGAACCGCGCGCAGAAACACCGCGGGCGTCCAAAACGACAGTCCTACAGCGCCGAGAAAGACCCAAATCGGTCCGTCCAGCAGATACTCGCCGATGGTGAGAAGCGTCAAGGCCACCCACGCCAAGCAGCAGGCCATGAACAGGTAGGCGCTGAAGATTTGCCGCAGATGGAGGCCGACATCGAGGCACGCTCGGAAAGAGCCGCGGGACAGGTAGGGGCCTTCGAGAACTCGGTAGCTGCGGAGGGGAAGCAGCGGTACCATCATGATCGAAAACCACTGGGTCGTCACATACGAACCGTCAGGAAGAAAGTCGGTCTTCCCCGCCGTAACGGTCACCAGGCCGTTCAGTACCCGCGGTCCTCGGGTCGAACTCGAGAGTTGTGATTGAAGTGTCATTGCTTTGTACCAGGAACGAAATTTCCGAACCTCTGGGGAGGCGACAAGTATAGTACTGGTACTTTCTGGTTTTCGCAATCCCTATTGTGCGGTGATAAAGAAAACCTTTGTACTATCCATGGTCGTACGACTCCTTATAAGTCCATAGAGGCCGGGGCACTCCAGTTGAAGGTACAAGCTATGCGCGTGGGGTTTTAAGTCATTCACATGCAGTGACTTACGGGGAAGTATCTGTTCGTCGGCGGAACGTCGGCTTGGCTGGTCGTTGGGGAGGCGGGACGGTCCGAGTCGGACTCGGCTGATTCTTAGCCTGCGGACTCAGGTTACGGTGACGTGGACGCCAGGTGTTTCTAAAGTATCGGGCATCGCGGCGGGAGTGGATGGTTCGTGGATCGGGGCTTGAACGGGTTGGGTGCAGCGAAAATGTTCGTAGTCGCGACGGGCTTTGGCCACGAGAGCGCGTTCCGCGAAGATCACACCCCAAAGCACGAAGACGAGCAGTGCGATGACGGTGAGCCCTTGTTTACTGATGCCGATCGTTCTCATAGCCCTGATTGGCATGGGTTAAGCAATTGATGCACCAAACCGCTTCATAGGGTAAATTCGTTGTTTTCAGGCGAAAAGTTCCGCCCGGGCGTGTAAAGTTTACCCACTCGGCCGGTCAATTCGGGGCGACTAGGAAATTCTTACCGCTTCGGCGGTGGGGCGTTGGCGGAGGGCTATACGGCGAGGGCCCGCACTTCCGCGCGCGGGTGAACCAGGGGCGTGCCGAGCCATTCCGCGTGCTACCCTGAGTTCTTTCCCTACCTGGTTCGAGTCGAGTCGCCTACCCTCGGGCGATCTCTTTCTCACAGAAAATCGCTATGTCGGAAATTCGTCATCTCGAAGCTCTTGAAATTCTTGACTCCCGCGGGAACCCGACCGTGCAAGTGGCGGCAACGCTTGCGAGCGGTGCGCGGGGCCTGGCGCGAGTTCCCTCCGGCGCCTCCACCGGCATCAACGAGGCCATCGAACTACGCGACGGCGACAAGACTCGGTTTTTCGGCAAGGGCGTCCGCAAAGCCATCGCCAACGTCAACGGCGAGATCCTCGAGGCCTTGAAAGGGTTCGACGGTTCCGACCAAGGCGGGCTTGACCGAAAGCTGGTCGAACTCGACGGCACCGACAACAAGGGCCGTCTCGGCGCCAATGCGATTCTGGGAGTTTCCATGGCCGCGGCGCACGCTTCGGCGGCCGAGAAGGGCATTCCCCTCTATCGCTCCCTACGCGAGCAGGACGCCTACACGCTGCCGGTTCCGATGCTGAACATTCTCAACGGCGGCCAACATGCCGACAACAACGTCGACATCCAAGAATTCATGGTATTGCCGCTGGGGCTGCCGACGTTTGGCGACGCCCTCCGCGCAGCCACCGAGACGTTTCACACCTTGAAGGGGATTCTCAAGGATAAGGGCTACAACACGGCGACCGGCGACGAAGGTGGTTTCGCGCCCAGCCTCAAATCGAACGAAGAGCCCATGGAACTGCTCGTCGAGGCGATCGAGGCCGCCGGCTATCGCCCCGGCGACCAGATCGCCATCGCGATGGATGCGGCGGCCAGCGAATTTTTCGAGGACGGCGAATATGTATTCAGCCAATCCGACGGCAGTCGCAAATCGGCCGCGGAGATGGGCGCCATGTGGCGCGAATGGGCCGAGCGCTATCCACTGCTTTCCCTCGAAGACGGATTTTCCGAGATCGATCATGCCGGTTGGAAGGCCGAGGGCGGAGCGCTGGGCGAGAAACTTCAACTAGTGGGCGACGACCTGTTCGTCACCAACCCGACGATTTTCCAACAGGGCATCGACGACGGCTTGGCCAATTCCATTCTCATCAAGTTGAACCAAATCGGCACCGTCACCGAGACCCTCGATTGCATCGAGATGGCGCGGAGCAACAACTACACCTTCATCATTTCGCACCGCTCGGGCGAAACCGAGGACACCACGATCGCCGATCTCGCCGTTGCCTGCGGCGGCGGACAGATCAAGACCGGCTCCACTTGCCGTAGCGACCGCGTGGCGAAATACAATCGCCTGCTCGAGATCGAAGCCGAGCTGGGTTCGAACGCCCGTTACGCCGGCCGTGAGGCTTTCTCGCTCTGGCTGGGGTGATCGCCGAGGCAGGAGCGAGGTCGATCGTTTTCAGGGTGGGGAAGGTGAAGCGATTCATCGTGGCCGGGGTTGCATCGCGCGATGGTTTCTACGCCCCATCCGGGGCTTGGACGTGATCTTTGGGGCGGGAACCCCGGGTTGCACTTCGCTTCACCCGGGCTAGGGCTCCCGTCGCCGCTTCGCGGCTTTACCCGTTTGTGATTTCCCGGGCTATGCGGTAATCCGTCGTACGCTCGCAAGGGGATTTTCCAAGGAGCCTTGCCTGTCGCACTCTGAGCGCTGCGAGTGCCGGTCGCCGGTGGATCAGTCGGCGTCGTCGGGCAGGGGCTTGTATTGCCCGAGCATGTCGAGAATCGGACGCGCCCGAGCGGGCGCATCGACTTCACCGCGCAGTAGGGATTTGATTGTGGGCTCGAAACCGTAGAGCTTACGGTTGCCTTTGTGGAACGGGCGCATCGTCGCACCGTCGAAGGAAATCCCGGCGAAGACGCCGCGTGACCGCGAGTAGCCCAGGATATCGGCGCCGAACAGGGCGTCGGTTGACGCCGAGGCCGAGCGACCGACCGGCCCGCCGGCCGCCGCGCCGTCAACGCCGATGGTAATTTTCGTCCGTAACAGTTTGTCGATGCTTTCCGGGGTCATAAACAAAACCACCAGATCGCTCGAGCTGCCGCCGATCTGAAGGCCGATATTGCCGCCCTCGATGCGGAAACAGGCCGGGGCGCTCCAGCCGCCATGCGGCAGCCGGCAAGTGATAAAGCCCTTGCCGTATTTGCCCCCGATCAGCAAAGCGGCTTTCCAGACCGAGGGAAACACGCCGAGACAATCCGTCTTGGCGATGAGCTCGGCGGAGATGTGTTTATCGGGGACGCCCAGAGCCTCCCGCAGCACGATTTCCGCCGTGGCCAGACGTTTCTCGGTGTTGTTCAGTGGAGGATTCGCGGGATCGCGTTCGGGCGGCGGCGCGGCGACACAGGCGACCGCAAGAAAGCCGATGATTGCCGGCCGCGCCGACGGCCTGTCGAAACGAAACCCGCCAACCCCGCTCCGCCTGTTTGCTCGAATCATGGAAACCGTCCTTGCGCCGTCCCTATGAAAGCTCGCTGATGCTCGCTATTGATGTTCGGACGACGAGTACTTGTTCAGCATGTTGGTGAGTCGTCCGGTCGAGGCGGGTGGAGGAATTTCGCCCATTAGAATTTGCTTTGGCGAAACCTCGCGCCCGTAGATTTTCATATCCGCGTCACGATCGGGACGCAGCGTCGCGCCTTCCACCGAGACGCCCGCGAAAACGCCTCGCGCCCGGGAATAGGAAAGAATCTCGGCATGCATCTGCGCGTCGGTCTGCACCTGCGCCGTGCGGCCGACAGGACCGCCCGCGACCGAAGCGTCGGCGCCGAGGGTGAATTTGCTGCTGAGCAGTTTTTCCTTGCCGCGCTCGTTCATGACGAGCAGGACGACGTCGGTCGAGCTGCCGCCGATTTGAAAACCGATGCTGCCGCCCTCGATCTTGACTGTCGACGGGCCGGTCCAGCCCTTTCCGCCCTTGCCGCGGCAGGAGATGACGCCCTTGCCGTACTTGGCGCCCAGTCCGAAACCGGCTTTCTTCATGCCCGGAATAATCGCGACACAGTGGGCCTTCGACAGAAGATCCAGGGGAATGGCCTTATCCTTCGACTCCATGACCTCGCTGAGGACACGCGCGGCGCGATCCGCGCGTTCGACGGCCTTGTTGGCGCCCCAGAGCACCACGGGGCCCGCAGCTAAGACAAATCCCACTCCCAGGAAAATCAAACGTTGCGCTGTCATTGTTCCTCCGTAAACCACAATCCACTTCTCAGCCCTATTATGGCCGACTGATGGATGGGCGGGTCGCCGAAGGTCACATGCGTTAGAGCAAACATTTTGTACTAGTAATGTTTTAACACAACGCCTCGCGAAGAGGAATCCTTTTTTTGTGTTGCAACCAGGATTTCCATTTTGGCCCTGGCACGGTCACAGGATACACCCCCGCTGCGCCGAATACCACGTCTTTTCGCGCTGAACCCTGCACATCACCTCCGCCGGTAGGCGCCAGGGCTCGTCCGTCCGCTCACAGACGTTGATTGAGCGGACTGAACGGCGCTCCGGCCGACACTGCTCCCTGCGAAACCTTTTTGGAGCCAAAAACTGTTGATCCTCGCCCGGGCAACGCTACCCACCCGGCACAGGCAGCGCCCAGATCCTATGCAGCATGTCGCCGAACAGCCGCCGGTTCAGATGTCCTTCGGCCAACAGCAGCCAATAGTACCGCGCATGCTTGACCAGCCTACCGCCCGTCTTCATCAGCCGCTGTTGCAAGCTCGTCAGCGACCAGCTCTTGATCCGTTGCGGCAGCCCGAGCCTCCGCCATAGGTTCCCCAGGTTATAGGCCAGCACGCTGAGTTGCAGTCGCACTTCGTTGGCCCGGAACCGATGGCATGACAGCCTTGTCCAATGCGTCGCTTGTTTGCCTTCCTTGATCCACTGCTCCGCCGTGCCGCGCTTGTTGTAGAACCGCACCAGCGAGCGGCTCGGCAAGGCCATGCTCGTGACGATGAAACCGACGCGAGGAAACAACTCACCTTGGTGATGCTCGACCTTCGCAACAACCCGCCGGGACTTCGACCAGCTCGCGGCCTGATACCGAAAGCTCCTGTAGCGCACCAGGGGCTTTGCGCTCGGCCTGCCCGGCGGACGAAACAGGATATCTTCGATCTCCAGCTCCAGGCTCTTGTTGGCCGGGATGCGAATCACGTAGTCCACGCCGCGCTCCTCCAACGTCTCGTAAATATCCGGCTTGGCGAAGGCGGCATCGGCCCGGAACGTCACCTGTTTGCCCTCCGCCTGTTGGCGTTCGATTTCCGGCAGCAGCAGCTCGTCCCAGTCCTCGGCGCTGGACACGTTGCCCGGTCGCAACTTTGCCGCCAAGCAATCGCCGTGCTGGTTGAACAGCAACAGTGGGTGGTAGCAGACCGACTCGAAGTGGCCGTTGTAGGCGCTGCCTTCCTGCCGGCCGTGGACGGGGCTCTCGGTAGAGTCCATGTCCAGCACGACGCACGCGGAGTCATCACCGGCCTCGGCTTGCGCGATCAACTCGCGGTTCACCGCCATCAGCCCGATCAGATTCTCGTCGCCGGCGAGCATGGCGGTCTCGAAGCTCTGCAGCCGGGAGGTCAGCGCCGCGCCGCGATCCCAGTTCTTCTTCGAGCCAATCAGCCGAAAGGTTGGATCGGCGGAGACACGAACGGCGTCGTTGAGATCCTCGTAGCCCGCCAAGCGGGAGTAGACCGACTGTCGCAGCAGATCGACGAACGGGAACTTCTTGTTCGAGCCTTGCCGCGAATCCGTCAGATGCTCGTCTATCAGCTTGCCTAGTCCGAGTCGTTCGTCCAGTTCGCGAATGAGAATCAGCCCGCCATCCGAGGTGACTCGCGATCCTTGGAAATCGACCTTGAGAAATCCATTGAAGGTGAGCTGAAACGGTTTGTTTTCTTTTTCACCCATTGGGTGTTGATCTCCTCAGCGCCTTGAGTGCTTTCAAGCCCGCATAAATAAAGGCGTCCGAGTCCACCCGATGGTTAGCAGAACCGAAACTAAAGTGGAAATCCGGGTGTAAACCCATCCGTTTATGCCAGCGACGCAGGTTCGGCCGACCCATAGTGGCGGGGCAGGGCCTGTTACGACAGCGCGACTAGTTGAAAAACCGCGTTGAATTGCTCGTTGTTCGGATTACGATAGAGTAGACGAGCGCGGGTATCGCTTCACCGTTTCGCCGACACCATGGATCGAAGCTCGATTTTCGTGGTCGTGGCGGCCTATAACGAGGCCGCTGTTCTGGCCTCCACTCTCGAACCCTTGATCAAGCAAGGGTACACGGTCGTGGTCGTCGACGACGGGTTGACCGATCGTACTTGGGAACTTCTCCAAACGCTTTCCGTTCATGGCTTGCGACATCGGTTGAATCTGGGGCAAGGCGCGGCGTTACAGACGGGCATGGACTACGCGCTGCGCCAGGGCGCGGAGATGGTAGTTCATTTCGACGCCGACGGGCAGCACCCCGCCGATCAGATCGATGACTTGACGGCGCCAATCGCGGCGGGCGAAGCCGACGTGGTTTTCGGGTCGCGGTTTCTCAAGGAATCGGATCGTCGGCAGGTGCCCGCCGCTCGGCGCGCGGTGCTGCGAGTGGGGATGCTGGTATCCGGGCTGATGGGGGGGCTTTGGCTGCGCGACACCCATAACGGTTTCCGGGCGCTCTCGAGGCGGGCGATGATGAATTTCCGGTTGCGCGAGAACGGCTTCGCGCATGCGACGGAGATCGAGCGCGAAGTCCGGCGGGCCCGATTGCGCTACCGAGAAGCACCGGCGACGATTCGCTATTCCGAGTATTCCGCTTCCAAGGGGCAGCCCTTGAGCAACTCGTTCACTATCGTCGTGGACCTGGTGCTGAGAAAGTTGTTCGGATGACGCTGATTCAGCCCATTTTGGTTTTCCTGCTCATCGCGGGCATGGTCATCTATTTTCGGGCGCTTCGATCGCGGCTGGTTGATCGAGTTTTGGTCCTGATGATTGTCGCGGTGGGGACGGTATTCGTCGCTTTCCCGGAATGGACGAATTTATTGGCTCACCGGGTGGGCGTCGGCCGCGGCGCCGATCTGATGACGTATTTGGGGGTTGCCGGAGGCGGGTTTTGCCTGCTGTTGCTGCTGTCGAAGATTCGGGACCTCGAAGGGCGGGTTACCGAGCTGACCCGGGTCCTGGCGGTCAGACAGGCGAAACGGCCGCGCGAAGATTGAGCGGGGGCGGGGCGGTGCCGGCACCGGTTCTAGTCGACTGTAACGGCAGACGCTCGTCGTGGTCCGAGCAGCCCGCGGCGCAAGTCCAACTAGGCGAAAAAGGGGGTACAGCCAAGTACAGCCACCGATTTTCGCGCTCAAGTGACGTTGGAAATCGAGCAGTGCGGCGGGCGCGAAGATCGAATGGCAGTCCCCTCATTTTCGCAGCGAAGCTGCTTCCTACCTCGCCTCGGTGAATGTGGTGGCGCGTCCCGTCAGCGGGTGACGCTGAACAGCTTTGTGTCGGTGCGGATGTAGAATCGCCCGTCGGAAACCGCCATGGAAGCTTTGCAGCGTCCGGGTAGCGCATTCGAGGCAACGGCCTTGTATTCGGCGCCGGGCTCGATCACCGTCGTTAGGCAATCTTCGGAGAGAAAATAGATCCGCCCGCCGGCCAACACCGGCGATGCCCAGTAGGCCCCGCCGACGCGCGCTTGCCAGACGATCTCTCCGCTATCGGCCCGCATGCACAAAGCGATCCCGTTTTCGTGGATTGAGTAGAGGTAGGGGTCGAGATACAAGAACGACGGGATATGCGGCACAGCCCGCGTTTGTTCCCAGACAATTTCTCCGCCCGGCCGGACGGCCCGGATCGTCGAGGCTTCAAATCCCGAAGCCGTGTAGGCCAAGTTCTTCCCGACCACGACGGAGGGTACCACGCCCTCGCCTTGGCTGAATACCGACCAGAGGCGCCGTCCGTCAGCGGGGTCGAACCCTTGGATTACATCGCCCGCCGAGCTGACCAACTGCATCCGGCCGTTGACCTTCATGAGGTTGGGCGTGACGTGGGCGATTCGCGACTTGCCACGCTTGCCTTCCCAACGCAGTTTTCCGGTGCGTGTGTCGAGGGCCCGCAACGCGGCGCCGTCCCAGGGAATTTTCCACCCGATCTTGTCGCCCGCGCGGCTGCTGCCGTCGTAGGTCATGATCAACAAATCATCGTGGAGGATCGGCGAATTGCCGAGCCCGTGCTGGCTGAAATAGTGGAAGTCGCGGTGGGTCCAAACGACCTGCCCCTCATAGTCGAGAGCAGCGATGCCGCCGTCGTTAAACACGGCGTAGACGAGCCGCCCGTCGGTTGCCGGCGTGGGCGTCGCGAAGGAATTCTGTCGGCGGTTGGATTCGGGGACCTGGCGGAAGACTTCGGTGTTCCACAGGATTCGGCCCGAGGCGGCGTCGAGCGCGATGACGCGGCAGGAAGCGCCCTCTTCGGTTGTGATGGTGACGAAGACCTTGTCTGTCCAAACGATGGGAGAGGACCAGCCGCTGCCGGGAATGTCTTGCGCCCAACGAACGCCCGTTTTCTCGTCCCACTCGAGCGGGACGTTCTTGTCCGATGAAATACCCTGTCGGCTCGGGCCGCGGAAGAAGGGCCAATTTTCAGCGGCGAGCGGAAGGCAGACGGCGGCGAAGACGGCAAGCAATATCGACGATCGATAGGCGCGAGAGAGCTTCATCGCCGTTAGCATAGCAATCGGCTCCCAGCCGCCGCCCCTCCCCCGAAACTCGAATTGAGGCGAGACAAGCTGAGAGCTTGTTTTTGAACGGCCGCTTGGCGGCCGGTCTTGGGCCCGCCCCAAGCCCCCGAACGACCGCCAGAGGGGTCATTCGCCCAGGGACGGAGACGGCGGGGTACGGATATTCCACCCCAGGGCCGTGCCCGCCACAAATCACGATGAGCCCGGATGGGGCGTAGGAACAACCGTTCGGCGCAGTTCCCACCAACAGGCAACTTTTGCCCTGCCCACCGGCCGAACGGTTGACAATTCGACACCTCCTTGACTTGTCCGCCTGCCTTGCCCTCCAAGCCCGGAAACCGTCGCTGTCCCTCAGACCGCAGAAGCGCTCCGCCCCGGCCCGCCGATTCTTCCAATTTTGGGCCTCACAACCCCCGCTGTGCTAGAGTTTGAAACGTGAAAGCTGCCGTCGTAGCGTTGCTTGCCGGCCTCGCCTTATGGGCCGCCGAACCGACGCCCCACTTGGCTCCGCTTTCCGGCGCGCCGCCCTACCCGCCCGATAATCCGCCCACGAAAGAAAAGATCGAGTTGGGCGAGATGCTCTTCTTCGAAACGATGCTTTCGGGCGGCGGCCGTCGAAGCTGCGGCACCTGCCACAAACCCGAGTTGCTTTTCATGGACGGCCTGAGCCGCGCTTGGGGCTTGAACGAGTCCGAACTATCCCGCAAGGCGCCCGGCTTACTCAACGTCGGCTGGCAGCAATCGATGTTTTTCGACGGGCGGGCGGAATCGCTCGAAGAGCAGGTCCCGATGCCGCTGGAGCACCCTCAGGAAATGGCGCTCGACCCCGACGTCGCCGCTTCCCGCGTGGCTGCCGACCTAGGGTATCGGCGGCTCTTCGAAAAGGCGTTCCCCGGCGAGCCGATCACCTTCGACTTGATCGCGAAGGCCGTGGCCTCCTACGAGCGGACATTGGTTTCCTACGACAGCGATCTCGACCGCTATCTCAACGGAGACGACACAGCCCTCAAACCCGCCGCCAAGCGCGGCTTGGATCTGTTCAGCGGTAAGGCGCGTTGCATCAAATGCCACCACGGGGCGCTGCTCACCGATCACAAATTTCACTACACCGGGGTGCCCGAACGAGTCGGGGATTCCAAGCCCGGTTCCAAGTACAAGACCCAAAGCCTGCGCGATGTGACGCGGCGATTCTCCTTTATGCACAACGGCATGTTCTTGCGTATGGAAAAGGTCCTTGACCACTACGTCCGGGGCGGGTCGGCCCCACCCGGGCCGATGGAAAAGGTCCACCCGGGTTCGAAGCCGAGATTGCGCCCGTTGCCTTGACCGGCGACGAGCGATCGGACCTGACCGCATTCCTCCAATCCCTCAACGGCAGAATCACCGGCGCTGAACTGAGGTCGCCTCGGGCTGTGGATGTCTTCGACATCCCGCGCCATAAGCCCGAGAAAAACGGCGCTGAATCGACGGAAGACGACCCAAGCTACGCCAAGTGACTGATTAAGCTGCTGAGATCAGGGACCGGTTCAACTTGAATTTGGACGGCGTCGTGACCAAGGAGTCGCCCGGCGAAGATCGGCGGTCTCCCGACGTGGCGCACGCATTCTTGCGTGCCGTGTCGCCATTCGTGGCGACATGTCCTCACCCGCGACTCCACGTTCCGGCCGCGTTCTCCGGGCAATCCCGCGTAAATATGTACCATCCCTGGATCACATCGAAACTCCCCCGCTTTTCGAACCGCGCTAAACTTTACGGATAGCGGCGCGGGTTGGCGCCGGGCGGCCGCGCCCGTGAACGCATCACCATGGTCGACACAACCATTGGCCACTACATCGTCGGCGAGAAGCTCGGCGAAGGCGGCATGGGCGTCGTCCATAAGGCCGAGGACTCCCGGCTGCGGCGGACCGTGGCGCTCAAGTTCCTCTCGAGTCGAGCACTCCAAGACCCCGAGCTGAAGGAGCTTTTCATCCAAGAAGCCCGGGCCGCGGCGGCGCTCGATCATCCCAATATTTGCACGGTTCACGCCATCGAAGAGATCGACGGCCGGTCGTTCATCGCCATGGCGTACGTCGAAGGCCGCAGCCTGGCGGACACACTGAAGTCCGACGACCCGCTTGAAGTCCCTGAAGCCGTCGACTTGGCAAAGCAAATTGCGGAGGGGCTGAGGGCGGCGCACGAAAAGGGAGTTGTTCATCGCGACATCAAACCCGCCAATTTACTCATCACCAACGACGGGCAGGTTAAGATCGTCGATTTCGGCCTGGCGCAGTTAGGCGGCAGTTCGCCCACCGGCAGCGCCCGTATGCTGGGTACCGCCGCTTATATGTCCCCGCAGCAGGCCGTCGGAACCGAGGTGGACCACCGCACCGATATTTGGTCGCTGGGCGGCGTGCTGTCGGAGATGCTTTCAGGCCACCCGCCGTTTTCGGGACTCTACACCGATGCGGTTCTGTACGCGATCAGCCATGAAGAGCCCGAGCCGGTTAGCGCACGCCGGAAAGACATCCCCGCCGCGCTCGAGCGAATCGTCTCCAGGGCTCTTGCGAAAGGTGTTCAGGACCGTTACCAGGACATCAGCGAAATGTTGCGGGATCTCTCCACGGCTCTCGAATCGCCCGTCGCCTCGGCCGACACAGCGCTTCACGACCTGCCGTCCGAACCCAAGGAATGCGCGGTTGCCGTGTTGCCCTTCGCCAACATGAATCACGACGAGGAAAGCGAGTTTCTGAGCGACGGCATCACCGAAGACATCATGACGGCGCTTTCGAAAGTCGAGGGGATGCGTGTTGTGGCGCGCAACTCAGCTTTCCAATTCAAAGGCAAAACGCCGACTTTATCAGAAGTCGGCGAGACCTTGAAAGTCGACTCCGTTGTCTCGGGAAGTGTGCGCCGCATGGGCAAGAGGCTGCGGATTACCGCCGAGCTGAGCAACGTTTCGAACGGGTACGAGCTGTGGTCGGAAAGATTCGACCGCGTCATGGACGACGTCTTCGAAGTACAAGACGAGATTTCGCAAGCCATTGTCGACGGCCTACGCGGGGAGTTGTGCGCGGAGCCTTCGCAAAAACTTGTCGAGAGGTGGACCGATAAGCCCGAAGCGTACCGTCTCTATTTGCTGGGGCGCTATCACCTCAACGCGCGGACATCCAAGTCGGTGCAGAGTGCAATCGAATGTTTTGAGCAGTCAGCTCGCGAAGACCCGCGTGCCGCTCCGCCGCTCGCCGCGCTGGCGGAAGCCTGCACGTTGGTAGCAGGGTCGCACTACGGCACCAGCCCTCACCGAGAGTCCTTTGATCCAGGATTTCCATTTTGGCCCTGGCACGGTCACAGGATACACCCCCGCTGCGCCGAATACCACGTCTTTTCGCGCTGAACCCTGCACATCACCTCCGCCGGTAGGCGCCAGGGCTCGTCCGTCCGCTCACAGACGTTGATTGAGCGGACTGAACGGCGCTCCGGCCGACACTGCTCCTTGCGAAACCTTTTTGGAGCCAAAAACTGTTGATCCTCGCCCGGGCAACGCTACCCACCCGGCACAGGCAGCGCCCAGATCCTATGCAGCATGTCGCCGAACAGCCGCCGGTTCAGATGTCCTTCGGCCAACAGCAGCCAATAGTACCGCGCATGCTTGACCAGCCTACCGCCCGTCTTCATCAGCCGCTGTTGCAAGCTCGTCAGCGACCAGCTCTTGATCCGTTGCGGCAGCCCGAGCCTCCGCCATAGGTTCCCCAGATTATAGGCCAGCACGCTGAGTTGCAGTCGCACTTCGTTGGCCCGGAACCGATGGCATGACAGCCTTGTCCAATGCGTCGCTTGTTTGCCTTCCTTGATCCACTGCTCCGCCGTGCCGCGCTTGTTGTAGAACCGCACCAGCGAGCGGCTCGGCAAGGCCATGCTCGTGACGATGAAACCGACGCGAGGAAACAACTCACCTTGGTGATGCTCGACCTTCGCAACAACCCGCCGGGACTTCGACCAGCTCGCGGCCTGATACCGAAAGCTCCTGTAGCGCACCAGGGGCTTTGCGCTCGGCCTGCCCGGCGGACGAAACAGGATATCTTCGATCTCCAGCTCCAGGCTCTTGTTGGCCGGGATGCGAATCACGTAGTCCACGCCGCGCTCCTCCAACGTCTCGTAAATATCCGGCTTGGCGAAGGCGGCATCGGCCCGGAACGTCACCTGTTTGCCCTCCGCCTGTTGGCGTTCGATTTCCGGCAGCAGCAGCTCGTCCCAGTCCTCGGCGCTGGACACGTTGCCCGGTCGCAACTTTGCCGCCAAGCAATCGCCGTGCTGGTTGAACAGCAACAGTGGGTGGTAGCAGACCGACTCGAAGTGGCCGTTGTAGGCGCTGCCTTCCTGCCGGCCGTGGACGGGGCTCTCGGTAGAGTCCATGTCCAGCACGACGCACGCGGAGTCATCACCGGCCTCGGCTTGCGCGATCAACTCGCGGTTCACCGCCATCAGCCCGATCAGATTCTCGTCGCCGGCGAGCATGGCGGTCTCGAAGCTCTGCAGCCGGGAGGTCAGCGCCGCGCCGCGATCCCAGTTCTTCTTCGAGCCAATCAGCCGAAAG
Organism: Bryobacterales bacterium; assembly: GCA_965238125.1. GTDB lineage: Bacteria > Acidobacteriota > Terriglobia > Bryobacterales > UBA6623 > UBA6623. The sequence continues at coordinate 6,156,070 of OZ250179.1, read as the reverse complement.
GTTGGATCGGCGGAGACACGAACGGCGTCGTTGAGATCCTCGTAGCCCGCCAAGCGGGAGTAGACCGACTGTCGCAGCAGATCGACGAACGGGAACTTCTTGTTCGAGCCTTGCCGCGAATCCGTCAGATGCTCGTCTATCAGCTTGCCTAGTCCGAGTCGTTCGTCCAGTTCGCGAATGAGAATCAGCCCGCCATCCGAGGTGACTCGCGATCCTTGGAAATCGACCTTGAGAAATCCATTGAAGGTGAGCTGAAACGGTTTGTTTTCTTTTTCACCCATTGGGTGTTGATCTCCTCAGCGCCTTGAGTGCTTTCAAGCCCGCATAAATAAAGGCGTCCGAGTCCACCCGATGGTTAGCAGAACCGAAACTAAAGTGGAAATCCGGGTTGATAAGGCTCGGCGAGCAGCCGCCAAGGCGATTGCACTGGATGAACGGTGCGCCGAAGCCCACACGGCGTCCGCCATCCTGTCCTTTCGCGCCGACTGGGACTGGGTGCGGGCCGAGCGGAAGTTTCGCCGAGCTGCTGAGCTCAACGAGGGCCTGGCTACCCTGCACCACAACTTCGGTCTGTTCCTGGTGTGCTTGCTGCGCTTCGATGAAGCGATCGCCGAAGTGCGCAGAGCACTGGTACTCGATCCTCTATCGCCGATCATCAGCACGGCGCTGGCGCGGGTCCTGCATTTCGCGCGGCGCTACGAAGAGTCGCTGGAACAGAGCTTGCGGACTATCAAGCTGCATCCGGGTTTTAGCGGTGCTTACTTCGATGTGACCCTGACCTACACGCGCCTGGGGCAGTACAACGAAGCCCTCGAAACCAACCGCAAGAATGAACAAGCCGGCGCGCCTCCCGCGGTCATCCACTTGATGCGTTTGCAGATTTTCGCCGAAATGGGAGAGATGGAAAAGGCTCGGAACGAGTTCGACGCCTTGATATCATCCGGCGATGAGCTGGGCCTCGGCGGCAATCTTTACATGGGAATGGCTCACGCGGCACTGGGCGACCTCGACGAGGCTTTCAAGCTCTTTGGGGAGTCATTGCGAATCAGAGAACCGCAACTGGTCTACATGCAATGCGAACCCAGTATCGATCTCGTGCGCCATGATCCGCGATACAGCGAGATGGTCCGCAAGATCGGCTTTCCAATGGCCGAGTAGCCGTGCCCGAAACGCCTCATCGAATCAAATCCTTGGCGTCCGGATTGCCCGGGCCGAAGTGCTTGAGCATCACCAGGTTTTCCTTGTCGCTCTTGTTTTCAATCAAGATGCCGGCTTGCGCCGCCGCTGCGGTGACGAACAACTCGTCCTTCGTGAGTGCGCCGTAGCGAATCAAGGACGGCGTTTCGACTTCGAGTTGGCCGCAGCCGCCCCAACCTTGGGTGACGATCAAGCCGTAGGCCGCAGCGTCGGTGATCGTCACCGACTGCTTCGGGAAAACCGTTAATTCCTTGGCCGAATAGTAGTCGGTACCGTAGGTGATCCAGTTCTCCTGATAGCCCTGGTCATTCATTGCCGCGGCTTCGCTGACCGCAACCGGCTCGCGGTAGTTGGTGTTCATGAACTCGGGGTCGACGTTCTTGTCCCAATCGAGCATCCCGATGATGTAGTCGAGGTCTTGGTGATTCTCGGGCGGCACGTCCTTGACGAGCAGGTCCCACGGCACCGGACGCCCCTCCACCATCGACTGGAACATGCCGAAAACGTCGGAGTTCACTTGCGGCTCATACGTAACCAAGGAACCAGGCGCGTGCAATACGCCGGCCGGGACGTGCCACCCCGTCCCCGGTTTGAGCTTATAGGCCTTGGAGTGATACAGAATGCCGTTGTCGCCTTGGTTCCAGCGTTCGAGGCAGGCGCGCACGTCGTCGGTCGTCGTCCCCGGTTCGAGTCCCATGAATGTGTAGGGGAAATTGTTGCCCTTGAGGTTGTATTGCGGCGGGAAGTAGTAGGCTTCGGGCTTTCCCTTGGCGCCGACGCGTTCGGCGTGCTCATCCATCTGATGCATGTGGTGGGGGATCGGCCCCAAGTTGTCGAAGAACTTGCAGAGCACGTTCCAGCCTCCGTACTCGGCCATCACGTCCGAGCCGAGAAACTCGTCGCCGATGGTCTCGACGGCTTCCTTGAGCGGAACCTTTTTCGGCTCCGCGCCGCCGCCGTTCTCGATCACGATGTAGGCGAGGCCCTCGTCTTCGGGCGTCCCCGGGCCGTTGTCGGCGTTGGTCGTCGAGGAAAACCAGCGTTCGTCGATACCGCCGCGGTGGCCGCCCAACGCGTAGATGTCGTCGGGGTGTAGTTTCAGCCGCCCGCCCGGCATCAAAAACGAGCGCGGCACCCAGCAAGGGGCCAAGCGGACGATCCCGTCGCCGTCGCTCAAAGCACTGCGTAGATGTGTAGTGTTCTCGGACATAGCCTCACAATGATAATCGATCGGGGCTATGCACTTGGGCGACGGCAGCCGTCGACCGTCGAGCAGCTTGGTTGGGGTGGCCCATTACGCTTCCTTGAGGCGGCCCGGGGGCCTGAGGCTGTCGGGTGAAAGCCGCGGGGCTCAAACAGCCCCCTGAGGGCCCGCTGTCCCCGTCACTGTGCCGGGTAAACGCGCGCGATCGGCTCGCATTTCCTTGTAACTTGTTCTTCCAACTTGGGTTAGCACCGCCTTGGCTTCGTTTCGCAGTTTCTTGCTTGGGGAGGCCGGCCTGCGGGCTTGTCGGAGGGCAGGCCTGGAGACCTGCCCCACTGGAGGCCGTCTCTGGGAGACCTGCGCCATGGGAGCCGGCGAGCCCGCCCCAAGGCCCCGAACGTCTTCCTTTGTGGGCAGGATGCCCGAGAATAGGATACGTCGAGGTAGTACGGGTAGCCGGGGGTTGGAATCGGTAAGTTGTTGGGGATTAAGGGGGATATATCTTTTTTGCTTGCGTGATGGGTTTTTGGAGTGGGGGGGGCGTGAACCGTGAACCGTTGGCCGAGGTGAGAGGGACCGGCCGTTGGACGGCCGGTCTTTTTGGGCCCCGGCCCAGGCCCCCCAAACGACCGTTTGACGGTCGTTCGCCCGTGAGTAGTAAGCAATTTTCCCCATGGACAAACGGTACGAGCGGGCTATTGGCGGATAAACGATTCACTCGCATTCTAGTATGAGAGTGAAAGGTATGAGCACCATTCTTTCACGGCTGCGCCGGCTGATCGTTGATCGGCGCGGCCAGGACCTGGTGGAGTATGCGCTTTTGGCCGGTTTTATTGCGTTTGCGGCCGCGGCTACTCTGCCCGACCTCACGAAGGACATCGGGAAGACCAGCAAGCAAATCAGCAAGTACTTTAAGAATAATTTGGGTATCAGCCTCAAGGCCCCCAGGAAGTGACCTGCCCGCACGGCCCCGAACGAGTGCCCCTGACCTGCCGCCGGCACAGCTCGTCGGGACGGATTCAGATGTGTGGTGAACGCACTTATTCGTAGCCGCCACAACACAAGTCCAAGAACCCACTGACGATTGCGCGTACAACATTGCCCGCGGCGCCGGCCATGATTCGCGCATCTTCGAATAGGGTCGCAAGCTGATAGGTCAGGACGAAAAAACAAGCGTAGAACACCCCCGGGGATGTACGCAGCTTGACCATGACGGACTCGTTGATTTCATTGGCAATTTTGGAGTTCTTGTTCACGAGGTACGCTATCCCAATCCCAATCAGAGCGCCGGCAACAATATCGCTTGGATAATGAAGCCCCAGATAGATTCGCGGTAGGCATATCGCGACCAACGCGTGAATGAACGCGGGGACACCGACGGCCCGAGAGATCAAGGTCAGCCCTGTCGCCAATGCAAAGAACAGAGTTGCATGGTCACTCGGAAATGCACTCCACTCCGATAGGGCCGCAGCGTCTACGCCGTAAGGGACCTGAAATTCAAATGTGGAGTTATGAAGCGGTCTTGGACGAAACGGAAGCGTCAGCTGCAGGGCCCTGGCGCAAACTAAGGCAAGAAAGCCGGCCAGGAGCGTGCCGAGGATGAGAGTCCGGTTGCTGTCTTGATTCTTGTCCGGTCGAAACCACACCCACCAAAGTATCGTGACGACCACGCCGCCTTTTATCAAATTGTTTGCACCTACAACGGCGATGACAAGATCGAATGTGTATGACTCGCGTGCGAATCCGTTGGCAAACCGAAGAATCGCCAGATCGAAAGGGTTCACGGTTCCTAATCCTCAAGCCACAAGCTCCACCCAGCTCTCGGCCGGTGTCGGCCGGAGCGCCGTTCAGCCGGGTGAACGATGGTGCCCCCCCAAGGACGGTCGGAAAAGGACACGGGTGTCGTCGAGCCCCGTGCTGCGCAAGACGGGCTCCGCAAGCCGCGCCGGTATGAGTCGAGCGATCTTGATGGGTTGCCCAGCCTAACGCTCTTCGTCGTTAGTCGGAAAATCGGCGGGCAGGGTGATCTCGACCACTTCCCAATCGTCGGAGTATTCCAACAACTCATGCTTGACCCCGGGAGCTTGGTACCAGGCATCGCCCGCCTCCACGCGAATCTCGCCGATGTCCTCCAGATAGACCCGTGCCCAGCCCTTGACTTGGTAGACCAGCTGAAAATCCAGCGTGTGCGAGTGATAGCCCATCGGCCCCTCGCAGGGTTGCTCGGCGCGAATCACCTGCGCCCCGACGTTGCCCTCGGTCGCGTCGTTGACGCCCAGGTCGCGGTAGGCGAAGTAGGGGCGCAGTCCCTCTCTCGACCAATGGGCATCCGTCGCGTGCGCGGCGAACGATTTCGCCCTGTTGTCACCCATGCTGCTCACCCTCCCGCCGTACCAGCGTCCTCGACAAGAAAACCGAGACACGACGCTCGAATCTTGTCGTGCGCTAATCCACGAAACGAAAGCCGACCGTTCGAGCGTGATAATACAATCCCGAATCCTGGGCAATGAGGCATTTCATCATTTCGTCGCCGCAGTTGTGGTGCGAATGCGCCACCGTCGGGGGAGTGACCATGACCGCGTTCGGCTGCCAATCCACGCGCTCGCCGTCGACCAGAGAATAACAATCCGCCCCTTGAATGCAGAGCGTTAACGCGACCGCATTATGCATGTGAGGTCGTTGCGATGCGCCGCCGGGAAGCGTGTTGACCGCCAGTGCAACGGAGGGCAGACAAGTCCCCCGGCGCCGCGTCGCCCGGCTAAGCAACTGCACGGCCATTCCCGCCGACTCTTCTCCGGCTCCTCGCCGATAGAGGTTGTCCAACTCTTCGTCGATTTGCTCTCCGAGATGATGCACGGCTTCCACGGCCGCGGCGCCCTCCGCCGGCGGTTGCGCCTGGGTGAAGGCGTATAGCGGTTCATCGGTAAATTGCAGCAACACGGCATCCTGCCCGTTGGCGCGATGAACGGTCTTCGCGCCGCCCTGAAAACAAAAAACGTCGCCCGCGCGCCAGGCAATTTCGTCGTTGCGATTACGGCTTTCGCCGCTGCCCCGGATGACGTAGTGAATCTCACCGCCGGCGATTAACTCGGTTGACACGTTTTCGCTCGAACGAACTCGCAAGTAGCGGGCCAACAAGAAGGGCGTTGTCGCCGGGTAATCAAAACCGAGGCGATCACCAAGGTCAAGATCAATCGGGCCGCTCGGGGTGGATTCAGAGAACGCCTTATCGCGTTCGTCAACAAATAGGTGCGCCGGCACGGGCGGCCGCCTGGTCTGGAAAATGTTTTCGGGAACTTCATAAACCGCACGGCGGGTCGATGCGGTTTTCGCCCGCTTTTCCGTGCCCAAAGCGGTATCCGACATGATAATTTCCTCGGCCGGCCCAAGTTGAAACGATGCACCCCTCCGCTTCAGGGCACGTCTCGAGAAATTAGATGCAGCCTCGGCTATTCGCCGCCCGCGCCGCCGCCCGACTTCTCGACAATTTTCAAAACAATCGGCTCGGCCGTGAAGGCGGTCGGCTGCGACGAACGGGTCTCGACGATTCCCGAAACGTAGATCAACTGCTCGAGCGGTTTCGCGCCCGGCAAGGCCCGAATCGAGAACGTCCGCGAGTCCTTCTCTTCGGTGATGAGAATACTGTTGAGCCCGACCTCGGGCGTATCGGTGTGCGGCGGCAGATTGAGAACTTCGACGGGAACGCGCCCGCCGAAACCGTTCTTGCGTGTCACCGAAACGGTGATGCTGGCGTCTTGGCCGGGTTCGAGCACGACTTCACGCTTGTCGGTCGTGATGAGAATGTCGGCCGGCGCGACGACCGAAACCAACTGCAATCTGTCAGCCGGATTGGCACGCTTGGAAACCGTCTTGCCGGCGATCTCGGCCGTGCCGCGAATCTTCAACGGAAAGGCTTTTCCGATCGTCGCTTCGGCGTCTGCGTGAAGCATCAGCGTGGCCACCATCTGCCCCGACGGAATCACCGTGTCGTCGGCCTGAATCCCCGCCGGCAAGTCTTCGACTGAAACGTGAATATCGCCGTCAAACCCATCCTCGCGGAAAGCCGTTACGCGCAAGGGAACGCGCTCACCTTGGGGAATGTTCGGCGTGGGAGGATTTGCCGACAGGCGGAAGTCCTCACGCGGCGGACGCAACGCCAATCGGTAGGCGAAGTCTTCTCCGCCGCGACCGTGGGTGTCGCGAATGCGCACCAGGTATTCCCCGTCCGCCGGCGCCTTGAATTCCAGGAAAGAATCCTTGCCGTGCGGCACGCGGCCGTCGTCGTTGTGGTGATAGAGCCGCACGAGCGGCAAACCGTTGGAAGGAAATTGCTTCCCCGGCGGATGGATTTGGACCTTGTACATCGGCGCGCCCTTGGCGTGCGCTTGCGGACTGGTGCCGAAGGAGGACTGACGCTGCGCGCCGCGCGTCCGGCGACCGGGGATGATGGGCGGGAACGATTCGAACGCGACGCCCTCATCGGGTTGGCGCGGCATGCGCGTGACCAATATCAACTCGCTGCCGAGCATCAGGTAATCGCCCGCGTCGAAATTTTTCGAGAGCTGAAAGCGGATCTCGGCTTGTTCGGAGGTATGGTCGAACAGATCGGTATAGGTAACGGCCACGGCGCGCACCGTCGCCGCCTCGATCGGCTTTCCGTCGGCCGTCAGCACGTCGATTACCGAGTCAAGCTTCGACCCGACCTGCGCGGCGGTGACGTCAACCAGAATCAACTGGTCTTTCTGAGCCTCGAAACGGAAGTAGTGCGACCCCGAAGCCAACCGTCCGTTGATGGTCACCGGGAACGTGACTTGCTGGGCCTTCTCCACCGCGGTGTTGTCGCCCGATGCTTCCGCTTCCGGGTGGTCGCCCAACGCCAGCTTGACGGCGTTAAACGTGCGGCCCTTTTCCGTGTCGGGGCGAATGACGACCCGATCGTCGTCCATCCAAGAGGGCTCGCCGGCGACCTCGATTTTCCCGTCGCCCAAGTTAAACCCCTTGAGTGCCACCGTCGTCGTCTCGCCGCGCCGCACGCCGAGAGGATAGGCCGACTCGACTAGTGCGTAGTCTCCGACTTTCAGGCGATAGAAGTGGTCTTTGCTGCCGCTCTTGGCGTAGTCGCTTACACGGACGAAGTACGTCCCGGCCTTCTCGAAACGGTGGGCGAAAGCCCGGCCCGCGCGTTTTCGGGACTTGGCCCCGAGCAGCACGGGGGTGTGATCAGCGTCCAACAGATCGATGATCGACTTGATCTTCGACCCGACCTTTATGCCGCTTTCCTCGAAGACGAGCTCTTGGCCCGCATCGACCGTGATAGCGAAGTAATCTTCATCGCCGGGTTCGGAAATCACGCCCGCCAGAATTGCCGGCAACGAAGCTTTGCGAGGAGCGTCGGCCGTACTGTCGGTCTCGTGCCCTGGCTCGCCCTCGGAATCGAGGTGATACTCGGGCTCGATCAAAATCTTGCCCGCCGGGCTCGTGCCGAACTCCGTCGCCAAACGAAAACGCACCGGCGAGACATCGGCCTTTTCATCGACCGTCACCTCGATCCGCACCTGATAACGCGGCGGCTGCGGCCCCAGGTCAATGGTCGAAATCAATCCCGCCGCGCCCAGCCTGGGAGGTTCGGCGACATAGGGCATGTCCTTGACTTCGATCACGCGGCCGCTCACCGTCGGCTCACTGAAATACACGGCCGAAGCGCCGCGCAGGTTGTAGCCTTCCACGGTCAACACCGCCGTCGCGCCTTGGGAGACGCCGCGCGGCGTGAGCGACTCGATCGTCGGGGGTGTGGTGCGGCTGCCGGTCGGATGCTCGGTCAGCGGTTCGGCTAAGGAAAAGCCGGCGGCGAAAAACAGGATCGAAGCGGTCGTAAAAAGTCGATTCATGGCGATTTCCTCGCGGTTTCGATAACGTTCAATTGATCGCGGTAATTCTCGCTGTCGTAAATACTCAGCGAGCCGTCGAAGCGGCCCGCGGCGATTCGGCTTCCATCGGGCGAGAAGGCCAGCGACATGACCCAATCGGACTGGCCGTCGAGAGTCGTTACTTCAGCCAAGGTCTCGGCGTCGAAAACCTTAATCGTCCTGTCCGCCGAGGCGGTGACGATCTTCTTGCCGTCGGGAGAATAGGCAATACGCAAGATGGTCGATTGGTGGGCGATGAGGACGTTCAACAACTCTCCTCGGTCCTCGCCCAATTCCCAGACGCGAATCGTGCGGTCGTAGCCGCCCGCCGTCACCCGCTTGCCCGAAGGATGAACGGCGATCGAATTGATGCCGTCGATCGGCTCGCCCAGGGTATACAGGCGTTCGCCGGTGGCCGGGTTCCAAATTTTGACCGAGCGGTCGGCCGAACCCGAGAGCAGCCGACTCCCATCCGGGGTAAACGCCAGCGCGTAGACGGCGTCGATGTGATCTTTGAGAGTGCGCAACTCGCGGCCCGAAGCCGTGTCCCACAGCTTGATGTCCTTGTCGTAACTCGCCGTGGCGAGCATCTTGCCGTCGGGGGAAAAGGCCAGCGCTTGGATGGTGTCGGAGTGGCCCTCGATGGCGAGAGTTTCGCGGCGTTCGGCGACATTCCAGATTTTCACTTGGCCGGTTTGTTGGGCATAGCCGCCGCCGGCGGCGAGCAGGCGTCCGTCGGGGGAGAAGGCGATCGTTCGGGCGATGTCGGCCAGTCCGTCGAGGTAAGCGATCTCAGGGCCGCTCGCCGGGTCGGTGAGGGCGACTCCGCCGTGCCGTCCCGCGGCTAACAAGCGTCCGTCGGGGTGGTAGGAAAGCGAGAAAATTTGGGGCTTGATTGCGGCGGTCGGCTCGATCTTCGGCAAGCGACCGGGCTCGACTTTCAGGGCGGCTTCGCCGGGCTTGGGGCCCGGCGCGCCGGCGTCGATCCAACGCCCGAGTAACTCGATATCCGCCGGGCCCAGCGGGTCGGCGGAAAACGGCATGCGCGGTTCCATGTCGCCGGTGATCATCCGATAGAGCGGGCTCTCCGCCTTTTTGCCCGCGACGATCGAGGGGCCGCGCTTGCCGCCTTTTTCGAGACCGTCAAAGGTCTCGAGGACAAGCCCGCCCATCTTCGTGTTCGCCGAATGGCAGCCGACGCAGTTGCGCGCCAGAATCGGCGCAATGTCGGAGGTGAAGGAAGGCGCCTCTTTCGCTGCGGCAGCGGCGGGGAGCGACAGTAACGCGAAAGCGGCCAATACCGTCGCAAGCGCGGGAAGACCGACGCCGGCGCACAGTGGGGCAGGTCTCCAGGCCTGCCCATGCAAAACCCTAAACGGATTGCAACGGAGCAACACCGCCTGTCCCGTCATGTCTTCTCGCGAGTTCATCTTTCGCGGCTGACCCCTCACTTGCGTTCGGGGCTCCGAATCTGCTCTTAGTGGTTGAAGAAAAATTCCTTTTTCGTTAGCAGCGCCCACATCAGGTCTTCAATCGACTCGCGGCGCGCCTTGCTTTGCGCCCGCTGAGCGACCCGCTCCGCTCGAGCTTTCCGGAGTTCTCCCAAGATCGCCTGCTGCTCCGACTCGTTCGGATACCGGCTGAACGCGGAGAGGAACAGGTGATCCAAGATCCTTCGATCCGACAAACCGAGGTCGAGGAACGAAGCGATGTTGTTCCCGTCGGCGCGCAGCTTGCCGTTGAGCGTTTCACCGTTGATCACATGCAAAGCCTGGGCGATGCTGGGGTCCGCCGAGCGCTCTTGGACGTCGCACACCAAGCGCAACGGCCTGCCGAACGATTCCAAGAACTGCGACTCGACCTGGATGTCGGGTAGCTGCAGCGCCCGCATGCCCGCCGGGTAGCCTTCGAATTTCGAATCCTGTCCCGTAATCGACGACAGGGCGTCGAGAATCACTTCCGCCGGTAACCGCTTGACCTGATATTTCGAGTAATACTTGTCGTCGCGCTGATTCGAGGCGTTGGGCGTGGAGGAAAGCTGATAGGTCCCCGAATTCATAATCCGCCGGATCAGATGCTTCACGTCATAGCCGCCGGCGACCAGGTCCTCGACCAGCGCATCAAATAGTTTCTCGTTCGAGGTCGGGTTCGTGGCCCGCAGATCGTCGGCCGGCACGACCAAACCGCGCGCGAAGAAGTTCGCCCAGACGCGGCTGACGATGTTGCGCGCGAAGTAGGGGTTTTGTTCGCTCGTCAGCCAGTCAGCCAAGTGCAGTTTGCGGTCGTCGAGGGAATCGAGCGCCAACTCTTCGCCATCGAGCGGTGTCGGCGGCAACGGCCGCCCCATGCGCGGGTGGGAAATGTCGCCGAAGTCTTTCTGGAAAATGATCGAATCGCCCGGTTCGTCGCCACTCTTGATGCCGATCCGCGTGAACAGATTGGCGAAGCGGTAATACTGCACCTGGGTCCACTTCTCGAGCGGATGGTTGTGGCAGCGCGCGCAGGTCAGCGTCTGGCCCATGAAGGCCTGGGTCGTGTTTTCGGCCAACTCGATGGTGTCTTTGTGGAGGACGAAATAGTTCAGCGCTCCGTTCTCGCGACTGCTGCCGGCGGAGGAGAAGATGTCTTGCGCGAATTGGTCCCAGGGCTTGTTTTCGGCGACGCTGTCTCGAATCCAGTTGTAGAAATCCCACAGCGCGGTGCGGTTTAGGTGATCGCTGTTCGTCGAAACCAACAACAAGTCCGACCACTTGTAGGCCCAGTAATCGGCGTATTCGGGACGCTCGAGCAGGCGGTCGATTAAGCGGCGGCGCTTGTCGGCGGAGTCATCGGCGAGAAAGTCCTCGACTTGCTCGGCACTGGGCAGTGTGCCGGTCGAATCAAGGTAAGCCCGGCGCAGGAAAGTCGAATCGTCGGCCGCCGCCGAGGGCGCTATGCGCAACTTGCGCAGTTTTTCGAGCACCAGCTCGTCGATGTAGTTGTTGACCGTCAGCCGTCCGAACTCTTCCTCGCTGATCTCGTTCTCGTGGGGAACGGTGAGCCGCGAGTACAGCACGCTTGTCGAATAGGCCACCGTAATGGCCGCCTCTCCGCGGCCGACCATCGTCACGACGCCGCCGTCGTTGACTTCGGCCACCGCGGCATCGGTCGAGGTGTAGCGTGCCCAGCGGCTGACGTCGGCTACACGGCCGTCGGAGTACTTCGCGCGGACGACCAGTCGCTGCTTCGCGCCCGGCTCGAGCGTGGCCGCGCGAGGATAAACCTCCAAGCCGACGACCTCGGGATCATCGTCGCTCGGCCCCGGCGCGCCAGCCGCGACCCACTCGGAGAGTACTTGATATTCAAGCGAATCGACGGCGATTTTCCTGCCGCCGCCGTGAGGAACGGTCATGGTCGACTTGAGCAGGAAAAGGCTCGAAGCGGGGTCGGCCAACGATATGCGTCGCGCCGTTGCCTCGCGGGTCAGCACATCGTAGTCGGCCCCGGGGTCGTAGCCGCGCAGCGTCAGCTTTAGACCGTTCTTCCCGCCCGCCGCGCCGTGACACGGGCCGGAGTTACAACTTCTCTTTGTGAGTATAGGAATGACGTGTTGCCGAAAGCCCCAGGCGAAGGGTTCGCGCGTGCCCGACACGCGAACCGTCACGCTCGCTTCGAGCCCGTCGGCCTTCACCCGAATTACCGCCGAGCCGTCGGCAACGGGACGGACCAAACCGCCGGCGTCGACCGAGGCAATGTCGGGGTTCTCCGATCTCCAGGAAGCGCTGTCGGTCCAATCCTTTTGGACGCCATCGCGCTCGGCCTGCGCCAGCAATTGCTGTCGCGCTTCGAGGCCGTGAAGTTCAATCGACGCGGGAAGGATTTCCAGCCCGGCCTTGGACTCGGCCCGTGCCGTGAGTGCTAGGCAAAACGCCGCGGCGATCAACAGCAAGCGGGAAATTCTCATCGAATCAAAAGGCCTCCCCCAAAACCGGCATACCCCGGCCTCCTCACGGGATGGTCGCTGCGGGGCAATGCTCGATACTCGACTCCGCGCAGCCGCTTCCCTTACGAAAACAGCTCGTGGACCGGCTCGACGCCGCGATCGACCACCGGCAACGGCCTGCCGTTCGCTGACGGCAATTCGGTTTCGAGGTCGATCCCGAGTTGGTGATAAATCGTCGCCACAATCTCGGCCGGCCGCACCGGACGATCCTTCGGCGCGCCGCCGATCTTATCGGTCGAGCCGATCACCTGTCCGCCCTGGATTCCGCCGCCCGCGGCGACGATCGACCAAGCTTGCGGCCAATGGTCGCGCCCGCCGGCCGGGTTGATCTTCGGCGTGCGGCCGAACTCGCCCAGTGCCAGGATCATCGTATTGTCGAGCATGCCGCGGTCGCTGAGGTCCTCGATCAACGACGTAAACGCGTTGTCGAACATCGGTCCCACCAAGTCGCGGTAGCCGCTGATCGGGCTGAAAGGCGGCGACCCGTGAATGTCCCACGTAATCTCGTCAAACACCGTCTCGAACATGTTGACGGTCACGAAGCGCACCCCGGCTTCGATCAGCCGCCGGGCGAGCAAACAGCTCTGCCCGAAGCGATTGCGCCCGTATTTGTTGCGAACGTCGTCCTCTTCGCGGTGTACCTCGAAGGCCGCGCGCGCCTTTTCCGACGTCATCAACGTATAGGCTTGATGGAAGGTCGAATCGAGCAGCCGGGCGTCTTGCGACGTCTCGAACTTGCTGACCGTCTTGTCGACCATCGCCCGCCAGTTCCTGCGCCGGTCAACCCGCAGCGCCGACAGGTAGTCGGGCGGCAGCATGTCGGGCACTTTGAAATCTTTCACGGAAGGGTCGGCGTTGAGCACAAACGGGTCATGACGCTTCCCTAGATACCCCGCGCTTTGACCCGGCTTGAAGTTTCCGCCGGTAGGTCCGATGATCTTGGGCAGCAAAACGTGCGGCGGCACATCGCCCTTGGGACCCTTGATGTATCCCAAAACCGAGCCGATGTGCGGATGCTCCATGCCGCCCAGCGACAGCCGGCCGGTTTGGAAAAGCTGGTGCCCCATCGCATGGACGGCGGCGGCGTTGTGGTAACAGCCTCGCAACAGCGCGTACTTGTCGGCGTGCCGCGCCATGCGCGGGAAGATTTCGCTGATCTCGATGCCGGGGACGTTGGTCTTGATGGGTTTGTGCGGCCCGCGAATCTCGATCGGGGCCTCGGGTTTCATGTCAAACGTATCGAGCTGCGAAGGCCCGCCGACCAGCATCAGCATGATGACGTTGACGTCGGTGTCGGTGGCGGCGCCCTGTGCCTGCATTCGCAGGAACTCGGGCATCCCCAATCCCAACAGGCTCAGAGAACCGGCGTGAAGGAAGTCGCGGCGGCGCATCCCGTCGCAAAATGCAACGGTCTTATCGGCATCCAAGCGAAACATGACCTAATCCCCCTTTTTGAGGCTCCAAGTCTCCATCTAGAGCCTACCATAGTGAACGTTGACGGGAAAGATTATCGCAAGATTGGGGAGGTTCGATCTCTTCGGATGCCGGGCGGATGACAGCAATATCTATACCTTTACGTCAATCACCTCGGCCGGCAGGTCGAAATTCAGATCAGTGCGACGCCGCGGCCGCGGCGTCGCGAGGAAGGCGTGGCGCGCGGATCCTAGGCTAGGCCCGGCTGCCACCGCGCAACACCCGCGCCGGCAGCGTCACCAGCGCCCACAAAAAGTCGAAAACCCCGCCCACCACGATGCCCACCAAGCGCAGGGGCAACAGTAGCAGCCACACGATCGGGTAGAGCAGCAAAGCCAGAATCGCCAACGGCCAACAGAGGATAAACAGGATCAGCCACAACAGGAATTTCGTCATACCAGGGCGACTCCTTATCAAACCGCAAGCAACAACGCGGCTCCCGCGAACCCGCCGCTACTTCCATCTACGCGGCCTCAAACGACAAAGTTCCCGGCCTGGATCCCCCGGCGGGCCTCGGCGGTCTAAGGTCAATTCCCGACAGGCGTACAGAAATCTCTGATTGCAACCGCCATCCGGTCGGATAAACTGAAAGAGAGCCCGTTCCGAGGAGGTTTCGCCAATGCGCCTGCTCGTTCTTCTATGGATCACCTTTCTTCCCGCGCTTTACGCGCAGCAATCCGACGCCGAGAGTGACGACGCGGATTCCACGCACGCCGACGAAGCCGAAACCGCCCCGCCGAGCGGACCCTCTATTCGTGAAGAAGGCGGCGGCGTGATCATCCGAAGCCGTCCGGAATCGTTGGTCGTGGAAGAAGAGATCGTCGAAGAAGAGGTTCTCGACGAAAGCGCTTCCGGCGACCAAGCGGATGAGGCGGACTCGCCGGATTCAGCGAGTGAGGAAGCCGCGGCCGAAGCCGGTGAGAGCGAAGAAGGCGAAGCGCCCGACGGCGAAATCGCGGTCGAGGAAGAGGGCGCTGAGGGCGAAGTCGCGGCGGTCGAAGAGGCGGACGAGGAAACCGAGGTCGAGGGTCCGAGCAGCAGTAGCGAAACCGTTACGGTCTTCGATTTCAACGGTAGAGGAATCCGGCAGCCCGGCACTCAATTTACTCGACAGAGCGAGGACGGGAGCGAGAACCAGGTCACGTTGCTGAGCATCAGCGGCCGCGAGGTTCCTTATCTGTCGGAACGCGAAACGGTCCTTCGCCAAACCGAAACCGAAAAATCCGTCGAAAAGACGACGCAACGTTACGACCCCAACGGCAACCCGACCCAGCAAGAAATGGTTCGCGCAGAAACCCGCACGCTGCCCGACGGCACTGTCGTCACCACGGCAACCAGTTACGTCGAAAACGTCAACGGACGAATGGAAATCTTCGAGCGCGTCATCACCCGACGCAAGGAACACAACGGCCGAGTCGAAAACCTCGTCACCACGGAAAAGCCGTCGATGAACGGCGGTTTCCAGACCATCATCCGTGAAGAGTCGATCGAGACCAAGCAGGGCGAAAACGCCTCGACCATCACCACCGTGCGCCAAATCGACAACGGCGACGGACGGCTCGTCGTCGCGGGCCGAGAAGAAACCGTCATGAGCCGGTCGGGCAACGTCTCGACGACGGACAAGACCGTCTACGAGCGCGACGTAATCAACTCCAAGATGACCGTGTCCTCCCGCACGAAAGGGGAGTTGGTGACGAATGCCGATGGTTCCTCGACCGAAACGGTCGAAACCTACGGGCACTCGCTCGGGGACGGGTCGCCGCGTTTTCTCAGCGGCAGCTCCGGTAACCGGCTGCTTCGAACGGTGACGCGCGAGACCACCTTGGGCGCCAACGGCGAGACGATCGAAACCACCCACACCCGAACCCGCAGCCAGGCCGACCCGAAGCAACTGACTCCCACCGAAACCCGCCAAAAAGTCCGCCGGCCCGGCGCCAACGGCGAGACCGTCGAAACCCACGTCTACGAGCAAACCGTCAGCGGCCGCATGCATCCCACCCAAGTCATCGTCGAACAGGTCACCAAGTAGTCCCTGGTTTCCCACCCGATGGACGGCGAAAATCAACAGTTCCTCCGAAAAGAGCCCCACGGGAGTATGGTGCATTACGTTCAGGACCGGCGAGATCACAAATATCTTGAGCCGCGAAGCGGCGGTAGGAGCTGTAGCCCAGGGTGGAGCCGAAGGCGGAACCCTGGGTACGGAATCAAATCAGCTTGAGCCCTGAAAGGGCGGCAGGAAGCTCCCGCCCGACCCTTCGGCCCGTCTCGACGCCCATTTTCATGGCGGTATAGTGAATCCGCGATTCACGGAAACGGACTCTTCCGAAAATAGGCCCGCACTCTCCTCGATGCCGAAGCCCCCGACGTGGCGCACGCTTTCAACGTGCCGTGTCGCCATTCCTGGCGACATCTCTGTTCCGAAAACGGCCCGGCTGAAATAGATTTTCATTGTGCAACCAACCACGAGTCCGTCCCGTTTCGGCACCTTAAACCGGCGAAGCGCTACGGTATATAGGTAGTGCCTCGACCGCCGCACTTCTCGCAACGGATCGGGCTCTTTCCGAACCAAAACATGTTGGGCCGATTCACAGTCGCCTGGGCTCGCTTCGCTCTCGCCGTCGCTCCGACGCTGATGCTCGCGCCGACAGGCCCACCCGCCCTCAACGCCCAAACCCAAACCGCAAGCCTCGCCGGCCACGTTCTCGACCCCTCGGGCCGCGTCGTCGCCCAGGCTCGGGTGGAAGCCGTCGAGCAGGCTACCCAACGCCGCCATGCAACCTCTGCCGACGACCTAGGGCAATACCGCTTTCCCCTGCTGTCCGTCGGCGAGTATGCCTTGCGGGCGACCGCCCCGGGCCTTCGTTCCCACCCCGCGACCGTGCGCTTGAGCGTCGGCGGCCGCTGGCGCGTCGATATCGCCCTGCAACTCGAAACCGAAAAAACCCGCATCGAAATCAGCGACGCCACCCCGCTGCTCGAACCCGAAAACACCGCCCTCGGCTCGGTCATTTCCCGCGCGAGGATCTCCTATCTCCCCTTGAACGCCCGCGAGTTTCTGCAACTCGCTCTGTTGTCGGCAGGCACGCTGCCCGCCGCGCCTGGCTCGGAACTCTCGCGCCAAAACAACAGCGGCCTGCACGTCGGCGGCGCCCGCGAAGCCTCGAACAACTTCCTGCTCGACGGCGTCGACAACAACGACCTCTATATCAATCGCCTGGTCGTCAGTCCGCCTCTCGACGCCGTGCGGGAGTTCCGCTTGCACGCGGCCAATTACCAAGCCGAATACGGCCGCGGCGGCGGCGCGCAGATCAACGTCGTCAGCCAAAGCGGCACCAACGGCTTTCACGGCTCCGTCTACAACTACCTGCGCAACCACGCCCTCGACGCCCGCAATTTCTTCGACGCGCCCGATCAGTCGATCCCGCAATTTCAACGCAACCAATTCGGCGCGTCGCTCGGGGGGCCGGTGCGCCGCGGACGAACGTTCTTTTTCGGCGGCTATGAAGGCACCCGCGTGCGCGACGGCGTCACGAAGACAGCTCGTGTCCCGGGCCTCGCCGAACGCAACGGAGACTTTTCCAATTCGCCGTTCCCCGTGATCGATCCCTTTACGCAACAGCCCTTCCCGGACAATCGAATTCCCGTCGAGCGTATTCACCCGATCGCCCGGAGCTTGGCCTCGCGCTGGCCCGCTCCCAATCGCCCCGGCGCGGTGCAAAACCTCGTCAGCGCCCCGCGCGGTGATCTATTGATCAACCAGCTCTACGGCCGCATCGACCACTATCTATCGCCCCGCGACGCTCTGTTTGCGCGCTACAACTTCAGCCACGACCGCGGCCTCGAACCTTTTAACGACGGCAATACGAACGTTCCGGGCTTCGGAAGCTTCGTCTTGAATCGCGGCCAAAACCTCGTCCTCTCCGAAACCCACGTCTTCAGCCCGGCCACGGTCGCGGAACTGCGTTTCGGCTTCAACCGTCTACGGCGGGAGGTACTGCAGGAAAACATCGGCCATGACGTCTCCGGAGAATTGGGCATTGCCGGGGTTTCGAGTGATCCTTTATTCAGCGGGTTCCCGGCGATTAACGTCAGCGGGTTCGACAGCCTAGCCGACAACATCGCGCTTCCGATCGTTCGCGAAGACCAGACCCTTCACCTGGTCGCGAATCTCACGCACGTTCACGGCGGCCACACCCTCAAGTGGGGCGGCGAGTATCGGCACTTTTCCGACGACGGCATCCAGGCTTTTTTCGGGCGCGGGCAGTTGAACTTTCTGGGCGCCTTCACTCAGAATCCCGGCGGCGATTTCCTGCTCGGGTTCCCGACCTTCACGATTCAAACCGTCATCGACAACCCTTTCCGCCAACGGGCCTCGTCGTGGAACGGTTTTTTGCAAGATGACTGGCGCGTCACGCCGCGGCTGACGCTGAACCTCGGCCTGCGCTACGAATGGAACCGCCCCGCGACCGACGTCGAAGACCGCTTCATGACCTTCGATCCCGACGCGCGCCAACTCGTGCGGGCTGGGGAAGGCGGCATCCCGCGGGCCGGTTTCCGGCGGGACAACAACAACTTCGCCCCGCGCATCGGCCTGAGCTGGAGCCCCCGCGACGCCGACGACCTGGTCCTGCGCGCCGGTTGGGGCGTTTTCTACGACACGACCATTCTCGAGGCCAATTCCGGCCTTTATTTCAATCCGCCGTTCTTCGACCTGCGTTTGTTCTTCCCGTCACAACAAAGTTTGCTGACGCTGGCCGACCCGTTTCCCACCGGCGCCGGTTTCACGCCGCCGCCGACGGTCTTCGCCATGCAGCCGAACTTCCGGACGGCCTACCTACAGCACGCCAATGTGTCGATCGAAAAAGTTTTACCGGGGCGCACCGTCGTTCGCGCCGCCTACGTGGCCTCGAAGGGAACCAAACTCCTCAGGCAACGCGACATCAACCAACCCCCGCCCGGCGAAGGTCCGACTTTCTTGAGGCAACCGATCCCGGGATTTGCGAACGTCATTTTGTTTGAGTCGGCGGCCTCGTCGACCTATCACTCCGGGCAATTTTCGCTGGAACGCCGTTTCAGCCGCGGCTTGTCGTTCTCCCTCGGCTATACGATCTCTAAGTCGATCGATGACGCCTCGGCCTTTCTGCCCACCGACGGCGACCCGAGCTTCCCGCAAAACAGCCGCGACTTGCGCGCCGAGCGAGGCCTGTCGGCCTTCGATCAGCGTCACCGATTTGTCGTCGCGGCGAGTTAGGTGCTGCCAT
The DNA here is from genome assembly GCA_965238125.1 of Bryobacterales bacterium. Taxonomy (GTDB): domain Bacteria; phylum Acidobacteriota; class Terriglobia; order Bryobacterales; family UBA6623; genus UBA6623. The sequence continues at coordinate 6,137,047 of OZ250179.1, read as the reverse complement.
TTCGAAATCACTGGGCGGCGAAGGATTGGCGCTTCGACCTGATCGCGGCCATACAGTCGGGCGCGCCGCTAACGCCGCAATTGAGCTTTGACAACAGCAACACCGGCAACACGGGAGCGATCGCGGGAGCAGACCGACCCGACGTAATCGGCGACCCGAGCAGCGGCCCATCGACCCCCGAGCGCTTTTTCAACACCGACGCTTTCGCCGTACCCGCGCGCTTCACCTTCGGCAATGCCGGCAGAAACATCCTCACCGGACCCGGCTCGGCAACCATCGACTTGGCCTTGGGAAGAGCCTTCCGTTTCGGCGAAACAGCCCGCCTCGATTTCCGCGCCGAAGCCTTCAATCTCCTCAACCGGCCGAACTTCGACCTCCCCGGCCGCATCGCCGACCAACCCGGCTTCGGCGCCATCGCCTCCGCCCGCTCCGCGAGACAAATCCAATTCAGCTTGGGGTTGGGATTTTAGGGGCCCGATTCGACCGAGAGCGCTCAGCCTGTGAGAGCGAGCCTTCGCGCAATCTATCCAACGAGTTTCAGGCCGGCTCATGGCCGGGTGAGGTTCGCGTCTGCCGGCAACCTTCTTAGTCCTCTGCCCGCTCCCGGGGTTCCATGAGCCAGATGTTACCGCTCAGTTGTGCCAGCGGCATCACGATCTTGTCGCGGGCGACCGAGATCTCTCGAATCCATAGCGTAACCTCCTCCAGTGAAAGGCTCGCCTGGTGAAAGTGGCGAAGGTCGATCGCCGCGCCGGAAGGCTGCTTTGTCGCCGGATCGAGCCGTTGCGCCCACAGACACGTGAAGCCGTCCCGGTCGGAGGTGAAATAAATGAGGTTTCCGTCGGGAGACCAGCGCGGCTTGTCGTCCATTGCCTTCCCTTCGGTGATCGGAATCCAGCTTTCTTCCCCGTCCTCGGCCATACGCTCAGGCGGCGCGGCGTAGATTTGCGTTCGGTCAGCCGCTATGAGCTTGTGAAAAACCACCCAGCGGTCATCGGGTGAAAAACTCGATTCGTAGAAAGGTTCATTGGGACTTCCGAGGATGTCTAGGTCTGTTCCGGTAATCGGATCGACAATCCTGAAGGGCTGCCCAACCAGCAGCCTGCCGTCCGACGACCAAGCCGCCACAGCCCCGCAGTTTTTGCACACTTCTTGGTGAACTCCGCCTGCCGAGGCTTGCAGGCGTAACGAGGAGGACATACCTTCACGATCAAGGTACACCGTGTAGGCAACCGTTGTGTCATCGGCGCTGATGGTAGGGATCGCCTCCACCGAAGGAGTTTGGGTCAGCCGTCTTGCTTGTCCGGTCATCAAGTCTTGGACCCAAAGGTCAACTGCCCCCGCCCGATCGGAAAGAAACACGAGGGTCCGGCCCAGCCGGGAAATTGCAGGCGAGAAGTCGTGCGCCGGGCTGGTCGTGAGCCGGTACATTTCTCCGGTTGGGCGGGCTTGGTTGGCGCTGAGAGGCAATGCCCAAATGTCGACGTTGCGTTCGACCGCGGCGAAACAAAGCGCTCCGGCGGCCGTCATCGACGGGTGAACGTCATTGGCGCCATGGCTGAGACGGGTGGGACCGCCCTCCGCCTGCCATGTCGTCGGCGAAATCGGGATCCGCCAAATGCTTCTGGCGTCGCCGGATTTGGCCGAGAAAAGCACATGGTCGGAATTAGGTTGCCAAATCTCCGGTCGCCACAAGTTGACCCTCGTCTGTGCTTCCGTAAGTCCCGACCGGTCCAACGCCGCCCTTGCATGGGTTGCAACGGCTGGCCCGCCATCAATTGGCGAGACCCACCAGTCCCAGTCAGATCCCTCGGGGAAACCCCTGAACAACAGATGCTTGCCGTCGGGGGTCCAAATCGGCCAGCCAGCTCCTCGAAAATCCGGCTGCAACTCGATGGGTTTTCCATCCGGGAGAGGAACAATACCGATGCGACTCCCCTCGTCGCCGGTCCCAGTGTGGTAGCTGACAAGCGAGCCGTCCGGCGAGAACAGCGGGCGCCGGCCGCGGGGAACGAGGAGCCGCTCGTCTCCTCCAAGCGCCGGCATGATGTAGATTCCGCCCTCGCCCCGCGCCGAGCGAAACACGATGCTCTTGCCGTCGGGGGAGAAGTGTGGTTCGTGGTCGTCGGCTGGGTGGTGGGTGAGGGGGACGGGCTCTCCGCCCCCGCCGACCTGCTGGACCCAAATGTCGAGGTTCCCCTCGCTGGCTCGGTCGGCAGCGTACGCGACGAGGTCGCCGTCGGCCGACACGGTAGGCTGGTAAGTGAGGCCGGAATCGTAGGTGAGCCGGCGAAGAGTGTAATCGGGCGCCGGCGGCGATGTTCCCCTAGACGTGAACAGATAAGCCGATCCGCCCGCCATGATGGCGCCGACAGCAAACCCGACGAGGATCGCGCCCGGCCGCAATCGACGGTCGGGCGGAGGGGGTGGGACGAGACTCGGGCCGCCGGCCGCCCCTCGCTTGGCGAGGGCTCGCATGTCCACCAGCATCTCCTCGACGTGCTGGTAGCGCTCGGCGGGGTCCTTCGCCATCGCCTTGTCGAGAAGGCGGTCCAGTTCGATCGGCACGCCGGAGCGCAGGGCCGTCACGGGCTCGGGCTGCTCGTTGAGAATGCCGTAGGTAACCGCTGCTTCTACTTCCCCCGCAAACGGCAAACGACCGCTGACCATTTGGTAGAGAACGACTCCCAATGACCAGATGTCGCTCCGCTGATCCGCCTCCTTGCCCTGAACCTGCTCCGGCGACATATAGGCGGGCGTGCCCAGGCGGGCGTCCGTCTTGGTGAGCTGGGAGCGGTCGGCGAGGCGAGCCAAGCCGAAGTCCATGATCCGAACGTGGCTTTGGGCCGTGACCATTAAGTTGGCGCTCTTGATATCGCGATGGACGATGTCTTTGCCGTGCGCCGCTTGGAGTCCCCGCGCCGTTTGGCCGGCGATATCGAGCGCCTGGTCAAGCTTCAGCGGGCGTTCCTTGACCTTCTGCTTCACGGTTTGGCCTTCGAGAAAGGCCCTCGAAATAAAAGTCTGCCCATCGACCTCGTCGATCTCATACACCGTGCAGATGTTCGGGTGATCGAGAGCCGCGGCAGCTTGGGCTTCGCGAAGAAAACGCTCTCTATGCTCGGGGTCCTCGATCACATCGGAGCGGAGAAACTTCAACGCCACCGCCCGCTTCAGCTTCGTATCCTCGGCCTTGTAGACGATGCCCATCCCGCCTTCCCCAAGCTTGGAGACGATCTTGTAGTGCGAGATGGTTCGACCGATCATTGACGGTTCAATTGTACCGTCAGGGGCCGCGGGATAGTGAAGTGAAGCGAAACTCTACCTTGAGCTGCCGGCCTGTGGAGTAGGGCTTCCCGTAATGTTAGCCGGGACAGTTTCATTCGGACTACCGAATTCCGAAAAGATCGGAACACGCGTGCTTGTACTCGAATCGCTTCGGGTTCACGGCTGTCAATCCCGGCGTATCGACTTCGATGATGGTTCCGGCAATCGGTTCGTAGGCCGCGCGGAAGGCCACCGCCGCCTTCACTACAAGGATCTTCTGCCGCTCGGGCACGATGCCCGCACTGCTGAGTTGCCCCAGGCTGAACGGAGTGTGGCGCTTGCTGTTGAGCAAGACCACATTCAGCAAGTCCGGGGTCGAGCCTTCGGCGTGGATCACCGCGGTGAGGCCCTGGTCGAGGTAGCGGCGACCGCCGTGGCGAACGGCGGTCTCAATATATTCGCCGTCGTAGATCAGTTTGACTTTGCCGCGTATTCGCACCGGATCCCCGTGCAACCTGTCGCTCTTGCCTCCCACGAACTTGTCGAACTCGCCGCCGACGCCGATCTTCACAGCGTGCTGAACGGCTTCGGGATCGTACATCGCCGAGACGTACCCGCGAGCTTTCTGCTTGACCAGTTCTTCGAGGATTGAGGTGCTGTCGCCAGCCGAGCCACCCCCGATGTTGTCTCCCATCTCGACCAGCACGACGGGGGTCTTCGGCTCGGTCAGCGCGCGCCGCACAGCTTCGGCCGCGTCGGGCAGGTCCAACTTCATCACCCGGCGGTGTTCCCACATCATGTCGGCAAGCCGCTTGGCTTCCTCGCGCGCAAGCTCGATGTCGTCGTCGGTGACGACCACGATACTGGGACCCATCTGCGGCACGTCGGCATACTGATAGCCCACCGGCACGCTGACTCCGAGAATTTTCGGATTCGCTTTCTCCAGACGGCGGGCCTCTTCGACCAGCGACAGCATCGGCTCTTGCTTGGTGTTGTGGTAGAGGATGTTGTACAGCAACGGCGGTTTCTCGATCGCTTGAGTTGGTTTGACGCCGTCGGTGACGATCTTCGCCATGATTTCGGCCGCATGAATGCCGCGCTCGCGCTGGTCAATGTGGGGAACTTCTTTGTAGAGCACCAGCGCCGTGGATAGCTCGATCTCTTGCGGCGCCACGTTGGCGTGGGCGTCGTGGGTGACAACAATCGGCAGATCGTCCCCAAGAGCTTTCCGGAGACGCCGCAACACCTCGGCATCTCCGTCCGGATAGCTTTCAACGACCATCGCCCCGTGAAGAGCGAGCAGCAATCCATCGATCGGTTGCGCCTTCTTGAGGCGATCGATCAACTCCGCCGTTAGCGTCTCGAATGCCCGGTCGGTTACGGTGCCCGCCGGTGTGGCGCTGGCCACAACGGTGTAGACGAGATCAAGACCGTACTTCTCCGCGCCCTCGATGTAGCCGCCAACTTCGTGCTGCGAAGCGGCAAACTCTTCGTGGACCTCGTCGCCGCGCCGAATAAGGCGTCCGCTGAAATCGTTGAGGTCGGTCTTGTCAGCGGAGAAAGTGTTTGATTCATGCGAGATGCCGCCGACAGCGATGCGTGGCTTCTTGGTCTGACCATTGAGCGCTAGGGCTGCCGCGAACACCAAGAGAAGGCTCTTCATGGCGATTACCAAACTACCCTCGGAAAACCGGCCCGCACTCCAAGAGTTGTACCACTTTCTTAAGTTAGGTGGGCCGTTTTCGGCGGGTGCCGGGGCATTCTTCCCGAACCGGCAGGAGTCAACCCCGATGCGGCCCCTCCGCGTCCGGCTCGGGCGACGGATACGGAGTGTGAACCGGATATGAACGAAGTCGCCGGCGCGAGAGACGCTTCGCGTGAGTGCCGGCGCGACGGAGGTGGACATTAGGGAGTAACGTCGGGACATCGAAAAGGAGGTGTCCCATGACGCGTTTACGCCGGATGATGCTCGAGGAACTCGAGCGTCGCAACTATACCGCGAGCACCGCTCGCGCCTACATCCGTGCCGTCGAGGAGTTCGCGCGGTACTTCCAGCGACCGCCGAAGCAGTTGGCAGCGGAGCACATTCGCAAGTATCAAGCCGCCCTGTTTCGGGATCGCAGACTCGCCGACAACACGGTGAAGCAACGGCTGACGGCGCTGCGATTCTTCTACACCAAGACGCTCGGGCTGCCTTTGGAGTGTGGATCTGACGCCTTACCCGAAAATCGCCTGCCGACTCCCGAGCATCCTGAGTCCGCAAGAAGTCGCCCAATTGATCGACGCCGCCGACAGCGCGTTTCACCGCACGATCCTGATGACGCTCTAGGCCACCGGCGCGCGCCGAGCGGAGTTGGTCCGCCTCAAGCTCACTGACATCAACAGCAGGCGCATGGTGGTTCACATCCGCAGCGGCAAGGGCCGCAAGGACCGTGACGTTATGCTCAGTCGACGGTTGCTCGTTGCCCTGAGGAAGCACCTTCGAGGACTGTACCGCCGGCCAAAGCAGTGGTTATTCCCGGGAGGAGCCTGGCACACCGGAGAGCAGCCGATCAGCCTCAGTGTGCCCTGGAACGCTTGCCGCATCGCCGCCGAGCGGGCCGGGATCGACAAATCGATTCATCCCCACACCCTCCGGCATTGCTTCGCCACGCACTTACTCGAGGATGGGGCGGACTTGCGCACCATCCAGATCCTGCTCGGACACCGTGATCTCGAGCAGACCGCCCTGTATCTGCATCTGTCGGCGCGGCACCTCCATGCCGTCGCCAGTCCGCTGGACGCGTTGGAGCTGAACTCCTCGAACAACAGAGAGCGCGGACCGCAGTAGATGCCACGGCCGCCACTGGAGGTGGCCGATCTGGTTCGCGTCGCGGGAGAGCAGTTCTTCTCGAACCATCGCCGTTGGCTCAGCAGGCGACATCTGAAGGTGCTCTCCTCGATCGAGCGTTGCCGCACCGCTGCGCTCGGTGGACATTTCGATGAGTGCAGCGACTGCGGCCACCGTCCGCCCATCTCCTACAACTCGTGTCGCGATCGGCATTGTCCGAAGTGTCAGGCCAACACTCGCAAGCGTTGGCTCGAGAACCGTCGCAGCGAGCTGTCATCCCGATCCACCCGGTTGCCTTGGCACGAGGGGCGCCCGTGCGCTCGCACCCCCATCGCTCGGACCTCCGGACACCTCGCTTTGCCCCGGCGGCCTACTCTGACGTTTACCAGGGAATGCCCGATCGCAGGAGAGCCGGTCGACGTCATTGAGATGATCAACCGCTGCGGAGAGTGGTTGTCCACCAGTCAGTTGCCGAAGCTGTTTATCAATGCTTATCCGGGCTCCATCTTGACAGGACGGCAGCGAGAGTTTTGCCGAAGCTGGCCCAACCAACAAGAGAGAACCGTACTGGGCATTCACTATATCCAGGAAGATTCGCCCCACCAGATTGGCGAGGGGATCGCCGATTTTCTTAAATCAATAGGCTGAATCTGACGCAGTCCCGCCATCCAGCTCCGAGCAGAGAGAAACCATTCGATCGCTGACTTCCAAGACCGCTTTCACGGTTCGGAGGGATGCCCGGCTGACGATCGCTCCTACCCTTATCAGCGAACCAGCCGCTGACGACGGCTTCGAACTCATCTTCGACGGCAAAACGCTTTCATTATGATGGTCGATCGGAAGTGGAGGAAGTATGAATCCAACCGAGACGAGAATTCTGCGGCGCACAGGCGTCAAATTGACACAGTTCGGATTCGGGGCAGCCAGGCTCGGGGAACTCTTTGCAAAGGTTCTGCAAAGGTTGCGGCTCAACAGCATCGATCTGCTGGTCATTCACGACCTGGAGTTCGGTCACCACGGCACGGAATTGCAGCGCTATCAGGACCAACTTTCCGACAGCGGCTGGCGGGCCCTCGAAAGGCTGCGCTCGACCGGAGAGATCCGTGCCATTGGAGCCGGAGTCAATGAGCAGGGAGTGATTTCTCGTTTTCTCGAACGATTCGACGTCGATTTTTTCGTCCTGGCGTGGCCCTACACACTGCTGGAGCAGGAAGCCCTGGAAGAACTGCCTCTGTGCCAGGCCCGCAATGTGGGGATCATCCTAGCGGCCGTGTTCAACTCGGGGATTCTGGTCACGGGCGCCGTCGAAGGCGCGAAATATAACTATCAGAATGCCCCTGCTGAGATTCTTCAAAGGGTCTCGCGGATCGAGCAGGTTTGCCGTCGCCACAACGTGTCCATGGCGGCCGCGGCACTGCAGTTTCCCCTGGCCCATCCCTGTGTGGCCAGTGTCATTCCCGGAGCGCTGCATCCGCGTGAGGTGGAAGAGAATCTACGTTATTTTCAAGAAGAGATTCCGTCGGCGCTGTGGGCGGAGCTCAAAGCCGAGGGGTTCATTCGCCAGGATGCTCCAACCCCCTAGGACTCGCATGCATGCCTGTGGTCCGGGCCGGTAGAATCGGGGTGTCTTGGCCGGGCCGTGCAATGAAAAATGGGACGCATACCAGAGTTCACTTGTGTAGGACGGAGAACGGCGGATGCGACCGGAGAGAAGGTCGTCGACCCTCTCGTGCACCATGTGGCCAATACAGCCAAGTTAGCCGTGCTCATCAAAGTAGACGCGGAGACTGAGGAGACAGGGAACTCATGAATAAGAAAGTCAATGGCCTTACGCGTAGGCATTTTACAACAGTCGCGAGCACGGCCACGCTTGGCGTTTTGGCACCAGCCCCCTCAGTCCAAGGGGCCGCTGCTGACGCGAGTTCAGCCCACCACTTCTCTGCCCTCGAAGCCAGATCGAGAGAAGAATCGAATCAACCTCCCCAATTCCATGCCGGAATCCACGTGTCCGCCGTTTCGTGGCGCCCTCAGCGCATCGTGTGGCAGACCGAAGGCGAGAACGCTCGGAAAAACAGCCAAGCACTTCTGACGCCTGCCAAGGGCGAGTCATCAGTTGCGGGAAAGCCGCAAGTGATTATGAAGCACGGTTCGAGCATACTGCTTGATTTCGGACGGGAATTAGCACGGAGGCATTCAGATCTGCAGGGGAATGAGTCCTCGGGGCAAACCTGTTCGGCTCCGGGTCCGGTTCGGTGAATCGGTCAGTGAGGCGATGACTCAGCCGAACCAGGATCACGCGATTCATGACTCGATCGTACCGGTTCCTTTCCTGGAGTCACTGAGGTCGGAAATACGGGCTTTCGTTTTGTCCGGATCGATGTGGTGGATGAAGGTGCGACTGTAGACATCCAGCATGTTCGGGCCGTCTTCCTCTATCACGATCTGGAATACAAGGGCAGCTTCGCAAGCAATGACGCTCGCTTGAATGAGATCTGGGAAATAGGTGCCTACACCCTTTATCTGAACATGCAGGAGCAGCTCTGGGACGGCATCAAGCGGGACCGGATGGCATGGATCGGCGATATGCATCCGGAGATGGCTGTCATTAATTCCGTTTTCGGGCATGTGGATGTGCTGCCCGATAGTCTGGATGCCGTGCGGGACGTGACTCCGCTCCCGAAGTTCATGAATGGTATGGGTTCGTGGTCCCTGTGGTGGGTCCTCATTCAGCGGGATTGGTACCGATACCACGGGGACATCGCGTATTTGCGGGCGCAGAAAGACTATCTCGTCGAATTGCTGGATGTTTTTGCTAGTTATATATGGGCATATCGACGTTTCTTACCTCAATGTCTCGGGCACGTTTTATTACCTATGCAGCGTGCCGGCCGGCTACAGCCGCGCGATTGTTCACTGGGACTTGCGCCAGGCCATGAAGCAGACCGATGTCGAGATCGTTCTCGAAGCCGCCCAGGAGAACTATCCCGACGCCAAGCCGCGCATCATCTCCGACAACGGGCCGCGGTTCATCGCCCGGGACTGCAAGGAGTTCATTCGGATCTCGGGCATGACGCACGTGAGAACGTCGCCTTACTATCCGCAATCCAACGGCAAGTTGGAGCGTTGGCAGCAGTCGTTGAAGAGCGAATGCATTCCTTGTTGCAAAACGTTCTTTGTGAGATCTCCGCCTCGGCGGCCTTTCGCTTGACTGAGTCGCTGGGCAGTGGGCCTTCGGCTAACAGTTCGGAAAGAAAAGATTCCGCGCCCTTCAGGGCCCGCCGCTCCCGGCAGGGCCTCCGGCGGCAAGGATTTCGGCGGCGTTCGTGGTGATCTCGTGTAACCATCGGAGGGCCGTAGCCGGTATCTCGCGCTTCCCCACTCACCTCGACGATGATGTTCAGGAAGCCTTGCGGACCATACCCGTCATCGCAGCGGACCAGAAAGTCCGGACGGTACTGACGCTGCTCACCGGCCAGCGTGTAGGGAATCGTGAAATCCATGCCTTCGTTCTTCGCATAGGCGTAGACCTCGGGCATTTCCTCCAGCACCTGCGCCATCTTCTGTTCCCAGGAGTCGGTGTCTGCCACAACGTGCGAAACATGGCACTTGTTTTCCCGAGTGGACCAAACCACCTTGGTCGTGTCGAAATCTACATACCGAGTGGACCCGGTCTTGTCGTAGGGGCGCAGGATGGCCTTGAGCGTCTTTTGTCCCGGTGTTGCTCCGAGGATCGAGTTGTAGATGTGCTCCGCAGCACGATCACCAAGTTCGCGCAACCGAAGTAGTTGCACGAACGCGCCACCTACACACTCGACACACTCCCGAAGCCACCGTTTCGAGATCGCCAGCACCTGCGGAAACAGCCAGGGTCTTTCCTGGCGGTCGTCCTCATCGTCCGGGGAGGTCATTTGGAGCCGCAGCATCTCAAGGATTCGGTGGGCAAGGTGGAAGGCGACTTCGGCTTCGCGGGTTCGGCGCAAGTCATCGAGGCTGTGAACGGAACCGCCTCCTATAGCGAAGGCTCTGAGGCCCGCTTGTTGAATGGGAACTTGATTATGGACAGCTATTCCAACCATGGCGCCCGGTCCCGCAACAGGAACGGGAGTGGTTTTGATTTTCCACTCTCGCCGCCTCGTTCTCACGTGACAAGCCACTGCTGCCCCGAACGTGTTGCCTCACCATCGCCGTTGTGCGGTGCCCGAGGCCGCTAGAAACCGGGTCTCCTGACTGCAAATAACTGCCAAGCAGATTGGCGGAGCCCGAACAACTTGTTCGCGAGGGGAAGCTGAGAAGTTGGGGAGCATTGAAGGCACAACACTCGGAGAGATAGATGCGAAGGGTGGCGCGAAGTTGCAGCACGCCGTTGACACTATGCTGACACAGACGATTCTGCACCAGCTTGAATTTCTATAAGTTATTGAAAAAATTGGTGGGCGCGCCCAGACTCGAACTGGGGGCCTCCTGCGTGTGAAGCAGGCGCTCTAACCAACTGAGCTACGCGCCCTTGAGCGGGGGATGCGGTTGCGGCGAGGGTGGACCCCGGAAGGGGCGACGTCCGCCGCTGCTGGCTTCGTTTTGTAGTTTAGCGAAATCGATGCATTTGCGAACCGGCGAGCGGCGGCGCGTAAGTCCCGGGAGCAACCGCCATTTGGCCGGCCCGTGTCAGCAGCCGTACGAGTACGACGCCAGAGGACTGCCGAGGCCGTCTTCGGAGTACTCGAAAAGCTCGAATCCGTAAGACTCGTAACCACGGCGTTCTTTGAGCAGCTCACCCCAACCGTCGCTATCGTGGTCGAAGACGTTGAAGATGTCGTCCACCGAGTCAAGGTCGAAATCCATACGCTGGAACTCGGGGGTTCGCAAAGTGTGAGAGGCACCGACATCCGTCGCCTCGACCGCCGGCTCGTCACCGGATCGAAACCAGGCGCCAAGGAGGAAGACGGTTTTGTCGTCGAGCGTCCATTTCGCTCTGACGTAGAGGCGGGGAACGCCGTCCGGTGAGATTCGAAACGTCTTGCGGTCATAGGAGAGCGTTGCTTCCCCCTGCGCGAGCCGCTCATCGTAGGACCGCCAGGCCTGGAGCAACCCGCGGCGCCGAGCCACCACGTCCTGCTCGGCGGCTTGTCGAACTTTTGGCAACTCTCGGACGAGCAGGTCCTCCAAAGCCGCTTCCAAGCCGGGGTCGGAACCGGCGGACGCTTCAGGGCGTTCTTCGAGCAGAGCGGGGGCCGCGGGCAAGTCGACGGGATTCGTCGGTGGGCCGGAAACCTCCGGCAGCACCAGGTAGTGCATCTCGTCAACCCGCCGAAATCTCGGAACGTCTGCGGGGTCAACGCGGCCCATGGCTACAATGCCGGCTTCGCAGTTCATTTGCGCGACGATGTGCTTTTCGATGGTGAGGCGAAATCGGCGCCCCTTGCCGGCGAACAAGAGTCGGCGCTGACCGAGCGGCGCCGGCGAAACCGTCTCTTCATGCCGGCTCCGGAATTCCGGGGTGGGCCACTCCCAAAGTTGCATTCCACTTCTTGAGGCGACAGGCGCGGGCAGAGCAGCCGATTCGGCCAGTACGCTGTCGCGACCCGGCTCAATGGATGCGTCCCAAACCTTCTTCAGCAGAAAGACGACCCGCTGGTCGTCGTAGCGGTGGGCGATTTGGAGAGCTTGCGCGGCGGCTCGAACGCTCCCTGCGATGAGGGAAACACCGAAAAAAAGAAGCGCCGTGATCAGAGGCCGCATTCCCCAGTATGAGTTATTTTGGGGACGGTTTCAGGAGGCGGAATTGTCCACAAGGGAGGCCTGTGCGGCTTTCGGACCGTAGAGGTCGGAGAGATCGCGTCAGGCTTTGGGGTGGCTGCGGTCGTAGGTCGCCATCAGCTCTTTGAGCGAGAGTTGGGTGTATTTCTGGGTGGTCGAAAGGCCGGCGTGACCGAGCAATTCCTGGATCGCGCGGAGATCGGCGCCCTCGCTTAGCAGGTGAGTCGCGAAGGCGTGCCGTAGGGCGTGGGGGTGTAGCGTCGGGTCGCCGGAAAACAGCAGCGCGTAGCGTTTCACAAGCCTTTGCACGCTGCGCGCGGTCAATCGTCCGCCTCGTGTATTGAGAAGTAGGGCGTCGATTGACGGTCGCGCGGCTTCGGTCAACCGGCGCGATTCTTCACTTGATCCCGGCGTCGGCTCCGTTCGAACCTCGTCTCGTAGTTCCAGATACCGCCGCAAGGCCTTTTCCGCCTCGCCGCCGAAAGGTACCTGGCGTTGTTTGCTTCCCTTGCCACGAACGACGATCCAGCGTTCTCGAAGGTCGAAATCGGCGCGGTCAAGTCCCACCAGCTCTCCGACGCGCAGGCCGCAACCGTAGAGCAGCTCGAAGATCAACCGGTCACGGGCGGCAATGAAGACTGCCCGGCCTTCGCCGCCCTCGCCGGAGGGCTCGCCGCTTCTTGTTCCAGCGGGCGAAAGAGATCCCACCGAATCGACGAGCCGATTCGTCTGCTCGGCGGTCATGACCGCCGGGAGGGTTTTCGGGAGCTTGGGTGTGTTGAGCAGAGCCGCCGGATTACTCGGGACCAATCCTTCGCGCACCAGGAATCGGAAGAACGCGCGTAAGGCGGCCAGCTTTCGCGCCACCGAGCGATTCGTGTTTCCGCGCCGAAAGCAGTCGGCCATGAATTCCCGGATCTCGAGCGGCTCGAAGTCGACGGGCGCGGGCGGCGTCTCGCCGGGGGGAGAGAAATAGGCGGTGAAACCCTTCAGGTCCGAGGCGTAGCCGCGGATCGTGTTGGGAGAGAGATTGGCTCGCCGCAGCGAGGCCAGAAAGCTCTGGATGGCCGGTTCGAGAAGAGTCTGCTTATCCTCTGTTGCCACCCCTTCCATTCTCCCAACCGGCGGGACCTAACTGGAAGTGCTCGCGGTAATCAGGGGGGCCTGGAACGAAGGTCCAGGCAAACCGAGCCCAACGAATTGGCCGGAATTCCCAGTGGCTGGCAAACATGTTGACAAATAGGCGAACAAAGAGCGAATATAAATCGTGCTCGCCGAGTCCCCGCAACTTCCGGAGCCCCTGGTCGGGATCGCCCGCTTAGCGGCGCAAAGCGAGAAACTGCCCTCAAAATCGGCGGTTGAGTACTTCGAGCTGCCGATCCGCAGCCTGCTCAATCGGTCGTCCAATCCGGCCATGCCCTTTACGTGGACGATCAATCCCTATCGGGGGTGCGAGTTCGGCTGCAAGTATTGCTATGCCCGCTACACGCACGAGTTCATGGGCATGGAAGACGGGCGGTTGTTCGAGACAAAGATCTACGCCAAGCGAGACGCCGCGCGGGTCTTGCGAAACGACCTGAGAAGACGTCCCGGGGGGGCCATCGCGCTGGGAACGGCTACTGACCCCTATCAACCGGCGGAAAGGCGCTTTGGGCTGACTCGGGCGATCCTCGAAGTCTTTGCCGACGAGGGTGGGTATGAGCTGTCGATTACAACGAAATCGGACTTGATCGTTCGTGATATCAGGCTGCTCACCGAAGTCGCGCGCTCGAATGTGCTTTCGATCAACATGACGGTTACGACGATGGACCGCGAGCTTGCCCGCGGGCTCGAGCCGCGCGCGCCGCGTCCTGATTTGCGCCTGCGGACTGTGGAGAGACTGGCCGACGCCGGGATCGAAACGGGCGTCTTCGCCAATCCGGTGATGCCGTTGATTACCGATTCGGTCGAAAATCTTTCGGTGGTCGCCGAAGCCGCCAAGAATGCGGGCGCCCGCTATTTCGGCGGGGGGATGCTGTTCTTGATGCCCTGCGCCCAAAAGCAATTCTTTCCTTTTCTCGAAGAGAATTTCCCCGCGCTCGCCGAGCGGTACAAACGACGCTACGGCAAACAACCCTATTTGCGGGGGGACTATGCCGATCTGATCCGCCGCCGAGTTCGCGAGGTTCGCGCGCGATACGAGTTGGCTTCGGCACCGAGAGACTATGTGCCCGAGGTTGCGCCCGGCGAGGCGCAATTGCGCTTGTTCGGATAGGAAGCAAGAACCGCGGGGAGAGCTACTCCGGACATGGCGGCACGAATGCTGCCATGTCACGCCTGGAGACGTGCGCCACAGCGAGCTGCCGGATTTCCCACGTGATGTAACCGAAGGGTGAACGCGGGCTACCACAACCCCGGCAGCCAAGTCACCAACCCGGGAATGAGAATACACAGGGCGACGACTCCCAGCATCACGGCCAGGTAGGACCAAATCACGCCGAACGTGCGGCTCAACGGGATTTTCGCGATTCCGCAATTGAGGCACAGCAGCAGCGACACCGGCGGACTGACCGTGCCAATCAATGCCGTCATCACCAGCACAACCCCCAGGTGCACCGGGTCGATGCCCACCGCCACGCCCGCTTCGTGAATCGGGCTTGCCAGCATGATCAACAGGGGCGTCGTGTCGATCACCATCCCGAGGATGAAAACGAACAGCGTGATCAGCAGCAAGACACCGAAGGGATTCGCCGTGACCCAGGCAATTGCCTCGATCATGCGGTTGGCAAACAGGTTGCGGACAAGGATTTCGCTGAACACCTTCGAGACCGCGATCACCGCCCAGATCGTCACCGTCGTATACGCCGCCCGCCGGATACAGGCGATCACGTCCGCCGGCGACAGCTCGCGGTAGATCAGGCCCGACAGCAGCGAAGCCGCGACGCAGGCGAGAATCCCCGCTTCGGTCGGCGTCACGATGCCGCCCACCAGCCCAATCACGACCACGGCCGGAATCAACAGCGCCGGCATAGCCGACCAAGAGGCGCGCGCGATTTCCGGGAGCGCGGCGGGCCGCTCCCGGCTGGCGCGGTACCCCCGCTTGAGCACCCAGTAGTGCGTTGCCCCCATCAACGAAAGGCCCAGCAAGATCCCCGGCAGCGCTCCGCCCAAGAAGAGCTTCGACACCGACGTTTGCGTCAGAAAGGCGTAGAGAATCATCAAGATGCTGGGAGGGATGATCGGCCCGCAGCATGAGGACGTCGCCGTGACGACCACGCTGACGTCGTCGACGCAACGCCCAGGCTGTAGACCAGCGGGACATGGAGCACCACCAGCCCCAGCATGATCACAAAGAGAGCCAAGATCGTCAGCATGGGGATTGAAACATTGCTCCGGACAGCCCTAGGAGCGCAACGTCACCACAATCAACCGCAGCCGTTCGACGGCAACGAGCACGAAACCGGCTGGAATGACGAGGTAGACGACCCCCATCGGAAGCCACGCGAAGGAGTTCGTCGCGTAGAGCATCGTCGTGGGCAGAAACTGCGCCGAAGCGGCCAGAACCACAAGGGAAAACGCCAGCGCCAGCACATGAGCCAGCGCGTCGAGTCGCCGCTGCCCGCCGACTCCGAGCCGGTCCCGTAGGAAATCCACCTGGAAGTGCAAACTCTCCCGGTCGGCGACGTGCCACAGCAGGAAAAGGATCCAAATAAAAGCGAACCGGCTGAATTCCTCGACCCACATCAGCGGGTTGGCAAGCGTGGTGTAGCGCAGGAAAATGTTCAGCGCTTGCAATAACAGCACAACAGAGAACAGCAGCACCGCCGTCCACTCCGCGAATGTTTTGGTGAGTTGAGAAAAGCGCTTCAAGGGGAGAAATGATTATGCCAGACCGAGCCCGCCGCCGGGAGGCTGAACGAGTGGGGGTTCGATCGGATCGGGTTAGGTTGTGCGTGGGTCGGCGCTTCTCCCGCGGCGCAGCGGCCCGCTATCCTCACCACCTGACGGTCGAAGCGCGCGATAGGCCTGTTATTACATTGGTTACGGTCGCCCGCACGGGTGATCTCCACCCGTCCCGCCGGCCTACGTTCCCAGTGAACTTGGTCGCGCTGTGAGCAGTCGCACGCGGCTCGGCATTTTTTCGTTGGATCGCGGTGGATACTTCGATAGAATAGCGAGGGGTCAGTGATGATGGTGAAAAGGGTTGCGATCACGGTGTTTGCGGCGGCGAGTCTGCTGACGGCGCAGCAGGCCGAGGAAGTCTCGGAAGAACCGATTCGCGTCGACGTGAACGTTGTCAACGTGCCGGTGACGGTGAGCGACTCGAAGGGGAGATTTATTGTCGACTTGTTCAAGCACGACTTCGAGGTGCTGGAAAACGGAAAGCCGGTTGAGATCCGCTACTTCACGAAGATCGTCGATAAGGACCCCGACACGCCGCCGTTGCATGTCGGGTTCTTGATCGACCTCAGCAACACGGCGCGCGTCTATTACAAGAGTTACAAAGACTCGATCGGCGATCTCGCCTACATTCTCGTTCCGGAAGGCGGCAAGGATATGGGGTTCTTGATGGGCTACCACACGGAGGTGGACCTGCTCGTCAAGATGACCACCGACCCCTATCCGATCGCTCAACGCATGGAGAACCTGAAGCACGGCGGGGGCAGTGCGATGCTCGACGCCGCCCATCAGGCATGTACCGAGCAACTGGCGTCGAAGAGTTATCAGGGAGTCGGTGAGCCTCGCAAGGTCTTAGTCGTGGTCGGAGACGGCCACGATAATGCCAGCACGCATACCGTCGAGGAAGTGATCGCGGCGGCACAGCGGGCACAGGTGACGATCTACGCGGTGAGCACGGTTGCCTGGGGGTTTCACGAGGCGGAGGAGAAGAACCTCAAGCTGTTGGCACGCGCCACTGGAGGCAGAGTCGTGCATCCGATGGAGGACGTTCACAGCGACGTTCAAGGTTTTCTTTCGAAACCGCAAGATGCCGGCAACTACGTGCGCACCGTGGGCACCGGCGAATACGCTCGGGCGCAGCTTGAAGCCCTTTATCGGGCCATATTGGATGTTTCGGGGGCGGTGGGGAGCCAATACATTCTTGGTTACGCGCCGCCTTCACCCTTTAGCGACGGCCGCTACCGGCGTATTCGCGTGAAGGTGAACCTCGACGCCGAAGTCGAGATCAATCACCGCCAAGGGTACTATCCGCCGGGCAGCTGACCGGGCGCCTTCCAATTCGCAGTGGTTCGCGGGACCGCCGAACGGGCAGGGGAGGTCGGGGTTGAGGGTCCGTTCTTGGTGGGTCGATCCGCATGCCTCTTGTCAGCCTTGGGGCGATCTGGCACACTAAGTACCTAAATGACCGGCCTCGTTTGCCGGTCGCCTGCCGCAATCGGCGGCAAGGAGGAGAATGGCGAAAGAAGAAGGAATTGAAGTCACCGGCACCGTCGTGGAAAAGCATCCCGGCGGCATTTTCAGCGTTGAACTGGATGACAAACACAAAGTTCTTGCTCAGATTGCCGGGAAGCTACGCAAACACCGCATCCGCATCCTCACGGGAGACCGCGTCCAACTCGAACTTTCCCCCTATGATCTGACGCGGGGAAGAATCACGTACCGCTATCGCTAATACCTTTCGTCGGATGTCCGTGTTTCGTCGGCGGGCATGAGCGGTCGCGGCCGGCAACGGACCGGGAGTGTACCGTTGCGGTGGTCTTCGCTACAGGCGGCAGCCGGAGGTCCGGGGGCCTCGATTCGCGACGGAAGGCCGGCGGGTTTACGGATTGTTCCGGTCACGGTTCCGCGAAGACGTCGTCGAACCGGTCGATTTCTCTCGCGTAGGAGATTTTTTGTGACCGCAAATCCGCCTTTTCGACTCGATGGCCGCAAGGCGTTGGTTACCGGCGGCGCGAGCGGTATCGGTGAGCAGACTGTCCGCGTGCTGGCGCAAGCCGGGGCGTCCGTCATCATTGCCGACCTGAATCTCGAAGGCGCCGAAGCCCTCGCGGCGGAGTTGGGCGAAACGGTGTCGGCTAGGCAGGTAAACCTGACGGATCCTGCCTCCGTCCAAGCTTTGTTCGGCTCGATCGCCGAACTCGACATCTTGGTGAACAATGCCGGCATCGCACATGTCGGCAACGTGGAGGAAACCGATTTCGAAGACTGGAAGCGTGTCTTCGATGTGAACGTCAACGGGCTCTTTCTAGCGACGAAGAATGCCTTTCCGCTGCTACTTGCTTCCGGCTGCGGTTCGATCGTCAATATTGCCTCGGTCGCGGGACTGGTCGCCGTGGGACGCCGCACTGCCTATTGCGCCTCGAAAGGCGCGGTTGTGGCGCTGACACGGCAGCTCGCCGGAGACTACGCCAAGCAGGTGCGCGTGAATTGCATCTGCCCCGGGACGGTGCACACACCTTTTGTCGAGGGGTATCTCGAAAAGTTCCACAAGCACGAGAAGGATAAGGTGCGCGACGAAGTCCACGCCCGCCAGCCGATCGGCCGCATGGGGAAGCCGGAGGAGATCGCCCACCTGGTCCTTTATATGTGCTCGGACGAAGCCGAATACATGCAAGGCGCGGTCGTGGCCATCGACGGTGGTTGGACGGCGCTGTAGCCGACGGCGAGTCAAGCGCTCAAGGCGGCCGCAATTTCGGTAACTTCGGAGAAGCTTTCGGCGAATCTTATAGAATCGGGTAAGTCGCGCGGAATGCCGGTTCGCGCGGCATTCCTCACGGAGAAGTCTTAGCCACCATGCAGTACCGACGCAAACTCTGCTTCCGTCTTGTCGTTCTTGCGGCCTTGGCCTTCGGCGCCGGGGCCTGCAATCGTTCGGATCGAACGCGCATCGGCGTGGTTCCCAAAGCCGTGGCCCATGTGTTTTGGCAAAGCGTTCACGCCGGCGCGATCGCCGCCGGGCGGGAAGCTGACATCGACATCGAGTGGAAGGGGCCGCCGATGGAAACGGATTTTTCGCGCCAAATCGAAATCGTCGACGCGATGATCAACGCCCGAGTGGACGGCATCGTGATGGCGCCTACCGAAGCCACCGCCCTGGTTACGGTTGTCGAGCGCGCCGCCAGGGAGGGTATCCCGGTTTCGATTTTCGACTCGGGAATCAACACCGAAAACTATGTCTCCTTCGTGGCGACGAATAACTATGACGCCGGCGTGCTGGCGGCTCGGGTGCTCGCCGAAGTGCTCGATTCAACAGGCCGCATCTTGGTTGTCAAGATGGTTCCCGGCAGCGCCTCCACCACGCAGCGGGAAAAAGGCTTTGAAGAAACGCTGAGCCGCGAGTTTCCCGAGATCCAAATTCTCGCCGAGCAATATTGCATGTCGGACCGCGCGCGGGCCCTGGCGGTCACCGAGAATATGCTCACCGCCCACCCGGACGCCGACGGCCTGTTCGCCTCGGCCGAGCCCGGGACGATCGGCGCCGCCAAGGCGTTGCGCAGCCGCGGGCTGACGGGGAAAGTACGTATGGTGGGCTTCGACTTCTCCGATACGATTGAAAAGGATCTCACCGACGGGGTGCTCGACGCCTTGGTCGTGCAAGACCCTTTCAACATCGGTTACGAGGCGGTGAAAACGATCGTCGCGAAACTGAAAGGCGAAACCCCGGCCAAGCGCATCGATTCGCCCGCGACGATTGTGACTGCCGACAATCTCTCCGACCCCAAAATTGACGCCCTCGTGCACCCGGATTTAGATCAATACCTGAAGTGAGCGGCGACCAAAACGAAATTGCCTGCCGGGCTTGCGGCGCCCAGCTCGAAGTAAGGGTGCGATTTCGCGGCAAGATCGTTTGGCTCGTCGACCCCGGCGAGCCCGATTTCGGCGTCGGCGAACCCGAACTTCGCGGCGATTCTGGCGATCCCGCCCTGGTTTGTTCCGCCGACAGCCTGCATCCGACCGGGTTCGTGCTGGTTGACGGCGAGATCCACCCCGAGCAGCCCGACCCCTAGACGCCGTTTGCGCGCCGATCGCTCGGCTTGGCTTTATCTTCCCCGCGGATCGCGGAAAAGGCGTTTCTCCTCGATTCCCCCTTGAATCCCCCGGATCGAAGTGGATTCGTTGCGAAACCACCAAATTTACGCTGCTTTGTGTTGTAAACCGGATTCGCGTGAATCTACAATAGTCGCGGTTTCAACAATATGGCGACCGCCGCGGGAGATGTCACTCTCTTACTCGCGGAGTTAGCAAACGGCAAGAAAGACGCTGCCGATCAGCTACTTCCGCTCGTCTATGACGAACTGCGCCGCGTCGCCCGCCGCCACCTCCGCCACGAGCGCATCGGCCACACGCCGCAACCCACGGCGCTGGTCCACGAGCCTACCTGAAACTTGTCAATCAGCGCGATGTGACCTGGCGGGGCCGGGCGCATTTCATCGGCGTGGCGTCTCGGATCATGCGGCGCATTCTCGTGGATCACGCCCGTAAGCGGTTGCGGGAGAAACGCGGCGGCGGACAGGAAAACCTCCCTCTCGACGAAAATCTGGTCGGGCTTTCCGATCGTGAATCGGAAGAATTGATTGCCCTCGATGCGGCTCTAACCGGGCTGAGGTTGCTCGACGACCGCCAAAGCCGTATTGTCGAGATGCGTTATTTCGGCGGCTTGACGAACGAGGAAACGGCGGAGGTCCTGGGCATTTCCGCACGCACGGTCAAACGGGAGTGGGCCATGGCGCGGGCTTGGCTGCGCTCGGAGATTCGTCCGGAGGCGCGGCCATGACCACGCGGCGATACCAGCAGGCCAAGCGGGTTTTCGAAGCCGCTATCGAGCGCGACAGTGAAACATGGTCGAGCTTTCTCGATCAGGCTTGCGGTTCGGATCGCGCCTTGCGAGAGCAGGTCGAGCTGCTGCTGCGCGAGCATGAAACCGAAGACAGCTTTCTCGACGTACCGGTCTGGCGCAGACGCCGCCAAGCCCGCGCGGCCGCGGCGGGCGCGGGGACATACGGTCCCTCGCGCGCGGGATCGAGCCGGTCCGCCGACCCGCCGGAGAACACAGGCTCGGAGACCGACGTCGATGCAGCGCCAACCCAAGGGCGCGAGGGTCCGGAGCGAGGCGGCATCTCGGCCGTCTTTCGCAGCGCTTTTTCTCAGCTGAAATCCGCGTCGGGCGTGCTTTGGAATCATTTGGACGTCGGCGGGGGGGGCGGCGCGGTCCGTCCGGCTCCTGACGCGTCCACGCACGGTCGCGGCGAGAGGAAGAAGCGCTCGTCCGGCAAGCCGCGCCATTGGGGACAACTCGAGATTCAAGAAAAACTCGGCGAAGGCGGTTTCGGCGCGGTCTACCGAGCCTGGGACGCGACTTTGGAGAGAGAAGTCGCGCTGAAGCTGGTCTCGACGGTCCGGACACCGCCGAGTGGGCTTGGCTCGTCGAAATTTCAAGAGGCGCGCATGCTGGCGCGCATTCGCCACCCCAATGTCGTCATCGTGCACGGCGTGAATTCGCACGCCGGGCGCGTAGGGCTATGGATGGAGTTCATTCGCGGCCGCACTCTCGAGGATATTCTCCGCGAGCAAGGGCCTATGAGCGCTCGCGAGGCCGCCGCGATCGGGCTTGATCTGTGCCAAGCGGTCGCCGCCGTGCACAGGGCAGGGCTGGTGCACCGAGATATCAAAGCGCAGAATGTGATGCGCGAGCAGGGCGGGCGGATTGTTCTGATGGACTTCGGGTTGGGGCAGGAGCAGTCGCCGGGCGATGGGGAAGAGGCGGTTGTCGCGGGCACGCCGCACTATATGGCGCCGGAGTTGCTCGAAGGCAAGCCTGCCGCGATTGAAAGCGACATCTACGCGCTTGGCGTCCTCGAATACCACCTACTGAGTCTCGCATAATATACTGTCAATCGAGACAAAGAGAAGACTGTTTCCAGAAAGCGGTAATCAAGCGCGGTTTGCGGCGCATTCGCCGCAGCGCTTTGCGGGCGCGCTCGTCGAGTTCCCAGTAGTCCTTCGGGCAGACGTTGGGCAACTCGTGCTGCTTCCAGTACGCCCAAATGTATTCCACCGGGTTCAACTCCGGCGCATAGGGCGGCAAGTACTCCGTTGCGATGTGATCCTCGGAGAGCTGGATGAACTCCCGCACCAGGCGGCTGCGGTGCGCCGGCAGCCGGTCCCAGACGATCAGCAGTGGGCCGTCGATGTGGCGCACCAAAGCCTTCAGGAAGTCGATGACCTCCAGCTCGCCGATCGCGCCGGGATAGAGCCGGAAGTAAAAGTTGCGCAACGTCAGCCCGGCCGACACCGACAGCTTGTCCCAGTTGAAGTTGAACTCCAACACCGGTGTCTCGCCGCGCGGCGCCCAGGTGCGGCAACGATGCGGCTTCTGACTCAATCCGCTTTCGTCGATGAAGACGATCGTACGTTCTTCTTTGCGGGCTTTTTTTTAATGGCCGGCCAAGTCTTGCGCTGCCAGCCGCGGATGGCCTCTTCGTTGCGCTCCCGCGCTTTGCCGACGGGCCGTTGCGGGCTCCAACCGAGCGCCCGCAGGATCTTCCAGACATGGCCCTCGTGATAGCGCACGCCGAACTCGTCTCCGATCAGACGAGCGACCCGCGGACAGCTCCACAGCGGCGTCGGGAAGCCGTGCGCCTCGGGGCCTTCCAGCAGCAACGCCTCGAGGCGTTCGAGCTGCGCGGCGTCCAACAGCGGCTTACGGCCGGCGCGGCCGGCCTGGCGCAACCCGGCTTCGCCGTCACGCCGGTATCGTCGCAGCCACTCGCTGACGCTTTGCCGCGCGACCTTCAATCGCCTCGCTGTCTCGGACTGACTACAGCCTTGCTCGACCAACCGGATTGCTTTGAAACGGCGCTTCTCCAGGGCCTCGAAATCCCGCCGTACGCCTTTTGTATTTCCCATACATACAAAGACGTACGTACCCCAAAAAGGTGTCACTTTATTTTGCGAGACTCAATAGTAACGGGCGAGTTCCCGTTCGAGGGGACTGCGGTTGAGTATTGGATCAAAGCCCCAACCGGCGGGCGGGTTCGCCCGTTGCGCGACGTACGGCCCGATCTGCCTCGGGAATTCGTGGATGTCGTCGAGCATGCGATCGCTCCCAATCCCGCCGACCGGTTTCACAGCGTCGGCGAGATGGAGCAGGCGCTCGCCAAGACGATTGGCACTCGTCCGGTGCCGGTCGTGCCGTCGCCGCCCAAGTGGGCATGGTTGTCGAGGCCGCGAATGCGCTGGGCGGTGGCTTGCGCGGTCGTTCTATTCGCGTTGGCAAGCGTTTTTGGCACCTTCGGCTCGAATTCGGCGCGTGACAGGTTTGGGAGCGGGATGTCGTTCCCGGGGAAAAGACAAGTGCTGGCAGTTCTTGAAAAATTCGGCATTGACTTCGCCGCGGCCCTGCCGGAAGAAATTCGGCTCGCCGTTTTGCCCTTCCAGCCGGGAGAGGGCGAGCGGATTTCGCCCGGGTTGCTCGACGGCTTCACCGAGGCGCTGACCGAGCAGGTCTCCGGTCTTGAGAGGTTTCGGGAAGATTTCGTGGTGATCCCGGCGGTTGAAGTATTCGATTACGAAGGCGGCGACTTGGGATCACTAGCCCGCGGAGTGGGCGCTAATCTGGCCCTCGCGGGGAGGGTTTTTCATGAGGGCAGGGGCTTCCGAGCCAAACTCGACCTCATCAACACGGCGACGGGAGAGGTTGTGGGCTCGGCGTTTGGCTCCGAACCCACGCCCGATGCGGCCGAGGTGCGAGACCGCTTGGTCATGGAGCTGGCCGCGATCTTGCGTGTCGATCTTTCGGAAGAGGCCTTTGCCGAACTGCAACAGACGGACGACCCCGCGGCCGGGCGTGCCTACGGATACTATCTGCAAGGGCGCGGCTATCTGCAGCGCCACGACGAAATCGAGAACATCGATCGGGCCATCCAACTTTTTCACCGCGCTCTGGGCGAGGACGCTCAATATGCGATTGCTTACGCCGGGCTCGGCGAAGCTTACTGGCGGAAGCACGAACGGCAGCGTGATCCGGTCCTGATTGATCGGGCGCTGCAGTTCGCCAACACCGCCGTGACTTTCGGAAGCGACGAGCCGCAGGTTCAAATAACTCTAGGGTTGATTCACCTTGACACGGGACGAACCGAAGAGGCCCTGGCCGATTTCAGCCGCGCTCTCGATCAAGCCCCGCGAGATGTGGAAGCGCTACAAGGCCTTGCACGGGCCTACGAACGGAGCAAGGCGTTTCGCCAAGCCGAGGACACGCTTAAGAAGGCTATCGCGCTGCGACCAAACCTGTGGACCGGATACAAGCGGTTGGGGCTGTTCTACGGCAGCCAAGGGAAGTTCAGGCAGGCGATCGCGCAATTCAGCAAGGTGGCGTCTCTTACGCCGGACAACGCGCAGAGCTTCGCCAATCTTGGCAGCTATCACTACTTTCTTGGCGAGTTCGACGAGGCGAAGACCATGTGGGAGCGGTCGCTGGCCATCGCGCCTCGCTACAGCGCGCTCGCCAACCTGGGTCGGTTGCTGCTGGATGACGGGAAGTTCTTGGAGGCCGCGCAGCGTTACCGGCAAGCTATCGAACTGAATCCCAACAACTACAGTCTTTGGAACAATCTTGCGGCTACCTACCGTGAGACGGGTGACCTCGAGAAACAGAAAGCCGCCGACAAAAAGTCACGTTCCCTGGCTGCGGATGCGCTGGCAGTCAACCCTCAGGACGTTGGTGCCATGACGATGCTCGCTTATCACTGTGCCGCAGGAGGTCACGGGGATAGAGCGCGGGCCTATCTCGAGCAAGCGCGGACGACGGCTCCGAGCGACCCCAAGGTGGCCGTGAAAGCCGCAGAGATCTATCTGAAGATCGGTGAAGAGGGTCATGCCCACGAGGCTGTTTCGAGAGCACTTGCCATGGGGTATTCGGTTAACGCACTAAAGAGACAAAAACTCTTGCGGGCACTCGCACAAGAGCTGATCGCTGGGGGAAAAATCGCCCGGTCGGTCGAGTAATGTCGTTGTTGCGGTACTAGTGGAAACGGGAGTGTGGTACGTTCCGTTGCCGGAAGAACAAGAGAAAAGGAGAAATCAGAATGCCAGTCATAGGAAACATCATTTTTGTGAAAGGAACCAGCGGAGGTGAAGACTGCGTGGAAGCCCGGCCGCCGAGTCAGAGGATTACCAAGCCCGCAGCCCCAGATCAGAAGATTCGGTTGAGGAACAATGCTCGAATGGGGACTCTCAACTTCCAAGTTACCAATAGCACTCAGGGTGGTTATTTCGATCCACCAGCGCCTAACCTACTGAGTCTCGCATAATATACTGTCAATCGAGACAAAGAGAAGACTGTTTCCAGAAAGCGGTAATCAAGCGCGGTTTGCGGCGCATTCGCCGCAGCGCTTTGCGGGCGCGCTCGTCGAGTTCCCAGTAGTCCTTCGGGCAGACGTTGGGCAACTCGTGCTGCTTCCAGTACGCCCAAATGTATTCCACCGGGTTCAACTCCGGCGCATAGGGCGGCAAGTACTCCGTTGCGATGTGATCCTCGGAGAGCTGGATGAACTCCCGCACCAGGCGGCTGCGGTGCGCCGGCAGCCGGTCCCAGACGATCAGCAGTGGGCCGTCGATGTGGCGCACCAAAGCCTTCAGGAAGTCGATGACCTCCAGCTCGCCGATCGCGCCGGGATAGAGCCGGAAGTAAAAGTTGCGCAACGTCAGCCCGGCCGACACCGACAGCTTGTCCCAGTTGAAGTTGAACTCCAACACCGGTGTCTCGCCGCGCGGCGCCCAGGTGCGGCAACGATGCGGCTTCTGACTCAATCCGCTTTCGTCGATGAAGACGATCGTACGTTCTTCTTTGCGGGCTTTTTTTTAATGGCCGGCCAAGTCTTGCGCTGCCAGCCGCGGATGGCCTCTTCGTTGCGCTCCCGCGCTTTGCCGACGGGCCGTTGCGGGCTCCAACCGAGCGCCCGCAGGATCTTCCAGACATGGCCCTCGTGATAGCGCACGCCGAACTCGTCTCCGATCAGACGAGCGACCCGCGGACAGCTCCACAGCGGCGTCGGGAAGCCGTGCGCCTCGGGGCCTTCCAGCAGCAACGCCTCGAGGCGTTCGAGCTGCGCGGCGTCCAACAGCGGCTTACGGCCGGCGCGGCCGGCCTGGCGCAACCCGGCTTCGCCGTCACGCCGGTATCGTCGCAGCCACTCGCTGACGCTTTGCCGCGCGACCTTCAATCGCCTCGCTGTCTCGGACTGACTACAGCCTTGCTCGACCAACCGGATCGCTTTGAAACGGCGCTTCTCCAGGGCCTCGAAATCCCGCCGTACGCCTTTTGTATTTCCCATACATACAAAGACGTACGTACCCCAAAAAAGTGTCACTTTGTTTTGCGAGACTCAATAGGTCAAACGAGTTATATCGAAGTGCCGGATTTGGATCAGAATGACTTGAAGCTGAACGAGGTGCTCGACCCTGAAAACCACGTCCAGCACGTGGAATTTCATCTAAAGAATAAGAAGCCGTGCCCACACGCGGCGGCGCATGATGCCGAGCAAAAATCCGAGCGGGAGGCCGAACCGGGAATTCGATCCGAACACACAGAGATTATCATCGATTGCTGAGGGATCGACCCGGAGCGAGACGGGGGCAGTGCGGCTAGGCGGATCAGAAGGAGAGGAGAACATTGGGGGGTTGTAGCACTGTGTGGCAATCGATCTCGGTATACTGGCGCAAACCATGCTCGCGGCCCACTACCAAGGCGTTTCCAAGACCGATGTCCCCTGCGCGGGGTGCGGCTCCACCGAGTCGCTCCCCGCGTGCCGGGGCGATCGCTACGGCATGGGGATTCGCACCGTCGTCTGCGCGTGCTGCGGGCTGATTTTCACCAGCCCGCGGCCGGCCGCGGAATGGTTCAGCGACTTTTACCGCAACCACTACCGGCAGTTCTATAAGAAGGTCTCGCGGCCCGATGAAGCTTGGGTCGAGCGGCCTTGGATCGAGGGGCGGCATCGGCGCAATGTCGAGTTTCTGGCGCCGTACCTCGCTGAGTCGGGCATGGCGCTCGACGCCGGTTGCTCGGAGGGCACATTCCTCGCCTTCCTCCAGGAGCAATGCCCCGGTTGGACGGTCCACGGGGTCGAGACGAATGCCGAGTTCGCCGAGTTTGCGCGGTCCTACTACGGGCTCCAGAACATCACGATCGGAGAGATCGAAGAGCTCGTCGAACGCTCGCCCGAGCAGTTCGATTTCGTCGCCGCTAATCACGTCCTCGAGCACTTGCTCGACCCCGCGCTGTTTCTCGGCACGGTTCGCGGTCTGCTCAAGCCGGGCGGGCTGCTCTTCCTCGATGTCCCCGACGCCGAGGGTGAAAAGCCCGGCGTTTGGAACCTCCACGTCGCTCACGTCTATCATTTCTCGGCCGCGACGCTCGGCAACCTGTTGCGGCGGCACGGTTTCGAGATCGTGACTTGGAAAAAGGGCGAGGAAACACCCCATCCCTGGACGCTGCGGGTGTTGGCGCGTCAGGGCGAGGCAGGGGCCGAGTTGCCGCGGGACGGGGAGGCGCAACCCGTGGATGCGGAAGCCATCGCACGGGCGTTTGCCGCCCGCTCGTTGGCCGGCGCGACGGGTCCAAATGTGCCGGCTCCGCATGTGCCCGGTTCTCCCGGGCCGGTGCGGAGGGCGCTGCGACGGCTGATGGGCCGCGAACCCTGAGCAGCGGGCTCGGCCGGCAGCGGATCGTTGCGCTAGGCTTGGAAGGACTTCGCGGGCGGGAGAGTCTCCCTCGGGCAACCATGATCGGCCGCACCATCTCGCACTACAAAATCACCGCCAAGCTCGGTGAAGGTGGCATGGGTGTCGTCTACAAAGCCACAGACGGCAAGCTCGAACGCACCGTCGCGCTCAAATTCCTTGCCCGCCACATGCTCTCCAACGAGGAAGCCAAGAGGCGCTTCGTCCGCGAGGCCAAGGCCGCGGCGGCGCTCGATCACCCCAACATCTGCACGGTTCATGAAATCGACGAGGTCGACGGCGAAACCTTCATCGCCATGGCCTTCCTCGAAGGCCGCACCCTGGCCGACGCGATCGCCGCCGGCCCGCTGAAGCTCCGCGACGTGATCGACATCACGATGCAAACCGCCAAGGGTCTGCACGAAGCTCACGGCAAAGGCATCTTCGACCGCGACATCAAGCCGTCGAACATGGTCCTGATCGAAAAGAACGCCAAGGACCGCCTCGTCAAGATCATGGACTTCGGGTTGGCTCACCTGACCGACCGCTCGAAGCTCACCGAGGAGAACACCACGCTGGGCACGCCGGCCTGCATGTCGCCCGAGCAGGCGAAGGGCATCCCGACCGACCACCGCACCGATATTTGGGCGCTGGGCGTGGTGCTCGCGGCGGCCTCCCTTGGCCAAGTTCACCGCGCGCCTACGAAATGGTCGTCGGCGACATCCCTTTCCCCGGCGAATATCCGCAGGCCATTCGCCGCCGCTTCGCGGCTCCCGACCCTCGATTTTTTCG
This sequence comes from Bryobacterales bacterium, assembly GCA_965238125.1. Taxonomy (GTDB): domain Bacteria; phylum Acidobacteriota; class Terriglobia; order Bryobacterales; family UBA6623; genus UBA6623. Next base: position 6,108,747 of record OZ250179.1, on the reverse strand, counting down.
CAGCCCCCTCCGTGCCCCTGCCCGGCACTAATTCAACTCGGCGGCGGGATCTTCCAACCCGGCTTGCTCAAATGCCCGCCGGCGCAACTCACAACTGTCACAAGCGCCGCACGGCGCGTCCGATGACTGGTAGCACGACCAGGTCAGCTCGAGTGGGGCTCCCAGAGCCAACCCTTGGCAAATGATCTCGGCCTTCGAGAGCCCGATCAACGGCGTCTCGATCTGGATCTCGGTTTCGGGCCGCGTCCCGGCCTCGATCACCCCGTCGAACGCCCGATAGTAGACAGGGCGGCAGTCGGGATAACCCGAGCTATCCTGCTCGACCGCGCCGATGAAGATCTTGCGAGCGCCGATCACCTCGGCCCAGGAGACGGCGGCCGAGAGGAAATGGGCGTTGCGGAAGGGCACATAGGTGATCGGGATGACGCCGCTATCCGCCGCCGCCGGGTCGGCCCGAGGCACGTCGATCGAGCGGTCGGTCAGCGCGGAGCCGCCGATCGCCGTCATGTAGCGTTGGTCGATTTGCAGGCGTAGCTCCGCGCCGAGTCGGTCCGCGATCTCGTCGAAGGCTCGTTGCTCGCGGGCTTCGGTGCGCTGCCCATAGCTCGAGTGGAGCAGAGCCAAGCGATGGTCGCGGGCGGCCATGGTCGCGGTGACGCAACTGTCCATTCCGCCGCTCAGCAGTACGACGGCCAGAGGTTTTTCCCGGCCGGGCATGGAACCATGATAGCCTGCGGTCGATCCCGTGACCCGCCGGAGTAGAATCTAGTATTGATGTCGATGCCGCCGTCGCCCGCGCGTCCCTCGCGGACGTGTATGTCGGAGTGACGGGTACGCGAAAGTCCATCTTGGCTCTCCCGGAACATATCCCGACCAAGATCAGCTCGGAAGCCGCCGGGTATGTCAGCATGAGCCCGGTTGCGCGACAGAACATGCCGGCCGCCGAGCTGATCGAACGCATTCTCGGGCTGACCGGCAAGGACCCAGCTCGCGTTCGCGAGATTCTTTCCCAAGGAACTCTCGTGAGCGGCCCGTCGCGCTATCGCTGGCAGCCGCTCGACGCCGAGGAGGACGAGTTGGCCGCTTTGTTGACAAGCTTCCCCGACCCGCTCCCCGATCGGCCTTTCGAGGCTTCGCGTTGCAATCTAATTGTCGCTCGAGGAAAACGCGGCGACGTGAGCCTCTCGCGTGAAGCGGCCGAGGCGCGCCGCCGGCTCAAGAAGGAAAGCTATTGGGATGTTCTGATCGAGCTTTTCGAGCGGGCCGGGCCTCGCTATGAGCGCTATTCCTATTCCGAGCGCGCCGACGTCTATTCAGTCGAGCTTTCGTTCGAAACCGCGGCCGAGTTGCAATCCCGCGCGAAGCTGCTCAAGTACACGAGTTTGATCGAGCAGCTCCACTACGCGGAGCTGACGGCCGCGGAGGCTTTTGTTGAACGTTGAGAGAGGCGTTTTCGATGGAAGCCGGTTGAAACTTGAAACGGGCCGTCCGGCGCGAGCTCCGTGCTGCCCACTCGGGGGTTCGCCCCGTTGCGGGATTGGTTAAGCAGAGGTCGGCCCGTCGCTTGCGCCCAGGGCTCAGTATCTGTTTTTAGGGGTGCGGAGCGGGGCGGCTGACGGTGCCGGATTCTGAAATCGTTCCCAAGCGCCCTTGCTCAGCATTTCCGGCGTGACCACCCAAAGCAAGCGTCCTCGGCCCGGGGACGCATCGGCCCAGCTTTCGATGTCGAAGGCGAGGCAGGCCATGGCCGCCGGCGGAAACGGCAGCGGGCCGGTATCCGCAAGCCCGCGCGCCAGTGCCGAGCAGGTGGGCTCGTGGCCGGCAAGCAGCAGACGGCGGGTGATGTCGGTTTCCCTTTGCACATGGTCGAGGACCAAGCCTGGGAAGGATTCATAGACTTCGTGCTCGAATCGGATCGGACAATTCCAGGTGCCGGCCTCGGTGGCGAACTGGACCGTTTCGCGGGCGCGTGCGGCGGTCGAGCAGATGATGGAATCAGGGGACTGATCGATCGCTCGCAAGAATTCGCCCGTTTGCCGAGCGTTCGAGCGGCCTTGTGCGGTCAGGCGTCGTTCCTGGTCTTCGTCGAAAGCGGCGGCGATTTCGGCCTTGCCGTGGCGCAGGATAAAAAGCGTTCGCATGAGGTCGCGGGCCTCGCGTCAAAGCAGCTCCGAGCTGCCGCCAGTGCTTTGCGCTAACTATTTATTAATACCAGCCCCTCCCGTCCGTGCACGCGATTCAGAACGCGGATACAGAGATGGGATGAGAGGCTGGTCGCTTGGCGCCGGGAAGCGGTAGGCTACCGGCAGCAGCGCACTTCTCCACAAGGGAGGTCCAATGGATTTTTGAAAAGGAGGCGACCAGCCATGAAGAAGAATAGCAAACAACAGACCGACAAGAACCAAACCGACAAACACCAAACCAAAGAAAGCCGACAGCTCACAAGCGAAGACCCGCCAACTCACCCAGCTCGAACAACAGTTGGCGCAACAACGCATCCAGATGCAAAAAGACAACGAAATTTGCGCCGTCGCCGGCGTCGACATCGGCGACAAACGTTGCTTCGTACGGCTCACCGACCTCGCCGGCGAAAGCCTCGAGGAATGCCAAGTCCCCACCCGCCCGGAGGCCTTGGATCGCTGGTTCCGCCGTTGGCCGCGGCTGCGCATTGTGATCGAAACCGGCAGCCACAGCAACTGGATTCGCCGCCGCCTGGCCGCCCTCGCCCACGACGTGCTCGTCGCCGACGCGCGGCAATTGCGTTTAATCAGCCAATCCGACTCGAAAAACGACCGCAACGACGCCTATTGGTTGGCCGAGCTGGGACGCACCAACCCGGCCCTGTTGAATCCCGTCGCGCCGCGCAAGCTCGAGACCGAACAACAACGCACGTTGTTGCGGGCGCGCGAGGCCGTGCTCGAGTGCCGCACGAAATTGAAAGGGAGTTTGCGCGGCATGGCGAAGTCGCACGGCATCCGCTTGGGCCGATGCGCCCAGAACCAATGGGTCGAGCGCGTCCGGGAGGCCTGCCCCGAGGTGTTGCACGCGGCGTTGTTGGGGGTGGCGACACAAATCGAAAGCCTCGGCGCGACGATCCGCGAATATGACAAACAAATCGTCGCGTTGGGCAAGCAATACGCAGCGGTCGAGCGGCTGCGAACGATCGGAGGGGTGGGGCCGCTGACGGCGTTGACGTTCGTGTTGGCGCTCGACAACGACCCGGGCCGCGTGAAGCGTTCGCGGCAGGTCGGCGCGCTGGTGGGGCTGCGTCCCAAGCAACGCCAATCGGGCGAGCGGTCACTGCGGCTGGGCGTGACGAAATCGGGAGATCCGCTGCTGCGGCGGACGTTGATTCAGTGCGCGCACTGGGTGCTGGGGCCGTTCGGGACCGACTCCACGCTCAGGCGCTGGGGTTTGGGTTTGGCGGCGCGCGGCGGAGGACATGCGAAGAAGCGGGCGGTGGTGGCGGTGGCGCGCAAGTTGGCGGTGCTGATGCATGTGTTGTGGGTGAAACAAGAAAACTACGATCCGCTGCACGGGCTGACGGAAACGGTTTCCCCATAAGGCAGGGACGATGAGGCGCAGTCGGCGGCAACGGTTTCGGATGAAGCAACGTGATGAGGACATCCGCGAGCCCCCTAACGGGGACTCGGCGGCAAGAAGATTCCTGTTGAAAGGAAGGGAGTAGGGGATTGGGCGGACGAAGCGAGGCCGCGGCGGAGAATCGAGATCGTGTCACGGTGACTGCGGGCTCTGGGCAGGCAGGCCGATTCTTTCGAGGATGGGTCGAAGCCGCAACAGAGAGAGCAGCGCCGAAAGACCGGACCCCAACCAGCAGAGGTCAACAACGAGACCGATAACACTGCGAATGGAAGCCCGGTCCTCAACGCGCCGCAAGGCATGAGGACCCGGGCCGGATCCGACAAACCGACCAACGCCTCCCAACGACCGCCCTTGACAAGCGACCCACCTCTCATGGAAGCCCGGAGCGCAAGCGACGGGCCAAGGGCGCCGAACCGACCCGCGCTCGGGCGCCGCGTCTCCCGGAACTGTTGCGCATCTGGGCGGCCCTCCGTCTACTCAAACCGTTGTGCCCGGGCCCGTCGCTTGCGCTCCGGGCTCTGCATCTATGCTGTGAATCGTGGATGCGGGCGCAAAAATTCCCACACTTCACTATCTTCGTGAAATCACCCCAAAACCACGCCGGCCCGGTTGGGTGTGCGACATAAATGTGGGAAATCAAGCGGCGCGGGCACGGGCCTCCCAGTAATCCTCGAACCTTCCGCTCAGCCGACAGCAGCGCAACGCGATGATGGCGTTGGCGCCGCGCACCGTCCAGAACATGCCGGAGCGCTTTAACCGCGCGCCGATCACCTTCTTGCAGCCCGCCTCGACCACTCCCGAGCCGACAAACAATCCCTGGCGGCGAAACTCGGGATACCGCATCCGCTCGGCGTTGCGCTCGAAGTAGTCCGCCTCGTTGGCGAGCAAATGGGCCGACTCCTGATTCGGCGTGGAGAACCCGCGTAAGACTTTCACCAACGCCTTGATCTTGCCTTGTTCGAGCTTGTGCAACAACCGCGCGGCCCAACGTTTCCGCCGGCGCTCATCGCTCGGGAACAGTTTCGCCGACAACTCCCACAGATGCTGCCGCGCATGGTAAAGGTCGACGATCTCGACGGCGCCGGGGAAGTGCTGATGTGCCAGGTTCCAGATCCAGGGCGCGCCGTCGCCGAGAATGACTTTCTTGCGAGCACGGCTCCAGCCCCGCCGCCAAGCTTCCGTATACAGCCGCAAGCCGAACGCCTCGGCTCCCTCGATCGCCGCGCTGTAACTGGTCGAGTTCTCGTCGCGCCGCGGCCGGCCTTGTTCGTCGGTGGTGGTTTGGGTGAAGACGCAGCCGAGTTTGACCTCGCGGGTGCGGGCCGGCCGCCCCGCGGTTTTTCCGACACGGCCGGCGGTCTCGGCGGCCACGACGGGAATGCCCGTGCCGTCCATTTCGATGTAGAGCAGGGGCACGGCGGGGGCGGCGACGTGCGGCAAGTCGAGTTGCTTGGCGCGTTGGATCGCCACTTGCTCGCGGGCTTCGATGTCGGCGCCGAGGGCCTCGGCATGGCGTTCGACGGACTTGGCGGTAACGTCGAGACCGGCCAAGACGTCGAGTTGTTCACGGCCTTGCTCGAAAGAAGTTTCGCTGCCCACCAGCGCCATCATGCGGCGCACGCCGGGCGAGCAGGCGGTGCCTTCGATGTCGAGTTCGCGGTCGCGCGGGCTTTGTCCCCGGCGGCATGTCGAGCAGAGGTAGTAGGCGCGCTCGAAACGCACCTCGCCCACCACGGTGGTGAGTTGTTTGGGGCGAGTATCGCGGCAGCAAGCTTGTTGACCGCAGGGGCAGGGGATTCGGGACGGCACGGTCTCGGAGGACGACAGTAACTTGCTCAGCAGCGTGGTCCCGGCGCGATGCATGGTGCCGCGAACCGCCGTCTCGACGGCTTCGAGATCGAGGGGGTCGCCGCGGCGTTGGCCGCGGAAGATGACCCCGAGCAGCTGCGTCACTTCTTGGGCGACTTCGTGGCGGATGGTTTCGGCCGTTTTTTTTCCTGGGGCTTCGGGGTGTCTGCGGCGGGTCGCAGACGGCAAATGCTTTCGTTGACATCGAGCAATTGCCGGCTGAGTTGTTGGAAGCGATGAAACTCGGCCACCTGGCGTTCGGCCTTGCGGCGATCCGCGGGCGAAGAGAAGGTCTCAGTCACGGTCTTGCCGCTCACTTTTTTGGTGAGGCGGAAATGCGGACCATGGGGCGGTTGGTCGGGTTGGTGGCAGCGGCAATTCGGTTTGCCGCAGCGGCCGCGGGTGGCGGTAATCGAGCCGCTGCGAAAGTCTCCTAAGTGGAGGATCTCGGAGAGAATCGCGGCACGTTGTCGTTCGAGGGCAGCGAGAGATTGGGGCACGGGGCACCTCCTTATTACCTAGCGTATACATACGCAAGGAAAAACGCCACAAAAAAAGACAAACCCACAAGCTCCCACATTTATGTCGCGCACCCGCCCGGTTGCCTTCTCCCATCCGGATGTGGTACTCAAGAAGGGCTCGCCTTTTTCGCCGCGTCTGGATCGCTCCCTAGAGCGTGAGATGACGGTTTCCATCGTCATTCCCAATTGGAACCGCCGCGAGTTGCTGTTGCGTCTGCTGGCAACGATCAAACGGCAGCATCGGCCCGACGGCGTCGAACTGGAAACGATCGTCGTCGACAACGGTTCGAGCGATGGATCCGTGGAAGCGGCTCGCGAATGGGGAGCGCATGTGGTCACGCTCGAAGAGAATGTAGGCGTCAGCCGCGCCTTGAACCGCGGCATCGACGCCTCGCGAGGCGAACTCATTGCCTTGGTGAACAACGATATCGAGCCGGCCGATGACTGGCTGAGCGCGCTGTTGCCGGCGCTCGAACGAGAGGACGTGTGGTTCGCTACCGGAAAGACGCTCGACTACGACGACCGGCGCCGCATCGACGGCGCGGGCGACGCGGTGTGTCGCGGGGGCACGTCGTGGCGGCTGGGTCACGGCAAGGCGGACGGCCCGTGGTTCAACGCGGAGCGGACGACCTATTTCCCCTCCGCGACGGCGACGGTTTTTCGGCGGAAGTTTTTCGAGCGAGTGGGTTTATTGGAGGAGACGTTTTTCGCCTATTTGGAAGACGTGGACCTCGGGCTGCGGGCGGCCGCGGCCGGTTTGCCCGGCAGGTATGTTCCGGGCGCGAGGGCATACCATCGGGGCAGCGCGACCGCCGGGGCGTGGAGCAGCCGGACGATCGAGTGGATGACTTGTCACCAGGTATTGCTGTTGGCGAAATTCTACTCGCCGCCGATGTGGATGCGCTTCGCTCGATCGATCGCCGCGGCGCAGATCTTGTGGGCGGCGATGGCGATCTCCCGCGGCCGGGGGGGCGCTTGGTTGCGGGGTCTGGCGCGCGGGGTCCGATTGTTCGGCGGGATGCGAGCCTCGTCGGGGAACTTGCGGGCGCGCGCCGAGGCCGACAGCCTGTCGGCCGTCCTGGCCGCGGCCGAGGAGCAGATCGCCCAAGTCCAACGCACGACAAGTTGGGACACGTATTGGAAGTGGTATTTTCGATTCGTCGGCCCGACGGCGGAGCGGCCCCTATGAGCCGCCAGGTGGTTGCCGTCATTGTGACCTACAATTCGGGACGGCAAATTGCGTCTTGCCTGGCGTCGCTGGGCCCCGCCGCGCGGCCGGTGGTCATCGATAACGCCTCCATCGACGACACCTGTGCAGTGGTCGCACGCGAGTATCCGGAAACACGGCTGATTCGCAACCCGGAAAACCACGGCTTCGCGGCGGCGGTGAATCAGGGCGTGGCGGCATCGAACGAACCGCTCATTCTTTTGTTGAATCCCGACGCGCGGCTGACGACGCCGATCGAACCCCTCATCGAGAAATGCCTTGCCCCGGGCGTGGGCGCGGCCGCCGGTCGGCTGGTGGATGAACAAGACCGGCCGCAGACGGGCTTCAACGTGCGGGCTTTCCCAACGGCGCTGACGCTGGCGTTTGAAACCCTCGGTTGGAATCGGCTATGGCCCGCGAATCCCGTCAATCGACGCTATCGTTTGCCGAGTTTCGACGCCCACAAGGAACAGGATGTCGATCAACCCGCGGGTGCGTTCTTGATGCTGCGCCGCGAGGTGTTGGAGGCGGTCGGGGAGTTGGACGAACAATTCCATCCGATTTGGTTCGAGGATGTCGATTTATGTCGCCGGCTGCACCGGGCCGGGTATCGAATCCGCTACGTGCCGAGCTGCGCGGCGCGACACGAAGGGGCGCATTCGCTGCGGTCGACCGGCTTGGAAATGCGTCGCTTAGCTTGGTATGGTAATCTGTTACGTTTCAGCAAGAAACACTTCACGAGCCGGGCCCATTCCTGGTTGGTTCCGGTTGTTTTTATAGGGGTTTTCGGTCGTTGGCTTTGGTCGCTTGGAACCACGAAGCAGGACGAACGAAAAGCCTATGCAAGAGTTTTGCGGTTGCTTGCCGGGAGGCGTCTGCCCGAATCGCGGATTCCCGGCCGGGGTGTAGATCGATCTTCCGCGATTCAGTACTAATCGAGTCGAGTTCATGTCGCAAAAGTACATGCTTTCGGTGACCATCGTCACCTACAACAGCGGGCGGTTCATACGCAGCTGCCTGGAATCGGTGCTGGAGCAGAGACACCCGCATCTGGAAGTGATCGTGGTGGACAATGCTTCGACCGACGGCACGACGGATATCCTCGAACACTTTGAAGAGCGCTGCCTGGTCGTCTACAACGAGGAGAATATCGGTTTCGCCGCCGCGCAGAATCAAGCGATTTCGATGTCGCGCGGCGATTGGGTTCTGACGCTGAACCCCGACGTGCTGTTGCTGCCGGACTTCTGCTCCCATTTGATGCAGGTTGCCGACGCGCATCCGAGGCTCGGTACCGTTTGCGGCAAGCTGCTGATGATGGACGCCTCGTTTCAGATTCCCGATCAGCAAGTGGTCGACACGACGGGCATCTATTTCAACCCTATGCTGCGGCACCACGACCGGGGTTGTTTGGAGACCGACAACGGGCACTTCCGCGACTACGAATATGTCTTCGGCGCCTCGGCGGCGGCGGCCTGCTACCGGCGCGAAATGATCGACGATATCTCGGTCGAGGGAGAGTTTTTCGATTCCGACTTCTTTGCCTACCGCGAAGACGCCGACGTGGCATGGCGCGCGCAACTCTACGGTTGGAAGTGCATGTACACGCCGATCGCGTTCGGTTATCACGTCCGCAAGCTGCGGCCGGGGATGCGCCGCTTCCTTCCTCCCCACATCAACATGCATTCGGTGAAGAATCGCTTCTTGATGCGGGCGAAGAATATTACGGCGGGCATCTATGTGCGGAATTTCGTCCCGATCCTGGTGCGCGACCTGGGCATCTTGGCCTACTGTCTGATCGCGGAACGTTCGTCGCTCAAAGCCTTCTATCTGTTCGGCCGCGATTGGTCACGGGTGATGGCGAAACGGCGCGTGATTCAGGAACGCAAACGCGTCGATGAAGTCTACATGGGCAAGTGGTTCCGCTTCTCCCCGGTCTCCCAACCCGCCGAGGTGCCGCAAGCCGCGGCGGCGGCGGATGCGGAGCACTTGCTGGTAAGCGAGGACGAAGCCCCCGCACGTAAACTCTCTCTATGAGGGTCGCCCTACTGGGCACACGCGGCATCCCCGCCAACTACGGCGGCTTCGAGACCTTCGCCGAGCAGCTTTCGGTGAGGCTGGCCCGCCGCGGCCACCAGGTAACGGTCTACTGCCGCGCCAACAACATCCGGTCCCCTCAGCGGGTCTACAAGGATGTCCGGCTGGCAATTCTCCCCACCATTTCCCACAAGTACCTCGATACCATCGCGCACACTTTTCTCTCGACCCTGCATGTGATCCTTGAACGCCTGCGGGGGCGGCGCCATGACGTGTTGCTCTATTGCAACGGGGCGAATGCGATCTTCACGTTGCCGCCGCGGCTATTGGGCTTGCCCACCGTGCTCAACGTCGACGGGCTTGAGCGAAAACGCAAGAAGTGGAACGCGGCCGCGCGGGCCTGGTATCGACTCTCCGAGCGGCTCTCGACCTGGTTCCCGAACGAGCTGGTCACCGATGCCGAGGTGGTTCAACGCTACTATGCCGAGCGCTATTCGAAAGAAAGCCGGTTCATTGCCTACGGCGCGAAGACCGGGAAGGTCCGGAGCCGCCAAGTGCTCGACCGCTTCGGGCTCCAGCCGGGAGAGTACTTTCTCTATGTAAGCCGCATGGAGCCGGAGAACAATCCTCTGCTCGTTGTACGCGCCTTTGCGAAGACGCGTGTCGACAAGAAGCTCGTGATGGTGGGGGACGCTCCCTACGCCGCCGACTATATTCGCGAAGTCAAGAGTGCCGACGACCCGCGAGTCCTCTTCACGGGGGCGGTCTACGGTCGCGGCTATGACGAACTTCAGTCGCACTGCGCGGCGTATATCCACGCCACCGAGGTCGGGGGGACGCACCCGGCATTGATCGAAGCGATGGGGCGCGGGGCTCCGGTGTTGTTCTTGGACACGCCTGAAAACGTTGAGGTCGCGGGCGATATCGGCCGGCCGTTTCCTCATGATCCCGACGCTCTGGCTCAGCTCATCGACCAGATCGACGGATTGCCGACGAGCGAGCGGGAAGAAATGGGTCGACGGGCTCTGGAGGTCGCGCGTCAACGCTACGACTGGGAGCGGGTAGTCGACTGCTACGAAGAATTGCTTGAGGGGACGATGAACGCGCGGCGCTGAGGCGTTTAGGTCCGGATCGGTCAACTCGGCGTCCCATCCCCGTCACGAGTGCCCTTCGCCGCCACCCTCGTCTACACTTGTAGACTTACGTCGTCCCGAAACGGCTGCAACTCACCATGAAAATCACCCGCATCGATACGGCTCTCTATCGCCTTCCCGCGCATCGCAAAATCGTCGACGCCATCCAGGAATTCTCGGCGCTCGAAGCCGTCAGTGCTGTGATTCACACCGAGGACGGCACGACCGGCTTCGGTTTCGGCTACACCATCGGCCGCGGCGGCCGCGCCGTCAAAGTGCTGTTCGATACTGAAATCGTCCCGCTGCTGCTCGGCGAGGAATCCGACGACATCGAACGCCTCTTCGAAAAGGTCTGGTGGGACTTGCATTGGATCGGCCGCCAAGGCTTGCTGCCCGTCGCCTACGCCGCCGCCGACATCGCCCTGTGGGATCTCAAGGGCATCCGCGCCGAGCTCCCGCTCTATAAACTCCTCGGCGCCGCCCGCGAACGCATCCCCATCTACGACACCGACGGCGGTTGGCTCAACCATTCCGAGGACGAGCTCATTCGCAACTCGACCGAAAACCTTGCCCAGGGCTTCGCCGGCATCAAGATGAAGGTCGGCAGGCCCGACCGCGCCGAGGATGTCGCCCGTATCCGCGCGGTCCGTCGCGCCATCGGAGACGGAACGAAGCTCATGGTCGACGCCAATCTGCATTGGACCTCGGCCGAAGCTCTTGCGCGCGCCCACCTGTTCGAGGAGTTCGACCTGTACTGGCTCGAGGAGCCCATCGAGGCCGACGACGTCGGCGGCCATACCCGGCTTTCCCGCGGGACCTCGATTCCCATCGCCATTGGCGAAAGCCTTTACAATCGCTACGCTTTCAAGGAATACCTGGCGCAGGACGCCGCCGGCATTCTGCAACCCGATGTCGGCCGCGTCGGCGGCATCACCGAATGGTTGCGCATCGCCAACATGGCGAACAGTTTCAACGTCGTCGTCGCGCCGCACTTCCTAATGGAGTTTCACACCCAAGTGGTCTGCGCCGTTCCCAACGCGATCTTCGCCGAGCACATTCCCTTCCTCAACCGGTTTGTCACCGAACCGCTGCGCGTCGAGGACGGCTTTGCCTATCCGTCGCAACAGCCCGGGCACGGCGTGCGCTTTGACCCGGCCAAAGTCGAACCGTACCTCATGGAACACAGCTCTTGGACGCCCTAGCGCGCACGGTCGAAATCGCTGCGATGGGCAGGCCTGGAGACCTGCCCCACGGGCGGGGTCCGAGGGTCCCAGAGGGGTCCAATCAACGAACGGCGGCCGTGTCTCGTACCCCGGCGTCACGTGATTCGGCGTCACGGACCCGGGTGTTGCCGGACTCCTCGTCGCGTCGCGTAAGGTGAATGACGAAGGGCGTCACCTCGAAAGCCAACTTATCCTCGGCGGTGCGCAGGGCCACCGGCTTGGCCTTGATCAAGGTCAGTTGACTGCTCCAGGGGTCGAGTTGAACGCGCGAACCGAGCGGCAGGGCGGCGATTTGATCGAGTTTGGCGTCGTCGAGTTCGGGGGCTTGGTCGGCCAGGGCGGCAAGCCGAGCCAGGCGGCCTTCGGTGATCAGGGCGTTGCCTAAGTTCGGTTGCGTGAGTTGAGGCAGGTTGGCGGCGCGCGCGGCCAGGGCTTTCAGGAACAGGCCGGCTTGGCCGAGGTTGTCGGCGTAGGGGGACTTGCGAAGCATCTCGAGCGCTTTCACGTTGGCCGCCTCGACCTGTTCGGGGACGCGAGTGAAATCGAGTTCCTTGAGGACTTCGGTGTCTTCGAACATCGTGCGGTCGCTGAACGCCCACATGGTTTCGGTTCCGTGTCCGAGGACAATGTGCGCCAGCTCGGTCGCCAGCACGGCGGCCAGGCTGGCCTCATCGGGTAGGACGTCGATCAGCCCGCGGCTGACCAAGATCGCCTCTCCGACCGAGAAGGTTTCAAGCGGGGTGGTCAGCAGCACGCGACTGTAGACGTCGAGGTGAATATTGTTGGTCACCAGCAGATTGTTGAGCACCGTGTTGAGAACTTCGTCGATTTCTCCGACCGGAGCGAGCAAGCCGCTCTTTTCGAGCCGGTAGGTGACGTTGTCGGCGGCTTGACGGGCCCAGATGCGGCGTCCTTCGACCGGCGAGACGTGCTTCGACTCGTTGTCGTCCTCGATTTCGGTTTCGGCTTCGATCAGGATCGCGGTCAGCTCCTCGAGTTTGTTGTCGTGCACGGGCTTATAGCCCCATACGCGTGTCTGGGCGCGAAAACGCATCTTGAGGCCTTTCTTGGACACCGCCTTTCCACCGTCCTCGATATAGACATAGGCGGGGACCCAGACGCCGGGCGCGACATTGACGCGCCAACTGTCGAAGTGGAAAAACAGCGACGAGGCCTTGCTCATGGTGTAGGTGCCGTTGAAGCGAACAATGTTGTAATCGCGGTCCTCGACCCAGATGCGGCCGATGAACTTGCCTTCGGCGGAGCGGTCGCGGGGCGTTACGTCGAAGACAAGCGTGCGCACGTCGCCGGTGAATTCGCGGCGCACGTATTCAAAATCATAGGTGCGGCGGTCAAACTCATAGGCATCGGGGATCACCATCTGCGCGAACCCGGCGGCGTAGAAGACCGTCGTGTCGCTCTTGCGAAACCCGGCGCTTGCGAAGAAGCCCTCGTGCTCGACTTCGCCGCCGATATCAAGCTTCCCGATCATGTAGTGGTCGCGGACAAATGGCTCGCTCGATTGGCGATCCTCGACGACTTCCTGGATGTAGGTTTCAAGCACTGGCGAGTACTGTTGCATGCGGGTCAAGAAAGCCTGCTCGTTTTCCACAATGCGGTCGAGAAGCCGCTCGACACGGTTGTCGGCCCGGGCTGGCGTCGCGGCCGAAAGCGCGGCCGCGCTCAGGCACAAAATGGCGGAAAGAATGTGAAAACGTGGATGCGTCATAGTAAGTCCGTTCAGTAGGCCAGTTGAAATTGAATCGTGACCAGCGCCCGGGCCGCGGTGGCTCGGCCGTCGCGTCGGGCCGGTTCGAAGCGAATCCGTAGTGCCGCTTGGACCGCATTGCGGTCGAGGCCCTCGTCGAGTCCGCGTATCACCCGCAGCACTTTGACTTCGCCCGAGGCGGCGAAGAGAACCTCCAACAACACGCTGCCCTCGATCCGAAGCAGGCGCGCCTGTTCGGTGTAGGCGGGCCGCGGCTTTTCGAGAATGCGGACGGCGGTCATGGGTGGGTCGGGGAGTTTCGGTTCGGCGCGTCGGGAATCGACTTTTTGAACTCGCACTTGGGAAAAGCCGCCCCCGCGGACATCGGCCGGCTTGCCGAGCACGGTTTCGGCTCTGGCGGTTCCGAAACTGTCGCCCACGCGGACCGAGCCCGATGCAGCGGGTTTCCCGGCTCGAGCCACCTCGGCCTGACCGAAAGTTCCTACCGCCGAGACGGCCCGACGAGGCCGACCGACGGGTGCTCCGGCCACGCCGACCGCATCGAAGTCGGCAAGCCGTTCGGCCGGAGGGCGTGGTCGGTGGTCATCGGCGAGGGGAATATCGGCAAAGCTTCCCGCCCGGACGGTCAAGCGAGGCGGGTTGTCGTGGGGCGAGGTTTCAGCGGCTTCGGCGAGCAGGCCGGTGCGCACCGCCGGGGTCGGGAGCGGGATTTCCGGCCGCGTCGGCTGGGGGGTCCGCGCGCGGGGGGTCGGCAACACCAGTTCCGGGGCGCGCCCCTCGATGACTTGCGGCCGCGGGGCGCGCGCGGCCGGGCGCTTGGGGAGATCGAAACGTGCTCGTGTCGGCGGAGGGTCGAGAGGCTTAGCCGCGGGTGACTTCGGCGCGCGGCGAGGCGGGGCGATCCACTCCACGATGTTGGGCTGAATCAACGGCTCGATCAGTACCGAGCTGCGTGCCCCGACGAATTCCACCTTCACCGCCGGCAGCGCCACGAGCAAGGCCAGACCCGCGACGTGAAGAACAAGGCTCGTGGTCAGGCCTGTGCCGCGATTTTGTTGCGTTTCGAGCGTGGAGCGGAATAGATCTTGTCGGGTTGCCGGCATCATTCTTTGTTGAGTGAGAAAAGTCGCCGCGACCGTGCATCTCGACGAGGCGGGGGCGGTTGATCCGGCGCCCGAAAGCGCACGGCCCGCCGGCACGGCTCCCTTCAAGAAAATCGTCTTCGGCGTCGGCAATCTTTAAAGTTGCTTTTTCGGCCGGCTGATCGAAAACTCAAATTGGGGCGGGTCCGGGGCGAGGCAATCTGAGAGATTGTCTCAACTGTGGGCTAGGACCAACACGAGTGTTCGTCGCTACCGGGGGGTGCAGCCGGGGGCGAGGCTGACGCCAGTGTTCGAAAACGCCCCTTGCCTCGTGATAGGCTGAGGAGTGCCCACTGGGGGCTGAGAAAAATAGGGGACAGTCCGCTTCGCGACGAGTGGCGTTTTTGATTCGATCGGCGCTCAGTTACAGTCGCCATTTTTTTTCACAGCCTTTCATGGCCGCCAAGCCGGCCACGACGAACGGTGAAAATAAGGGACTTACGTCCTCATTTTGAAAGAGCCTCTGGGGCGTCGGAGGTTTCACCATGGCGCGCGCTCAACGCAAGATGACGATCGCCCTGACGCCGGGCAGCATCGGCGTCACAGCCGACCAACGCCGCTCGATCGAGCTGGCGCATTATTTCGGGTTTGAATCGGTACAACCGTTCCCGAAAGAGTTGGCTGGGCTTTCCGCGGCTCAAAACGATGAGCTGCGGGGCGAGCTGAAAGCCAAGGGATTGGTTTGGGCCGCTTCGGGGCTTCCGGTCCAGTTCCGAGAGGACGAAGCCAAGTTCCGAGAGGACATGAAGAATTGGCCGCGCCTGGTGAATGCGTTACAGCGCGCCGGCGTCGACCGCATTGGCACTTGGCTGATGCCGACTCATGATTCGCTGACGTATCTCGAGAACTTCAAGCAGACCGCCGACAGGCTGCGCGAAGCCGCCGCGGTCGCCGGCGACCACGGGTTGCGGCTGGGCCTCGAATACGTCGGCACGAAGACCTTGTGGAGTCTCAAGAAATATGCTTTCGTTCATACGATGGCCGAGACCAAGGAATTGCTGGCGGAAATTGGCAAACCCAATGTCGGTTTCGTGCTCGACACCTGGCATTGGTGGACTTCGAACGAAACCAAGCAAGACATTCTCACGCTCGAGAACAAAGACGTCGTTTCATGTGATTTGAACGACGCCCCGAAGGGCATTCCCAAGGAGCAGCAGCACGACCTTAAGCGGGCCGTGCCGCTTTCGACGGGCGTCATCGATGTCAAGCCGTTTCTGGAAGGGCTGGTCGAAATCGGCTACGACGGCCCGATCCGCGCCGAACCCTTCAGCGCCGAGCTCAACGATCTGGAAGACGAGCCGGCTTGCTCGAAAACGATCGAGGCGATGCGGCGGGCCATGGCGCTGGTGGGGTAGGCTGCGGCCGAGCCGCCAGGCTCACCACAGACCATGTACGAATGGGTAAAAAAGATCCACCTGTACGCGGGTCTTCTGACTTTTACGGCGTTCGTCGTGTGGGGCGTGACCGGTATTCACGCTGTCTTTTTGCCGCCGCCGGGCGGATATGTCCCGCCGGAGATCTCCTCCGAGCGCGAGATGCCCTTTCGGTCCCCGGCGAACCTCGATGACAACGAGTTGGCGGAACGCATCTTCGAAACCACGGACATTCGGCTTGCCGGGGGGCATTACAACGTTCACCGTGACGACGACCTGAATCTTGCATTCTTTGCCTACACTCCCAACGGCCGGCGCGACTTCACGTACCTGGAGGAAAAAGGAATTGTCCGCATCGGGTACCGCCGGAATGACCTGGCGGGGTTCTTGTCGTCGATGCATGCGAGTCACTCGCGTCGAGGGCCGCCGGCGCTTTCGGCTCGTTTGTGGGGTTTCTATAACGAGCTTTCTACCTGGGCGTTCTTGTTCATGACGCTGTCGGGCGTCTACATGTGGTTGGTCACTCGCCCGGGATTGCGCTGGGCGCAGGCGTGCGCGGCGGCAATTGTGAGCCTTTCGGTTTTCCTTTGGATTCTGAATCGGTGAGCGTATGTTTCAGTTCATAAGAAACGTTCATCTGGCGCTGGGGCTCTTGTTCATGGTGATGGCGCTGATCTTCGCGCTGAGTTCGCTGGTGATTATCTATCGTCCGTGGCTTCCCGAATCGGTCGAGCAGAGCACGCGCACGATCCGAGTTCCGGCTCAAGCGGCGTCAACTCCGCGAGCGCTGGCTCTAACCCTGATGCGGACCGAGGGGCTGAAAGGCACGGTGACCGGGATCGAGGAAGCCCCCGAGGCAATTCGCGTTCGCATTTTCCGGCCCGGGACGGAATTCCGGGTCGAGTATGAGCGTTCGACGAGCGAGGCTACGATCGAAATCCGGCGCTGGGGGGTGCTCGAAACGCTCGTGCAGCTTCACGTCAATCACGGGTTTTGGCACGAATTCGCTCCGACCAACGCCTGGGCGGCGTTTTCTCTGCTGGCGTCGATCGGGCTTCTTCTGCTCGGTGGGACCGGAATCTACCTATGGTTTGAGCATCACGAGGAGCGAGTCGTGGGAGGAGTGCTGCTTGGGGTGGGACTGACCTACGGGCTGGTAACGCTGGTCCTGACACGGCTGGCTTAGGAGCCAACGGGGCGCGCGCCACGTCGTGCCTTCACGCTGTTTCGGACGATGCCGGGCTCAGTCCGCTGTGCTACAATCAACCCTGCGATTGAGGTTAAACTCCTTTTTATCAACATGATGGGCATATGTTGCAGTTGCTCGTCCGATTGCGTGATGCCGTATCGCACATGGGCCGCTTTGCGCCTTTTTGTTCTGGCCGCTTTAGTCTCGGTGACGTGGCCTCAGGTGGGGCCGGCGCAGAGCGCAAATGCCGAGGCGCACTACCACCAGGGTGTCAAATCGCTCGAAAAAGGGGACTTCGATACGGCGGCAGCCGAGTTCCAAAAACTGCTCGAGCTGCGGCCCGAGAGCCCGGAGGCCCATGTGGCTCTCGGCATCGCGCTTGCCCGCAAGGGAGACGTTGCGACCGCGATCACACGCTTTTCCAAAGCCGCCGAAATTCGGCCCGCGTTCGCGGAGGCGCACTACAACTTAGCTCTTGCCCTGCGACAAACCGAGAAGGTTGACCAGGCGCTCGACGCTTTTCGGCGCGCTATCGAGGCGCAACCCGACCACGCCGAGGCGAGATTCGAGCTGGGCATGACGCTGCTCCAAAACGGGCGGGCGGCGGATTCGGTCGAGCAGTTCTGCGAGCTGACCCTGCGGCACCCCGAATCCGGCGAATACAGGAATTGGCTGGGCGTGGCGCTGCTCGATCAAAGCGACTTGCCGCAGGCCGTCGAGGAGTTTCGCCAAGCCATCGAGAAGCAGCCGGACTTAATTCGGGCTTACAACAATCTGGGCACCACGCTGGCCAAGTTGGGCGAATATGATGAAGCCGTCGAAGTGCTCGAGGCCGCTCTCGATCGTCAGCCGGAGAACACGCAGGTTCGTCTGAACCTTGCCGTGGCGCTTCGCTCGCGCGGTGACGCCGAGGACGCGCTTCCACATTTCGACGTTCTACGCGGGAAGTTCCCGAATCAACCGGACGTCCACTACCAGCGGGCACGGACGCTGCGGCAGATGGGCCGGCTGGATGAGGCGGCTAGCGGTTATGAAGACGCGCTTGGGCTGAATCCGGAATTCCTCGATGCGTATTACGGGCTCGGCTCGACGCTGAAGCAGTCGGCGGCACGGCAGCGGCAAAAGCGCTTTCCGCCCGAGGCCGCCTCGCCCGCGCAAGCTGATTTTGAATTGGCTCGCGAGGCTTTCGGCCGACAGGACCTCAAGGCCGCCAAGGACCAGCTGACGCAAGCGATCGATGCTGATTCCGGTTTCGGACCGGCGCACGATTTGTTGGGCCTCATCTTGAGTCGTGAGGGAGAGATCGAGTCGGCGCTTTCGCATTTCGCGCAAGCGGTCGCGGCGGCCCCGAGACGGTCTGACTTCCGATACAACCAGGGCGCCGCGCTTTGGTACGGCGGTCGCCGCCTGGAGGCGGTGAGTGCGCTTGAGGATTCGGTCCGTCTCGACCCCTCAGCCGCGGAAACTCACGCCTTTCTCGGCATGGCGTTTTCGGAGCTGGGCCGGGTCGACCTGGCGCGGCGATCGCTCCAGAGGGCGGTGGCGCTCAATCGGAAACTGCCCGCGCCCTATGTCGATTTGGGAACGCTGTTTCTCAAGGCCGGACGCGTCGATCTCGGCATCGGACAACTGGAAGCGGCGTTGAATTTGCCTGACCCGGCGCGTCCGTTGCCGAAGCTCGACCGTGCCTTGGCTCAGTTGCGGCGGGTGCTGTCGCAACAGCCCGACCGCGCCGATGCTCACAACCTGCTTGGGCGGCTTTTGGGCAAGAGCGGAGCGGAGCCGCAACAAGTGCTGCGGGCTTTTGACGAGGCCGTCCGCTTACGTCCCGACTTTGCCGAGGCCCACAATAATGTCGGACTCGTCTACACGCAAATCGGAGGGAAGACCGAGGAGGCGGTGGCGGCTTTTCGGGAAGCTCTGCGCTTGCGGCCCGACTATGTGGATGCTCTTTCGAACTTGGGCGCGGCCTTGATCGACGAAGACGCCGAGGGGGCGATCGAGAGTTTACTATCGGCTGTCGAGCTCAAGCCCGATTTCGCCCGCGCCCATTACAACCTGGCGAAAGCATACGAGAGTGCGGGGCGGGCGGCCGAGCGCAAAGCCGCGCTGGAGAAGGTTCTGTCCCTCAATCCACGGTTTGCCGAGGCTCATTTCGAGCTTGGGAAACTGCTGCTGAGCGACGGCGACGGCGAAAACGCGGTGACCCACCTGCGGCGGTCTCTCGAACTCGATCCTGATCTCGGGAATGCGCGGTATCAACTCGGTCAGGCGCTGGTGCGAGCGGGCCGTCGCGACGAAGCGCGGGTGGAGTTGGCGAAAGCGCGTGAAAGCATCTCGACGACGGAGAAGGTCGAGACCGCCTCGTCGGGATTCGACGAGGCCCGAGCCGCTCTTGAACGAGGGGAAACGGAGTTGGCGATCGACAGCTTCCGACGGGTCATTCGTCTGCAGCCCGAGTTTGCGGAGGCTTATCGCTATCTGGGAGATGCGCTGGCGCGGCGGGGCGAGCTTGGAGAGGCGATCGGGCATTTCGAGAAAGCGTTGGAGCTTGAGCCCGATTCCTTCGAGGCTGCTCTAGCGCTGGGTAGAGCGCGGCGTCGCACCGGCGATTCCCGCGCGGCTATCGTGGCTCTAGAGAACGCCGTGCGTCTACGTCCCTCCTCGGCGGAGGCGCAAATGCACTTGGGGCTGGCGCTTGCCGATGAGCAAGACCGTCGCGGGGCGGTGCGGGCTTTGGAAAAAGCTCTGGAGTTGGACGCCGACTTGAAGGCCGCGCGAAACGCTCTCGACGGCCTTCGCCCTGAGCCGGCCTCGACGGCGGCGTTGGCCGCGGGTCCCCAAGACACCTTCCTTGCGGGCGGGACGTACGTCTTTGATCCGACCGCCGCGGCGTCCGCTGACGCGGGGGATCGGGGGCGCATTGAAACCGCGATCCGGCAGGGCGAATACGTCCAGGCGACGACGCTGGCGCTGGCCTATGTGGGGCGCAATCCGAGTTCGTCGTGGGGTTATTACGCGCTCGGCTACGCCTATTTCGGACAGCAAAAAATCGGCGAGTCGATCCAGGCGCTGGCAAAGTCGCTGCGACTCGACCTCAACAACGCCGAAGCCCACAAGATGCTGGGGCGGAATTTGATGATCATCGGCAGCTACGATCGCGCGCGCGTTGAATTTCAGTTCGCCGCGCGCCTCAAGCCCGAGTCGCCGGAAATCCGCTACAACCTAGGCAAAGTGTTTTCCGCGCAAGACAATTTCCCCGAAGCCCGCTCGGCTTTTGAAGAGGCGATCCGCCTCGACCCCGATTACATGGAAGCGCGCAACGCTTTGGGCTTCGCGTTGGAGTCGATGGGGGAAGACCCGGAAGCGCTCGATCAATACCACAAAGCGATCGCCCTCAACGATCAGCGCGGCGGTGATTTCGTCGCACCCTACGTCAACCTCGGGGCTTACTACAATCGCATGAACCAGCCCGAGCAGGCGCTGGAGCGAGCCGAAAAGGCTCTTGCGATCGACGCGGATTCGCATATGGCGTATTTTCAGCAGGCCAAGGCGCTCAGGGCTCTCAAGCGATGGACCGAGGCGGTCGAAGTGCTTGAGAAAGCCATCGCGCTGAATGCGCGCATCTCGCGCTACCACTACGTGCTGGGGTTGCTCTACCGTCGGCTGGGAGAAGAGGGGAAGAGCCGCCGGTCGCTCGATGTCTTCAAGCAGCTGGAGGACGAGGCGGCTGCACTCGAAAGTAAGCGGCGCTCGGCGAAGGCGGGGGGGAACCCCACCCAATGAGCCCAAAGATCACGCCATTCCTGATGTTCGACGGTCGAGCTGAGGAGGCGCTGAATTTCTACGTCTCTTTGTTTAACGATGCCCACATCGGTGAAATCGAAAGATACGGCCCCGATGAAGCGGGTGCCGAAGGTTCTGTGAAAGAGGCGGGTTTTGTGCTCAATGGCCAAGACTTCCTCTGTATCGACAGTCCCGTGGAGCACGGGTTCACGTTTACCCCCTCGATCTCGCTCTTTGTCGACTGCGAGAGCGAAGCGGAAATCGATCACCTGTTCGAGCACCTCGCAGCCGACGGAGAAGTCTTGATGCCGCTCGACGGATATCCTTTCAGTCGAAAATTCGGGTGGGTATCCGATCGCTTCGGCGTCTCTTGGCAGCTGAACTTGGCGGCGGGTGAGATTGCCTCTGATCGATAAACGTCCGGTCTGTCGCGCAACGGCGGCCCTGCTTCTCCGCAACGGCCGCGCGGCCCTCGTATCGAGTCAGCGAACTCAGAACCAAGGCCGATGGATGTGCGACCAAATATGGCGAGCTCGGTCAACTGACGGTTAATTGCGGTAACTCGGGCTTTCGGAGCTAGGGATGAGAGTCGGGTCGAACTTGTTGTGGATTCCACGCAGTCTGGTTCATAACCGTAGGCGACCGAGTTCTGATCTGGAATTTGGTATGGGGCGCACCGAGCCGAGACAAGCTGAGAGCTTGTCTCAACTGCGGGCTAGGACAAACACGAGTGTTTGTCACTACCGAAGTGTGCGCCCAGGGCCAAAGCCTGAAACGAGAAGGTCGGGAAGCGGGCTCGCATCGCTGACGCGGCTGTAACCCCCGTCCGCGGCTCGCCGCCAGCCATAATGAAACGATGGCTGAGGGTACCCGATTGCGCGCCGCTTCCCGCCGCGGCTTCCTGCGGTTGCTGGTTGGCGGGGCGGGGGTGACGTCGGCTGTTTTGGCGGGGCTTGGATCTAAGACCGGTCTCGGCCGGTTGGAAACGCTCTTCGGCCGCCCGTTTCGCGCTTCGGCCGCCTCCGGCGGGCCTCCGGCGGTCAGCTTTGTTGACGTCGCCGAGAAAGCAGGGCTCGGCAGGGCCCTCAACGTTTCGGGCGGCGTGACCGAAAAAGACCTGCTGCTCGAGGAAATGGGCTGCGGGGTGGCCTTTTTCGACTACGATCACGACGGCTGGCTCGACATTTTTCTCGTTAACGGCGCCACGCTCGAGGGTACTCCGGCGGGCAAGGAACCGACCAGCTACCTCTTCCACAACAACCGCGACGGAACGTTCACCGACGTCACTCGCGACTCCGGGCTGACACGCAGCGGCTGGGGACAGGGCTGTTGCATCGGCGACTACGACAACGACGGCTTCGACGACTTGTTCGTCACCTATTGGGGCAAGAACGTTCTTTACCGCAACAACGGCGACGGTACGTTTACCGATGTTTCCGAAGCCGCCGGGGTCGCGGGCGAAGGCACGCGCTGGGGCGCGGCCTGCTGTTTTCTCGACTACGACCGCGACGGGTTGCTTGATCTGTTTGTCGCCAACTATGTCCGCTTCGACCCGAAGATCGCGCCCGCGCCCGGCAGCGAAGACTACTGTTCGTTCATGGACATTCCCGTCGCTTGCGGGCCGGGGGGCTATGGCGGCGGGACGAACATCCTCTATCACAACAAGGGTGACGGTACGTTTGAGGACGTGTCGGAAGCCGCAGGCGTCGCCAACCCTCGCGGATTCGCCGAGCCGGCCTTCGTCAAGAAGAACTGGCGGCCCAGGGGCTCCTACGGCATGGGCGCCGCCGCCGCCGATTTCGACAATGACGGTTGGCCGGACATCTATGTCGCCGCCGATTCCGCCGCCAGCCTGCTTTATCGCAACAACCGCGGCGGGACGTTCACCGAGTCGGCGGTCGAAGCCGGCTGCGCTTTCGATGAAAACGGCGTGGCGCTGTCGGGCATGGGGGTCGGAGTGGCCGATTACAACGGCGACGGCTGGTTCGACATTGTCCGGACGAATTTTTCCGATCAAATCACGACGCTCTACCAGAACAACGGCGACGGCAGCTTCCACGACGCCGGCCTGCGGGCCGGGCTGGGCGTCAATACGAAATACCTTGGCTTCGGGGCGGGCTTTTTCGACCTCGACAACGACGGGAGGGAAGACATCTTTCTGGCCAACGGCCATGTCTATCCCGCGATCGCCGACAAAAAGATCTACATCACCTACAAGCAACGCAAGGTTCTCTATTGGAACCGCGGCAATGGCCGCTTCCGCGACGTGTCGAAGAAAGCGGGTCCGGGCATCACCGGGCTCTACGTGAGCCGCGGCTGCGCCTTCGGCGATTTCGACAATGACGGGCGGGTCGATGTCGTGGTCAACAATATCGATGCGCCGCCGTCGCTGCTTCACAACGAAACCGAGACGGCGAACCATTGGTTGCTGGTCAAGTGCATCGGGGTGCGTTCGAACCGTTCGGCGATCGGGGCTCGCGTGAGCGTGACGACCAGCGACGACCAGGTTCAGATCGACGAGGTCATGAGCGGGACGAGCTATTACTCGCAAAGCGATTTGCGTTTACATTTCGGGCTGGGGTCGGCGACGCGGGTTGACCTGGTCGAAGTCCGCTGGCCGACCGGTGAGACCGAATCGTTTCCCAACGTAGAAGCCGACCGCCTGATCCACATCCGCGAAGGAGAAGGTATCGTCAAGACCGAAGAGTTTTCAGCCGCGAAGAGACGCTCCGTCGATGGTGATCGCGCGGGATAAACCGGCCGGGCGCGCCGCTCCTGAAGTTGCTAGATTCGAAAGACATGCCCAGACAACCCGGACGTCACTTTCTGCAAATCCCCGGCCCGACGAACATCCCGGAGCGGATTCTACGCGCCATGTCGGCGCCGACGATCGACCACCGCGGCCCGGAGTTCGAGGACATGACCCGCGAGATCCTCGCCGGGCTCAAGGACGTTTTCAAGACGCGCAACCCCGTGGTCGTGTTCCCGGGCTCGGGTTCGGGGGCTTGGGAAGCCGCATTTGTGAACACGCTTTCGGCGGGCGACAAGGTGCTGGCGTTTGAGACCGGGCAATTCGCTGCGGCTTGGCGGAATATGGCGATGGAGCTTGGGCTCGAGGTCGACTTCGTCGAGACCGATTGGCGGCGGGGTGTGGACCCGGCCGTGGTCGAGACGAAACTTCGCGACGACCGGGAGGGGAAGATCCGCGCGGTGCTGGCGGTTCACAACGAAACTTCGACCGGGGTGACGAGCGACATTGCGGAAGTTCGCCGCGCGATCGACCTTGCCGGACACTCGGCGCTGCTGTTTGTCGACGCGATCTCGTCGCTGGGTTGTATCGACCTGCGTCATGACGAATGGGGCGTGGACGTCACGATCTGCGGTTCGCAAAAAGGCTTGATGTTGCCGCCCGGCCTCGCGTTCAACGCTGTCAGCGAAAAGGCGCTTGCGGCCGCCAAGTCGGCGGGCCTGCCGAAATCATATTGGAATTGGGAAGCGATTTTGGCCACGAACCAGGCGGATTATTTTCCCTATACGCCGGCGACCAACTTGCTGTTCGGGCTGCGGGAGGCGCTTCGCATGCTGGCCGAGGAAGGGCTTGACGAGGTCTTCGCTCGTCACCGCCGGCTTGCCGAGGCGACCCGCCGGGCCGCGCGTGCTTGGGGGCTTGAGATGGTGTGCGCCGACCCGAAGGAGTATAGCGATTCGCTCACCGCGCTTTTCGTGCCCGAGGGTCATGACGCCGACGCCTACAGGCGACTGGTTCTGGAACGCTATAACGTCGCCTTGGGGGCGGGTCTCGGGAAGCTGAAAGGCCGCGTCTTCCGCATCGGCCACTTGGGTGATTTCAACGAAGCGATGCTCGTCGGCACGCTGGGTGCGGTCGAGATGGGGCTCGCCGGCGCCGGCGTTCCTTTTTCTCCCGGTGGGGTGCAGGCGGCGCTGGACTATCTCGCGGGCGAAGCCGGTTGCTGAACGCAGGCCCTACGACATAGCCGCCCGCGGTGAAAGTCCAATTGCGCGGATTATAGGGGTACAGCCATTTACAGCCGCCGATTTTCGCGATCCGCCAGTCACTGGGCCGGGGGGGGGCGGAAGAGGGCAGGCCTGGAGACCTACCCCACCACGGATCCACTGTTGGAACAAAGCGATTCGATGGACGGCCGTCGCCGAACTCTATCGGGCCGCCAGTCGCCAACTGCTCGATATCGCTCGCCGGCGCGGGCTGAGTGGAGACGCGGCAGCGGAATTAGAGACAATGCTGATAGGTAGAAAATCTCATGGCTGAACTCAAGAAGGTCCGCGCCCCGGACCTCAAAAAAATGAAGCGGCGCGGCACGAAGATCGTTATGCTTACCGCCTACGATGCCGGCATGGCGCGCTTGCTTGACCGCGCCGGAGTGGACGTCCTTTTGGTGGGCGATACGGTCGGCATGGTTGTGTTGGGACACGACACCACGATTCCCGTTACGCTCGACGACATTCTGCATCACACCAAAGCCGTCACGCGCGGGACCTCGCGGCCTTTGGTGGTCGCCGACATGCCCTTCATGACGTTTCAGGTCAGCGTCGAGGACGCCGTGCGCAACGCCGGGCGCCTGATTCAAGAGGGCGGGGCGTCGGCCGTCAAGATGGAGGGCGGACGGGCCGTGGCCGAGGTGGTTCGGCGGCTCGTGGACATCGGCATTCCTGTAATGGGGCATTTGGGGCTGTTGCCGCAGTCTATCCACCAGCTCGGAGGTTTTCGTAAGCAGGCGAAGAGCGCGGAAGCCGCCGAAACTCTGATCGAAGACGCCCATGCGCTCGAAAAGGCCGGGGCGTTCGCGGTGGTGCTCGAGTTGATCCCGAAGGAAGTGGCTCGGGAGGTCACCGGCCGTCTGCGCATCCCGACGATCGGAATCGGCGCCGGTCCCTATTGCGACGGACAAGTGCTGGTGAGCTATGACGCCCTGGGCCTCTACGACGAGTTCGTGCCGCCTTTCGTCAAGCAATACGCTCAACTGGGGCGCGAGATCACAGCCGCCGCGGCCGAATATGCCGAGGATGTGCGCGAAGGGCGCTTTCCGGAGCAAGACAAGCCGGTCGCCATCACGGGCGGCCGAGACCGCAGCGCATGAGCGTCCAACTCATCTCCACGATCGAGGAACTTCGTTTGCGAGTCGCCGCCGCGCGGCGTTCGGAAAAAACGGTCGGGCTCGTGCCCACCATGGGCGCTTTGCACGCGGGTCACATTCGATTGATTGATCGGGCCGTCCAAGACTGCGATCTGGTGATAGTGACTCTTTTCGTAAACCCCACGCAGTTCAACCAACCCGACGATTTCGCGCAGTATCCGCGAACTATCGAGCATGATCTAGCCGTGTGCGAGGAGCACTCGGCCGACGTGTTGTTCGCGCCCTCGGTTGAGGAGATGTACCCGGGCCGCGAGCGAACCTTTGTCGAGGTTACCCACCTGACCGATCACCTTTGCGGCCCCTACCGGCCGGGGCACTTTCGAGGTGTGGCGACTGTCGTTGCCAAGCTGTTGAACATCGCCCAGGCGGGCCGCGCTTATTTCGGCGAGAAAGACGCTCAGCAGTTGGCCGTGATCAAGCGCACGGTCAAGGACCTCAACATCCCGACGGAGATCGTTTCGGTTCCGACCTTGCGCGAACCGGACGGATTGGCGCTGAGCTCGCGCAACCAACATCTCAACGCCGAAGACCGCAAAACGGCCGTAGCCCTCTACCAAGCGCTGACGGCGACCAAAGAGGCGGTTGCGGGGGGCGAGGAAAGCGCCGAGGAAGTTCTTCGCATCGCGAGGAAAGAGTTCGAGAAGTACCCGGGAGCGAGGGTCGAATATTTCGAGCTAGTTGACCCCGACGACATGCAGCCGGTCGAGACGATCCAAGGACCCGTGCGCGCCGCGACGGCGGTGTGGGTGGGGGAAACGCGTTTGATCGACAATATGCTGTGTGTTCCGGGCGAGCGAGACAGGGGTTGGACCG
Organism: Bryobacterales bacterium; assembly: GCA_965238125.1. GTDB lineage: Bacteria > Acidobacteriota > Terriglobia > Bryobacterales > UBA6623 > UBA6623. The sequence continues at coordinate 6,081,972 of OZ250179.1, read as the reverse complement.
AAAAGCGCAAGCAACGGGTCGGGGGACCGCGGTTTCGAGACGACGGTTTCGAGTAGACTCAGGACATTGCCGCAATACGCGACGGTTACGAGAGACGCGGTTCTTGAGCGCGTGGCGATTGCTTGCGCTTGGCCCGTCGCTTGCGCTCTGGGCGCTGTATCCGCGGTATTAACTGGGTACGCCTGCGCGGTTACCGTTCGGCTTTGGCGGGCTCCCCCGCCCCACACAGCTCCTTGAAAAGATCAATCGCGCTCGAAGCATCGGCCCCATACCCGTCGGCGCCAACTTCATCGGCGAACATTTCGCTCACCGGCGCGCCGCCCACGCACAGCTTGACGTGGTCGAGCCCCTCTTGCTTGAAGGCATCGACGACGACCTTCATGTAGGGCATCGTGGTGGTTAACAGCGCACTCATGCCGACGACGTCGGCTTTGTGTTGACGGGCCGCCGCGATGAACTTGTCCGCTGATTGATCAACCCCTAGGTCGACCATCTTGAAACCGGCGCCTTCGCCCATCATGCAGACCAGATTCTTGCCGATGTCGTGGAGATCACCCTTCACCGTGCCCATGACGATCGTGCCGGCGCCGGCGCCGGCGCCGGACTGAGTCAAGAGCGGCTTGAGCACCGCCATGCCGGCTTTCATGGCGCGGGCGGCGACGAGCACTTGGGGGACGTAAAGGCGGTTGTGTTTGAAATCCTCGCCGACGACGCTCATGCCAGCGATCAGGCCGTTTTGCAAGACCTCGTCGACGTCGCGCCCTTCGGCCAGCGCTTGCTCGGTCATCTCCTTGACCTTGGGCGCTTTCCCCTCGTAGAGGAGCTGATTCAACAGAGGGTAGTCGGGCATGGCGTCGTGAAGCTTGGAGAAGGCGGCCGAAAACGCGAGTTCCGCGTCAAGGGCGAAAGCAGATGGACCGAAGGCGTTGGAACGTCAAGCGGAGCGGGAACTTTCTCAAGTTCCATGATGGCATAAAGCTTGTTGTCGGACGGATTGCGCACCGGCTCACGCAGGCCGGGCGCCGAGGTTTGCGCTTAGCGCACGCTGACGCCGGCCGCCGTGGGGAAGTCATTTGGGACCTTCTGGGTGACGTTGCCGGTAACGGCCCACTCGGCGCCGCGCTGCAGAGTCGTGATGAATCCCACGCAGCGTTGCGAAATATTGGCGTGGCCCAGAGCTGTGTGGAAGATGCGGCCCTTTCCGTAAGTGATCGTCATCATCAGAGGCTCGTGTTCGCCGCTGCCTTCTGTTTCCTTCGTCGAAAATGCCGTGGCCAGTACGGTGACGTTGTTGGCGGGGCCGCGGAGCCGATCATAGAGCTCGTCGTTGGAGTGCATCCACTTCGCCGGCAGGCCGCGCGTAATCGGGTGGTCGGGCTCGCGAATATCCAGTGCGAACTCATGACGAATACCGTGGCTGCCGCCGACGCCGGGTGTCTTGTCATGAACAAACTTCCCGTCCCGCAGTCGGATATAGGGGCCCGACTTCTCATTGCGGTCGCCCCAGCCGCCAACGCCGATCATTTCGTTATAAGCGGGCCATTCGGGGAAAGCGTTATTGGCGGAGTGAACCGACACGTAGGCGCCGCCTTCGCGCACGTATTTCTCGAACGCCGCTTTCGCTTCCGCGCCCCAGGGAGCGCCGTTGTAGTTCGACACGACGACGTCGTATTTCGCGAAGTCGGGCTGGTAGTCGCTTAGCTCGCTTCCCTCGGGAGGCGTGGTCGCCACCTCGACCGCGAACAATCCGGTTTCCTCGAGGTAGCCCTTGATCATTTGCGTGGTTTGCGGCCAGATCTTGTGGTTGCTTTGCCCGTCGACGATCAGGGCCTTGTATTTCGGCGCGGCGGAGACGGCGACCGGCAACGATGCAAGCAAGGCCGCGGCGAGGGCGAGGCGGGCAAGGCGGGCTGATAACGTCATATTGCAACTCCGGGGTAGAGTTTCCTCCAATATCCTAGCGCGGCAAGCGTCAGCTATGCGGTCGGGCCCGTCGGTTTCCGACGTTGCCGGCAGTACCCCGGGGAGGCCGGCACGCTCTTGGGGAGGACCGACTTGACGCCGCAATTACCATGAAAAAGAGAAGCCATTTCCGGGGAAATCATGGCGGGGAAATATGAAAGTCATTGATTGGGTCGACGCGTCACAGGAAGCGGATCCCGTGTTGCGGGCCAAGGCCCAGACGCGGCTCGACAATCTGGGGCTGGCTAAGGACGTTGATACCTTAGCGGACCAACTGCGGGATTTGTTCGAAGTTCGCGCGCCGACGCTCGAGCAACTGACAACGCCGCAAGAGCTCGCCTTTCTTATTCAATCGATCCGCAAAGGCGTCGCCGACAACCGGAGACTGACAAAGTTTATCGCGATCGCCAATCACCTCTCGACCCTGATCTGAGCCCTCTTGGCCAGGATTTCCATTTTGGCCCTGGCACGGTCACAGGATACACCCCCGCTGCGCCGAATACCACGTCTTTTCGCGCTGAACCCTGCACATCACCTCCGCCGGTAGGCGCCAGGGCTCGTCCGTCCGCTCACAGACGTTGATTGAGCGGACTGAACGGCGCTCCGGCCGACACTGCTCCCTGCGAAACCTTTTTGGAGCCAAAAACTGTTGATCCTCGCCCGGGCAACGCTACCCACCCGGCACAGGCAGCGCCCAGATCCTATGCAGCATGTCGCCGAACAGCCGCCGGTTCAGATGTCCTTCGGCCAACAGCAGCCAATAGTACCGCGCATGCTTGACCAGCCTACCGCCCGTCTTCATCAGGCGCTGTTGCAAGCTCGTCAGCGACCAGCTCTTGATCCGTTGCGGCAGCCCGAGCCTCCGCCATAGGTTCCCCAGGTTATAGGCCAGCACGCTGAGTTGCAGTCGCACTTCGTTGGCCCGGAACCGATGGCATGACAGCCTTGTCCAATGCGTCGCTTGTTTGCCTTCCTTGATCCACTGCTCCGCCGTGCCGCGCTTGTTGTAGAACCGCACCAGCGAGCGGCTCGGCAAGGCCATGCTCGTGACGATGAAACCGACGCGAGGAAACAACTCACCTTAGTGATGCTCGACCTTCGCAACAACCCGCCGGGACTTCGACCAGCTCGCGGCCTGATACCGAAAGCTCCTGTAGCGCACCAGGGGCTTTGCGCTCGGCCTGCCCGGCGGACGAAACAGGATATCTTCGATCTCCAGCTCCAGGCTCTTGTTGGCCGGGATGCGAATCACGTAGTCCACGCCGCGCTCCTCCAACGTCTCGTAAATATCCGGCTTGGCGAAGGCGGCATCGGCCCGGAACGTCACCTGTTTGCCCTCCGCCTGTTGGCGTTCGATTTCCGGCAGCAGCAGCTCGTCCCAGTCCTCGGCGCTGGACACGTTGCCCGGTCGCAACTTTGCCGCCAAGCAATCGCCGTGCTGGTTGAACAGCAACAGTGGGTGGTAGCAGACCGACTCGAAGTGGCCGTTGTAGGCGCTGCCTTCCTGCCGGCCGTGGACGGGGCTCTCGGTAGAGTCCATGTCCAGCACGACGCACGCGGAGTCATCACCGGCCTCGGCTTGCGCGATCAACTCGCGGTTCACCGCCATCAGCCCGATCAGATTCTCGTCGCCGGCGAGCATGGCGGTCTCGAAGCTCTGCAGCCGGGAGGTCAGCGCCGCGCCGCGATCCCAGTTCTTCTTCGAGCCAATCAGCCGAAAGGTTGGATCGGCGGAGACACGAACGGCGTCGTTGAGATCCTCGTAGCCCGCCAAGCGGGAGTAGACCGACTGTCGCAGCAGATCGACGAACGGGAACTTCTTGTTCGAGCCTTGCCGCGAATCCGTCAGATGCTCGTCTATCAGCTTGCCTAGTCCGAGTCGTTCGTCCAGTTCGCGAATGAGAATCAGCCCGCCATCCGAGGTGACTCGCGATCCTTGGAAATCGACCTTGAGAAATCCATTGAAGGTGAGCTGAAACGGTTTGTTTTCTTTTTCACCCATTGGGTGTTGATCTCCTCAGCGCCTTGAGTGCTTTCAAGCCCGCATAAATAAAGGCGTCCGAGTCCACCCGATGGTTAGCAGAACCGAAACTAAAGTGGAAATCCGGGCTTGGAAGCATTACGAATCCCATGCGGCGAACAGGCATCATTCTTCTCACGTTGGCCACCTTATGGTTGGCCGGCTGCGGCGGTATGCCGCTCGAAGTCCAGCAAGCGATGCGGCAGCAGGCCGCGGAGCTCGAACAGATTCGAAAAGCGCATCGTGCCGGGGTCGATGTGCTGTTTGCGCAGATTCGGCAACTGCAGCTTTTCATCTTGGCCGAAAAGGAGCGCGCGCTCCGGGGCAAGTACGCCCGCGGTCCCCGGGCGGTGCGTTTGGGGGAACAAGGAACAGCGTTGATCTACTCCGACCCGAAGACGCAGAGGCGCAACCCGCCCTCGGGCGACCTGGATGTTGATCTGATTGCGCTTTCGACGAATCAAATAATCACCGACTGGTTTGTCGCCGAAAGGATGCGTACCGCCGAGGAGTTGGCCCGCGCGAAAGAGGAGTTCCTGCGACTGGAAAACCACATCGAGATCACCGAGCGGATCAATCAAGTGGTGCTGGAATATGTCGAATCGTTGGCGGAGTTGAAGGGCAAGCGAAACGAGCTGGGCAAGATGCTGCTGACCAAGCTGAACACAATTCCGGGAGCGCCCGCCATGGCCAAGGGGCTGCTCTAGATCCTACCTTCCGAGACGGCGCAGCTCGAGCGGGAGCTGCCGGCACTGCCCTGACCAGTACATGGTTCAACTACCATGCGTCGTCAATCGATGCGATCGGGCAGGTCTACACCCGGATGGGATCGGTGTTTGTCGGCAGCGACTCCCTATGTCAGAATAGGCGGTACACATTGGGTACGCGGTAGTGGTCCCAGCTTTCAATCGTCACTGATACGTCAAAAGGGAGAATCGATTCATGGCCATTTGGCTGATTCGGGCTGGCTCGCATGGCGAGTATGAGCAAAAATTCGTTGAAGAGGAGCGTGTATATGTAACTTGGGACGATCTGAATGTAAATCTCGGGGAGCTTGAAAACAGAGAGGCATTGACAGCCACAATGAACTCAACCTACCCCGACGCGAAGCGGAAGACGATCTCGAACTGGGTGAGCCAAGTGTGGCCTTTCTGTCATGAGATCCGCGTGGGGGATTGGGTAGTATTGCCCCTGAAATCACAACGAACCATCCAAATTGGTGAAGTGACTGGAGATTATCAGTTGGAGCCGAAGGGGCCAAATCCTTTTTATCATTGGCGGTCGCTGAAATGGATCGGCGAGGCAATTCCCCGGGACCATTTTGGTAAGGATCTGCTTAACACCTTCGGCGCGTTCATGACAATCTGTCGCGTGAAGAAGAACGACGCTGAAAAGCGGATAACCTCCATGAGGAGCAAAGACTGGAAACCGGAGAAGATTGGGGACTTGGTCAAGAGAAGCGATTCGGCGAGCGAAACGGACGAGAGTTGGGATCTTGAGGAGGATGGGCTCGATGGCATCGCTAAGTTAATCCTTGCCAAGTTCAAGGGCCATGCTTTGACCCGACTGGTGGAGGCGATTCTGAAAGCCCAGGGCTACACAACCTGGCGCAGCCCCGAGGGTGCCGATGGCGACGTAGACATCCTCGCCGGCGCCGGGCCTCTTGGTTTCGGAACGCCTCGATTATGCGTCGAAGTGAAGTCCGAGGCGGCCCCCATCGACCGACCCACAGTCGACAAGCTTCTAGGGGCCGTTCAAAAGTTTGGAGCCCAGGAGGGCCTCTTCATCTCGTGGAGTGGATTCAAATCAACAGTGCAGAAGGAACTGGCGTCGAGTTTCTTCAGCGTGCGGCTCTGGACGCAGAAGGAATTACTGGAGGCCCTCTTCCTGGTATATGACAAGCTCGATGAGCATATCAACCAGGATTTCCATTTTGGCCCTGGCACGGTCACAGGATACACCCCCGCTGCGCCGAATACCACGTCTTTTCGCGCTGAACCCTGCACATCACCTCCGCCGGTAGGCGCCAGGGCTCGTCCGTCCGCTCACAGACGTTGATTGAGCGGACTGAACGGCGCTCCGGCCGACACTGCTCCCTGCGAAACCTTTTTGGAGCCAAAAACTGTTGATCCTCGCCCGCAACGCTACCCACCCGGCACAGGCAGCGCCCAGATCCTATGCAGCATGTCACCGAACAGCCGCCGGTTCAGATGCCCCTCCGCCAGCAGCAACCAGTAGTAGCGAGCATGCTTGACCAGCCGACCGCCGGTCTTCATCAACCTGTGTTGCAAACTCGTTAGCGACCAGCTCTTGATCCTGTGCGGCAGCCCGAGCCGCCGCCACAGGTTGCCCAGGTTGTAGGCCAGCACGCTGAGTTGCAGCCGTACCTCGTTGGCCCGGAAGCGGTGACACGACAAGCGGGTCCAGTGCGTGGCCTGTTTGCCTTCCTTGATCCACTGCTCCGCCGTGCCGCGCTTGTTGTAGAACCGTACGACCGAGCGGCTCGGCAAGCTCATGCTCGTCACGACAAATCCGACGCGCGGGAATAGTTCGCCCTGGTGATGCTCGACCTTGGCGACAACTCGCCTTGCCTTCGACCAGCTCTCGGCCTGATAGCGAAAACTCTTGTAGCGCACTAGGGGCTTGGCGTTCGGCCTGCCCGGTGGCCGAAACAGGATGTCCTCGATCTCCAGCTCCAGGCTCTTGTTCGCCGGGATGCGAATCACGTAGTCCACGCCGCGCTCCTCCATCGCCTCGTAGATCTCGGGCTTGGCGAAGGCGGCGTCGGCGCGGAACGTCACCTGTTTGCCCTCCGCCTGTTGTCGTTCGATCTCCGGCAGTAGCAGCTCGTCCCAGTCCTCGGCGCTGTGCACGTTGCCGGGACGCAGCTTCGCGCCTAGGCAGTCGCCGTGCTGGTTGAACAGCAACAGCGGGTGATAGCAGAGGGACTCAAAATGGCCGTTGTAGGCACTGCCTTCCTGTTGGCCGTGGACGGGGCTCTCCGTGGAGTCCATGTCGAGCACCACGCGGTCTGAACCGTCGGGAGCTTCGGCTTGCGCGACCAGCTCCCGGTTCACTGCCATCAGCCCCAGCAAGTTCTCTTCGCTCGCCAGCATCTCCGTCTCGAAGCCATGCAGCGTCGAGGTCAAGGCTGCTCCGCGATCCCAGTTCCTCTTCGAGCCGATCAAGCGAAAGGTCGGATCGGCGGATACTCGAACGGCGTCATTGAGGTCCTCGTAGCCAGCGAGTCGGCTGTAGACCGACTGCCGCAGCAGATCGGCCAGCGGGAACTTCTTGTTCAAGCCTTGTCGCGAGTCGCTGAGATGCTCGTCGATCAGCTGGCCGAGTCCGAGTCGTTCATCCAGTTCGCGAACGAGAATCAGACCGCCATCCGAGGTGACTCGCGATCGTTGGAAATCGACTTTGAGAAATCCATTGAACGTGAGCTGAAACGGCTTGTTTTCTTTTTCACCCATCGGGTGTTGACCTCCATGGCGTCCTTATCGGGCTCTAGCCCCTATCAATAAAGACGCTGAAGGTCGCTGGATGGTCTGAAGCTCATACATCAAATTGAAAATGCGGGATCAAAGCGGAAATACCGCTCAAACGCATCTGGACGGTGGCGATTCCGGAAGAGGAGTAGCCAGGCATGGGCTGAGGCTCGCTTCAAAGGGCGATGCTTGCCGATTTTCTTCAAAGCGCGTAGTGGCAGCGAACCGGATCGACACCTGAACTGGTCTGACTTAGCAAGTTACACTCGCTGCCGTGATTTGGACGGACAGCATCACGTTCGCGGCCCAGCGCCCAAGGCTATCCTGAGAAGGAAAGGCACGGAGTCCATGGCACGCTTTCTCGGGCACGTTGCGGCTGGGGGGCCGGTGTTCGAAATTCCGGTTCCGCGGCATCCGGAGGACTCCCCAACGGCATGGCAAACAATCCCTTCCCTTTCCCCCCTTTCCTTCGATGGGCGCGCCTGAGCCTACTGTTGACGCTGCCAGCGGCCCTCTCTCTAACCGCTCGAGCGGACCTGGTGACGCTGACCAACGGCGACCGCATTAGCGGGTCGGTGGAAAATCTCACCGCTGGCAAGCTGAGTTTCAAGACGGAGTGGGCGGGCTCGATTCAGATATCCTGGGACGCCGTTGCGGCTCTTGAATCGGACGAGACGTTCGAGGTAAAGACGAAACAAGGCGAGATCTATTCAGGGTCGCTGCGCAGGGCCGAGTCGTCGTTGAGCGTCCGTGCTGAAGAGACGACCAAGACTCTTGATGCGCCTGATGTGGCGTCGATCGGCGCGCCGGGGCGGCCCGAACCCGGTTTTTTGGAAAAACTCGAGGGCGGCGTCGATTTCGGCTACAGTCTGGCGCGCGGCAATTCCAATACGACACAATCTTCGTTCAGCGCCAATGTGGACTACGAGCGGCCGGAATATAAGGTCCAAGGCAAGATCGTGTCGATTCTCAGTGAGCCGGAACAAGGCCCGGGCACGAGCCGCCACACCTTGAACACCCGCTATGACCGCTTCTTGAACAAGAGGTCTTTTCTTTTCGTGCTGGGCGGGCTCGAGCGCAACGAGCAACAACTGCTGAACCTGCGCACGAAGGCCGGTGGCGGGTTCGGCCGCAAACTGATCACTAGCGACAAGACAACGCTTTCGTTGCTCGGCGGCGTCAACTTCGCGAATGAAAGATTTCGGCCCGGGGACGGCATCGAGCCCCTCACGGCGAACAACGGCGAGGCGCTGGCGGCTTTTGATCTCAAGACGACGAAGTTCGCCGGCATCGAATTCACCCTCCACGTGGCGTTGCATCCCACTCTCACCGACGGCAGTCGTTACCGCATTGAATCGGACAGCGGTTTCCGGATTCCCATCGGCAAGAGCTTTACGTGGGGGCTGAGTCTTTACGATCGCTTTGATTCGCAACCTCCCGTCCCGGTGAAGCGGAATGACTACGGGCTGCTCAGTACGCTCGGGTTCAAGTTCTGATCACGTCGGTTGTGTCTTCCGTGTTCGCCGGCCCCGCGATCGCCGCATCTCTCAAACTCTGCTTAGCCGGCGGTCCATTGACCGGCGTGTGTCGTCTCTGTCCATAGAGCCGAGTACGATAAGGAGGCTACGAACGATGATTCGCGTAGGACTTGCCGCATTGCTTCTTTCGATTCCTGCTCTGAGCCAAGGAATCAGACCGAAAGACTCCATGGATCGCTTACCGACGGTCCACGCACCCACGGTCGACCAGTCCACCTCGACACCGGGGTGCTTCGGCAGCTTACTGATGCGGCCGAACCTTCATACCGCCGGCCGGCCTCTCACGTGCCCGACACACGGGAGCAGCTTCCATCCCGAAAAGACCGGTTATACGGAATATTCCGCGGGGGCGTTGAACGGTCACCTTGGGGACAACCGTTATGGGAGGTCCCAGCCCGCGCTTGGCGATCCCTTCGCGATGCGCCGATTGAACCGAAGGTGGGCAACGCCGGGACCTCTCAGCGACTAGTCCGCGCGGAAATATCCGCGTGACCGAGTGGCGGGAAGGCGTCAGGCTTGGGACGACACCGCCCGGGCGCGGGACCCGTTTGCCGTCCTTCACCTTCACTTCGAATGGGTGTGCGACATAAATGTGGGAAATCAAGCGGCGCGGGCACGGGCCTCCCAGTAATCCTCGAACCTTCCGCTCAGCCGACAGCAGCGCAACGCGATGATGGCGTTGGCGCCGCGCACCGTCCAGAACATGCCGGAGCGCTTTAACCGCGCGCCGATCACCTTCTTGCAGCCCGCCTCGACCACTCCCGAGCCGACAAACAATCCCTGGCGGCGAAACTCGGGATACCGCATCCGCTCGGCGTTGCGCTCGAAGTAGTCCGCCTCGTTGGCGAGCAAATGGGCCGACTCCTGATTCGGCGTGGAGAACCCGCGTAAGACTTTCACCAACGCCTTGATCTTGCCTTGTTCGAGCTTGTGCAACAACCGCGCGGCCCAACGTTTCCGCCGGCGCTCATCGCTCGGGAACAGTTTCGCCGACAACTCCCACAGATGCTGCCGCGCATGGTAAAGGTCGACGATCTCGACGGCGCCGGGGAAGTGCTGATGTGCCAGGTTCCAGATCCAGGGCGCGCCGTCGCCGAGAATGACTTTCTTGCGAGCACGGCTCCAGCCCCGCCGCCAAGCTTCCGTATACAGCCGCAAGCCGAACGCCTCGGCTCCCTCGATCGCCGCGCTGTAACTGGTCGAGTTCTCGTCGCGCCGCGGCCGGCCTTGTTCGTCGGTGGTGGTTTGGGTGAAGACGCAGCCGAGTTTGACCTCGCGGGTGCGGGCCGGCCGCCCCGCGGTTTTTCCGACACGGCCGGCGGTCTCGGCGGCCACGACGGGAATGCCCGTGCCGTCCATTTCGATGTAGAGCAGGGGCACGGCGGGGGCGGCGACGTGCGGCAAGTCGAGTTGCTTGGCGCGTTGGATCGCCACTTGCTCGCGGGCTTCGATGTCGGCGCCGAGGGCCTCGGCATGGCGTTCGACGGACTTGGCGGTAACGTCGAGACCGGCCAAGACGTCGAGTTGTTCACGGCCTTGCTCGAAAGAAGTTTCGCTGCCCACCAGCGCCATCATGCGGCGCACGCCGGGCGAGCAGGCGGTGCCTTCGATGTCGAGTTCGCGGTCGCGCGGGCTTTGTCCCCGGCGGCATGTCGAGCAGAGGTAGTAGGCGCGCTCGAAACGCACCTCGCCCACCACGGTGGTGAGTTGTTTGGGGCGAGTATCGCGGTAGCAAGCTTGTTGACCGCAGGGGCAGGGGATTCGGGACGGCACGGTCTCGGAGGACGACAGTAACTTGCTCAGCAGCGTGGTCCCGGCGCGATGCATGGTGCCGCGAACCGCCGTCTCGACGGCTTCGAGATCGAGGGGGTCGCCGCGGCGTTGGCCGCGGAAGATGACCCCGAGCAGCTGCGTCACTTCTTGGGCGACTTCGTGGCGGATGGTTTCGGCCGTTTTTTTTCCTGGGGCTTCGGGGTGTCTGTGGCGGGTCGCAGACGGCAAATGCTTTCGTTGACATCGAGCAATTGCCGGCTGAGTTGTTGGAAGCGATGAAACTCGGCCACCTGGCGTTCGGCCTTGCGGCGATCCGCGGGCGAAGAGAAGGTCTCAGTCACGGTCTTGCCGCTCACTTTTTTGGTGAGGCGGAAATGCGGACCATGGGGCGGTTGGTCGGGTTGGTGGCAGCGGCAATTCGGTTTGCCGCAGCGGCCGCGGGTGGCGGTAATCGAGCCGCTGCGAAAGTCTCCTAAGTGGAGGATCTCGGAGAGAATCGCGGCACGTTGTCGTTCGAGGGCAGCGAGAGATTGGGGCACGGGGCACCTCCTTATTACCTAGCGTATACATACGCAAGGAAAAACGCCACAAAAAAAGACAAACCCACAAGCTCCCACATTTATGTCGCGCACCCACTTCGAATTGACATGGCTACGCCGGAGGGCTTACTATTACGATGAAGTTAGTGCGAGCGGAGGTTCCGATGAAACCGCTTTTGAGCTGTTTGGTGTGCCTGTGGGTTGCCGTCACGGCGCTACCTGCGCAGACCGACAAACCCGAGCCGGCGCGCGAGGAGTCGCTTACTCCCGAGCAATTCAACAAGGCGCACAAGTCGCTCTATACACCTGAGAAATCGCGGCGGGCTGGCACCCTGACCGAACGCCTCCTCAGCGGCCGCGCCGGCGAAACGAACCCACTCGGCGGGTCCGTCGAGCGCCGCAACTACATCGATGAGTTCATCTTTTCGAAGATGGAGCGCGACGGCATCCCGCACGCGCCGGGGGCCTCCGACGGGGAGTTTCTACGGCGAGCGACGCTTGATCTGACCGGGCGCATTCCGACGCCGGACGAGGTGAGAGCGTTTCGCGCCGACTCGGATCCGAACAAGCGCGACAAGTTGATCGACGGTTTGATTGACAGCGAAGCCTGGGTCGACAAATGGTCCTACGCCTTCCTTGATCTGTTCCGCGCCAACGGCAAGATGGGCCGCGGGCAGTATCTTTTCCACTATTGGCTGAAGGAAAACCTGCGCTCGGATCGGCCCTACGACCAGACCGTGCGGGAGATGATCACGCCGTCGGCGAAGAGCAACTGGGTGGTGGCCTCGGCGAACGTGATTGCGCGCGAGCACGTGCAGGGGGCCGCGGAGCCGCTGGACGGCGATGATCTTTCGATGGTGCAGCAGCTCGACACGCACGACGAGCTGTCGATCATCTACGCCAAAGCGTTTTTGGGCATCAATCTGTCATGCGTTTCTTGCCACGACGGACAAGGCCATCTCGAAAAGGTCAATGTCTGGCTGAGCCAAAGGACGAGGGAGCAGTTCTTCCAAAACGCCTCGTTCCTAGGGCGTACCCGCTACTTGATGTATTGGGAAGACGGCCGGACGCTGTCAAATGAGTTTCTGATCGACGATCGCGCCGCCGGCTACGACACCAAAGGGGCGACGATGCTGCGGGTAGCCCGGAAGGGCGGCTCGAATGAACCGGCGTTCATGCTCACCGGAGAGGGACCGCGTTCCGGCGAGGCGCCACGCGATGCGTTGGCGCGGCTGCTGACGGCCGATCCGCAATTCGCGCGGGCGACGGTGAACATGTTCTGGGCGAAGCTGATGGGCGTCGGCATCGTTGAGCCTTACGACGAGTTCGACCTCGCCCGTCAAGATCCCAACAACCTGCCGGAAGGTTGGCAGTTGCAGCCCTCGCACCCGGAGTTGCTCAATGCCTTGGCCGAGGACTTTGTTGAAAACGGCTACAGCCTCAAACGTCTGATGGCGACGATCGCGAAGTCCAGCGCGTATCAGTTTTCGGCCTCCTTCCCCGGCGAATGGAAAGAGGCCTACACGAAATACTACGCCCGTAAGTACGCTCGGCGCCTGACAGCCGAGGAGTTGCATGACTCGATTGTGGTGGCCACCGAAAGGCCGGCCTCCTTCCAGCAAAAAGGCCGCCGCTATGGTATGGCCATGCAACTGACGGACCCGCCGGCCCGTTGTTCAGGAAAAGATTGTACGGACGCCGACACGCGCCACTTCATGCGGATTTTCGGGCAGTCGGACCGGCAGACTCATGCGAAGCCTACGGGTGCGTCGATCCAGCATTCGTTGGTTCTGATGCAATCGCCCGTGGTCAATGACCGAGTACGGGCGGAGAAAGACAGCCGCGTCGAGCGTCTTCTCACCGCCTACCCCGACGACAATGGGCGCATTGTGGACGAGATGTTCCTGGCGAGCCTGGCGCGCACGCCAAGCGATGGCGAAAGAAACGTAGCGCTGGCGGCGATGAAGGAAAACCGCGTCGCGGGCGCCGAGAACTTGCAGTGGGCGCTGATCAACAGCGCGGAGTTCTTCTTTAACTATTGAGTTCAGCGGAGGTACTCCGATGGCGAAACCGCAAAGAGTAGGCGATCTTCCGGGCTCGCGACGCGATGTTCTGCGCCTGGGCGGACTGGGGTTATTGGGCGCGTCGATTACGAATGGTGTTTGGCCTCTGAAAGCCGCCTCGAGCGGAGCGCCGGTCACACCCCGCGGCAATGCGCGGCGAGTGATCTTTCTGGAAACCAACGGCGCCATCAGCCCGATCGACTGCTTCGATTTCAAGGAAAACACGGCCACCCCCCAAGACCTTGACGTCCGGGAGGTTTACCCGGGGCTCCATCTTTCCCATTTGTTGTTTCCGGGATTGTCCAAACACATGGACAAGTTCGCCGTCCTACGTTCGGTGCGCAGCCACGAGGAAGTGCATTTTCGCGGTCAGTATTACTTGCAGACCGGGCGGCAGAACAACCTTGCGTTCGCGAAGGAGATCCCGGCGGTCGGGTCGGTCGTCTCCGCCGAATTGGAAGCGCAACGGCGTCCGAACGATACCTTCCCGCTCTACATGTCGTTCAACCTGTCCAAGGGCGCCGTCGGCGCACTGGCCACCGGCTTCCTGCCGCCGCGTTATTCCGTCGTCGACATCAACACCGAAAATGCACTAAAGGAAGACAAGCTCGATGATGACGCCGCGGCTCTGCTCGAGCAGCGCTGGACGCTGCTGCGCAAGCTACGCGACGTGGAAGGGGTCAGGCTCGGCGGATACGGCCGCGAGATGGCCGGGTACGACGATTTCTACAGCGCGGCGCACCAGTTGCTTTCCGATCCGCGCTGGCCGCGGGCTTTTCAGGCCGGCGAAGAAGACAAAGAGCGCTACGGCAACAACGGCGTCGGGCTGGCTTGCCTGCTGGCGAGAAACCTTGTCCTCGAAGACGGCGGTACGCGCTACATTCACATCTGCCATCCCGGATGGGACCACCACACCTATATCTGGGATCGCTCGAAAGAGAAGAACCACTACATCAATTGCGCGCAATACGACCAGGCCTTCTCGGCCCTGCTCGATGATCTTTCGACGCTTCCCTCGAAGGAGGACGAGAAGCGGACGCTGCTCGATGAAACGTTGGTCGTTTCGATGAGCGAGTTCGGCCGCACGCCGGGTCCGCTCAACTACATGCAAGGCCGCGATCATTACAACAGGTGCTTCCCGGCCTTGTTCGCCGGAGCGGGCGTAGCGGGCAAGCGCATTCTCGGGGCCACGAACGCCGACGGCACCGCCTGTATCGACAACGGCTGGGAGCGCGAGGTGCAGCCCCGCATCGAGAACGTCATCTCGACGATGTATTCGGCGCTCGGGATCGACTGGACCAAGAGAATCACCGACTTGCCCTCTGGCCGGACGTATGTCTACGTCGATCCGCTGGGGGCCAACGGGTTTATTCCGACTGACGAGATCTCGACGATTTATGGATAGCGTCGTCGCGCGGGCCCGACCTTGCACAGCGCCCTGCAGGCGCTCAATTTTCCAAGAAATTCTTGAGCAGCTTCTTGCCGGTATCGGTGAGGATCGACTCCGGGTGGAATTGCAGACCTTCGACCCGGTGTTGCTTGTGCCGCAGGCCCATGATGAGTCCGTCGTCGGTCTCGGCGCTGATCTCAAGCGCGGACGGCAGCGATTCACGTTCGACGATCAACGAGTGGTAGCGCGTTGCCGTGAAATCCTGATCAAGCCCGGCGAAAACCGTACGGCCGTCGTGGTGGATTTTGCTGGTCTTACCGTGCATCAAGTAGGGCGCGCGGACGACCTTACCGCCGAAGGCCTCGGCGATTGATTGGTGTCCGAGGCAAACCCCCAAGATCGGAACCCGCCCCGTCAGTTTCTTGATCAGTGAGACCGAGATGCCGGCTTCGCTGGGCGTGCACGGCCCCGGCGAGACCACAATGCGGTCGGGCTTGCGCTTGGCGACTTGGCCTACAGTGATCTGGTCGTTGCGGTGGACCTCAAGCTCGGCACCCAGCTCACCCAGGTATTGCACCAGGTTGTAGGTGAACGAATCGTAGTTGTCGATGACAAGGACCATCGGGAGCAACCGTGCGCGACAGGTTTCGGCGGGGATGTTCTTTAACTATAGCGGGGCGCCAAACTGCCAAACTGAATGATTCGTGCCTGAACTTCCCGAAGTCGAAACCATTATTCGCGGCTTGCGGCGCCATGTCTCGGGCCGCCGCATCGCCGGCGTCGAGTTCGCTTGGCCCGGCCTGGTGGTTGGCGACGCGGAGAAGACTGCGCGGCGGTTGCGAGGGCGGGTGATTCGCGGGATTCGCCGCCACGGCAAGTACATCGTGATTGACCTCGAAGGGGGGCGGCGGGGGCTTTGCCTGGTTGTTCACTTACGGATGACGGGCAATTTCATCGTCAACGGCGAGCCGGGCCCCTACACGCGGGCCGTGCTGGATATCGAGGGCGGGCCAACGCTCGTTTATCACGACATTCGGAAGTTTGGGCGCTGGCAGCTTTCCGACGGCTTGCCCGCGCGGCTGGCCGAGTTGGGGCCCGAGCCGCTTGAGATTTCCGGAAGCGACTTCCGCGATCTGCTCGGTGCCCGCCGCGGCATGCTCAAGGCACTTCTGCTCAACCAGGAATTCCTTCGCGGGCTTGGCAATATCTACGCCGACGAGGCTTTGTTTCGAGCCCGCCTTCACCCCAAGACGAACAGTTTGAAAGTCGGCCCAAAGCGTGCCGCGAGGTTGCACGCGGCGATCCGCGAAGTTCTGCATGATGCCATCGCGGCCGGTGGGTCAACGGTGAGTAACTACGTCAATAGCGAGGGGTCGCAAGGCTACTTTCAATTGCAGACGCAGGTGTATGGAAAGACCGGCGAGCCTTGCCGGGTGTGCGGGACGCCGATTCGGCGAACGATCGTCGCGAGCCGAAGCACGCACTTCTGCCCGAAATGCCAACGGCGGTGAGGGCGGCGGGCGTCCGCCCGCGTGGGCGCGGGAAGCGCCTTCAGTTGAGGCTGCCGCAGGGGATCGAGCCGCCGCCGGCTTGGCAGATGCCGCCGGCCTGGTTGGCGCACGGGCCCAGTTCGGCCGCCCCGTTCGAGGTTTGCGCGGCGAAGGTCGAGAAAAGCTTTTCTACCGACTCACTGCCGCAATCGGAGCAGCTCGCGGCCGTCGCCTTCTCCTGAGCGCTAAGCACCAGGTTCTCGAAGTTGGTCCCGCAGTCGTTGCAATGGTATTCGAAGATCGGCATAGTCGATTTCATTGTAGCCGGCGGGCGGGGTTGGGGCAACGATTTCGTTCGAGGCGCTGTTGAACGCGAGGTGGTGGCCCCGCGGCTCGCGGTGAGTCGCGGTGAGTCTGGCGCGGGCATCGACAGGACCTTGATAGCATACGCTCAGAGGCGGAAGTGCAGGAGTATAGTTACACCGTCGTTTTTGAGAAGGCGCCGGAAGGTGGCTTCAACGTGGTTGTACCGGCGATCCCGGAGATTTGCACCTTCGGCGAATCTCTTGAGGAGGCTCGCGAGATGGCGCGTGACGCGATTCGGTGTTTCCTGGAGAGCGCACGAAAGACAGGCGAGCCAATCCCAGCGGATGTCGAACCCGCCACGGAACGGGTTGCGCTGACGCTCCCTTGACTCACGACCACCCAACGTCGGGGCGAACTTTCCTGCGTGAAGCAAAAGTTATCTCCGATTCAACCGAAGCTGCTGGTTCGTGCCCTCAACCGAGCCGGCTTTTTCGTGCACCATCAAGTCGGGAGTCCCGCCCGCATTCTTCACGAGACTCGCCGGGAATTGCGCGTAACCGTGCCGATTCACAACAAGGACATTCAAGCTGTCGCCTTTTCGCCTATTGCGACAGCACACTAGTCTAAGACTTCATCTGGCGGCGAAATTTGGCAGAAGCCGTGATGTCGAGCAGTGCAAGCCTTGACCGACCGGTCGCGCGGTGACCTTCGGCTTCACATGCGTCAAGAACTATCGAATGCTGCTCGGCGTTGCTGGAGAGAGACCACCGCGCGGCACTCTTGGTCCCTATCTCCGTCAGTTCAACCACAGAAAAATGGAAAGGTTGGCGGCTGAGCAGGCCTTCAAGCTCAGCGCCACCTAAAGTCTTAAAGACGGCCCAGTCCAGGTCGTCTTGGGTTACGACTTGCTGTCGCTCAAGGTCGATCTCAACATAGGACGGCTCACAGACAGCCCTCATCGCTCGGTCACGTAACCGACGCCGAATGAGAGGCATCGACGACCTGGCAGCGAGGTAATCTTCTAACCGAGTTCTAATCCGGTCAGGCCAAGAAAGAACGGAAATGATACGCCGCACCACTTCGACATCCCCGGAGACAAAGAACTCTGCCCAGAGGAGGTCGAGATCTTCTCCGGTACGGATTGGCCTCTCCAGCGGGTGTATGGTGATGTCCGTGAGGCCGGATAGCCGATTGCGCAGTTCATCGATGAGAGGATCGCCGGTTTCGCCGCGTGTTAGCGATTGTCTGGACTTAGGTTCCGACGCTGGAGCTGAAAAGCGCTGGTCGTGTAGGATCTCGAGCAGCAGTTCGACAAATGGTCTATCTCGCGCCGAGGACTGATCACGAATCCTGCGGTAAATGGTAATCAGCTTGGGATCCTGGGCGGCCGCACGAACCAAAAAGAACAGGACTCCCTCCAGGGCTGGGACCGAGGCGAACTCCTGGTACACGGATGACCCAGCGAACTGCAGTAAACGCACTACTCGCTTGGTCGAGGGATGACTGTAATGGAACGATGCGATCTCCTCCGCCTCGCCGAGGTTCATTGGCAATTGACCTGCGATCTCGTCCGCCTCGCCGCTGAAAGCAACTGGAATTCGGAAGGTTTGAGAAGAAGCCGGTCGGAGAGCCGGATGCGGGATTTGGCCGGCCGGCTCGTCGACGGACTCTCGACGACTATACGCGTAGAGCAGCATCGTCAGGAAAACGACCGTCGTCGCGAAGTAAACACAAACTGCCCATGCACAATTTGAATCAGTTGCTCCGAAGAACCACCCAGAAAAACCAACCACCCAGTTGAGAACCGTCCCAACGCCCGCCGGTATCACACACGTCAGCACCAAATAACAACCTCTCCAGCCTGCCTGATCCTCATCTTCCGAATCCTCCTCTTCCGAGGTTGGGTCAAATCCCACCGAAAAACCGATTGGTCCGCCGATTGCCAAACAAACATAGAAGAAGCAGAGCACATCTGGCGGCCTCGGTAAGAATTAGGGATGCCAACAAGAAAAGACCGACCGCACTCCCTATCGCCCCTCCGATGCCCCGCACAAGCGATTTCCCCCAGGATCTCATTTTGGCTCGGCCGCGCCGACCTGCGCTTTGTTCAAGCTTGGCCAGGATGGCTCGGACACTCGTCGAGGTTTTCTTATCCGGCACCATCGGAATCGCCACTCCGAGGAACTTTCCGCTTTTGAAGTCGTATCCGCACTCGCATCGCTGCGCGTCAGGTGGGTTGATGGGACCACGTCAGCCGATCTTCAATTCCTGCCAGATCTTCTCCACCCGCCGCTTCACCTCCTCATCCATCTCGATCACGTCGGGCCAGCGGCGCGTAAAGCCCTCCTCGGGCCATTTGCGCGTGGCGTCGATGCCCATTTTCGAGCCGTAGTTGGGCATTCGGCTGGAATGGTCGAGCTGATCGATCGGTCCCATCACAAATTGGATATCCCGCTCGGGGTCGATATGGTTGAGCGCCTTCCAGGCGACCTCGCTCAAGTCCTGCACGTTGACGTCGTCATCGACCACGACGATGCATTTCGTGAACATCGCCTGCCCCAGCCCCCACACCGCGCTCATCGCCTTACGGGCTTGCAGCGGGTAGGACTTGCGGATCGACATGATCATCATGTTGTGGAAGATGCCTTCTGCGGGCATGTTGATATCGATCAGCTCGGGGATCTGCAATCGCATCAAGGGCAGAAAGACGCGCTCGATCGTCTTGCCCATGTAGTAGTCTTCCATCGGCGGAGGTCCGACGATCGTCGTGGCGTAGATCGGCTTTTCGCGCTGCGTCACGCAGGTGACGTTAAAGACCGGGAAGTCGTCTTCAAGCGAATAGAAGCCCGTGTGGTCGCCGAAAGGCCCCTCGGTGCGCAGCTCGCCGAGCGTCACGTAGCCTTCGAGGACAATCTCGGCGTTGGCGGGCACCTCTAAGTCGACAGTTTCGCACTTGACGAGCTCGACAGGTTTGTTGCGCAGGAAACCGGCGAAGAGCATTTCGTCGAGGTCGGGCGGCAACGGCAGAAGCGCCGAGAACATCGTGGCCGGGTCGGCGCCGATGGCGACGGCGACTTCCATGCGCTCTTGCTTGCCTTCCTTGAGCAGGCGGCGATAGTGCTCCGCGCCCTGCTTGTGGGTTTGCCAGTGCATACCGGTGGTGCGCTCGTCGTAGACCTGCATGCGGTACATGCCGACGTTGCGTTTGCCGGTTGTGGGGTTCTTTGAAAAGACCAGCGGGAGCGTAATGAAGCGGCCGCCGTCTTGGGGCCAGCATTGGAGAATCGGGAAGTCGAAAAGCGAAAAGTCGTCGCGCTTGACGATCTGCTTGACCGGCCCGGTCTTCACTTCCCGCGGGAAGAACGACCCCATCTCGGCCAGCTTCGGCAGCATTTTGAGCTTGCCGACGAGCCCTTGCGGCGTCTTCATTTCGAGGTATTCGGAAATGCGCCCGGCGATGGAGTCGAGCGAGTCGACATCGAGCGCCAGCTCCATCTTGCGCATCCCGGCAAAGGCGTTGATCAGGACGGGAATATCGGAGCCGATCGGGTTTTCGAAAAGCAGCGCCGGCCCGCCGCTCTTCACCGCGCGGTCGGCCAGTTCGGTGATCTCGAGCACGGGGTCGACCTCGGCCGAGACGCGCTTCAGCTCGCCGTGTTTTTCGAGGACTTTGATGAATTCGCGGAGATCGGTGTAGGCCATGACGGTAGTGTCACCGGGCTGAGGGACTCAGCCACGCTTAGGGCCGCGACAGGTTTGGCTCTCGGGTCTCGAAGCGGCTCGCGGTGACCTTTGATTCTAGCCTGCTCACCAACTGACGGCCGAAGCACATGATAGGCGGCCCGGGCGGGCCTGTCAGCGGGTCGGCACGCGGCGGGAAATGTGGCCTAGCGCCTTGCCGCAGCAGTGGCTGTCGAGACTTCTTGTTGACCGGCGGCGGGCTGGATGGAAACAAAGGTTTTCGGGTTGATGCGGGGTGCGATGCCGGTTTGCGGGTCACGCCAAAAATCAGTCGCGGAAACCTTGTGGACGCACGAAACCGTGCACAGCGGCGCGCAGGGCTTCTCGGCGTTGTAGGCCTCGCGGATGTGCTCGGGAGTGTAGTCCTCGAGCGGTATGCCGGGATAGCCGCGCTGCTGGGAGCAATAGTGAACCAGCCCGTCCTCGCAAATGTAGAGGTAGCGGGCGCCGGCGCGGCAACGCCAATAGTTGTTCGCTTTGCCCGCGACGATGTTGTCCTGGAAATGCGTCAGGCGGCTGTAAGAGTTTCTGCCGAGCCTTTTGACGCGCTGGTAGATGCGCTCTTCCTTTTTCGAGAGCGGCTGGAGCTGTCCGTAGGAATCGTGAATCACCCCGATCGTACTCGCAAAACCGAGTTCGACGGAGCGCTCGGCGATCGTGAGGGCGTCCTCGGGGTGCTCGATGCCTCCGCCAACGACGGAATTGATGTTGACGTGAAACTCGGCCTGCTCGGCGAGCAGTTGCAGTTTCTTGTCGAGAACCTTGAGGCTTTTTTTCGACGTGTCGTCGGGCTGAACGTTGTCGATGCTGATCTGTAGATATTCGAGGCCGGCTTCGTTGAGCTGCTGAATGCGCTGCGCCGTTAGGAAATAGCCGTTCGTGATGATGCTTGAAATCATGCCGTGGCTGCCGATGCGGCGCAACAGCAGATCGAGATCCGGGTGCATCAGCGGCTCGCCCCCGCTGAAGGTGATCACGCTCGTTCCCAGAGCCGCCAGTTTGTCGATGCGCCGCTGCATCTCGAACGTCGGCACGGGATCGGAGACCCAGTCGTACTCGTTGCAATAGGTGCAGGCCAAATTGCACCGCCTGGTGGGGATCATGTGGGCCACCATCGGGTGCCCGGTGTCGAGCAGAGCGCGCCCCACCATGCGGGCTTCCCGCAGGCCTCGGCGGAACGACACGGCTTTGCGACGAATGCGAGTAGTAAGGCTCACAACAACGAAATGCTACGTAGCGACGCCCCAGTAAAGCATATTTCCGACTGGGTAGGCTACCGGTGACGATGCGGCTCCGGTGTCACTTCTCAAGGAGCCGGTTTCTTGTCCGTTGGCGCTTGCTCTGAGGTGCGCTTTCGGTGAAACGACCGGGCTCTCCCTACCCGGCACGGACAACACGGGTAGTATAGCGGGTTCGGGAAGCGGACAACAGGCAAACAAGGTCGCGGAAGGCCGCCGTTGCCCTCTCCCTGAGTTCGCTGATACGGTGGTTTGTTGCGAGGTTTCCGGAATCGATGTTGAGTTACTTGCGCTCGGTGTTGTGGATGTGCCCGATGATCGGGCTTTCGGTCCTGGTGATGGCCACCATTTCCATCACCGCATCGTTGTTTGATCCGAGCGGGCGCCTGCAACATAAGGTGGCGGTGACGTGGGCTCGCATGGTGCTCGGGATCTGCCTGATCAAGATCGATGTGGTGGGTGCGGAAAAGCTCGATCCGGCTCAGCCCTATGTGTTCGTCTCGAACCATTTCAGCCTGATCGACACGCCGGTGATGTTCGGGCGAATGCCGCGGGATTTTCGCATCATGGCGCGGCACGGGCTTTGGCGTGTTCCCTTTCTCGGCTGGCATCTTAACCGCGCCGGCCACATCCCGGTCAATCGAGAAAACCCGCGAGCGGCGGTTCGCAATATGGACGAGGCTGCGGAGCGGGTACGGGGCGGCACGTCGATCTTGCTGTTTCCCGAAGGCGGGCGGACCCGGCAACCGGTCATGCGACGGTTCAAACCCGGGGCCGCGCACATCGCGATTCGCGCCGGTGCGCCGATTGTTCCGATGGCATTGGTCGGAACCCAAAAAATTCTCGCCCCCAACTCGGCGCATCTCCATCCGGGCCGTGCCGAGTTGCGCGTCGGCACGCCGATGCCGACCACGGGCGAGGCCGGGCGGGACGCCAAGCGAATGATTGCCGACGTGCAGCAGGAAGTTGCCAAGCTGGGGGGTGTCACCTGGCCGCCGAACGCGGACTCGGAGGCTGCGCAGGAGGGGCGGTGAAGAATCGGGCACGAGTACCCTTCCATGAATCCGCGCGGTGTATCGTTCCGCTATGAAAGTTCGTCGGATCCGGGGCGCTTTCGGAAGAGACATACCGGCACGAATGCCGGTACGGTACGCAAGAATGCGTGCGCCACGTCGGGGGCGTTCTACACCGCGAAGAGTCCGGGGCTCGGCATGAACGGGAACACGAGCCGGTTGCAATCAAGACCGGCCGGCGCATGAAACTCGACACTCCCATCACTTATCTCAAAGGGGTCGGGCCGCAACGCGCCAAGATCTTCGAGTCGAAAGCCATCTTCACGGTCGAAGACCTGCTCTATTACTTGCCTTTCCGCTACGAAGACCGCGGCAACACGAAGCGCATCGCCGATCTTGCCCCCGGCGAGACCGCTACCGTGATCGGAGAGATCTCGGCTCCTCGGATGTTTCATTCCCATCGCGGCTCGGCGCGCTTGGTGGAGATTCGTGTGCGCGACGGTTCCGGCCAACCGTTGGTCTGCAAATGGTTTCGTGGCGAGTACTTGCGTTCGGTGTTCGAGAGCGGGCAGCAGGTGGCATTCTACGGCAAGGTCGAGTGGAATGAATTCTCGCGCGAGGTCTCGATGCTTCACCCGCAATATGAAATCCTCGAGACCGCGCCCGACGCCCCCGAAACGCGGGACCCCGCCGAAGCCCGTCTCCATACCGGCCGCGTGGTTCCGGTTTACCAGGCAATTGGACGACTTAACACCCGCGTCATTCGCGGACTCGTTCGCCGGGCGCTCGACACCGTTGCATGGGAAGATGACCCGCTGCCCGAGAGCGTTCGCCGTCGCGTCGGCCTGCCCGGCCGCGCCGACGCCGTTCGCGAAGCTCATTTTCCGCCGCCCGACACGAACTTGCGCTTGCTCGAGGCTTTTCGCACGCCGGCGCAGGCGCGCCTGATTTTCGAGGAATTCTTCTTTCTCGAATGCGGCTTGGCGCTCAAGCGCCGCAAGGCGCGCCGCCAGGAAGGGATTCAGTTTGAGTTAAACGATAGTGCCCGCGAAAAGATCAAGAGCATTCTGCCCTTCAAGCCCACCGCCGCCCAAAAGCGCGTGCTCGGCGAAATTGCCCGGGACATGTCCGCCAGGGAGCCGATGAATCGTCTGCTCCAAGGCGATGTCGGCAGCGGTAAAACGATCGTCGCCGTCGAAGCCGCCGTGATCGCGCTCGAGAACGGCTACCAAGTCGCCGTCATGGCGCCGACGGAAATTTTGGCCGCCCAACATTACTTCTATTTCAAGAACCTCCTCGAACCGGCCGGATATAGTGTCGCGCTGTTAACCGGTTCGGGTCGTGCGCGCAAGAAGGCCAAAAGGAAGGCCCTCATCGCCGAAGGCGAAGCCCGTGTCGTGGTCGGCACGCACGCACTGATTTCGAAAGACGTCGCTTTTCACAATCTTGGCCTCGTTGTCGTCGACGAGCAACACCGCTTCGGAGTGATGCAGCGATTCGGGCTTCTCGCCAAGGGAAAGCACCCCGACGTGCTCGTCATGACCGCGACCCCGATTCCGCGAACCCTCGCGCTAACGGTTTACGGCGACCTCGACGTTTCGATCATCGACGAGTTGCCGCCGGGACGGCGACCGATCGTCACCAGGCACGCCGGGGAAGAGGTGAGCGACAAGGTCTACGGCTTTCTCCGCAAGCAGGTCGAGAAGGGTCGTCAGGTCTACGTGGTTTGTCCCTTGATCGAGGAGTCGGACACCAAGGCCGTCAAGGCCGCGAGCAAGCTCTACGAACATCTCGCTGAGACCGTCTTTGCCGACCTCGAAGTCGCCTTGCTGCACGGTCGTCTGAAGAGCCCCGAGAAGGAATCCGTGATGGAAGACTTCAAGAAAGGGCGGGTACAAATCCTGGTCGCAACGACGGTGATCGAAGTCGGCGTCGATGTACCGAACGCGACCGTCATGCTGATCGAACACGCCGAAACGTTCGGGCTGGCGCAACTGCATCAATTGCGCGGGCGGGTGGGGCGTGGCGCGGAGAAGAGTTATTGCGTCCTTCTCACTGGCGAAATGAACGAAACAGCGGCTGAGCGCATCCGCACGATGGTCGAGACCCAGGATGGTTTCCGCATCGCCGAAACTGATTTACAGCTCCGCGGTCCAGGAGAGTTCTTCGGCACGAAGCAGTCGGGTCTACCCGCGTTTCGCGTGGCGAACCTGGTGCGGGACCGCGATCTGCTTGAAAACGCTCGCGGCGAGGCGGGCGCGTTCATCGAGAACCCTGAAAAGGCCGACGAGGTGCAGGCGTTGGTGCGCTACATCCAGGGCAAGTGGCAGCGCCGTTACGGGCTGGTGAAGGTCGGGTAGGCGAAGCGGCAGCCGCGGCGCCCTCAAACCAATTGTTGCCCCTCGGACCTCTCCTCCGAAATCGCCTTCCGAGCGAACGCCTCCGACGTGCCCCGCGTCAGCGTCAGCACGACGACCGATGTAGCGGGGAGCTGAAGCTTCTTCTTCCAAGTCGCTCCGGTGAACTCGGCGGGCTCAACCGCGTTCGGCGCATCGGCGGTGTTGTGGGCATCAATCGCGTTCGCGGTGAGAATGCGCCCCGAGACGGAAAAAGACTCCGCCCATCGATGCGCGCTTCCTGAACAGCTACGAATCCCCGAAGCGTCTGGGTACGGTATCACATCGGGTTCGGCGAGACGTATGCGGGGAACGGCGGCGCGACCCATTGAGCAGCTGTTCCCCGGAGTCCGCGACATGAGTGTAAGAGAGTTGATGGCGGCGGGAGTTCCAATAGACCCGGGCGTCAGCCATGGCCGGCTTGCACGGCATTGCTAAACTGATCGGTCCGGCGTGCCGAATCGATTGAATATGCCTGACAGCAGCCCCTCGAACCCACTTCTAACGAAGGTTTTCCGCGTTCCCTTTGACCGCATCCGGCCCGAGCACGTCGAGGCCGCCGTCGAGCAACTGCTCGAAGACGCCCAAGCCCGCCTCGACGCGCTGGCCTCCGACACCGAGGAGCGGAGCTACCACAACACTCTCGCGGCGCTTGAAAACGTCACCGAAGACATCGGCCACGCCATGGGCGTCGTCGGGCATCTCGAGATGGTCGCCACCGAACCGGATCTACGCGCCGCCTACAATGCCGCGCAACCAAAGGTAAGCGCATTCTATTCCTCGATAGCTTTGAACGAGGGCGTCTGGAAGCAACTCAAAGCCTACGCGGCCGGCGGGGAAGCCAAGCAACTCGATTCCACTCGCGCACGCTTCTTGGAGAAAACACTCGACGGGTTCCGCCGAAGCGGCGCCGAGTTGGGCCCTGCCGAAAAGAAGCGGCTCGCCGAGATCAATGTCGAGCACACCAGGCTGACCACCAAGTACTCGCAAAACGTCCTCGACGCGACGAACGAGTTCGAGCTGCTGATCACCGACGAAGCCAAGCTCGCGGGTTTGCCGCCCGGCGCAATCGAGGCCGCCCGGGAAAGCGCCAAGAGGAAGGACCAAGATGGGTGGCGATTCACTCTCCAGATGCCGAGTCTGCTTGCCGTCCTGACCTATCTCGACGATGCCGCCGTTCGTGAGCGCGTGTATCGCGCCCAAAGCACTCGAGCCTCGCAAGGCGAATTCGACAATCGCGAGATCATCGCCGACATCCTCCGGCTGCGGCGTGAAAAGGCCGTGCTGCTCGGCTACCGCGACTTCGCCGACCTAGTCCTCGAAGATCGCATGGCCGCGAAAGGCGACCAAGCGAAAGAGTTTGTCACGTCGCTCAAGCAGAAGACCGAATCCTGCTTTGAGGCTGACAAGCTTGACATCGAGGCATTCCGAAACAGGATCGAGGGGCCCGAGCCCTCTCCGCTCAAGCCCTGGGACGTCGCCTACTACGCCGAGAAGCTTCGCAAAGCCGAGTACGACTTCGACGAAGAAGACTTGCGCCCCTACTTCTCCTTCGAAGCCGTTCTCGAGGGGATGTTCGACCTGGTCGAAAAGCTCTACGGCATCCGCGTCGAGCCCGGCGCCGACGCGCCCGTCTGGGACCCGGCCGTCACCTATTACTCGATCACCGACTCCGACGGACGCACTCTGGGATCGTTTTACGCCGACTTCTTTCCGCGCGAAAACAAGCGCGACGGGGCCTGGATGGATTCCTTCATCACCGCCGAGCCCGGCAGCGACTTCGAGCAACACTTGGGGTTGATTTGCGGCAATCTCACCCCGCCGCTCCCCGACAAGCCCGCGCTGCTGACCCATCGCGAGGTCGAGACCGTTTTCCACGAGTTCGGCCACTTGTTGCATCACCTGTTGAGCAAGGTCGAGATTCGCAGTCTGGCCGGGACCGACGTCGCCGTGGATTTCGTCGAGCTGCCGTCGCAGATCATGGAGAACTGGTGCTGGGAGCGCGAGGCGCTGGACCTGTTTGCGCGCCATTGGGAAAACGGCGAACCGATCCCCGACGCGCTGTTTCAAAAGATGAAGCGGGCCCGCAACTTCCGCGCCGCCACCGCCCAGATGCGTCAACTGAGCTTCGGTACTGTGGACCTGGCGCTGCACATCGACTATGACCGCGACCGGGACGGCGATGTAATGACCTATGCCTTCACCATTCTCGATTCGTTTTCGCCCGTGCCGCTGCTTCCCGACAACGCCATGATCGCGGCGTTCATGCATTTGTTCTCGAGCTCGGTCGGGTACGCGGCCGGCTACTATTCCTACAAGTGGTCGGAGGTGCTCGACGCCGACGCCTTTACGCGCTTTGCCGATGCGGGCATCTTCAGCCGCGAAATCGGCATGGAATTCCGCGAGAAGATTCTCTCGCAAGGCAACAGCCAGGAACCCGCCGATCTGTTTCGCTCATTCATGGGCCGCGACCCCGACCCCGACGCCTTGCTCAAACGGCTGGCCCTGACGAGTTGAAACGGCTATCAAGCCTCGGTAGAGACGAACACTCGTGTTTGTCCTAGTCGACAGTTGAGACAAGCTCTCAGCTTGTCTCGGCCCGTACGCACCTCACGCCAAGCGGAACGCACAGCGTGCGCGGGTCTTGAAGAGACTCGCTGCTCTCTCTCAAGCTCCTCGCCTTCAACATCGGCGACTATAGACACGGCCGGACGCGATGGGCAATAATGCTCAGCCATGGAGATTCACCCGCTGCTCGTCTTGCTGATCGCCGTTGCGATCGTCTTCCTGCTCATCCTTCGGCTCAAGATCAACGCCTTTATCGCGTTGATAACGGCGGCGACCGCCGTGGGCCTGCTCTCTTCTAAGGTCGCGCTCGGCGACGTGATGCCCGAGGTCGCCACGACCTTTGGGCGTGTCTGCGGCAGCATCGGCATCGTCATCGCCCTCGCCGCTCTAATCGGGCAATGCTTGATGGAAAGCGGCGCGGCGGATAAGATCGTGCGCGTTTTCGTCCGCATGTCGGGCGAGAAGAACGCCTCGCTTTCGTTGGTATCGAGCGGCTACGTGCTGTCGATACCCGTCTTCTTCGATACGGTCTTTTACTTGTTGGTCCCTCTGGCGCGCGCGATGCGCGTTCGCACCGGCAAGGACTATCTGCTGTTCCTGATGGCGATCTCGGCCGGAGCGGCGGTCACGCACAGCATGGTGCCCCCCACGCCCGGGCCGTTGGCGATGGCGGCGGCGCTCGACATCGATCTAGGCGTGATGATCATCGTCGGCGCCTGCATCGCCGTGCCGATGTCGTTCGTCGGCTGGCTCTTCGCGCTCAACCGCAACCGCGCCATGAGCGTGCCGCTGCGCGAGACGCCGGGCATGTCGCTGGACGAGCTCGAGGATCTGGCGGCGCGGGAGGAAAAGGAGCTGCCGAGCTTCTTCATGTCGATGTTGCCGATCGTGCTGCCGGTTGTGTTCATCACTTCGAACACGGTCGTTAACGCGGTGGCGAAAGGCAGCGAGATCTCCAACATCACCGGCTTTCTCGGCAACCCCAACTTCGCCCTGCTCGCCTCGGCGGCGGTCTCGCTCCACTTGCTGGCATCCCAAAAGGGGTACACGCTGGCTCAATTGGCCAAGCCGGTCGAAACAGCTCTTGCCAGCGGCGGATTGATCATTCTCATCACCGCGGGCGGCGGGTCGTTCGGCGGCATGCTGGTCAAGGCGGAAGTCGGCAAGACCATCGGCGAGATGTCGCAAGAGTTCGGCGTAGGGACGCTGCTGCTGAGCTTCTTGCTCGCCGCGCTGATCAAAGTCGCGCAAGGCTCGGGAACGGTCGCGATGATCACCGTCTCGTCGATCATGGCCCCGATCGTGCTTTCCTCGCCCCCGCCGTTCCACGCCGTCTATATTGCCTGCGCGATCGGGAGCGGCTCGGCGGTCGGTTCGTGGATGAACGACAGCGGGTTCTGGGTCTACAAGCAAATGTCGGGCCTCACCGAAGTCGAGGCGCTCAAGAGCTGGACGCCCCAATTGATCGTGATGGGAATCACCGGCTACCTGATCACGCAGGCAGCGGCGATTTTGGTGCCGCTGCGCTGAGAGGAAGGCGAGCCTGCGCAACCCGAGGCAGACGGGGGTACGCAAACTGAGCCGCGCACGTAAGTAAGCGGTATGCGATGAGGCCGTTCGGCGGACGGAAGGTGATGGGTGCGTGGTGTGCGGGAGCGGGATCGTACCGTGCACGGCGCCGTGCCGGGCAGGGAGGTTAGATCGTGGGGATGGAACCCGCGAAGCGGGCAGTGTGGGTCCACCACTTTCCGAGCACTCCGCCGGTTGCGCCGCATACCGCTTGCTCTACGCGCGCGGCTGGGTTTGGGGCAGGCTCTCCCTCGTTCGATACACTGAACCTCACCCGATGAAAATTCTCGTTTCAGCCGGCGAAGCGTCGGGGGACCGCTACTGCGCCGAGCTGGTTGAAGCCCTACGCGAACGGTTTCCCGAGGCGGAGTTTTTCGGCTGTGCGGGCAAGCGATTGCGGGCGTCGGGCGTCCGCGCGGTCGTCGAGAGCGAAGAGATCGCCGTTGTTGGGATCTTCGAGGTCATTGCCCACATCCCGCGTGTTTTCGGGGTGCTCAACCGGCTGGCTCGCGCGGCCCGGCGGGAGCGTCCCGCGATGGCCATTCTCACCGACTCGCCCGATTTTCACTTGCGCTTGGCCGCCAAACTGAGAAAAGAGAACGTTCCGATTTTCTACTACGTCGCGCCGCAGGTCTGGGCTTGGCGCAAGGGACGACTACGGGTGTTGCGCCGGGTTGTCGATCATCTGCTGTGCATCTTTCCGTTCGAGCAAGAATACTTTCGCGGCAACGGAATCGAGGCCACTTTCGTCGGGCACCCCCTCAAGGGGAAGGTGAACGCGACGGTGTCGCGCGCGGAGTTCTTTCAAGCTCACGGGCTCGATGAGCAAGCGCCGCTGGTTGCGTTGTTGCCCGGCAGCCGGCGCGGCGAGGCGCGGCGTCATCTCGAACCGTTGCTGGGCGCGGTCGAGCGATTACGGCGCGGCCGGCAGCTGAACTTCGTCCTGCCGGCGTCGTCAACGACAGGGAAGGAGTTTTTCGCGGAACGCATTTCCGATTCCGCCGTCCATATAATTGAAGGCAATACGGAAAACGCGCTGAGCCATGCCGATTTGGCGTTAACGGCCAGCGGAACCGCCACGGTCGAAGCCGCGCTGTTGGGGGCTCCGATGGTCGTTTTCTACCGCGTGACCACTCCGTCGTGGCTGGTCGGCAAGCTGTTGGTGGACGTACCCTTCTACAGCATGGTGAATCTGCTCGCGGGGCGGCGAATTGTCCCCGAGCTGATTCAAAGCGATTGCACGGCCGAACGGCTGGCCGCCGAGGCGGAAAGACTTTTGGATGATGACGAGGCGCGCGAAACGATGCGGCGGGAGTTGGCCGAAATCGGGAAAGGTCTCGAAACATCGCGGCCCGCTGCCGAACGGGCGGCGGAGGTGATATGCACGGAATTCAAACTCCAGGGGGGATCGGCGGCATGACACAAGCGCGAAGCACACAGGCGCGAAGCGTCGGCGAACGCGGCGAGACCCACCGCGGTTTTTGGGCGGTCGGTCTGCTCCTGGCCGCCTTGGCCATAAGCATTGCCGCCCCGGCAAGGGCGCAAGTCGAGCGGCCCCGTATCGACGTCGACTTCTACGACATTGACGCCGAGATCGACCTGGCGACGCAGACTCTCGAAGCGCGAGTGGACGTGCGTTTCACGCCGCGCGAGGCAACCGACAACGTTGTTTTCGAATTGCACAACGCCCTCAACGTCAGCCGCGTGGAAGGCGAGGACGGTTCGGAAATTTCCGCCGTTCGTTACGGCCGGGATTTCACGGTACGGTTGAACTTCCCGCAAGCTCTGGCGCCGGAACAAGCCGTAACCGTAACGTTTTTCTACGACGGCCAACTCGAAGGCACCCGCGACTCCCCGGTGGAGGGCTATGACCTGGCCACGATCGAGGCCGACCGGGCTTATCTTCTCTACCCGGCGCGTTGGTTCCCCATGAACGGATATGAAGCGGACCGCTTTGCCGCCAATATCCACGTGAGTGTGGCCCGCGGCTTGAAGGTCATCGGCAGCGGACTGTCGACTTCGGAAGAGAGCGACGACAAGGTTCGTTATTCGTTTGAGTTCAGTCGGGCGTCGTTTCCCGGCAGTATTGCGGTCGTCTCGGGCGACGCCGTCAGCGTCGAGAGCGAAGGCGTGACGACCGACGTCTATTTCTCCTCGGCGGACGAAGAAACGGCCGGCTTGTACGGCGAAGCCGTCGGCCCGATGGTGCAATATTTCACGGACCGCTTTCTGCCGCCGTATTCGACCTCGCTGACGCTCGTCGAGGTCGGCGACCTCGCCCCGGCCGGTTATGCCGCGCCCGGCATCATCTTCTTGAGTGCCTATTCCCTCACGCCGGACGTTAACCGTCAACTACTGGGCGCCCAAGTCGCGCGGCAGTGGTGGGGCGCGGTGACGTCGCCCGGCAGCCGCAACCACACTTGGCTCAACGACGGCATGGCGCTCTATTCCGCGATGCTGTTTGTCGAAGAACAGGACGGTGAAACGGGCTTCGATCCGCTGGTCGAGACGGTTCGCATCAACGCCCTGACCTACGACGACGTGCCGCTGGTTCAGGCGGGAAGGTTGGGAGAGTTCTCGCAAGAGGTCACTGCCTTGGCCGGCTACAAAGGCGCCATGGTTCTTCATATGCTGCGCTGGGCGATCGGCGACGAGGCGTTCTTCCAAACCTTGTCGAATTTCATAGAGAAGTACGCCTGGCAAACGATGTCGACCGACGCCTTTCGCGAAACCGCCGAGGCGGTCAGCGGCAAGAGTCTCGAGCCGTTCTTCATCCAATGGACCGAGTCGCAAGGAACACCGGAGTTCTCCCAGGAATACACCATCTACCGCCTTGGCGAGGGGGAAGGTTTTCGCGTGATCGGCAAGGTCAAGCAAGACATGGACACCTTCCGCATGCCGATCGAGTTGAAAATCGAAACCGAAGGCGAGCCGGAGTTCGAGACGATCGACGTCAGCGGGACATCGTCCGATTACACGATCGATACGTTTGGGAAACCGCGTCGGGTTGTGCTCGACCCCAAGAACCGCATTCTACGGTTCGACGAGAAGATTCGCGTTCGAGTGGAGATCCGCAAGGGTGAGCAACTTGTCGAACTCGGCTACTACAACGAAGCGCTGACCAACTACCAGAAGGCTCTCGACATCAACCGTTACAGCTCGCTGTCCCATTACCGCGTGGGCGAAGTCTTTCTCTTGCAGAACAACTACCAATCGGCGGCGAACGAATTCCGCGAATCGCTAAACGGCGATCAAGAGCCGGAGTGGACCATGGTGTGGTCGCATATCAACCTCGGCAAGATTTTCGACGTCACCGGCCAACGCGAGCGCGCCGTCAACGAGTACCAACTCGCCATCCGTACGCGCGACAACACCCAGGGCGCACAGGACGAGGCACGTAAATACCTCGAAAACCCCTACCGACGCAAGCGCCGCGAAGAGCGCTTGTATTAACCGCGGATACGGAGCCCAGAGCGCAAGCGACGGGCCAAGGGCAAGGAACCGCATGAGCTTCGGCACCGCCTCCCCCCCCGTTTCGCCTTTCGACATCGTCTTCCCCCTGCTCGACACCGTTGTAGCCTTGGCCCGTCGCTTGCGTTCCGGGCTCTGTATCTATGCTGTGAATTGTGTATGCCGGCGCCTCGATTTTTCGACCGTGCGCGGTCCTCGGCCGCTATCGGCCGTCGGCGGTCTCCGGTCGGCGAACGACGGCTTTGGCCGCGGCGACATTGCCGCGGCTGTCGCGGACTCGAACGGCGACGGTGTGTTCGGAGTTGTCGACCTCGGTGGTTTCGAAGTCAAAGGAGAGATTGCCGGAGTCGAACAGGCGTGTTGTCGGCACGACGGGAGTCCATTCCCCGCCGTCGATGGAGTATTCAGCCTTGCGAATCTTCGTTGCGGTGTCCGCGGCGTCGAGCAGCACGCGGAGCCGCGTGTCCACCCGTTCGGCCGAGAGATTCGACAGAGTTGGCGCGCTGTTGTCGATGAGGAAGGGCTCGCTCGTGCGGGTATCCGTCTCGGCTTGGCCGCGCGGATTCGACAGTCGGTCGGACACGGTGACGTGGACGCGGTAAAGACCGTCGGCGAAAGCGGTCGAATCCCAGCTATGGTAGGCGGTTTCGAAGTTGTCTTCGAGAACTTTCCACTCTGATTCGGTTTCGCCCCGTATTTCCAGCCGGTAGGTTAACTTGTCCTGATTCCGGTCGCGCGCGGCCCAACGGGCGCCGATGTGACCGTTTTCCCGGGTCACCATGTGAGGCTTAGTCGGCCGCACCGGAGGCTTCGCCGGGGGCTTTGCGCCCAGTGCGGGGAGATTCCGATTGCGAACTACATTAGGCTTGGGAGCGGTCACAAAACGAAGATTGGGCCCCACCATCTGTAGATGAGTCAGCCGCGGGGCTATGTTCTTGGGCAGATAGTACAGGCGAACCGATTCCAGCAGAGGAGAGTCACCTTCAGCGGTTGGCTTGAGCGTCGCGCGCCATTGAACGAAACGAGAGGCCGGGGAGCCGGCCGGGCCGCCGTCGGATTCGGTGACCGGCGCCGACCAATCACTCCAGTTTCGAGCGGTCCCGCGTAGGTTGCCGCCCCGCGTCGAGACCGCAATGCCGGTAGAGCCCGCGCCGGCGCCGCGCCACTCAATGCGGCCCCATTCCGAAAAGATGTTCGTGTCGAAGGGCTCGCTCGTGAAGACGCCTTCGGCGGCCGGGCCGGGCCCGAGCTCGTAGACGGCCCCGATATTGCCGGTGGCGGCGAACAGGCGCCCCGCCGGTCCCGCGGCGAAGGCGGTGATCTGTTTGGACGGCGTAGAAAGCACCAAAGACCACGCCGTTTCCGAATCGAGCCGCAGCAAGCGCCCGCGATCGCCGGAGCCAATGACGAGTTTGCCGTCGCCGTCGAAGCCCAGAGCGTAGACGATGTCTTTGTCGGAACGCCAAACCACCTCCGGTTGGCCGTCGGGGCGAATACGGTAAACCTCGCTGCCGCCGGTGATCTTCGTTTTGACATTGGCGGTCACCGGCCGTGCGGCGGGCTGTCGGGTGGTGGTTACGTTTCCCGGCATCAGGGCCGCGCCCGGAGCTGCGGTCGGCGTGGGCGTGGGCGCCGCGGGGGTTGGAGGAGGCGGCGCGCCGGCCTTGCGGTTGCCGACGGCGGCGGCATACACGGTCCCGTCGGCGGCGCGAACCAAAGCCGTGACCTCTTTCTTCGTGGTTTGGTAAAGGACGAAGCCGCGCGGCTCGGCGTCGGCGGAGGCATCGGCGGAGTCACGGGAAATGCGTAAGATCAGCCCTCCCGGGTCGGTGCCGACTACGAGGGTTCCGTCCTCGCCGACGGCAATCGATCGCACATGAGTTTGCTCCGTGTCAAAGTACAGCGTTCCCTCGCCCGAAGGGGAAACGCGAAAGATCCGTCCCTTGGCCCCACAGGCGAGAAAGAGGTTGCCGTCGGCGTCGACGGCCATGTCCCAGATGTACTCGGCGTCGGGGTCGAAGAAGACGGAGGCGTTGCCGTCGGCATCGATCTTGAAGACTTTGGCATCGGGGAGGGTGGCGGCGTAGATGTTGTCGTCGGGGCCGACGGCGAGGGCGCGAATTTCCACGGCGTCGGTTTCGAACAGGGTGGTGGTCTCGCCGTCGGGCGTGATCCGGAGCACGGCTGCCTCGGGGCCCGCGCCCGCGTAGACGTTGCCCTGGGCGTCGACGGCCAAGGCTTGGAAATAGGAAGACGGCGCTTCGTGGAGTTTCCGCAACCCGGGAGCGAGCACCAGCTTGCCGTCGCTTCGGATCGAGACACCTTCCGCGCGGCCCTTTTCGAAATGCGTGAAGGTGGTCTGGTCCCAGGTTTTGGTTGTTTCGGCGGAGGTCGGCACGCCGAGCAGGAGGACGAACGCGGCTGCGATGCGTGCGAGGACGGGTCGGTCAAAAACCCAAAGTGGGCCGTTGGCCCGGGAACACTCATTGAGGATCTGTGAATGGGCAGGCCTGGAGACCTGCCCCACTGTGGGCACGGCCCGGTGTTCGCGGCCCAAAACGATAAACGGTCCGTCTGCAAAGTGTCCAGTCACTGGACCTCGATGTCGATGATTTGGCGGCCGCTGACGATGGAATCGAACGACATGACGCTCTGATCGAGCGTGGACTCGCGCTCGACGAAGAGCCGTCGACCGGCCGTCCCCTGCATGACGTTGAGGACGGACTGCGGCAGACTGGGCAGCGTCTTGTCGTCGAGGTGAGCGGTGGCCTCGGGGCGGCGCAAGGTCACGAAAAGCTGGTGATTGCCGTGTTCCTTGTTGAGCAGCGACACGGTTTCGGAAAGCGACATCAAACGATTCCGGCGTCCGGCCATACGAGTGGCGCGGTCGAGGGTCGGGGCGTCGCTGATGAGGACGCGGAGTCGGCCCTTGGGCGCGGAGGGTGGAATCTTGACTTGAAACGAGCGTTCGATGGGGTCACCGTGATAAGGGCGCAGTACGACCCGGCCCGCGACCTGCTCGCCCGGGCGCACGCGGGTGCGGTCGAGCCAGGCATTTTCGACAATCACCAGCCGGCGCCGGGGAAGCAAGTCGACGGTGAGGTCGACGCGTTCGATGCGGGGGGTATCTCCCGTGCCGGCGAATACCCGTTGAACCTTGTTGCCGACCCAGCCGGCCAGCAGCAGCGGTGGCGGAACGGGCTGGGCGGTGGAAGTCCGCATCGTCTCGAGCGAGATGCGGTGCGGGCCTTCGAATTCGATCTCACCGCTGAGGCGAAAGGTGCTTTCATCGGCGAAATCGTTGAGGCCGTAGACGGAGTTGAACAGCGCGAAGACAATCAGAGGCGGCGTCCAGCGGCGGTTCTGAAAGATGTCGCAAGCAATGTTCTTTTCGCGCAGCAGGCGGCCTGTGTCGTCGTAGCGCCTTACGGCAATACGGACGGGGATCATCGGCGCCTGCTCGCCCATCACGCCGAGGATGCCCGACTGGCGGTCCTGCCGCAGCGCGCCGACGATCTCGCCGGTATTGGCGATTTTGACGGGATTCAGTTTCGACGCCAAGACGGTAATGACGTCGGCGGCGGCCATCGGCATCGCGATCGGCCCCATGCGGAACATGGCGTGACCGAAGGCCAGCACGCGTTCGCCGTCGTTATAGGTAACTGTCCCGAGCCCGCTTGCCGAGAGGTCGCCGGAAACCAGCACGGCGGCCACGGGGCTGCCCGGGGCCAGCGTGCGGTCGCCGCTAACGCCCGTTGACCCGCCGCCGGCGCCGCCCTGCATCACGACGACGCCGGCGCGGCGGAAGTATCCGCGAAACACATCGAGCACGCCCTGATGAAAGCCGGAGAAGGTCAGCGGCGTTTCAATCGGGGTGGCATGGGAATCCTCAGGAGCTTCAAACTCGCGGGCATTCCAGATTTCGCTCGCGAGATCCGGAAGGCCGCCGGAAAGGGCTTGAGCGGAGCGCGCATCGGAGCCGGACTCGCCGGCGAATGGCCCCTTGTGCACATGCGCTTGAATCGGATGCCCCTGATCGAGCTCGTCGATCTGCAGCATCAGCTCGATCGGCGTAATCCCGGCGATCGAGTCGGGCGAGAAGACGCTGAAGCGCAGCGAAATCGCGCCCATCAGCTTGCCGTCATAGTAAACCGGGCTGCCGCTCATCCCGCCGGCGACGTTCGTGCGGCCGGCCTTGCCGCCAAGCTTGGCCATGATGATGTGCTGGCCGGGACCCCAGGAATTTCTCATGATGCCGAGCACTTCGAGAGGGACCGGCTCGGCCTCGTGCCCCGAGAAAACGGTCCAGGCGACGGCTTCCATACCGGGGGTGACTTCGTCGAGCGGCAGGATCTCGACCGGCCCGGGCTTGGGGGGCTCGGCCCCGGGAGCGCTCAGAGTCAGGAGCAGTACGAGGCCGACGCAAAGCTGCAGCGGTCGGGTCATGGAAGCTGTTCGGTTGCGGGATTGCGGCGACACCAATGTCATTCGACGGACCATTCGTTCCTCATTAGGTATAACACGCGGGTCGGCCGACATTGCGTCCCGAGAGTAGCCATCGTCACGGCCCGACCGCGGCCGAAGCGTCAGGGGACAACTTGTAGGTCTTTCCGCAACCGTTCGAGTTCGGCGCGCAGATCGGCCCGAACCTTTTCGTATGTGGGGTCGTCGTAGCGGCTTGCGATTTCGTTCGGGTCGCTTTCACGGTCAAACAATTCCCACTCAGCCGTGGCGGGGTAGTGGATCAGCTTGTAACGATCGGTGGCCACGCCGTAGTGCGGGACGACGTTGTGGGCGTCGTTTTCGTAGTAGTGGTAGTAGAAGCTCTCGCGCCATCCCTCGACGGTCTCCGAGCGCAGCAAGGGCGCGAGGCTGGCGCCCTGCATGTCGGCCGGCGCCGCGACCCCGGCTATGTCAAGAAACGTCGGCGCGAAATCGAGGTTCGAAGTGATCGCGCGGTTGACGCCGCCGGGCGCGACTTGCCCGGGCCAGCGGACGATCAGCGGCGTGCGCAGCGATTCTTCGTACATCCAGCGCTTGTCGTACCAACCGTGCTCGCCGAGGTAGAACCCTTGGTCGGAGGAATAGACGACAACGGTGTTTTTCGCCAGCCCGCTTTCGTCGAGGTAGTCGAGCACGCGGCCGAGGTTTCGGTCGATTTGCGTGATGCAGCGCAGGTAGTCCTTGATATAGCGCTGGTAGTTCCAACGCACGCGGTCGGCGCCTTGGGGGTTTTCTTTGTGCAGTTGTTCGTTCTTCGGCTCGTAGGCGGCGTACCAAGCCTCGGCCTGCTCGGTGGTGAGGCGTCCGTAGGTTCTTTCCCATTGCGCGTCTTCCTGCTCGGAAAGGCCTTCGGGGGCTCGCGGGGCGATCTTGAGATCGTAGGAATCAAACATGTGGCGGCCGACTTCCATTTCCTGGTTGCGGGCCGGAGAGGCGCGGTGGCTGTAGTCGTCGAAGAGAGTCTCGGGTTCCGGCACGGTTTCGCCGCCGAACATCGAAAGGTATTCAAGGCCGGGCATCCAATTGCGGTGGGGCGCCTTGTGCTGATACATCAGCAGGAACGGCTGATCGGGCGCGCGGGTGTTTTCGAGCCAGTCGAGAGCGAGGTCGGTGGTGACGTCGGTTGTGTGCCCCTGGTAGGTTTTGGCGCCTCTGCGGGTACGGAAATCGGGGTTGTAGTAAGCGCCTTGGCCGGGGAGAACTTCCCAGTGATCGAAGCCGGTCGGGTCGCTCTTGAGGTGCCATTTGCCGATCAGAGCGGTTTGGTAACCGGCCTGTTGCAGCAGTTTCGGGAAAGTCAGTTGGTTGCCGTCGAAGGCCAACTGATTGTCGAGCACGCCGTTGAGGTGACTGTATTTGCCGGACAAGATCACGGCCCGGGAAGGGGCGCAGATCGAGTTGGTCACCAAGCAGCGGTCAAAGCGAATTCCCTCGCGCGCGAGGCGGTCGATGTTCGGGGTTTGGTTGATCTTCGAGCCGTAGGCGCTGATGGCTTGATAAGCGTGATCGTCGGCAAAGACGAAGAGGATGTTGGGTGCGGTTGTTTCGGGCACCGACGAACAGGCGGCGGCGAGCGCCGACACGAGTGCGAGTAATAAAAATGGGCGGGAGTTTCGTTTGGACATGGAGTACGTAGGAGCGTTACCAAGTTTACCAGCGGAGGGGGGCTGCGACTCCGCGACCGGGATTCAACGCACGAAGCAGACATGTCGGGCTCGAAAGCCCGACACGGCACGTCTGGAGACGTGCGCCACGTCGGGGCGATCCTAGTCGCCCGAGGCCGGTTGCGGATGCAGATCGATGCCGGCCTGCCGCCGCTCGGCGGCTTTTTCGGCGCGCTCCTCGAGCATCATGTAGATCACCGGAATGATCACCAGCGTGATGAGCGTCGAAGTGGTCAGCCCGCCGATCACGACGCGCGCCATCGGCGCCTGCATCTCGCCGCCTTCACCCAAACCAAGAGCCATGGGCGTCAACCCGAGAATCGTTGTGATCGTGGTCATCAGAATCGGGCGCAGACGGCGACGCCCGGCGGTCACGACGGCTTCACGCAGGGTGTAGTTGCTCTCCCGGCGTAGCAGGTTCGTATAGTCGATGAGCACGATGGCGTTGTTGACCACAATCCCCACCAAGACGATAACGCCGAGGAAACCTTGAATGTTGAAGGTGGTCCCGGTAAGCAGCAAGATGAGGATCACGCCAATGGCCGCGAGCGGAATCGAGAAGAGAATGATAAAGGGGTCGCGTAGGGATTCAAACTGCGACGCCATCACCATATAGACCAGCACGAGCGCCAGTAGAGCGGCGAAGAGCATGGCTAGGAAGGCCTCTTGTTGCTCTTCCCATTCGCCGCCGAAACGAATCTCGTAGCCTTCGGGTTTGGGAAGTTTCAGGAAAGCCGCTTGCAAGTCGCCGACGATGCTGCCAAGGTCGCGGTCGGCGATGGTGCCGCTGACGGTGATGATGCGCTGCTGGTCGGCGCGATTGATTTCGATCGGACCTTCCTGGCGCTTCATCCGAACAATGCTTTCCGCGGGTAGAGTGCGGCCGCCAGGGGTGGTGATCGGAATCTGTCCGACATTGGCCAGCGCGAGGCGGTCTTTTTCCTGCAAACGCACAACGATGTCGTACTCGTCGCCCTCCTCGCGATAGAACGACGCGCGGGTGCCGCCGATGGCGGTTTCAAGCGTGTCGGCAACTTCGGACACGCGCAACCCGAGGCTCGACGCTTTGGGGCGATCGACGGTGACGACCATTTCCGGCTGCCCGGGACGCAGGCTGACCTGCGAGCTGGTAACACCGGGCGTCGACATCATGATGTTGCGGACTTCATTCGCCAAATTTTGCGAGACTTCGATCTGATGTCCGCGAATCTCGACCGAAAGGCGATCGCCGTCTCCGCCGCCGAAGCTGGTCATGCGGCGAATGAAGCTGCCGCTGACGCGGGTGCGGACCATCATCCCGGGCCGGGCTTGAACGAGGGTCCGAATTTGCGCGGCGACCTCTTGCGCCGAGCGATCGCGCTCGGCGTGGGGGACGAGCTGGATACGCAGCGACCCCCTATTCATGCCACTGGGCCGGAAGGGGCTGGGGTTGGTGCCGGATTCGCTGGAGACGGTTTCGACTTCGGGGATCTCGCGGACGGCTCTCGAAATCTCCTGCACGATGGCGTCGGTGACGTCAACGTGGGTGCCGGGTTCGAGCTCGAGCGAAACGCGAACCTCACCCTCGTCGGCCTCCGGTTGTAGCTCGACGCCGACATAGGGCGCCAAGTAGATCGCGCCGGCAAAGACCGCGGCGGCGGCGGCCACAACGGTCTTGCGGTGATCGACGGACCAGGAAATGATGTTTCCGTAGCGCTCTTCGAGCGCTTCGTGGATTCGCCCGATCAGCCGGACCAAGCCCGAACGACGCTCCTCGTCGGAGGCGGTGCCCAGGAACCGGGAGCACAAAGTGGGCACCACGGTCAGGGCGATGACCAAAGAGCAAAGCAGCGAGAACGAAACGACATAGGCGAGCTGCTGGAAGTTCTGCGCCGCGATGCCGCCCATGAACAGCACGGGAACGAAAACGGCGATCGTGGTCAGCGTGGAGGCGGTGATCGCGGTACCGACTTCGCGGCTGCCCTGCAGCGAGGCTTGTTGCAGGCTCTTCCCTTGTTCGCGGTGGCGGAAAATGTTTTCGAGAACGACGATCGAGTTGTCGACCAACATCCCCACGCCGAGCGCCAGCCCGCCGAAGGAAATGATGTTCAGCGTGAAGCCGTTAAAGTACATCAGCGCGAAAGTCGTGATCACCGAGACCGGGATCGCCACGCCGATGATGGCCGTGCTCGAGATGCTGCGCAGGAAGAAGAACAGCACAAAGACCGCCAGCCCCGAGCCCATCAACGCCGCGTCGCGGAGGTTCGAAATCGCGCCGCGAATGAATTTGGACTGGTCGAACATGGCGGTGACGTGGATGTTCGGGTAGTCGCGATGGATGCGCTCGACCTCTTCCCAAACCGCGTCGGACACCTTGACCGTATTGGCGCCGGACTGCTTGTAGACCATCATGTTGACGGCCGAGCGTCCGTTGACGGTGACGTAGTAGCGAATGTCCTCGTGCGAATCTTCGACGGTGGCGATGTCGCGCAAATAGACCGGCACGCCGTTGCGGGTGGTGACGCTGACCTGGAGAATGTCGTCGACGTTGGTGAATTCGCCGTTGGTGCGCAGCAGGACTTCGTAGCGTCCCTCGCGAACCGGGCCGACCGGACGGTTTAGGTTTTCGTTGCGGACGGTTCGGACGACTTCGGCGACCGAGAGGTCAAGGGCACGCAGTTTCTTGAGGTCGAGATTGACGTGAATCTGGCGTCGCAGGCCGCCGCGCACGGTGAACTGCGCCACGCCGGGAACGCGTTCCATGCGGTATTGCAGGTTCTTTTCGGTGTAATGGCGCAGTTGGCGCGAATCCATGTCGTCGGCGGAAACCGCCATATACAGGATTGGGAATTGCGTGGCGTCGAACTTGAAAATGGTCGGCGAGTCCATATCTTCCGGGAGCAAGGCCCGGCGGCGGTCCAGACGCGTACGCAATTCATTGGCGGCTTCGTCGAGGTTGGTGTCGAAACTGAAACGGACGCGTATGAACGAGCGGCCCTCGGTGGAGCGCGATGTGACCTCCTCAACGCCGGGAGCGGCGGCGAAGGCCTCCTCGAGCGGGCGCGTTACGAGTGTTTCAATTTCTTCGGGAGCGACGCCTTCGTAGTCGGCGCTGATGCTGAGGGTCGGGAAGACGATGTCGGGCATCAGATCGACGGGGATCTCGACGAACGCCACCGCCCCGAGCAAAGTGGCCATCAAGCATCCCATCAGCACCGTGACGGGCCGACGGACGGAAAAGTCGGGCAGATTCATAACCGCTCTTCTCCTGTTGCATATACGTTCAGCATCTCCCGTACCCCGGCGGCCAATGCAAGCTAGTCCCCGGCGGATTCCACCGGTGCCAGGCCGGCGGCGGCTTCGCGGCGAACCGCGGCCTTCTCCGCTCTCTCCTCGAGTGCCATGTAGATAACCGGAATGACCACCAAGGTGATCAGCGTCGAGGTGGCCAGACCCCCGATGACGACGCGCGCCATCGGGGCTTGCAGCTCTCCGCCTTCGCCGAGGCCGAGCGCCATCGGCGCCAGCCCCAGCATGGTCGTAATCGTGGTCATCAAGATCGGCCGGAGTCGCCGCGAGCCGGCCGTGATGACGGCTTCGCGCAGATCCCAACGCTGCTCGCGGCGCAGACGATTCGTATAGTCGAGCAAGACGATGGCATTGTTGACCACGATGCCGACCAGAACAATGACGCCGAGAAAGGCCTGAATGTTAAAAGTCGTCTCGGTCATCAGCAGCATCAGCACAATGCCGATCAGCGCCAGAGGAACCGAGAACAAAATGATCAACGGATCGCGCAACGACTCGAATTGCGAGGCCATCACCATGTAGACCAGAATAAACGCCAGAATCGCGGCGAACGTCATCTGTTGAAAGGCTTCTTGCTGCTCTTCGTACTCGCCGCCGAAAACGAACTCGTACCCCCTGGGGCGGTCGATGCGCCCGATGGACTCCTTCAAGTCGGCGACGACGCTTCCCAGATCGCGGCCGGCGATCACGCCGCTGACGAGGATGATGCGTTCCTGATCGGAGCGCGTAATTTCGAAGGGGCCTTCTTGACGGCGCATGCGCACGATGCTCTCGGCGGGGATCACGCTGCCGTCGGGCAGCGTGATGGGCACTTGGGGAACCTGTCCGACGTTCAAGCGGTCTTCCTCGCGCAGGCGA
Organism: Bryobacterales bacterium; assembly: GCA_965238125.1. Classification (GTDB taxonomy): domain Bacteria; phylum Acidobacteriota; class Terriglobia; order Bryobacterales; family UBA6623; genus UBA6623. The sequence goes on along the minus strand of OZ250179.1, from coordinate 6,039,091 downwards.
ACGAGAATGTCGTATTCATCGCCTTGTTCGCGATACATTGAGGCGCGCGTGCCGCCGATGGCGGTTTCGAGAGTTTCAGCGACTTCCGAGACCGCCAAGCCCATTGCCGTCGCCTTGGCGCGGTCGACCGAGATCAGCATTTCCGGAAAGCCGGGCTGTTGGCTGACCCGGGAGTTCCGAACGCCCTCGGTCGCCATCATGGTTTCGCGCACTCGATCGGCCAACCCGCGCATGACCAGCATGTCGTGGCCGCGAACCTCGACGGTCAGCCGATCGTCGTCGCTGAAGCCGCCACGCTTGTGCAAGCCGCCGCTGACGCGGGTGCGGATCAGCATGCCGGGTTCGACGTGCATCATGGGGCGCAGCGCCTCGGCGATTTCGGCCGCCGAGCGGTCGCGCTGATCTTGGTCGACCAACTCGATGCGCAATTCGCCCTCGTTGGTTCCCTCGGCGCGCCAGGTGCTGGCGCTGCCGGCTTCGGTCATGATGTGCTTGACCTCATCGGGAATCTCGTCACGCACGATCTGAGCAATGCGCTGCACGACCGCGTCGGTGACCTCGACGCGCGTGCCGGGTTCGAGATCGAGATTGACGCGAATCTGGCCCTCGTCGACTTCGGGTTGCAACTCCACGCCGATCAGAGGAAGAAGATAGACCGATCCGGCGAAAAGCAGGGCGGCACTCGCGATCACCGCGACGCGATGATCGAGAGCCCGAGAAATGACGCCTCCGTACCACTGCGCCATGTCTTCCTGGAGCGCTCCCATCTTTCGGCTCAGCGCGCCCTCGCTTGCTTTGCCGCTGCCCGGGAAGCGAGAGCAGAGCATCGGAACGACGGTAATCGCAATCACCAGCGAGCAAAACAGCGCGAAGGAAATCACCCAGGCCAACTGCTTGAACGTTTGCGCCGAGACGCCGCCCATGAACAGCACCGGGACGAAAACGGCGATCGTCGTCAGCGTCGAGGCCGTGATCGCGGTGGCGACCTCCTTGCTGCCCATCACGGCGGCCTGCTTGATTTCGCGGCCCTGTTCGCGGTGGCGGAAGATGTTCTCGAGCACGACGATGGCGTTATCCACCAACATGCCCACGCCCAGAGCCAAGCCGCCGAAAGAAACGATGTTCAACGTGAAGCCGTTGAAGAACATCAACGCAAAGGTCGCAATCACCGATACCGGAATGGCGATGCCGATGATGAGAGTGCTCGTGAGGCTGCGCAAGAAAAACAACAACACGAAAACGGCCAACCCGCCGCCGACCACCGTCGCCTGCCGCACGTTGCTGATCGCCGAGCGAATGAAGTTGGCCGTATCCCACGGCGCGCCGATCGAGACCGTCGGGTAGTCTTCGTGAAGGCGGGCCATTTCTTTGTGGACGCCCGCCGAGACGTTGACCGTATTGGCTCCCGATTGCTTATAGACGAAGAGCCGGACGGCCGGTTTGCCGTCGGCCGAAACGATGTAGCGAACATCTTCGTGGGCGTCTTCGACCGTGGCGATGTCGCGCATATAGACGGGGACGCCGTTGCGATTGGCAACGCCGACATCGAGAATGTCGTTGACGTTCTCGAACTCGCCCGCGGTGCGGAACAGGACTTCGTAGCGTCCTTCCTTGACCGGCCCCACGGGCCGGTTGATGTTTTCGCGGCGCAGCGTGGCGACGACCTGCGCGGTCGAGAGATTAAGCGCCCGCAGCTTTTCCAGAGACAGATTGACGTGGATCTCGCGGCGCAGCCCGCCCGATATGCGCGCCTGCGCGACGCCCCCGACGCGCTCGATGCGGTATTGAATGTGCTTCTCGGTGAAATGGCGCAGTTCCTTGGGATCCATTTCGCTTGAAGCGATGGTCAACGACATGATCGGGTATTGCGAGATGTCGTACTTGTAAACGGTCGGGGGATCGATGTCGTCGGGCAGCATCGTGCGGCGGCGGTCGATGCGAGCGCGAATGTCGTTGGCGGCTTCGTCGAGGTCGGTACCGTACAGAAAGCGGCAGCGCACGCTGGCGCGGCCTTCCGAGGAAGACGACGTGATTTCTTCCATCCCCGGAGCGGCGGCGAGCGTCTGCTCGAGCGGGCGGGCGACAAGAGTCTCCATCTCCTCGGGCGCGACGCCTTCGTAGCCGACATTGACGCTGATGGTCGGGTATTCGGTCTCCGGCATCAGATCGACCGGGATCCGAACAAAGGCGATGCCGCCGAGCAGTACGGCGATCAAGCACCCCATGAGCACCGTGACCGGCCGCTGGATGGAGAATTCCGGAAGACTCATGTGGAGTTATTTCCGGCGGCCCTGTTGCCTCCCGGCGCCCCTTGCTTCGCACCGCCCTTGGCTCCCGCGCCGCCGGATCGAACCCGGTCGCCCTCGCGCAGCATCGTGGCCCCACGGCCCACGATCTTCACGCCGGCATCGAGATTCGCCAAGACTTCGACTTGGTCTTCGCGCGTCAAGCCGGTTTCGATCGGCCGGAAAGTCGGTAGATTGCCGTCAATCACGTACACACCCGGCTGAGTGCCGCGATAGACCAGCCCTTCGCGGGGGATCAGCACGGCTTCGCGAGTCGTTCCCAAGTCCAACTCGATGCGGGTGAACATTTCGGCCTTGAGGAGATTGCCCGGATTGAGAATATCGATTTCGATCAGCGCGCTACGCGTCGCCGCGTCGAGAACCGGGGCGATCCGCGCGATACGTCCCTTGAAACCGTGGTCGGGAACGGCGTCGACTCGCACAACGGCTTCGTTGCCGATGCGCAGCCGGCCGATGTTGCGCTCCGGCACGTTGCCTTGCGTGACCATGGTCGAGAGATTGACGATGCGCATGACCGGGGTGTTGGGGCTGACCAGCGCGCCGACATCGACATAGCGATTGGCCACAATGCCGCTCATCGGGGCGTAGATCTTGGTTTGCGCAAGTCGGATCTTCCACTCGCTCAATTCGGCTTCGGCTTGCTGCTGCTGCGCTTGGGCGAGCTGCACTTGGGCGTTGACGACGGCGAGTCCGGTCTGGCGGGCGTCATAGTCCTGGGGAGAGAGGAGCTTTTCCTTGAAAAGCTGCTCCGCCCTTTCGAGTTCGGCGCGAACATTTTCTCGCTCGGCCCGGCGCTGCTCGAGAGACGCGCTGGTGACTGCGATGCTGGCGCCGGCCCGGTTCACCTGCTGCTGCAATTCATCGTCGTCGAGCTCGGCGATCAATGTTCCGCTTTCGACTGAGTCGCCGACCTGAAAATAAAGCTTTTCGACGCGGCCTTGGGCCTTGGGGCTGACATCAACGGCTTCTTTCGCTTTCAAAGATCCGGTCAACAGCAGGTTCTCGCGGATTAAGCCGGTGCGCGATTCAGCCACATCGACGCTGACGACGCGGCCTCCCCGTCTCTTCTTTTTGGCCGCCTTGCCGGCATCCTGACGGGCTTCGTAGACCCGCGTACCGATCAAGAAAACCAGCGCGACGCCGATCAGGATTCCGATGATTCTCTTGACCCAGGGGTTCACAGGATATATCTCTATTCACCGGCCGGTCGGGCAAAACGGCCCATCCAACCATTGTGTATTATCGCGTCTACGGCGCGCGAACGCAGGGAGAGCGCACCTCTATTCAATGGGTAGGCGGCGGCGGCGGGCGGTTGGTTACTTCCGCGGACCGGCTGGAACCCGGGGCTTTGGGCCGTGACCGGCTGAGAACCGGTCGCAACTATTGACTTGGACCGGCAAGAGGGCCGGTCGCTACCGGCCTTGCGGTCGGCGGCGGATGTAGTCGATCGTGTCGCGCAGGGTGTCCATCGGGTCGCGAGTCGTGAAGCCCAGCTCCTTTCGCGCCTTTTCCGAGTTGCAATACCAGTAGCAGGCCGACATCTTGATCGATTCGTCGTCGAGCTTAAATTGCTTGCCGACCAGCGGCATCACCGCCCGCAGCAGCTTGGCGCTGCCGAGAGCCAGCCACAAAGGCGGTTCGATCGTCGGAGCCTTGAGGCCCGAGGCCTGCGCCGTGCGGGCGATCCATTCGCGGAAGGTCCAATTCGCCCCGCCCAGCAGATAACGCTCGCCCACGCGGCCGCGCCGCATGGCCTCGATGACGGCGGCGGCGACATCGCGGACATCCACGAGGTTCAGCCCGCCACTCGGAATCGCCATGATTTGGCCTTCGAGAAAGAGCGCCACGTCGCCGGTCGAGGAACCGCGGTCGTCTCCGGGGCCGAGCAGCAGGCTGGGGTTGACGATGACAATCGGCAGTTTGTGGTCTTCGACGTACTGCAGAGCGAGCTTCTCGGCGTAAATCTTACTGGTGTAGTAGGGCCACGCGCCGACCGTTTCGATCGCGTAGCCGGCCGTCTCGTCACGTTCGATCGGGGTGCGGCCGACGGCGACGGTTCCCGACGTCGAGACGAAAACGGCTTTCGACGCGCCATGGCGCTTGAGGGCCTCGCAAACGTTGCGGGTTCCCTCGACGTGGGTTCTGTAGAGAAGGCCCGGGGCCTTGGGGTCGCGCTGCACGATTCCGGCGAGATGATAGACCTCGTCCGCGCCCTCGACAGCCCGATCGACGTCCTCGGACGAGGTGATGTCGCCCGCGGCGATTTCGACCGATTCGGGGGGCTCGCCGGGCCAAGCCGAGCGGCACAGCAGCCGCAGCCGCGTTTCCGGTTCCGCGCGGCTGAGTTGAGCGACCAGATGCTTGCCGAGAAAACCGGTGGCCCCGGTGACAAAAACGGTTTTCATACCGCGCCGACCGTCTCGCGTTGCCCGCTGACGTCGACCATGCCGATCGGAGGGATGTGGAGATGGGTCACGGTCGGAAGCCGGCCGACGTGGGAGTGCGCCATCTCGAGAGCCTCTTGCATCGTTGCGGCCGTCTCCCAGCCCATCACCTTGGCCGTGTTCGGGTCTTCGGCGCCGACGACGATGACCTTGCCGACATGCGCGCGTCCGTTTTCTCCCCAGTACCACATGTAGAAAGGATGCACGCCGTGGTAGGCGTGCCCGGTGCGATACATCTTGATGTAGTCGGGGTTATGGGCGAACTCTTCCTCGTACTTGCGCTGCAAGGTGTGGGAATCGTTCGTCTCGGGCAGGATGCGGTTGAAAAATTCGATGTAGGAAGGATGATGCCGCGGATCGAATTCGTTATAGAGAGGATGCGTCACGATCAGCACGCCGTTCTTCTTGACGATCGGCATGCCGCGATACATGTTGAACAAATACCCCAGCGCCATCACCTGTACAAGCAGGGGATTCAAAATCGAGTTGACATTGTAGGGACAAATGAACGGCATCCCAAAGACGACGACATCCGACTGGTCTTCGACCGGCACGCAGTATTGTTGGTAGCAGTAGGCCAGCGTCTTGGCATGGGTACCGTGGGTCTCGCCGGCGTGCACCGCGATCAAGTCGTAGGGCGCGGGGATCGAGAACAGGATTTTCCGCTTGGTCTCGCGCGAGAGTTTGCTCAGGGCAAACTTGGCCGTGCCGAAGGCCGCCTTGTCGAAACCGTTCCACTGGTCTTCGTTCTTGACGAAGAAAGCCATGTTCGGGTCAAACATCGCGTTGTTGACGACGGTCTCGATGTGGAACACCTTAAGGTGTTTGTTGAGGACCTCGCCCATGCGGTCGGCCGAACTCTTGAGCGCCGAGCGCTTGTCGTCGAAGTAGGAATCACTCTTGAGAATCGTGTCGGGGTTGTGGTGGGCCTGGAGCGACGGGTAGTCGCAAAGGCCGATCGCAGTGGACTTATTCCCACCGTCCATCGGGACTAGGTTGATGTTGACGTAGACCAGCAAGTCCGACTCCGCTGCGCGGCGGTTGATGCGCACCCGCTCGCCCAACTCCGTCTTGCCCAGCTCGACCATGCCGTCGGGGTCTTCGCCGTCGTGGTTATAGAGGCTGTGAGGGTAGTAGGCGCTGAAAATGCGGTCGCCGACGGCGCGCCGAATTTCAAACGGCTCCATGCGGCGATGAAACGACGTGGCGATGATGATGTGGACGTCGGTGACCCCGCGGGCGGCCAGCAGATCGAGGACGATGGTCAGCACGGACTCGCGCAAATCGGGCCGCTTCATTTTCGGCAGCGGCAGCGAAATGTCATCGATGGCGATGGTGACTTTCATGCCCGGTTGCAGCATGGCCGCGAAGGGCTCCATGCCCGAGCAATGTCCCAAGGCGTAGCGAATCGCTCCCGCGCGATCGGGCAGGCCGGGGATCGTCGGCTTGGGGTAGACGACGCGCGTGCCGGGCGGGAACTTGACCGACATCAAGTCCTCGCCGTACCACAGCAGACGTTCCGAAGAGGTGTGGTCGAGATGGACGACGCAATCGTCGTAGGGCACCAGGGCGTTGCGGCCCACGGCGTTCGGCTTGGGGTCTCCGAAGGTGAAATCGTCGACGACTTGGGCGTTGGTGTTCACTGAGCGAACCCTCCACCTCCCGCGGGGCGGTTGCGGGTTGGTACAGCCGCGAAGCGGCGGCAGGAATATAGCCTAGGGTAGAGCCGAAGGCGGAACCCTAGGTGACGCCCCCCCACTACCCTCAAGCCCTGAAAGGGCGGCAGGAACGAGCGCGCCAACCCGACCTGACGCTTCACGCCGCCGAATCCCATCTTGATGGCGGTATCTTGAATCAGCGGATTCATCAGAAGCGGACTCTCCCCGATTTTCTCCATCATTCACCAGCCTTCAAATCCAGCACCGGCCAACCCCGCTCGACGGCGACTTTCCTGAGCCGCCGGTCGGGGTTGAGGGCCGCGGGCACGCCCACGGCTTCGAGCATGGGCAGGTCCGAAAGACTGTCGGAATAGGCTTTCGAGCGCGCCGTGTCCACATTATACTCGCGGCAATAGCGCTCAATCGCCGCTACCTTCTCTTGCTCGGCTAACAAGGGCGGCGCAAGGTCGCCGGTAGCGACGCCGTCTTCAAAGACCAAGCGATTGGCGATCAGGTCGTCAAAGCCAAAGTACTCGACAGCCGGCGCGATCGCGAAATCGAGGCCGCCGCTGACGAGCACGAGGCGGAATCCGGCCGCGCGATCGGCTTCGATCAACGGCTTCGCCCCGGGGTAGACCTTGGGGAGAATGTCGTTCGCGAACATTCGCTCGGACTGCTCGTTGAGTATGTCGAGGCGCATAGCGCGGTATTCGCGGTAGAAGATTTCGTTGAAAAGCCGCCGCGAGTAGGCGTCGAGCGCCAGCCACAGCGGCACGGTCAGCAGCAGCTTGGTATAGCGCAAAAAGGCTTCGAGACGCGATGGATGATGTTTCGCGAAATAGGCGTAGCGCGTAACGACGTTGCTCGAAACCAGGGTGCCGTCAAAATCATAGAAGGCGGCTCGAATCATCTCTTGCATGGATCGAGACTGATTCTATCATTGCCGGCGCGGGCGACCGGCAGCGGTTCGTATGCTCACCGGACAGGCCGGTGAGTGCCTGTCCCGATAACCGGCGTCGGGGAGCTCGGAGGGGACCGACACCCACTCCGAGGTGGGTTTATTTTGTACCGGTACGCGAAAACGGGGTACCATTCACCGGCCCAGATCGCCATACAGCACCCGATTTAACCCATTGAGCCAATTTTACTGGCAGGTCATAGGTAGGATTGCGTATGCTAGTAGGGTTGTTAGGTGTGCTGTGCCCGCTCCCGGGGCAAGGTGCGTCTTGCGACAGGCGGTTTCGGCGAATAAAGACCGAAAAACCTCAGAACCTCGAAGCCGCCGGAGGAGTTCAGTAGATGCACAGACCCATCAAGTATCTCGAAAAGGGAATTACGACAGTCGCCGCGTCCGCCTGGAAGGGCTTTCAGCGCATCAACCAAAAGGTCGACCCCAACCCCGCTTTCACCCCCGACTGGTCGGAAAAGCCCATGCTCAAGTCATGGGAGAAGAGCAAGCCGCCACTGGGATGGCCGCGCCAAACCGATTCGCTTTGCCCCAAATGCGTAACGGAAGCTCGCGCCCGAATTCTCGACGGCGAAGTCGACTACAACATCCTTAAGGAACAGAAGGTCGGCGAGATCAAGGCTGTCATCGTCGAGCGCGACGGCGAGATCTGGATGGTCAAGGACTGTCCGACGCACGGCAAGATCGAAGACCTCATGGCCATCGATTCGAAGTTCCTCGAGCACATCGAGTCGAACTTCCCGGGCCGCGACATCCGCGCGCACAACGACAAAGATCTGCACAATCACGGTTCCAGCACCGTCAAGTACGGCCGAGGCTCGGTTCTCACCGTCGACCTCACCAACCGCTGCAATATGATGTGCGACCCCTGCTTCATGGACGCCAACCAGGTCGGTTTTGTCCATGAGCTCGAATGGGACGAGATCAAGACGATTCTTGACAACGCGCTGAAGATCAAGCCGCGGCGTCAGATGTCGGTGCAGTTCTCGGGCGGCGAGCCCACCATGTCGCCGTTCTTCTTGAAGGCGGTTCGCTACGCCCGCTCGATCGGTTTCAACAGCGTGCAGGCGGCGACCAACGGCATTGAGTTCGCCAAGAGCCGCGCGTTCGCCGAAAAGGCCGCCGATGCCGGTTTGCGCTATGCCTACCTGCAGTTCGACGGTATCGGCAACGAGCCCAACTCGCACCGTGCGATCGGCAATCTGTTCGACATTAAGCTCAAGGCGATTGAGAACTTGCACGCCGCCGGCACCGAGGTTGTCCTGGTGACGACGCTCGTCAACAATGTCAACAACGAGCAGGTCGGCCCAATCATTCAATTCGCCCGCGACAACCCCGGAAAGATCGCCTTCATCGCCTTCCAGCCGGTTTCCTTCACCGGGCGCGACGAAGCGATCACCGATGAACGTCGCCTGCGGCAGCGCTACACGCTTTCGCACCTGGCGCGGGACGTCAAAGAGCAGGTCGGCATCACCGAGCCGAATCGCGATTGGTTCCCGATTTCGGTCATGAGTTCGTTTGTGGACGCCGCCGACGTGGCCCACGGGCCTGAATCACAGTGGGGCCAGGTGAACTGCGGTTGCCACCCCAATTGTGGAGTAGGCACGGCGCTGATGATCAACAAAGAGACCAAGGAGATGGCTCCGGTCGCCGAGTTCATCAACGTTCCGCAGTTCGTGCAGGACATTCGTCAGATCACTGACTCCGGCCGCTCGACCAAGTGGAGCAACATACAGCTCGGATTGGCGCTGCTCAAGAACTACAACCCCTACAAAGCGCCCGCGAGCTTTGACTTGTTCGCGCTGCTCAAGAAGTTCGACAAGTCCTTCGGCCTCAGCGGAACGAACTACGGCAAGGGCGTCTCGCGGCGCAACGATCCGTGGAACTTCCTCTTCGTGGCGGGTATGTGGTTCCAGGATCTGTTTAACTACGACTTCCGCCGCACCGAGATGTGCATCATTCCTTACGGGACGCAGGAAGGCGAAATCTCCTTCTGCGCGTATAACACCGGCGTCGGCTGGCGTAACATCATCGAGAAGATGCACATGACGGCCACGCTGAGCAAGTGGTACGGCGAGCACGGCAAGCACAACATCTACGCCGGCGGCCGTGACGTCAATCTGAATGACTACGAGCACCACTTGGCGATCAACGCCGAGCACGCCGCTCGCGGGGTGCAGGTCTCCGAGGGCCCGGCCAACGCGCGTGAAGAGAAGATTCTCGAGCGCGACCGCAAGCTGGCCGAGGCGCAAGCCAAGGGCGAAACAGCCCCGGCCGTCAACGGCGGGACATCGAAGCGCAAGATCCTCACCCCCGAAGAAGAAGCGCGGCTGATGAAGATGTACCGCGAACAAGTGCTCAAAGAGCCTGCGGCTCCTTCGTTGGTCCAAATCGGCGGCCCTGCCAACGGCAACGGCGCTAACGGCAGCAAGAGTCACGATCAGGAAATGATCGGAGCAAGCGGCGACTAGCGCAAGTTTCGATCGAGGTTCTCGTTTTGATTTTGGGTGAAAGGCCCGCCGGCGACGGCGGGCCTTCTTATTTGGCGCGCCCCGGCAGGACGCACCGGGACCCGAACTCGTGCCGGCCTTCGGCCGGGGCTGACTCTCAGCCGCTTGTGTTGCACCGATTGCGCGACCGTTCGTCGCCGCCGAGCACTCCCACGCCCCCTCACTCCCCCTCACTCCAATACAAGTGCCCCCCGCGGGGGGCTATAATCTAACTGGAGTTTTGGGCCATGATGAGACGTCCGCGGTTTGAGTTGTCGGTTCTCCTCAATCTTTTTTCGGTCGTACTGTCGGTCGTACTGATAGCCCTTGGGGGCGCCGTCGGGCTCGCCGCCGCCGACCACGCCGCTGAGCCGGTCGCTTTCAACCGCGACATTCGACCGATCCTTTCCGACAAATGTTTCACTTGCCACGGGCCGGATGAATCGAAGCGGCTGAGCGCGCTGCGGCTTGACACCGAGGAAGGCGCGCGGGCGGATCTGGGCGGGCGCTCCGCCGTTGTTCCGGGCAACCCGCACGAAAGCGAGTTGATCAGGCGGGTTACCACCGACGACGACGCGCGCCGCATGCCGCCGGCCTACGGAGGCAAGAAACTTTCCGCCGCCGAGATCGAGTTGCTCGAACGATGGGTCCGCGAGGGTGCCGAGTGGCAGCAGCACTGGTCGTTCCTCACGCCGCGGCGCCCCAAGGCTCCGCCAGTGGAACCGCTGGATTGGGCGAAGAACGACATTGATCACTTTGTCCTCGCGCGCCTGAAAAAAGAAAGGCTCTCGCCCGCCTCCGAAACCGATCGGGCGACTTTGCTTCGTCGAGTTTCGCTTGATTTGACGGGTTTGCCGCCAACCCCCGCTGAGTTGGACGCCTTTCTCGTCGACGAGTCACCCGATGCCTACGAGAAAGTGGTCGACCGCTTGCTCGCCTCCTCTCGTTACGGCGAGCGCATGGCCGTCCGCTGGCTCGACGCTGCTCGCTACGCCGACACGAACGGCTACCAAACCGACGCCGAGCGCTCGATGTGGCGTTGGCGCGATTGGGTGATCGAGGCCTTCAACGACAACATGGGGTTCGATCGGTTCACGATTGAACAGCTTGCCGGCGATATGCTGCCCGACGCGACTCTCGATCAACAGATCGCCAGCGCGTTCAACCGCAATCATCGCGGCAACGGCGAGGGCGGGATCATCGACGCCGAATACGCGGTCGAATACGTCGTCGATCGCGTCGAGACGACCTCGACGGTGTGGATGGGGCTGACGATCGGATGCACGCGCTGCCACGACCATAAGTACGACCCTTTCACGCAGAAGGAGTTCTACAGCCTTTTCGCGTATTTCAATAACGTCCCCGAGCGCGGCAAGGCCTTCAAATATGGCAATTCCCCGCCCTTCATTCAGGCTCCGACGAGGAAACAGCAGGCCGAGCTGAAGCAATTGGACGAGAGGGTTGCCGCCGCGGAAGACGAATTCGAAACACTCGAAACCGAGCGCCGCCAAGCCCAACGAGCATGGGAAGAGGCGATTGCCGGGTCGGTTGCCGCCGACTGGTCATTGCGCGACGGGCTGGAGGCGCACTACTCGCTCGACGGCAATCTGTCGGGAGATACTCCCGGCTCCGGGGGCGCGAATGCCGCGCTGGTCGACGGGCTGCCGAAATTCGTTGACGGGGCGATCGGCGCCGCGGCGAGTTTCGACGGCAAGGTTTTCATCGACGCCGGCAACGTCGGCGAGTACGATTTCCAGGACAAGTTCACGCTGTCGGCGTGGATCCACCCCACCAGCCCGGACGGCGCTATCGTCACGCGCACCAAGGAACTCACCACCGAGATTACCGGCTACGGCATCTACCTCAAGGACGCCAAAGTGCACTTCAACATGGTGGTGCGGGCGCTTGACGACGCCTTGTTGGTCGAGACCGCCGAACCGCTTGCCCTGAACCGCCGACATCACGTCACAGCGACCTACGACGGTTCGCGGCTTGCCGAGGGAATCGCCATCTATATCAACGGTCGGCGTCAAAGGCTGAAAGTCAATGTCGACGAGATGAACCAATCGTTCAAGGTCGATCAGCCGCTGCGAATCGGCGCGGCCGCGGGCCCCGGGCCGCGCTTCCAAGGCGCGATCGACGAGGTGCGCCTGTACAGCCGCGCACTGCGCCCCGCCGAGGTCGCCGTTATTTCGACGCCGAAGCCGCTCAACGAGATTGCCGCGCGGCCGGCCGCCGAGAGGACACAGGCCGAAAACGATAAGCTGCGGCTGGCGTTTCTCGACCAATATGCGCCGCCGAAGATTCGCGAGGCCTGGCACAAGCTTGTCCGATTGCGCAAGAAACGCGAAGCATTCTCCGACAGCCTGCCGACCTTGATGGTGATGCGCGAGATGGAGCCGCCGCGGGCGACGCACCTGCTCCTGCGCGGCGCTTATGACAAACCGGGCGAACGAGTGCGGCCCGCCGTGCCCGCCGTGATTTCGGCAAGCGGGGGACAGGCCCCGCAGAACCGTCTCGATTTCGCGAAGTGGCTCGTAAGCCCCTCGAACCCGCTGACCGCGCGTGTGACGGTCAACCGCTTCTGGCAGATGCTTTTCGGCGTCGGTTTGGTCAAGACCGTCGAGGATTTCGGCTCGCAAGGAGACTGGCCGCTTCACATGGATCTGCTCGACTGGTTGGCCGTCGAGTTCGTCGAAAGCGGCTGGGACATCAAGGGCGTGATGAAGACGATCGTCATGAGTGCGACCTACCGCCAGAGTTCGACCGTCGACCTCGAACTGCATCAACGCGATCCGGAAAACCGCCTGCTCGCGCGCGGACCGCGCTTTCGGCTGCCGGCCGAGGTGGTGCGCGATCAGGCCTTGGCGATTTCGGGGCTGCTGGTCGAGCAAACCGGCGGGCCGTCGGTCAAACCGTATCAGCCGGCCGGGCTGTGGAGTGAGCTGGCCGGCGGCAAAGACTACGTCCAAGACCAGGGCGACAAGCTCTACCGCCGCAGCTTGTATACGTTTTGGAAGCGCGCCGTGCCGCCCCCGTCGATGCTGAATTTCGATTCGGCCGGGCGCGAAGCCTGCACTGTGCGCGAGACACGCACCAACACGCCGCTGCAGGCGCTGAATTTGATGAACGACGTTACCTTCGTCGAGGCCGCGCGGAAGATGGCCGAAAGGATGATGACCGAGGCCGGCCCCACACCCGCCGAACGCGTAGCCTACGGGTATCGGTTGGCCACCGCCCGCAAGCCCGATGCCAAGCGCAACGAGGTCTTGGTCAATGCCTACCACCATCATCTGGACAACTACGAAACGAACCGCAAGGCCGCGCTGGGCTTGGTCACTCAGGGTGAGTCGAAGAGAAATGAAGAGCTTGACCTTGCGGAACTGGCGTCTTACACGACGGTCGCCAGTCTGATCCTGAATCTGGACGAAACGATTACGAAGCAATGACCGTGAGCCGTGAGCCGTGAGCCGAAGGATAATTGATTCGCGGATCTCGGTTCACGGTTCACGGTTAACGGCTCACGAAGAAGGGGAATCCCATGGACCCACAGCGCGAACGCCGGCTTTTGATGAATCGGCGGCATTTCTTCAGTCGCACGAGCGCCACGATAGGCACGGCGGCGCTTGCTCATCTGCTCAACGAGGATCTGTTCGGCGGGGCCGCGAAATCGGCCGACGAGATATCGGGCGGTCGGCCCGGCCTGCCGCACTTCGCGCCCAAGGCCAAGCGCGTGATCTACTTGTTCCAATCCGGCGCGCCCTCGCAGTTGGACCTTTTCGACCACAAGCCGCAACTGAAAAATCGGCGCGCCACCGAGCTGCCCGACTCGATCCGCCAAGGTCAACGGCTGACGGGGATGACCGCGACGCAGACGAGTTTCCCGACGGCTCCGACGATTTTCGACTTCAAGCAGCACGGCCAATCGGGCGCTTGGATCAGCGAATTGATGCCCCATACCGCCAAGGTCGCCGACGAGCTGTGCTTCGTTAAAACGGCGCACACCGAGGCCATCAACCACGACCCGGCGGTCACGTTTTTCCAGACCGGTTTTCAGCTCGCCGGGCGGCCCAGTATCGGCGCCTGGCTGTCGTATGGCTTGGGCACGATGAACAAAGACCTACCGTCGTTCGTCGTGATGGTTTCCTCGGGATCCGCCATTGCCGGCCAGCCGCTCTACGACCGGCTGTGGGGCGCGGGTTTTTTGCCCACTCGGTATCAGGGCGTGAAATTCCGCTCGGTGGGCGACCCGGTGCTCTACCTTTCGAACCCACCCGGCATCGATCAGAACGCCCGGCGGCGCTTCCTCGATGATCTGGGGAAGATGAACGAGTTAACGCTCGGGGAATTCGGCGACCCGGAAATCTCAACCCGCATCTCGCAATACGAGATGGCCTACCGGATGCAAAGCTCCGTGCCGGAGCTGACCGACCTGTCGAAAGAGCCCGAGACGACTTTCGAGCTCTATGGGGAGGATGCCCGCAAGCCCGGGTCTTATGCGGCGAATTGCCTACTCGCCCGCCGCTTGACCGAGCGCGGCGTGCGCTTCATTCAACTCTTCCACCGCGGTTGGGACTTCCATACCGAGCTGCCCAAGGGTATTCGTACCCAGTCGAAAGAAGTCGACCAGGGAACCGCGGCATTGATTCAAGACCTCAAGAACCGCAGCCTGCTCGACGAGACGCTCATCATTTGGGGCGGCGAGTTCGGGCGCACCGTCTACAGCCAGGGCCGGCTGACCGAGGACGATTACGGGCGCGACCACCATCCCCGCGCCTTCACGATCTTCATGGCCGGCGGCGGCGTCAAGCCCGGCATCAGCTATGGCGAGACCGACGATTACAGCTACAACATCGTCAAAGACCCGGTGCACATCCACGACCTGCACGCAACGATGATGCACTTGCTCGGCATCGATCACACCAAGCTGACCTTCAAGTACCAAGGCCGCCATTTCCGCTTGACCGACATTCATGGCAACGTGGTGAAGAACGTCTTGGCTTGAGATCGGTTTCTTGTGAGAATCACCCTTCGAATGTACTGGGTATCGCGTCGCGTCCAGCCGCGAAGCGGCGACAGGAATATAGCCCAGGGTAGAGCCGATAGGCGGAACCCCGGGGTGGAATCCCCACCCGGTCGAGCCCTGACAGGGCGACAGGAAGTCAATCCGGCCTGACGTCTCAAGCGGCCGACACAGCTTCCCTTCGCGGCGCCCGGCCCGCGCTTCCGTTGGTCAGCGGCTGCCGATAAGACAGAATCAGGGTGAATATGAAATCCTTGCCCATCGGACAATTTCGAAATTCGCTTTCTCGGATCGAAGAAATGTTGGACTCCCAGGGGGAACTCATCATTACCCGTCGCGGTCGCGCGGTCGCGCTCCTTCTCCCGATCAAGAGTGACGCTCGCCCGCCAAGCCACGCCGACTTGCGGGCGCGAATGAAACGGATGGCCGAGGGCAGCGAAGTCTTGATTCGCCAAGATCGAGACGGCGGCTGAATCGACGCCTCTTACCACAATACTCTCGTCTCCATTTGACGCCGTCCCCCCTTGTCAATCAGCATGAGAAAGCAATGTCAACCACCCCGAAGCAAACCCGCGTCAATCTCATCCAAGGCGAAGACTATCGCGAATCCTATTCCAACAGCGTTCAGATTCGCGTCAACGTCTGGGACTTCATGCTGACGTTCGGCACGATGCACCAGACCGCGCCCGAGAACGTCGAGATCCGCAACTTCCAGGGCGTCTATCTGAGCCCCCAGCAGGCCAAGGCCCTGCTCGGCGTGTTGCAACAGAACATCGCCCAATACGAAAACGCCTTCGGAGAGATCAATCTCGACCCCAATGCGGCCCAGGCCGGCGCCGCCGTGCAGTAACAAGCGGCCAGGGCAGCGGACGCGTGCCGGGGCATCGATCACCGGCCTTGCGGACGGTTCGACGTGGCGGCGCGGCGGCCGGCGCTTGTCACGCCGCTTGCACCCCGATAGAATCAAGGATTCGTCTTCAGCGACGATTGGACCGGGGAGGATTTATGGATATTGCGCGGAAGGTCAGTGAAATTATTTGCGAGCAGCTCAGCGTCGAGGAATCGGAAGTCACCCGAGACGCATCATTCGTCGAAACGCTGAATGCCGATTCACTCGATATTGTGGAGTTGATCATGGCGTTCGAGGAAGCGTTCGACATCGAGATCCCCGACGAGGAAGCGGAGAAGATTCGCAGCGTCGGCAATGCGGTTGACTACGTGACCGCCCACAAGAAGAAGTAAGGCCTGTTGCCTATCTTTCGAGGAGAAGCTGATTTGTCACCGAGAGTAGTGGTTACCGGAGTCGGTTTGGTGTCGCCGGTCGGTATCGGGACCGAGGAAACGTGGCGGGCACTGCGTGCGGGCAAGAGCGGCATCGCCCCGATTACGCTCTTCGACGCCAAGGAGTTCGCGTCGCGTTTCGCGGGCGAGGTCACGGATTTCGATCCTCTCAATTACATCGAAAAAAGGGAGTTGAAGAAGATGGGCCGCTTCATCTTCTTCGCCATCGCCGGCGCGGAGTTCGCCATGCGGGAGGCGGCTCTCGATGTGGCTCCGGACTTCGCCGAGCGCGTAGGCGTCTACATCGGTAGCGGTATCGGTGGATTCGACGTGATCGAGCGCGAGCACAGCAACTTGTTGGCGGGCGGGCCGCGCCGCATATCTCCTTTCTTTATTCCGGCCAGCATCGTTAATCTCGCTTCCGGGCACGTTTCGATCCGGACAGGCGCAAAGGGGCCGAATTCGGCCACGGCGACCGCTTGTACGACCGGCGCTCATGCCGTCGGTGACTCGTTCCGCATCATTTCTCACGGCGACGCCGATGTCATGATCTGTGGAGGGGCGGAAGCGGCGATTACGCCGATGGGCGTTGGCGGGTTCGCCTCGATGCGAGCGCTTTCCACGCGCAACGACGATCCCGGACACGCCAGCCGCCCCTGGGATAAAAACCGCGACGGTTTTGTTGTCGGGGAAGGCGCGGGCATCTTGATCCTCGAGGAATATGAGTTCGCTCGCCGGCGCGGCGCGCCGATCGTTGCCGAACTGGTCGGCTACGGCATGAGCGGCGACGCTTTTCACATCACCTCGCCGCCCGATAGCGGCGACGGCGCCTGTCGCGTGATGCAAAACGCCATCGCCGATGCCGGGCTCTCGCCGCGAGACATCGCCTATATCAACGCCCACGGCACGTCGACCCCGGTCGGCGACCGCGTTGAGTCGGAAGCCATCAAGCAGACATTCGGCGAACACGCCCGCAAGCTCGCGGTGAGTTCAACCAAGTCGATGACCGGCCATTTGCTGGGCGGCGCGGGTGGGCTGGAAGCCGGAATCGTCGTCTTGGCCCTGCGGGATCAGGTCGTGCCGCCGACGATCAACTACAAAACGCCGGACCCGGACTGCGACCTCGACTACGTGCCCAACCAAGCGCGCGAAATCGAGATAGAATACGCCCTGACGAATTCGTTCGGTTTCGGCGGAACGAATGGCGCTCTGATTTTCAAGCGTTACTCCGAAGCGTAGGGGTCCGCTCTAGCCCGCTTTTCTCACCGCGTGGCGAGGCAAAGTGCATGAAAGGTCTGTCAGTACGAGGCGCGCGCCGCTTGGCGCGCGGAGGCGTACTTGAACAGTACGGTGAGCACGGCGAGCAAGCGCAACGAAGTAATGGCGGGCCTATCGTGTGCTTTGCTCGTCAGGCGGTGAGAAATGCGGGCTAGGCTCGTCCGCAGAGCGTTCGGCCATGAACATCTTCGTCTGCCTCAAACAAACGCCCGCACGCGACTCGGTGATCCGTCCGGCCGAGGACGAGAAGTGGATCGACGAATCCGATCTCACCTATGAAATGAATGAGCCCGACGCCTTCGCGCTCGAAGAGGGGCTGCGACTCAAGGAAAAACACGGCGGCGAGGTCGTCGCCGTTTCGGCCGGCCCCGAGCGCGCCGGCGCCGCGATCCGCGAAGCGCTCGCCAAGGGCGCCGACCGCGGCATCCTGGTCGAGGACGAAGGTTTCGCCCACGCCGATACCCTGGCTGCGGCCAAGGCGCTGGCCGCCGCGCTGGCCACCGAATCGCCCGACATCATCTTGACCGGCTTGCAATCGGACGACGTGGGCTTCGGGCAAACGGGCGTCGTCTTGGCCGAGTTGCTCAATCTGCCGCACGCCACGATCATCATGGAGGTCAACGTCTCCGACGACGGTATCCAGGTGAAGCGCGAACTCGAGGCCGGGTGGTTTCAAAACATCGAAATGCCCCTGCCCGCCCTGCTAACGATCCAATCCGGCATCAACAAGCTGCGTTACGCGACGCTAATGGGCATCAAGAAAGCCAAGAAAAAACCGCTCGAGCGCCACTTGGCCCAAGAGTTGGGGGTCGTGCCCGAAGTCAGTCAGACCATCGAACGCCTATACACGCCGGTGAAGACGAAGGAAACGCAGTTTCTCGAAGGTTCCCCGAAAGAGGCCGCTGAAAAGCTGGCCGAGAAGCTCAAGTTCGAGGCAAGAATCCTATGAGCGTCCTGGTCGTTACCGAACAGCACGGCGGCAAATGGCACAAGATGTCGTGGGAGACGCTGGCGGCCGGGCAACAGATCGCCGCCTCGCTGGATGCGGAACTCTCCGTGCTCGTTGTAGGCTCGGGCCTTGGAACCCTTGCCGACGAGTTGGCCGGACACAAGGTGAACCGCGTTCTTACCGCCGAGCACGATCTACTGGCCGCTTATTCCCCGGACGGCTATACGCGCGCTCTTGAGCAAGTCATTGAGAAGACCTTGCCTCGACTGGTCTTGTTTCCGCACACCTATTTCGTCCGCGATTACGGCCCCAAGCTTGCCACCCGACTAAATCGGCCTTTCTTGAGCGACGCCGTCGGTATCCGCGTCGAGGAAGGACGTGTCGTTTTCGTGCGGCAACTCTTCCAGGGCAAGATGAACGCCGACGTGACGCTCGCGGGCGACCCGCCCTACTTTGCGTCGATCCAGTCGGGAGCCTTTCGCGGCGACGCGCTGGAGTTGGCCGACAACCCCGCGCCTGTCGAGAATGTCGAGATCGCGATCGAGCCGGGCGATATCCGAACGCGCCACGGTGAATGGTTCCGCGAGTCGAAGGGCGAAGTCGATCTTTCCTCGGCCGACATCATCGTTTCTGTCGGCCGCGGCATCAAGGACCCCGAGAACATTCCCATCGCCGAAAAACTGGCCGAAGCGCTGGGAGGCGAAGTCGCCGCCTCGCGGCCGGTCTGCGACAACGGCTGGCTGCCCCTCGAGCGCCAAGTCGGCAGCTCGGGACAAACTGTCTCGCCGAAGCTCTATCTCGCCGTTGGCATCTCCGGCGCGATCCAGCATGTGGTCGGCATGAAGGGCGCGAAAACAATCGTCGCCATCAACCAAGACCCCGGAGCCCCGATCTTCGAAATCGCCGACTACGGGATTGTGGGCGATCTGTTCGAGGTCGTCCCGGCCCTAACCGAGGCCATCCTCGCTGCGAAAGCGGATTGAAGAGCAATGCACGGGAGAACGGCCGGCGGAGTACCGCGGATGGCTGGACCGTCGATCGACTCCGCCTGCGCTACAATACCGCGCTGAATGACCGACACCCCCGAACCGCCGCCCGACGGCTCTTCCTCGACGATTGAACCCTCCGCGCGGGCTAAGCTGCTCGGTCTTGTCGTTCTGGGATGCGCTGTCTATTGGCTTTGGCCGCGACCCGAGGCAGTCTCAGCGGAAGGCTGGCGGCTTTTTTCGATCTTCGTCGCGACCATCGCCGGGCTGATGCTGCGCCCGTTCCCGGGCAGCGTCTTGATCCTTCTCGCCCTCACGGTGGCCGCCCTCACCGGGACATTGGAGATCCGAGACGCGCTGAGCGGCTACGCCAACCCCGTCGTGTGGCTGGTGCTTTCGGCCTTTTTGATCGCGCGGGCGCTGATCAAGACCGGCCTGGCCCGGCGCATCGCTCTGCTCTTCCTGCGCGTGTTCGGCGGCAGCTCGCTCGGCACCGCTTATGCGCTGGTGTTCAGCGACCTCACGCTGGCCACGATCATTCCGTCAAACACCGCCCGAACCGGCGGCGTTATTCTCCCCATCGCGCGCAGCTTGGCCGAACTCCACGGATCGCACCCCGGCAAAACCGCCGGACGACTCGGCGCTTTTCTAATGGCCGCACTGTATCAGGGCGAGTGCGTCGTTGCCGGGATGTTTCTTACGGCGCAAGCCGGTAACGCGGTGATTGTCAGCCTGGCCCAAGACGCCGCGTCGTTCGAGGTGACCTGGCCCGGGTGGGCCTGGGCGGCGCTGGTCCCGGGGCTCGCGAGCCTGCTGGGCGTCCCTTGGCTGGTCGGCAAACTGATCCGGCCCGAAATCCAACAAACCCCCGAGGCCCCGGCCTTCGCCCGCGAGGAGCTCGCAAAGATGGGTCCCCTCGACGGCGGCCAAAAAATCGTGCTCGGGGTCTTCGCGCTCGTTTGCGGGCTGTGGGTGACCTCGGGTTTGCACGGCATGCCGGTCACCTTGACGGCGCTGTCGGGAGCCTGCGCCTTGTTCCTGACTGGGGTTCTAACGTGGGACGACGCGGTGAGCGAGCGTCAGACCTGGGACGTCTTTATCTGGTACGGAGGCGTGGTCCGCCTGGGCGCGGCCCTCAACGACTACGGCATCACGCGGGCTTTCGCCGACTCGGTGGGCGAATCGCTGAGCGGGCTCGGGTGGCCCGCGCTATTCGCGATCGCCTTGCTCGTTTATTTCTACGCCCACTACGGGTTTGCGAGCATCACGATGCACTTCCTGGCGATGTTTCCGCCCTTCGTCGCCTTGCTGGTCTCGCGAGGCGCGCCGGCGGGTCTCACCGTCTACGCCTTTGCCTGCCTGGCAAGCCCGGCCGCCGGGCTAACTCACTACGGAACGGTACCGGCGCCGATGTTTTTTGCGCAAAACTACGTCGGCTTTCGCGACTGGTGGAAGGTCGGCTTCCTGCTCTCGTTATGGAACCTGGCCGTGTGGGTCTCGACCGGGCTGGTGTGGTGGAAGCTGATCGGCCTCTGGTAGCAGCAGTGGGTCAGGTCTCCAGGCCTGCCCGGCCGGCATTTCAGGGGTAACGTGAGACCCTAGCCCGCTTTTCTCACCGCGTGGCGAGGCAAAGTGCATGAAAGGTCCGTCAGTACGAGGCGCGCGCCGCTTGGCGCGCGGAGGCGTACTTGAACAGTACGGTGAGCACGGCGAGCAAGCGCAACGAAGTAATGGCGGGCCTATCGTGTGCTTTGCTCGTCAGGCGGAGAGAAATGCGGGCTAGTTCTTCGAGGCTTCCACCTTCGCGTATTTCCTGCGGAAGCGCTCGACGCGACCGGCCGTATCGACCAATTTCTGCTTCCCCGTGAAGAACGGGTGGCAGGCCGAGCAAATTT
This sequence comes from Bryobacterales bacterium, assembly GCA_965238125.1. Classification (GTDB taxonomy): domain Bacteria; phylum Acidobacteriota; class Terriglobia; order Bryobacterales; family UBA6623; genus UBA6623. The sequence goes on along the minus strand of OZ250179.1, from coordinate 6,017,815 downwards.
CGACGTGGATGTCGCCCGAGTGGGTGGAACGGGTCTGGAAACTGCTCCCGCAGGCGCAGTTGACCGTCACCAATTGGTAGTCAGGGTGGATTTCCGCTTTCATGGCCGTTCCTTGACTTTCCTTCGATCGCTCTTTTCTTGAGTTTACCATGGCCGAAATCGGGAGCCGGCCGGACCGCCCCAGTGAAGTCTTAGGTCGGTTCCGGCACGGGCTGTCAGTCGCCGCGGCGTCCGTCCTCCACTGATGGACCCCGTGAAGGCGCCCTCAAATAGTTCAAAAGATAATAGTTGACATGTTAACTATAGTCATATAGTCTATTCACATGTCGCGCAACGCCGGCTCTCTACAGAAGGCCATCCACCAGCAGCGGCCCTTCGAGTCGGCGAGCCAAGAGATCGTTCTCGGGCTGATGCGGACCACCGATGTGGTGCGGCGATTACTCAACCAAGTCTACGAGGCTCACGGAATCACCTCGCAGCGGTACAACGTGCTGCGAATCCTGCGCGGCGCGCAACCCGACGGGCTGCCGACGCTGGCAATCCGCGAGCGCATGCTCGAGCGCACGCCGGGCGTGACCCGGTTGATCGACCGACTCGACGCACAGGGGTGGGTCGAGCGCGAAACCCCCAAGAGCGACCGCCGGCAGGTGATTTGCCGTATCACGGCGGAAGGGCTGAAGCTCCTCGAGCGTCTGCACCAACCCGTCATGGCCATCGCCGGCTCCGCCGCCGACGCACTGAGCGAGAAGGATCAGCGAAAGCTGATTTCTCTACTCGACACGCTTCGGCTCAGTCATGAGCCGGCAACCGATGACGCCGAGCCGAGGCCGAAGCAACGAAAGAGACAACGCAAACCCTAACCGGGAGAGGAGGAAGACATGACCGAACGAGAATTTTTCATCCAAAAATGGTCCGAGGAATTGCCCCTGACGATGAGCGTTTTTGAGGCCCTGCCGAGCGACAAGCTCGACTACCAACCGCACGAGAAATCACGCACGGCGCGTGCCATCGTGGGTCATCTGCTGGGCCACGTCGAAGACTTGGTCGAACTCGCCGGCGCCGGCGGAACGATCAACCATCGCAACGAGTTGCCGTTCGAGGATATTCCCGACGCGGTGGCGAAGTTCAAGGCTTCAAACAGCCGTTTCGAGGAACTCCTAAAGGGCCTCGACGAGGAAACCTGGATCACGACGAACAACAAGTTCAACCTCGATGGTCACACGCATTTCGAAGCCCCGCTGGGCTATACCGCCTGGCTCCTTTTGCTCGACACGGTCCATCATCGCGGTCAGCTCAGCACCTACATTCGGCCCATGGGCGGCAAGCACCCCGACATCTACGGGCCGAGCGGCGACAGCGAGGCGTCGTAAATCAGCGCTCGGCGGACCGGCACGAGCGCCGGTCGCTGCCGGCTAGGTCGCCACTCGTGCGGAAGCGCCTTACGCCAAAGCTCTCGACCCCGCGGCGGTCTGCCTTAGACGCTCGACGACCCTCGCCACCTTGTCAACGGCGTAGTCGATCTCTTCTTCGGTCGTAAAGCGCCCCAAGCCGAAACGCAAGGACGCATGGGCTAAAGCGGGCTTGACGCCCATCGCCCGCAGAACGTGGCTCGGTTCGGGCGTGTCGGTCGTGCAGGCCGAGCCGCTCGACACGGCAATGTCGTCCATCCCGAGTAACAACGCCTCGCCGTCCACCCCGTCGAAACTCGCGTTCAGGTTCCACGGCAATCGATGCTCGCGACTTCCGTTGATTGAAAGCCCGTCGAGTCTCGCGCTGATCCCCTCCCATAGACGATCGCGAAGCCGGCCGACGCGCTCGCCCTCGGCTTCCATTTCCAACCCGCAAAGTTCGCAAGCCTTCCCGAAACCGACGATCCCGGGAACGTTCAGCGTCCCCGATCGCAGCCCTCTCTCGTGACCGCCGCCGTCGATTTGCGTTGCGAGATCGACGCGCCTCCCGCGCCGTCGAACATAGAGCGCGCCGATGCCTTTGGGACCGTACATTTTGTGCGCGGTGTACGACATCAGATCAATCCCGTCGCGCTCGACATCGACAGGAATCTTGCCCACCGCTTGCGCTGCGTCCACATGTAAGGGAACGCCGTGTTCGCGAGCGATGCGGCTGATCTCGCCAATCGGCTGGATCACGCCGGTTTCGTTATTGGCGGCCATGACCGAAATCAGAATGGTCTTCTCCGTGAGGGCTCGGCGGACTTTTTCGGGGTCCAGCAACCCTTCGCCGTCGACCGGCAGATAGCTGACCCGGTAACCGCGCTGATCGAGGCGTTTCGTACAGTCGAGAACGGCCTTGTGTTCGGTTGCGCAGGTGATGATGTGGGGCTCGGTCACGGCGGCCGCCTCGGCGACGCCCTTGATCGCAAGATTGTCCGACTCGGTCGCTCCGCTGGTGAAGACGATCTCGCGCGGCGAGGCGCCGATCAGGTTGGCGATCTGTTCCCGCGCCCGCGCGACGGCTTTCTCCGCCGCCCACCCGAAAGAATGATTGCGGCTGGCGGCGTTACCGAAAACTGCGCCGAAATAGGGCAACATGGCCTCGACCACCCGCGGATCGACCGGCGTCGTGGCATGGCTGTCGAGATAGATCGGGAGCTTCATTGGGAACGCAATGACAGGAACGCAACGGCACGAGAATCCGCCTGCATGTCGTCGGTCGGTATTCCTCATCATCCTAGTGGACGGCCGCGGAGAGATGGGCTGATTTCGACCTCTCGGCTCTGCTACAATCGGCCCCGGACTTCGTCGAACCCGTCCAAGGAGACCCGACATGCATCGAGTCCTCGCTCTGCTGCTCGCCGCCGCCGCGGTTGTGTCGGCGCAGAATACGTCGCGCGTCTACCAATCCGCCGAGCGGCCCAAGGCTCTGGCCCTGATCGGCGACCGCTACCACAGTCCCGTTCACATCCGTGACGGCCTTGCCCCGGCGTTGCTGCGCGAAAACATCCCCGTCACGTTTATCGAAAATCACGAAGCGCTCACCGCCGCCGCCCTCAAGCAGGTCGACCTACTCATGCTTTTCAAAGACGGCATGGTCTGGCCCGACGGACATGACCGCCCCCACGTCAAATGGATGACCGACGAGCAGCAAAAGGCGGTTTGGGATTTTGTCCACGCTGGCGGAGCGTTTCTCGCGCTTCACAACTCGCACGGCATCTATCCGCCCGGCGGGCTCTACTACAAGCTGTTTGGCGGCGATTACGGCGGCCACCCTCCTCCGGCGGTCTTCACGATTCGCGTCGACGATAAATCGCATCCCATCACCCAGGGCGTGGAAGACTACGAAATCTTCGACGAACAGCACACCAGCAAGTATTTTCTCGACGCTCGGCACTTGCTGTTGCGCAACATCGCGCGCGATAATACAGCGGCGCCGGCGGGTTGGTGGCGCGAGCCGGGCGACGGCAGGTTCGCTTATCTGTCGCCTGGGCACACACCCGAGGGCCTGGGCCACGGCATGACGCAAAGGCTGATCCGCAACGCCCTGCGTTGGCTGTTGCGGCTCGACGAATGAGCGGCATGGGACGAAGCTCAGCGGGGCAGGTCTCCAGGCCTGCCCTTCCGAGCCCCGCGGTTCTTGGAGAAGAGAGAATGGAAAGACCCTCGCCGCGGGAATCGGGGTCATAGGACGGAAGTTTGGGGTGCGTGCCGGCCGAACACCCTAACCGCGCTGGTTTTTCACCTCTTTGTGGTGACAAAGCGCCCGCGACGTGTTTAGCTGGTAGTAACGAACCTGGGGCCGATGAGTATGCTCGCCCATCTGCGCGAAACAGTAGCTCGCCGAGACCGGCTGTTGACCGAAGCCTTGCGGCGTTGGTCTCCCCCGCGACCGGTGCGTTTGTGGATGGTGAGTTCTTCCCGCGGCGGCGACGGCTGGCTGTGGGGATTGCTGGGGGCGAGCGTGTTGTGGGCCGGCGGCGAGCGCCGCTATCAGGTGCTGCTGACGACGGCGGCGGCGGTCGTGGCGGCCATCGCGCTTTTCAGCTTGGTCAAGCGGGTGGCGGTTCGCAACCGACCGTGCGACCTGATTCCGTTTGCCTCCTTCCCGAAGATTCCGCCGGATCGCTTTTCTTTCCCTTCCGGCCATTCGGTGACGGCCTTTGCGGTTGCCGTCCCGCTGGCCCTGTTCTATCCCTCTTACATGGTTTGGCTCATGCTGTGCGCCACCAGCGTGGCGACCTCACGGGTCGTCCTCGGCATGCACTTCGTCAGCGATGTCGTGGCCGGCTCGATGATGGGCGCCGGCATCGGCTACGCGGCCTACTCCTTGGTCAGTTAACGTGAAACTCGACGGAGCAACTGAATTTCGAACAGCGCCTGCCTCTTCGTAGAAGCGGTAGCGACCGGCACTCGTGGTCCTAGCCCACAGTTGAGACAAGCTCTCAGCTTGTCTCAACTCGGTCCCGCCCCAATCGAAGTTTCAGGTTAGGACAAACACGAGTGTTTGTCGCTACCAAGGGGCGCTCCCAGGTAGCGACGCTGTCTCACAGCGCTTGGAATGGGCGGATCTGAGTGTCACAGCGGCAGGCGGCCGCGGCCCAAACGGCCGTTGCCCCGCTCGCGATTGCGGTCACGGTTCGGACCGTCGCCGCCCGGGGTTCCGCCGCCGGGTCGTCGGAGGGCGTCGTCGAAGGTCATCTCTTCCTCGGTGAAATAAAGATCGCGGTCGAGGGTCATGTCGAGCTGTGTGCCTTTTTCGAGCACGGCTTCGGGACCGCGCGAGAGCAGCACCCCCATCAACCCCGCCGCCGCGCCGGCCGCCGCGCCCACGCCCGCGCCGAATCCCGCTCGGCCGCCCGACGCTCCCGCGATCACGCCGATCGAAGTTCCCGCCGCAGTTGTCTCGCCGACCGTCCGTGCGTCGCCGCCTTTTGAGCTCTCGCTCGTAATCTTGCCTTCGTCGCGGTCAAGCCCCTCCGGCGCTCTGCCATCGAGCGACCCAACGCGCCCGACCAGGTCGCGAATGGTTCCATTGGGGAGAATCATCTGTTCGAAAAGAAGAAACAGCTCGCCCTTCCCCTTTACCCGCCCGGGTCGCTTCGAACCGGTGACGCTGCCGGAAACATAGGTTCCCGGCGGAACAACAATCCGGCCGTCGACGACGACTGGGTAGACGGACTCCAAGTAAATTCTGTCTCCGAGGGCGGCGTGTTTGGTGCTGATGCTGTTGATCAGAACCAGGGGAACGCGGGTCCCGCGCGGTATGGTGATGCTGTCGGGCGGAGCCTGGTCGCGTTGCTTGAGTTCCGGATCGACTGCCTCGCGGGCCGGGTCCTCGGCGGCGTTGTTCCCTTGTTGGCCTGCCGCAGGCATTATGCCGACCAACGCACCAGCCAACACTCCGGGCAACGCCCATCCCAGCATTCGTCGCGCTTTCATGAGGTCACCCTTGGTTTCATTGTAGTTGTAGCTAAGGCCGCGATCGACTTGCCGCTCGGTGTTGAATCATACCGATCGAGTGCGAAAGCCCTGTTAGTAGTAACGCGCCCCCTCGGAAATGGTTGCGCTTAACTGCGTACTTGCAACGGTCCGAGACTCGGGCCGACCGGGGTCCGCGATCCCCCGCCGTCACCGTACTTTGGAGCGGATCCATCATACCCGTGATGATCATAACAACAAAGGTGCTTTCCCTAGTGCGGCACAGTGTGGCTTGGCAACTCCCTTTACAAACCGAGGGAACGTTGACAGAATGTTCACAGCGCGCGACCGAGGCTGCCCGGCGCGCGGGTTGCCGATCGACCGGGCAACCTCACGTTCCCGCAACCCTTCTGACAGAGTCGCCCGAATGCCGGATATCTATCGAGACGCCATCCAACAACAAGATCGCCCCGGGGGTATCCCCACCCGTCGTCTGGGACGCACCAACGAGCACGTGTCGATTCTGTGCCTCGGCGGCGCGCACCTGGGCCGCGCCGGCGAATGGGATAAACAAGAAGCCATCCGCATCGCCCACACCGCCATCGACAACGGCGTGACCTTCTTCGACAACGCCTGGATGTACCTCGACGGCTGGGCCGAGGAGTGCATGGGGATGACGCTCGACGGCGGTTGGCGCGAGAAAGTCTTCCTGATGACGAAGACCTCGGGCCGCGATTACGAGTTCGCCAAGAAATGCCTCGAAGACAGCCTGCGCCGCCTCCGCACCGACTACGTCGATCTATGGCAGTTTCACGAGATGAACTACGATAATGACCCCGATTGGGTCTTCGAGCGGGGCGGGTTGAAGTATGCTCTCGAAGCGCAACAGGCCGGCAAGATTCGCTACATCGGCTTTACCGGCCACAAGGACCCGCGCATTCACCAAAAGATGCTCAACAAAGGCTTCGACTGGGCGACGGCGCAAATGCCCATCAATGTGATGGACTACTTCTATCGCAGTTTCCAGCACGACGTCCTACCGCTATGCATCAACCGCGATGTCGGCGTGCTCGGCATGAAGTCGCTGGGAGGCGGCAAGACGGAGCCCAAGATTCCCACGGATACTCCACTGACCGTGGAGCAGTGCGTACGCTATTCGCTGAGCCTGCCGATCTCGACGCTCGTGCGCGGCTACACCAAGATGGAGCAGCTCGAAGCCGACATCAAAACAGTCCGCGATTTCGTCCCACTCACCGAAGACGAAAAGAGAGACATCTTGGCGATCGCCGAGCCCGATGCCGGCGACGGACGCCACGAGCATTTCAAATCGACGCGCCGCTTCGACGCCCCGATCTATCGCGAAATGCACGGCCTCCCGGTTACCGGAGATTCCCTGTAGGCAGCGGAAATGACTCTTCGCTCATTGCTCGCGACGACCCTCTTGTGGACCGCCGCGCCAGCGTTGCCGTCAGCCTCCGGGCCGGCGGCGGACAAACCCGCCAAGCCCAATATTCTCTTCATCGCCATCGACGACCTCAATGATTGGGTGAACCCGCTCCAAGGACACCCGCAAGTCCAAACCCCACACATGGACCGGCTGGCCGCCCGCGGAACCGTTTTCACCAACGCCCACTGCCAAGCACCGCTGTGCAATCCCTCGCGAACCAGCCTGATGACCGGCCTGCGGCCCTCGACCACCGGCATCTACGCGCTGACTCCGTGGTTCCGCGACGTCGACGGGCTCAAGGACCTCGTCACGCTGCCGCAATATCTCGCCCGCCACGGCTATCGCACCTACAGCACCGGCAAGATCTATCACAGCCGCGGCTATCAAGAGAACCACAAGCCGGAATTCGACGTAATGGGCCCGGGGGCCTCTGTCGGCCCGTATCCGCCGAAGAAACTGGTCAACACGCCGCAGCCCCACGCGCTCGTCGATTGGGGCCTGTTCCCGCACCGCGACGAAGACAAGGGAGATTGGAAGGTCGCGAGCTGGGCCGTCGATCAGTTGAGCGGTGAGTTGCCCGAGCCGTTCTTCCTCGCGGCCGGGTTCTTCCTGCCCCACGTACCGTGCTTCGCGACCGAGAAATGGTTCAACCTGTATCCCGAAGACAAGGTCGCGCTACCCCCGGTTCGGCGCGACGACCGCGAAGACACGCCGCTGTTTTCCTGGTTCCTTCATTGGCGACTGCCCGAACCGCGGCTGAAGTTTCTCGAGGAAGCCAAGCAATGGAAGAACCTCGTGCGCTCTTACCTGGCGTCGATCAGCTTCGTCGACAGCCAGGTCGGGCGTTTGCTCGATGCTCTCGAGGCAAGCGGTCACGCCGACAATACGGTAGTTGTTTTGTGGTCGGATCACGGCTGGCATTTGGGCGAAAAGCTCATCACCGGCAAGAACACCCTTTGGGACCGCTCAACCCGCGTACCGCTGATCTTCGCCGGGCCGGGCGTCAGCCGCGGGGCAACAAGCTCACGGCCAGCCGAGTTGCTCGACATCTACCCGACTCTGGTCGAGTTGGCCGGCTTGCCCGCCAAGAAGGGCATCGAGGGGCACAGCTTGACGCCGCAACTGCGGGACGGCATGGCTCCGCGCCAATGGCCGGCGATCACCACCCACAACCACGACAACCACGGGGTTCGCACCGAGAATTGGCGCTTTATCCAGTACGCCAACGGGTCGGAAGAATTCTACGACATGCGCCGCGACCCCAACGAGTGGACCAATCTCATCAACGTCCCGGCCCACGCCGACCGCATCCGCGAGCACCGCTTCCTGCTGCCGTCGGTCAATCGCGACCCCGCGCCCGGCAGCGGCATCCGCCTGTTGACCTACAAAGACGGCAAGCCCGTTTGGGAGGGCAAAGAGATCACCCCCGGCGAGCCTATTCCCGAGATTTGAGGAAGGAATGCTCCGAAGTCCGATGCAACGAGCGCGAGAGGCGCCACGCTCAGTCCAGGTCCAACGCCGCCTTGATTCCTTCGTCGAGGGCAGCCCGGGCCCTAGCGGTTAGAGATCCGACTCGCCTTGACACTTTCGAACGGTCTATTGTCGTGATCTGGTGACACACCGCGTAACTTGCCTGCCGCAAGGTCCCGGCGGGAAGTTGGACGACGGTAGGGCCTCGCGCCGCCTGCCGGGCCGACGTGGATAGGGGAACCACAACAAGGGACCTCCACCCCGCAACTTCATTGAACCCGTCATGCGATACGACCACGACAGGTCTTCGGCCTCGTTGTTCGGATCCTGATCGAGGCCTTAAGTCCGCCCACCAGATTTCACCACGTTTCAACGCTCCGCCTCCAGTTCCGCCAAATGCTCGAGCGAGGCTTGCTCGAGATCAGGATCGAGATCGAGGTCTGTACCGGCGGCGGCCATCGCAAACGCGACGATCTGCTCGTGGCGCTCCCGCTTGCGCTGTTCCTTGAGCCACGCCGCGATCGCTTGACGGGCCAAAACCGTCGCGGGCCGACGGGTCCTTTTCGATTCCGCCCTGAGTCCATCATGGAGCTCATCGGAGAGGGGGACATGCAAATTCTTCAGTGCCATACGCGTCTATTATTATGGCAGATATTGTGGCAATGATACGATAAGCTGCCTGCCAACCCGAAATTACCGAGACCCGCCCCGTTCGTTCTTCGACGGCCGATACGCCGGGTTCGCTCTATGCAGCTTTGCCCCGGACGCCCGCAGCCAATCGTGAATCTTGCGCCGCAGATTGGCCGCCCGCTCCGGCATTTCCTCGGACAGATCTACCGCTTCACCCTCGTCGTCTTCGAGATCATAAAGCTCGACCCCGGGCGATCGTAGTTCTCGATCAGCTTGTATTTCCCCGACCGCACAGCGGACCCCGGCCGCTTGGCCTGCGGGCTGTAGTGGGGGTAATACCAAAAAAGGTCCCGCTCGGCCAACTTCCCGCGACCGGTAAATACAGACACCAGGCTGCGCCCGTCAAGCGGTCCGCCCGGGCGCGCCTTTTCACCGCCGAGTTCGGTAATCGTCGGATACAGATCCGTGCCGATGGTCGGCGTCTCGCTCACGCTGCCCGCCTCGATTTCACCCGGCCGACGAACGATCAACGGAACCCGGATTCCTCCTTCGTAGAGATATCCCTTGCCCGCGCGCAGTGGCCGGTTGCGTGTGACGTGCGATTCCCCGCCGTTGTCCGACGTAAAGATCACGACGGTATTCTCATCGAGATCGAGTCGGCTGAGCGTCGCCATCACGCGGCCCACGCTGTCGTCGACGGTTTCGATCATGGCCGCGTAGCCGGCGTCGAATTGCGAATCGTCGACCTTGAGCTTGGCCATGTACTTATCGATCAGATTGCGCGGCGCTTCAATCGGCGTATGCACGGCATAGTGTGTCAGGTAGAGAAAGAAGGGGCGCTTGCGGTTCTTGTCGATGAAACGGATCGCCTCGTCGGTCAACCTCTCGGTAAGATATTCCCCGTCTTTACCGCCCGGAAGATTTGCGATGTTAGGATTCCAAGGCTGTTTCACGTTGAGGTAGGGAAAGAAATACGACGCCGGGCTGCCGTGCGTGTGACCGGCGATATTGACATCGAAGCCGTGATCGCGCGGCCAATAACCGTCCGTGCCGAGATGCCACTTCCCGATGCTCGCCGAGACATAGCCGGCCGGCTTGAGGGCGCGCGCGATCGAGACTTCATCGAGCGGCAGTCTCATGTGGTCTTCCGGGGGAATGATGCGTCCGTAAGGCGGGTAGCGATGCCGCATGATCGCCGTGATGTGGCCGGTGAAACCGACTCGCGCCGTCGACTTGCCTGTCATCAAGCTCGCCCGACTCGGCGAGCACACCGGGCAAGGCGAATACGCGTTGGTGAACCGCATGCCCTCGCCGGCCAGCCGGTCGATGTGAGGAGTTTCGTAGAACGTGCTGCCCTGGCAGCCCAGGTCGCTCCAACCCAAGTCGTCGATATAGAAAAGGACGATGTTCGGGGGGTCGGCGGCCGGCAGCGGCCCGGCAGCGATTGTCACGGCAGCTAGGAGCCAGAGGATAGGGAATACGCGGGTCAGGTGAAATCGCGGCGGCATCCTATCGACTATACAGCCCGGCGCGGCCGGCTTGGCAAGGGTGTGCGACGTAAATCTGGAAGCTCTTCTCGCAATGTGAACCATAGAATCAGAGCCGTGAGCGCTAGCGACGGGCCTGCGACCGCGCACCAAACTCCGGGGGGCACGAACCCGATGCAACCCGACGTTACGATGTCGCCGCGGGAAGAGCCTGCGGGGCGGTTCATTGCCGCTCGGCGCTGTAGCTCAAGGCCTCTTCCGAAGTTCCCTGGGTCGGCAGTCGCGGCCCGGACCGAATGTGTTGGAGAGCCGCGCGAAGCTCGTCGCGGCAGCGGCGGCGTACAAGAGCCGCTGCCCCCACTCGACCACCCGACGCAACACGCTCCCGCGTTTTCGTTGCGGAATGGCCAGGTAATCGCATTGGAAACGGACGTGCTCCCGCTCGTCGCGTGTGATCTGATCGCACAGCGTTCGCAGCACGGTCGAACCGGTGGCGTCACGGAGCGCGGCGTAATAGACCTTCGCGATGATCTCGGCAGTGATCAGGACGCGAATCGACATTTCGAGATTGGCTAGATGTCGCAGTCGTCTGAAAACGCTGTCGGCCCAGGCTTTGCGCAGCCTGGGAACGCCGGCCAGATCGAGGACCCGCCCCAGATCGCGGGCGTGGCGGTGCTCTTCGGCGACAAAGAGCTTGACCGCTTCAGCGTAGGCCGAGAGGCCCTCCCGCCGCGCGAACTCTTCAGCCCGTTGAACCAGGTGTTTACCTTCGGAACTTTCGCCCAGTTGAAACTCTTGGATCGAGGCGGCAACGGCTGCCAGTTCCGCTTCGTTGAGCTCGGCGCCTCGCTCCCATGGAATGGGCAGCAATGATTCGCGGTTGTGGCGATAGTAGTTCAGCCAAGAGACGGAAAGCAGGGCGTTGTCGGGCGGCGCGGCGACGGGCATGAGTCCTCGGGATACTTGCGGGTGAATTTAACTTTGGACGCACGCCGGACCGGTTTCGGTGCGAAAAAGGGACGTGGGCTGTAAAGGCCGCGTGAGGGCGGCTTGCGCGATGCGGGGTTGCAGGCACGAAACGGCTGACAATCGGCGGGTGGCTCAGAACCGGAACCGCAGCTGGGCTGAAAATCGTCGTCTGCCCCCATACTGCACCGGCGTCACGTCGCTCTCCTTTGCGATCGCGAAAATTCGGTTACCCAGATTTTGCCCATCGAAGCGCAGCTCGAGCGACTTGGTCTCCGTTTTCCAGACCGGAACCGCCGCCCAAAGGTCGAAAGTCCAGTGCGAAGGGAGGCGCACGAGTTGGCGCCCCGCCTCGCCGCCCGATGAGAAAACCGGCACGGGAAGCAAAGACGCCCCCGCCGCAAGCGATGCCGCACCTGTTCGGTTTCGAACTCTGCGGGTGTGCCGCTGCCGTAGGCCGTCGAGAAACCAACCAGAAATCCGTTCTCTCCGCAGCGGTAGGCCAGCGACGCCGTACCGGTGTGGCGCTGGTCGAAAGCCGGCGTGATGCGGCCGCCGGCATCCGCGCCCGGTCCGCCGATGCCGCCGGAGACCGGCCCGTAGAGGGCCGTATTGATGTGGGCGTAGTTGAGGTACCCGAAGATTCCCAAACGGCCGATCGGCTTCATGCGCAGCGAAAGGTCGGAACCCCAGGTGCGCTCGCGGTCGAAGTTGACCGGGACAAACAGGCGCGTATTGGATAGCTCGGCGTTCTCAAACGCGTGGCGGCCCTGGTGATGGTAGCCGGAAACATCGAGCACGATCTTTGAACGCAAGCGTTGCTGGACGCCGAACTCCACGTAGTGCTGCGTCAGCGCCCGCACCGCGCCGGGATTAAAAACCTCTTCGTCCGCGTGGTTGTCGTCTCCCGAAGACAGCCCCGACGGTCCGCCGAGTCCGAAGATCGCCGCGGGCCTGACGTCCTGCGAGGCCTCCTGCGCGCTAAACACCCCTACACCAAGCGCGGAAGCAAGTTGAAGATATTCGAGCGGCGGCGGGACAAAATAGCGATTGTAGACGGCCCGCACAACGGTCCCCGTCTTGGGAATATGATAGCTCAGGCCGACTCTCGGGCTCCACAGATCCTCCGTCAGAACGACGCTCGAACGGTCATAGCGGATCCCGCCATGCACCGTAAAGTTAGGAAACGGCGAAAACTGGTCCTGCACATAGAAACTGCCCTGGCCGCCGCGCCGCCGCCCGTGAAAGTCAATCTCCTCTATGACCGCCTCGCTGTGTATCGGGCTCGGGAACACTCCACCCAAGGCGAGCGCTGGGAGCACAGCGGCGCCAATCGTGCTCGCTGACGCAGTTTCCCCTTCGTGGTGCGGCTCCTCGTCGTGCTCGGCCTCCTCCTCGTCGTGATGGTCGTCTTCTTCCGCGTGTTCCTCTTCTTCCTCGTGGGCGTCGGCGTCGCGTGGGTCGAAGAACAGATCCTCATTCAACCGGAACGTAGCGGCGTCGACGCCCGCCTTGATCGTGTGACGGCCCTTCTGAACCAGAAAATCAACCTTGGCGCCGCTGGTTTCGGTACGCCGGAATCCGTTGGCCAAGGGCGTGCTCGGGTCGCTGGTCCCGGAAAGGCGGTCGGAAACATAGCGGTGGTAAACCGACGTCGTCACCAGAGCCGACGGCGACAGGGTTCGTTGCCACCGCGCCACCGCGGACCCCATCCGCGTCCGGCGAGAGGCGTCTCGGCCGACCAGGAAGTCGCTGGTCGTATTGGGCAGTTGGAAGTTGGTGCCGGCCGTCGAGACGACGAAAGTCAGGCGGTCCCGGTCGGTCGGGTTATGCCCGAGCTTCAGAAAGTTGTTCGCGCCGTAGCCAAGGTCGTGGATCTCCGCGGGCTGGGGAGGATTCAAGAACCGCCCGTCGCTAAACGCGGAGGCCCCGAAATAGAGATCCCACTTTCGGCCGCCCACGCCGTACTCCAAGCCGGCATCGCGTGCCAGGATCGTCCCGCCCCCGACGGTTACGCTGCCCCCTTGGAAACTACGCCCCGATTTCGTAACGATATCGAGGACCCCACCCAATCGGTTGCCGAATTCGGCCGGCATGCCGCCCGTGATAATGTTCACCGATTCGATCATCGCCGGCGAAGCCCCCGGCGTGAAATGCGTGTTGGCGTTGTCGAGGAAAGCGACGCCGTCGACGAATTGATGAATCGAGAGTTCGTTGCCTTTCAGGTGGACGAAGTTGTCGTGACCAACGACCGCGCCGGGCGTCACTTGCGCCACCAGAGACAGCAGATCTCTCCTTCCCGCCGCCGGCAACTCGTCGAGGTCCGCGCCGGTAATGGCGATGGAGGTCTGAGCCCGGGCGGGGTCGATTTGCCGGGCCGCAGCGCTCACCTCGATCGTCTCTCGGTTTATGCCCGCCGGTCGCAACATCACGTCGAGCACGGCGCTCTCGCGCGGCTTGAGATCGACCCGCGCGGTCTCGGTCGCGTAAGTTGAACCCGAAACAGAAACGATGAATTCGCCGGGCGTCAGCCCGACAATCGAAAGAAGAATCGGCCTAGTTGGAGGCTCGAAGCCATCTCAATTTCGGTTCGGCTCGAAAGACCGAATAGTTACGATCCAATCGCCCGAAACCCGCCTAGCCACGATTTCCGGGTGGAAACGAGTGTCCCTACAGTATAGGCCGAGCGTACGCGAGAACGATGACACCTTATTACTTTCAGGCCGGAACAGTCAACGAGGGCTCTTTGCCCTTGCAACAGGATGAACCCTCCTGTCGCGGTTGCCATTCCAGAACATTACCGCGCCGATCGACGTCAAACGCGCAACATCGCTCGAGCACTTGCCTCAGCCTGTCTCGACCGCGCTGCACTCGCGACTTGGCGCCCGATAACGATAGGCCGAGCTTCGCGGCAATTTCGGTTTGTGGAACGCCTTCAAGCTCAAACATCCTCACGGCGTCACGAGAGGCTTCCGGTAGGCCGGCGATCGCCGCGGGCAGCCAACCCGCTACGACTTCGTTCTCATTGACAGGCTCTGGAGACGACGGCTCGCCGACCGTCTCTGAATCCGCTTCGGGCAGGATCTTGATCCGCCCGCGAGTGCGATAGTGATCGACGATGAGATTGCGGGCGATTTGAAATACCCACGAGGCGAGTCTCTCTTGGTCCCCAAGGGTCTGGATGCGCTGATGGATGCGCAAGAAGGTTTCCTGAAGCAGATCTTCCGCCGTCTGGTCGTCTTCGACGCGCGAGCGGATAAAGCCACGCAGTCTCACGCTCAGCAATTCCCAGACGTCCTGGGTCGTTTCGGTCGGCATCAGCTTCAACCTACTTCATGGTAATCAAAGCGGCGCAACAGGACGACCGGCCTTGTTCTTGTTCTGCTGCTTCCCCTTCGCAGCAGGTTGAATCGCTGTCCCTGAGTTGCGGAGTATCCGCGTCGGTGACGACGAAAACTTCCCATTCATTTCCGTCCGGATCACGCACCCAGGCCTTATCCTGCACCGCATAGCAGCACGTCGTCTGTTCCTCAATTCCCGGCTCCAGTCCGGCCGCGCGAAAGCGTTCAGCCGCCTCCGCCACGGCAGCCGACGACTTTACTTGGATGCCGTAGTGCGCCGGCAACGCCCGGGATGCACCGCCGCGGTCGGCCTGGTTCAGGCTAAGGTTCACCGACGGCTCGCTCGGCTCGAACTTCGCATAGCCGGGCCGCTCCTTCGTCGGAGCTTCGCCGAACAGCGTTTGATAAAAGCGCTTTGAGCGCTCCAAATCGCGGACAGCCAATCCGATATGAATGCGGGACGCGCCCGCGAAATCAACGGCCGACGCATGGTTCTCTTTCATGGTGTGAATCCTCCTTGGGGCCGCGCCTTGCGAACGCCGCCTTTCATTGAGATAGACGGAACTCCCTGCCGAAAGACGCAGCGTATTTCCTGGAGGCAAGTTCAATCCGCTCCCAACTTTTTGATTTCGCGCTCGATATCCCGCGCCTGCATCCCGCCGAGAATCCAGTTGGCTGCCAGCATGAGCGCGAATACGACCAGGGGGGCCGGGGACTCTTGATATCGCGTCAGCCAGGGCGTGTCGATCCCCACCCACTTCGCGACGGCGACAGGCCCCCCGCCCCACCAGAACGCGACGACGGCGGGAAAGATCAGCAAGATAGTCAGGCGTATCTCCAAAACCCCTTCCTTCTTTTTCCGCAGTCCTGTCCGCAGGTAGTCGGCGCAGGTATCCCCGGCGGAGGCGGCAACGAGCCTTTTCGCCGGTCGATGGTGAGTCGCCCTCGCCAAAATGTACAGAAACGTGGCCACCACCGATCCGGATCCGATCCGAATCAAGGGATCGGAGAATCGATACAGATAGAAAGCAAACACAGCGCAAATGAATCCCAAGAGCGCCAACCCGAACCGGTATTCGTGCACATCCTTCTTCTCGAAGTCCCGCGCTCGCGCGCATACTTCCTCCGTCGTCATTCGCGTTGGTTCCGCCTCCTGAGCCTTCCACAAAACCTGATGATCAAGTTCCGGATTCGGCATGGCTGCCTCCTTGATGAAACTGCCGACTCAGCAGTTTCTTGATTCGATGAATCTTTGTGGCGACGTTGACGGCGGACAATCCTGTTACCTGGGCGATCGACGACGCCTGCTCGCCTTCGAGATAGAGCAGCGTCATCTGCCGATCGATCGGTTTGAGTCGCTGGATGAGTTCGAGCAGCCTGGAGAGCGAACGTTGCTGATTTGCGTTCGCTTCGCCGTCAACTGCACCGGGTTCGGCTTCGAGCGCGTCCAACTCGACGAGCCGAGTTGACGCGCGCCTGCTGCGCACAACGTGAGAGGCCGCGACATTGTGGGCTACTCGATAGACCCAGGTGCGTAAGCTGCAGCGTCCGTCAAACGAACCGAAGCTTCGCCAAAGGGCAATGTGAATCTCTTGCAGCAGATCGCGTCGCTTGTCGGGGTCGGCCTCATAACCCCGCGCGAGGCGGCTCAGGGCCGGCCCGTGCGCTTCCATCGCCTCTTCGTACAATTTGTTGGCGCGTTCCACCGGTGTCGGACAGGACAGGCCCCTACCTGAGATAGTCGCTGATGCGACAACTTTCTTACACCCCTTCGAACAACGACTTCTCCGCCAGCGCGGAACTTGGTTCGGTTGACTTTACTCGCGCGCCCGGTTACTCTCTCGGAGCGGCGAGACTCGCGGCTTAGGAGCGCGAGAGGCCGCTCGGTTTCGCGCGCGGGAGGTAGTTGTGGATACAGTGTCCGGCTTATATGCGCTGATCGCCATTCTTCCCATCCTGGCGGTGATGTTCTTTCTCGTTGTCCTGCGCTGGCCGGCCACCCGTGCCATGCCGGTCGCCTACGTCATGACGCTGGCGTTCGCGCTCTGGTTCTGGAAGGTCCCCTTCATCCACACCATGGCCGCCACCCTGCGCGGCTGGATCATCGCCGCGACCCTGCTGTGGATCATCTTCGGCGCGATCGTATTGCTGTTCACGCTCAAGGAAAGCGGCGCGGTGGCAACGATCCGTCGCGGCTTCATGGATATCTCGCGTGACCGCCGCGTGCAAGTCATCATCGTCGCCTGGCTCTTCGGCTCGTTTATCGAAGGCGCGGCCGGGTTCGGCACGCCCGCCGCGGTCGCCGGCCCGTTGTTGCTGGCCCTGGGCTTCCCCGCCCTGGCCGCGGTGATGATGACGCTGATCATCCAGAGCACACCGGTCAGTTTCGGAGCCGTCGGGACGCCGATCTTGGTCGGCATGGCCGAGTCGCTCAACGTCGCTCAGGTCGAGGAAGCAGTTGCCGAGGCCGGCATGACCTACGGCCAGTTCATCGACCGCATCGGCGTCTTCACGGCGATCCCTCACGCGATTGTCGGAACCTTCATTCCCCTGATCATCTGTTGCATGATGACACGCTTTTTCGGGGCCAACCGGACATACAAGGAAGGCCTGGGCATTTGGAAACTGGCCATCTTCGGCGGGCTGTGTTTTACCGTTCCCTATGTCTTGTTCGCCATTTTCCTCGGACCGGAATTCCCCTCGCTGATCGGCGGCCTGATCGGGCTGGCGCTGATGACCACAGGCGTGAAAAGCGGACTCTTTCTTCCCAAGGGCGAGCCTTGGGATTTCCCGCCCGAGAAGGATTGGGAATCGGAGTGGAAAGGTTCGATTCGCGCGGATGTTGGAGAAGAACGCTCCCACATGACGCTCGTCCGCGCCTGGTCGCCCTACGTCATCGTGGCGGCTCTACTCGTGCTTACGCGGCTCCCCGGCCTGCCCTTCAAAGCGATGCTTACCTCCGTGCAAATCAGTTGGTCGAATATCCTGGGAACCTCGCTCTCCCAGGGCTTCCAACCGCTTTACGTGCCCGGCACGATCTTCATGACCGTCTCGCTCATCACCGTCCTGCTGCACCGTATGAAGGGCTCCGAAGTCAAGAAAGCCTGGGGCGACGCCGTGCGCATGTTGGCCGGCCCGGCCTTGGCTCTGCTTTTTGCCGTGGCGCTCGTCCGCATCTTCATCGACTCCGACACGAACAATTCCGGCCTCGCGAGCATGCCCCTGGTGCTGGCCGAATTTGTCGCGCGCGTCGCGCAAGGCACCTGGCCGTTCTTCGCGCCGATCATCGGAGCGCTCGGCGCTTTCGTGGCGGGAAGCAACACGGTCAGCGACCTGATGTTCAGCCTGTTTCAATACGGCGTCGCCGATCGCATCGGCGTTCCGCACCTGGTCATCCTGGGCTTGCAGGCCCTAGGCGGAGCGGCCGGAAACATGATCACCGTTCACAACGTTGTGGCGGCAAGCGCTACCGTCGGGCTGGTCGGGCGGGAAGGGCTGCTGATTCGGCGCACGATCGTGCCGATGACGTATTACGTTGTCTTCGCCGGCCTACTGGGGCTGCTGTTCGCCTACGTCCTGGTCCCGAACGCTTTTTGATCGGGACTCTTGACAATCCTCCAACCTGACGCCCTCCGCGGCGTCTCGCAACCGCGCCATCGCGGCGTCCGTTGTTTTACCATCTTTTAACGTACCCGGATTCCTCCTCTGCGCATCTATTAGTCAGATAGAGGAAACCACCATGAGATGGATCACCTGGTTGTCGGTTCTGATGCTGGCGAGCTTCCCGACTGCGGGACTCTACGCCGAAGTCGACTCGACCAAGAAAAACAAAAAGTCCAAGGAAGACGTCGAGCAGATCGGCGAGCGCAATGTCGGCAAGGGCATCAACTTCTACTCCATCGAGAAGGAAATTGCTCTCGGAAAGCGGCTGGCCGAGCAAGTCGAACGCAACGCCAAGATCGTCGATGATCCGGTCATCGCCGAATACGTCAACCGCGTCGGACAGAATCTCGTCCGCAATTCCGACGCCAAGGTGCCCTTCACGATCAAGGTGATCGACGCCGAAGAGGTCAACGCCTTTGCGCTGCCCGGCGGGTTTTTCTACGTGAACACCGGCCTGATCAAGCTGGCACAGACCGAGTCCGAGCTGGCCGGCGTGATGGCGCACGAAATCGCCCACGTTACCGCCCGCCACGGCACCCGCCAGGCGAGCCGCGGACAGCTTGCGCAATTCGCAACGTTGCCGCTGATCTTCCTGGGCGGCGGCTGGGGAGCCTACGGGGCCTACCAGGCGGCGAACCTCGCGATCCCGTTGACGTTCCTGAAATTCTCTCGAGGATTCGAGAAAGAAGCCGATCTGCTGGGCGTGCAGTACCTCTATAACACGGGCTACGACCCGACGTCGATGGTTGCCTTCTTCGAGCGCCTCCAAGCCAAGCAAAAGAAGAAGCCCGGGACGCTGACGAAGCTGTTCCGGTCGCATCCGCCCACCGGCTCCCGCATCAAGAAGGTCCAGAAATCCATCGACGAACTGTTGCCGGATCGGCCTCAATACGCGCTGTCGACCAGCGAATTCGAGGAAGTGAAATCGAGACTCGTCGCGATGGAATCGCGCTCTCGCCAGGTGGAGACCGATCCTGATCGGCCGAAGTTGAAGCGTCACCCCTCCGGTGGCGAATCAGCCGAAGACGGTGACTCGGAAGCCAACGAGGACGACCGCCCGACCCTGAAGCGGCGCATCAGCGACTAATAGATCCACGTAGCTCAGGGTTCGAAGAAACCCGCGGCCGTATTCCCGCGGCCTCGGCAAGCCCCGGTGGCACGCTCCCAGTTGCGATCCTCCCGAACCTCTCGCTTCCGGCCGGACCGTGCTGGTTACGCGACAAGCCGGTAGGATAGTATCTTCGGGAAGCAAGCCACTCCAGACCAGCGCAGTGCAACTCCACACCCGATTTCGGCCTCGGCCGATTCGCAAAGTTGGGTGGCCGTTGTGGTCCGCGAGGGCGACCACGGCTAGGTCCGGAATAACAAGGTCACTGAATTGGAAACCCAGGCAACAGCCGGCAAGATCATTTCCGCCGCCGAAGCCGTGCGCTCGATTGCCGACGGCAGCAACCTGACCCTGGGCGGGTTCGCGCATTCGCTCACCCCGATCGCCCTGGTTCATGAGCTCATTCGGCAGGGCAAGAAAGACTTCGACCTGACATCGATGGGCGAGTGTTGGGCCGCCGATTTTCTAGCCGGCGCGGGGCGCCTCAAGCGGGTTCGCCTTTCAAACTACATGTTCGAGGGATTCGGCCGTTGCATGAATTTTTCCCGCGGTGTCCAAGAAGGCCGCATCGAGGTCGAAGACTACAGTCATTTCGGGATTACCTCCCGGCTGCAAGCCGCCGCCTTGGGGGTGTCGTACCTGCCGCTCAAGGTCATGGCCGGCACCGATATCTTGAACGTAACGGCCTTCGACGACGACAAGTTCAAAGCCACTCAATGCCCGTTTACCGACGAAGAATACATCGCGATTCGCGCCATCCAACCCGACGTCGCGATCATTCACGCCTCGCGCGCGGATGCCTCGGGCAATACGCAACTCTTCGGAACCACATCGATCATCGAGGAGCAGGCTCGCGCGTCCAAGCGCGTGATTGTTTCGGTCGAGGAGATCGTCCCCACTTCCGAGATCATGCGCAAGCCCGAGTTGACGATCCTGCCCGGCTTCATGGT
The DNA here is from genome assembly GCA_965238125.1 of Bryobacterales bacterium. Classification (GTDB taxonomy): domain Bacteria; phylum Acidobacteriota; class Terriglobia; order Bryobacterales; family UBA6623; genus UBA6623. Next base: position 5,997,381 of record OZ250179.1, on the reverse strand, counting down.
CGATGCGGTCATCGAGATCCCTTACGGGGCGCATCCCGGCGGCATGTTTCGCTATTACAACTACGACGAGGAGCACATCGGGCGGTATTGGACGGCGTCGCGCGCGGCCGAGACCTTTCAGGAGTACCTCGACGAATTCGTCTACGGGGTCAAGGACCGCTGGGACTACCTCGAGAAAATCGGCATCCGTCGGCTGATGGAGCTGCGCGCCGATCCCAAGCTGGGGTATTGACCGCGGCCGGCATCGAAACGCGACAAGTTGGTGATATGGCAATCGCGGAATTCACACCTGAAGAGTTGATGGCGGTCGCTGCAGCCGCCGAGATCCGTGACGGAGAGGTCGCCATCATCGGCACCGGCCTTCCCATGATTGCGTCCTATTTGGCGAAGCGGACCCACGCCCCGACCGTCTCGCTTCTTTTCGAGTCGGGAATCATCGACGCTTTCCCGCGCGAGCTCGCCACCGGCGTCGGTGACTTTCGCTTGATGTCGAATTGCGTCAAGACCGCCGGTCTGTACTACGCGCTGAGCTTGCTGCAAGGTGGGCGGGTTGATCTCGGTTTTCTCGGGGCCGCCGAGATCGATCGTTACGGAAACATCAACTCGACCGTGATCGGGGACTACGTCAAGCCCAAGGTCCGCTTGCCGGGCAGCGGCGGGGCGAACGATATCGCGTCGTTGGCCAAGCGCGTCGTCATCATCGTTCCGCATCAGGTGCGGAAATTTCCCGAGCGTGTTCAGTACATCACGACGCCGGGGTATCTGGACGGTCCGGGGGGGCGCGAGCGCGCCGGGCTTCGCGGGACCGGGCCGGCGCGCGTGGTCACAGACCTGGCCGTGATGGGTTTCGACGACGAGACCAAGCGCATGAAACTCGAATCGCTGCATCCCGGCGTTTCGCTCGACGACGTGCGGGAAAACACCGGTTTCGAGCTGCTCGTCAGCGAACCCGTCCCCGAAACCCCCGTGCCGACACCCGAACAGTTGCGGCTGTTGCGCGAAGAGATCGACCCCGACGGCATCTACATTTCCAAGTAACGGGAAGGACTATCTTTGCCGGATCAGATCAAGCAAACAGGCGGCGGAGCGATTGTCGACTGCCTGCGACGAGAGGGTGTGCCGTTCGTCTTCGGCGTACCGGGCGGGCAGGCGCTCGGCATCATGGACGCGCTTTATCACACTCCGGAGATCCGCTTCATCACCGTTCACGACGAACGCGCGGCGGCGCACATGGCGGACGGCTACGCGCGGATCACCGGTCGTCCGGGTGTTTGCCTCACGACGACAGGCCCTGGCGCGACCAATCTGTTGACCGGTATCGGCGGAGCGTTCCACGACTCGAGCCCCGTCATCGCCGTCACGGCGAACAATCGCGGCCGCGACCTGGCGCGCGACGACGCCCAAGAGGCCGACCACATCGCCGTGCTCGAGAGCTTGACCAAGTGGTCGTTGCTGGTCACCGAAGTCGACCGCATTCCGCACGCGGTGCGCGAGGCTTTCCGGCGCGCGCTCGGCGGCTCGCCCGGCCCTGTCCATCTGGATTTTACGCGCGAGATTCTCGAAAGCGAGCAGGTCGAGTTTGCGCCGCTCGATCCGAGGCAATACCGCGCCGAAGGCAGATCCGGCGGGGACGGCCGGCAGATCGAGCGGGCCGCCGCGTTGCTCTCGGCCGCGAAATCGCCGACGATCTGGGCTGGCCGCGGCGTGCTCGTTTCCGAGGCGTCCGACGCCGTGATCGCGCTGGCCGGGAAGACCGGCGCGGCTTTGCTCACGACCTACAACGGCATCGGAGCGATTCCCGCCGACCATCCTCAGGCCTTTGGCTCGCTCAGCCGTCACGGTACCCGCGTGACCAAGAAGGTGCTCGCCGAAAGCGACGCCGTTGTCGTGATCGGCAACAGTCTCAACGCACCGACGACGTTTCGTTGGAAACTCGAACTACCCGAAAATCTGATTCAGATCGATCTCGACCCGGCGATCATCGGCCGTCATTACCCCTTCGCGGTCGGTATCACCGGCGACGCCCGGGCCGTGACGGAGCAGTTGAGCGCGGCCGTTTCCACACCCGACGCCTCGCTCGATCAGGCTCGCCGTTCGCGCATCGCTCGCCTACAGGACGAAAAAGGCGCCTGGAAAAGCGAGATCTTTCCACCCGAGCTAAGTCAGGCCGAACCGATCAAGCCGCAATATCTCATGCAGGCTTTGCGGGAAGCGCTTCCTCGTGACGGGATCGTTGTTGGCGGCGCGGGCAACCCGGGCATTTGGACTAATCTGCTCGAAATTTACGAGCCGCGAACCTACATGAAGCCGGTCGGATTCGGCAATATGGGCTTCGCGCTCCCGGCGGCGATTGGCGCCAAGCTGGCGCGGCCCGATCGCACGGTTGCCTGCGTGATCGGCGACGGTTCGTTGGGAATGTGCATCAGCGAGATCGAGACGGCGGTTCGCGAGCAAGCGCCGGTTGTAATCGTCCTGATGGACAACTTCGGCTACGGCAATATCAAGCAAGAGCAGCTTACTTATTTCGGAGGCCGTTACCTAGGCGTCGATTTCAGCGACATCGACTTTGCGAAAATTGCCCAAGGGTTCGGCGCCCAAGGCCGCCGCGTGACCAACCCCGCCGAGCTGCCGGCGGCGCTCAAAGAGGCCGTCGACTCGGGCGTCACCTACCTGCTCGATGTCGTCGTCGACCCGACCGACAATGTCTGGACGGAGCCTTTCTAAATTGTCAGGAGCCGTAAAAAGATGGGGATTCCTCCGAAAATAGCCCGCAATCCACTCGGTGTCGGCCGCCCTCCCCGTGGCTACAAGGTGTCGACCGCCCCAACGTGGCGTGAGCCTCCAGGCTTGCCGCGCCCCGAGTCCCCGGGGCGTATCTGTCCTGCGACCCCCCTTTCAACCGTACGACATATTACGGCACAGCCCCCAAAACCATCAATCGGAGTAGCCGCGGAGCGGCGACGGGAATTTAGCCCCGGGCTTCAGCCCGGGGTCTATGCCAAGAATCACGACAAGCCCCGGAAGGGGCGTAGGAACGATCGCTCGATGCAACCCCGACCAACTGGCGCGAATTGCCCTGCCTCCGTTTTTTCACGGCTCCTCACCAATTGGATTCACATCACTCCGCTCGAAAGGGGGAACTCGTGAGCACACCAACCACCCCCGCCAGAAAAGACAAAACAACCTCCATGGCCGAGGCCGTCCGTCTGATCAAAGACGGTAGCACCGTTGCCGTCGGTGGCTCGTTGGTTCGCCGCCACCCGATGGCGTTGATCTACGAGATGATCCGCCAGAACAAGCGCGACCTCACCTTGCTCGGCTGGAACAACGCGGTCGATATGGACCTGCTGATCGGCGCCGCTTGCGTCACCGCCGTCAAGACGGCCTATGTCGGCATGGCGATGCTGGGGTTGGCGCATAACTTCCGCCGCGCCGTCGAAGCCGGGGAACTAAAAGTCTACGAACATTCCGAAAGCACCGCCATCGACGCCTTTCGCGCCGGCAGCATGGGCTGGACTTTCGTGCCGACCAAGACGCCGCTGGGCTCGGGCCTCGCCGAGCAGAACGACGAGATCAAGTTCATGGACTGCCCCTACACCGGCGACCCCTACTGCCTGCTGCCCGCTTTCAAGCCCGACGTTGCGATCATCCACGCCCACGTCGCCGACACATATGGAAACGTGCAGCTCGATCCCAAGCGCGAGCTCGATAACGAAGTCGACACGCTGATCGCGAAATCGGCGGACAAAGTGATCGTCTCGGTCGAGCAGGTCGTCAGCGAAGATACGATTCACGACAACCCGCACTTGACGATCCTCCCGAAGTTTTTCGTCGATTGCATCGTCGAGTTGCCGTTGGGGGCGCACCCGACGGCTTGCGATTGCCGTTACGACTACGATTTGGAATTTCTCACCGACTATCAGGAACACGCCAAGTCGCCCGAGAAATTTCAGGACTTTCTGAAACGCTACGTTTTCGACGTGGAGGATCACTATCAATACCTCGACCTGATCGGCCTCGAACACCTGTTTTCGATCCAGCGTCCCAAGGAGATGCGTTAATGGCGGCCGATTACCGTATCCAAGAGCTGCTCTCGGTCGAAGTCGCCCGTCATCTACACGATGAAGAAGTCGTCTTCATCGGCATCGGGACGGGCGGTCCGGCTTTCATTCGGGCGGTCGGAATTCCGCTTACGGCATGCCGACTCGCTCAGCTCAGCCAAGCCCCGAATCTGGTGCCCATGCTCGGTCCGCTGATCGACCCCGACCTCGATACCCTGCCCTCGTCATTGCGCGACGACTACGAGCTCGTGCACTGGCATTCGAAAGCGCAAATCCCCGAGCAAGAGGCCCTCGATGTTTTCAAACGCGGCAAGATGGGCGTGGGCTTTGTTTCGGGGGCGCAGATCGACTCCTACGGCAATCTCAACATCGTCGCCATCGGAGATTACGACAACCCCAAGGTCCGACTCGTCGGCCCACTCGCCCAAACCGATCATTGCGCCTTCGCGAAACGCACTTTCATCACGATGGAACACACCAAGCGGCAGTTTGTCGCGAAGGTGGACTTCATCTCCGGGGCCGGGTACTTGGACGGCCCGGGCGCGCGCGAAAAGGCGGGGCTGCGGCAAGGCGGGCCGGGGTTGGTGTTCACCGATTACTGCGTGCTGGGCTTCGACGAGGAAACCAAGCGCATGAAGATCGAGTCGCTGCACCCCGGCGTTGCGCTCGAAACCGTCGTCGAAAACACCGGCTTCGAACTCGTAATCCCCGAGACGATCGAGACAACACCCGAGCCGACGCCCGAGCAAGTCAAACTGATCCGCCAACGAATCGACCCCGACGGGCTGCTGCTCGAGGCCAAGGTGCGGTAAACGCGCGGAAGATTCATGACGCGGACACAGAGATGGGATGAGAGGCTGGTCGCTTGGAGCCGGGAAGCGGTAGGCTACCGGCAGCAGCGCACTTCTCCACAAGGGAGGTGCAATGGATTTTTGAAAAGGAGGCGACCAGCCATGAAGAAGAATAGCAAACAACAGACCGACAAGAACCAAACCGACAAACACCAAACCAAGAAAGCCGACAGCTCACAAGCGAAGACCCGCCAACTCACCCAGCTCGAACAACAGTTGGCGCAACAACGCATCCAGATGCAAAAAGACAACGAAATTTGCGCCGTCGCCGGCGTCGACATCGGCGACAAACGTTGCTTCGTACGGCTCACCGACCTCGCCGGCGAAAGCCTCGAGGAATGCCAAGTCCCCACCCGCCCGGAGGTCTTGGATCGCTGGTTCCGCCGTTGGCCGCGGCTGCGCATTGTGATCGAAACCGGCAGCCACAGCAACTGGATTCGCCGCCGCCTGGCCGCCCTCGCCCACGACGTGCTCGTCGCCGACGCGCGGCAATTGCGTTTAATCAGCCAATCCGACTCGAAAAACGACCGCAACGACGCCTATTGGTTGGCCGAGCTGGGACGCACCAACCCGGCCCTGTTGAATCCCGTCGCGCCGCGCAAGCTCGAGACCGAACAACAACGCACGTTGTTGCGGGCGCGCGAGGCCGTGCTCGAGTGCCGCACGAAATTGAAAGGGAGTTTGCGCGGCATGGCGAAGTCGCACGGCATCCGCTTGGGCCAATGCGCCCAGAACCAATGGGTCGAGCGCGTCCGGGAGGCCTGCCCCGAGGTGTTGCACGCGGCGTTGTTGGGGGTGGCGACACAAATCGAAAGCCTCGGCGCGACGATCCGCGAATATGACAAACAAATCGTCGCGTTGGGCAAGCAATACGCAGCGGTCGAGCGGCTGCGAACGATCGGAGGGGTGGGGCCGCTGACGGCGTTGACGTTCGTGTTGGCGCTCGACAACGACCCGGGCCGCGTGAAGCGTTCGCGGCAGGTCGGCGCGCTGGTGGGGCTGCGTCCCAAGCAACGCCAATCGGGCGAGCGGTCACTGCGGCTGGGCGTGACGAAATCGGGAGATCCGCTGCTGCGGCGGACGTTGATTCAGTGCGCGCACTGGGTGCTGGGGCCGTTCGGGACCGACTCCACGCTCAGGCGCTGGGGTTTGGGTTTGGCGGCGCGCGGCGGAGGACATGCGAAGAAGCGGGCGGTGGTGGCGGTGGCGCGCAAGTTGGCGGTGCTGATGCATGTGTTGTGGGTGAAACAAGAAAACTACGATCCGCTGCACGGGCTGACGGAAACGGTTTCCCCATAAGGCAGGGACGATGAGGCGCAGTCGGCGGCAACGGTTTCGGATGAAGCAACGTGATGAGGACATCCGCGAGCCCCCTAACGGGGACTCGGCGGCAAGAAGATTCCTGTTGAAAGGAAGGGAGTAGGGGATTGGGCGGACGAAGCGAGGCCGCGGCGGAGAATCGAGATCGTGTCACGGTGACTGCGGGCTCTGGGCAGGCAGGCCGATTCTTTCGAGGATGGGTCGAAGCCGCAACAGAGAGAGCAGCGCCGAAAGACCGGACCCCAACCAGCAGAGGTCAACAACGAGACCGATAACACTGCGAATGGAAGCCCGGTCCTCAACGCGCCGCAAGGCATGAGGACCCGGGCCGGATCCGACAAACCGACCAACGCCTCCCAACGACCGCCCTTGACAAGCGACCCACCTCTCATGGAAGCCCTGAGCGCAAGCCACGGGCCCAGCCGCCGCCCCACGGCAACGCGGAAAAGGCTCGACCTCCTCGATGCCATCAGCTCGTCGGGATTGCGCGATGCTCGAGGCAATGTTGGCCGCCGCACAAGCGAGCGCAACCCGGACCCGAAGGGCTATGAAAAAATAGGGGCGCGGGGGGCTCCGGAGCCGCGAAGCGGCGGCAGGAATATAGCCTAGGGTGGAGCCGGAACGGCGGAACCCTAGGTAACAAGCAAACGGCTTGAGCCCTGAAAGGGCGGGAGGAAGACGGACTCAATCGGTCGGTTACCTCGCCGGGCTTTCCGGAACTTTCTATCCGTCTCGGCATGAAATCGGAACTTGAGGACGGGGCCAACTGCCGAAGCCCCTCAACTTGACCGCCATGAAGAACCTCCTGCTAACCCTCGACGCCGGGACCAGCTCCTGTAAGGCCGAAGTCTTCACCCCCGCCGGCGAATCCGTCTCCGCCGGTTCGGTTGCCTACAAAGCCAACTCACGCCGTCCCGGGCGTGCCGAGCTCGATACCGCTGTTCTCCACTCGGCCGCGAAAACCGCCGTCGGTAAGGCGCTTACCGGCATGGACACCGCCGAGTTGGCCGGCATGGGTGTCAGTGCGCAACTCGGCCTCGCCGCACTCGACCGCAACGGCTGGCTGCTCGGCAATATCCTGACCTGGGCCGACCGCCGCGCCGCCGAGCAGGCCGAGCGAATCGAAGCGACCCTCGGCCCGGAGAAAATCTACGCCGTCTGCGGCCGCCGCGTCAGCCCGGAATGGCCCCTGGCGAAGATCCTCTACTACCAGCAGTATCACCCCGAGCAACACGCCGCCACGGCAAGATACGTATCGCTCAAGGACTACCTCGTCCATCAACTCACCGGCGCTTTCGTCACCGACCCGGCCCACGCTTCCTACTCGTTGATCTACAACGTCGGCGCGCGGCGCTGGGAAACGGATTTTCTTTCGGCCTTCGATCTGGCCGTCGAGCAACTCCCCGATGTCTTCCCGGCGCATCAAATTGCGGGCGAAACCCAAGGCCCCTTCGCCGCCGACCTCGGTCTTCCCGCAGGGCTGCCGGTTATCGTCGGCGGCCCCGACGGCAGCACCGGCTCGCTCGGGGCCGGACTGGTTTCCGAACAGACCGCCGTGAATATCGCCGGTACGACTGATGTCGTCTTCACGTGTTCCAACGCGCCGGCATTCGACCCGAAGCGGGGGACGCTGGTCAATTGCTACTTGATCCCCGACAAATGGGTCCTCGGCGGACCGATGTCGACCACCGGCGGTTGTCTGCAATGGTTCATTGATCAATTCGCCGAAGCGGAAGTGTCACAAGCATCCGAGCAAGGCATTTCCATCTATGGGCTGCTTGACAAGCAAGCGGAGAAAATCCCGCCCGGCTCGGAAAAGCTTCTCGCCCTCACCAGTCTCGTCGGCGAGCGCACGCCCTACTGGGAACCCGATCGCCGCGGGACGTTCTTCGGCCTCGGACCCCAACACACCAAAGCCCATCTGTACCGAGCGGTCATGGAAGGGGCGGCCTTCAGTGTTCGTGCCCTGATGGAGCGCCTTGAAGCTCTGGAACGCCCGGACCAGCCGAACGGGAGAGCGCGGGAGGTCATCCTGGCCGGCGGCGGAGCCAAGAGCCGCTTATGGACTCAAATCCGCGCCGACGTATTGGGTAAACCGATTCGCCTGCCGAAGACCCTTGAGGCGACCAACCTAGGGTCCGCGCTGCTCACCGCCCTGGGACTGGCTTTTTACTCGGATTTCGACGATGCGGCAGCCGGGATGATCGGTGTCGAACGCGAAGTCGAACCCAACCCCGCCCATCAGCGCATCTACGACGACTTCTACGGGGTTTTCGTTGAGCTGCACGACGCGCTGGGGCCGGCATCGGCCCAGCTGAGCGGCGTAGAGGACTAGCCCGTTTTCCCACCGCGTGGCGAGGCAAAGTGCATGAAAGGTCCGTCAGTACGAGGCGCGCGCCGCTTGGCGCCCCATTTCTTAAGCGAAGAGGCGTACTCGAACAGTACGGTGAGCACGGCGAGCAAGCGCAACGAAGTAATGGCGGGCCTATCGTGTGCTTTGCTCGTCAGGCGGTGAGAAATGCGGGCCGGCACCTACCCCTCTACATTCAAACCCTTACTATAATCCTCGGCGACTAGTTCGACGCCATCTTATCCGTCAGCGGCACGGGGCTGAAGTCTTTCAACAACTTGCCGGTCGCCGAGTCGAAGACACGGATGCGGCCGTCGTACCCGGCGACGGCGACTTGGCCGCCTTGGGGGTGGAATTCAATGGCGAAGACTCCCACGGTTGCCTCGGCCAGGGTGGTAAGTCGCTTTCCGGTCTCGGTTTCGTAGATCGGCACCTCGTTGCTCATGCCGCCGACCGCGATGCGGTTGCCGTCGGGGCTGAAAGCCAGGGCGTAGATTTTGGCTTTTTGTTCCTCGAATTCGCGAACCAGCGTTGAGTCGTCGGCGATTTTCAGCGCGCGCGGCCGGTCCATCATGTAGAGATAAGGCACGCGGTCAAGCCCCCCAACCAGAACGTAGTCGCGCCGTGGATGGCGCTTGATCGCATAAAGTTGATCCCGCAGCAGATTGACGTTTTCAAGAAAAGCGCCTGTCTCGGCGTTGGCCAGCTTGGCGGCGCGATCACGTCCGACGGTGACGACCCTCTTGCCGTCGATGCCGTAGACGGCGTCGAGCACCCAGTCTTCGTGGTGCCCGGCTTTGAACATTTCCTTGCCCGTGGCGATTTCGAAGACGCGCACGCCCTTATCGGCGCCGCCAGCGCAGACGAACTTGCCGTCCGGCGAAACGGCTCCGCCGAATAGCGTGTCGGTCGTCGACATGACGGAGCGGAGCAGCGTTTTCGATTCGACGTCCCAAATCTGGACTTCCCCGAAACGCGCCGGGGTTCCGCCGACTGCGACCAGCGTCTTACCGTCGGGGGTGAAGCCCAGGCCGGTGATGCGTTCCGACTTGCCGAGCAGCCGGGCGACGATTTCCGAACCGTCGGACTTGTGGACCAGGATTTCCTTATAGCCCCCGACGGCGAGCAGCGAACCGTCGGGCGAATAGGCCAGCCCGTCGACCGCCGGGGCCTGGGTATAGGTCGGAGGCTCGGTGGGAGCTTGCGGCCCCTTCTCTGATTCCGGCGTGTCGTCCTTGGCGCCTTCCTCGACCCAGCGGCTCAAGAGCTCGATTTCAGCCGCCGGCAGAGGTTCACCGCCCATCGGCATCTGGGGCTCGAGCTTGCCGCTCAGCATCCCGATCAAGCGGCTTTCCGCGGGCGCGCCGGCGGAAAGCACAGGGCCTTTTTGTCCGCCCGCCATGATCCCGTCGTACTCGGTGAGGACGAGGCCGCCCATCTTCGTGGCCGGTTGGTGGCAGCCCGAGCAGGCCCGCTGGATGATGGGTCTTACGTCATTGCTGTAGCTGACGTCCGCTGCCGCCGGCGTAGCGGCGACCACCGCCAACGTGAGCACTAGGCTGACGACCCGGAAATCGTTGAAAAGTCGCATAGTAGAGCCCCTCGAGGGACGAAACAGGGAGGATGGGTGAATCAAGCGCATTATACACCAGGCGCCTGCCGGAATGGCCTCATTCATCCGGCGAACATTGGCGCGGAGGGAATCCCCAAACCGAGCCGCGCACGTAAGTAAGCGGTATCAGATGCCCCACCCCGGAACCTCGAAAAGTGGTGATCCCGAAAAAATGGGGACTGTACCGAGCGCCGACCGAATAAGTCCCATTGAATCAATAAGTGACGATGGCGCGAAGCGGACTGTCCCCCATTTTTTCGCAGCCCCTTACGTGCGCGGCTCGGTTTGCGGCACCGAACCCGACCGAAGAGTCATCGCAACTCAGCCGACACGTCACTCAACCCGGCATCACTTCGACAGAACCGGCGCCGCAGATTTCCTCGACTTGCGCACGAAAACCCCGATCCGCGTGGACGCGGTCGGGCAGGTCATAGGCAATCAGAAAGTCCTGCGCCTTCATTAATCGCAGCCGAACATCGGTATCCCCCGGCCTGCTGACAAACAGCTCATGCAAGCGCTCGGCTCGGGAAGCACCATTCGCCTTGCCCTTGATTCCGTTGCCGGCGCCGAGCCGCACCGTGATCGAAATCTGTTTCGGCAAAGCCACGCGGGCGCTGTCGAGCGCAACGATTTCAGTGACGGCGACTTTCGGCGCGGCGTTTTCCTCGCCTCGCACGCTGCCTCGCAACAGCACGGCCTTGTCTTCTTCCAACAAGGGCGCAAGTTCTTCGTAAGAGTTGGCAAAGACCAAAAGGTCGATGCTGCCCTTGAGATCCTCCAGTGTTCCCGCCGCCCAGGGACGCCCTTCGCGATTTCGCTTGCGGGTGATCGACGAAAGCACGCCGCACAAGGCCACCTGGGTCCCTTGATCGAGCCCTTCGAGGCTGGCGCTGTCGTTCGACGCCAACTCGGCGATCTTGTCGCGGTAGGCGTTGAGGGGATGGCCGGTGACGTAGAAACCGAGCATTTCCTTCTCGCCGGCGAGCTTGTCTTTTTCAGGCCACTCCTGAACCTCGGGCAGCGCATCGTCGGAAGGAGACGCTTCTTCGGCAAACGCGGCGAACAGGCCCCCTTGTCCGGTCGAACGGTCGCGAGTCGCTTTCTGCCCTAGTTCAACGGCCCGGTCAAGCGCCGCGATCAACTGCGCCCGGTGCCCGCCCAACGAATCAAAAGCCCCGCCCTTCATGGCCGATTCCATCATGCGTTTGTTGACGTGGGTCCAGTCGACCGATTCGGCGAAATGATAGAGCGAGCGGAAACTACCCTCTTTTTCACGGGCTTCCATAATCGCTTTCACCGCGTTCTTACCGACGTTCTTGATCGCGCCCATGCCGAAGCGAATCGCGTTTTCGCCGGCGGGCGTGAAATTCCAATCACTCGAATTGCAATCGGGGGGCAGAACCTCGATACCCATGTCGCGGCATTCGTTGATGTATTTCACGACCTTGTCGGTATTGTTCGTTTCCGCCGAAAGCAGCGCCGCCATGAAATAGATCGGGTAGTGCGCCTTCAGGTAAGCCGTGACGAAGGCAACGAAGCCATAGGCCGCCGAGTGCGACTTATTAAAGCCGTAGCCCGCGAACTGCTCCATCAGGTCGAACAGCTTGATGACCTTGCGCTTGGGGTAGTCGCGCTCGAGGGCGCCCTTGAGAAAGCGCTCCCGCTGCGCCGCCATCTCTTCGGCGTTCTTCTTCCCCATGGCGCGGCGCAGCAGGTCGGCTTCCCCAAGCGAGTACCCGGCCACGCGGTTGGCGATTTGCATGACCTGCTCTTGATAAACGATGACGCCGTAAGTCTCCTCGAGAACTTCCTTCAAGACCGGCGGATCGTAGATGACGGGTTTTCGTCCATGGCGGCGATCGATAAAATCGCTGACCATGCCGCCTTGAATCGGTCCGGGGCGGTATAGCGCGTTGAGCGCGATCAAGTCCTCGAGACGTTCGGGCCGGTAGCGCCGCAGGATGTCGCGCATGCCGTCGGACTCGAACTGGAACACGCCGCTGGTGAGCCCTTTGCCGAGCAGCTCGTAGGTTTCTTTGTCCTCGAGCGGCAACTGTTCCGGATGCAGCTCGACGCCCTTGCCCTCCTTGAGCAGGCGCAAAGCTTCCTCGATCACGGTGAGGGTCGTCAGCCCCAGAAAATCCATCTTGAGCAACGACAGTTTGTCGAGGCTCTTCATGTCGTATTGGGTGACGATTTCGTCCTTGGCCGTTTTGTAAAGCGGCACCAACTCGCGCAGCGGCCTGGCGGCAATGACAACCCCTGCGGCGTGCACCGAGGGGTTGCGCGAGACGCCTTCGAGCCGCTGAGCGGTTTCCATCAAGCGGCCGATTTCGGGTTCGTTCTTGGCCTGCGAGGCGAGCCTGGGTTCCTGCTCGAGCGCTTCGGCCAGCTTGATGTTCAAGACATTGGGAACCATCTTCGTCAGCCGGTCGACGTCGGCGAAGGTCATGTCCATCACGCGGCCGACGTCCTTGATGGCGGCCTTGGCCTGCAGCGTGTTGAAAGTAATGATCTGCGCCACCTGCTCGCGCCCGTATTTCTCGGTGACGTATTGGATGACCTCACCGCGCCGGTGCATGCAGAAATCGATGTCGATGTCGGGCATGCTGACGCGCTCGGGATTCAAAAACCGCTCGAACAGCAAGTCGTACTGCAGCGGATCGATGTCGGTGATCCGCATGGCGTAGGCGACCAGCGATCCGGCCGCCGAGCCGCGGCCCGGCCCCACCGGGATATTCTCGCCTCGCGCGAAGCGAATGAAGTCCCACACGATCAGGAAGTAGCCCGAGTACCTCATCTGCTGGATGATGCGGATCTCGTGATCGAGCCGCTCGTTGTACTCGACGAACTCGTGCTTGAGGCGGCCGGCGGCTTGCAGCGCTTCGATCCGTCCCTTGCGCTCTTCGAGCCCCTGGCGCGCAACCCATTCGAAATACGTGTCGGCCGAATGCCCCTCGGGGACCTCGAAGGCCGGAAAGGGGTCGTCGACTTTCTCGAGGGTCAGGTCGCATTGCTCGGCGATCTCCCAGGTGCGGTCGAGCGGGCCCGCGTCGCCGTCAAACAGCGTCAGCATTTCTTCGCGCGACTTGATGTAAAACTCGTCGGTCGAAAAGCGCATGCGATTCGGATCGCTGAGCGTCTTGCCGGTTTGGATGCACAGCAAGGCCTCGTGCGCGCGGGCGTCTTCCTTGGTCAAGTAGTGGGCGTCGTTGGTCGCCACCAAGGGGATGCCGGTTTCGCGGCTGAGGCGAAAGACCTGCGGCAGCAATTGCTTGTCGAGATCGAGCCCGTGGTCCTGGACTTCGAGATAGAAGTTGTCCTTCCCGAAAATGTCGAGGTAGGTGTAGGCGAGACGTCGGCCTTCCTCGTAGCCTTTGTCGAGCAGGGCTTCGTTCAAATCGCCCCGCAGGCAGGCTGAGGTGCAGATCAGGCCCTTCGATTTCTCGGCCAGCAGATCTTTGTCGATGCGCGGTTTGTAGTAGAAGCCTTCGAGATAGCCGGTCGAGACGAGATCGATCAGATTACGGTAGCCTTCGAGGTCTTTGCACAGCAGCAGCAGATGGTTGTAGCGATCGGACTCATCGCGGACGTGACATCCTTTTTGGGAAACGTAAACCTCGCAGCCGATGATGGGCTTGATTCCCTTGGCCTTGGCGGCGCCATAGAACTCCACCGCCCCAAAAAGGTTCCCGTGGTCGGTCATGGCGACGGCGGGCATCTCCCGCCGCTCCGCCAGGCTCATCAATTTCGGAATCGAGCAGGCCCCGTCGAGCAGCGAATAGTCGGTATGGCAGTGGAGATGAATGAAAGGCGGATGAGCCATCGCTGTCCAGTATAGGCGGGCCCGGGGAGGGGGTCAAACCTTGCCCGATATTCGGCGATTTTCGGCGGTGTTGACCTCTCACCGTAGGGTAGACTTGGGAAACATTCATTTACCGCACGAAAACGCATGAACCGTCGGCAAGCCGTCCGTTCAAGCCCTTCGCCAGGCCGAAAACCCTTCCCGTGTCCCTCCGCCTCCTCTATTCGCCCCGTCTGCTCTACTTAATCCTCGGCGACGCGGCCGGCCTGTTTCTTGCCCTTCTCACGCCCCCGTTTCAGGTGGCGGACGAGTTCGGTCATTTCGCGCGCGCCTACCAGCTTTCCTGCGGCGAAATCATCGCGCCTATAGAGCCCGAGACCGGATACCCGGGAGGTCGCATCCCGAGCAGCTTCCGGCAGGCCTACGAGGAGACAACGGCGGGCATCGAATTCAAGCCCCACCAAATAACCTCGCTCACAAAAACGCGCGCCGCCCTGGAGATCAAACTCCGCCCGAACGACGAGGCCTTTGAACCGTTTCAGAGCGCCCTCTATACGCCGGTCCCCTATTTCCCCCAGATCTTGGCCGTCGCCGTCGCTCGGTTATTCGAGGCTCCGGCTTTGTTTCACCTTGCTCGGTTGTTCGCGCTTGCGGCCGCCCTTGCGTTGGGGTGGTGGACGTTGAAGACCCTGCCCTTTTTTCAGTGGCCGACGCTGCTGTTGCTGTTGATGCCGATGACGCTGTTTCAAACGGCCTCGGCCTCGGCGGACTCTTTCACCACCGCGCTCAGTTTCGCGCTGTTTGCGTGCATCGCCCGGGCATCGGTGTCGAATTCGCTGATCTTACAAAGCGAAAAGATGCAGTTGATCGCTCTGGTTGTGCTTGTCGCTCTGTGCAAGCAGGTCTACTTCCTGCTCGCGCTGTTGTTGCTCCTGCTGCCCGCGCAGCGCTTTGCGGGGCGCAAAGACCGTGCGGCCCTTCTCGGCGTTGCCTTCGCGGCGGTGCTCGGTGCGGTGGTCGGCTGGTCGCTGATGATTCCGCATCTTCTCACGGCGCCGGCTCCATACCGTAGCGCCGACGCCGCACGGCAACTCGGCCTTGTCCTCGCCGACCCGATCAGCTTCCCGCAGATCCTAGTCCTCAACTACGCCGCGAACGTCGGCAATTACTACCGCGGTTTCATCGGCGTTCTCGGGTGGCTCGACACTTTTCTTCCCGACCTTTTGTATGCACTCTACGGTGTCGTTCTTCTCGTCGTCGCATTGCTGGATGGCAGCCGTGAATTCCCCATCGAAGGGCGGCGTCGCAGCTTGCTCTGGGTCATGACGTTGGGGATCGCCGTTCTGATACCGCTGGTCGCCTACTTGGCGTTTACCGATGTGGGAGACCAGCGCATCCTCGGCGTCCAGGGCCGCTATTTCATCCCCTTCGCGCCGGCTGCGCTCCTCGCGCTGCACAACCGAAAGTTCGCCGGACGCCTCAAACCGCCTCTGTCAGCCGCGTTGGTCGGCGTATTCCTTGTCGGAGTATGGGCCAAGACCGCCGACGCCGTGATCTCGCGCTACTACGGCGGCATCCCCCGCTTGATGGGTTGGATTTGACACCGGGGCGTCGAAGCGCCGGGGCCGGCCGCCCTGTTACAATCGCACTCTGCCGAGAGGGAACCATCCATGAAAGCCATACGAATCCACGAGCACGGCGGCCCGGAAGTATTGCGCTATGAAGACGCCCCGGACCCCGAACCCGCCCCCGATCAAGCACTCGTCAAGATCGAAGCCGCCGGCATCAACTTCATCGACATCTACTTCCGCACCGGGCTCTACAAAACCGATCTACCCTTCACGAACGGCCAGGAAGGCGCGGGTGTGGTTACGGCGGTCGGCGAGGACGTCACCGACGTCGCCGTCGGCGACCGGGTGGCCTACACAGGCGTCATCGGTTCCTACGCCGAACAAGCGGCGGTGCCGGCCGCGCGGCTCGTCAAAGTGCCCGACGGCCTCGACACCAACCTCGCCGCGGCGGTCCTGCTACAGGGAATGACCGTGCACTACCTGACCCACTCGACGTTCGCCCTGGCGCCCGGTCACACCGCGCTGGTTCACGCCGCGGCCGGCGGGGTCGGCCTCGTGCTGGTGCAAACGGCGAAGATGCTCGGCGCTCGCGTGATCGGCACCTGCTCCACCGAAGAGAAAGCCGAAAAAGTCCGCCGCGCCGGCGCCGACGAAGTGATTCTCTATAGCCAACAGGACTTCGAGCCCGAAGTGAAGCGCTTGACCGACGGGGCCGGGGTCGACGTGGTCTACGATTCGGTCGGCAAGGCCACTTGGGAAGGGAGTCTTAACAGCCTTCGCCCGCGCGGCATGGCGGTTTTTTTCGGCAATTCGAGCGGACCGGTGCCGGCGATCGCACCGCTGACGTTGACCCAAAAGGGTTCGTTGTTCATGACGCGGCCGAGCTTGCTGCACTATGCCGCTTCTAGGGCGGAACTCGAGCAGCGTTCCTCCGATGTGTTCGGCTGGGTAAACTCCGGGAAGGTCAACGTCGAGATCGGCGAAACCTTCCCGCTCGCGGAAGCCGGCGAGGCGCAACGCAAACTCGCCGCCCGGCTCACCACCGGCAAATTGCTGCTCAAGCCTTGAGCCGGCGCGGCTTGCGGTTGGTCGGGAAGGCATAAGAGGACTCGGAACTTTGATTACTATAGTAGGGGTCGGCCGGCCGGGCGAACTAGCCCGGCTCTGATTTCGCGGGAGGTTCCGCATTCATGGCAACGGATCGCTTGCAGGCTCTGCTTCAATTCGCCGAGCAAAATCCCGATGACGCTTTTGTCCGCTACGGGCTGGCCCAAGAGTACGCCAATCAGGGGCAACTCGAGAAAGCCGCGGAGGAGTTTACACGGCTGGTTGAGATCAACGCTGACTACCAGGCGGCCTACTATCACGGCGGTCAAACCTACCTCAAGATGGGCCGCAAAGAGGAAGCGCGCGAGTGGTTTCGCAAGGGAATCGACCTGGCGGGCCGCACCGGCGACGCGCACGCCCGCGATGAGCTGCTGGCGGCACTCGACGACAGCACCTAGCAGTCCGCGGCGAAACTGTGTTCGGGCGAAGAAGGGGACGGCCGGGACTGCCAACGATTTTCGCTCGTCGAACCGCTTCGTTTCCAACGCCGATGGACGGCGAAAATCGCGCGCGCCTTCGAAAATAGCCTTCGAGAGTATCGTGTATTACGAGCATGCCCGGCAAGATCGCGAACATCTTGAGCCGCGAAGCGCCGGCGGGAATATGGCCCAGGGTGGAGGGAGGTGGGGCGGAACCCTGGGTGGAATCTACCCGCGCGAGCCCTGAAAATGTTGCCATATGGCACACCGGTCGGGGTGTTTCGGGCGTTTTCAAGCCCTGGGGCTCCGCCCCAGACCCCGAGGCTTATCGCTTTCCGGCCGGGATGTGTCATCGCCTCGGTCCCGCCCCCGGCCGGGGGCGCGGATAGTAGCCCCGGGCTTCAGCCCGGGGTCCGCACAACACATCAGGAGAAGCCCCGGATGGGGCGTAGGAACAATCGTCGATGCAACTCCGACCAATAGGCAACTTCCGCTCTGCCCGCCCGCTGACGGTTGACTACTTCGACGCTCCCTGGGGTCGAACGCCGCATTCCAAAACCGGCGGTGTGCCATATGGCAAGAACGTAAGGGCGGCAGGAAGCTCCCGCCCGGCCGTTCGGCGCGTCTCGACACCCATTTTCGTGCGTAGAAACGGAATCTACCTTTCTTCGACGTACCTTCCGATGGACCCCGCCGGGCGCACCCGCCAAAGCGCCCCTCATGACCAAGCCCGCCCAAACCCGCCTCATCACGTTTCTGGTTTTCGCCGCCGCGGGCGCGTTTGTTATCGCCCGCCAAGCCGGGTGGGAACTCGATTACAGCAGCGCTCCAACCGAACTCGGATCTACGTTCGGCGGCGAAACCGATCCCCGCGACACGATTTACCGCATGCTTGACGCCGCCCGCGACGGCGACGTCGACGTCGAGGCCTATCTCTCTTGCTACGTGGGCGAATTGAGCGACCGGCTGCGCCAAAGCCGGAATGAAACCACAACCCAGGATTTTGCCGCTTATCTAGCCAAGCGGAATCGGGCAATCAAGGGAATCGCCGTCTCCGAACCGGAGGCGGTCTCCACCGAGCAGGTCCGAATACGCGTCGAATACGTCTACGCCGACCGCAACGAAGTCCAGCAGTTATATCTGGAGAAAGCGGGCGGGGCGTGGAAGATATCCCGGGTCGATGCGGCCGTCCACGTGGAAACGCCCGTCCCCTACGGGACACCGGTGGATTGAAGAGGCCGTCCATACAACGAGCACCTTTGGACCAAGGCCGGCCCGGCCATTTCAGCCCGCGGGCGACAAGGGGTTGTAAACGCGCTGCCCGGGCATGGCCACAAATCGTTCGTCGTGGGTCCAGATCCGCGTTACGCCGTTGTCGAAGGCGGTGAGTGCAATCTGGAGGTCGAAGATTCTCGGGCCCTGAACCCCGAGGTCAACCGCGGCGCCGGTCAAGCGCTCTCCGAAGCGGTCGCCGGGCTCGTAGATCCGCGCCCCGGCATCGATCAATGCCGTCAGAAACCGTCGGGCCTGTTCCACCGACGACCGCTGTGCTTTTAGCTTCGGGTGAGTGACGACAGTCCAAAATTCCGCGATCGTTGGTAGGGCGACGCCCCAACCGCCCTCCTCCTCCGCGACGAGGGTTTCAATGGCTCTTCGAGTCGCGCCGTGCTCGGGTGAGTCCGGGTGGTGAGCGTAAACCAATAAATTCGTATCGAGAGCGATCACTTCTTTTCTTCAAACCAAGAGTACATGGCTTCGCGATCGGTAAGGTCGAGGTCCCGAGGAAGTTTTCCCTTCGCCGTAACCCAGTGGATCCGCCGTCGTGGTTTCGCTTTCGTCGACCGGCGCGGCGTGGTCAACTCTCTTCGGAGTGCTTGCTCAAAAAGGGCGCGGAGCGTTGTGCGCGAATCGAGTGCTTTCTTTTTCGCCGCCAGCAACAGATCATCCGGCAACTCAATCGTCGTCTTCATATGGTTTCCCATATTACCATAAATACGGGTAACTTGAGGCGTGGGCACGTGTGCAGGGTGTACGACATGAATGTAGGACGTCCCTCTCGCAATGCGAGCGATAGAAAACAGAGGCGTGGTCGGAAGTCCGCGGTTAGCTCTCGGTTAGCCCGGTTCACCGGGCTTGGACTGCAAGTAGGCCGGCCCTTGTAGGGCCGGTTTAAAGGGCCCCGTCGTCCGGCACGAGGCCGTTTCAACGGCCTTTTTCCCATAAGGCTTTAGCCGTGTCCGAACGAAGGGAAATTTCAGCCGGAGAAGCGCCCGCGCCCGGACCGCCGATTCTCCCATACTTATGTCGCACGCCCGATAACAACCCTGCTCACCCGACGCCCGCGCGCCCTTTGTAGAATAGGGTCTGTCGTTGCAACAAAAAGTTAACGCTATGCAAACCACCTGGGGGACCATCGACGTCTCAGACGCTCACGCGCACTTCTTCTCACGCAGCTTCTTCGAAGGCCTGGCGAAGCAGAAAAGCGCTCTCGGCGAGGCGGTCAGCGCCGACGCCCTCATCGAAAGCCTCGGGTGGGACGCGCCACCGACCGACAACAGCGAACTCGCCGCGCGCTGGGTCACCGAACTCGATCACCGCGGGGTTCAAAGCACCGTCCTGATGGCCAGCCTGCCCGGTGACGAACAGTCGGCCGCGGATGCCGTGCGCGCGTTCCCCGACCGCATCGACGGCTATTTCATGCTGAACCCGCTCTCACCCGACGCCGCCGAGCGCTGCCGCCGGGCGGTTGACGAGCTGGGGTTGCGGGGCATCTGCCTGTTCCCGGCGATGCAGCGGTTTTCCGTGCGCGACGAGCGATTGCGGGCCGTCTATGGAATCGCCGCCGAGCACCCGGGCGTCGTCGTTTTCGTTCACATGGGCGTTTTGAGCGTGGGCGTGCGCCGTAAGCTCGGTCTGCCGTCGAAATTCGATATGAGCTTTTCGAACCCGATCGAGCTGCACGCGGTCGCGCTCGATCACCCGCGGGTCCCGTTTGTGATTCCCCACTTCGGAGCGGGGTATTTCCGGGAAGCATTGATGCTGGGCGACCTGGCGCCGAACGTCTACCTCGATACGTCGAGCAGCAATTCGTGGATGAAATACCAGTTGCCGCCCATGGAGCTGACAGCTGTCTTTCGCCAAGCACTCGACCTCTACGGTGCCGAGAGGCTGCTGTTCGGCTCCGACTCGTCGTTTTTCCCGCGCGGCTGGAACGCGGAAGTGTTCGAGGCCCAGGCAGCGGCGCTCGAACAGCTCGACATCAGCGCCGAGGACGCCAACGCAATTTTCGGAGGCAACCTTCGGCGTCTGCTTGACGAAGGGGTGACGATATGAGATATTCGCTTGCTGTTTTCGCCGTTCTACTGTTGCTTGTCGGCTGTTCTTCGCCACCGGAGCCCGGCATCTTTCCCTACCCCTATTCGGTAGACGACCTCGACAACGGCCTGCGTTTGGTGACGGTCGACACAGGTTACCCGAACATCGTCGCGCTCTATGTCGTCGTGCAGGTCGGATCGCGCAACGAGGTCGAACCGGGCCGTTCCGGGTTCGCGCATTTGTTCGAGCACATGATGTTCCGCGGCACCGAGAAATTCCCGTCCGAAAAATGGGACGAGATTATGCAAACCGCCGGCGCGGCGACCAACGCCTACACCACCGATGACCGCACCGTCTATCACGCCGTCTTTTCAAAGGAAGATCTCGAGCCGATCCTCGAACTCGAGGCCGACCGTTTTCAAAGCCTCACCTACACCGAGGAAGTCTTCCGCACCGAGACCCGCGCTGTTCTGGGCGAATACAACAAGAACTTCGCCAACCCGCTACGCAAGCTCGACGAAGCCCTGCGCGACGAGGCCTTCAGCACGCACACTTACAAGCACACCACCATGGGCTTCCTCGACGACGTCGAAAACATGCCTGAGATGTACGACTACGGGTTGCAATTCTTCGATCGCTATTACCGCCCCGAATACACCGTGGTGGCCGTGGTCGGCGACGTCGCTCGAGATGAAACCAAGGCCCTGGTCGAAAAATATTGGGGCGGCTGGGAGCGAGGTTCTCACAAGGCCGAGATCCCGGCCGAGCCTCCGCAAACCGAAGCTAAGAGGCTCGACATTCCGTTTCACGCCCCTACGCTGCCCATGCTGGCGGTGTCGTTTCACGCCGCCGCTTACGACGACGAAAAGGTGGATTCGGCCGCGCTCGACCTGATTTCCTACTACGCGTTTTCAGAAAACTCCGAGATCTATAAGCGCTTAGTCATCGAAGAGCAAAAGGTCGACGTGCTCTATCCGGCCTACTACGACCACCGCGACCCGTACCTGTTTTCGGTGATGGCCCGCGTGAAGAACGCCGACGACCTATCTTATGTCGAGGAGCAAATCCTGGCCGCCTGCCAAGGCCTTCAAGAACAACCCGTACCGGAGGCCGAGCTGGAAAACGTCAAGTCTCATCTGCGCTATCAATTCGCCTTGGGCTTGAACTCCTCCGCCTCGATCGCCGACACCTTGGCACATTTTCTGGGTCTGCGGGCCACCCCCGAGACGATCAACAAACGCTATGCGCTTTATCGCGGGGTCACCGCGGCCGACATCCAACGGGTGGCCGGCGAAACGTTCATCGAAAGCGGGCGCACAATCGCCACGCTGACCTACCAACCCGACGCGGCTCAGGCCGGCTTGGGAAAAGGAGGTTCGCACTAATGAGCGTAATGACGAGCCTAATGACGAGCCTGCTGAAACGGAACCCCTTGCCCCACGCCGCCGCGGTGTCGGCGCTTATGCTTGTTGGCGCGACGGGAGCCCTCGCCGACGGACCCAAGTTGCTGACGCAGCCGAGCAAGTCGCCTCTGGTAAACTTCCGCATCGTCGTCCACTCCGGAGCCGCCGCCGACCCGGCGGACAAAGCCGGCCTCGCCGCGCTGACCTCGGCCTTACTCAGCAAGGGCGGAACGAAAGAACAATCCTACGACGCCATCGTGGAAGCGCTCTTCCCGATGGCCTCTTCGGTCGGCGCCCAAATCGACAAGGAGATGACGATCTTCCAGGGCACGACGCACCGGGAAAACCTCGACGCCTATTACGCGATTCTGCGCTCGATGCTGCTCGAGCCGGGCCTGCGCGAAGACGACTTCCGCCGACTCACCGATGAAGCGGTCAACTTCCTGCGCACCGCCCTTCGCGGCAACAATGAAGAGGAGCTGGCCAAGGAATTCCTCTACGAGAAGATCTACAGCGGCCACCCCTACGGCCGGCAGAACGCCGGCCGCGTCTCGGCGCTCGAAGCGATGACTCTCGATGACGTTCGGGCCTTCTACGAACGGCATTACACACAGGGCAACATCACGATCGGCCTCTCGGGAGGCTATCCCGAGGGCTTCCCCGAAAGAGTCGCGGCGGATTTCTCGAAACTCCCCGAGGGCCGGCCCGACCCGGTCGCCCTGCCCGAGCCCGAAACCGCGTCGAAGCTGCGCGTCAGCATCATCGAGAAGGACACCCGCGGCACGCACATCGTGCTCGGTTTCCCGATCGACGTCACCCGTGAATCGCCCGACTGGCCAGCTCTCAAGTTGGTGCAGTCTTACTTCGGGCAACACCGATCGAGCAAGAGTCATCTCTTCCAGCGCATCCGCGGCATTCGCGGCATGAACTACGGCGACTACGCCTACATCGAATACTTCCCACGCGGAATGTTCCTCACCCAACCGGAGCCGAACCTAGGCCGCCGCCAACAGATCTTCCACATTTGGATTCGCCCCGTCGAGCCGCAAAACGGCATGTTCGCCCTGCGGATCGCGCTTTACGAGCTCGACAAACTGGTCCGGGAAGGCTTGAGCGAGGAAGACTTTGCAGCCACGCGCGATTTCCTGTCAAAGTACGTCAACCTGCTGACGCAGACGGAAAGCAACCAGCTTGGGTACGCGCTCGACAGCGAGTTCTATGGGACCGGGGAGTTCAACGGCTTCCTCAAGGACGCGCTCAACAGCCTAACGGTCGAAAAGGTTAACGAGGCGATTCGCGAACACCTCCGGTCGGACAACCTCGACATTGTCGTCATCACAAAGGATGCGGCGGGTTTCCGCCGGGCGTTGCGCTCCGGGCGACCCTCGACGATCGAATACGTTTCACCGAAACCGCAAGAAATCCTCGACGAGGATAAGATTATCGGCCGCTACAAGCTCAACCTAGGCAGCATCGAAATCATCCCCGCCGACAGTATTTTCGAGTGAAGACGGAGAGTCAAGAATATGGCACGATTGAGCCGGATCGGCAATTCTTACGCAGTACGAATTCCCAAGTCGTTGGTTAAGCAGGCCGGGTTGGAAGGGCGGGAACTTGAGATCACCGACGACGACGACGGCGTCCGAATCCGTCCCGTGCGCCGCGTACGCGAAGGATGGGAACAAACTCTTGCCGAAATGGACCAAGCCGGAAACGATGCCGACCAGTTCCCGGATCTGGGTGCAAGCTCCTTTGACAAAACCGAATGGGATTGGCCGTAGCCCTCGGCAGTGGGGGAAGGTGCAAAGTGGATACGCGCGGCTCAGTATTGCAGTCCCAAACCGAGCCGCGCACGTCAGTAAGCGGTATCCGATAAACCCACCCCGGAACCACGTTAAGGTGATGCTCCCAACAAAGCCGCCCCAGGGTCTCCCTCCCCGCCAAACTAGCGAAGGCGACACCCTTGCTGATTCTTCGGCGAAGAGATTCCCGCGTTGCCGGGCGCCGCGTTCCCACCACCGTCTCTCGAGCCGAACGGCCTCGACTCACACCGCATACTGACGTGCGCGGCTCGGTTTGCCGTGCCGAAACCGACGCGAGAGTCATCGCCACTCCGTAAGAAACGGCAAGATCCGAGCGCCCCTGGTCCGGATTAGAGGACACCACGACGAGCCCGGGGTCGCGCGAACGAAATTTCAAATGTCTTGCTGGAGATCAGGTTGCGGATCGGCGCCCAATGCTATCATTTTGGACTGATCCGCCCGGCAACCAATCTCAGTTTCACGGCTGACTGTTCGTGATTCTCGGTTCACGGTGCACGGCTAACGGTTCACGGTTCACGACTCATCGGTTCACGGCCCCACGGCCCAACGGAAGACAGCGGAAAAAAATGAATCTACTCTCCAGTCGCATGAGCGGAGTGCGCGGCGAAGGCGCCTTCGCGGTTCTTGTAGAGGCCCGGGGCCTGGAAGCCCAGGGCCGTTCGATCATTCACATGGAAATCGGCGAGCCCGACTTCCCGACGGCCCCTCATATCGTCGAGGCGGCCAAAGCGGCGCTCGACGAGGGGTGGACCAAATACGGCCCAACCCAAGGCGACCCCGAGTTGCGCGAAGCGATCGCCGAGGTCGTTTCCGCCCAACGCGGCATCCAAGTCGACGAGAGCCAGGTCGTCGTCACGCCGGGCGGCAAGCCGATCTTGTTCTTCCCGATTCTGTCGTTGCTCGAACCCGGCGACGAGGCGCTCTACCCGAACCCGGGTTTTCCGATCTACGAGTCGATGATCAACTACACCGGGGCCAAGGCGATTCCGATTCCGTTGGTCGAAAGCCGTGGCTTCTCGCTCGACGTCAACGTGATCCGAGAGCAGCTCACCGATAAGACCAAGCTGTTGATCCTCAATTCGCCGCAGAACCCCACCGGCGGCATCACTCCCGAGGAAGACATCCGCGCCATCGCCGAGCTGGTCCTTGAGCGCGACATGATGGTGCTCGCCGACGAGGTTTACAGCCGCATCTATTTCGACGAGAAACCCTTTTCGATCACCTCCATTGACGGCATGCTCGAAAAGACCATCCTGCTCGACGGCTTCTCGAAAACCTTTTCCATGACCGGTTGGCGGATGGGCTACGGCGTTATGCCGAAATGGCTGCTCGACGCCGTGTGCCTGATGATGGTCAACTGCAACTCGCACACCTCGAGCTTCAGCCAGCGCGCCGGGATCGCGGCTCTGCGCGGCCCGCAAGATGCCGTGGACGAAATGGTCGCCGAGTTCGCCCGCCGCCGCGACGTGATCGTCGACGGCCTCAACAACATCCCTGGAATTTCCTGCACCAAGCCCGGCGGGGCTTTCTATGTATTTCCCAACACGTCGGAGACCGGCATCCCCTCCGACGAGCTTGCCCATCGGGTGCTCCATGAAGCCGGCGTCGCTTGCCTCACCGGAACAAGCTTCGGCGATTACGGTGAGGGGTATCTACGCTTCAGCTACGCCACGGCGCTCGATGAAATCAGGGAAGCGCTCGATCGGATCGACAAGATGATACGGGCCGGGTGAGCGAGGTCGGGAGATGTCGCCACGAATGGCGCCACGGCCTGAAAGCGTGCGCCACATGATTCGGAGACACGTACCCCGGAGACACGTACCCCGGCGATACGGAAAATCAATCCGCCGCGGAAAAGACCGACGTCGTTTGCCCCCCGGCACTCTGCTCGACCCCGTCCAGCAACGCTTCAAGGCGATCGGCTTTGGCGGCTACCTTTTCCTGAAGCTCTTCGTGTTCTTTCAGCAGCGTATCGTATTCGTCCGCCAGGTGAAGAGCCGTCAACACGGCAATGCGGAAGTTGTCGGGCACACTTACTTGGCGGGCGATGAAGCTCATCTTCTCGTCCACCGAGACTGCCAGCTCGCGGGTGTGCTCCGGGTCCTCTCCACCCTTGATGTGGTAGACCTGCCCAAAGATATTGACCTGGATTCCACCGTCTGGGGACATGCCTGCCATTTCAACCGCTCAATTTTTTCCGTCGCCAGGCCGACGCGTCGGCCGCGACGGATCTTCCTCGCTGCTGGTCACCCGTCGAGGCCGTCGATGCGTTCCACTAAGGCTTCAATGCGCCCGCGCACTTCGTCTCTTTCCGAGCGCAACTCCCCGAGCTCGTTGTTGAGGCGCTCGATCTCACTGTCCTTCTCGGCGAACAGCGCCTGCAGCCGTTCCCCTTCTTGTTCGGCGGCCACTCGTTTTTCCTCGGCGCCGCGCAGTCGGTTGACGGCTCCTTGAATGCAGTTTTCCAATCTGTCGAGCGATCGGAGAGCGTCCGGGCCGTCGGAGCCGGACTCGGAAAGGGAGATTTGTGAAGCCATCGTGGTCTTGAAGCCCTGCCTCGTTTCTCTATCCTAACCCAGATCGTTTTCGAGGCAACAAAAATTTCGCTTCGGAAGACAAGGTTTTGCGATTCGAGAGGCCGTCAGCGTCCCGCGGTGGGGCGTGCCTCCCGGCCTGCCCCTGGAGTTTCTACATTTTTCATCCATCGGCGGCAGCATGCAGTGGGGCAGGTCTCCAGGCCTGCCCATTCCTCGATCCGCCCATAAGCCGGCGGGCAGCGATCAACCCGGTTCCCGCCACGAGTCGAGTTAATTAATGCCGGCCCTGGGCAAGCCCAGGGATGGAATATCCGTACCCTGCCGTCTCCGTCCCTGGGCGAACGACCGCTCTCGCGGTCGCTCGGGGGCTTGGGGCGGGCTCAAAGACCGGTCGCCAAGCGGCCGGTCCGGGCAGGCCTACCGGCGCGGCAAATCGAGTGCCGGGTTATTGTCGAAAAAGTCGAACGGCCGCAGCTCGAAGCTGTGCCACAAAGTCGGCATCACGGGCCAATCCTCGCCGCGAACCATGTGTTGCATGCTGATCGAATGCCATAGCACAAGGTCGGTCTCGCCGAGTTCGCGGTCGTTCGCCGTCCAGGCGGGCAGGCCCCTGCCGGGCTCGCTCAGGGTTGGATATTCACCCGCCGCGTAGCGTTCCTCTTCGCGGTAGGGCGTCACCCACAAATGGTGATCGATGAACCCGGCACGGCGGCGGGGATAGTCATCCGCCGTCAGCAAGGTCGTGCTGGTTCTGCCGGGACGAAGCTGATAGCTTGTCGGATAACCGACGTGGTTCTTGCGGCCCGAGCTGGTGACCCGCCACAGCGTCGGTTTGCGAAGGTCGATATCAAGCTTGCCCTCGCTCTGTTTCTCGAGAACCTTCGGTTCCCGAACCCAGATGCTCCGGCGAGGATGGTCGGCCGGCAGAGTCTTCGTCACCAGCCGATCGGCGATGAAACGGTTGACCGGTCCGTCGACATCGAGGTCGATTCGGAAATTGAAATAGTGATCGTGGTTGACCGCGACGATGTGCTTATCGACGAAACGCCCATAGGCATCGGGAGCAGCGTGCGCGCCGCCGCCGTTCCCGTTCCCGTTGCCGTCTCCCGAAGTCCCCTCCCTGTTGTCGGAAATCGATTGTGGCGCTGAATCGGCCGTCGCTTCGGTGACGATCTTCGCCTCGGCCTCGCCCGAAGCCCCGACCCGCACCCGAATGGACCCGTTCTGCAAAAACACCCAATCAAAAATGTAGTCGTAGTTGCCGAGGACGGCGGCCGCCCGCACGACCAAATCGCGTTGCCGACGGCTTTGGGGCTCGGGCGGCAGCCCGTGCCGCCAAGCCATCGATCCCGGATCCCGTTCGAACAGACAGATCACATCACGGCGCGCCTGCGGGCGCCCGTTGTCCTGGGCCACCATGCCGTCGAGGTAGACGGCGTTGTCGGGGCAATCCGCGTCGCGCAACAGCGGTTTGGCGATGCCGCCGGAAGTGAATTCGCCCAGGTCCAAGAAATTGCGGTTATACCAATTGAACGCCGGGTCCATGTAGGGCACGAACATCTCCGACAAATAGCCCTCATAGAGCACCGGCCGCTCGTCGTCGCCGTCGCGATAAGTCACTGTCGAAACGATGATGCCCACTCGCTGGTCGTGCCGAACATGAAAACGCCAGTTCTGCCACTCGACGATATTGCCGTTGATGGTGAACCCGGGGCCCAGCGGCTGTTCGATGCGCAACGGCCCGGGGACCTTCCGGGGCGGGCCGATCGACGCCGGGTCGTAGTCGGCCCGCGTGTCCGGCACGGGGATAACGCCCTCGTCGACCACCCGCAAGACCTTCTTCTCATTCATATCGAGCACCACGGTCACGCCCTCGATACGACTCGTCCACTGGTTCCGCCGGTCGCCGCCGGCGTGGCAGGTGGCGTGGCCGACCCGGCGGTTTCGCTGCTCCTCGGTTCCGAAAAAACCGGGCGGCGCGACTTCGCAGTCGATGAAGGTCAGGTCTTCGATACCGCGCTTCACGAGGGCAGCGATAAAATCGGGGTGCTCCTTGATCTCTTTCTTCAGCGCCTTGTGTTCCTCGGCCAGCCAGTTCGCGTGGGCTCCTTTCAGCTCGCCCCATGAGGTCAACTCGCCCGCCGCGAGATCCACTTCCGCCTCGTAGGTTTTTTCCTTTTGGCGAACGAGTGCAAGCGCCCGCCGTGAAAAGGTCGAGCCCTTCGAGAAACCCCAAACTTCGTGCTTCGGCGGAGGGATCAGGTTGATCATCGAAAAGCGCGTGTCTTCGTCGAGCTTGCCGTCATCGCGCAGAATTTCAAGCACCGCCCAATACTCCGCGTAGTTCAGCGGATCGAGCGGATGCCGCGCTGATTGCGCCCCGAGCGGCGCGGCCATCGCTGGCAAGGCAAGACAGACAAAACCGAAAACGCCGGCGCAAACGCGCATTAACCCTCGACAGAAAGTCTTCATGACCGTCATCCCCTTCTCCAATAACTCATCAAGATCGCCCGAGCGGCACCCCAAGGGTAGTCGTTTGCGGCCGCGACGTCAATCTTCGCGTTCCAGCATGTTTCCAGATATCGTGCCCGGTGAATTCGCCCGGCGTCTGCGATATGAATGGGGGAGAGGGAGCCCGGTTCACCGGGCTTGGGTTGCAAATAGGCCGGTCCTTTAGGACCGGTATGGCGGCTCGCAGCCCGGCAACCAGGCCGCTTCAGCGACCTTCCCCTGCCAAGGCTTCAGCCACGGCTGAAACGAGCGGGAAATTCCACGACTTATGTGGAGACTCGTACCCGGCGCCTTGCCCCCCGCGGTTGCATGGCCCCAAGGTTGCATCAACGCCCGGCGACCCCGGATGATGAGTACGGTGACACCAAGGGATAATTACGCGCTTGCCCTATTCGCCCTCATCGCGGCGTTGTCGGCCGCCGAGCCCCCCCCCGCGGCGCCCAACTTTCTCAACACCGCCCCGGACGTCCCCTACGTCGGTTCCCAAGCCTGCCGGGGCTGCCACGAAGACCTCTCCAACAACTACCGCCGAATGGCCATGGGCCGCTCGATGACGACGGCGGCCGACGCCCATCACACGCCCGTCCCCGAGCGCATCACCGTTCACAGCGAAAAACTCGACCGCTATTTCGAAGTCTTCCGCAAAGACGGAGCCCTCTACCAATCCGAATACGCCCTCGCCGAATCGGGCGAGAAGATCTTCGAAAACATCCACAAAGTCGAATACGCCGTCGGCTCCGGCGTCAACGGCGTCACCTACATCGTGCGCCGAGGCGATCACTTATTTGAAGCTCCGCTCTCGTTCTATTCGCGCGCCAAAAAGTGGGATCTATCGCCCGGCTATGAGTTCGTCGACGCCGGTTTCAACCGGCCTGTTCATGCCGCTTGCATCGTTTGCCACGCCGGCCGTCCGATGTCGGTCAAAGACCGTGACGGCCTTTTTCGCGACCCGCCCTTCGAAGAGTTGGCCATCGGCTGCGAAAACTGCCATGGGCCCGGAAAGCTGCACGTCGACAAACGCCTCGCAAAACTCGAATCCGACGAAGCCCTCGACCCGACCATCGTTCACCCCTTGAAAATGCCCGCGCGCATCGCCGAGGGCATCTGTATGAATTGCCATCAGGGCGGCGACACGCGGGTCTTGCAACCGGGCAAGAACTACGAAGACTTCCGCCCCGGCACGCACCTCAACGACACGCTAGCGATCTTCAAATTCTCCATGGAGCGTGGCAATCCTCGCGAATCCGATCTCCTCGAACACCAGTTTTCGATGGAGCTCAGCGCCTGCTTCCGCCAAACCGAGGGCAAGCTGAGCTGCTTCAGTTGTCACGAGATCCACAACCAACCAACCCCGGAAACCAAGGTCGCCTACTATCGCGAGAAGTGCTTCCAGTGCCACGACAACGAAAGTTGCACCCAACCGCTCGATCAGCGTATGCGGCAATCGCCGGCGAACAACTGCTCCGGGTGCCACATGCCGCAACGCGACGTCGATGTGATCTCGCACTCCTCGCTGACCAATCACCGCGTTGTCCGCCGCCAAGGGCAACCCTTTCCCGACATAGCCTTTGAGCGAACCACCCCCGACCTGCCCGAGCTCGTCCACGTCAACCGCCCGACCGGACAAGGCGCCGAATCGCTTCCGCTGCTGACGCGCTTCCGCGCCATCGGCGAGTTGACGGCAAAGAACCCGCGGCTAAACGCCAAATACCTCTCGTTGCTGGCCGAGGCCGCCGAGAAACACCCCGACGACGCCTTGGTCCTGGCCGCGCTCGGCCGCAAGGCCAAGATCGACGCCGGTGACGCGCCCTCGCCCGAGATGATTGAATATCTCGAGATGGCGCTGGAGGCCGGGTCGTCAACAGCCTCGACTTTTGAAGACCTCGCCGAGGCCTTTTCCCGCGCCGGCCGCGATTTCGAAGCCTTGGAAACTCTCCGCGCCGCCGTCGAGACATCCCCCTATAATCCAAGGCTTCGTAAGAAGTTGACCCTAAAGTACATCAACCTCAAACTCTACAGCGAAGCCGCCAAATCGATGCAAAAATACGTCGAACTCTTCCCCGAAGACGCCTTCATGCGGGACCTGCTCAAGAAAGTCCGGGCAGCGGCGCGGTAGCCGGTAAGTCCTTTGTTTCCAGGCAAGTCGTACTCCGCTGCGGCGAGGCCCCGATCTTCGCCGCTCACACAATCCCCCCGACTGTCCCACGCCGAGACAGGCGCCCGCTGCGAGACCCGACGGCGATCCGGCGCGGGTCTGAATACCCCCTGGCTTCCTTCACCGGCGCGCGACGGCCTACCGTCGACATACTACCGCGGTACCGACCTACGCTAAGCTCTTTCCGGCGCGGGCAGTAGTACAAGTGGGTCATTGTTTTCAATCACTTAGCAGGGGTACGATCAGAGTCATGAGCACCCTCCTACCGGCTTGTTCCAAAGAAGCCTCATCCCTTCAGCGCCCCTTCTCGAGGATCATCGACAAGGTCGTATCGTCTCTCCCCGTCCTTGTTGGGGCTGTTTTGATGCTGGCCGGCCCCGCGACTTTGGACCTATCCGCCGACCATGTCGAGGAAGAAGAAGCCCAACTGCGCGGCCTCAATTCCGCCGTTCTTCAGATTCTGAGCGAACAGCTCGTGGCCTCCCCCGCGCAGCAAGCCGCCTTACAAAACCGCGCGGCGGTGGTTCTCTCGGAACGCATTGAAGCCCTGGAGCACTTGATCGAGAAGCACCCGCAAATCGCTTTATCCTACGCTTTTTCCGAGGATTTGCTGACGCGGCTTGGCGGCGCCTTCCCCGCCGCGGCTCCCCTACTGGAAGAGCAGGGCGCCTGGAGCGGAGTGCTTCAACAACTCGTCATCAACCAGGAATCGCTCGACACGCAAACCACCGTCACCGAGTTGGTTGTCGGCAGCGAATCGTATCGGGTCTACTTCACCGACAACGCGACGGGCAACGCCAAGAGCGGCGACCAGGCCGTCGTGAGCGGGGTGCGCGTCGGAGGGTCCATTGCCGCGGTCGACACGGAAACCACCGGTTCGCTCTCCGCCGCCGACACCTGCGGCGATACGACCGGCGACCAGAAAATCGCGTTTCTGATGATCACGTTCCCCAACACTCCATTCCCAACCGACGTGACCCGCCCGGGATTGCTTGATATCGGGTTTTCCGAAACCCCAAAGTCGGTCAATACCTACTTCCAGGAGAACTCCTACAACATCGCTTCGGCGACGACCGCCGTCGGCGACGTCTACCCGCTCGACGGCTCTTCGTATCTACTCGACCCCGCACCCTTAAACAACCCCTACGGCTGCTCGACCGCCGCCGGTGATTACAACCAGATCATTGACGCCGCCCTCGCGAAAGCCTCCGCGGACGGTTTCGTCCCGGAAAACTACCACCGCATCGCCTTCGTGCATCCCACTCCGGCCGGGGTCTCCGGCTGTTGGTACGGCTTGGGATCGCTCGGCTGCTGGGGCGCCCGAGTCGACAACTCCGCGCCCGCGGGCTATTCCTGGCTGCACACCAACGCCATGGACAGCCGCGCCGAGGGCGTTCGCGTCGCCGCGCACGAAGTCGGCCACAACATGTGGCTGCATCACTCCGGCTCCCTCGACTTCGGCGCCGAGCCGCTGAGTGCGCCTGACCCGACCGCCGGCGGCCATAGCGAATACGGCGATCTCTATTCGGTGATGGGCAGCAGCGGCGGCCACTTCACTCCCTTTCAGAAAGTTCAACTCAACTGGTACAGCGCCGACTCCGGCAGCTACACCGTGCAAACCGTCGACGCCAACGGGACCTTCTACCTACACCCCGGGGAATCCTCGGCCACCGGCCTGAAGGGGCTGAAAATCAAACGCGGCACCGATACGTCGAACAACAACTGGCTGTGGCTCGAATACCGCGACAACAGCGGCGACTTCGACACGACGACCACGACATCGTCCAACATGAGCGGCGGCTTGATTCGTTACGATGACTCCCGCAACGATTCGGGCACGCACCGCAATAAGACCTTTCTGCTCGATTACCATCCCGAAACAGGGACCTTTAGCGACCCCGCGCTCGCCGTTGGCGAAGCCTGGAGCGACCCCTACAGCAATTTGACCATCGAGGTCCTTTCGTTGACCGGGGACAATCGCCTGGAAGTGCGGGTCACCTACGGTTCGATCGCCTGTATCCCCGCTGCCCCGACCGTGACGCTTTCGCCCTCGAGCCAGAGCACCGACGCCGGCTCGCCCGCCGCCTTCACCGTCTCGGTCCGCAACAACGACAATCTCGGTTGCTCGCCCGAGTCGTTCAGCCTAACCCCTGCGGCATTGCCTTCCGGTTGGAGCTCGAGCCTGGCGGCCTCGATCACCGGTATCGCGCCGGGAGCTACCGACGGTACGACCTGGACCGTCACGCCGGCCGCCAATGCCGGCGGCACCTCGCAGGGGCTCTCGGTCACCGCGACGCAAACAACGTCCGGGCTTTCCGACATCTCCAACTCCGCGACCCTCAACGTCCTGGCGCCGACCGTCAGTCTGCATGTCTTCAAGACCGGCGGCCGAGGATCGTTCCAACTCGACAACCCCTCGACGACCTGCGGCAGTGATTGCACCTATACCTATCCGGAAACCCCGGTCGAGACGGTGACCGTAACGACGGTGCCGGGGAACAAGCAGTGCCTGCTCTCCTGGGGCGGCGCCTGCGCGGCCCTCGATCCCGCCACGCAAACGTCGTGTACCGTCGACGTCTCGGCCGACATGGATATCTCGGCTGGCTTCGGGAAGTGCGGCAGCGGCGACGGCGGCGGTGGTGGCGGCGGCGGCAACGGCGACGGTGGTGGCTCGGATAAACCGGGCAACGGCAAGGGCCGAAACAAGTAAGCGAGTCCGATAGATGACCCGTGGCGCACTCAGTGGGGCAGGTCTCCAGGCCTGCCCTTCCTCAACCAGGCCATGAGCCGGCGTGCAAGGCGAACAAGTCAAAACCGGCCCGCAAAGGCCGACCCCGTGGAACTCAGAGCCCGCGCCGAGAGGAACTTCAGCGCGACAGGCCGTTCGAGCTTCGTGTCGACGGCTTTGTAGACCACCCCCATCCCGCCCTCGCCGAGTTTCTCGACGATGCGGTAGTGAGATAGCGTCGTGCCGATCATGGGATGAGGAATCACTCCGGGAAGTTCATCCGCTTGAGCAAATCCTGAAATCGCGGTTCCGACCGAAGGGGTTCAAGAGCAGGCCATACCTTCACGAAAGCGATCCAGGGCTGACGATCTTGCCAGCCCTTGTTGAGCGCCCGTATGGCCTCATCCGTGTTGCCGAGCCCGACATGAATGTGCGCAAACCATATGGGTGCGATGTGCTCGTATTCGGAACGCTCCTTCAATTCGTTGAGTAGATCGAGAGCTTTCCGCCGCTCGCCGGACTTCGCGTAGGCGTGCGCCAGACCTGCAACCGGTCGTGCGTTCCGTCGGGAAAGTTCCACCGCTTGCCGCATTTCCGAGATCGCTTTGTCATATTGACCCTGCGCTGCATACACGTCTCCGAGGGTATAGTGAGTCCGAAAAAAGAGGGGGTCCATTTCCACGGTTGCCCTCAGCTGTTCGGCGGCGTGAGTTAGGCGGCGCGCGTAGTAGAGAGCCGCTCCCAGGTCTGTGTTGAATATTAGGGAATGCGGATCGAGGCCCAATGCGCGCTTCATCTGTTCAATTGCCTGCTCGTGCCTTCCGGTGGCCATGAGATGGACGGCGTACCAATGACGGCCGTTCGCATAGCCCGGGTTCAGCTCCAGCGCTCTTCGAAAGCTTGCCTCCGACGCCTCCCACTCAAAAAATCTCGCGAACGCCAGTGAAACGTACGCCTCCGCGAGGGAGTCGTCGATCTCCAGCGCTTTCAACGCCGACCTCTCGGCTATCGGGGAGCCTTTCCTCGGATGAATGAGGCTGTACCACATCATGAGCAGGTAGGAATCCGCCAATCCGGCGTACGCCCGCGCATAACGAGGATTGCTCTCGATTGCACGCTGGAAAGACTGCTCGGCCCGGCGAAAACTTTCGGGGTGTCTCTGGGCCAAGAACATGCGGCCCTTGAGATATTCGGTGTACGCCGCCGGGTCCACCGGACGCCCGCCGGACAACCTGGCTTCCTCGTCGGGACTGATTTCCAGCTCGATAGCGCGAGCCACCTCCCTTGCGATTTCGCGTTGAAGGCTGATGATATCCCGCAAGGGGCGTTCATAGCTGTGGGACCATACCTGTCTGTCCGCGGCGGCTTCGGTCAGCCGCACGGTTACACGAATCTGATCGTCCGCTCGTAGTACGGAGCCCTCGATCAAGTGGTTCACGTTCAACTCGCGGGCGATCTCAGGCAGGAGTTTCTTGGTGCCCTTGTACTGCATGGCGGAGGTTCTCGACACAACGCGCAAAGATCGGATGGTTCCGAGGTTGCTGATCAGCTCCTCGGTCATACCGTCCGTGAAATAGTCTTGCTCGGGATCACCGGACAGATTTTCGAGGGGCAGAACCGCCAACGACAGAGACGATTCACCCGCGCCTTGTCCGTCGAGGGTGGCGGCTTGGCGATCAGACTTCGTGAACAGCCATCCAACCAATAGAAAAGACAGAACGATCGCCGCCCCAATAGCCGCTTTGAGCTGTAGAACGCGCCGCCGTAAGGCGCTCGGACGTTCTCGGTTTGGTGACTCCTTCCTGCTTTCGACTCGCTCGGCACCCGTTCTTTTCCCCCGTAGGCCTCGCAAATCGACCATGAACTCGTCCACGTGTTGATACCGCTCATCGGGATCTTTGGCCAATGCCTTACTTAGGATGCGATCGAGGTCTAAGGGCATGCCGCTGCGCAAGCCCGT
The DNA here is from genome assembly GCA_965238125.1 of Bryobacterales bacterium. Taxonomy (GTDB): domain Bacteria; phylum Acidobacteriota; class Terriglobia; order Bryobacterales; family UBA6623; genus UBA6623. The sequence continues at coordinate 5,961,853 of OZ250179.1, read as the reverse complement.
TACAGGCTCCGGCTCTTTGTTGAGAATCCCGTAAGTCAACGCGGCTTCAGCCTCTCCGGCAAACGGCCGCTTACCCGTGACCATCTCGTAAAGGACAACTCCCAACGACCACATGTCGGTCCTACGGTCAGTGTTTTCTCCTCGGACCTGCTCGGGCGACATGTAGGCGGGCGTCCCGAGGATCGTCTGGGTCTTGGTCAACTTCGAGCCTTCGGCAAGCTGCGCCAGCCCGAAGTCCAGGATCTTGACCTGATCTCGCGGCGTCAGCATCAAGTTCGAACTCTTGATGTCGCGATGAACAACCCCGCTTTCGTGGGCCGCCTGCAAACCTCCGGCGGTCTGAATCGCAATATCGAGAGCCTGGTCGATCGGCAGGGGACGTTCGAGAACCATCCGCTTAATCGTCCGGCCTTCGATGAAGGCCATCGCCGTGAACGTGTGACCGTCGACTTCGTCGATCTCGTGGATGGTGCAGATGTTCTCGTGATCGAGCGCGGCGGCGGCCTTCGCCTCGCGGAAGAAACGGACGGTAGCATCTTCGTCCTCCAGAGCCCGCGCCGAGAGGAACTTCAGAGCGACCGGCCGTTCCAGCTTGGTGTCGATGGCTTTGTAGACCACACCCATCCCGCCCTCGCCGAGTTTCCCGGTGATGCGGTAGTGAGATAGCGTCGTGCTGATCATGCCGGACGCCAAGCGCCGCGAATCCGCCCTCTGAAAATTGTACCGCTTCGCGCGCCCGTATCGCCCGTGCTCTGTTCGCCGCAACCTTCGAGCTGGCCCGAGCCAAGGGATACGAGAAGATCTTCACCTTCGTCCGGGCCGACAACCCGGCCGCGTTGGCGACATACCTAAATCAGGGATTCACGGTCGTCGGAACGGCGAAACGCCATGCCGAAGTCAGGGGCGCCTACGTCGACGAAGTGCTCATCGAGAAACTCTTCCGACAATAACCTTCGAGAGTATTGGGCATTACGTTAATGTCCGGCAAGATCGCGAACACCTTGAGCCGCAAAGCGGCGGCCTGAATATAGCCTGGGGTGAAGTCGGAACGGCGGAACCCTGGGTAGAATCCCCACCCGGACGAGCCCTCAAAGGGCGACAGGAACCTCGCGCCCAACCCTTCGGACCGCCGGCACCCATTTTCATGGCGGTATTATGAAAACCGCGCATTCATAGAAACGGACTGTCCCCCTTTTTCGCGTAGTCGGACTTTCACCACGGGCTGATAGCCGCGTTGCACCTGCTTTTTCGCCCGGACCCAAAGCGATGACAGCCCACAAGCCGGCGATCCGCGACCCCATCCGGGTCGGTATATCCGCCTGTCTTCTGGGCGACGAGGTTCGCTACGATGGAGGCCACAAGCGCCACGCCGTCCTAGTGGACATCCTGGGACCGCAAATCGAATGGCTTGCTGTCTGCCCGGAACTCGAAATGGGCCTCGGCGTGCCCCGCGAGCCGCTACGGCTCGAACGCGACGGGAGACGCACCCGACTGATTGCAATCGACACTCATATTGACCACACCGAACGAATACGCCGATGGTCCGCCGAGCGCCTCGCCGAGCTCGCCGAAAGCCGAATTTCCGGCTACGTTCTCAAGAGCCGTTCGCCGAGTTGCGGGTGGCGGAACGTCCCGGTTCACCCCGCAACGGGGAACGGGGCGGAAACAGGCCGCGGGCTTTTCGCGGCGGCTCTTCGGCGTCGCTTCCCGAATCTGCCGATCGAAGAAGAAACCGCCTTCACGAACGCCGCATCCGTCGAACACTTTCTCAAGCGCGCCCGAGCGTATGATCAAAGCCGAGTAGTACGGTGAGCACGGTGAGCAGGCGCCACGAAGTAATGGCGGGCCTATCGTGTTCTTTGATACGGTGGGGACCGGCACACGTGCCGGTCCTAGTCGACAGTTGAGACAAGCTCTCAGCTTGTCTCGCCTCAACTCGCCCCAATTAAAGTTTCGGGGCCATCCAGGGTTAGTCCGCCCTACTCATAAGCCAGCGCGTCAATAGCGTCCAGCCCCGCCGCCCGCCACGCCGGGTAGAGCGTCCCTAAAATCGAGCCGGCGAGCGAGATCACCGTCGCCCAACCGATATGGCTGTCCAGGAATTGAATCACCACCAGCGGGAAGCGGTTGTGAATGACCGACTGCGCACCATAGGCAAGAGCAATACCGAACAGCACTCCCGCCAAGGTGAGCAAGACGGCTTCCTGCAAGAAGATCCGAACAATGTAAAACGGCGAAGCCCCCAGAGCCTTGAGAATGCCCACTTCCCGGGTCCTGTCAAGCACGGCCGTGTACATCGCCAGTAAAACCACGATAAAGCCCACCGTAATCGCGATCCCGACGATGACCGCGATGACCTCTCTGGCCATGCCTCTCGTCTCGGCGGCAAAAAGCGAAATAAACTCCTCCATCGAATAAATCGGATTCGACGGCAACTTCTGCTTCAGTTCCTCGATCACCGCTTGGGTCTGTTCAGGGTCTCGGAGTTTGACGTAGATTTGGCTTAGCTTGCCTACATCCCCCGTCAGTTCCTGCATGGTTTCGAGCGGCACAAAGACACGCGACAACTTGCCGGTCTCGGTGATGCCGACGACGCGGAAATCGCGGTTAAGCACCCGCAGAGTGTCGCCGACCGCCAGCTTCTTTTGTTGGGCGTAGGTTTCATCCACGAGAACATCGAAGCGATCCTCGAACGGCCCTCCATCGAGAAAGCTAAGGCCCCCGGCCATGCGCGCGAACTTCTCGATTCGAACGCCGGTGACCGTATTCGCGTCCGACTGCAATTGAACGATCGTGCCGACAACCAGCTCCACCTCGGGAAGAGCCTCGATCTCATCCACCAATCCGTCGGACAAGTCGGCCGCCCTGCTGGTCGCCGACGAACTCGTCGAGGGACGAATCAAGATATCGGCCCCTACGCCAGCCCGCCGCCGGTTCGACTCCTGAACCAGGCCTTCCGCCGTGCCCCAGATCAGAAGGATCAGACAAACCTCAACAACGATGGCGGCCACGGTCAGAAAAGTCCGCATCGGCCGATGGGCGAGATTGCGCGATACGATGCGATTGGTCAAGGGAGGATAAGCCTTCGAGCGAGTTCGACTGCGCTCAGTGAATATAGCCCAGGCTCTTGAGAACCTCAACGTCGCGTTCGCTCATGCGCGACTCGCCGTCGCTGAGATCGGTGGCGTCGAACCAGCGACTCAAAGGCTTCACCCCGGCTTGATAGCGAGAGTCTTTTCGGGTCAAAACGACCGGGCTCTCTTCGAAGGGGTCATTGATCACGTCAAAAAGCGAAAGCGATTTTCCGCGCGGATTCCACACTGATTTCTCATCGCCGAGAGTTTGTCCCACGCGCAGTGGCGTGCGATCGGCGTTGACCCACAAACTCGCGATCCAACGCGGCATCCAACCCTTCTTCCCCGCGAAGGTGACGTAGCGAATCGGGCGCCGCGGGATAGGTTCTTTCGCGGTTATCGCCGAGGCCAGGCTGCGCCCGGCAAAGGCGGTCGGCAGATCCTTTTCATCTTGGTTGCCGATCGTGAAATCCAAAATCGTCGGCGTGACGTCAAGCAACGATACGTTGTCGTCAATCACCTGCCCGGCCGGGATGACCCCCGGGTAGCGCATGATCAGCGGAATCGCGACGATCCCCTGCGAAAGCGAGCGCCCGTGTCCCACATAACCGTGCTCGCCGAGACTTTCCCCATGGTCGGAGGTCAACGCGACCACCGTGGAATCCCGCAAGCCCAGTTCGTCGATCTTCCCGAGCAGCTTCCCGATATGGGCGTCGGCATAGGCGATTTCAGAGTCGTAGCTCCGAATTCGCTCCGCCATCTCGTCGTCGAGTGGGGCCGGACGGTTGTCGGCATGGCCGCTGGGTTCGAGTTCTTCAAAGCCCTCGCGCAAGTGATAGGGAGAGTGCGGATCGAAGTAATGGACCCACAGGAAAAAGGGCTCCTTGGGGCGATTCTCGAGCCAGTTCACGGCCGGCGGCGTCACATCCTCGGCATAACGGCTCGAATTGAAAAGCTGATACTTGCGCTTGAGATCTTCGTCGTAGACGTCAAACCAGCGGCCCAAATGGGTGAGCCGCGAAGTCAGCGGCCAGGCGCTGATGAAGGCGGCATTCGAGTACCCGAATCTTTCCAAGATCTGCGGTAGGAAAAGCCACTTGGAATCCTCGGCCACCGCATAGCCGTTCACCCGCGCGCCATGTTCCTGCGGAAAACGGCTGGTGAAAAGCGAGATATGCGAAGGCCCTGTAAGCGGAATCGCACTGTAGGTCGAACTGAAACGTGCACCCTCCTCGGCCAGCCGGTCCATGACGGGGCTGGTCTTGAGGGGATAACCGTAGCTCGAAAGGTGATCAGCCCGCAGGGTGTCGATCGTGATGAGAAGAACGTTCGGGCGCTCATCGACCTTCTCGGCCTTCTCCTCCTTGTTGGCGGCGAGCGCCGAGGTGAAGGCGAGCAGCAACGCCACCAGCCCAATGCGGGCATTGATCCTCCCGAACATGGTTATAGATTGTACCGTGAGCGACCTCAGCACGTCCAATTCGGGTTATGCGCTCACGGCAGGTCGTCACCTAGACGGCTCGCCGTTTCCCCCGTCGATCGTCACAGCCAGCTCCCGCAGCAACCCCGCCCCGTCGCCGCGAAAAGCGCTCCCATGTTGACAAGCCAGCGTCGACGGATCAAGGCTCGCCAAACGCTCTAGAGTCACCGTCGTATTCGTCGCGTGCGCGTAGTAGTCCATCATTTCGCGCATTCCTTCGCTGGCGGTGAGCACTTCCGATTCGGTTACCGGCGGCGGGTTGCCGCCCGGCTGCGTGAATAGATCCCCGCAAAGCAACGTCTTGGTGGTTGTAGTATAGGCAGGCAGTACGAAGGCCTCCACCCCGTGAAGCATCCGTTTGCCCATATGGCACTAGATCCTCCCTGACGGGGAAGGGTTTGGTTAACGTTCCCTCACCCCAGCCCGGTTTCCTGGACCCTCGTCGAGAAAACGCGGTCTTACGAGCAAGCCGCCCGTCGCCGAAGACGCTTCGCCTTTCAGTGCTGATCTCGGCGGCTCGAACGGTCGCGCAAGATTCGGCCGGGCGGCGTTACTGTCTTCGCGCCGTCAAAACCCGGTCCAACCCGGCCAGGTCGTGTTTCACCTCGGGATGTTCCCACTCATCGTCGGGCAACATAGCCTCGACGGCGGGGCGGATGTGGTAACCCAATTCCAGTAACAACCGCCCCCCGGGCCGCAGGACGGCGGCTGCTTGGGGCATGAGACGGCGGTAGGCCTCCAAGCCATCCTCGCCTCCGAAAAGCGCTCTGGCCGGTTCGGCGCGCAGCTCGCGCTGGAGGCCCGGCAGATCAGCGAGCGGCACATACGGGGGATTCGAAACCAGCAGGTCCACGCTCCCCGGCCGCAATGCTCCGGCTAAATCTCCGACGAAGAAATCAACCTCCGCGCCGAGTCTTCGGGCGTTCCGCGCGGCGACCCGCAGCGCCGCCGAGGAAACATCGCAGGCCGCGACCGACGCCCCCGGCTGTTTCTTCTTGATGCTGATCGCGATCGAGCCCGACCCCGTCCCTACATCGACGATGCGGTCGCCGGGCCGGGCGACCTCGAGAGCTGCTTCAACCAAGTGCTCCGTTTCCGGACGCGGAATCAAGACATCGGGCGTGACCTCGAATTCCAACCCGAAGAACTCTTGCACCCCCGTCAGGTATTGCGTCGGAACGCCTTCGCAACGCCGTTCGACCAGTTCCTCCAAACGTTGCCGCCGGGCCGCGCTCAGCTCTTCATCGGGATGCGCGTAAAGAAACGCCTTGTCCGCTCCCAGCACGTGGGCCAACAACACCTCGGCCGTCAAACGCGCGGCGGGAACACCCCGGTCGGCAAGCCGCGCCTCAGCCGCGCGAAGAGCCTCGCTGACAACCACCTCGATAAAACCGTCGCGCGGCATGGTTAAGCGCCCCCCCGACCCTACGATCGTATCAACGCTTCATTGACTCTTTGGTGGGCCGGGGTTGCGGAGTTCGCGACATCCAGGTTGGAAGCCGGCAGTATACCTTTCGCACGGCCGTACAGCGCGAGTTGAATGTGTGCGGTGTTTCGCGCCGCCGACAGCCAACTCGATTCGCGCAAGGTATCAGTAGCGACAAACACTCGTGTTTCTCCCAGCCAACAGTCCCGACAAACACTCCTGTTTGTCGTCAACCACTTCGCGTCGGCCCAACGAGCCGAATGTCATTCCGCAGCAGCGTTCCCTCCGCTCGCATTTCCACGCCGTCGCATTTAGGGCCGGCCGCGGGAGTTAATCCCGGCCCGGGGCGCAAGCCCGGGGAAGAGCAGGTCTCTCCGCGCAGTGGCCGGTTCCTCTCGACTCGGTTCACGGTTAACGGCTCACCGAAAAGCACCCTGATATCATTCAAAGGATGTCCGCGCCCTTTCTCGACGCTTGCCGGAAACGCCCCTTGCCTCGTCCTCCGGTCTGGTTCATGCGCCAGGCAGGCCGTTACATGCCCGAGTATAGGAGTCTTCGCAAAAGCCATACGATTCTTGAGTTGTGCAAGAACCCCGAGCTGGCGGCCAAAGTCACCCTACAACCCATTGAAGCGCTCGACGTCGACGCCGCGATCATCTTCGCCGACCTGCTGTTGCCCGTCGAGCCCATGGGGATGAAGCTCGAGTTCCTCGCCGGCGAAGGCCCCGCGCTCACGCCTCCGATCCGTTCGCTTTCGCAAATCGAGGCGCTGAACACGCAAAACGGCGCCGACCTGGGCTATGTGCCGGAGGCCGTCTCGCTGGTCAAACGCGAGCTCGACGGCAAGGTCCCGCTCATCGGATTCGTGGGCGCGCCCTTTACGCTGGCCAGTTACATGATCGAAGGCAGCGGCTCGCGCCACTACGTTCAGACCAAACGTCTGATGTACGGCGAGCCCGCGGCCTGGACCGCGCTGATGACGAAGATCGTCGACGTGCTGGGGCCCTACGCGGCGGCGCAGGTCAAGGCCGGAGCCGATGCCATCCAGGTGTTCGACAGCTGGGTGGGCGCGCTCTCGCCGGGCGACTACGAGACCTACGTCCTGCCGCATTCAAAACGCTTGATCGAGATGATTCAACGCACCGAAGTCCCCGTGATTCATTTTGGGACGGGCGCGGGGTCATATCTCGATCTGCAGCACAAAGCCGGCGGCGATGTGCTGGGGCTCGATTGGCGTGTTCGACTTGACGAAGCGTGGGCCTCGATCAATCACGAGGCGGCAGTGCAGGGGAACCTGGACCCGCTGGTGCTGTTCGCCCCGCTCGAGGAGATTCGTCGACAGGTCGAGGACATCCTCCGCCGCGCCGGTGGACGCCCCGGACACATTTTCAATTTGGGCCACGGCGTCCTGCCCGAAACGCCGGTGGACAACGTCAGAGCGGTCGTCGAGATGGTGCGCGATCTTACGGCCTGAGGGCGCCCCCGCCGAACCGCGCCCCGATCCCGGCCCGCACGAATTCATGAAACGCATTGCCATCATCGGTGGAGGCATTTCCGGCCTCTCCGCAGCCTATGACCTGGCGAAAGCAGGATTCGACTGCACGCTGGTCGACCCGCAACCACGTCTTGGCGGGGTGATCCAAACCGCAAGAGTCGAAAATTGCGTTGTCGAGGACGGCCCCGATAGCTTCCTGGCGCAAAAACCGTGGGCCCTGGAGCTGATCCGCGAACTGGGGCTCGAAGACCAGGTGATCGGCTCGAACGACCATCTCCGCAAGACCTTCGTGCTGCGGGCAGGGAAATTGGTTCCGCTTCCCGACGGTATTCAGTTCATGGTCCCGACCAAGATCGCGCCCATGCTGACGACGCCGCTGCTCGGTTGGGGCACGAAGGCCAAGATGGCGTTGGAGTGGTTTCGGCAACCCGGCAAGGCCCCCGAGGAGCGCTCCGTGGCCGCCTTCGTGCGAGACCACTTCGGTGAAGAGGCGAACCGTTACTTGGCCCAGCCGATGCTCGCCGGCGTGTACGGCGGCTCACCGGAGAAGCTGAGCGTCAATGCCGTCTTACCGCGCTTCGTGGAACTCGAAAAGCGGTACGGCAGTGTCAGCCGCGGCATGCTGAAAGCGGCTGCCCAAGCTTCCCGGCAACCACCGGCCGCCCGCGGCCGGCCGCCGGCGCTGTTTCTCAGCCTCAAGGGCGGCATGCGACAGTTGACCGACCGACTGGCGGAAGAGCTGGAAGGCCGCGTCCGGCGGATCACCGGCTCGGCCGAAGCGGTGACTCGGCTCGACGACGGTTTCCGCCTCGTGGTCAACGGAGACGGGTTCCTCGTCGATCAAGTGGTGGTCGCCACACCGGCACATGCCGCCGGCGCTTTGGTCGAGGGACTTGATCCGCAATCGGCCGCGCAACTGCGAGCGGTTCCCTACTCTTCGTCGATTACGGTCAATCTGCTTTATCGGCGGCCCCCCTTCGAGCACGCCCTGGAGGGTTTCGGGTTCTTGGCGCCCGAGGTCGAACAAACTCTCATCACGGCCTGCACCTGGGTCAACACGAAATTCCCACACCGCGCCACGAGCGACTACGCCCTGCTGCGCGCCTTTCTCGCCGGCCGCCAAGCCGACGCGTCGTTCGACGTCCCCGACGACGAGATCGCACGTCGTGTGCACGATGAACTCAGCCGAATCATGGGCTTTGAGACCGAGCCGGCTACCTGGCGAGTGGCCCGTTGGCGGCGGGCCATGGCGCAATACGAAGTCGGGCACGGCAAGCGCATCGAGGAAATCGAACAGCGGCTCGGACGCATCCAGGGCCTGCATGTAACAGGGAACGCTTACGAGGGCATCGGCATCCCCGACTGCATTCGTCGCAGCCGCGCCATCGCCCGGAGAATCCAAACGCACACGGCCGGCTGACTCGAAACGCCCCGGCAGCCGGCCCGAAGCCGTGCGATTCGAGTTGCATCAACGAGCCTTTTTCTTCGGCCCGTGGCGGAGCTTCTTGGCTGGCTTTCGCGTCTGAGCTTCGGCTTCGGCGCGGAGTTCCTGCAGCAGCTTGGGCGGACGGCCTCGCCGCTTACCGGTTGCGAAAGAATCGAGGGCCAGAATCGTTTTGTCGATTCGATCTAATTCCTTGCGCAATTCGCTAATAATCCGGGTGACATCCATGGAGAGACTCATTCTTACGAGAGGTTTCGAAGGTGAAATTCCGTCACGGAGAAAGAGCCGCGGCCGGAAGCGCTTGCGGAGTACCTCTCGCGGACTGTGGGTTTCGCTAAAGAACGGTATTGTAGGACATTGTGAACGTGGCCCGTCGCGGGCGCGCTGCGGAAAACCAACGACCCGCAAAGCCACGCCGTCAATAGGTTGTCCAGGTCTCGAGCAGGGCCGCCGGCAAGTCCGGGATCGGGCGCTCGGGTGTAAAGGTCGAGGAAACGTACTCGTAGAGCGTTTCGAAATCCTCGTCGCTCAGCGCCTCAACGCGGCCGCGGTGCTCGACGCTGTTGCGATGCCAAGCGCCTTTATCCATTTGCAGGATCACGATGGGCACCCACACATGGCAGCTTTGGCAATTGTTGAGGACCAGGTCTCGGCCCGGCCCCGGTGGAAAAATTGCGTCGAGATCGACGCGCGTCGGCGTATGCTTGGCGGCAACCGGCGGAACCTCCGGTGGCGGATCGGAAGACGCCGAACCGCCGCAGCCCGCGGCGGCGATGAGAGCCACCGCGAGCAACGGCAACAACCGAGCTGTAGGCGGCGAAGGATCGGTTCCGCGGTTCATAAGCGGTTCACAACATGTCGCGGCGGCGGGCGCGGTGAAAGACTTCCGCTGCACTCCCCATTTCAAACCGGAGCACCCACCGGTAGCGACCAGCACTCGTGCCGGTCCTAGTCCACAGTTCAGACAGCTCTCAGCTTTATCTTCTACATTGACATCCAACAGCGCCGGCTCCCAGTGGGGCAGGTCTCCAGGCCTGCCCTTTCCTCAACCCGCCCCAATGGAAGCTTCAGGTTAGAACGGCGTGCACCCGCCTTCCAGAAAATGCGGCGGGACCCTTGGTTCCGGCTTCGCCGCGCCGAAGTGCTCGTTGAGATAGCTGAAAACGGTCTCGAGTTCTTGCTCGCTCAAGCTCGCCACCTTGTCCCGATGATCCTCCTTGAGGTTCCTCCACCTTCCCTCGGTGCGCTGCCCGATCGCGCTGCAGCCGATGGCATGGCAGGAACCGCAGGTTTCGAGAACGAGTGGCTTCCCCAGGCCTTCGGGGAACAGCTCGTTGAGCGTCTTCGGCATGGGCGCTTCCTCGACGGCCGCCATCGGCTCGGCCGCCGGCTCACCGGTCGCGCTTTCGCCGCGAGGCGAGCCTCCGGAACACCCCGCCGACAGCAGGCCGGAGAGGAAAAGAAAAGCAGCAGCCCGGCGTGAGGGCCGAAGCTGCCGATAGCCGGCAGCCACCCAAAAATAGCCTTTCAGGAGTACGGTGGAGTACCGTATAGCCCGAAAAATCCGCAGCCACTGCAGCCGCGAAGCGGCGACGGGAGCCTTAGCCCAGGGTGGAGCCGAAGGCGGAACCCTGGGTCCCCCCCCCAACCGGGGGAGCCCCGGAGGGGCGGCGGGAAGGCCCCCGACACCCATTTTCATGGCGCTATCATGAATCCGCGGATTCATAGGAACGAGACCGTCCCCCTTGTTCGCCCAACCACATTTTTGCCGCGGACTGCTAGTCCACATATGTATCCTCGGGAATAGGTTTTCTCTTGCGAATCCGGCCTTCGAGAGAAAAGACCGGTACAGTGATCTCTCTTTGCGCCTCCTCGGCGGGGAGCCCCTTCTCGACTAGCCCGCGTAGCGCGTCACTGACGTCTTCGTCGTAAAACTGCTCCATGCAGGAATCGCAGACGTGAGCCGGGATGTCCTCGACGATCGCTACGCGGTCTTCGCGCCAAACCGTCGTTCTCACCGACGCGGCCGTCATCGTCTCGCCGCAACGCGGACACACTACGGCGGGCGCTGCTGTCGATTCCGAGGACATATAGGGAATGATTCGACCGGCGGCCGCCCCGGCAAAGGTCGGCGTCGACCTGCAAACCGGGGCGCCAATCCTTCTACGCCCGCATCAGCAGCTTCGCCGCGTCGATAATCTTCGGAGCGTCGGGCCGCAACCACGACATCATACCGGCCGCGCCCGGACCCGGTACGTCGGGGAAAGCCAGGCGACGCACTTTGACGCCGGAAACCTCCTGCACGACTTCCGAAACCACATGCGCGCCGAAGCCGGCCGTATAGTGACCATGCTCGACGACCAGCAACCGCCGCGTCTTGCGGGCCGACCGCGCCAGCGTTTCAATATCCAACGGCTTGAGCGACCGCAGATCAATGAATTCCGCGCTGATGCCCGACTTGGCGAGCTGCGGCAGCGCCTTCTGTACATCCACCGTAGCCGGCGCCCAGGCCGCCAAGGTGATACCGCGACCCTTTTGCCTCACAACCGCCTTGCCGAAGGGGACCTCGTAGGCTTCGTCCGGAACGTCGGGTTGCTGTCCCGACTTGACTTCGGGATAGTCCATATACACGACCGGGTCGGGATCGCGGATCGCGGAAATCAACAGACCCTTGGCGTCGTAGGCATTGCTCGGCACCACGACCTTGATCCCCGGCAGATTGGCGAACATCGCCTCGGCGCCGACATCAGTGTGCTGCCCCGCGCCCCCGCGGCGTCGACCCGAGCCGTCTACCCATAGGACGAACGGCATGCCGGCCTGCCCGCCCGTCATCGAGCGCAGCTTGCCGGCTTGGTTGTAGACGTACTCGAGCGCGAAGATTTGGGCCATCGAGGGCAGTCGCGCGATTGCTTTCGAGCCCGCCGCCGCCGCGCCGATTGCCGCCCCGGCGATCCAGCTTTCGTCGATCGGCCAACCGCGGCCCGACGTGCGGAGATCACCGAACTCGGCGACCAAATCGAGGATCTCACCTGTCGACGACGTCGTCACCGGCCGCTGGTATTCGTAGTAATAAACCATGTCGGCGTTGGCCCGCATCTCTTGGGCAACCGCCTCGAGCTGTGCATAGTTGTAAGGTTTTTTCGCCATGACAAAAACTCCCCCGTCCTAGAATTCAGGCTAGGTAGTTACGATCCCCTTGCGGTTGTAGAACTGCGTGGCGACGACCGGGCCTTCGGCGTGCGTGTGCATAACGCCAGCCTCCGGCTCGGGGTCGCGGCCCTCGCGAGCGTATTCGACCGAGGCGTCGACCGCCGCTTGCGTGTCGGTCTCGACCTTGGCTAATTCCTCTTCGCCGGCCAGCCCCATGGCCAACAGCCAGCGTTTGAAGCGTGGGAGCGGATCGCGCGTCATCCAGGCGCGAACCTCCTCGTCGGTGCGATAGGGCAGCCCCATCGCGCCATCCTCATCAACCCGGGCGCCAGCGAAGCCGCTGTGATCGTACCAGCGATAGGTCAGCCCCTCGATCACGCTCGGCCCCTTTCCAGCTCGTCCCCCCTCGACGGCTTCCGCGGTCGCCGCGTAGACCGCCGAGACGTCGTTGCCGTCGACGAGATAGTGCGGAATGTCGAGGCCCTTGGTGTACTCGGAGATGTACTTCGTCGGCGCGGTGTCCGCCATCGGAATCGACATGTACTGGAAGTTGTTCTCGTTGACGAAGATCACCGGGATGTTCTGGTTCTTGCAACTCCTCACCGCGCTGAAGTAGTACGGCGAGGCGGCCGCCCCGTCCCCGAAAAACGCCACCGAGACTTGCTTGGTGCCGCGCACCATGCCGCGCAACGCCGCGCCCGCGGCCATATAAAAGCTCGCGCCCACGATGCCGTTCATGCCCATGATGCCCTTGGACATGTCGGTAATGTGCATCGAGCCGCCGTAGCCCTTGTTGTAGCCCGACTCCTTGAAAAAGATCTCGGCCGACATCTTATTGATGTCGCCGCCCTTGGCGATCAAGTGCCCGTGACCGCGATGCGTGCTGGCGATATAGTCGTCTTCGTTCAGCGCGCCCATCACGCCCACCGCGATCGCTTCCTCGCCCACATAGGTATGCCAGGCGCCATAGAGCCCGTCATCTCCGCCGAGGAACAAGTCCTTCATCGTGGTTTCCCACTTGCGGCTGGAGTTCATCAGTCGATAGAGCTCGAGCAGCTTTTCCTTCGGCAGCGCCGCCAGGGTATCCGAAGCCGGACCGCTGGTCGGCATGTCTTCAGGCGGCAGGAATCGAAGCGCATACCCGGGCTTCCAGTCCTTGTTTCCGCCGCCCGGCCCCGCCGTAGCGAGCGGAACCGACTTGTCGAACGCCCCGCCGCTGATCCCTTGCCCGCTGATCGACGACGACCCGCAGCCGGAGATCACCGCCGCCGACGCGCCGGCCGCGCCCATCATTTTCAACAGCGTCCGTCGATCGACTTTACCGTTACTTGCCGTCATAAGTCTCCATCCTCCCCGCCGTCGAAAACAACGGCCCGGAGCTATCCGTCCAACCAGCCTACGCCCACCGGCAAAGGCTGTCAAGGGAAAGCAAGCTGCTTTCGCAGGTAAATTCTCTTTTCGCAAAAGAAAGGGAGCGGTCGGCATTCCTTGGGAGCGACCGCCACCCCCGGTAGCCCCTGGCACTCCAGTAGCGACCGGCACTCGTGCCGGTCCTAGCCCAACAGTCGGGACCGGCTCTCAGCCGGTCCCCCGGAGAACCAGCCCATCCCCGCACCCCCCTCGAAACGCGCGCTTCCCCCTACCCCGTACACTAATCCTTCTATGCGCTCCTACACCTGCCGCCCTCTCTTCGATCCCCAGACCGAAGCCCTGCGCTTCCTCCCCGAAGGCCCCCGGGTTCTTCAAAACTTCGGGGCCCCTCGCCCGCTGCTCGGCTGGGTCGCCATCCAGCACGGCGCCGACAACCCCCGCGGCAGCCTCAATGTTCTTGATCTCGAGACGCGCGAGAACCAAACTTTCGACCTGCCCGGCAGTCCGGGCTTCCTTGCCGAAACCACCCGCGAGGGCCTCGTCGTCGTCGGCATCGACCGTCGGCTTGTGCTGCTCGACCTAGGGAGCGGCGAGGTTTCTGAAACCGGCATCCATGTCACCGACGACGAGCGCGTCCTCATCAACGACGGCATCCCGATCCCCGGCGGCCTCTTGTTCGGCACCAAACACGTTGAGTTCAACCAGACGATCGCCGCCCTGTACCGCTTCGATTGTGAGACGCGGCGGATGATCGAGCTTGTCGGCAAACAAATTTGCTCGAACGGAAAGTTCTTTCAACCCGGCCCCGACGGTCCGACAATCATCGACATCGATTCCGACCCCAAGACCATCACGCGATATCGTTTTGACCGCGATTTCACCAAGCCGATCGAAAGCTCGCTCGTTGTCGAGCCCGATTCGATGGCGGCATTCCCCGACGGGCTGCGGCACACCGCCGACGGTTCGAGCATTGTCGTGGCGTTTTATGATTCGCGCGCGATTGACCGGGGGCTGGCACAAGAGTTCCGGCTCTCCGACGGCGAGGTGCTTTCCGAATGGATCGTTCCCGGCTCGCCGCGCGTCACCTGTCCGGAGTTCGTCGAGCTGGAGGGCAAAGTCTGTGTGATTTTCACGACCGCCGTCGAGGGCATGGACGAGGAAACCCGTGCCCGAGCCCCCGCCGCGGGTACGTTGTTCTACGCCGAGACGCCGTTCGACACCCTGCCCGAGCCGCCTCCGCTTGTGCCCCTGGAATCTTTCTTGCCCTGATCTTCAGCCCGTGGCCGGCTGGCGACCGCTACTGGTGCCGCTCAGATACGCGACACAAATAAAGGAGACCAAGCACAGCCCCGCGCGGGCCAACCGATCAGCCCGGGATCTCCGCGTCTCCGGCCGTGCCGCGCACAGTGGGGCAGGTCTCCAGACCTGCCCATCACCGGCCCACGTGATAAAGATTCGATGGGTCACGGGAGGATGTGCTCGACTTGACACGACGTGGCGCACGCTTTCAGCGTGCCGTGTCGGCATTCGTGGCGACATGTGTTGCGGTTCTACTCGCCCTCACATTCATGTCGACACATGCCGTACGATAAGAAAGACATGAGCGAAACGTCCAAGCCTCTTGGCCCGCCTCATCACGAGGACGAAGCCGATTACCGTGTCGCAATCCGGCGCGCACGCGAACGTTCGCTCTCCCTCGACGAGTTCCTTGAAGACAACGACTACGAGTTGGACGCTCAGGGTCGTCCCGTTCGCAAACAACGACTCTAGCCGGACGCCCCCAACCGAAAGCCCGGCTCCACCGGCCTCCCCCGCCCCGCTGACTCCAGCAATGCCGCAATTGGGCGGCCAACGCGGCTCGCTCGGGCAGGGGCCGGGCTTCCTTTCGAATAGGCTGCTCCCAGCTCGCATCCGCCCCCTCCGGTGTGCGCCACAAAACAATGTTCGAAAACTCGAAAGACGCCGCCGTCCCGAAAAATCGATAGCAATTCTCGCCCGACACAGGGGTGTGCGGATTGTCGCCACTGGCCCTCTCCCAACCCCAAGGCGAAGGCGTGGCGTCGGAGAATGTGATCGTCGCGCGCACCCCACTCCGAAAACGCAACACCAAAGCCCCGCTGTCCTCGACCGCGAAACCGCGCTCGCTGTTGCCGGTCTCCGCATAAGCGCTCTCGACCTCGCCGCACCAAAGCCGCATCATGTCGATGTCGTGAATCAAATTGATCAAGATCGGCCCGCCGCCGGGTTGCCTCCGCCAATCCATCTCGTAATAGTGGTCGGGTTTGCGAACCCCCCATATCCCGGAAATCGCGACCAGCCGGCCGATTTCACCGCTCTCGAGAATCTCGCGGGCCGCTTCCACGGCGGGGTCAAAGCGGCGATGATGCCCGACCAGAACCCGGACCTCATGTTGCTCGATCGCCGCGATCAGCCGGTGTCCGGCCTCCACCGTGTCGGTCACCGGCTTTTCCATCAACATGTGGATGCGCGGCAGGCGCAAGCCTCCCCGATCGGAGCGTGCAACGGCGTCGGCGCCGCGACTATCGCCCCTTGCGGGCGCTCGCAATCGAGCATCTCTTCGTAGTCGGCGTAGTGAGCGATGCCGGCGGCCTCGGCAACGTCGCGCGCCGCGGGGGCAGGGTCGGCCAGCGCCACCAGCTCGCAACCCGGCTCGGCCGCGACCAGCTTGACGTGGCGGGCGCCAATGACGCCGGCGCCGATCAGTACAAGACGCAGGGGGGAAGAACCGGCGCTCATCACGCAAAAACTCCGGCGGTCACAACGCCGCCGTGAAATGTTCCGCCGGCATCACGCGCGGCTCTTGTTTCATCACCGGGCGAAAACTCATCCGATCGAGAACGTCGCGAGCAAGATCCACCCCCGGAGCGATCTCCGCGAGCGCCACTCCCTCCGCGGTCAACCGAAAGACCGCGCGCTCGGTCACGTAGACAACCTCCTGGCCGGTGCGCCGCGCATGCTCCCCGCTGAAGGTAATTTGACCGACCTTGTCCACGAACTTGCGGACCTCCCCGTGGCGCTCGATCGTCAACCGGCCGTCGCCGCAAGCCAAGCGCGCACCCTTGGCCTCGAAAGTCCCGCAAAAAACGACTTTCCGAGCGTTTTGCGCGATGTCGATAAACCCCCCCGGACCGACCGGCACGCCGCCCAGCCGCGAGACATTGACGTTGCCCGCCGCATCCACCTCGCCCATGCCGAGAAACGCGATATCAAGCCCCCCGCCGCTATAAAAATCAAACTGCGAAGGTGAGTCGATGATGGCCTCCGGATTCCGCGTATAGCCGAAGAGCGCGCCGTCGAGCAGCGTGCCGCCGTAGGTTCCGTGCTCGATCGTTTGGCGATAACGATCCAGATGTCCGCGCGCCGCGACGAGCTTCGCCACCTCGTCGGGAATCCCAAAACCGTAGTTGATCACCGCGCCTTCGCGCAGCTCCTCGGCGGCGCGGCGGGCAATTGCTTGCCTGTCGTTGAACGCACGGGGAGCGTCGGGCTCGGGCTCAGCCGTCTCGTGCCGCTCGCCCGGCTTCTCGCCCGAAAGCGCCGGATCGTAAACCGTCGCGTAGCTTTGCGACTGAGACGGGTCCACAACAACGGCGTCGACAAAAGCCCCGGGCACCCGCACCGATCGCGCCGGCAGCTCGCCTCGCGCCACCTCGCCGCGAACCTGCACCAATACCTTCCCGCCGCTGTTGCGTGCCGCCGGCGCCAGCGAGAAAACGTCCAAGGTGGCGCCCTCCTGATCAAAGCTGATATTGCCGTCGGCGTCGGCGAAGCTTCCCCGAATACAAACCGCCCCCACTGGAAACGGCTTGTAACGCAGCAACTCCCGCCCGTCGACAGCCATCAGCTCGACCAGATCTTCCCGTGCCCGAGCGTTCATCTTGCCGCCGTCGATCCTCGGATCGACAAACGTATCGAGCCCCACGTGCGTCAGCAAACCCGGCCGGCCCGCCCCGATTTCGCGCATCAATTGCGTGATCACGCCGGCGGGAAACACATAGGCTTCGATCTTTTCGTCGCGCGGCAGTTGCTGCATCCGCGGCGACCAAACCCAGTGCCCGCCGATCACGCGCTTGACCATCCCTTCATGGGCGAAACGGTTGACCCCCCGGGCCTGGCGGTCTCCCAACCCCAGCGCGTGCACTAAGGTCAGATTGCGCGGCGACCCGGTTTCGAGAAAACGCTTTTCGATCGCGGCGAGCAGAGTATCGGGCTCGACCAACCCGCCGCCGGCGCCGGTCACGCCCACCGTGACGCCGTCGGGAACCAGTGCGGCGGCCTCGGCCACGGACATCATCTTGCTTGAACCCATCAGCTATTTCCGAAGTGTGCCGGTCGCCAGCTCTTGAACAGGGCTGGAACAGGCCCGGCATCGGGTCGAAAGCCCCCAGCGGCGTCACCACCACGCCCGGGGCCGGTCGACAAACTTCAGGTCGCCGGCGCATCCGGTTACCCTATTATGCGCGACGCTTCGAGCCGGCCCCCCCCAACTGAGCCGCGCACGTTAGTAAGCGGTATGCGACAAGGCCGTTCGCTCAAAGGAAAGTGGCGGGACCACAGTGCTCGGGGCCCAAGGGCAGGCGTCCAGTACGCGAGTAGCGCTTTCCAGTGGGCGCTCATGACACTCCGGAGTGCGTCGTTCAACCGAAGAAGAGGCCCTGGGGTTGCTGCTTTAACATCATCACTCTCGGCGGCCTCTGGGCCACGCATCGCATACCGCTTACTAACGTGCGCGGCTCAGTTTGCGATTTTTTCACAGCCCCTAACGTGTGCTTGGCCCCTCGCTTGCGCTCGGGGCTCTGTATCCGCGTTATGAATCGTGTCTGGAACTCCCCGCCAATAGCAAAAGCCCCCGCCGCAACGCGGCGAGGGCTCTGCTCTGCAAACACTTGTAAACGTTAGAACAGGATCTTCAACCCGAACTGGATCTGGCGCGCGAATTGCCCCGCCGCCAACCCGCCGATCGAGCCGAAGACGCCCGGTCCGGCGTCAAAGTTCGAGTTGGGTTTTCCGAAGTTCACGTTGTTGAATGCGTTGAAGAACTCCGAACGGAACTGAACGCCGATGCGCTCGGTGACCTTGAAGTTCTTAAACAACCCGATGTCGAACTGGAACAGGCCCGAAGCGAGTAGAGCGTTACGGCCCAAGGTGCCGAAGGTAAAGGGATCGGGCTCGCCGAACGCCGCCAGATTGATGTACTGTTCCGGTCCTCCACTAACGCCCGAGAACGGGTCCCCAATGATGTTCGGTCTCTCGGCGCCGACACGCCCGCCGATGTTCGCGATGTCGCGCGGAACGCTCGTGTTGAAGGCGGGGCCGCTGTTGGCCACCATGATTCCGGTCAGCTGCCAGCCGCCGAGGATTGCGTCCGCGGCCTTGTTCATGCCGGAGCCGTAGGCTTTCCCTCTTCCGAAGGGAATCTGCCAAACGTAATCGAATGTGAAGGTATGGGCACGGTGGAGATCCGACAATGCCCGGTCACCCAGAATATTGTGCGGGTTCTGGGCGGTCTGGCTGGCGGAAAAACCGGCCCCCAGAACGTCGATCGTCTTTCCGAAGGCATAGTTGGCGCGGAAAGACAATCCGTCGGAGAAGCGCTTCTCGATCTTGAACTGCAGCCCGTGATAGATCGAAGAGGACTGGTTCCCCATTTCGCTCAAAGGCCCATATTGCGGGAACGGACGGCGCGGCTGAACTTCGCCGGGGCCCGGAAGGGCCGTATTGACGTTCGAGAAGGTCGAAAGCTTCAGGCCTCTCGTGCCCACATAGCCGAGTTCGACCATCAACTCCTCCGTCAGCTGCCGCTGCACGTGCAGGTTCCACTGCTGCGTGTAACTGGTACGGTTGTGGCGCGGGACAATGTGTTGGGCATTGGGCGCGATGGGAGAGCCGAACTTGACGTCCAGATCAGGCGTAAACGCATTCTCGACGGTGTGGACCGGGAAGCGGTCATTAATGTTCGAGAAGTTCTCACTAATCGCGAACGGCCAGTTCCCTCGCACGCCCTGAGCTTCCCAGAGGTAGTTGGACATGTAGAAAACGCCGTAGCCGGCGCGAATGGTCGACTTGTCACCGAGGCGATACGCCAGGCCGACCCGGGGAGCGAAGTTGTTGTTGTCGGGCTCAATGATTCCACGCCGCACGTTCGGGCCTTCACCCGTGATGGGGTTCTCCCCATCCCAGAGAAATTCGCCCGTGCCGATATCGATCGAGGCCAGCAGATTATCGCGGTGTTTCATCCACTCGATCACGTCGTAACGCAGGCCGAGGTTGATCGTCAGGTTCGGGGTGGCCCTCCAGTCATCTTGGAAGTAGAAACTGTAGTCTTCCTTCCGCATGATGGCTGTCGTGCCGGCGCCGATGTTCCGCAAGGCAACGGTCGGCAGACCCAACAGATAAGAGGCAACGGCGTTACCCGTCGCGGCCGCATTCTGGGGATCTTCGGTCGGCCTCTTGTCGAAGGTCATGTTCCCGGTAAAGAACCCGTCGTCCAAGTTGCGGTTGTGTTTGAACTCGAAGCCGACTTTGATGCTGTGATTGCCGACAATCTTGGTGATGCTCGCATAGGCGCTGTAGCTGTCGTCGGGAAAGGGAAAGCCCGTCTGGCTGGGGCTGTTGTACCCCGAGATGCCCCACTGTGGAAACAGCGGCACGGCTTCGCTCTTTAAGATCGGGATGCCCTGGATGCCGTTGCCGGTAATAAACGACGCGATAGCTTCCTTGCCGCCCGGCGCGCTGTCGGCGATTTGAAGGTTGTTGCGGTGATAGGAGACCTTCATGTCAAGGATCGTCGTCGGGTTTAGCGTGTGGGTATCGCTGATCATGATGTTGGTGAAGGTGTTGACCAACAAGTTGTCCACCGTGAGATGGTTCGTCGGACGCGGACTGACCGAGTCGCTGAAGTTAAATCGCCCCGTGAGGATGTTGCTGTCGCCAAAGCGGTGGTCGACTTTGGCCATCCACTGGTCGTTGTCGATCCGCGAGGCGTTGGTGTTGATCAGGTTCAACGCCTGGCCGGGCAGATTGGGAGACGACCACAAGGTCTGCTGAAGCTGCTTGGTCGACTGGTTAAACCGGCTGGAAGGGATTTGGTTATTGGGGATCGGGTCCCGCGCCAAGCTCCCGTCGGCTAGCTCACGCGTCGTGTACGGATCGAAAATCGCACCCGCCGGATTGCCCTGGTGATCCATCGACAAGTCGCCGCCGAACATCGCCGAACTGGGCACGACGCCCAGCAGAGTCGATTCACGGCTTCTGCGCTGACCTTCATACATAAAGAAGAAGAAGGTCCTGTTCTTGACGATCGGGCCGCCGACCGTGCCGCCGAACTGGTTTTGCCGGAACTCGGACTTGGGCGTTCCGGAACGATTCGCGAAAAATTCCGCGGCGTCTAAGTTGTCGTTGCGGAGAAATTCAAACGCCGACCCGTGGATCTCGTTGGTGCCGGACTTGGTCACGATGTTGACATTCGCGCCGGCGGCCGTCCCGAACTCGGACGAAGTGATGTTCGTCTGAATCTTGAATTCCCGGATCGCGTCGATCGAGGGCTGTAAGCCGTAGGTCTTGAAGAAGCTCTCGTTGTTGTTGACGCCGTCCAGCGTGTAGTTGTTGGCTTCAGCGCGAAGACCGCTGATCGACACTGCCGTGCCGGAAGTTTGAAACGCGGTCAGCGCACCCGCGCCGGCAACCGCGCCGGGCATCAGAATGGTGAGCTGCGTGAAGCTGCGGCCGTTCAGGGGCAGCTCGACTACTTTTTTGTTGTCGACGGTCGAAGCGACAGTCGAAGTATCCGTCTGAAGCTGCAACGCCGCGGCGCTGACTTCGACGATTTCCGTTACTTCACCGACTTTCAAGGTGAGGTCGACGCGCAGCGTCTGGTTTACAGCGAGTTGCACGCCGGTTTGCAGCGCTTGGCTGAAGCCGGCCAATTCAGCCGAGACCGAGTAAACGGACGGCGGAAGCGACGGCACCGTGAAGCCGCCGGTATCATTACTCGTTACGGTGCGGACATTGGACATTGCCGCAACGCCGGCCCCTATCAATAATATTGCGCTGAAGCTACCACATCAAATTGACAATGCCGCGGGCTTCATTAGTGATCGACTGGTGACCGCAACGCCGGGCACTACAGCACCACTCTCATCCGCGACGCTTCAGCCGAGACCTGACGTAAACGGACGGCTTTTCATAATGCGCGAAGGACGTCACGCGGTGGCCGCCGCGTATCAGTGATGCAGCAAGCGGAAAACTGCTAAGCAGCGTTACCAGTGCGACGAAGCACAGAATTCTCAATTTCATGGATCCTCCAAAATGTAAACGAAAGATGAGGGCAAGACGGTCCCCTCCGAAAACCAAAATACCAGAATGACGGCGAGACGCCCTCCCCCCCGGTATTTCACTAGCATAGAACTTTCTTTCACGGAGAATCAAGCCGGGCAAGGTGCCGGCGACCTAATGCAGGCTCGTCGTGTAGCCGGAAATACAGCAAATCGTTGGGGCCTCTCTCAGCGGCGTGGTTTAGGCCGATTAGGATACGAAATCACGGATTCAGGCCCACCACCGGATTCCAATCCCGGAATTGTTCCAAAAAAGGGAAAATGAGAGACGACGTGCCGTATCGCACCTTTCTCGTCGTGCCGGCGGTGTTCATTGCAGCCGTCTCCTTGGCGGTTGCGCCCCGGACGCTCGCCGCGGACACGGCCGAACTCCTCGCGCCGGCCCGCGCACTTCGAGACGCCGGGAACCTTTCCGAGGCCGCCCTCGCTGTCGAGCGATTGCTGGCGGAGGTGAGGACCGGCGAACGTCTTGAGGTGCGGCCGGCGGCGCTGCATCGCGAGTTGGGAGACATCTACGCCACGCAGAAACGTGTCCGCCAGGCCGTAGGTCAGTTTGAAAAATCGCTGGCCGCGGACGCGGCCCAACGGACTCTCCACTACCGCGTCGGCATCCTCTACCGACAGCTGGGCGAGGGCTCAAAAGCGGCAGCTCACCTTACCGAGGCCGTCGAATTCGGCTTGCGCAACACGGGAGTTCTGTTCCACCTCGCCGCGGCGCAATTGGCGTCGGGACAAAGCACGGCGGGACTCGAAAACGCTCGCGCCGTCTTGACGCCGAGCCCGCCCGGCGGCGACCTCGCGTTTCGCGTCGGTCGGCTGTTGTTTCAACACCTCTTCTACCGTGATGCTCTCAAGGCCTTCGAAGCGGCTTTCAAAAAGTCGCCCGACTCGTTCGAGATTCGGCTCTTTACGGCTCTGACGAATTTCCTTCTCAACCGACATGAGCAGACCGTGAAGCTGATTGAGCCTCTCGCCGCGCCGGGCGGCGAGGGAAACGCCGAGGCCTGGAGTTTACTGGCGTCGGCGCTGGCTTCGCTCGACCGATTTGACGAAGCCGAGGCGTTATTCGAAAGAGCCGTTGTCAGGGAACCGTCGAGCCCGCACGCTTACTTGAACATGGCCTTTGTGTTGATCGAGCAGGGCAAGTCGGCCTCCGCCGAAGCTTGGCTTGCGAAGATGCGCGTCGCGGCGGGAACGGCGAGCCCGAAAGTTTTCTACGCCGTGCGTCGCAACTCGTGCGCCGCGGCCGAACGAGAGACCGCGAACCCTCCGACGCCGGCCGAGGGTGGAACCGACTACGAGCAAGGCCGACAATACTTCGAGTTCGCTCAAATGCTCAGCGGCCGCGGGCACCACGGAACCGCCGTCGAGTTGCTGCGCATCGCGGCCCGATACCAGACCGATCGCGAAGCGGGCGATAAAGCCGGCCCGGCCGGTCTGCTCCACGCGCTCGCCTCCAGTTGCCTAAACCTCGAACCCGAAAGCGCGCGCCCGGTGCGGTTGCTGGAGCGAGCGATCGAGCTCGACCCCGAACGGCACGAGTCCCATTTCCTGTTGGGTCGGGCCTATTGGAAACAGCGCAAGCCGGCGGAAGCAGCCGCGGCGCTCGAACAAGCGATCGCGCTCAAACCCGACGCGGGGCCATACTACACCGAGTTGGGGCGGGCGCTGGCCGCGCGGCGTTCTCCCGCCGGCGACGATGCCGAGCGAGCCGCCGCGATGCTGAGCAGGGCGATCGAGATCGATCCCGCTGATGCCCTAGCCCGCTATGAGCTGGGCAAGTTATGGATGGCGCAGGGCCGTCTGCCGGCGGCCGCCGAACAACTGCGGAAGGCCGTCGAGGCCGAACCCGAGTTCTACGAGCCCTACTATGTATTGGGGCAAATTCGCGCCCGCGAAAAGCAGTCCGAGAAGGCACGAGAGTATTTCGAGATCTTCGAGAAAAAGAAGGCCGCCGCCGAAGCGCGGTCTAGAATGGAATAAGGTCGTAAACGAGATCACAAGTCGAATCTCGACGCGGAAACGTCGCCGCCGCCGCGTGACCCAACTACAACGTGCCGTGCCGGCGATGAAGATTTCTTGGACCATCGTCCTATTCGCCGCCGCTTTGCAGGCGCAATTTCAAGGCGAATTTCACGATGTCTCGTCAGAAGCCGGCCTCCGCGTCAAGCTCACTTCCGGCTCGCCCGAAAAACCCTACATCTTGGAATCGATGAGCGGCGGAGTCGGTCTCATCGATTACGACAACGACGGTTGGCTTGACGTCTACCTCGTCAACGGTTCGACCATCGCGGCCGAGCGCAAAGGTGATAACCCGGCAAGCGATCGCCTCTATCGCAATAACGGCGACGGGACTTTCACCGACGTCTCGACTCGGGCCGGCCTCGGCGATCACGCCTGGGGCATGGGCGTCGCCGTCGCCGACGTCGACAACAACGGCTTCGACGACCTCTACGTCACCAACTACGGCCCCAACCGCCTCTACTTGAACCTCGGCGACGGGAAGTTTCGCGAGGCCGCCGGCTCCTCCGGCGTCGCCGGGGCCGAGTGGAGTTCATCAGCCGCCCTTGCCGACTACGACGCGGACGGCGATCTCGACCTCTACGTCGCCAACTACCTCGAGTTCCAACTCGACGATCTTCCCGAGTACACCCAGCTATGCCGATACCGCGGCATTCGCGTCCAATGCGGTCCGCGCGGGTTGCCCGCCACCGCCGACCGCTTTTACGAAAACCTCGGCGACGGCCGATTCCGCGACCAAACCGTCGACTCAGGTATCGGCGAAGCCCCGCCTTCCTACGGGCTCGGTGTCATTTGGACCGACTATGACAACGACGGCGACTCCGACATCTATGTCGCCAACGACTCGCTGCCCAATTTCCTTTTCCAAAACAACGGCGATAAGAAATTCACCGAGGCCGCTCTTTTCAACGGCACGGCCTTGAGCGACGACGGCAAGGAACAAGCCGGCATGGGAGTCGACTTCGGCGACTACGACAATGACGGCGACTTTGACTTGATCGTGACGAACTTTTCCGACGACTACCATGCTCTCTACCGCAACGAAGGCGGCGGGCAGTATCGCGACGTCTCCTATGCCTCCGGCCTCGGCGAGGCCACCTGGACGGCGCTCGGTTGGGGCGTTGCCTTCGCCGATTTCGACAACGACGGCGATCTCGACATCGCTATAGCCAACGGCCACGTCTATCCGGAAGTGGATCGTCAAGAGTTGGGTACGCGTTACCGCCAACCGAATTCGCTATTCGTGAACGACGGCAAAGGGAACTTCAGCGATCGGGGCGCCGCGCTCGGTCCGGCCTTCGAGGAAGCTGAATCGAGCCGCGGATTGGCGGTGGGCGATTTCAACAACGACGGTTGGCTGGATCTGCTGGTCGC
The DNA here is from genome assembly GCA_965238125.1 of Bryobacterales bacterium. Classification (GTDB taxonomy): domain Bacteria; phylum Acidobacteriota; class Terriglobia; order Bryobacterales; family UBA6623; genus UBA6623. The sequence goes on along the minus strand of OZ250179.1, from coordinate 5,936,663 downwards.
CAACCTCGACGCGCCACCTTCGCTAATCATCAACCCGGGCGGCAAAAGCAACTGGATCTTGCTCGATCTTCGCGGAACGGTCTCGAACCGCAACGCGGTCGGCGCTCGTGTTACGGTCAAGATCGGCGATGAAACGCGCGTCAGGGAGGTTCGCGCCGGAGGAAGCTACCAATCGCATCATGACCGGCGCCTGCACTTCGGCCTCGCCGCCGCCGAAGTGATCGACGAACTCACCGTCACTTGGCCCGGGGGCCGCCGGCAGCGGCTTCAGAACGTCAAGGTAAATCAGATCCTCAAGATCGAGGAACCGGCCGCTGCGGGAAATTAGGGGGGGTGTGCGACATAAGTGTGGGACGGCCCTCTCGCAATGCGAGCAATAGAAACAGAGGCGTGGCCGGAAGTCCACGCTCAGCCCGCTTCACCGGGCTTGGGTTCAATTAGGCCGGCCCTTCGAGGGCCGGTTTAAGGGGCGCGTCGTCCCGCGGGGGTGCGAAAAATAAGGACTCCTCCGAAAATCCTCTTTCAAGCGTGTACGACGGATTACGGTATAGACCCTGAAATCACAAACCGAGGCAGCTGCGGAGCGGCGACGGGAGCCATAGCCCCGGGCTTCAGCCCGGGGTCCCCGCCGAAAATCACGACAAGCCCCGGATGGGGCGTAGGAGCAATCGCCCGCTGCAACCCGGCCAACAGGTACGTTCACCCTCTGCCTGCCGACGCCTGACACTCGACCCCTCCTTGGCCAGTATCCCGGTCTCACCCGCATTTTCATGGCCGTATGATGAATGCCGCGCCTTCATGGGAACGAACCCCTCCGAAAATCCCCTTTCGAGCGTATGGCGGATGACGGTATAACCCCTGAAAATGACAAACGGCCGAGCTGCGAAGCGGCGACGGGAATATAGGTATTATGAATCCGCCGATTCATAACGCTGAGGCTCGGTCATCCCGCCGCCGCAACGATCGAAAGGAATCATTCGCATGGAACTGGAATACGCCGTCGAAATGGCGACTTCGAATATTCGTTACGGGCCGGGCGCAACCCACGAGCTTGGCCCCGAGTTGGTCGACCGCAAGATCGACCGCGTCATGGTCCTCACCGACCCTTATTTGGCCAAGCTGCCGCCGGTCGAAACCGCGCTCGCCTCTCTCGACGATCAAAAGATCCGCTACACGCTCTATGACCGCGTCCGCGTTGAGCCGACCGATCAGTCTTTCCGCGACGCGATCGCCGCCGCCGAGCAGGGCGAGTTCGAAGCCTTTGTCGCCGTCGGGGGCGGTTCCACTATCGACACCGCCAAGGCGGCGAATCTTTACACAACCTACCCGGCCGATTTTCTCGACTACGTCAATCCGCCGATCGGCAAGGGACTGCCCGTGCCCGGTCCGCTCAAGCCGCTGTTCGCCGTTCCGACGACGGCCGGCACGGGAAGTGAAACGACCGGCGTGGCGATTTTCGACTTCGCCGAACTCCACGCTAAGACCGGCATCGCGCACCGCCGCCTCAAACCAACGCTCGGGATCCTAGACCCCGACAACACGCGAACCCTGCCCGCCGACGTAGCCGCCTCCACCGGACTCGACGTCCTCAGCCACGCCGTCGAATCCTACACAGCGGTGCCTTACACGGACCGCCCGCGGCCCGAGCGCCCGATTCTTCGCCCCGCCTATCAAGGCTCGAATCCCATCAGTGACATTTGGTCGCTCGAGGCCCTGCGCATGGTGCGGGCGTACCTGCCGAGAGCCGTCGCCGATCCGGGTGACGACGAAGCACGCGGCATGATGCTGTTGGCGGCTTCCTACGCCGGTATCGGTTTCGGAAACGCGGGAGTCCACCTGCCCCACGGGATGTCTTACCCGGTTTCAGGCATGGTCAAAGGCTACCGGCCGGCGGGTTATCCCGGCGACCGACCGCTCATACCCCACGGAACTTCGGTCATCTTGAACTCGCCGGCCGTTTTCCGCTTCACGGGTCAGGCCTGCCCCGAGCGGCACTTGCGGGCCGCCGAAGTGCTGGGCGCGTCGGTCGCGGGCGTCAAGCTCGAGGACGCCGGCAAAGTGCTGGCGGATCAGGTGACGTCGTTCATGCAACGGTTGAACGTCCCCAACGGGTTAAAGGCGATCGGTTACCAGTCGAGCGACATCCCCGCTCTAGTCAAGGGCACGCTGCCGCAACATCGCGTGACGAAGCTCTCGCCGCGCCCGGCCGACGAGGAAGCCCTCGCCGCCATGTTTGAAGACGCCATGACGGCCTGGTAACCAGTAGCGACCGGCACTCGTGCCGGTCCAAGCCCCCAGCGGCTCGAAGCAGCAAGCCCCGCCGGCCCGACTCACCCACCCGAAGGAGAAACTCCATGGCATTCGGCAAATATTACGAAGAATTCGAAGTCGGCCAAGTCTTCAAGCACTGGCCCGGCCGCACCATTTCCGAGGCCGACGATACCTGGTTCAGCTTACTGACCATGAACCAAAACCCGCTCCACATCGACGCCCACTACGCCGAGCAACTCCAACACGGGCAACGCTTGGTCGTCGGGCCGCTCGTCTTCAGCATCGTCGTCGGCATGAGCGTGGCCGACATCAGCGGACGCGCCATCGCGACGCTCGAATACAAAGAAATCAAACATGTCGGGCCGGTCTTCCACGGCGACACGATTTACGCCGAAAGCCGCATCGCCGACTTGCGCGAGTCGAAATCAAAGCCCGACCGCGGCCTCGTCTTCGTCGAATCCCGAGGCTTCAACCAACGCGACGAAACCGTGCTGACCCTCAAGCGAACAGTCCTGGTCCCGAAACGTCCCGCCTAGAAAAACCCAAACCGAGCCGCGCGCGTCAGCAAGCGGTATGCGATGAAACCGCTCAGCTTAAAGAACAGTGACGGAAGCGCGATGCCCGCAACCCAAAGCCGAATCAGATGAGATCGCTCCCCCAACCCAGCCAAACATCCCACCACTACTCAAGAACCGGCGGCACCGACGGTGCGTCCGGCGGCGGCTCCGGCGAAAGCCCGCCCGGCTCCTCGGCCACCTGCTGGTCCATTTCTCGGCCCGCCTCCTCGAGGTAACCGATCGCCTGCTCGGCGAGGCGGCGAAGTTCGGCGCTGGGAGAGATCATCGTCAAACGGAACTGCTCCAACGCACCGTCGAGATCGCCTTGCTTGGCCAAAACGGCGCCCAGGCCGTAGTGGGCCGCGTAGTATCCCGGTTGCAAGCGTGACACCGTGCGGTACTGCTCGGCGGACTCCTCCAAACGGCCGATCTCATCGAGGGCGTTCGCAAGGTAAAAGTGCGCTTCGACGTGGGACGGATCGAGTTCGAGGGCGCGATTGAATTCCCGCATCGCCGCGGTCATGTCGCCACTCTCTCCGTGAACGAATCCAAGCCCGACATGGATCTGCGCCGAGTCGGGGGCGAGGTCGACGGCGGCCTGCAAGTGACCCCGCGCCTGGTCGACTCGACCTCGTCGTTGCACCAGAAAAATTCCGTAGTCGTGGCGTCCTCGGGCGTAGTTGGGCGCGTCTTCGACGGCCCGCCTGTAGTGTTCCGCGGCCTCGTCAATGTTCCCTTGCGCATCGAGCAAAGACGCCAACGTCGCGCGGTTGACCCCGTCGTCGGGCCGTAGTCGGATTTGCTGTTGCAAGATTTGGATGCGGGCGGTGAAATCGGCGGAAAGGGGCGGCGAGGGCGCTGATGACGGGCTCGGGGCCGACCCGGCGGCCGACGAAACCTGCTCATCCGCGCCGGAATCCGGCGACACCGGACCGGGCGAAGCGGGTTCGCTCGGCACTTGGAGGTCGCTCGCCCGCACGGGCTCGGGCGACACGCCGGCGCTCTCGTCAGGCGCCGGCGTCGTGTCACCGGCGCCGCTGCCGGAATCAACGGAAAGATAGAGCCCGCCCGCAAGAACCGCCGCGGCCGCGGCGCCGATTGCCACGACGCCGCCCAACCCAAGCGCGCGGGGCGGAGGAAGGGTTTCCGTCTCAAGGACCGCGACCTCAGGGGTTGGATGCGGCGGCGGAGCCGGTCCCCGGAGTCGTCGCGCTCGCTTGGCTCTTTTTCCGGCCATGGTCGGGAAAGGAAGTCTTCGAATTTCAGCTCGTTTTAGCGGCTTGGCCGTCTCTTGAGCCGCGCAGCGGCGGCAGGAAAATAGCCCAGGGTGAAGCCGAAGGCGGAACCCTGGGTACGAAACAAATCCGATTGAGCCCTGAAAGGGCGGCAGGAGCCTCTGTCCACATTTTCATGCCGGTATTATGAATCCGCGGATTCATAGAACGGAACTGTCCCCCATTTTTTCGCAGCCCCTTACGCGCGCGGCTCGGTTTGGAGCAAGCGCCCTCAGCCCGAGTAAAGCCCGACCCGCTCGCGAACCGTTTTCATCGTGTCTTCCGCGATCGGGGCAACCCGCTCGGCCCCGCGCCGCAGGATCTCGCGAATCACCCCGCGGTCGTCCGTCAGCTCGCGAAACTTCTCTTGGAGCGCCTCCAACTTTTCGACCACCGCTTCGGTCACTTCTTTCTTGAGCGCGCCGTATTGGGAGCCGCTGAACTTTTCGCGCGTCTCATCATCGCCCGCCCCGCTGAAGGCCTGATAAATCGTGATCAAATTCGCGACGCCCTCTCCTAAATCGTCGAAATCCACCGCCGGTTTGGCGTCGGTGACGGCCCGGCCTATGAGCTTTTTGATGCGCGAGGGCGAGTCGAGCAGGCCGATCGAATGGTTCGACCCCGGCGCCGATTTGCTCATTTTTTGCGTCGGGTCGTCCAGCCCCATGATGCGCGCCCCCACGGTCGGCAACTCCGTTTTCGGGACGACGAAGGTTTCCCCGTACTGCGAGTTGAAACGCGCCGCGATGTCGCGGGTCAGCTCCAGATGCTGCGCCTGATCCTCGCCCACGGGAACAATGCCGGCCTGATAGAGCAGAATGTCGGCCGCCATCAGCGTCGGGTAGACGAACAGCCCGGTCCCGACCGACTCCTGCTGTTTGGACTTGGCCTTGAACTGCGTCATGCGGCTGAGCCAACCCATCGGCGTCACGCAGGTAAAGACCCACGCAAGCTCGACGTGGGCCGGCACCATCGATTGCACGAAAACAGCGGAGTGCTCCGGGTCGATGCCCGCCGCGATATAGAGCGCGGCCACGTCTTCAATCTTTTCCTGAAGTTCAGCCGGGTCCTGATAAACCGTGATGGCGTGCAGATCGACGATGCAGTAGATCGGTTCGTAGTCGTACTGGACGCGCGACCAGGTTTTGAGCGCCCCGAGGTAATTACCGATATGGAGATTCCCCGTCGGCTGCATCCCGGAGAATAGGCGGGTCTTGGCGGTGTCGCTCATACGAACTTGTCATTCTATCGACCTCGCCGTCGACGTGGCGCACGGCTCCAGGCGCGCCGTGTCGGCATTCGTGCCGACATGTCTCGGCTTTATCCCGCATACTCCATCGTCATCGGATCAGGCAGCGGAATGCGCCGAATCCCGCCCTCTCCGGAAAACTTTTCAAACTTGTATTCGGGCTTTTCAGGATTACCCGCGAGCATCTCTTCCACATGCCCCACAGCCAAAATAACAGCGCCCTCGGGCCGCAGATACTTCTCAGCCACACTCAGCACATCGTCGACCGTCACCGCCGCCACACGGTCTCGATAGCGGCTCCAATAGTCTTTTTCGCGGTTCGTATACTCGTCGTCGGCGAAGGTTCCCACCACCATCGAGGCGGTGGCAAAGAGGCGCGGAAAGATTCCAATGATGTAGTTCTTCGCCGTGTCCAATTCCAGCTGAGAAACCTTTTCGTTGCGAATCCGTTTGATCTCCTCGAGCACAATCGCGGTGGCTTGCACGCAACTCGAGTTCTTCGATTGAAAGGATGCCCGAAACACGCCGGGGTAATAAGTGCCCGCTCGGAAACTCGAGGTCGCCGAGTACGCCAGGCCCTCGTCGGAGCGAACACGCGTCATAATGCGCGACGTAAACCCGCCGCCGCCGAGAATCGAGTTCATGATCATCACGGCGATGTGATCCGGGTTGTCGCGCTGAATGCCCAGGTGGCCGATCGAGACGCGCGACTGATTGACGTCGGGCTTGTCGACCATCGCCAGGCCGGGCGCCGGCCGGAAGTCGGGTGCGGGAACCGGAGGCACCTCGGGTACTTCACTCGACCAACCCTCGCCAAGGGCGTCACCCAGCCGCTTCAACAAATCTTTCGAGTCGAAATCTCCAGCCGCCGCGAAAATCAACGATGACGGGTGATAGTAGCGCGCGTGAAACGCCTTCATCAGCTCCGGCGTGACGGCTTCGATCGTGGCCTTGGTGGTCGACTTCGCCGAAAAGTGGTCGTCTCCGCGCATCAAGCGTCGAAACTCACGGCCCTCGATGCCGTCGGTGCGATCGTTACGCCGCTCCATGCCCTGCAAACTGCGCCGCCGCGCCAGTTCGAGCCGCTCCGCGTCGAAGGCCGGGCTCCGCAGCATATCGAAAAACAGGGCCAGCGACGGCTCGAGATTTTGCTTCAAGCAGTCAAGCCCGGCGCGGGCCGATGTCCCACCGATACGGCTGTTGATTTCCGTCGCCAGAAACGCCACCTCTTCGTCGAACTCTCGCGCCGACATCGATTCCGTCCCCCCGGCCCTCATCTGCGACCCGGTCATCGAAGCCAGCCCGAGATGCTCGTCGGGAACCAAGTAGCCGCCCGTGCGCACGGTTACGCCCAGCCGAATGAGCGGCAATTGATGGTCCTCGACCAAATAGGCAACCGCTCCGCGAGGCAGCTCGTGACGATGCTCTTCGGCGCGCGGCGGTTCAAAATCAAGGCCGGCGTACTCGAGTTCGCTCGGGTGCGCGGGAATGTCGCTTTCCGCTCCGAATAGCGAGCCGGGTGCCAGCGCCGTCGCGCCGGCCAGACGCAACCATTCACGGCGTTTCAATCTGTAAAGGCTGTTGCGGTGCTTCATCGCGCACCTCCCGGCCCGCCGCCCGGCCCGGAAAAATTGGGGACCGTACCGAGCGCCGGCTGAATCAGACTCGTGGAATCAACCAGTGCGTCCGGCGCGAAGCGGACTGTCCCCATTTTTTCCGGGCCGCTCTTACCCCCCGGTTTGGTGTAGTAAACGGCCACCGTTCGATTCTCCGGCCGGAAGTATTTCTTCGCAACCCGCTGAATGTCTTCCCGCGTAACGGCTTGGATGCGGTCGGAAAACTTGTTGATGTTCTCCCAACTCCCCATGGCGTCGTAGACGAGCAACTGCATCATCAGGCTGGTCTTCGAGCGCAACCGCCGAAAATCGCCGGCAAGCTGTTGGTTCTTGACTTTCTGAATCTCGCGCTCGCTGACCAAAGCTTGCTGTAGCGCCTCGATCTCCTTGTCCAGCGCCTTTTCCACGTCTTCCGGAGTATGCCCCTCGGCGGCAACACCGCTGACACTGAAATACCCGTCGAACTTCAGCCCCGACACGCCCGCGCCCGCGTTGGTGGCGACTTTCTGTTCGAGTACGAGCGACTCGTACAAGCGCCCGGTGCGGCCGTTGAGAACACCCGACAACATCAACAACGCCGGCTCATCCACATGCGCGTCGGCGACGGTGTGATACCGAACGCTCACGCTCGGGACGGTTTCCGCGTGCCCGGTCATGCGCTTCTCGCCGAGCTGCTCGACCTCGCGCGTGCGGACCGGCTCGGGTCGCCGCGGGCCGCGCTCGAGCCGCCCGAAATAGCGCTCGGCCAACGCGATGGCCTCGTCGGGATCGAAGTCTCCGACCAGCGCCGCCGTCAGGTTATTCGGCGCGTAGTAGACCGAAAAGAAGTCCAGCGCCTCCTCGCGCGTGATCCCTTCCAAATCGCTCGGCCAACCGATGATCGGCCAACTGTAGGGCGACGACTGCCAGAACATCGCGTCGAACTGTTCCTCGAGTTTCCCGGTCGGCGTCGAATCAACCCGCATACGGCGCTCTTCGTGCACCACGTCACGCTCGCTGTAGAACTCGCGGAACACCGGATTGACCAACCGGTCCGACTCCATCCAGTACCACAGCTCGAGCTTGTTGGCCGGGACATTGACGAAATAGATCGTGTAGTCCCAGCTCGTTCCGGCATTCATTCCCGAACCACCGGCGGTGCGATAGATGCGGCTGAAATCGTCTTTGATGAGCAGGTCTTTCTGCCGCGCGAGCAGTTCGTCGAACTCAGCCAGCAACTCTTTGTGGCGCTCCGTGCGCGCCGCCGGGTCTTTGGGGTCGTCGATCAGCCCGCGGCGGTGTTTCTCGATCAGGTCTTCCTCCTGTCGCCGGATCTCGCTCTTGACGGCGTCGAGCCGCTCGATGATCTTCAAGTCTTGCTCGATATCCGACGTCCCGATCACATGCGTTCCCTTGAACATCATGTGCTCGAAAAGGTGCGCCACGCCGGTCACCCCGGGACGTTCATTGACCGAGCCGACTTTGGCCACCCAGCCGCAAGAGATATTGGGGTCGCCTTTGCGCGGAACGAGCAGAAATTTCATCCCGTTTTCGAGCGTGTGGACGCGAGGTTCGACGCGCTGCGCCCAAGCAGCCCCAATCGAAACGGCAAGAAATACGGTGGCGAATGCGGCGGAGAGGAATCGACGTTGGAGTACCGGCATGGCTTTCTCCAGTGTAAGACGCGCTGTAGGCCGCCGGGGTAACCGGTGGCTGCGCCACATGAACGGGGGGGGAGCCCGGTTCACCGCGCTTTCACCGGGCTTGGATTGCAATAGGGGGGGCTCTTTGGGCCGTGTTTTGGGTTCGTATGGTCGTTTTTGGAGGGCCATGGAGGGTTTTGTTAAGTTATTGATATTAAAGTATTTGTATGATTTATTAGCTCAGCATGCGGCGGTTTGGGTGCTCGTGGATGGTCTGGGGCGACCATTACGAGGGTGGATTGTCGGCGGGGGCTTGGGCCAGGGCCGGACTTGGGCGGACTTGGGGGGTTTGGAGAGGGTCTTGGGGTGGTGGATTGATTGGAAGTGGGTTTTTGAGGGATTTTGGATGGAGATGTGGCGTTGGGGGGGGGTTCGGTTGTTTCGGGCCGCGTTTGGCGGCGGCTAACGTAGGGGTGGCGGCGCTTTCGCGGGCGTGGTGGGGCGGGTTTCGGCGGTGGGTGGGTTGACCGAGTTGGTGGTGGGGGGGCGGTGGCTGGTGGGGGCGCGGTCGTGGGATGCTTCGGGTCCGCCGCCTTTCTTATGGTCTTGGGGGTTCGTCTGATACCGATCACTTACGTGCGCGGCTCGGTTTGGGACGGCTCGGTTGGGGGCGGCTCGGTTGATTATGTCGGGTTTGGCGGGGATGTATTGATGCTGAAACTCGGGCGGGGCGGTGGGGCTGTAGACGTCGAAGCCGTGATCGCCTTTGTTGCGGGCCTCGCGGGCCTCGCGGGATTTTCGCTCGCCTTGGCGGATCTCGGTGAGCAGTTCGACGGCGCGGTAGAAGCGGCGGGTGAGATGTCCGTCGTAGCGCGAGAGTTGGACGACGGAGTTGGTGTGGCCGATCATGGCTTCGCCGAGCAGCTTGGTGCGGCCTTGGCGGTCGAGTTCGACGTCGGGGTGGAACTGGCGGTTGTGGCGGCGGGTGTGGTTGATGTTGGCGGTGATGATAGCCGTCTCGATGCGGGAGAGGCGCTGCATGCGCCAAGAGGCGTCGGTGATTTGGCGGCAGATTTCGCGTTCCAGCGGGTTGCGGGGGAGAACCCAGTCCTCGATGGCGGTGAGTTGACGGTCGAATTCTTCGGGGGCTTCGCCGGGCAGGACGGAGTCTTGGGAGAGCAGGCCGTGCTTGAGAGCGTTCTTGGAAGAGCGGGCCTTGCCGCCGGCGGTGCGTGGTCCGGTGGATTTTTTGGCGTTTTCGCGGTTGGCGCGGGTTTGCTTGTTGGTGGCCATGGTTACCTCGTTACCAGGATAAGGCAGAGGTGGAAGGGTAGCGGGTGGTTGGATTTTCTAAGTGATTGGGAATAAAGGGGAAATATTTTTCTTACGTGCGTGATGGGCCGAATTATGTGTCGCCGAATTACGTGTCGCCGAATTACGTGAACCGTTAACCGTGAACCGTGAGCCGGGCCGCGACGGGGACCGACCGGCGCCTGCGCCCTCCCCTGGACGAAAAGTGTTACCTATGTGCTTGGCATAAACTGTTACCTATTGAGTCTCGCAAAATAAGATGACACCTTTTTGGGGTACGTACGTCTTTGTATGTATGGGAAATACAAAAGGCGTACGGCGGGATTTCGAGGCCCTGGAGAAGCGCCGTTTCAAAGCGATCCGGTTGGTCGAGCAAGGCTGTAGTCAGTCCGAGACAGCGAGGCGATTGAAGGTCGCGCGGCAAAGCGTCAGCGAGTGGCTGCGACGATACCGGCGTGACGGCGAAGCCGGGTTGCGCCAGGCCGGCCGCGCCGGCCGTAAGCCGCTGTTGGACGCCGCGCAGCTCGAACGCCTCGAGGCGTTGCTGCTGGAAGGCCCCGAGGCGCACGGCTTCCCGACGCCGCTGTGGAGCTGTCCGCGGGTCGCTCGTCTGATCGGAGACGAGTTCGGCGTGCGCTATCACGAGGGCCATGTCTGGAAGATCCTGCGGGCGCTCGGTTGGAGCCCGCAACGGCCCGTCGGCAAAGCGCGGGAGCGCAACGAAGAGGCCATCCGCGGCTGGCAGCGCAAGACTTGGCCGGCCATTAAAAAAAAGCCCGCAAAGAAGAACGTACGATCGTCTTCATCGACGAAAGCGGATTGAGTCAGAAGCCGCATCGTTGCCGCACCTGGGCGCCGCGCGGCGAGACACCGGTGTTGGAGTTCAACTTCAACTGGGACAAGCTGTCGGTGTCGGCCGGGCTGACGTTGCGCAACTTTTACTTCCGGCTCTATCCCGGCGCGATCGGCGAGCTGGAGGTCATCGACTTCCTGAAGGCTTTGGTGCGCCACATCGACGGCCCACTGCTGATCGTCTGGGACCGGCTGCCGGCGCACCGCAGCCGCCTGGTGCGGGAGTTCATCCAGCTCTCCGAGGATCACATCGCAACGGAGTACTTGCCGCCCTATGCGCCGGAGTTGAACCCGGTGGAATACATTTGGGCGTACTGGAAGCAGCACGAGTTGCCCAACGTCTGCCCGAAGGACTACTGGGAACTCGACGAGCGCGCCCGCAAAGCGCTGCGGCGAATGCGCCGCAAACCGCGCTTGATTACCGCTTTCTGGAAACAGTCTTCTCTTTGTCTCGATTGACAGTATATTATGCGAGACTCAGTAGTGCCACGACCGCTTGAGAAAGTTTGTTTGGCGGCAAAGCACTTCTTGAGTGACCGCATCGCGTGGCGATGCGGCTCTGTTTGGCAAGTGGTTTCCTCCGCGCCGGCAGCTCGACGCCTTCCCAACAAGGTCGGGGAAACGTGTCTTTTCACGTGGTCTATTGAGTCTCGCAAAATAGAGTGACACCTTTTGGTGTTGCCGTACGTATTCTTATGTATGGGAACACCGAAAGGAAAGCGCCGCGATTTCGAAGCATTGGAGAAACGCCGTTTCGAAGCGATGCGTTTGCTCGATGAAGGACTCAATCAGTCCGAAACCGCCAGGCGTCTGACAGTCGCCCGCCAAACCGTCAGTGAGTGGCGACGACAGTACCTAGCGCAAGGCGAGGCCGGGCTGCGCAAGGCCGGCCGCGCCGGCCGCAAGCCGCTATTAGACGCCACGCAGCTCGAACGCCTGGAGATCCTGCTGCTCGAAGGCCCCGAGGCGCACGGCTTCCCGACGCCGTTGTGGAGCTGTCCGCGGGTGGCTCGTCTGATCCGAGACGAGTTCGGCGTGCGCTATCACGAGGGCCATGTCTGGAAGATCCTGCGGGCGCTCGGCTGGAGCCCGCAACGCCCGGTCGGCAAAGCCCGCGAGCGCAACGAAGAGGCCATCCGCGACTGGAAGTGCAAGAGGTGGCCGGCCATTAAAAAAAAGCCCGCAAACAAGACCGCACGATCGTCTTCATCGACGAAAGCGGATGGAGTCAGAAGCCGCATCGTTGCCGCACCTGGGCGCCGCGCGGCGAGACGCCGCTGCTGGAGTTCAACTTCAATTGGCAGAAGCTTTCGGTGTCGGCCGGGTTGACGTTGCGCAACTTTTACTTTCGGCTCTATCCCGGCGCGATTGGCGAGTTGGAGGTCATCGACTTTCTGAAGGCCTTGGTTCGCCACATGGACGGCCCGTTGATGATCGTCTGGGACCGCTTGCCGGCGCATCGCAGTCGGATGGTGCGAGAGTTCATTGAACTCTCGCAAGGCCATATCGTGACGGAGTATTTGCCGGCGTATGCGCCGGAGCTGAATCCGGTGGAATACATCTGGGCGTACTGGAAACAGCACGAGTTGCCGAACGTCTGTCCGAAGGACTACTGGGAACTCGACGAACGTGCCCGCAAAACGCTGCGGCGCATGCGCCGCAAACCGCGCTTGATTACCGCTTTCTGGAAACAGTCTTCTCTTTGTCTCGATTGACAGGATATTATGCGAGACTCAATAGGTCCCGGTGAGTTCAGCCCCCCACTGGGCGTCTCGGTCTCAGGCCTTGGCCTCGTCGGCTCGCTTTTTCGGCAAGAAGGAAATTCCGATCGCTCCGATCATCGCCAGCGCGAAGACCAGGAACAACCCAAACTTGTAACTCCCCGAGCGGTCGCGCAGATAGGCGACGATGTTCGGGCAGATGGCTTGTCCGACTGAATCGAAGGGCCAGATGATGCCCATCGTCCGCGCCAGCGAGTTGGCTCCGAAGATCTCGGCCGCCATCAGCGGAATCAGCATAAAGTCGGCGCCCATGCCGAAACCGAAGATCACGGCGAAGGTTTCGAGGATGCCCGGCCGGTCAATGTAGAACAGCAGCGGTATCGGCAACGCGACAAAGAGATACGCCGCGATCATCACGTATTTCTTCGACACGCGGTCGGCGAACCGGCCCATCACGACACGGCCCGCGAGGCTGGAACCGAGCCGGTACAGGTGAGTGTTCGCCACCACTTCCAGGCTCAGTCCCGAACGGCGCAGCAGTAAGGGCAAATTATGATCCATCGAGCCGATCGCGCCAATGCTGCAAAAGCTGCTCAGAGCCAAAAGCCAAAACGACTTCTGCCGCAGGATGTAGCTGAAGGGTAGCGATTCGACCTTCGTTTCCGCCGGCGGCTGGTCGGCGCCGTCGGCATGGAGTCCTTTATCGGCCGGGTGATCGCGCACCAAAAATATCAAAACGGGAAACAGGACCAGCAGCAAACCGCCGGTCAACTGCAACGCCGTGCGCCAGCCATAAGCCTCGATCAACGGCAGCGCGACGTACTTTTGCGAGATGGCTCCGCCCAACCCGAGCCCCAGGTAAGCCAGTCCGAAGGCCGTGCCGCGGCTCTTGTGAAACCATTGCGAAAGAATGACCTGGTTGGGAATCAAGCCCGAGAACAGGAACCCGGTCATCAGCACGCACCAGATGAAGCAATAGAGGTAGAGGTTGCCCTCCATCAAGCCGAAACAGTTGAGGGCGATCAACTGCAGCACGACGCCGCACATGATCAGCTTACGGGGCGAAAAGCGATGGATCACGAGGCCGCCGAGCGGAAGCACGAGCAGGGTTCCGATCAGAACGCCGCGAGTGGCTTCGGCGTCGGTCCACCCGAACTCGTCTTTGTAGAACTCGTAGAAGAACGGCATGCCGTAGATCGTCACGCCGACGGTCAGCATCATCGTGAAGAAGGACGCGCCCACGATGAACCAGCCGTAGAAGGTCTTGCTCTTCATTCCCGTTGAACCTCGTTTCCCCTGTGCAGCTAAAGGCGGGCGCCAGCGGCGGGGCCGGGCGGAATGCTCGATTGTAGCGCTTTGGGTTGGGGTGAGTGGGCGGTCGATTTCTCGGTGGCGACGAAAGGAGCAGCGCCCGGGCGTGGTTCGCGGTCGTGCCACAATGAGTTAGCGTCGGTCGCGCCGAGCCGCTTACGATTTCGATACATGATGACGTTCCGCCGCGTCTTGCTCAGCCTGGTTCTTTGGGCCCTCGCGGCAAGCCTTGGTTGCCGCGACCCCTCCGCTCAATCGACCGCTGCGCGGCGCGAGGTCGTCGTGGCGGCGGCGGCGAATTTGGCTGCCGTCATCGAGGAACTGACCGAGCGATTTGAAGCGCGCACGGGTATTCGCGCGCTTGTCAGCATGGGATCGACGGCGTCGTTGGCTCACCAAATCGAGAACGGCGCGCCGTTCGACGTCTTTCTTGCGGCCGACACCGAACACGTGGATCGGCTCGTCGAGCAAGGCTTGGTTAGCGCCGAGAGTCGGCGCGTGTATGCACGCGGCGTGCTCGTTGTGTGGTCGCTTACCCACGACATCACAAGTCCCGCGGACCTCGCCTCGTCGCGCTTCAAACTCATCGCCGTTCCGAAACCCGAAGTCGCCCCCTATGGGCGCGCGGCGGTGGATGCCCTCAAAGCCCTCGGCCTGTGGACGTCGCTCGAGCCGAAGATCGTCTACGCGCAAAACGTCGCCATGGCGAAACAATTCGCCCAGTCGAGCAACGCCGACGCGGCCTTGATGGCGAGTTCTCTGGTCGGGTCGGGCGACGCTTCGGAGACGCCCCAGGCGCTGGTGATTTCCGGCGATCTTCACGCTCCGCTCGATCAGGCCTTGGGCATTGTCACGGCCTCGTCCAGCTTGGAGGCCGCCCGGGCGTTCGCGGCGTTTCTGCTGAGCGACGAGATGCAAACTTGGCTCGCCGGTAAAGGATACCGGCGCGTTTTGGCGGCGCCATCGGAGAACCGCTGAGGACGTTCTTCGCCCAAGAGTGTGACCGCCGGGGGGCCGCCGACTCGATCGATTCGAGACCGGCTTGCGATCGGCGGCCGTTGGGTGTACCTTGATTCCTATGGCATCCCGCAGTCTCAACAAAGTCATGCTGATCGGGCATCTCGGGAAAGATGCCGAAACGCGGCATACGCAGGGCGGAGTTCCTGTTACGAACTTCACTCTGGCGACGAACTGGCGCACGAAAAACCAGCAAACCGGCGAGTGGCGAGAGGAGACCGACTGGCACGAGATCGTCTTGTGGCGCTCGGAAAACGTCGCTCCCTACCTGCAAAAAGGCAAGCAGGTCTTTATCGAAGGACGGCTGCAAACCCGCAGTTGGGAAGACCAAAGCGGCAACAAGCGTTACAAAACCGAGGTCGTGGCGGAAAACCTCATCTTGCTGACCAGCCGCGGCGAAGACATGGGTTCGCCCCCGCCCGACGATTATGCCCCACAACAGGCCTCCACCGGCGCGGCTCCCGCCGCCGGAGCGGCGCCCGCTCCCGCGGCGCCGCCCGCCGACAACCAAGGCATCACCGACGACGACGTACCTTTTTAGTCTCGCGGGCGGCGGCGAGCAACGTCGCGCCGCGCCTTTACCCGTGTCGCTTAGGGGATCTAACGCTCTTACGCAGCTCCATGTATTCAGCTAGGGCGTCTTCGAGCGAGGGCATTTTTTCGAGGCCGAGGCTTTCGATCTTCGCGTTCGACAACTCGGCATTGCGCGGACGCCGCGCCGGTGTTTTAAACTCGCGGTGATTGGTCGGCTGGATGTCGGCTTCGAGACCGGCGACTTCGAGGATCTTCAGCCCGTAGTGGTACCAGGAAATCTTCACGCCGCCGCCGATGTGGTACAGCCCGAAGGCGCCTCGTTCGAATAGATCAACCGAGCGGCGCGCGAGGGCCGGTGCATAGGTAGGCGTGGCGAAGAAATCTTCGACGATGCTGAGCGAGCCGCCCTCGGCGGCCTTCTTGAGAATGAGTTCGGGAAAATTACTACGCTTCGTGTATTGACCCGCCGGCCCGAACACACCGGCCACCCGCACGAGGTAGAGCTTTTCGAGGGCGGCGCGGGCGTACATTTCTCCGGCGAGTTTCGAGACGCCGTAGGCGGAGGGGGGGTTAGGGGCGTCCTCTTCGGTGTAGGGCCGAAGGAGAGTTCCGTCGAAGACATGATCGGTCGAAAAATGCATCAGCGTCGCGCCGCGGCCGCGGCACGCGGCGGCGAGATAATGTACCGCCAGCCCGTTGACGCGCATCGCCGTCTCGGCTTCTTTCTCGGCTAGGTCGACGTGGTTGTAAGCCGCGGTGTTGATGACCCAGCCGGGCGCGTGCTCCGCAAAGCAGGCCTGAACGGCTTCGGAGTCGGTGATGTCGAGTTCACCGCGGCCGAGTCCGACGACACTCATACCCCGGCGCCGCAGCTCGGCGACGATTTCGGTTCCCAGTTGTCCGCCCGATCCCAATACCAGTGCTCGCAAAGAAAAATCCTCCCTGGCGCGAAGAAATTATTATGCCGCACGGGTTCCCCCCCGCGCGCGAACCGTCTCGAGTTTAGCGTTCCCGGTAGCGATAGGGGCTCGTGCCTGTCCCAACCTGAAACTTCGTGTGGGCGGGGGCCCGGGGGCCCGAGGAGGAGACAAGCTGAGAGCTTGTCTCAACTGTCAACGAGGACAAACACGAGTGTTCGTCTCTACCGATAGGTGCGCCCAGGTAGCGGCAGGCGCTCTTGGCGGTTGCTTGCGATTCAGTCGCTCGGCAAGTTTCCGCCTCAATGATCCGTAGGGTTGAGTCGGAAGCCCTGTTTTCGTACACTCAGGGTCCGGCGACCCGGGCTGCCGACGAGGAGGGTGGATGCGACTGGGATTGAACTTGGGCTACTCGGGCTCGAAGCCCGACCAGTTGGTCGAGTTCGCCAACGAGGCCGAGCGGCTCGGTTATGACTCGGTCTGGACCGCGGAGGCCTACGGATCGGACGCGGTCACGCCGCTGACCTGGATCGCGGCCAAGACCGAGAAAATCGCTGTCGGCTCGGCGATCATGCAAATGACGGCGCGGGCCCCGGCGGTCACGGCGATGACTGCCGCGACGCTCGATTGGCTGAGCGGAGGGCGGATGCGGCTGGGGATTGGGGCGTCGGGGCCCCAAGTCGTCGAGGGTTGGCACGGAGTGCCCTACGGTCGGCCGCTGACGCGGGCGCGGGAATACGTCAAGATCGTCCGCTCGGTGTTGGCGCGCGAAGCCCCGCTCGAACATCACGGCCGACATTACGACATCCCCACCAGTGAAGGCTCGGGGCTGGGGAAGCCGCTGAAGTTGATTCTGCATCCGTTGCGAAATCACATCCCGATCTACATCGCCGCCCAAGGTCCGAAAAACGTCGCGCTCACCGCCGAGATCGCCGACGGGTGGCTGGTCGTGTTCTTCGCTCCCGCGCACCAGAAGATGTATCAAGAGTTTCTGGACGAGGGTTTCGCGCGGGCCCCGGAAAAAGACCGTTCGCAATTCGACATCGCGCCGACGGTGACCGTCGCGCTGGGCGATGACGCGCAGGCTTGCCGCGACAGCGTTAAGCCCAACCTGGCCCTCTACATCGGCGGCATGGGGGCGCGCGGCAAGAACTTCTACTACAACATCGCCTGCCGCTACGGCTTTGAAGAAGCGGCCGGGAAGATCCAAGACCTGTTTCTGGCACGCAAACGCGACGAAGCCGCCGCCGCGGTGCCCGACGAGCTGGTCGACCAAGTCGCCCTGTGCGGCCCCAAGGAGAGGATCGCGGAACGGCTGGAAGAGTGGAAGGCAAGCGACGTCACGACGCTGATCTGCGGGGTGCGGGATATGGCCTCGCTGCGGGTGATGGCGGAGCTGGTGCTGTAGGGCGACGTAATCTTGGAATCCAACTCAAGGCGGAAGCCCTTCAGGGTTTTGACGGTGGGGCAGGTCTCCAGGCCTGCCCATTCTGAGTTACCCATGTGACACGCGGGTAGTCCGGGAAGCTTGACCTATTTACCGACCACCTTCAAAATAAGGACGGACAGGTCCATGGAAGAAATCGCCATTTCGAAATTCAAGGCCGATTGCCGGCGGATTATCGAACAGGTTCGTTAAACCGGCAAGCCGATTCGGATTACGCGTTTTGGCAAGCCTGTGGCGGAAGTAGTTCCCCCCTCGCCGGAAAAGGGCGCCGATTGGATGGGATGCATGGTGGGCACCGGTCGCATCATCGGAGACATCATCTCCCCCGCATCGGACAAAAGTGACTGGGAAGCGCTCGGGTGATGAGATTGCCGCTCGATACGCAGTTCCGGCTTAGGATTACCCCGCGGCCCGCCCTCTAAAACTCCTTGCCGCCGTAGAGACCCGCGACGAACTCCTGGTACCCGTTATACGGAAGCGTTTTACGTCGTTCGCCGGTGGGTATGACGCGCTCCGACGCCTGCGACCAACGCGGGTGCGGACGCGCCGGATTGACGTTCGAATACCAACCGTACTCGAGGCCCTGTGTTTGATTCCACAGCGTCGGCGGCTGATCGCTCGTAAACTCGAGCGTGACGATTGATTTGATGCTCTTCAACCCATATTTCCACGGGACAATCAAACGAATCGGAGCGCCGTTTTGCTTCGGCAGCGGCTTGCCGTAAATGCCGGTAACGAAAAGCGCCAGTTCGTTCATCGCTTCGTCGAGCCGCAGCGCCTCGAAATAGGGCCAGGGGTAGTGGGTCTGCGAGCGGATTCCCGGCATCTCATCGGGGCGATTGGCCGTGACCAGCCGCAGGTACTTTGCCGTGGGCTTGGGCTCGACGTGCTCGATCAGCGCCGAAACGGGAAACCCGGTCCAAGGAACCGCCATCGACCAAGCCTCGACGCAGCGCATGCGGTACAGCCGTTCTTCCAATGGAAATTTGCGGAGCAGGTCGTCGAGGTCGTAGGTGCCGGGCTTGTTGACCAGGCCCTTGACCTCGACCGTCCAGGGATCGATCTTGAAATTACCGACCAGGGTCTTGACGCGCTCTTTGTTGGTCGTGAACTCGTAGAAATTGTTATAGCTCGTCGCGGCGCTCTCGGGTGTAACGGGACGGTCGAGCTTATAGCGCGGGTTCCGTTTCGCCGGGTAGAGATCGGCGCCGATCGCCGCTTCGGCCGCTTGTCCGAGCAGGGCGCTCATGCCGATGAAACCCATGCCTTGTAGGATTTCGCGACGACTGTGGAAAACCGATTCGGGTGTTGCGTCGCGTTCGGGCATCTCCCAAGCGCGCGGGACTTTGATCAACATATGCGTTTCTCCCCAGGGCTAACGATGAGTTTGCATCCGCGCGGCGAATTCCATAACCGCATGAGCCGCCGATCGTTGAATGCAGGAGCCTTGTTTAGATTATACGGGTCACGCGCCCATGGAAGAGCGCATCCTCCCGCCGGATCGCCGGACCTGCCGGACCAACTTCCGACCTTCTTTCCACTCTTAAAGACGAAACGGCCCTCGGACCCGTTTCATTCCCATCGAAACCGCGAGACCGCGCCTCTCAGTACCGTAGACTGTGCGAATGGCTTCGGTGAAGGTACGAGCGGCCGCGACCGAGGATATCGAGCGGATGCTTGACATGCAGGCCGCGTCGCCGGGGGCATCGCGGTGGAACGCCGCGGCCTACCACGATTTCCTGGCGGCCGTGGACGGCTCTTCGGGCGGCCTACTCGCCTTGGACGGCGACCGGGTGGTCGGATTCCTGATGTTTCGACGACCCGTCCCCGATGAAATGGAGATCTTGAACATGGCTGTCGATCCGGCGTTCCGGCGGCGCGGGGTTGGGGCTGAGCTTGTCCGCCAATTGCTCGCGGAGCACCGAGGCTACGCCTTTGTGGAAGTGCGGTCGCGCAACAGCGTCGCCGAAGCCTTTTATGGGCGGCTGGGCTTTGAGGAAGCAGGTCGACGGACGGACTACTACCGCGACCCGCCCGACGACGCGGTGATGATGGTGCTTGGGCCGTGAACGCCGAAGAAATGCACGGGCGGGGACGGACATCCGCGTCCGTCCCCTGTAACCGAATCGACAAGAGCGCGCAGTCCAGCCTAGCGCCGGACGCCCGCGTCCTTGGGCCGTGAAAGAAATCCCATGACATGGTCTTTCTTCACGGCGGTCATGACCACCTCATAGGGTTCGCTGCAGTCGGCCACGTAGAACTCAACCGGCTCGTTGGCGTATTGTCCTTTCTTGACCATTGTCTTGTCATCGGCCAGAATCTCCACGGTGTATTTGTTGTGTTTCGGATTCGTCTTGCGCAGCCGCATACGCACGTCGCCCACGCGTCGCATCTCTTCACTCAGGGAAAGTTGGAAGCGAACGAATTGACGACTTCCATTCTCCCGCAGCTTGTTGATTTCCGATGCGTTACCCGCCACCCAATCACTGATGGATTGCATGTGGGCTTTCGTGTCCTTGAGCACTCGGTCAGTGGATTCGAGCCGTTCCACCGTACCGGCCAGATCGTCCTTGACGCCGCCCAACTCGCCCTCGATGCCCTCGACCTTTCCGGCGGTTTCGAAGGCCTTGTCTCCGAGCGTGCGCACCTCGCTCATCACCATTTCTTTTGCCGACCGCTGCTGTGCGGCGATGTTCTTGCCGAGCTTGTCGGTCTGGCGCCGGGCTTCGGATGTTGCCCTCTTGGATGCTTCCGAGCGTGCCTGTTCGAGACTTTCCCGCAAGTCCTCGATTTCTCGCTGTGCGTTGTTCAAATGGAAAGTCGACTTACTTTCAACTCGTGCCAGTTTCTCTTCCAGAGTCAGCTTGAGCGTGTGGGCGTCAACTTCAGCCCGGTTCACTCGTGAGTAGAGGTAGAAATTCGCTACCAGCAAGCACAGCACGACAGTGACGCTTGCCGCGGTCTTGCGTTTCGGCGACGGTGTGACTTCGAAGTTCGGTTGATCGTGATTCATCAAAATGCCCTCCTTGGCTTGGCGAATGTTCGTGACCGCTTCCGGTCCCCCGCCGCCGGAGACTTGACCCCGGCCGCGGCTGATGAATGGGAGAGCAATCTCCGGGCCAATCCGGCCAAGAACGCTTAAGTCGCTGACAGAAAAAAAGATACAGCCCCGCGTGAAATACCCACTGGTCCGCCAAGAAGGTAAGAATGTCCGGGCCAGAAGGAAAGTTCTTCCTCATTGGGCGACCGAGCCACGCTTTATCCGGTTGGCAACTCGGCCTGAAACGCCGCGAAGGCAGCCTCTTCCAAAGCGTCGAGCGCATCGTGAAAAAAGTGGTCCGGCGACTCGACCCAAGTAAGCTGCTTGGGGTCCGCCGCTTGGCGGAAAACTTGCTCCATCGTTTCGCGCGAACCGTATTGATCCTTGGTGCTTTGCAGAAAAAATTTCGCTAAGCCGGAGGCGTTGAGAAAACTCCACTCGCCGTGATCAACCGGCGTCCCAACCGCCAAGAAACGTTCCACCCCGGCGGCGGCGCAGCATACTCTCAGCCCCACTCGCGACCCGAAGGAGAACCCCGCCGAGACAAGCGGCCGGCCCGGATAGTGATCGGAGGCGTAGCGCAGCGCCGCGCGCAGGTCGTCCTGCTCGCCGCGCCCCTCGTCGTAGCTGCCGTCGCTCAAGCCGACCCCGCGAAATTGAAAGCGGATCACGGCCGCGCCTCCACGCCGCGCCGCCCGCGCCAGTCGGAAGACGACCTTGTTGTGCATCGAGCCGCCGTGAAGCGGATGCGGATGGCAAACCACCGCCACGCGCTCGATGCGCGCGGCGTCTTCCGGTGTTTCGTGCAACGCTTCGAGTCTCCCGGCCGGACCGCGAAGGAAAGTCGATTCGAGTCGTCGCGCCATAAGACAAATGTATCGCAACAGCGGCGGCCGGCACTCTCGTCTCGCCGGTTCCTCATTGCCTGATGCGCGGGTCGATGTTGGCTGAATCCTCAAGCGAAGAGCCGCCGGAGTGGGGGCTTCGGCGTTTCGCTTGTCTTCCCGCCGACCTTGGAGGACAATGAAACGGTTCACGATGGCTGGTGGGACGTTCGGAGTTCACGGTCTCTTTCTCGCAAGAATTTTCTTCGGTATAGAACAGTTCCTCGCATCGGCGGTTGCCGCCCTCGAAAGGGTGATTCTCGGCGAAGCAAGCGGACGGGCCGCGGCGGGGCGGGCCCCTGTCGATTCGGGACTGGGAGCCGACCGCGTCCTCGGTTTCCGCGCTCGACCTGGGCAATCCACGTCACGGCAATCATGGAGCCCACCTCATCAACAACGGTCGAATCGCCGCCCGCCGGAGGCTTCTGGCGAGCAGCATGGGCCTCGCTGCGCGGCACCCGCGAAGACTACACCTCGGGCAGCTTGTCGCGGGCGATTACTTTGCTGGCGATTCCCATGATGCTCGAGTTGTTCATGGAATCGACCTTCGGGCTGGTCGACATCTATTTCGTCGGCAAGCTCGGGGCGGACGCGGTAGCCACGGTCGGGTTGAGCGCCTCGTTGGTGGTCGTCGTCTTCGCCGTGGCGCTGGGGCTGAGCATGGGCGCAACGGCCATGGTCGCCCGCCGGATTGGCGAGAAGGACCGTGAAGGGGCCTCGGCGGCCGCCGGACAAGCGGTCGTGGCGGCGGTGGCGTTATCGTTGCCTCCCGCGGTTTTGGGTGCCGTAATGGCCCCGAGCCTGTTGGGGTGGATGGGAGCCGCGCCGGCCGTCGTTGGCGGCTCGGCCTACTTGTCGGTGCTTTTCGGCGGGTCTTCGACGATCTTTCTGATCTTTCTCAACAACGCCATCTTCCGAGGCGCCGGCGACGCCGTTGTCGCGATGCGAGCCCTGTGGCTGGCCAATGCGATCAATATCGTCCTGGACCCTTGCCTGATCTTCGGTTGGGGGCCGTTCCCGGAAATGGGATTGGTCGGCGCGGCCGTTGCGACGACGATTGCCCGCGGCATCGGAGTCGCTTATCAATTCAGCGTTTTATTCCGCGGTCGGCAAAGAGTCGCGTTGAGGCCGCGTCATCTGCTGGTAAACCTACCGGTGATGCGAACGCTGATGAGAATATCGGTGAGCGGCATTATCCAGTTCTTTGTCGCGACGGCGAGTTGGATGGGCGTGATGCGGATTATGGCGCTCTTCGGCTCAGTGACGCTGGCCGGTTATACGATCGCACTGCGGCTGGTGCTGTTCGCCATCTTGGTTTCCTGGGGTTTGTCGAATGCCGCTTCCACGCTGGTGGGGCAGTCGCTAGGGGCGGGCAAGCCGGAGAGAGCCGAGCGCGCCGTATGGCTGGCGGGCTTCTACAACACGATTTTCCTGACCTCGACGAGCGCGGTGTTTTGGCTGCTGACCGAGCCCTTGGTCGGCTCGTTCACCAGTAATGCGGCTGTTCTAGGCGTGGGCGTCGAGTCGCTCCGGTATCTCAGCGCGGGCCAGATTTTCAGTGCTTACGCCATGATTTTCGCGGCCGCTTTCAATGGTGCCGGTGACACCGATACGCCCACTTTCATCAACTTATTCTGCTATTGGGTGTGGCAGTTGCCACTGGCCTACACGCTCTCGCAGTACGTCGGGATGGGCGCCACCGGCGTCTACATCGCCGTTGCCTGCACCGGCGGCGCGTGGACACTCGTCGGGCTTGTCCTATTCCGTCGAGGGCGTTGGAAGACGCACATGGTTTGAGAGGGCGTGCGACATAAATATGGGAGAATCGGCAATCTTGGGGCCGGAAAGGGCCGTTGAAATGAAAACGGCCTCGCGCCGAGGGGTGGACAAACGCTCGGCGGCCCCGGCAGGGGCCTGCCGGCGTGCACTTCCGAGTACACCTCGATTTCCATTTCTCGCATGGCGAGAAGGAGGATGTCCCGCATTCATGTCGCACACCCTTTTGACGAGCGCCCCGCCTTGCTCTCCTGCCGTGAAAGAATGGAATTTCACGATTCCCCATGTCCCCCGGTGTTTACTCGACTCACTCGGCTGAGGAAACGATGGAGTTTGGCCGCCGCTTGGCCGCCGAGATTCGCGCGCCGGAAACCATTCTGCTGATCGGCGACCTCGGCAGCGGTAAGACGACCCTGGCGAAAGGGATTATCGAAGGCCTCGGCGCGGCCCGGCCCGAAGACGTTCTGAGCCCGACGTTTTCGCTGATTCACGAATACGAGGGGACGCCGAAGGTGTATCACATCGATCTCTACCGCCTCGACCGCGTACCCGAGCTGGAAACTCTGGGCCTCGAAGATTTGTGGGACCGGCCGGTGGTCGTTCTGATCGAATGGGGAGAGAAGTTCCGTCAGCAGTTGCCGGGGCGGAGGACCGAGATTCGGCTTATCGACCTCGGAGAGGATCTTCGCGAGATTTGCGTGGAGCCGCCCGAGGAGGACGGCACGGGCGACAGCGGAGCAACACCCTGACAGCGGGCTTCGGAGCGGTCGTATTTCGGGATCTTGTGATAGCATGACCCTACAATCCCGCGAGGAGGAAACCCTTGTCGAAACGAGCGTCTTTCCTAGTTGCCGTCGGCTTGAGTTGCGCGCTGACGTTGTCGGCCGGCGACGCGGCCGACTACTGGCCGCAATGGCGCGGTCCCCACCAAAACGGCGCCGGCAGGAACGCCAAGGACCTGCCGGTGAGCTGGAGCAAAACCGAAAACGTTCAGTGGAAGGTTCGGTTGCCGAGTTGGAGTGCCGCGACGCCGATCATCTGGGGCGATGTTGTTCTCGTGACCTCGGCCGAAGAGGGGTTCAAGAACCCCAGGGGCTACGGTTCGCGTGGCGGATCGAGCGCGACGAAATCCGCTAAGCGCGACAAGCTGTTGCTGCTGGCGATCAACCGCAAAGACGGTTCGATCCTTTGGCGACGCGAAACCGGCGCGGGCAACCGGCTCCACCGCAAACAGAACCTGGCCTCCCCTTCGCCCGTCACCGACGGCAAACACATCTGGGTGTTGACGGGGTCGGGTTTTTTGACCTGCTTCGATTTCGAGGGGAATCAGCTTTGGCGGCGCGATATCCAAAAGGACTACGGCCGCTTCGGGCTCAATCACGGCTACGCGTCTTCGCCGCTGCTGCACGGCGACCGGCTGTACCTGCAGGTGCTCCATGGGATGATCACCGACGATCCCTCCTACGTCTTCGCCGTCGACAAGGCGACCGGCAAGACCCTTTGGAAGGTCGACCGCTGGACCGACGCCCAAAACGAGTCGCCCGACAACTATTCCACGCCTTTGGTGCAGGTTATCAACGGTCAGAAGCAGTTGATTGTTTCGGGTGGAGATTACGCCACCGGCCACGACCTCGACACGGGCAAGGAACTGTGGCGGATGGGCGGATTCAATCCCGGCAAGCAGGGCTCTTACCGCACGATCGCGTCGTCGATCTTTCTCGACGGGGTAGTCTATACCCCCAGTACGCGCGGACGCCCGTTCATTGCCTTCCGGCCGGGCTGCGGCAAGCTCGGCACAAAGAACGTCGTGTGGAACAACAATCTCGGCGCCGATGTCCCCACGCCGACGACAGACGGCCGGCTGATTTACGTCTTGGGAGACAAGGGCATCATGGTGGCGATCGACGCCAAATCGGGCGGCGTCGTTTGGGACCGCCCGCGCATCGAGCCGGGCATCTACAGCGCCTCGCCGACTCTGGCCGACGGCAAGATCTACGCTGTCAGCGAAGACGGCACGACGTCGGTGTTGCGGGCCGGCAGGGAATTCAAGGTTCTGGCGGTCAACAAATTCGATAGTCACACTCTGGCCAGCCCGGCGGCGGCCGGGAACCAACTCTTTATTCGGACCGCGGAACATCTCTACTGTCTGTCCAAGCAATAGGGTTCCGGGCTGTCCATGAATCAGGACCGCGCCGCGGGATGTCTCACAACGTCGGCGCCCCGGCCCCGGCAGGGGGCGCGGATAGTAGCCCCGGGGGGTGAAAGTCCGACTACGCGCAAGTTGGTACAGTCGCGTCTCTATGAATTCGCGGATTCATAATACCGCCATGAAAATAGCTGTCGACGGGCCGCAGGGTCGGGCGAGAGCTTCCCGCCGCCCTTTCAGGGCTCGCGCGGGTGGGGGTTCTACCCAGGGTTCCGCCCCACCTCCCTCCACCCTGGGCTATATTCCTACCGCCGCTTCGCGGCGCAAGCGGGGACCCCGTGCTGAAGCCCTGGGTCGCTCAACGCCCGGCCGGCGAGGTAATCGACCACCCCCTACGACCTTGAGCGGACTTTATCGAGAAAGAATTCATGCACGCGCCGCTCGCCGCTCAGCTCCGGATGAAACGTCGCGGCCATCCACCGGCCCTGCTCGACGAGGATCGGATCACCCCCGTCAGCGGCCAACACCGTCACCCCCTCGCCCACCCGCCGAATTTTCGGAGCCCGAATAAAAACCGCCTCCATCGTGCCTGCCGCCGTCCGTTCAACGAACGCCTCTCCCGGCTCGACCCGCCGAATCGAGCTGTCGAGCTGCCGCCCGTAAGCATTGCGCTCGATCGCCATATCGATCAAACCGAGGCTGCGTTGCGTCGGCGAGCAAACCTCCGTCGCCATCAAGATCGCCCCCGCGCAGGTGCCCAGTACCGGCCGCCCTGCCGCGAACTCCACCAGCGGTCCGCTCAGCCCCTCGCGATCGAGCAGTTTCAAAACCGTCGTACTTTCACCGCCGGGAAGAATCAACCCCTCGACCGAAGACAACTCCTCGGCATGCCGCACCTCGACCGGCTCGGCCCCGACACGCCGCAGCGCGACCGCATGGGCTTCGAAGTCGCCCTGCAGCGATAGAATCCCGATTTTCATGGAGAAACCAGCCGACCAACCCTGTTGCCGACCGGAGACTACCAGCCGCGTGTTTGCAACAGCTCGGCTTCGTCCATCTTGGCCGTGTCGAGCCCGCGCATCGGTTCGCCCAACTCTTCGCAGGCGGCCAACAATTGCTCGGGATCATTGAAGTAGGTCACGGCCTTGACGATCGCTCGAGCACGGCGGTCCGGGTCCTCGGACTTGAAAATGCCCGAGCCCACGAAGGCCGCTTCCGCGCCCAGTTGCATCACCAACGCGGCGTCGGCCGGCGTCGCGATGCCTCCCGCCGAGAAATTCGGGACGGGCAATTTGCCCTGTTCGGCAACGTACTCGACCAGTTCGAGCGGCGCTTGCAACTCTTTGGCCGCCGTCGGCAACTCTTCGGCCGACCGCACCGTCAGTTGCTTCATGTCCTTTTGGATCGTGCGCATGTGGCGCACCGCTTCGACAACGTCGCCCGACCCGGCTTCGCCCTTGGTGCGAATCATCGCCGCGCCCTCGCCAATACGGCGCAGAGCCTCACCGAGGTTGCGCGCACCGCACACAAAAGGAATCTTAAAGTCGCGCTTGGCGACGTGGTGCGCCTCATCGGCCGGTGTCAGCACTTCGCTCTCGTCGATGTAGTCGACTTTCAACGCTTCGAGGATGCGCGCTTCGGTGAAATGGCCGATGCGGACCTTCGCCATTACCGGAACGCTGACCGCTTCCATGATCTCGCGAATCCTCGCGATCGAGGCCATCCGCGCCACGCCGCCTTCTTTGCGAATGTCAGCCGGAACCCGCTCGAGCGCCATCACCGCCGTCGCGCCGGCCTGCTCGGCGATGACGGCCTGCTCGGCATTGGTGACGTCCATGATGACTCCGCCCTTGAGCATCTCCGCCAACCCGACTTTGAGTCGAAAATCGTCGGTCAAATACGTCATCGCTCCTCCAACCCGATCGGGGTCTCAACGGTGTTGGTTGGGCTCCCGCCACCCGATCCATTCGTCAGTATACCGATGAGAACGCGGCCGCCCGACCATCGGGTCGGGCGCGCGACATAAGCGTTGGTGATCAGACGTCGCCACCCGACCTGGCGTGCGCTTCCAGGCGAAGCGTGTCGGCATTCGTGCCGCCATGTCTTAGATGCCCGCCCGTACCCGTTCGCGGCCCCCTGCTGTCTATCGCCCTCTCGCCGCGGGAACCCGCCCAAGGGTATGATGGGCGGTGTCTTGCTCCGTGCCGCCCCTTTGATGCCGCACCGACTTTACGAATCCCCACTGTGGTTCCGAGCGTTGTCGGTCGGCTCGGCGCCTGTGCTGATTTGGATTCTTGCCCGATCGGCCCTGGTCGAGACGAGCCCCCTCGGTCTTCTCCCCGATACCTATTTCTACTTCCTTCGGATGACCTGGAAAACTCCCTGGGCTCGCACCGCCGCCCTCGTCGAGCACACCTTATTGATGAGCCTCGGCGCCCTTCTCGTCGCCGTCATCGATTTCCTGTTCGGTTGGACCGCGTTGCGACTTCTGTTGCGATGACGACAGCTCAGCCTGCCCGCGCCCCTGCAAGCCGCCGCCGCCCTCGCCGTGGGGCTGGGGCTCTCCGGGACCCTTCTCTTCGGACTCGGAATTGCCGGGCAATTACATCGAAGCTCCGTGATGGTGCTGATGGCGTTGCAAGCCGTCGCCGGGATTTGGGTCCTTTCTCGGAAACGAGAACGTCGTCGGGCATTCCTTTGGCTCGCGGCGCTTCGCCCGGCCCGCGGGAACCGTCTGCTCGTCGCGGCGATCCTGGCGATTCTCTCGCCCGTCGCCGTGCTGCACTTGTTCGATCTGCTTCACCCCGTGACCGCCTTCGACAGCGCCAACTACCACATGGCCGCCGCGAAGATCTATCGCGAGACCGCCGCTCTGTCCTTTCTCGACGGTATTCGCTTCAACGGTCAGCCGCATCTCTCGGTTCTTCTCTACTTGCGCCATTGGCTGCTGTGGGACCAGGACTTCGCCGCCAAATTGGTCAACCTGGAACTCGAGTTGATCCTTCTTCTCGCTCTGGTGTACGCCGCTCGGGAGATCCGTTGGCGCGACGGTTGGATTCTCGGCGCCTTGTTTCTCGCCGCCATGCCCGCTCTCGCCGGCATCGCCTCGGTCGAATATGCCGAGCTGGCCGTGGCGGCCTTCGCGGCGGCCGGCTGCGCCGTGCTGTTTCACCAAGTTCGCCGAGCCGGGCGGCCGGGGGAGAGCCGGCTCTGGGTGGTTGCCGGGTTGTTGTTCGGGTTGGCCGCGGCGGCGAAGCACACCGGCGCGGCCTTGTTCGGCTGCGTCGTTTTCGCTTATCTCGCCCGGCAGCTTTTTTCGCGCTCACCCAAGACCGAGTGCTTGCGCGCGGTTGGAGTATTAGGACTTGCCGGATTCTTCCCGGTCTCGATCTGGTGGGCGCGATCGTGGATTAACACCGGTACGCCGTTCTACCCTTTTTGGCAAACCTTGCACTACCCCGAAGGCCCGGCGCCGCCCTACGACCTCGGCGCGGTGTATCGCGTCGACCATAGCCTCGGCGGCATCGCGCAAACTTTCTTCGGGTTGGTCCGGGGAAGCCAGGACGTATTTCACGATCCGGCCGCCTTCGGCATCGCCTTGCCCCTGTTGGTCCTCGTGGCGGCGGCCGCCGCGCTCACGCGCTTTCGAGCAAGAGCCCCCCGCCGCGCGACCAGCGGAGTCGGCGTGCTTGCCCTTGCCGCCGCGGCATACCTGCTGCTCTGGAGCGTCACCGCGCCACTCTACCGATTCGCGACGCCGCTGCTGTTCACCGCGGCGATCGGGTTCCTATCTTGTCTCCGAGCGATCGGGTATCGCCGACAGCTTGCAGTCGTCCCGGCAATGCTTTTGATCGGCGGGATATTGCACAGCGTTCCCGCCACGAGTTTTACAAACAGCATGCGGTTGCCGCCGCCAGTGAACCGCGCTGAAAGAGAGGCTGTTCTCGTGGCCGCGCTGCCGTTCTATCCCGCAGCAGCGGCTCTCAATCGTGTCGCCGACCGGCAAGACCGCGTCTACATTCTCCACGTCGAGCGAGCCCGCTATCACCTTGACTCGACGGCCTACGGCGACTGGTTCGAGCGCTACAGCTACTCTTGGCTGTGAAAGACATTTCGTCGCTCTCCGAAGCGTTCGACAAGCTGCGCCGAGCCGGCTTTCGCTACCTGCTCGCCAATCACCGCCAAGTCGCGCCCAACGCCCGAGAGTTGAGCGGCGCCCGCATCGAAGCGCTCACCGCCCACTCAGCCGCGGCATCCGGCGCCGAGGTCATCCACGCCGACCAAACATACCTAGCCCTCAAGCTCTTCTAAGAGTCCATCCACGAGAATCGCCCGGCGGTTTCACTTGTGGCGAAATCCAGTCCGCCGTCCGGTATCTGTTGGCAGCCATTTCGTCACGCTCCAACCCGCCAACTTGCCCCGACCCGCTAAAATGGAACTGTGTCGACGGCGATTATTCAGGAGATTGGCACGGCCCTCAAACACCTGAACTCCAATGAGGTGCGCGCGCTTGCCGATCGACCGCTCACGGTTGGGGTGTTCGCGCTCGATGACGCGTTTTTCAACCACACGGTTTCGTTCCTGATCCCCGACGGCGTCTCGGAGGCCAAGGCGCGCGACGCCGGGCGGCATATTCTCCGGCTCGCCTCCGAGGAAGACTTCGGGCGCTGCGATTTCGGGTTCGCGGAACCGGGTTTGCCTCACCCGCGGCATTTTTACGCTCTCGATCTCTATCACCCCGCCGAAACCATCGAGCACGTGCTCGACGATCACGAAGACTTGTGGCTTGCCGCCGCGCGCAGGCTGCCGGCGTTTCGCGACCCCGTGATTGAACGCATCGTCTGGAAAATCAGCAAGGAAAACGCCATGTTCACGGTGGCCACCGCGCTGCCGAACGTGCTACCCAGCTTGATCAGCCTGCCTTGGGCGGCGGGCGAGTTCGCCTCCGATACCGCGTTTCTGACGATGAACCAAGTTCGCATGGCCTTCCTCATCGCTGCGGCAAGCGACTACGACGTGGGCTATTCCGAGCAACGCATGCAGATCGGCTCGATCGTCGCGGCCGCTTTCGGGTGGCGCGCGGCGGCCAGGGAATTGGTCTCGAAGATCCCCGCCGGCGGTGGTCTGATCTCGAAAGGTCTCATCTCCCTCGCCGGAACCTATGTCGTCGGCAAGGGGCTCGATCACTTCTTCCGCATCGGGCATAAACTGAGCCGCGAAGAAAAGAACCGCCTCTATTCGGAGGCCTATGAGCGCGGCCGCGAGGTCGTCGGAGGAATGGTGCAGCGCTTGACGGGCCGCGCGGAAGCCACCGGAAACGCCTGACGGCGTGAAGCGCCGTGGAGAATCCAGTCCCCATGCCGAAACCAAGCGGAGCGGGCGCTCTTACCCGAGTCGCATCAACTTGTCGCTTCGGCATCGGCATCGCGCTGCTTCTGATCATTGCCGCCGTCCCGGCGATCGCTTCCGAGACGGTCGTCCCGCGGGGGCGCTTGCAGGCCGACCCGGGTCGGGCTCCGGCCGAGGATGCCGCGCTCATATTGCTCGGTACCGCCGGTAAGAAGATCACGCTTTTCGGTGATCTATTCTCGGAGGGGCAACTTCGGGATCCCCGCCTGGCGGGGCGCGAGTGGGAGTTCGAAGGCTCCTTCGCCGCCGACGGCCGTTTTGAAATCCGCAAGCTCTTCACGGTCAAGCAAGGCCGCCGTCACCGGGTAACGTACTACTGCGAAATTTGCCACATCCATACCCACGAACCGGGCCGCTGCATGTGCTGCCAGGAAGAAACCGAACTCCAAGAGATTCCCGAGCCATGACGCCCGCCGGGGGGCTGCGCCCCCTGCTTTGTTCTTGGCGCCCTTTTTCACATGACCGCTTCCGCCCGGCCCTATTCCGCGACCCGAGCCACCTCGGAAGGCGTTTCGATCGTCCGCCTCGCCGACCGGGCCGCCGACACCGAAGTCTCCATCGCGCCTTCGATCGGCAACAATGCCTACCGCATGGATGTCGCGGGTAAGAACATTTTCTGGTTTCCCTATGAATCGGTCGGTGTTTTCGCCGAAGACCCCAAACTGTGCGGCAATCCCTTCCTCGCGCCCTGGGCCAATCGCCTCGATCAACACGCCTTCCATAACGAGGGAAAAAAGTACCGACTCAACCCGGATCTGGGTAACTACGGCACCGACCCCGGAGGCCAACCGATCCACGGTCTGCTTCTTTTCGCCTCCGAGTGGGAAGTGACCTCCGTTCGCGCCGACGGCGACAGCGCTTCGGTAACCAGCCGCCTCGAATTCACGCGCTACGCCGACCGGATGGCCCAATTCCCGTTCGCTCACACCATCGAGATGACCTACCGTCTCAGCGGCGGGTCCCTCGAAGTCGTCACCCGTATCGAGAACACCGGCGCCCAAACGATGCCCCTTTCCGTCGGCTATCACCCCTACTTTCAGCTTCACGATGCCCCGCGTGATCAATGGAAAGTCCGCCTCGCCGCCGAGAACGTGTGGACTTTGAGCGACAAGCTCATCCCAACCGGCGAAACAAAGCCGATTCGCGAGCTGCTCGGCGATCCGGCCGCTCTGTCTCTCGAGGGGCTGTTTCTCGATCACGTCTTCGGCGGGCTCGTGCGCGACACCCTGGGGCGAGCAACTTTTTCCGTGCGCGGCGCCAAGCAGCAAATCGATGTAGTCTATGGGCCGCGCTATCAAGCCGCGGTCGTCTACGCGCCTACCACTGATGGGCAAGACTTCATTTGCTTCGAGCCGATGAGCGGCATCACCAACGCCTTCAACCTGGCCCATCAGGGAATTTACAAAGAGCTCCAAACCATCCCTCCGGGCGCAAGTTGGGAAGAGAGCTACTGGATCAACCCGAGCGGGTTTTAGGAAGCGGCCCGGGCGGCGTAGATTGGTCGGCGCCGGCCCGAATGCCCCGCGAAGGTTGCCCATTGCGTCCATGGAACGAAGAGAGTGCGATTTACGATATCCACCTGATTAATCTCGGACGCCCGGTTCGGGTAGAATACTCAGCAGCGGAGCCTGAATCAGTCAAATTCCAAGACGCCGCCCAACGCGCACCCAATGCCCTCGGGAACATTTACCGGTGATATCGCTGTTCGCGGCCGACGTTTCGCGCACCTGGCGACGGTGCGATTGATCCTCTCGCTGGCCTACCTGATCCTCGAGCTCGCCCGCGCGCCCGAAGACCTTGTCTCTTTCAAGACGCTTTTCGCCGTTGCCTTCGCTGTGTACGCGGCCTTGATCGTGGTCTATGGGTCACGGGTGAGAATCCGCAGCTCGGCTCTGTCGATTCAATTCGGCGATCTGCTGTTCACGGTTCTCCTCGTGCTGTTGGCGAGGCCGGGCGATGCCGCCCTGCCCTTGCTCCTGTTCTATTTCGTTCTCGCCGAGAGTTCCTTGCTCCACAGCGGCCGCGAGGTTCTGCTGGTCACCGCCGTCATTCTCGTGTTCTACACCGGCTGGCTGACCAGCGGCGAGGCCCAGCTGTTTCAGTTTTCCTACGGCTCGTTCATGTTTCTGCTGGTCGTGGCGGGCGTGCTGGCCTACTATTTCTCCGATCAGGCTCACCGAGTGGAGGGCAATATCGGAACCGGCCTGCGCCGTGCCGCCGGGCAGTCGGAGCAGGATTTGGTTCGGGCCGTGGAAGACGCCTTGGAGGAGCTCAGAACTTGGCGAAAGTGCTCCCGCGCCATGCTGGCCTTTTGGGACGACACGTTGGAGTACCACGCCGTTTGTCAGACACCCGCCGAGCGCGTCGCTTCCGGCGCGCCCCCAACGCGGTTTGACTCGGGCCGCGAATGGAACTGCCTGCGCGCCAATCGACTCGACTTCTACGCCAACGACCTTTCGCTCGTCGACTCCGAGGGAAAGCCCGTTCCACGCGACTTCGATCTGCACCCCTACGTCATCCAAAAATTCGAAACCTACAACGCGATCGGATGCGCGCTACTCGACGGTAACAAGCCCATCGGCCGATTGCTGTTGTTCAACAGCGTTTCCGCCGTCGGACGTGGAGACTGGAGGAAAGTCCGCGGCCTGAGCCGCCATTTTCGCGACATTGTTCGCCACCTCCTGGTCGTCAAACACACCGAACAGGATGCCTACGAGCGTGAGCGCGGACGCATTGCTCAAGATCTCCACGACGGCCCCCTCCAAAGCATCATTAGTTTCGAGATGCGGCTCGAGATCATTCGCAAGCTGCTCGAGCGCGACGCCGAGGCCGCCTCGCGGGACTTGTCTGCGTTGCGGAAGTTCTCCCGAGATCTGGTTTCCGAGATGCGGACCTTTGTCCACGGCATGCGCCCGATGGAAGCGGCCGATTCATCCCTGCTGGTCGCCGGTCGCCGACTTGTCGACGGCTTCCAACGGGAAAGCAATGTCGCGGTGACCTTTGTGGGAAGCGAAAACGGCAATTTGGCCGTGCCCGGCAAGCTGGGCGTCGAGATTCTCCAAATCGTGCGCGAGGCCTTGCACAACGTCTACAAACACGCCCAGGCGACTCATGTCTTGCTGTCGCTCGAAAAACACGGCGGCGATCTCCGTATTTCGGTCGACGACAACGGCTCGGGGTTTTCGTTCGTGGGCAAGTATACGCTCGACGAACTCGAGTTGCTGCGGATCGGACCGCGCAGCATTAAGCAAAGGATTCGCGCCCTGGGCGGCGAGATGACCTTGGAATCGAACCCCGGGCGCGGCGCCAATATCCGTGCTTCGGTGCCTTTGTTCTAGCCCGCCCGTAGCTAGCCCGCGAGACTTTTGCCGCGGGCTCCTAAACGCCGGGCCGACCCCATTCGAGGACAAACGACCAAGCCAGGTGGTAGAGGCATTCCTCGAGGGAGAAATAGCGGATCCAATCAGCCTGTTTCGTGCCGTACCACAGGACTTCTCCGTCTCGCGCATCGATGATCCAAACGGTGGCGCGAACCGTCAAACCTTTCGACGGCTTGCGGAAGGCCGAGCCGAGCCAGCCGACCACCGCAACCTCTAACTGCCTGTCGGCCGCGTCGGCGGCGATCGCGCCGAGCTTATCACTCTCGCTCAGCTCGCGTACTTTCCAGGCCGGAACCTCATCCCAGGGAAGGGTCGACACATGGGCGATCGTTTCCGCCGCACCCTGCGTCAGCAGCGCTTGCCGCATGGCGGTCGAAAAATCGGGCGGCCGCGGTTCGGTCAGCTCCGGCACCGCAAAGGGAAACACGCCGACATCCTTACAAGCAAGCCGAAACCTCGGATTTTTCGTATAGACGCGTGTGGTGATCTTGGGGTCGCCCCGGTTAAACCACGGAAAACCCTTGAGTTGGCCGAGGACCGGCTCGGTCAACCAAGCCAGTGTCAGCGAGAGAAAGACAAGTCGGCGAGCCTGGCGCATCCCCTATTTCGATCGACCGAACCGACCCGGGCCGTTACAGCCGGCCGCCGCCCCGCGCAGCAACCCGGAACAACGCGGTGTTCGTACTAAAACGTAATGGGGTAACAATGTGATTGCAATTAGAGCCTAAGAGGGGTATAGTAACAAAAGTACTAGTAATCCCTTAGGGGTCCAAGATCGGCCAAGAAGACGAGTTTGTACGATTGAGTACACTTGCTCGATGTGGGCCTTGTCGGGATGGCCGCGAGAAAGCGTCGCTCGACCTAGACTTCCGGTCGGTCGGACGATAGGGCACTAGCGCGGCCGGTAGGGTCGGCGTGAAGGTATTTCGAAAGAAGCGGAGTTCCGCGCAGGTCCTCAAGCGAGCGTCGCGGTGGGACGCGTCCGCGATCCTCTCGCTTGTCTTGAGCCTGGCCGCAGTTCTGATCGCCTTCATTTCTCCCCTTGACCGGGGCTGGACGGCTCTTCTGGTTTCGCTCGGAATTGTGGCCTCGGCTCGTAGGGCGCTGTTTCGCGAACCTGGTACTGGAACTCTTCTTCCGATAGGCATACTCCCGGTTCTTACGGCCATTGCCTACCAACTACCGTGGCCGTTGTACGTACTAGGGGGCCTAGCCCTTGCCGGGCAAGACTTCCGCTCCGGCACCCGCCCGAGGCCCGCCGCTCTCATGCAGGCCCCCGCGATCGTCGGGATGTTGCTCACCTATCGCCTCTTCGCCGGCGCTTCCCAATCAGGGTTCATGGCGGCCGGGTTGGCCGCTACGCTGGTGTACTACGTGATTCTCAGCGCCGCCGGCGTCGCATCCGGTCCGTCGGAGGCAAGGTCTCCGGCAAGGCGTTGGTTCGACGAATTCTATAGCCGCATTCCGCTCTGTCTGTTGCTCCCGGCGCTCGTTGGCGTGGTAGCGCTGTTGGTCGAGGGGGGCGCGCCGCTGGAGCGAGCTTTCGGAGGCTTTGTGCTCTTCGGAGCTACCGCGTATCTGACCCGGCTTCCCGCAGTGCGGCGCACCGCCGCCGGTTCCGTCGCCGCGCCCGGCTCCGATGCCGCTGCTGACGACGCCTTGCGATCCGCCGAAGCCCTCAAGCAACGACTTCATCAACCCGAGAACGAGCGGATCCTCTTCCTGCTGCGAGGGATCGCGCCCCACTGGAAGTGCTCCGACATCGAACTGACTAACCTCGAACTCGCGGCCGCGTTGCGCGACATCGGCAATGTCGCCGTGCCGCGCGGCATCCTAAGGAAGCCGACCGGGTTAACTGATCGCGAATTCGAAGGGATGGCTGCCCACCCATCGTTCAGTGCCGCGATCGTCGAGGCGGCCCATTTGTCGACCGAGGTTCGCGAAGCCGTCTTGCATCATCACGAACACTGGGACGGATCCGGGTACCCGGCCCGCCTTCAGGGAACCACCATTCCGCTTTGGGCGCGCATGCTGACCGTTGTTGACTGCTGCAGCGCCTTGCTCAGCGACCGCCCCTATCGGCCCGCCATGGACTTGGACGAGACAACCCGTCTCATGATGCAGCAGTCCGGTAAGATCTTCGATCCCGAATTGCTGCGAATCTTTTTGAAAGAGCTGCCCGCGATCCATGCCGGCTGGAACGAGTCGGCGGCGCCGGCAACCCCGCTCCCGCCGGATGGACTCGTCGACGAAGACCCCGATGCGGAAGGCTCGCGCCGGCGCGGTTTCCAAGCGCTCGTGAATGCTCCGGATCGCTTGGCGGCTTTCTACGAAATTCTCAGTGTCTTGGGGGCCGACCTCGATTTCGACAAGGGCTTACAGGACTGTCTCCGCATTTTGCGCCGGACGATTCCTTGCGACCGCGTGGGTATTTTCATTTTGGAAGGAAACGAGTACGTTCTGTCGCAGGCCGACGGTTTCCCCGACCACTGTATCTCGCGCCTCGCAACGGCCTGTGATCGCGGGTTGATGAGGGTTTCAGCCGCTGAGGGGCTTCCTCAAATCGCGAATACTCCGCCCGGCGAAGGTCCCGACGGTCGAGCGCCCCGCTATCTCGACGACGTGCAGTCCAGTTTGGTGGCGCCCCTGATCGTCGAGGGGCGCGTGATGGGCATGCTCACGCTTTGCTCCAGCTCGCCGGACGCCTTTCGGGAACAGCAGGCGCAATCGCTGACGCTGATCACCGCCAAGGTGGCTTCGACCGTTTCGTCGTCGCGCACGTTACGGCGCATTTATCTGGAAGCGGAGACCGACACCCTCACAGGATTGCCCAATGCTCGCGCCGTCTTCCGACGACTCGAAACGGAATTGCAGCGTGCCGAGCGTCGTTCAGAGAGCTTGGCGGTCTTCTTCCTCGACCTCGACGAGCTAAAACCGGTCAACGACTCCATGGGACACGGTGCCGGCGATCGTTTGCTCGCCGGAGTGGCCGAGATCTTGCGGACCTCGCTTCGCCCCTACGACTTTCTGGGGCGCGTGGGCGGCGACGAATTTCTCGCCATCATGCCCGGCATCGCCGGGGATCAGGTCAGCAAACGCATCATCGCCCTCAAGCAGGCGGTTGCCCGGAATCAGATCGCCGTCGGACCGCATGGTCGGATTGGGACCACCGTCAGCGTCGGCGCGGCCGTCTATCCTTCCGATGCCTCCGAGGGCGAAGAGTTGGTCTACCTCAGTGACCGCCGAATGTACCGCGACAAGAAGCGCACAAAGACGGATAGCGGTTCGAAAGATTGGACTTCCCTGGCCGGCTGACCCCGCCCCGAAATTTCAAGTCTTGCACCCGTGACAGCGTACCCAGTGGGGCTGGTCTCCAGGCCTGCCCTCTCCTCGACCCGTCCATGAAGCCGGCGTTGGCAAGCGGACGACTTGCCACACGCCCTACAATGAGTACCGGAAAATTCGGGTCTCAAGATAGGATCTGATCCCGTCGCGTCGTTGATCCCGTTTTTTCGCGCCCCAGACTTTTGCGGGACGACCTTTGCGAAGCGGTTTCTCCGCTGGATTCCCTCCACCGCGACCGGTCTTGGTTTTCACTGCGTCCGCCCATGACGAGCCGTCCGATCATCTTCTCCCGCCGATCTCGGCTGTGCCGGTTGCGCCCGATCCTGGTGTTGGCGCTGTTCTCGATCGCGGCGGTTGTCGCGGCTCCGGCTCAAGATGCGTTGCGGCCCGACGATGCCGAGGAACTCTTCGCGCAAATCGACGGCATGCTCGAGGAAATGGCCGACATCACGGGCCTGAAGCTGAAGCGCAAGGTGCGCCGCTCCGTCATCACCCGAGAAGAAATTCGCCAACTCATCGAGCGACGGATCGACGAAGACGCCGCCCCCCAGCAGATCCAAGCCGAGGAGGCCTTCTTGAAAATGTTCGGCTACGTCGACGACGACTTCGATCTGGCCGAGCAGTTCGTCGCAGTCCTGACCGAGCAAGCCACGGCCCTGTACGACTACAAGACCAAACAACTCTACCTGGCTACGTGGACGCCCAAGGACCTGCAGCAAGTGGCGCTCGTCCACGAGCTGGCTCACGCCCTGGCCGATCAACATTTCGACCTGCAAAAGTACGTCAAGAAATCCAAGAGCGCCGACGGCGATGTCGCCCGCTCCGCCGTACTCGAGGGGCAAGCCTCCTGGATCATGATCGAATACGCGATGCGTCAGAGCGGTCGGTCGCTGCTGAATAACTCGCTGTTGGCCGTTGCCGCGGCAACCGCGTCGCGTTTCGAAGCCGAGCAATACCCCGCCTTCGCCTCCTCGCCCTTGTATCTGCGCGAGTCGATGCTGTTCCCCTACACTCGCGGATTGCTGTTTCAGCAACAGGTTCTCAGGCGCAAGGGCAAGGCGGGGTTCGCCGAAGTCTTTCGGAATCCGCCCCTATCCTCGCAGCACATCTTGGAGCCGGAAACCTATTTTGGACGACGGCGCTCGAGTCGGCCCCGGTTGCCTCGATTGCGCTTGGGGCGAGGCTACAAGACCATCTCGAAAGGCGCAGTCGGTCAGCTTGACCACGCCATCCTGATCGAGCAGTTTTTTGATCGCGATACCGCCGAACAACTCAGCCCCCATTGGCGCGGGGGCGGTTACAAGATTGTGTCCAAGCGAGCCGACGAGAGGCCCGTATTGGCCTATGCCGCCGAATGGTCGAGCGCCGAACGCGCACGAGAATTCTTCACCCTATACGAGAAGATCTGTCAAAAGAAATGGCGCCCTGAGCAAGTCGAGAAATCAGACAAGCGCGTCGTCGGGCGCGGAAGCGAGCAAACTTTCATCCTTTCGCTCGACGGATCGCGCGTAGCCGGCATGGAAGGATTGCCGAATGATAGATTAAGAGCAAACCTGGGGCGGTTTGCGCCCTGACTAATTTTCCGAACGGCGGGGGCGTTGTGTCCTCGTCGTGGTAGATCGAAAGGTTCTTTCATGCCGCTCATTCGATTCATTTCTCTTTGCTTGATCTTGCTGCTCCCGATGGTCGCCGCCGGCGAGCCGCGACCCTCTCCTGAGTTGAAGTTCACGACGCTGGAAGGCCGGAACCTGACGCTGGAGCAATGGAAGGGCAATGTCGTTCTGGTGATGTTCTTTTCGACGGACTGCTCGCATTGCCAGCGCACGGCGCGGGTCCTCAAGCCGATCTATGACGAATTCAAACCGCGCGGCCTGGAGGTCGTGGGGATTGCGATCAACCCCGCCGCGGCCGGGAACCTCCAGGGATTCGCGACAAAATACGGCGCGGAGTTCCCTCTATCTCTCGGTACCCGCGGGGATTGTACGCGCTTCGCCGGCATTTCGGTGATGGCTCGCTTCTACGTGCCGTACATGTTTTTCATTGACCGCAAGGGCATGATTCGCGAGCAGCACGGCGGGTCGGACCGCGCCTTCTACCGCAACGAGGATCGCAATATCCGAACGACGATCGAGACCTTGCTGAAAGAGCCGACGTAGTTGAGATCCCGGTGAACGCTCAACCGAAGCCGAATGGGGCCTCGGTTCGTTGACCCTCACGGCGAGACTTTCTGAATTGGCGGGCCGGGAAGCCTGCCCCACGGCATCCTTGCATCCTTCGACCTCCATGGACAATGCGGCGGCTCCCGGCTTGGTCGGCAACGACGTCGGCGCTTCATTCCGGCCCTTGCTGTGTCACGGCGATCTACAGACCATCGTCGGCCGCTATTGGCCCAACCCATTCGACGAAACGGCGCACGCAACCGAAACGCGCTTGTTCCGCACATCGGAAAACGTCGAAGTCCTCGCCCGTATCAACAGGCCTTCGTCGAGGGGCGTGCCAGGGACGATCCTCGCCGTGCACGGACTCACCGGATCGAGCGAATCGTCGTACATGCGATCGCTCGCCCGCGCCGCGCTCGGCCGCGGCCTGAGCGTCATCCGCCTGAACGTGAGAAATTGCGGCGGCACCGAGCACTTGGCGCCCACTCTCTACCACTCCGGACTCACCGAAGACCTGCGATCGGTGGTCGAGCAATTGAGCCCCGAGCCCGTGGTGATCGTCGGCTTTTCGATGGGCGGAAATGTTGCGCTCAAGCTTGCCGGCGAATGGGCGGACACGCCCCCTTCGCACGTTCGCGGAGTGTGCGGGATTTCCGTTCCCATTCGGCTGGAGGTTTGCGCGCGGCGATTGGGCGAGCGGCGCAATCGAATTTACGAGATTCGGTTCCTGCGAGACCTGGAGAGCACCGTACGCACGAAGCAAAGCTTGATGCCCGAGCGGTTTCGATCTCTGCCTTCCTCGGGAACCAAGAGCATCTATGATTTCGATGATCGCGTGACGGCTCCCGCCTTCGGCTTTCGCGACGCCGCCGACTACTACGAGCAAGCGTCGTCAGTTCGGTTTCTCGATCGCATTCGCGTACCGACCCTGATGCTGCAAGCCAAGGACGACCCTTTCATTCCTTTCGAAGTCTTCGAAGGCGCTCGGATCGAAACCTGCTCGCACGTCCGGTTGGTGGCAACCGAATACGGCGGCCATGTCGCTTTCCTAGCCCGCTCCTCCCCGCGTTTTTGGGCTCAGCAGCAAGCCGTCGGG
Source organism: Bryobacterales bacterium (assembly GCA_965238125.1). GTDB lineage: Bacteria > Acidobacteriota > Terriglobia > Bryobacterales > UBA6623 > UBA6623. Next base: position 5,895,729 of record OZ250179.1, on the reverse strand, counting down.
TTCGCCGAGCGGGCTTTTGCGATTGGTTCGGCGAATGCGCAAGTGTAGAGGCAAGCCGTGTTCTGGAAGGCCGATAGCGCCGATAGCGCCCATGCACTTTGCCGGCCCCGGAAGTCTGTAAGATAGGCGCTGTGAAACCCCTTCTCTCTCTCGTCCTTCTCGCCTTGTTGTCGGTGCCGGCAGCCTGGCCGCAGTCGCCCGCCGAATTCTCCTGGCCCAAAGGCACACGGGCCGCCGTCAGCCTCAGCTTCGATGACGCACGGCCCAGCCAAGTCGATATCGGGCTGGACGTACTCAATCGTCTCGAAGCCAAGGCGACCTTCTACGTCGTCCCAGTAAGAATGGAAGAGCGCCTCGAAGGTTGGAAGCGGCTCGCCGCGAGCGGCTACGAAATCGGCAACCATTCCCTGCGCCATCCTTGCACCGGGAATTTCGAGTGGTCGAGGGAGGCCGCCCTCGAGAACTACACCCTCGCCCGCATGCGCCGAGAACTGATCGCAGCCAATCGCCGTATCGAGGAAATGCTCGGCGTAAAGCCCGTGACCTTTGCCTACCCCTGCGGCCAGACCTTCATCGGACGCGGGCGCGAGACACGCAGCTACGTCCCCGTCGTGGCCGAATTGTTCCTCATTGGCAGGACTTGGCTCGACGAAACCGCCGTGGACCCGACCTTTCTCGATCCCGCGCAGGTCACCGGCGTCGAGATGGACGGCAAGGATTTCGACGAGGTCACGCCGTTGATCGAAAGCGCCCGCGAGGCCGGGCAGTGGCTCATCTTAGCCGGCCACGAGACGGCGGAGTCGGGCAACCAGACAACGCGGCTCAAGATGCTAGAAAAGCTGATCCCGTATCTGAACGACCCCGACAATCAGATCTGGTTCGAAACGGTCGAGACGGTCGGTCGATACATCGAAGCACGGCGTTGAGCACAGGAGGGCAGGTCTCCAGGCCCGCCCATTCTTTCGCCAAATTGAGCTGGGGCGGGCCGGCACGCCCCACCCACCGCGTTCATCAGATCCTAAGACAGCATTTTCTCAATGCGCTCGTAGACCACAAACGTCGTGGCATGATCGTTCTCTTCGTCCGCCGGCCCCGATTCTTCATCGAGCGGACGCCACCGCGCCGGGTCAAGCTCGGGAAAACGGACGTTGCCGGGCGCCTCGGTATGGACCCTGGTCAGGTAAAGCCGGGCGCATAAGGGCAGCGCCTCGCGAAAAATCGCCTCCCCCCCGATCACGAAAGCTTCTCGCTCCCCTTCCTCCGCTTGCTCGGTTCGCCGAGCTTGCTCGATCGCCTCCTCGACCGAATGCACCACGACGGCGCCGGGCGCTTCGTATGCGGTGTTGCGCGTGATGACGATCGATACCCGGTTCGGAAGCGGACGCCCGATCGATTCAAACGTCTTGCGGCCCATGATGATCACGTGACCGACGGTGAGTTTCTTGAAGCGCTTCAGGTCTTCCGACAAGCGCCAGGGAAGTTCGTTGTCCTTTCCGATGACGCCGTTTTCGGCAACCGCCGCGATGCAGGAAAGAATCATACGGCGACCGGCGCTTTAATGTGCGGGTGGGGGTCGTAGTCCTTCAGGTTGAAGTCTTCGTAGCAAAAGTCGAACAGACTTGTGACCGACGAATTGATCTCCATCAGCGGCAAGGGCCGCGGCTCGCGCTCCAGTTGCAACTCCGCCTGCTCCACGTGGTTGTTGTAGAGGTGAACATCTCCAAACGTGTGAACAAAATCACCTGCCCGAAGCCCGGTCACCTGAGCTGTCATCATGGTCAACAAACTGTAGGAGGCGATGTTGAACGGCACGCCCAAGAAAACATCGGCGCTTCGTTGATAGAGTTGGCACGAAAGCCGTCCGTCGGCTACGTAGAACTGAAACAGCGCATGGCAGGGCGGCAGTGCCATGTCGGCAATCTGCGCCACATTCCAAGCGCTGACGATCAAGCGGCGCGAATCGGGGTCGGATTGAATGCGGTCGACTACCTGTGCCAGTTGATCGATGGCGCGGCCGTCGGGCGCGGGCCAACTGCGCCACTGACGGCCGTAAACCGGACCCAGCTCGCCGTTCTCGTCCGCCCATTCGTCCCAGATCGAAACACCGTTTTCTCGGAGATAGCGGATGTTGGAATCTCCGCGCAAGAACCACAGCAATTCGTAAATGATCGATCGCAAGTGCAGCTTCTTGGTCGTGAGGGCGGGGAAGCCGTGCTCGAGATCAAAGCGGATCTGTCGGCCGAAGAGGCTCCGGGTGCCGGTCCCCGTTCGATCACTCTTGGGCGTGCCGTTTTCGAGAGTGTCGCGCAGTAGGTCGAGATAAGGGCGCATGGAAAATCCGTGAGGCGAACTAGATATTCTTGCAGGAATCGCTCTCGGAGCCAAGCGCGGGTCGGAGTCGGCGAACATACGGTTCCGGCTTTGGCGTACTCTGGGAAATGCTAGATTGGAGTTAACAGGCCTTCGGGGCGGGCGTGTGGAAGGTCACCGTGTTCGCCCGGCTGCAAGTTGAGTAGGTAGCGCATCGAACCGCGGCGACGTCTCTTGAGTAGGACACACCGGAATCCTTTGATGTATAACGTGCTGACGAACACAGTTGCGCGCAGGCTTTCGGCGGTTTTGCTGCTCGGCCTGCTGCCCGCGTGGACCCCTCCGGCGCGGGGTCAGCAGAATCAGTTCAATCCTCGAAGTCTGGCGCCATTCGTCCCCACGCCGCTCGAAGTGGTCGAACGTATGCTCGAACTCGCCGACGTCAAAAGCGGCGACACCGTCTACGATTTGGGGTCGGGCGACGGACGCGTTGTGATCACCGCCGCCCAAAGGTTCGGAGCCAAGGCCGTGGGCGTCGAGCTGGACGCCGATCTCGCGAAACGAACCCAAGCTCGCATCCAGGAACTCTACATTGGGGATCGCGCCAAGGTCGTCCAAGGCGATGTCATGGATGTGGACCTCAGCGACGCGTCGGTGGTGACGCTCTATTTCCTCTCTTCGTCGAATAAGAAACTGCGTCCCAAGCTCGAGGACAATCTCAAGCCCGGCACGCGAGTCATCTCGCACGATTTCCGCATCTTCGGCTGGACGCCCATCAAGACGGAAAGTTTCCAGCACGAATCCCGGACCCACACAATCTTCGTCTACCGCGTCGGGTCGAACGGTCCCTAAGGCCAATGCTCTTCACTTAAGGATTCTTACGTCGTTGTTTCGTCGAGAACACGACGTGAACCAAGATGGGGGCGAAGGGATGGGCCATGTTCCGGCGCCCCTTTGGGGCTTTTCGCTTGGTGTCCGTTTTCCCACGGCTGAAGCCGTGGGCTAAATTCCAGGGCCCCTTGCCGCAGCCGCGGAGCATTTGTCCGTCCTCGAGTCAACGCTACTCAACAGGATGGCCGGAGCGGCCCGTAGCGGCGCGAAGCGGCGGCAGGAATATTGCCTGGGGCGGAGCCGAAGGCGGAACCCCAAGTAGACCGCCCACCAGGGGGAGCCCTGACAGGGCGGCAGGAACGCCCCGACACCCATTTCCATGGCGGTATTGTGAATTCTGCGGATTCATGGAAACGGAACTGTGTCCCCGATTTTTTCCCTGCCCCTCAGCCGCTCTCTCTCCATTTCGACCGTTCCAGCATAAGGCCTCCGGCCCCGACGCGGCTACAATAACCCTTACATGGCGCAGAAGAAGAAAGAACCCTCGTTTGAAGACGGCCTCGACCAGCTCGAGCAGGTTGTCAAGAAACTCGAAGACGGCGAACTGGCGCTCGAAAAATCGTTGGAGCTGTTTGAGAAAGGCGTCAAGCTGAGCGAGTCTTGCCATAAGCAGCTGCGTGAGGCCGAGCACAAGGTCGAAATTCTTCTCAAGAAAGACGGGAAGATCGAAGCCGAGCCCTTCGACCTCGACGGCGAGTCAAACTCTTGACCCTGGCGGACTACTTGGCCGCCAGGGCGGCCCTGGTGGAGCGAACCCTTGGCGATCTCGTTCCCGCCGAGGGCGAATGCCCCGCGACGATCCATCGCGCCATGCGCCACAGCCTGTTCGCCGGAGGAAAGCGCATTCGCCCGATTCTTTGTATCGCCGCGGCCGAGGCTGTCCTCGGTCAAGAACTCTCCACCGCCGATGAGGGCGCCGCGGGCTTGACGGCAAGCGCCTGCTCGCTGGAGCTCATCCACACCTATTCGCTGATCCACGACGATTTGCCCGCGCTGGATAATGACGACCTGCGCCGCGGCAGGCCGACCTGCCACAAGGTGTTTGGGGAAGCCATGGCGATTCTCGCGGGTGACGCTTTGCTGACGCGAGCGTTTCAAGTCCTAGCCGAGCTTGAGGGTCCGCCGCCGCGCACGCAAGTCCGGCTTGCCCGGGAACTGTCTCGAGCCGCCGGTACGGTCGAGGGCATGATCGGCGGTCAGGTCGCCGACCTGGAAGCGGAAGGTCGCGAAATCGATGGCGACGAGCTGCACTATATTCACCGCTCCAAGACCGGGGCGCTGATTCGAGCTTCGGTTCGGATGGGCGCCGTTTACGCCGACGCCGGCGAAGAGGATTTCGAGGCGCTCAGCCACTATGGGCATGAAATCGGCTTCGCTTTCCAGATCGTGGATGACCTTCTCGACGTCACCGAGACATCCGAGGCACTCGGCAAGACAGCCGGCAAAGATGCCGACCAACAAAAAGCGACCTTCCCCGCTCTCTACGGATTGGAAGCTTCGCGCCGCCGCGCCGACGAACATTTCAACGAGGCCTGCCGCAATCTGGAGCGTTTCGGCGACCGCGCCCGGCGCTTGCGCGAGATCGCGGAAAAAATCATTCGGCGCACCTCATGAAGCCGCGCATTCGCATCGATCGTCTGTTGGTCGAGCAAGGCCTAGCCCCATCGCGGCAAAAAGCGCAGGCGATGGTGATGGCCGGCCGCGTGCTTGTCGATGAACAGAAGGTCGAAAAGGCCGGGCAATTGGTTCCTCCGGAATCGGTTCCGCGGCTGATCGGAGAGGGGCTTCGCTACGTAGGTCGAGGCGGCCTCAAACTCGAGAAGGCCTTGCGGGAATTTTCGATCGATGTCGCCGGGAAAACCTGCCTCGACGTCGGAGCCTCGACCGGCGGTTTTACCGACTGCTTGCTGCAGGCGGGCGCGCGCAAGGTGTACGCGGTGGACGTGGGCACCAATCAGCTCGACTGGCGGCTGCGCCGGGACGAGCGCGTCGCGGTATTGGAAAAGGTCAATGCCAGAGGCCTCGATAGCCGTCATGTTCCCGAAGCCGTTGCGTTCGCTTGCTGTGACGTCAGTTTCATATCTGTTACGCTGATGCTCCCGGCGTTGGGGCGGCTGCTGGACCCCGGCGCGGGATTGGTTGTTCTCGCAAAACCGCAATTTGAAGTCGGGCGCGGTGTGGTCGGAAAAGGCGGCATTGTCGATGACCCGATTCTGCACCGCCAAGTAGTCGAGAAGGTCCGAGGCGCGATGAAAGAAATCGGCTTCGCGAAGATTCAAGAAATCGAGAGTCCGATTCGCGGTGCGGAAGGCAATCGCGAATTCCTGCTGTACGGCTCGGAAAAGACGCTCTGAACCAATGATCGAGTCTGTCGGCATTGTCGCCAAACCGAGCCGAGACGACTGTCCCGCGCTGCTTGAAAAGCTGCTCGCTCGGCTGGAGGCGCGCAACCTTCGCGTCAGCCTCGATCGAGTCGCGGCGCGCTATCTCGATCGCCAAGGCGGTTTTGATCGTCAAGATCTGCCCGAGGCTTTCGACTTGATGATCGTTCTCGGCGGCGATGGAACCCTGCTCTCGGTCGCGCGAGGGATCGGGTCAAGCGACGTCCCCGTTTTGGCGGTCAACTTGGGCGGACTCGGGTTCATGATGACCACCGGGCCCGAAGAACTCGATGACCACTTGGACCGCGTCCTGGCCGGGGATTTCCACACCCAATGTCGAACCGTGTTGCGCGTCGAAATTGTCCGCGAGGGCAAGCTGATCGGCAGCTACCGCGCGCTGAACGACGTCGTCGTCAACAAGGCCGCCGTGGCGCGTTTGTTGTTGCTTGACGCCTATGTCGATGATGAATTCGTTTGCAGCTACCGAGCCGACGGGCTGATTGTCTCGACGCCGACCGGATCGACGGCGTATTCGCTGGCGGCCGGGGGCCCCGTGATTTTTCCCTCGGTGGAAGCGATTTGCGTCACCCCCATTTGTCCCCATACCTTGACAAACCGCCCGGTGGTTTTGCCCGAAACCTCGACAATCGAAGTGGTGATCCAGCGCGGCGACAACGATTCCTACTTGACCGTGGACGGTCAGGTCGGACTCTATCTGCGTTTACACGATCGCATCCGAGTCAGCAGCGCCGACCACCAGGTGCGCATTGTGCAGCCGCGCAAGCCCGCCTTCTTTGATGTCCTACGCCACAAAATGAAGTGGGGACAGCACTAGCCTGAATTCGCGACAGCCGGCGAGGCGAATGCGCGAGACCGCTGTCAGGACGCGGCGCGGACCGCCTGGAAAGTCGCTCAGGGGAAGCCCATGCCGCAGCGGCGTTAATTAATACCGGCCAGGGGCGTGAGCCCCGGGAAACCGACGCCACAACGAAAATCCCACCCACACCCGGCATCTTGGGCCAACGGCCCAAGATGCCGGGTGTGGGTGGATGTGAGTGCCTGTAAGCGCCGTGAGCCGCCCGCGGGGCTGACGCCCCGCGCTAGTATTAATCCCCAGACTTCCACAGTCTCTCAAGCTCGAAGCGAATCTCGCTCCGCTTCAAGAGCGAGATGTACTCGGCTGTGAAATCAACTTGTTTGTGGTGCCCTTCCTGATTTGCGATGTACTCATAAACTCGCTGTCCCCGCGACTCACTCACGCTCGGCGCCGCGTAGGATGACTGCCACTGAACGCCCCCGTCGAACCTCTCACGAACCATGCGGCACGAGTGCGTCTTGGCGTGCCGAACCAACGTGGCAATATTCTGATCCGGGCGAATACGGACCAGCATGTGGATGTGCTCCAAGCGCCGCCCACAATGAGGACCTTGGATATAATTGATGCAACCATGTCCGTAGATCACCGCGTTTCTGAGGCGAAACCGACAGAACTCTTTATCGATATCTTGATCGTCTTTGCGGTGTCAGGCCTCGCCTTTTTTCTCGAGGATCTTGCCAATGCCCGAGGATGGATATCTGTCGGAGCGGAAGCACGTGGCGTGACCGCCGTCCTCGGCGGCGCCCTCGCTGCGGTCGGCGTTGTTTTCGCCCGCAGCGGAACCCTCGCCGATCTGGGGTTCAGGTGGCCAAAACGCTGGGCAACGGTTCCCTTCCAGGTCACCGGCATCCTCGTTGCCTTCATTGCCGTGCAAAACCTGGCGCCGCTGCTTGTTTCATCGTTCATCTCCTTGCCGGAAGCGGACCTGTCTCGATACGATTCGATTTCCGGCAACCTCGGCGCTGCCATCACCATGGCGTTGGTCCTGCCGCTGACCGCATCAATCCCCGAAGAGGTCATCTACCGGGGATTTCTCATCGGGCGGCTTTCAGATATTTTCGGACGGAACATTGGCGGCGCCTTCATGACCGTCCTCGTTCAGGCGCTCGTCTTCGGCGCGGTCCATTTTCAATGGGGCATCGGCGGCATGATCGTAACGGTCATGATGGGAATTGTCTGGGGCACCGCCTATCTGCTGTGCGGCCGAAACCTGTGGATTGTCATCCTTGCGCACTCGGCTGGACACATCCTGTTGGTCATTCAGCTCTATCTGGCAAAGTCGATTATCCTCTAGGAGTCTGTCCGAGTAACAACTTGGCACAGTTCCGGCAGGGCGGGAGATTCGGGCGCCGAGGTCAGCGACGCACGGGCGCGGAAGGCTCGTCGACCGCCGGGCGCCACAAACAAACCGCGCGGGCCGCCCAAAACGGCTTCCAGAGCCCTCCATGCGCCTCGCCGGCGCCCCCTTCCCGGTTTTTCTCCATCACGCTCCGCCACACAGCCCGTGCATCTTCAAAATATTGTGCGTCAAGCACACCAAGGCCCACTCGCCCCGCACTTTCTTCAACCCCCGCAACAAAAATTGACGAATCCCGCGGGCTTGTTTAATCTGTCCGAATATCGGCTCCACGATCCCTTTGCGTTGCGCGTACATCTTCGCTCCCGCTTTCGTCCGTAACTTGCGCTCCATCCGCTCGACTCGCGTGAGGTGGCTCGGGATCCGCCCCCGCGGCGGCGACGCCCGTTGTCCGCGCCGGTGTCTCTGGGCGGCAATATACGCTTCGATCTTTTGCTCAGGCTTCTCGGGCGCTTCCAACGATTCCAAGTTCTTCTCCGAACAATAGCCGCTGTCGGCCAACACTTCGTCGGGCCGTTGCCCCGACTGCCGCTCGACCGCTTCCACCAACGGCGCCAGTTGCTCTTTGTCGTTCGCCGCCTCGGTCAGCGTCTGCCCGACAATCAATTGCGCCACGCTCTCGACCGCCGCCTGTGCGTTGTAGCCCTGCACGAACCCGTCGCCGCTTTTCATAATGCGCGACTCCGGATCGGTGAAATTGTATTGATCTTTGTCGCGCGGTTCGGCTTGCCGCGCCAGCTCGTCACAGCGACCCGCGGCGGCGGCTTGCTGTTGCGCCCGTTGCTTCGCTCGTTGCTCCAGCGCCTGCTTGGCTTGGCGAATCTTCTCCAGCCGCGTCTGCCGGCGTTGCAACTCCTCGGGCAATTCGTCGCCCGGCTTCTCGGCCCCGTAGCGCGCGTCCTCCGCCGCGTCGACTGCTTCGGCTTCGGCCAACATTTGCTTCACCTCGGCCGCCAACTGTGGCTCGCTGTGCTGGATCCGCCCGTAACTCATGGCCTTGTGCTTGGAGGCGTTGGCCTTCATCTTCGTGCCGTCGAGCGCCACCCGACCCAGCTTCATCGCCCCGCTCTCGAGCGCCACCCGCAACACTTGTTGGAACAGCCCCTCGAGGGCTTCCAGGTGGATCTTGCGAAAATCCGAGATCGTGCGGAAGTCGGGCTGGTTGCCGGCCGCCAACACGCGAAAGGCTACGTCCTCGACCAGCCGCCGGGCGATCCGGCGCGAGGAGCGCACGCCCAGGCAATAGCCGTAGAGCAGCAGTTTGACCATCAGCCGCGGATGATAAGGCGGCTGCCCGCGCTGCTCCCTTTCATAGACCTTCTCGATGGCCGACAAATCCAGTTGATCAACGAGGTCGTTGACGAAATAGACGAGGTGGTTTTCGGGCAGCCAATCCTGCAAACTGGGAGGCAGCAGCAGTTTCTGCTCGGGAAGGTAGGCCCGGTAGGTTTTGCCCATAAACCATTATCCCCCACTTTTGTTTTTTCTCCAAGAAGATAATGAATACTCGGACAGACTCCTAGCCGGGAAACCGCTTTCCCGAAGACCGCGGCCCTGCGAAGCCAACCATGACAGAGACCGGTTCAGGTCACAGGGCGCATTGCGCCTGCAGGTCCAGCCGACCCTTGATGGCTTTTCTTGTCACCTCGAAGACACGGCCAATGTCACCAAATGATGTTGCCGGCTTGGAGCCCTGATTGTTCAGAACGGCCGCCAGGTAGGGGAAGAGGTCCTTACGGATCTCAGCGCTGAGCCTCTTCTCTCGGTTCTTCGTCGAAAACAAGACGTGGACCAGCAGGTTGGTGTAGGAGTGCCCCATGCCCTCCGCGGAAAGAGCCTTGACTATGGCAACGCGGAGGGCCGGCGGGTTGCCGAGACGCAAATAAACAATCGGTGCCGGCGTCAGGAACAAGGGCGAAAAAGGGGGGCCGTGATTCGAATTTCGCTTGTCGAACCGCTTCGTTTCCGACGCTGATGGACGGTGAAAATCGGTGGCTCTCCGGCTGTCCCCCTTTTTCGCGTCCTGGGACTTTCACCCCGCGACGGCTACGTCGCCAAATCGTGTTTACTGGGCTTGCGCAGTGGAGCCAGCTTCGGGGCGCGCTTGGCGGGGGGTGGTTCGCCCAGGCTCAGCCAGAACGTGCGGCAGTAGTCCGCCGCCGACCACAGCGCGAACAGCACCACGAACCACAAGGAAAGATGCGCCACGTCCGCGACGACCGGCCAGTAGGGCGTAATCATCAACAGCGAGACGGCGATCACCTGGGTGACCATCTTCGTCTTGCCCAGATCGCTAGCCGAAATCGTGTGACCTTTCGACAAGGCGATGCCGCGAAGCCCGGTCACCGCGAATTCACGGCCCACAATGATGAAGACCATCCAGGCCGGCACGCGGTCCAGTTCCACTAAGCATATGAAGGCCGCCGAGATGAGCAGCTTGTCGGCCAGCGGGTCTGCCAGTTTCCCGAATGTTGTAACTTGATGCCGCCGCCGGGCAATATACCCGTCCAGCAAGTCCGTCCCCGCGGCCGCCAAGAAAATCACCAGCGCCAGCCACTCGGTGTTGAAAAACAGACCGCCGATCTCCACCTCGACATTGCGGTGGAGCATCACGGCGAGCAGCAGCGGAACAAAGAAAATCCGCAGAACCGTGAGCGCGTTCGGAAGGTTCATCAGGTCTCAGGTCGTCGCGTGTGCAAACTCCACCTCCCTACTATATTTCGTGCTTCTCGATACTGTCAATTTTCCGGTAATCAGCGGGTCGTTTTTGGGGCCCCCGCCGCCGTCGACCCCATGCCGATTGAGCCCGTCGCGCGGTCACGCTCGGCCGTTGAGCGCCTTGGCCCAGCGGCCTGCGGCGAAAGTGTGTTCGGGCGAAAAAGCGGGGCTGCCATTCGATTTTCGCTCGTCGAACCGCTTGGTTTCCAGCGCCGGTGGGTAGCGAAAATCGGTGGCGGTACCCCTTTTTCGCGTAGCGGGACTTACACAGCGGACTGCTGGGCTTTGCGCTCGTCCGCCCGGTGGGATAGGCTGAGTTTTCCGTGCCGAACACCGGGTCCAACGATCAAACGCGCGATCGGATGCGGGACGATTGGGACCTTCGCGCCCGCGAGGACGCTTCGTACTATGTCGCTTTCGGCCGCTGCGGACAGGGCCGCGAAGAGTTCTTCGCAACGGCCGTGGAGGTCTTGCGCACGCTGCGCGAAGAGTTTCGCCGCTTCCCGCCGGGAACGGACTTTCGCAATCTTAGCGCTATCGAGATCGGCTGCGGGCCGGGGCGCCTGATGGTTCCGATGAGCGACGTCTTCGGGCGCGTCGCCGGCGTGGACGTCTCCGGCGAAATGGTCCGTCTGGCACGGGAGAACTTGGCCGGAATTTCCCATGCCGAGGTTCGCCGCGGCAGCGGCTCGGATTTGGCGGGGTTCGAGGATGAGTCGTTTGATTATTGTTACAGTTACGCTGTTTTTCAACATATTCCCTCGGCCGACGTTGTGTGGGACTACCTGCGGGAAGCCCGCCGAGTTTTGAAGCCCGGCGGGCTGATGAAGGTGCAGCTGAACGGTCTGCCCTCCCCGCCGACCGCGACCGACCCCGCGCCGATGCCCGGTTGGTCGCTGCGCGCCGCCGTCCCCCCCGGTCTCGTCGCGCCGTCTGCGGCCGGCGTTCCCGACACTTGGAGCGGCGCGCGCATCCGGCCCGAGCAGATCGCGCGCTTCGCCGCCAACGAGAATTGGCGGCTGCTCGCGATGGACGGCTTTGATTCGCAATATCTGTGGCTGACCGCGCGAAAGCCCCGACCCGGCGGCGCGCAACACCCGCGCTCGGCCCCGCGCCGCGGCGGCCTCTACCGCGTCACCAACACCTGGACCGAGGATTCGTTGGCGCCTCGATCGGGGCGCTTCGCGAGTGCTTCCTTACGCGGGCTCGATCTGCCCGAGGACGCCGATTTGAACCGCCTGCGGGTCGAGGTCAACGGCGTCTCGACGGCCCCGAACTTTGTCGGCGAATATGTATGGGGCGGACCGACACAGGTCAACTTCTTCTTTCCGCCCAACGTCCGCTCCGGCCTGGCAACGGTTCGATTGCTGTTGGACGGCAAACCGATTTCCGACGAGGCGGCCATTCGAATGATCGCCGAGGCGTCCATGGTGCCGAAATTGCTCGGCGTCAGCGACGGCATCAACCTGCTGTCCCGGCTGAGCGTTGAAAGCCGCGCCATACGCGTGAGTCTCGAAGAAGTGGCCGCGCTCGGCCCCCAGGCGGTTGTCAGCGCCGTGCAAGCCGAAATTGACGGTCGACGAATCGACCGGGTGGAAGCCTTCTTGGTCGATCCGCTGACGCGGCGTTATGAGCTGAACTTGGCGGTGCCCCAGAACCTGACGCCGGGGCGGCATACGTTGACGCTGCGGCTGGGCCGTAGGCGTTTTCCCGCCACGCCGATCGAGATCGCGCCCTAAGGGCCCCGGCGAAATCGCGAACGACTACAGCCGCGAAGCGGCGGCAGGAACGGAATCAAACGAGGTTCAGCCTGAAAGGGCGGCAGGAACCCAGTCCGACAACCTACCTGGAGGACCCGACCCGCCTACACCCGTTTTCATGGCGGTATCATGAATCCGCGGATTCATTGAAACGAGACTCTCCCCGCCTGTTCACAGTCCCGAACGAGCCCGGCGAGGGATGCGGTACGGAAACGGGCAAGCAATGATTTACGGGCCCGACAACACTGTCCAAATCGTCCTTCAGGCGGCCGAGCAGCTTCGTCGATACGGCGCCGCCGCTCCCTATGGAACAGTCCCTCCGTTGACGCCCCTGTTGATCGCCGCGCTGACGTCGTTGACGGGGCTCTCTTCGGAACAAGCCTACGCGGTAATCGTGGCGACCGTTTGGGTGGGCGGCTCGGCTGCCGTGTTTGCGGCCCTGCGGCGCCTCGGTTCCGGCGTCCGCCTCGCCGGCCTCGGAGCGGCGCTGTTCGCCGTCGCTCCGAGTCGCGTGCTTTCCATCTTGCACACGCCGGACGAGGCAAGGCTGTGCTTCGGGACGCTGACCGCCGTATTGGTCTGGCTGTGGACCGATCAGCGACTCGCCCGGCCCTTGCGCTCGATACTGCTTGCCGCGACGGTCGTCGCGCTCGCTCTGACCATTCCTTGGCCGCCGGACGGGCTCGATGCACTCGTGGCGTTCGAGCTGCTCATTGTATTGACACTGCCTCGATGGGGACGGACCGCGCAACGACTGACTCACCTCAGGTCTGCCGGACTTTCCCTGGCCGTTTTCGCCCTGCCGAGCCTTTGGTTGCTGTTGGCGTACCCGACCTTGGTTCACGTCCCGCAACCGATGCCGCCGGGCGTGACGGCCTGGGTCACCGAAACCGCGCCGGACGCTCGTGTCTACGGCCCGCCGTCGCTCGAAGCGCACGCTATCCCCAACCGGCGCTTGATTGATCGCTTGATACGCTCGCCCGGAAACGAAAACCTGTCGGTGCGATGGCTGCGGGCTTTGGGCATAGAGTACTTCATCAGCCGGGATTGGCCGAAATTCCACTCACGGCTGGAATGCGTTTACGAAGAGGGCGAATGGTGTGTCTACTCCGTTCCCGGAGCAAATCCCGCCGAGGCTGTTCTTACTTCGCGCCACGGGTGGAAGCATTTGCCGCCGTTGCGCGGTCCGCTGGACATTGACGGGCTGATCGCCTACGAAGCATGGGCGTCACGCCCCGAAGCCGTCCGTCTGGAGAGACCGGCCGACGGGGTAATCGTGATCCGCGGCGAAATCGGTCCGGACGATTTGATTCTTGTGAGGCAGCCCTTCCGGAAAGGCCGGCGGGCGCGGCTTGCCGTGATCGGTACCTTCGACCCGAATGATCCCCTGCCCGAGGTAAGGATCGAGGCCGACCCGCTGGAATTCATGGTGCTCGATCCACCCCGGAGCGGGTCGCACCGGATCACACTGGAATACCGGCCCGGGCTTAACGAACGTTTGGGTTTTGGCGCGGCGCCGACAGAGCCCTTCCTGGAAGGTCCCTTCCCCCGAATTTACCCCGGCGGCATCGGCGATGCCCGGACGTTTGCACTGCCTCCGTTTCGGCCCGGCGCTGTGTTGTCGGTCTTCGGCGAGCACTTTGTTCCTGGTGAGACACAGGTATTCTTCGGCTCGACGCCCGGCGAGGTTCTCTACGTCGTGCCCCAACAAATCAACGTCCGTCTTCCGGCCGAGACCCCGCCGGGTGATGTCGCGGTAACCGTGGAGGCGGCCGGGCGACGCAGCCAAAGCCGACAGATCGAGGTGGTCGAGTGAGGGGCTGGCGGCGGTTGCTTTTGGCGCGAGTTTCCGGGCTCGCCTTGGCCCTGATCCTTGGGTTATCGGCGGCGGATCTACGGGAGCGAATCGGCTTTTACCAATGGGTCGGCCCGCCCACGCGCCAGGGCGAGCCGGACCCGTTGACCGCCGCGCGGAAACGCGCGACCACCTTGGGAGCGAAGGTCTTTCGGCTTTACGTGGGCGCGCGCTTCGACTATGTTCACCGTTTGTATTCTCCACGTCGGTTCCAATCGGACCCGCTGGAAGGGCCCTTGACGCCCGCCAAGATCATGGCCTTGCCCCGTTACCGGGCCGTCCTCGAAGACCCCTTGCTCGAAACCGTGGTTTTGACTGTCTATCCGATTGCCGATTACGGGGCCGGGCCCGACGATATGAATCTTTCGCGCCTCTGGGGACCGAGAGAGCGGGAGATCGAGTTCTCCCAAACCACCGAATTGTGTGACTTCCTTTACCGCGAATTCGGTCACCTCGACAAGACCGTGATCCTGGCCAATACCGAGGCTGACAACAAGTTGCTCGACATCATGAACTACACCGGCTCGGCCCAACGGGCCGTCGACAATCTACGGGCCTGGATGCAAACACGCTTCGAGGCCGTCAGCAAAGCGCGCCGGGCGAACCGCGGAGCCCGTCTCCGGATTCTCCACGCCTTCGAGATTTCCTTGGTCAATTTGCAACTCGTCAAGCAAGGGTCGATGTATCACAAGACGGCGCGCGTGCGGCAAGGCGAACGCGGATGGAATGCGCTCCAGGACGTCGTACCCCACGTCTCATTTGATTTGCTTTCCTATTCGGCCTACGAAGCGACCAATTCTCCCTACGAAACCCAACGCATCGATGTCGACGCCGCTTGGACCGGCCGGCGGCTCGAGCGCGATGTACGGCTGATCCGGAAACGTGCCGCGTCCTCGGTTTCCGAAACCGGCAGGCGACGTTTCGGCCGCAACTTCGTCATGATCGGCGAACTGGGCTATCCGCGCGAACGTTTCGAGGTGCTGCCGACCGGCGGCGTCTTGCCTCGTCTGCGCAGCGCGCTCGCGGCGGCCGAGGCCGAGGGCTGTCCCTACATTGTGCTGTGGCAGGTTTTCGACAACCCAAGAAACGGCGGCGAGGCCTGGGGCTTCGGCATGGTCGATCGGCTGGGACGAGTACCTCGCCTACGAGCCCCCGAGGGTGAGTGCAACTCAATCGAGAGTTGCATCGGGAAAGTTCTGGGCGGGGGCCTGACGGCTTGGCGGTAACGGCAACCCTCGGGCCGCGGGTGATGGCTCTCCGCCGAGCGCGCGCTTGTTCGCGGGGTTTTAGCGACTTCGGACCGTGTCGGGGTGTGCGCTCTTCCCGGGCGGCATCACGGCTCGCGGCACGGGCCGCATTGGAACCTCGGGGGCTTTGTCGCCGGGTGTTGAATCGATCTCGTCAGCGGAGAAATCCTTGACATCCAGGGTTTCCGTGGCGAGGTCGGCAGTCCAATCTACCAATTCACTGAAGGGAGCAAATCTTACGATAAGCGCCACGTCGAAGGCCTTCGCGATTCTCTTGAGAGTAGTGATGCTTGGTCTGCCGTAATCGGAAGATTCCAGCCGCGAGATCTGATTTTGCGTCATCCCACATGCCTCAGCCAGTTCTTGTTGACTCCAACCTACCTTCATCCGCATCGCGCGGATCTGGAAGCCGATGGCCTTCGTAATATGAGAGTCCACGAAACGGCCGCGCGATTCTCTTCCGCGCCGAAGCCGCCTCCAAAGCCCCTCCTTCTTCTCAGATTTCGATTTCATGTGGAGTCCTCCCGGAACGGCTTTCGACCTCGTTCTTCCGGCGAAGAGCGGTCTTGCGTGCGTTCATGGGTTTGTATTTGTCTTTCCCTTTCCCGCTAGTCTTTGTCGCGCCGATCAGCATCGTGAATTGCAGGCGTTCAGGGCCGAAACAGCCAAAGACGCGGTATTGCTTTCGCGATGTCTTGAACCGTATCTCCGCAATGCCGTCGTCCAGCAAATCGAAACCCGGACGCCGCCACAGGTCCCTTGGCGAGACCCCCAGGTAGTCGAGCGTATCCTCGAGCTCGTCATGAGCCGCCTCGGGGATCTCATCGATCCATCGCTGAACGTCTCGATTACCGGCGGGGCTTTCGTAGCCAAAAAATGTCCAGACGACTCCCATAAAGAGTATATCGCAAAAAAGATATAGGAGAGACCTTGATCGCCGCATAGGCCTCGATCGTACGATCCTAACATGTCGCGAAAAAGGGGAAATCAGCGTCGGTTGGTGGATGGTTCCCACTGCGCCCCCAACGGCTCATAGTGGGCTTGAGCGGCGGTGGAGTCCGCCCGTCGTGACGTCCACTCTGGTTGGCCGGCCGTCTTATGTGCCGTGGTAACCCTACCCTAAGCCCCCGCCGCCCGCTCCAGCACACGCCACTTGGCGGCAAACGTCGTACGCTTGATCCCCAGCAAATCAGCGGCTTGTTTCTTGTTGCCGGCCGAGCGGTCGAGGGCCTGTTTGAGCAGGCTGCGCTCCAACTCGGTCACGACCGCGTCGAAGTCAAGTCCGGCCTGGGGTAGTTGGATCTCCGGCGCCGCTCCCGGCCCACGTCGGACCGAAAAGCGCGGCAGGGGGAAATCGCTGGGGTAGAGCATGGATCGGTCTTCGCTGAGGGCGACGGCCTTTTCGACGGCGTTCTCGAGCTGGCGAACATTGCCCGGCCAGTGATATTCGGTCAGCCGCTCAAGCCCCTCCGCGCTGAGCCGTTTTCGGGGCAGGTGCTCGCGAGCACACACGCGTTCAAGCAAGTGCTCGACCAACCCGGGAACGTCTTCAAGCCGCCGTCCCAAGGTCGGCAGCGAAATTGGAATCACATGCAGCCGATAGTAGAGGTCTTCGCGGAATTCACCCTGCTCGACCATCTCGTGCAGGTCGCGATTGGTCGCCGCGACAACCCGAACATCGACCGTCGTCGTGTCCGAACTGCCGACACGCTGAAACTCCCTTTCCTGCAACACCCGCAGCAGTTTGGCCTGCATATCGGGAGGCATCTCCCCAACTTCATCGAGGAAGATCGTGCCCTTGTGGGCCTGTTCGAATCGCCCCGTCCGATTGGCGATCGCGCCGCTGAAGGCGCCCTTGACGTGCCCGAATAGTTCCGCTTCCATCAGGCTCTCCGGGATCGCCCCGCAGTTCACCGTAACCAGCGGGTGACCCGCGCGCGGCGACGCGCCGTGGATTGCCTTCGCGACCAGCTCTTTGCCCGTTCCGGTCGGACCGCAAATCAAGACCGTTGACCGACGCGGCGCGACAATCCCAATCAGCCGCTTGACACTCCGCATCAGCTCGCTCTCGCCGACCAAGCGCGGTTCGGCGTCCGCCGCATCGTTCGCCCGGTCGTTCGCCGCCCGGTCTTCCCAAGCCAGGCGAACTCGCTCCTCGATCCAATCCAGCGGAAACGGCTCTTCTTCGGGGATCCCGAGATAATCGACGATGCCGAAGCGGGCCAGCCGACACGCCTCCGAATAATTCGGTTGTTGCGACAGCGCCAAGACCGCCGGAGCCGCCCGACGGCGCAGCGCTTCCTCGGTTAACCGCTCCGGCAAGGGGTCTTCCACGGTGGTCGCAAAAACCATGACGTCAAACACCCCCGAGTCAAGCGCGCGCAGGCCTTCCGCCGCGGTCTGGACCCAGTCACTTTTCCACCCGGCCCGGCGGAACTGCTCCTCGAGGGCCATGTCGAGCGATTCGGGCAGCCCAACCTGCAGAATTCGGCACTGTTCGTTCATGAGCGGTCGAGCGCGAGCATGATTCGCCGCCAGCCGCCGCGACGACCCGGGGCGCGGCATTGTTCACCCTTCAATCGGAGATTTACACGCGGCTGTGTATCTGTCCGCGATTTCAACAGAGTCTATACCTTGGATGGGTTAGACGATTGATCTCAAGGGGGATAGCCATGGGTGAAAGAGGCCGATAACGGCTCCCCGATGAAGCATAGACCGCTCCCGCCGGCCGTCGCGGGACATCAGGTTCGCGCGGGCTCCAAACCCTTGGCAACGCGAGTCGCCCGGACAGGGTAGCCGCCCCGTCGTCTCGGACGCTACTATGGAAGACCCTGCCGAGGAAGACCCTCCCGGGTGCCGGGGCGTTCCTCGGGAACCTCTCGCGAAGCAACGGAAAGAGCTGAAATCCATGCGACTCGTTACGTTCACCACCGGAACCGGTTCGAGGGCCGGGCTGGTTTCCGGCGACCGAATCATCGATCTGGCCGCGGCCGGCTATTCCGACGTATTGTCATTTCTCGAGGCCGGTGACGTCGCCGTCGCCGCCGCCAACGATCTGGCGGCGAACCCCGGAGAGACGATCCGTCGCGCCGACGTGACGTTGCAGGCGCCGATCCCCGTGCCGCCGAAATTCATCTGCATCGGTTTGAACTACCGCGACCATGCCATCGAATCGGGCATGGACATTCCCACCACGCCGATCGTCTTCACGAAATACAGCAACGCCGTCACCGGCCCCGGTCAGCCGATCGAGTTGCCGCCGGTTTCCAACCAAGTGGACTACGAAGCCGAATTCGCCTTCGTGATCGGCAAGCGCGGAAAGAACATCCCCGCCGAAAAATGGGAGGAGCACGTCTTCGGCTACACGATCGTCCATGACGTCAGCGCGCGCGACTACCAGCTCGCCACCTCGCAATGGACGATCGGGAAGACTTTCGACACGTTCGGTCCGATGGGGCCCGAGCTGGTCGCCAAGGACGAGATACCCGATCCCCACAATCTGCGCATCAGTTTGGAACTCAACGGACAGGTGTTGCAGGATTCCAACACGAAGCAATTCATTTTCGATATCCCGGCGCTGATCGAATATCTGTCGAAAGTGATGACGCTCGTCCCCGGCGACATCGTTTCGACCGGCACGCCTCCCGGCGTCGGCATGGCCCGTAAGCCTCCGATCTTCATGAAACCCGGCGACGACGTCGCCATCTCGATCGAAGGCATCGGCGAGCTTCGCAATCCCGTCGTGGCGGGCTCCTAAGGGGCTCTTTCATCCCGGCGCTTTTCTTTCACAGCCCCTGTCCTGCCGTCATAGTCAGCACCCTACATCGGAGTCGGAGAGTTTACACGGATCGACTGTTTTTCGCTTGCACTCCCTCTTGGGTGCGAGTATAACTGCGGTGCTCGTTTCAAGGGGTTGAGTACGGTCGCCGCTGTCCGGGGATATTCGTTCTTTCGAACGAAATCATAGGGTCGAGTGCCATAGCGGTACGAATGTGTCCTCCTACGTCCGCCGAGAAGGGAAGCAATAAGACGGCACGGCGGAGGAAACACACCAGCCATGGAACAGCGCTGTCCGGGTCGGCTCCTTGCGCCGAGAATTCACTAGTGACGAATTCAAAAGGAGAGACCTATGAAAATCGCGATACCTTTCTTGGCTTTACTGTTGGTTGTTCCGCTGGCCGGCGGACACCGTAGAAACCGTCTACCTTAGCGCGCCTCTCAGCCCCATCAAAGAGGTACCGTCTCTTGCGGGGATGGATGCGGAGGGCGGCGCCACCGTACAATTTCATCTTCAACGCGACGACTACGGCGCTTTGATCTGGGCGTTTGTAACGTTCACCGTTCAGGTTCGCCCCGCCGAACCCGATGCCGTGTTGGCGATCCACATTCACGAAGGAGCCGCCGGAGAAAATGGTCCCCTTCGTATCCCGTCAGGGCTGGAATTCGGAGGCGACCCCGTGCCGGCCGGTCCCGAACCCGTCCGAATCTGGCGGCAGGTCTCGATGACGGATGCAGCCGGCCTTGCCGTCGTGAGCTCCGTGTTGGAGAATCCCGGCGGATTCTACGTAAACGTTCATGCCGGCAGCCAACCGGGGGGATTGATGCGCGGTCAGTTGCGCATGCTTGACGTGGATCGCTTGGCGGGGATGATTACGAATCTCCAAGGGAGTGTCGACGCTATCGCGGCGCAACAGGATCTCGATTCGAACATTCTGCGCAGCGTCGGGTTGCGTCTAGGCGTAGTGCGCCGCGGAGAATAGACAAAAAGCAACCCTCGCCGCGTTTCCGGCGCGGAGAAACCAAGCGCCGCCGCAGGGAGAGAGGACCAAGGGCCGCTGATATAATGGCCGTGAACGGGCGGCGCGGATGCCGAAGGTAACCTCGGCCCACCGCGCCCACCCGGGTCCGCCATGGTTCGCGACGGCATCTATTACGGCGTGGGGTTCGGCCTGACGGGATTGCTCGTCTCTTTTTGGTTGGGCACGTCCACGGCCGTTCCCTTGTTTGCCAGCGGGGCCTTTTGCCTGTATTTCTTCCGAGACCCCGATCGCTCGATCCCGTCCGGCCCGGTCGCCGTCTCGCCGGCGGACGGAAGAGTCACTCACATTCGCGATCTCGGCGACGGCGCCTGGCGCGTGAGCGTGTTCCTCAACATTTTCGATGTCCACGTCAACCGCATCCCGGTCAGCGGCGTAGTGACGTCGGTGGAATACCACCGCGGCTCATTCAAGCTTGCGCACCTCGAGGCGGCCTCCACGCAAAATGAACAGAATAGTTTGACGATTGAAGACGGCGCCACCCGTGTTACCGTTAAACAGATTGCCGGGCTCATCGCGCGCCGTATTTTATGCGACAAGCGAGTCGGCGACGAAGTGCGCAAGGGCGAACGCTTCGGACTCATCAAATTCGGTTCGCGCGTCGACATTGACCTGGGCCCGGAATGGGACCTTTCGGTCGGTGTGGGGGATAGGGTCCGGGGTGGAAGTTCCGTCTTGGCGACAAAGAGAAGTGAGGATCCCGCCGGAGCCTTTGCAAGTTAGGTTGTCTTCATGATTGAAAGAAAAAATGGGGACTGTACCGAGCGCCGACCGAACAGGTTCTATTGAATCAAGAAGCTTGTTCGGCGCGAAGTGGACTGTCCCCCATTTTTTCGGGGTTGAAAGTCAGGTTGAGCTGTCGTCATGAATGAAACGAAACCGCGAAAGAATCGTCATCGCGCCTACGCGTTGCCGACGCTGTTTACGACGGGTACCCTTTTTTGCGGCTATTACTGCCTGATGAAAACCGTGCAGGCGATCTCGCTGCCGCCCGAGGCCGTCAACGAAGCGGCCCGCCTTTATGATCACGCCGCGCTGGCGATCGGTCTCGCCGTATTTACCGACGGCATGGACGGCCGCATCGCCCGCATGACGAACGCCACCAGCGACTTCGGACGCGAGATCGATTCGCTGGCCGACGTCATCACCTTCGGCGTGGCGCCGGCAACGCTGGCTTTCGCTTGGGGAATCCGCGCGCCGGAAATGCGTCAGGACTTGTGGTTTGCTGACTGGCTGCCCGCGATCGGGTACTTGATGGCTTTTCTTTACCTGACCTGCGGCGCGGCCCGCCTGGCGCGTTTCAACGTGCAAACCAACCCGCGGCCGAAGAACCCGGGCCGCCCGGATCGGCGCTATTTCGTCGGCTTGCCGATTCCGCCGGCGGCGGGGATGCTGGCTGCCATCGTCCACTTTTGCGGAGGCTATCCGATTCAAGACTGGCTGCCGTGGGGCGTGTTGTGGCTGGCGCTCATCGCGCTGCTGGCCTTCTTGATGATTTCCACCTGGCGCTACGCCAGCTTCAAGGACATGGGTTTCTCGCGCATGCCTGCGCTGCTGATGGTCGTTTCGCTCGCGACGACTATTTATTTGATTTGGAATTTTTCACAGCCCGTGCTGTTGGCCATGGCCTCGGGATTCGTGGTCAGCGGAATCCTGACGCGCATCGGCGGACTGCTGCGGCGAGCTGCCCGCGGTCGAGCCGAACAGCACCCTCGCGAATCCACCGCCGAGGGTCAATGAAACGGCTCGCGATGCGATCGACCCGCAGTCCTTGGGCGTCGAGATTCTTCGGCCGACCGTTGCCGATTTCCTGGAAACCGCTGATGCCGGGGATCTTGTGCGCCGCTCTCGCCGCTTCCTGCGGCTATCGCCTCGTCGGCTCGGCGAATACGATTCCCGATCGCATTCAAAGCGTTTCCATCAGGACGTTTCAAAACGCCACCACGGAATACAAGATCGAACAACACTTGACGCAGTGGGTCGTCCGCGAATTCATCTCCCGCACGCGCTATCAAATTGTCCACGACGATAAGAACGCCGACGCTACTCTCGACGGGACGGTTCTGAACTTCCTGGTCTATCCGGTGATCTTCGATCCCGTCAGCGGACGCGCCACCAGCGTCTCGACCATCACGCACGTCCACATCGTCTTGCGCGACCGGCGCAGCGGCGAAGTTCTCTACGAAAACCCGCTCTTCCAGCATCGCGAAAGGTACGAGGTGACCACCTCGGCCGAAGCTTATTTCGAGGAACGAGAGGCCGCTTTGGTTCGCACAAGCCAAGGCGTTGCGAGGGATCTGGTCTCGGCCGTCCTGAGCGGCTTTTAGCGCATGAGAATGGTGACACCGGGCGCACCCGCGGGCCCGCTCAACCGACATCGGCCATGACCGCGAAACAATTTCTCGACAGCCTCAAGAAAACCGAGCCCCAACCGGTTTACCTCTTCGTGGGCAACGAATTGTTCTATCGCGACCGCTGCCGTCAAGCTTTGACGCGCGCCGTACTCGGCGAATCCGCCGTCGAAACAGTAAGCCCCGAAGGGCTCGCCGAAATCGATCTCAGCGAACAATCGCTCGCCGCCCTCATCGACCAAGCCCGAACGATGTCGCTTTTCGCCTCCGCCCGCCTGCTTGTTGGCGCGCAAGCGGAGGCGGCGACCCCCCGCGGAACCGGCGCCAAGGCGGCCGAGCCTTTCGATGCCCTGCGAAGCTACGCCGAAAGCCCCACCCCCGGTACCGTCGTGCTTTTCGAATCCACCCGTTTTGACCTGAGCGAGCGCGACGACAAATCGAAAATCGACCGCCTGGTCAAACTCTTCGGAAGCGCCTGCGAAATCGTGGAGATGAAGAGGCTCACGGCCGATCAGGCGTTGCGCGAATCGTCGGCCCGGGCCAAGCAGTTGGGCCTCCGGATCGACTCCTCGTCGTTGAGCGACTTGGTCGAAATGCTGGGCGGCGACATGGCGCGCCTGTCCAATGAACTCGAAAAGCTGTCCCTCTATGTGGGAAGCGAGCGCGCGGTCGGAGCCGCCGACCTCGAAACGCTCATTCCCGAAGCGCGTCGGCGCGGCGTTTTCGAATTTTCCGATGCCTTGGCCCACGGCGATCGAGTGGGGGCGCTCGACATTGTCGACACCTTGGCCGAGACGGGCGTTTCCTGGCCCATGCAGGTCAACTTGATCGCCAGCCTATTCCGGCAGGCGCTGGCGATGAAAGAGCAGGGCGCGCGCACTTCTCAGCAAGTGATGTCGCTCTCGAAGCAGTACGGCATTCGGATGTGGCCGCCCAGAGCGCGCCAATTAGTGGAGATCGGCCGACACTTTTCGCCGCGAAGGCTCGAGCAAGCGCTGATCCGCCTCGGGGCAGCCGATCGCGACCTACGACGCGAACGCCCCAACGACCGCGTCATCATGGAACAACTCGTGATGGCGCTCTAGCCGCAGTAGCGACCGGCACTCGTGCCGGTCCTAGCCAAGCCCGGGGCGAAAATGGGGGACAGCCACCGATTTTCGCTCGCTGACCATCTGGTTTCCAACCCGGCGGACAGCGAAAATCGGCCGGCTGTCCCGTTTTTTTTGCGTAGTTGGACCTACACCAAAGGGCGCCGGCCGGCAGTATCAACACCTCTCAGCCCGTCACTCCCGCCCCTTGGTCGTCGGAATCTCGACCGCCTCCTCGCCCAGCCCGAATATCCGAATCCCCCCCGACCTACGTTTCGGAGCCGGTTGCACAACCACGTTGGGTCGCGACGACGCGGGCGCGGAAGGCACTCGTTCGGCCGCAGCGACGCCGCTTCCCCCGCTCGCCGCCCGCGCGGCCATCTGACGCCGGATCTCTTCTCCTGTCACTCGAAGCGACGCCGCCAGCACATTGCCGTCGTGCGTCAACTGAATCCTGTTGAGCGTTTCCAGGGTTTCCGGCGTCTGTTCGTTCGCCTTCGCCATCGCAATGAAGCCGTTCAACAGGTCGTAAAACTGTTGGGCATCTTGTTGCGTGGCGGCTCTCACGTCGAAGTTCAGATCGATGTCCTCGGTGACGTCAATCCCTACCCCGAACCCGTCGATCTTCGAGCCGAAGTTACCCAACATCTGGGCGATGGCATTGTCGGCATCGAGCTCCGGTTGCGGAAACGGGCCGGCGGCGGCAATCCAAATATGGTGTCCTCCCAGACGCCGAATCCAATCCGACATTCCCGCCCCGAATCGTGACGGGCTGCCGGAAAGACGCCGCGCGACGACTCCCTGGATCTCCGCCAGATTCCCCAGCGCAATCCGGCTGCCGTCCATGATGACGAAATGCTTGTCCTCGCTGTCGCCGAGCGGCCGCCGAACTTCGAACCCCTCGTAAAGGGTCGTCTCGCAACCTTTCGGGCAAAGCGCGCTGACCACCAGGGTTTCCTCGAAGCGCCCGCTTGCCAACACAAACCCCTCGTCTTCGGTCGGCGACCCGTCCACGCTCGCGCCGATCACAACTTCGTCGATCATCGAGAGCGGGTTCGGCCCCATCACGCTGAGCAACTGATCGAACCCCGGTTGTTGGGCCCGCGCTTGGTCCCAAAACATCGAGACCAGCGGCGAGCTCGCGAAGTCCGCCACGCGAATGCCCGCCAGTACGTTAACGTCGGGACGCGCCAAATCAAGCAAGCTTTGCGCCGCGACCGGAGGCGCCGTAAAAGTCGCGGCAACGAGGATCAACAGGACAAACGGTATCGCACGAATCATAAACGATTCTCCTTCCCTTGATCGTAAGCCCGAGCAGGGTTTAAGCGGAATACGGCAAAGACCTTACCGACTCGTCAACTCGTGATAGAAGGTCCTTACCTGTGTCGTCCCATACCGCTGTAAGACGATTCGTAATGCCTTCGGTCTTCGGCTTTAGCGGTGGTGTGGGTGGGCTCTTGGGCGTGCTGCTGAGGTGGTCTCGTCTCGACCGGTCGATTTTGCCCCCTACGGGAGCACGCCGTGGCTGAACCAAGGAAATCCCACGACGGCTCTGTTCGCCGATTGCCGGCCCGGAACGGCCGACTACCGAATGGGGCGGGGCGTAAAAGCCAAGCTCCCGCCCCATTTCGGTTTCACGACAAGAAGATCAGCGAAGATCGAGCTTGATCAGCTTGTATATGGACACAGTGGGTAAGACATCAACCCGTAGGCGACTGATGTTGACGTCCTCCCAGAATCCCGTTGGGGTTATATACAGCACGTACATGCCCGGAGCGGCACAAGCAACAGGCTGCTGTCTTCGAAGCAAAGCGCGCAGGTCGCGAACGATGGGATCAATATCGGTTGCCCGAACCGCCACTCAAATTCGAAGTCGCCTCGGGCAAGACCAGTCAGCGGGGCGCCCTTGGGCTGAATCAAGCTAAGGGTGACTCGAATCGGATTTGCGTTCCCGGGGGCCGCGGCCTCGGTTGACCCGAAGGTTGAACAGCCACCCGAAAGGGGCTGTCGCAAACAGACGTCGGTCTCCACGACCATTTCGAACATTTCGCCCGATAGGAACGGCTCCACGGCGAATGCTTCCTCCGCTCCCGTCGATAGCACCGGCAGCAGCACGGCAACCGTGAACAAACACGTTTTCGATCGTGAGCATTTACCAAAATAGTTCCATGACATTGTCTTTTCTCCTTTACGCTAAGCAGGACCCATTTGGTCCGGCAAGGCCAAAGTATAAAGCCGCGCGGCGCTTGTCACAAGAGTTTCCAGCGCTGAAAACCCCGGCACATCCCTCCACCGGTGGGCGCCGGTCCATGTCCCTCTGCTCACAGCAGTTGGTCGAGCGAGGATTGAGCAAGCGGTTGGAGTGACACTTCCCGATCAGCCCGCTTCACCGGGCCTGGGCCACGCCCCGCACCCCGGTCCATGCCGAACGCCCCTCTCGCAAGACGCGACTTCCTACGCCAAGCCGCCGCCTCCGCGGCAGCAGCCGCCGCGATCCTGACGACCTGCGGACCTCCCGAAAAAACCCGCGGCGGCAAACAGCCCCCCGCGCGGCCGAAAATCGACCTCGCCGCCATTCCCTCGCCGATTCTTTTCCAAGGTGACGCCGCAACCGCCTTCCGCGACCCGGCGGCCGTCTACCACGATGGAGTCTTTTGGCTCTATTACAGCTATGTCCTCCATGAGCCCGACGGCAAGGCCTACAACTACACCGCCTACAGCACCAGCCGCGACCTCATCGATTGGACCGCCCCTCGCATCTTCACCCCGCGCGATGAAAACCTCAACTTCTGCGCGCCCGGCAATGTGATTCGTTACAACGACGAATGGATCTTGTGCCTGCAAACCTACCCCACGCCGAATTTCGAGAAATACGGCAACGACGATTGCCGCATTTGGATCCGCCGCTCAAAGGACCTCGCGAATTGGGGCGAGCCCGAGATGCTGAAGGTTCGCGGCCCCGACGTGCCGGTCGAGCAAATGGGCCGCATCATCGACCCTTATCTGATCGAAGACAAGGACGAGCCGGGCAAATGGTGGTGCTTTTTCGACGACAACGCCGCCAACATGTCGTTTTCCTATGATCTGGAGACTTGGACGTACTTCAACCGCATCCCCGCCGGCGAAAACGTTTGCATCTTGACCGAAGACCGCGACGACTACTTGATGTTCCACTCCCCCAAGGGGGAGTTCCAAGGGGGAGTAGGGGGAGTTCGGGGACGGAGCCCAAACTCGGATCGGGGGGGGAGATCGGGGACAGCTCCCGAACTGGGCCAAACCGGCTTGACACCACCGCTATCCTAAGCACGGCGAGCCCAAGCCAAAGCCCGCCGGCGACAGCCCAAGGAGGAAAAAAACCCCACGAAGCGGCCCGAAAAATCGTTGCCAAACGAAGCCAATTTCGCACATCCAGGATCGATCCCATGTCCCGCTGGGTCAATAACTTAGGGGATCTCGGACGCCGGGCACCCGGGCTCAAATAAGGAATCGTCGCCAAAGAGAAGCGCCGAGCCGACGATCCGAGACCGCGACCCAAATCACGCCCAGGCCGAATTCACCGCTCGCTCTTCGCATCGGCCCGCGGCCCGATAGAAATTTTGCGAAACGAAGCCAAGCTCCCGAGCCATGCTCCCAATACCCTGCTACATCAACACTTTAGGGGTGGCCACCGTGTATCCGAACCCGGGTACGGGGCCCCTTGGGGGGGAGGCGGCAGGTCGGGGACGGGCCGGATCGGGGCCGGCCTCCCGAGCGCCCGAACCACAACCAATTTGACAGGACCGCTACCCTGAGTTCGGGACCCCAAGCGAAACACCATCGAGGGTCAACCGGGGAGAAAAAAGGAACAGCCAACGGACGCCCCAATTAGGAAATTGCGAAACGAAGCCAAGCTTTGGCGCTGTGGTTCCAATGTCCTTCTAAATCAACACGTTAGTGTGGTCCGGATGCGGCCGTACGGATCGCGTAGCCGGGCTCGAACCCGCACCAAGGCGGATCGCCGGCCGGATCGCATCGGGCTTGGGCCGCAAATCGGCGCTCGCTTCAAAGCCGGCTCTCTTATTTGTGTCTCGTGCCCTTGTTACCCCTTGTTACCTATGCCCCGGTGAGACCAAAGGCGATCTGGCATAATGGACGGGATTCGACCGGGCTCGACGTGATCCCGGTCAGCCGGACCCGGCGATACAGGCTTC
This sequence comes from Bryobacterales bacterium, assembly GCA_965238125.1. Lineage (GTDB taxonomy): Bacteria > Acidobacteriota > Terriglobia > Bryobacterales > UBA6623 > UBA6623. Next base: position 5,867,887 of record OZ250179.1, on the reverse strand, counting down.
GCGGTTCCGCCAGCCGCTGATCTCAATACCTGTTACGTCGATCAGGCGTGGCGCCCCCTCGGGGGCGCCCTTAGCTGCTTTGGAGAAAAGACATGGACAAGGCCGGACAAAGTATCCTCTGGTTCCTCGGCGCGTGCCTCCTTTTCAGCGAGACCCTGGTCGCCGGTGTCGCGAAGGCTTATACCGACGTCGAAGGAAGCTGGGTGCTGCTTTTCGGGTTTCTCTGCCTTACCATTGTTATTGTCGCCCTCCTGGTGATGTTCATAACCAATCCGGCTTTCATAATCGCTGAAAGAGGCGACCTCGTCTCATTGACCCTGATTCAGCAACTGGCTCGAGACAATCACCCCGATCTATTCAAGCGCATCATGAATCTAAAGCCGGAACTTTGGACTTCCGGCGAACCGGGCGTAGACGACGCCGAGGCCCAGGCGCCGGTCGAGTCCATTCCCGAGGCGGAGACCGATGAGTCGCCGGACGACACCGACGTGGATGAGGACTTCGCGAAAGCGCTTGCAGCCCTGAAAAGCAGCTAGACAACAGGTGAAACGCCGTGGCTTACAAAAGTAACTTTCAGTGGGCGAAGAAGCTTCCCGAGTTCAGCGAGGATGAAACGAAGATTCTGCTTGCGCTCTCGCACGACGAATACAAATGGCGCACCAAAGAGCGCATTGTGAAATCCACCGGCGTCCCCCCCGGTCAAGTGGACTCGGTGCTATCGCAACTCATTGAAAAAGATAAGGTGAGAGTATCGATGAGCAGGCAGAAAAACGTCATCTTCGGGCTCCGCGAGCGGGTGGGGTGATTTCGAATGACTCGGCGGGGAGACGCCCGGGAGAAGAACGATGCGTGAAACGATTCTTGAAGCCGGCCGGCGACGGGTTGTGTTGGGCGGCGCCGCCTTGGTTCTTTCGACGGCGAGCTAGGAAGGGCGACGAGAATGGCACGGGACGACGGGTATCGCGAGGCGGAAAAGAGAATCAAAGCCGCGCGGCGGTCGGGGGAAACGGAGCTTGATCTCTCCGGCTTGAAGCTGACCGCGCTGCCGGAGTCGCTGGGACAACTCACCCAGTTGCAAATGCTGCTTCTCCACAACAATCAGCTGACCGCGCTGCCGGAATCGCTGGGACAACTCACCAAGTTGGAGGTGCTGTATCTCAACGGCTACCCGCTCAACCCGGAACTCGCCGCGGCACATGAAGAGGGTGTCGACGCCGTCAAAGCCTATCTGCGCACCAAAGTTGCGGATGAGGTCATTCTCAGAGAAGCCAAGCTCATCATTATCGGCGAAGGCGAAGTCGGCAAGACCTGTCTCATGGACGCCCTGGAAGGCAAGCCATGGCGGGAACACGACACGACCCACGGCATTGAGATCCGATCCATCCCGGTGGTCGACTCCGAGAGCGGCACGAAAATCACCCTCAACACGGCTGGGATTTCGGCGGCCAGCGCGTGTACCGCCCGACGCATCAGTTGTTCTTTACCTCGCCGGCCGTCTACCTGGTGGCGTGGAAGCCGCGCGAAGGGTCGCAGCAGGGCCGGGTCAAGGAATGGATCAAGCTGGTCAAGCACCGCGAACCCGACGCAAAGATTCTGGTGGTCGCCACCCACGGCGGCCCGAAACAGCGCCAACCCGACATTGACCGCCAGGAACTTTGGGATCTGTTCGGCAAAGACACCATCGTTGATTTCTTCCTGGTAGACAGCAAGCCCGATAAAGATCAAAACGACGAACGGCAGGGGATCGACGAGCTAAAGCAGGGGATTGCTCGCGTCGCCTCGGAGCTTCCCGAGACGGTCCGTTCGGTGCCCCGCCGCTGGCGCGACGCCCGGGAAGCATTGAAGCAAACCGAGGATGCGTACTTGCCGCTGGGTGACGTCCTCAAGCTCTGCCAAGAAGATCACCAAATGGACGAGGAGGAAGCGCGCTTGTTTGTGGCCGTCTCGCGGCGGCTCGGGCATCTCATCCATTACGAACATGACCCCGTCTTGCAAGACATCGTTGTGCTCAAGCCCGACTGGCTGGCCGCCGCCAGTTTTGTGCTGGACGATAAGGCCACGCGTACAGGGCACGGGCTGGTCAGTTCCTCCCGCCTCAACCGGCTATGGAATGACTCTGCCCGCAAGAAGGAAGAGCGCTATCCCGAAGACCTGCACAAGATTTTCGTGCGCCTGATGGAGCGCTTCGATCTTTCCTACAAGGTGGCGAGCGTGCCCTCAAAAGATGAGGGGGACTCGACCAGCTTGATCGCGCAACTGGTTCCCGCTACAAGGCCTCAAGCCAGGATTTCCATTTTGGCCCTGGCACGGTCACAGGATACACCCCCGCTGCGCCGAATACCACGTCTTTTCGCGCTGAACCCTGCACATCACCTCCGCCGGTAGGCGCCAGGGCTCGTCCGTCCGCTCACAGACGTTGATTGAGCGGACTGAACGGCGCTCCGGCCGACACTGCTCCCTGCGAAACCTTTTTGGAGCCAAAAACTGTTGATCCTCGCCCGGGCAACGCTACCCACCCGGCACAGGCAGCGCCCAGATCCTATGCAGCATGTCGCCGAACAGCCGCCGGTTCAGATGTCCTTCGGCCAACAGCAGCCAATAGTACCGCGCATGCTTGACCAGCCTACCGCCCGTCTTCATCAGGCGCTGTTGCAAGCTCGTCAGCGACCAGCTCTTGATCCGTTGCGGCAGCCCGAGCCTCCGCCATAGGTTCCCCAGGTTATAGGCCAGCACGCTGAGTTGCAGTCGCACTTCGTTGGCCCGGAACCGATGGCATGACAGCCTTGTCCAATGCGTCGCTTGTTTGCCTTCCTTGATCCACTGCTCCGCCGTGCCGCGCTTGTTGTAGAACCGCACCAGCGAGCGGCTCGGCAAGGCCATGCTCGTGACGATGAAACCGACGCGAGGAAACAACTCACCTTGGTGATGCTCGACCTTCGCAACAACCCGCCGGGACTTCGACCAGCTCGCGGCCTGATACCGAAAGCTCCTGTAGCGCACCAGGGGCTTTGCGCTCGGCCTGCCCGGCGGACGAAACAGGATATCTTCGATCTCCAGCTCCAGGCTCTTGTTGGCCGGGATGCGAATCACGTAGTCCACGCCGCGCTCCTCCAACGTCTCGTAAATATCCGGTTTGGCGAAGGCGGCATCGGCCCGGAACGTCACCTGTTTGCCCTCCGCCTGTTGGCGTTCGATTTCCGGCAGCAGCAGCTCGTCCCAGTCCTCGGCGCTGGACACGTTGCCCGGTCGCAACTTTGCCGCCAAGCAATCGCCGTGCTGGTTGAACAGCAACAGTGGGTGGTAGCAGACCGACTCGAAGTGGCCGTTGTAGGCGCTGCCTTCCTGCCGGCCGTGGACGGGGCTCTCGGTAGAGTCCATGTCCAGCACGACGCACTCGGAGTCATCACCGGCCTCGGCTTGCGCGATCAACTCGCGGTTCACCGCCATCAGCCCGATCAGATTCTCGTCGCCGGCGAGCATGGCGGTCTCGAAGCTCTGCAGCCGGGAGGTCAGCGCCGCGCCGCGATCCCAGTTCTTCTTCGAGCCAATCAGCCGAAAGGTTGGATCGGCGGAGACACGAACGGCGTCGTTGAGATCCTCGTAGCCCGCCAAGCGGGAGTAGACCGACTGTCGCAGCAGATCGACGAACGGGAACTTCTTGTTCGAGCCTTGCCGCGAATCCGTCAGATGCTCGTCTATCAGCTTGCCTAGTCCGAGTCGTTCGTCCAGTTCGCGAATGAGAATCAGCCCGCCATCCGAGGTGACTCGCGATCCTTGGAAATCGACCTTGAGAAATCCATTGAAGGTGAGCTGAAACGGTTTGTTTTCTTTTTCACCCATTGGGTGTTGATCTCCTCAGCGCCTTGAGTGCTTTCAAGCCCGCATAAATAAAGGCGTCCGAGTCCACCCGATGGTTAGCAGAACCGAAACTAAAGTGGAAATCCGGGTCAAGAGGATTTAGAAAGAGAGTGGCCCGCCGACGTGGAGCCGGGCGACAGCGAGCAGGTGCAAATCTGCCGCATCGTCGACGCCGCCGGCGGCCGGCCGGCCGAGGCCGAGGGCTTGTTCTACCAATTGATCGTTCGCCTGCACAAGTACTCGCTCGGCCGAGCGGACCACGATAAGAGCGTCCACTGGCAGCGGGGCCTGATTTTGGCGGACGACTATAACGGTCGCGCGCTTCTAGAGCACATCGGCGGAGATCTACGGATTACGGTTCGCGCCGCTTATCCCGATCAGTTCCTCGCGATGCTGACGGGCGAGGTCAGATATCTCGTGGAGAGCTTCTGGGAAGGTTTGCATTGCGACGTGATGGTGCCGTGCATTGATCCCTGCGGGAATGACGAACCCGGCGCCGGCTTGTATGAAGTGGGGAAACTGATCGACAGCAAACGCAAGATGCGGCCGGAATACCCTTGCCCGGTTTGCAACGAATGGCAAGCCATTGATTCGTTGCTGCGCAACGCGCCGGCCGCTCGCCCGGCCGCCGCGTGGACGCTGCTCGAGGAGTACGCGGAGGTGAGGCGGGATTTGGCGGGAATCCGGCAACTGCTGATGACTCACGACGACAAAACCGGCGATCGATTCGACCGCGTGGACGCCACCGGTCAAGCCCTGCTGAGCAAAGTGGATATCGCCTATCACGGCATGATGGCCGCGCTGACCGATGAAGCCAAGGAAGGCCCGCGGCTTTTCAGCCTGACGCCGATTGAGCGGAGCAACTTCAACCCAAAAAAATGGGCCAACGCCGAGTTCCAGCTGACCCTGTGGTGCGAGCATTCGAGGGTGCCTTTGCCTCATCTCAACGGTCCGGGGGACGAGAAGGGTGTCTACGAGCTGAAGCTGACGCGCAAATGGTTCAAACAAGCCGCGCCTTTTCTCAAAGTGATGGCCGGGACTTTAGGGCTGGTGCTGCCGGTCGCCTCATCCGGCCTGAAGCTCGCGGTGGACGATGCCGCCTACAAGGCGTTCGAAGAGCAGTTTGATTTCGGCAAGTCGGTGATCGACGCGTCGTTGAAGGGGACTGAAAAGGTCGCGGATTGGTTGGACGGGGGCGATTCCACGTCGCTTGAGGAAGGCAAAGGCATCCGCGGGAAAGGGGCGACGCTGCGGGAGCTGCACGCACTGCTGAAGGACCGAGACCCGGGGTTCGGCGAGTTGGTTCGGGTGATGAACAAGCGCGGGGAGTTTCTGTGGGTACACCTGCGGTTTGAGAGCGAGTACTGATCGGCAAGACGCCGAGCAGCGGGGCGTATCTGGGACTGCCGCTCCGCGCGGTCTCGCGAACCGGGACACGAACCGATGATCGGTTCGCGGCAAGCCTGGAGGCTCACGCCACGTCGAGCTGGGGTCCAGGGGTACAAATCGCTCCGACTTCGCCCCGCTACCATAAGAAAGTCACGGCCGTCCCGACCGGCCGGGACGACGACCGAGAGAAAGATTCATGGCCGAAACTCTTCTCGAAGCCATTCAACAGAGAATCCTCTTAGGCGACGGCGCCATGGGGACGCAGCTGCAACTGGCCGGGCTCGAGCCGGGAGGTTGCGGCGAGGCCTGGAACGTCGATCACCCCGAGCGGCTGCTTGCCATTCAGAGCGCCTACGTCGAGGCCGGGTCCGATTGCCTAATCACCAACACCTTCGGCGGCTGCCGTATCATGCTCAAGCGTCACAATCACGCCGACGACGTCGCCGCCATCAACCGAGCCGGCGCGGACCTCGCCCGGGAGGCCTTTGGGTCGAAACCAGGGTTCGTCATCGGCGACATCGGTCCTTTTGGCGGACTGATGGAACCCTACGGCGACATCTCCGAGCAGCAAGTCCGCGAGGCCTTCGCCGAACAAGCCGAAGCGCTCGTTTCCGCCGGCGTCGACGCCGTCATCATCGAGACCCAGACCGCGCTCGAGGAATTGGGCATCGGCATCGAGGCCGCCAAGAATGCCGGCGCGCCCTGTATCATCGGTTCGATGGCCTACGACGTGACCACCGACGGCACCGAGATTCGTACCATGATGGGGATAGACCCCGAGAAAGGCGCGGCATTCATGCGCGACGCCGGAGTCGACATCATGGCTCTCAACTGCGGCACCGGCATCGATGTCGGTTGGGCGGGCCGTGCCGTCAAGCGGTACCAGGGCGTCAGCGATCTGCCGACCATGGCGCAACCCAACGCCGGCCAGCCTGTTCTCGAAAAAATGAAGGTCATCTACAAGCAAACGCCCGAGGAAATGGTCGCCGAGCTGCCGGACCTGCTCGACTCCGGCGTGAACATCGTCGGCGGATGCTGCGGCAGCACGCCCGAGCATATTCGCTTGTTCCGCGCGATGATCGACGGCCATAAGGAAGCAGAATCCTCATAGTGCAAAATAGGGCTCGAGTGCCCTGTCCGTTTCGACCGTTATGAAACTCCATATTGCCCAAGAAAACACCGCCGCCGAGGCGCTCATCCCGCCATCGGCTCCCGACGGCTCCGGCATCGGCGTCAACTACGCCGACGCCTACATCAAGCCGCTCAACGTCGAAATCGCCGACGGTCGCAAGATCACCTGCAAACGTCGCGGCCTGAAGATCGTCATCACTATCGGCAACGTCACCGGGGAAGCTGTCATGCGCCGCCTCGACGACGGCCCCGACGTCAAGAATATTCTCAGAAAGGCGCTCGAATCCGCCGCCCGCCAAGCCGATGCCGTTTTTTCGGTGGAAGATGGAGTGGTCTACTTGGAGGTCTGACCCGTACCTGAACGATCAACTTCACACCCGCTATGACTTCCAAGCAAATCGTCGACCTCGCCATGAGCCGGCAGCGTCCGCCGCGCATTCCGGTCATGTGCCAGCTTGCGAACGGGCACACCATCATCAACACCGGCGTCCACCCAATCGACTACTTCATCGACAGCGACCTGTGGGCCGATTGCCAGATTCGTATGCGCGCCCTCTACGACTTTGACGGCATCCTGTGCCACAAGCCCGGCCGTGTCCACGGCATCATGGATCTCGTCGAGCGCAGCGACTACGACGCCGAAGTCCCCACGCTCTATCTGAAAGACGGCTCGCGCATCGAGTGCACCCGCGATGACGACGCCTACTACAAGCCCGCCGACCACTTCGAGCGCCCGACTTTCGACGAACTCGATCCCGACGACCTGCTCGGCTGGGCACCCGAGAGTTTTCTCGCTTTCCAGGCCAGCAAGGCGACTCTGCCGATCTCCGACCCCGAGGGCTTTGAGGATCACGTCTTCGCCACTCTCGACCGGGTGATCGAACGCGTGGGCGACGAATACTCCGTCCACGGGGAAGTCCGCGCGCCGTTCGACCATTTCCTCAACATCACAGGGATGGAAGACGGCTTGATGGCGCTGCTCGACGACCCGGAAAAGTGCGCCGCGATCCTCGACAAGACCACCGAATGGTCGGTCGCCCTCGCGGTCGCCCAGGTCCGGCGCGGCGCGGCCGCCATCAAGATCAGCAGCCCCTTCGCCGGGAGCGCCTTCCTGAGCCCCGACATGTACGAGGAATTCATCCTGCCGTTTGAAAGCCGATTGGCGAGCGCGGTGCGCGATGCCGGCAGGGCGATCTACACCCACACCTGCGGCGCGATCGGCGATCGCCTCGACCTGATTTGCCGCACCGGCGTTAGCGGCATCGAGTGCCTTGACCCGCCGCCGCTCGGCGACGTCGAAATCACCGAAGCCGTCGAACAGCTTCAAGGACGCATCTTCATCAAGGGAAATGTCGACCCGGTGAATACCTTGCTGCGGGGCGACGACCGGAAGATCCGCGACGACGTCGGCGCGATTCTCGAAGCCGCCCGGCCCATGGAGGGATTCATACTCTCCTCGGCCTGCTCGGTCGCGCCCCCGGCCCCGCCCGACAACCTCAAGCGCATGGTCGAACTCTGCCGCGAGTTTGAAGCGTAACCAACCGCCGAGGTTTGCGAGCGGGCCCGACGCGCGAGACTCTTGCCGCGGGCCGCTACACCTTCTCGATCGTTTCGCCGGCAAGCAGCACGCCAATCAGCAACGTGCCGTTGTATCCGGCATGGACGAAAGCGGCGGGCACGACCGACCCTGTTTGCGCCCGAATCAGCGCAAACACCGATCCCACGTAGAACAGCAATACCAGGTTCTGCCAGTGCCAACCATACTGCGGCCCGTGGATCATCGAGAAGACGACGCTCGTCGCGAGAATCGCGGCCGATGCGCCGTGCATCCTGTCGAGAGCCGCATAGAAAAAGCCGCGGAAGAGCAGCTCTTCCACCGCCGGCACGACGGTCACCCCGAAGACCGCCAGCAGCAGCAACGCCGCCGGGTCGCCGAGCAGTTCTTCCAGCGGCGGGCGCTCGGTCGGCATCGGAATGAGCGAGGCTATCACCGCCACGGAGCACGCCAACAGGAACCCAAGGCCGCAATAGAGCGCCCCGGAGCGCAGCGGCCGGGTCAAGGGAATCCAGCTCATCGACTCGCCGAAGTCCATACGATGCTTGACCGTGGCCAGCACGTAGACAAAGGCCACGATCAGCGCCCACCACATCATTTGCATCGTGATCAGCATCACGGCTTTTCCCGCGGGCTCTTGGAAATCGACCTTCAAGCCGACAATGTGCTCCAGCGCAAAGAAGAAGGCGAAGCAAGCGATGATTGAAACACCCAATGCCAGGACCGCGAAAGCCACCACATAGAAAAGGTCCTTGTAGCCCCATCCAGGGCTCTTCGGCCGCGGGCTCGTCGGGGTCATGTGCGGGGCGCCGTCGCCCGGGGCTGTCGCCGCAACCGCCGTCTCGACCGCAACCGACGCCGGTTCCTCGATGACGGAGGACGCAATAGGCTCGCGATCCACGCCGGTACGGTCAGTACGGTCCGTTTCTTCCATGAGTGTCTCTATCGTAACAGTACAGTCGTTTCAGGACTCCGCCGCGCACCTCGAACGGCCCCTTAAACTCTCCCCCCAACTCATGAAGAGCCGGTCGCTAGCGTTGGCCGTCCGGCGCGGCGGTCGCGGTCACCACGGCAAGCGCCGCGACCGCCGCTGTCTCGGTCCGGAGGATGTTGGAGCCTAGGCCGACGGTCGAGAAGCCGTGCCGCAGTGCGGCTTCTCGTTCGCGATCACTCCAACCGCCCTCGGGGCCCACTAATAAGACGACTTCGCGAGTCAAAGATCGATCCGCTTCCCGTAGGGCTTCCGGTAAAGGCTTTCCGTCGCGGTCGAGGATGAAACGGTCCGAATCTTCGGCCCTTGCGACGGCTTGATCGAGATCCGCCGCCGGCTCGATACGCGGCGGCGCCATGCGGCGGGCCTGTTGGGCGGCTTCGTCGGCAATGCGACGCCATCGCTCGGATCGTTTTGCCGCGGCGGCCGCGAATCCGGGGTCGCTTCTGTCGGCGAGCAACGGCACTATCGACGTTACGCCCAGCTCCGTCGTCTTTTCGATCGCCCACTCGAAACGAGCGAACTTGATGACGGCAAGCAGCAGGCAAATCGGCCGCCCCGGCTGAGGCGGCTCGATTTCGGCCTCGATCGCGAATTCCACCGACTTGCCGCTGATCGCCGCCACGCGAGCGGTGTAGAGTCTCTCGTGATCGCTGACTTCGACGCGCTCATCGGGTCGCAGCCTCGCCACTCGTGCCAGGTGATGGGCACGTTCGCCGCCGACGGCCGCCTTTCCGGCGGCAACGGCGTCCACAAATACTCGACGAAGCGACATCCGGTTGAACGACTTGGGAGCACTTCCCTCCGTCTTCTCGACAGCGGTAGGGGCGGCCAAAGACCTCCTATCATAGCGCCCGAGCCCGGCGATTCCCGTCTGCTTGACACCCCCCCGGAGGGTTGCCATAATTTGCCTTACGTTGCGGTCCGGTCGATCGTGAAGGCGAGTATGGACGAATGATCGCCCACTTGCGGGGCAAGCTGCATGAGAAACAGCCGAACCTGATCACGATCAATGTCGGCGGGGTTGGGTACGCGGTCATCATTCCCGTATCCACGTATTCCCAGTTGGGTCACGCGGGCGCGGATATATCCCTCGAAATCCATACGCACGTCCGCGAAGACGCGTTGTCCCTTTTCGGCTTTAGTACACGCCGGGAGAAGGGCATCTTCGAGAAGTTGATCACAGTCGGCGGGATCGGCCCGCGATTGGCGATTACGATATTATCGGGATTGCCGGCGGACGAGCTGGCCGCTGCGATTCGAACCAGTGATGTCGGCCGCTTGACGCGCATCCCCGGCGTCGGCAAGAAGACCGGCGAACGCATTGTCCTGGAGTTACGGGAAAAACTCGGCGCGCTGGAAGCGGAGGACGCCGCCGCGGCGGCCGGCGGAGACGGGAGCGACGCCGCCGAGGGGGAAGTGGTCTCGGCGTTGCTCAATTTGGGGTGTTCGCGCGAGGCGGCGCGCAAGGCGGTCGGCAAGGCGTTGCGGGAAGGCGGCGACGTTGCCTTCGAGCCGTTGTTCCGCCGCTCTCTCGAGTTGATCTCGCGGTAGCCGCGCGGCGCCCGAGCCGGGGTAAGGTGTTCGATGTCGGAGACGCGCATCGTTTCAGGAACGGCCGAAGAAGAGGATCGGCAATTCGACCTCAGTCTGCGGCCGCAAGGCTTAACGGAATTCATCGGCCAGTCCAAGCTCAAAGAGGTTCTGGGCATTGCGATCGAAGCGGCCAAGGGGCGCGGCGAGGCGATGGATCATGTCTTGCTCTACGGTCCGCCGGGATTGGGCAAGACGACGCTGGCCGGCATCATCGCGAACGAACTGGGCGTGCGGATCGACTTCACGTCGGGTCCGGTGTTGCAGAAGAAGCTTGACCTGACCGGTGCGCTGACGACGCTCGACGAGAGACAGGTTTTCTTTGTCGATGAGGTTCACCGCCTGCTTGCCGACGTGGAGGAAATGCTCTATTCGGCGCTCGAGGACTACCGCGTGGATTTGATGGTCGGGTCGGGGCCGGGCGCTCGGACGCACTCGATTCCGCTGGCGCCGTTTACGGCGATCGGGGCGACGACCCGGACCGGGCTGATCAGCGGACCCCTGCGCAGTCGCTTCGGCCTAACGCTGCGGCTGAATCCCTATGACACGGCGGAGCTGACCCGGATCGTCTACCGTTCGGCGCGGCTGTTGGAAGTGGAAATCGACGAAGGCGGGGCCGAAGAGATCGCCAAGCGCAGCCGCGGGACGCCGCGCGTGGCCAACCGCTTGCTGCGCAGGGTGCGCGACTACTCGCAGGTTCGCGCCGACGGCGTGGTTCAGCGCGAGATCGCGCAAACCGCGCTCGATTTGCTCGAGGTAGACACCTACGGGCTCGATGAAATCGACCAAAAGGTGATGCGGACGATTCTGGAAAAATACGGCGGCGGCCCGGTCGGCCTCAACACTATCGCGGCGTCGATCGGAGAAGACGCCAATACGATTGAAGAGGTCTATGAGCCCTACTTAATGCAATTGGGTTTTCTGGACCGCACGCCTCGTGGAAGAGTCGGCACGCAGTCCGCGTTCGAGTATTTCGAGATTAAGTTGCCGCGAGGACCGCAAGCGAGCTTGGGATTCTAGCCCGCTTTTCTCATCGCGTGGCGAGGCAAAGTGCATGAAAGGCCTGTCAGGACGAGGCGGGCGCCGCTTGGCGCCCATTTCTTAAGCAAAGAGGCGTACTCGAACAGTACGGTGAGCACGGCGAGCAAGCGCAACGAAGTAATGGCGGGCCTATCGTGTGCTTTGCCCGTCAGGCGGTGAGAAATGCGGGCTGGCCCGCCGCGATTCATGGATCGAGACAAGGGAATTTGAAAACAAGATGAGCGCCGCCCGTTACATTGCCGTCGAAGGTCCGCTGCGCGTGGGCAAAACCAGTCTGGCGCACGCGCTGGCCGAACGCCTTCACGCTCGGCCGTTGCTTGATGCGGAGGATAACCCCTTTTTGGGCCCCTTCTACCGAGGGGAAGGCGGCTCGGCGTTTCGGGCCCAGATGTACTTCTTGATGTCGCGTTACCAGCGCATCCACGACGCCGACATCCCGCATTCCCACACGCCCATCGTGGCCGACCATCTTTTCGAGAAAGATAAACTCTTCGCCTATATCAACCTCAACGACGACGAAGCGGCCGTCTACGACCGTTACTATCGTCACTTCAAAGAGCAGCTTCCGACGCCGGATCTGGTGGTTTATCTCAAAGCGCCGACGCGCGTGTTGCGGGAACGGATCGAGCGAAAGAACGTCGCCGACGAAGCCCACATCGCCGACGAATACATCGACGAAGTGGTGCGTGCCTACGAGCACTTCTTTGCCCACTACAAAGCCGCCGACGTCTTAGTGGTCGACACGTCGAAGTCCGACTTTGTTCATCGAGAACAGGATCTCGAGGAATTATTGGAAGAGCTCAGTCGGCCTGTTCAGGGGACGCAGTATTTCCTGCCCTTGGGGTCGTAGGGGCGGCCGGAGACAGGACCCCGTGGAGGTCGTTTTAGGATCGCCGCTTTGGGTGGCCGCAGGGGTGCTGCCTCGGATACCGCTTCCTTACGGTCGCGGCTCGGTTTGGTGGGTCGCGGTCCTATTCCTTGTCTTCGGGTGGTTGGGCGATTCCCACGGTTCCTCCGGGGGCGGCATACGTGTCGCGTACGGCGATCACCTTCTCATCCTCGAAGGTGACGAAGGTCAGGTTGCCGGGGGGGATGCCGTAAATCCAATCTTCGGTTTCGATGCCGTCTCGGAAGTCACGCACCTTGCGGTCGGGGCGCCCCCTGGCGAGCAGGACCATGTCGCGATCCATGCCTTCGAGGACGCGTTTTTCCGTAATCGCTTCCTGGAACTCTTCGGGCAGCTTTTCGATGTACAGCTCCGTGGCGGACCGTTGCGTGAAATCGATGATCGGCCCCATCATCTTCTTGAGTTGGTCGGGTTCCAGTTCCGGGAACCCCCCCTCGAAGACCAGCGCCAGTTTCGTTCCGCCCGGGGCGTGGACGCTTTGACCCGCGCCGAGCGTCGTTCCTTGCCGCATGGTGCCGCTCATTTGCACCCGATGCCACCACTTGCGTCCGCCCTTGATGCCGTGGTTGATGACCATGATGATGCGGTCCTTCTTAAACTCGACACTGGTGATTTGCACCAAGTCGCCCAACCGGGCCGCCGGGCCGAACTTGTCCAATGCGTCGCCCCACTGGTCGGGGTCGTAGCGCCCCTTGGTCGAGATGCCCAGAGCTTTCTTAGAGCGCGGGATGATGACCTTGGCGGTGCCGTACTCGGCGGTCATTTGCCGCACGATGCGGGCGCGCTGCTCGACGCCGATCTTGGCGTGGAGCGTCACGGCGCCACCCAAAACCAACACCCCTAAAGCCAAACTCAAATACCTTCGCATGGCATACCTACTATCCGAGCAACTCCGACGGGCCGTTACTGTTCTTCTTCCCACAACAGCTTTCGATAGTCCCGTGCCGGCGGCAGTTTCCAAATGACCCAGGCCGCGACGACCACGGCGGCGGTTGCCGAAAGCCCGGCTTCCGGTCCGTACGCGCCGCCGGTCCAGAGCTGGGGGCCGACTGGGGTCACGTAAATTGCCGTCAACTTGATTTTAAGCCCACTGAGGTTGGCGCCGAACACCGCCAGCGCGAAATTCCAGCCGATATGCATGCCGTAGGGCAGCCAAAGCGTACGATGCCGCACAAGCGCGATGCCGAATAGGACCCCGAACAGCACGGTGTTGACCAACGCGGGCCCGGAGAACTCGGGGTTACCATAGTGAATCACCCCGAAAATTCCGCCCGACGCCGCGACAGCCGCCCATGGGTGGGTTGCTCGAGCGAGCATCTGAAACCCATAGCCTCGAATCAGAAGCTCCTCCCCGGCCGGACCGACCAGAATGCCCAACAAACCGACAAGCAGCGCGGGCTCCCATAACCGACCGGCGTAGTTTTCGAGTCCGCCAGTCGAAACTTCCACCCACCCGAGCGCCCAGTGAACGCTCAGGATGATCGTAACCAGCGCCGCTCCCACGCCCACGCCCCACACCGTAGCCACGACGGCTCGGCGATTGGGCGCGGCCGCGATCACGGCCGGCGGCCGCGGTTGTGGGAAGCGCAGCAGCAGGAAAGTGACCGCCGCGACCGCCGGGAATAGAGAGAACAGCGTTATCGTAAACCGATCGATCGGCAGTGGCGACAGCAGCCAACCGCAGGCCGGCCACAGCAACATCGTCAGCAGCGTGAAAAGCCCGAGCTGACTCAATGCCGCCACCGAGCGCCGCCACGACGGACCCGGGGAAACACCCGCTTGACTCGAAAGGGCGGCACCCTGATCGCGCGCAGCTTTCCCCGTGAGTTCGGCCGGCCGGTCTTCTTCCCGCATCACCATGACGACCTGACGATTGTCGCAAAGCGGGCCCGGGAGACGGAGGCCGACCCCCAGGCAGCGCCTTCAGCACGCCGAGTCACCCCTTCCGGCGACGGGCTCCGCTTTTTCCCGCCAGCCGTGTTCGCGGATTGGCGAATCACAAGGTCGGGTAACGATTGTTGCCGGGGGCGCTGAAGAGTCCCGACCGGGACTCAGTTTCTCGATCCTCAACCGGCTTTGTAGTCGAGGACGTCTTCTCCGGGGTTGAACACTGTCAGGTCAGCCACGGAGGCGACCGCGGCGAGGCGCTCGTTGATTTGTTCGAACTCACCCTTGTCCCAACCGACCGAGGAAATCGAGATTGTGCCGTCTTGCTCGATCAAAAAGCTACTCGGCACATGGGTGATTCCGTAAGCGTTCGAAACCGGGAAATTTTCGTCTTCGGAATCGAAAAGTTCCGGCGACGCGATCCCGAATTCGCGGTCGAAGGCGGCGGTGTCTTCCGGTTCGTTCTGCGAGACGGCCCAGAACGTGGCCGGGCTTTCAGCGGTAGCCTTGTGCAGACGATCGAAAAACGGCAAGGCGTACTGGCAGGTGGGGCAGGTGACCTTGAAAAACGTGAGCAGCACCGGCCCCTTTTCGAGCGCGGCGCGCAGCGATTGAATCTCGCCGTTGCGGTCGGGCAGTGAAAAATCAGGGGCCTTCGAGCCCGGTTCAAGCGTGGCCATGTTGCCTCTCCCCTCTAGTCGCTTTTTCGGAAGCTCGCGACTCGATGAATCGCACCTCATTCTACCAATGCCCGCCAAATCAGCCCCTGTGAGGAAGGGGTAATGTCTTTCTAGCGTGGGGGTCATGGTGGCGGTCTCGTGAGGGTGGGCTTCATGCGGGTCGGCCCTGTTGTTCGGGTGGCCCAACTTCTGCCGTGTCCACGGCACATTGAGGCTGACGCCAGCTACGAAATCCGGTATCACGGATCGTATCCGGGTTCTTGCGGATTTCGCGCATAAGTAAATTTGAATCAGGCGTTTGCGGCAGTCATGCGTCGCCTGTAAAATAGGTTGTTCCACCGAGTCACTTCTCCGCACTCGGTGTGCTACTATGCCCTCCGGGAGGATCCGCCGATTGGTTTCTTGAAACATCAGGCCGCAGCGGAACATCTTAATGGTATGAGTGCCGAGATCATGTCCGACTTCGAAGCCATGGCAGAGCGCGGCAAGCAGATTTATGCCGAGAAGTATCAAAAGTCATACGAACTTGACCATTTTGGCGAGTTCGTTGTCATCGACGTGATTACAGAAGGTGCGTATCTAGGCAAATCACCCGAAGACGCATACAAGAACGCCAAGAGCAAAGGGAAAAAAGGCCCTTTTCACTTGATCCGGGTCGGCTCCGCCGGTGCGTACCGCGTCAGCTACACGTCAAATGCCAACACTGACTGGCTCTAAAGGCAAGTCAGGCTGCCCGGTTGTTACGGTTACGGTCGGCGGTCCGATAGAAGCCTAGCCCAGGAGTTCGAGGCTATCATCGACACTGGGTTCAGTGGATTTCTAGCGATGCCTCTGCTCAAAGCCTTTCCGCTGGGCTTGATGCTACACGGAACGACTTCCGTGTCATTGGCCGACGGCGCAACACACACTAAGTTGACGGCACTCGGGAAGATCACGGCGGGTGACAAATCAGAGATTGGCGTGATAATCCTGGAGCCATCATCCAGCGATCTACTGTTGGGGATGGAGTTCCTGTCAGCGTTTAACAAGTCACTATTCGTTCACGGCGACACGGTATCGCTGATCGACAGTGATTCGTTCTCGCCAGAACCCAAGACCAAGGCCCGGGCCATGGTCAAAGCGAAGTCCAAAGCCCGAGCCAAGACCAAGCCCAAAAAGTAGATCACTCGTCGGGCAGGGCCAACACACTGTTAGGACACTACCGAGGTAGCCACCCCAAAGCGCGGGTCCTGGGCCGGGTGGGCACATTGTTATGAGTACGGCCTCTTATCTTGTTTTTGAAACCGGCGGGACGAAGCTTGCCGCGGGCGTTGCCGGGGCGGACCGGCGGTTGGAAGAGACGCGCTTCCTGTATCGCGAGCCCCAGGACCGGGCAGAGCGCAGTTTGGAGCGGCTGATCGAGATCGCGCATGAGCTTCGCGAGCCCCGCGAACGCCAAGGGGCCACGTTTCGCGCGATCGGCTTCGGTTTCGGTGGAACGGTTCGACGCTCGACGCGGGAGCCTCACCTGTGTCTGCACGAAGAGGGCTGGGACGGACTTGCCGTTGTCCCGAGGCTCGAAAAGGAGTTCGGCCTGCCGGTGAGCATTGAGAATGACTGCAAGTTGGCGGCGTTGGCCGAGGCCCATTTCGGGGCGGGGGAGGGGTGTCGCACGGTTTTCTACACGACGATTGGGACCGGGGTCGGCGGCGGCATTGTGCGTGACGGCCGCATCCAGGCCTTCAGCGATATCGGCGAGGCGGAAATCGGGCATGTGGTAGTGGCGCCGGACGGCCCGATGTGTCCGTGTGGCGGGCGTGGGTGCGTGGAGGCGGTTTGCTCGGGCCCGGGGATCGCGCAACTGGCGGGCTGGATAGCCGAACAAGACCCGGCATTGTGGCGGGCGGGGAAATTCGCAGCGGAGTACGACTCCGCAGGGCAGGTTTCCAGCAAACAGATCATGAGCGGTTGGGAGGCGGGTGACCGGTTCGCCGGGACGGTTGTTGATCGTGCCGCAGGCTATCTGGCGCAAGCGCTGGCCGCGGCGATCAACTTGTTGAGCCCCGATGTTGTCGTCGTCGGCGGTGGGGTTGGGGCGGGGAATAGTGCTTTTCTGGAGAAAGTTTCGGAGAAGGTTCGGCCCCTGGTGGTTTCCTATTTCCGCGAGCATTATCGGATTGTCCCGACGCGGTTGGGGAACGAGGTGGTTAGTCAGGGGGCGGCGATTTTGGCGGCGCAGTCGGTGGAGTAGAGCCATGGGCTTCCTTGGAAACCTGCGCGGGGCATTCTTTTCCGGTGACCGGCGCCGTCGCTCTGCCTCCATGGGCCAAGCTCGGTTAAAGCGTCGTGACGACTTGGGCTTCGATCTTCTCGCCGTCATAAGCGGTCATCGTCACCCGCGAGCCGGCGGCAACGCCCACCAGCCCCGGCACGGCCACGTTGCCGTCGGCGCGACTCCGAGCAGCCCGTAACGGCCGTCCCTCGATGGTCGCGAAGCGCACGTCGGCATTGGGCAGCGTCTTGAGCCGCGGCAGGCGGCAATCGATCGGACGCCCCGTCGCCGAGGCCCCGACGAACACCGATCCGTCGCCGCGAGGCTCGGAATTGGGCGGCTCGACCAAGCGCCTGATCCACAAGCCGATTTTTGCATCATCGGGCCGCGGATCAAACTCCATCTCCAGGAAATTCCAATAGCCCGGATTCGTCTGCTTCCTCAAATCCGGCGACTCGTAGTCCTGGTGATAGAAGGCGATCATGTCGAGCTCGCGGCCGTCGTAGTCGGTCATGCGCCGCCCGAAGCCGCTCTTCGGAGCCCGTCCTCCGGTCCGACCAATCGGCCCGAAAGAACACTCATAAAGCCGAGCGTCACGATTGCGCACAATGGAGCCGATGTGCACGTCCCCGTAGACGCTGACGATTCCCTCACGCGAGCTCAACAGTTCAATCACGCGGTCACAACCCGCCTTCACCCACCCCGCGTAGTCGGCGGCGATGCGGTCACGCTGATCGGCTTCGACGGACGGCTGCCAAATCGTATGCATGCCGTTGATGCCGGTGACGCAGATCAGCGCTGAAGTGTCGGTTCGGACGGTTTCTTGCAACCACGCAAACTGCTCTTCTCCGAGCAAACTGCGAGTCGGGTCCTTGCGGTCGTAGATGTGGCCCTTGCCGCTCCAACCTTCGGCTTCCCAGATATGAGTGTCCTGGGAGGTGCGCCAGAGCCGTGAGTCCGCTATCAGCAACGAGAAATCCCCTTCCGGCATCTTCCAGCGTCGCCAGCGTTTCGGGTTTTCGGTGCCCGACGGGCTATCGTCGCCGCTGATCAAATGCTGCACGATCTGGAAATTCCGTTGCATGTACTCGATGTCTTGGCCCAGGCCCGGCTGGGTTCGAATCGCGATTTGCTCGGGACCCTTGACGTCGTCCATGCCGTGGTCGTGATCACCGGGATTTATCACGTTCCAGTGCCGCATCATCTGCCAACGCGTGATGGGGTTGCCCAAGGTCGTTGTGATGATCTTGTAGGCGTCGTCGGTGCTGGTGGTGTAGAGAACGAGTTCGAGATACCAGACGTCGTCCTCCCAGAGCATGACCTGGAATTCGAAAAGCTCGGTGTAGAGAAAGGCGTCGACCAAGGGCTGATCGTGAATCCAGTTTTCCTGGAATTTCGCCGTGCGTTCCATGCCGGGCTTTGTGCCGCTGATGGCGTGGCAACTGAGCCCGCAGAGGCGATAGGGCGCGGTGAGGCGCGGCAGACGGCCGACATAGCTTCGGGCGCTCGGGCGCGGGTCGGCGGTGACATTTTCGCCGTCCTTCCAAATTGTGTAATACATCTCGGTGTCGGCGGGATTCGCCGGCAGCACGCAATCGATCACGGCGGTCGCGCGTCGAAAGCCGTTCGTCAAAATCCTGCCACGTCCGGCACGCGGGACGGCCTCCCAACCCGCCTCGGGCTGTTCGTCGGCGCCGATGCGAATTTCCGCGCTACGGCCTTCCTGGCGAAAAATGGCGATGAACCTGCAGTGCCATTCGCCGTCGACTTGCCGCAGCGTATCGCCCAGCGGATAGCAAACCTGCAATTCATTGGCAGGCTCGTCGAGCGCGGTATTGTCGCCGGGGTCGAGCCGAAATTCGCTCACTTCGAAATCGAGATCGCCGCGCCCGACGAGCCCCACGAAGCCTTCGACGAATTTTTCTCGTTCGACGTTTTTACAAGTGACTTTGGCTTGTGATCCGGCGGCCTCTAAGGTGGCGGTCACTGTGGCTCGGTTGGCGTCGCGACCTGAAACCTCGACGTCGATCGTAACGCGGTCACCGGCTTTTAGCGCTGGGGCCTCGGTGGTGGAATCCAGCTGAACGGCCTTGGCATCGTCGGTCGTGTGGTCATACACGCCGAAGCTGCCGTCGTCGCGCCAGGCGGCGTACCAACAGGCGTCGCCTTCCTCGCCGCCTCCGTTCCAGCTTTCAAATAACGTCCGCCCTCCGAAGCATATCCCCATCAACGAATAGCCCGGCTCGGGCGCGCGGCCGGGCAGCGAGCGAACAACCGCGTCGATCGAGACGCGATAGTTCCCTTTCAGTTTCCAATCGCGCCGCCAAATCATGCCGTACGGCGGACGCGATTCGTACTCGGTTTCCATATATTTATGAAACGGAAACCCGGTATGCCGCGCCTTGTCGCCGCGAGTACGAATGCGACGCCGCAGCGCGTTCCCTTCGAGTTTCCAATAGCCGGGATTCAGCGATTCCCAGCCGTGGCCGTGGTAGAAGGAATCGGCGCGTTCGAAGTTGTCGACCACATTGCCGCTATTTTCTTGCGCGGCGGCATTGGCGCCGACTGCCGCCGACGCGGCCGCGGCAACGGAAAGCTTGGCGAACTCACGCCGATTGACTTGCAAGTTGGGATTGCTGTTCTTGTCGGGCATTGTTTTCCTGTGGGGTTTTTCCCCGTGGGGCTTTCCTATGGGCGGCGGTTCGATGAACAGACCGCGGCAGCGGGACGAAAGATATTGTACTGCTTTGCGCCACCCGCGACCTCGCTACAATGTGCCCATGTCTCTCGATCGAAAGCTTGCCGTCATCGGCGCGGGAAATTTGGGCGGGTCGTTGATACGCGGTCTGTTGGAGGCCAAGCAGCTCGCCCCCGACGATATTCGTGCGACGGTGCACCCTTCTCTGCCGGCCGAGGAGATCGGCGAACGACTCGGCATCTCCGTCAGCGCGGGCGGTAATGCCGAGGCCGCCCAGTGGGCCGACGTGATCCTGTTGTCGGTCAAGCCTTATCAAATTCGCGAGGTGCTGGGTGATATGCGGGACTTTCTTCGCCCCGATCAGATCCTCATCTCGCTGGCCGCCGCCGTCCCGCTGGCAACGATCGAGGACGCCGGCTCGCCGTCGATGCGCACCTTTCGCGCCATGCCGAATCTGGCGATGACGGTGGGGGCGTCGGCGACGGCAATCTGCCCCAATGATGCCGCCCAACCGGCCGACCGAGAAGTCGCCGAGGGCATCTTCGGGACCGTCGGGCGCGTGTTCTGGGTCAACGAAGAAATGATGCACGCCGTCACGGCGCTTTCCGGCAGCGGACCCGCCTACGTCGCGCTGATCGCCGAAGCCTTGGCCGCCGGAGGAGTGAGCCTCGGCTTGCCCGCCGACCTGGCCGTGCAATTAGCCGAGCAAACGCTAATGGGATCGGCCAAGCTTCTACTCGAAACCGGCAAGCACCCCGCCGTGCTCCGCGATGAAGTTTCCACACCCGCCGGCACGACGGTCGCGGGGCTGGGGGAACTTGAGAAAGGGGGCGTGCCCGCCGCCCTGCGCGCCGCGGTCGAGGCCGCCGGCGCGCGCTCGCGCGAACTCAGCAAGGGCATCTGACGCCCAGTGGGGCAGGTCTCCAGGCCTGCCCGGCAAGCTGCCCTCCGCGGTTGGCTATGTGTCCAGGCCTGACCAGAGGTGCGGACGGAAGTGCGCGTTGGGGTTCGGTTAATCGCGAACCGTGAGCGGGTTTGAGACGGGGACCGGCCGCGGGGCGGCCGGTCTTTGGCCTCGCCCCCGACCCCCGAGCGACCGGCGGGGCCGGTCGTTCGCGCATGGGAGGAGGAGCCTTGACTTGAGGTGTTGTCCCTGGGCTTCAGCCCAGGCCGGCATTAAGACAAGAGGCTTGGTTAGGTTTGGGGGCAGCTTCAGGGGCGGGCCGCGGTATGGGCAGGCCTGGAGACCTGCCCCACTGGGAGTGGTGTCCCTGGTCTCTTGAGGAACAATCAGTCGAGGTCAATGTCGCGGGTATAGCGCTCGGGGGGGCCGCTGTCCTTGGCTTTTTTCAGGAGACCTTCGAAGCGCTTGTCGAGCGTCTTGTCGTGTTGGCGCTGCGCGTCGAGGCGTTTTTGAAAACGCTCCTCGCGCCCGCTTTCGGCGGCTTTCACTCGGCGAACGGCCTCTTGCAAATCTTGAGGGATGGACTCCGGTTTCGGGGCCTCATGATGGACGACGGTTTGCGTCTCGGCGCTGATCTCGAGACGCCCGCCGCAGCAGGGGCACTGAACTTCGAATAAGTCGTCCGCCATCGCCTTCATCGTATCGCAAAGGCGGCGCGGCGGCGATTAGATCAGATCGAGATGAACCCGAAGTCCGGTTCCAGCCCCCATAGGACTTGGGCGACGGTTCCGAATCGGCTCTCATTCATATAGGCGTGTTGGTGCAGCACCTCGATGTCCCGCATCGCTCTTTCCAGCGGGTTGCCCTTCCTGATCCAACTGGTGCCCGCGACCGACGCGGCCAGACGAATGCCGTCGGCGATCATCTCGTTGGCTTGCGCCCCCGACAGAAAGAACTCTGCTTTGTCCTCGGATGTGACGGCCTGCCCGGCCCGCACCTTCTCCCATACGCTCCGTAGCGAGGCTTCCAGCAGGGCGTACGAAGCTCTGTATCGTCCCAGGGCCTTGGCGTAGTTGATTTGTGCGATGGAACGGTGGCGCAGCTTCGACGAGGTGAAGATCGGAGTCTTGTTTTGTGCCAGATCAGAGACCCAGTCCAGTGCCGCCCTCAGCGCACCCAGGACAGGTAACAAATGGATCGGCACATTGTGAGAAACAGGCATTCGGTACAAATCCCCCTGGAAATGAGGGTTTTTCCGCGGCTTGCCGAGCGTTTCCAGCGGAAACGTCAGTGATTCGGGCACCAATGCGTCTTTCACCCGCACGTCGTTGCTCGCGGTGGCGCGCATTCCAATGACATCCCAGTTGTCGATGATCTCCGCGTCCTTCATCGGGCAAAATAACGCGATCATCTCGGGTTCAGCGTCGCTCGGCGCGTCGTCGCGGTGGACTTGGCCTTGCATCATGCACCAGTCCGCGAAACTGCACCCGGTGTTGAATGGAGCTTGCGACGAAAACCGATACCCGCCGTTCTCGGCTATCGCCTTACCCATGCTGTTGAGCGAACCGCAGACCGTCGCGTTGGGGTCGCTGCCGAAGATCGCATCCGTACCGGCCTCTGACAGGTGAGAAGTGATATAGGCCAGCGCATTCCCGTTCGCGATCAGCCATCCGACCGAGGCGTCGAGTCGCGAAATGCGCTCGGTGACGCGAAAGAAAGTGATCGGGTCAATTTCTAAACCGCCGTAGGAACGCGCGACGTAGAGACGCAGGAACCCGGCCTCTTTCAGCGCCTCGGCAACCGGACCGCTCAACCGGCCGTTCTCTTCCGCCTCGTCGCGATGCTTTTCGATGATCGGCTTGATCTCTTCCAACCTGCCCAGCAGAGTCTCGGTGGTCACGGGGGCTTCGGTCGCTGCCGGCAACGCCATGATGTCTATCTCCCTTAAACGGATGAGGGCCGTAGCAGCAGTCTAGAACAGCTATTGGGCGATGGGAAGTGACATGGGGTGACATTTGGCGCGGCTTCGCGAACGTGGCAGTTCTTGCACGCCGGCGTATACTAGGAACACCATGGCGGAACGCACCGCTACCGGCACCGTTAGCGGCGCTGAAACCAGGGCCCAACTCGAGAAGATTCTCGCGGGGCAAACTTTCGCTCGCGCCGTGCGATTGAGCCGACTCTTGCGGTATTTGGTGGGGCATTCCATCGGGAACGACGCGGAATTCATCAAGGAATATACGCTCGGCGTTGAAGTTTTCGACCGTGGTGAGTCATTCGACCCGCGCAGCGACACCATCGTGAGGGTACAAGCCCGCAGGCTGCGGGCTCGCTTGGCTCGCTACTACGAAACAGAAGGACGCGGCGACCGCTGCGTGATCGAAGTCCCAAGGGCGGGTATCAGCCTGAGTTCCATCTTCGCGAGCCGCTGCCCGAGCCGCCCCTGCCGTCGAAACGGCGCGGCCACCCCGAAGCGTATCGGTTGGTCCTCGAGGGGCGGGTCCTGGTAAACCAAGCGACGCCCAACAAGCTGTTGCAGGCCGTCCGGCTGTTTCAAAAGGCGATTGCTCTCGACCCGCGTCACGCCCCGGCGCACTCCGAGCTTGCGCATGCCCACGCGCAGCTTTCGAGCCTGCACTGCGCCCCGGGCGAAGCCATGCCCAAGGCCCGCGAATCGGCGCTGCGCGCGCTGGAACTCGATGACTCGCTCGACCAAGCCTACGCCGTGCTCGGAATGGTCCGGCTTTACTATGACTGGGATCGTCACGGAGCTCGCCAAGCCGTCCGCCTGGCGATCGAGCGAAACCCGCGCAGCAACCACGCTTACCGCCTGCTGGCCGCTACATTCAACTCTGAGTGCCGGACTTCCCAGGCGAGAGAAGCGATCCGATACGCACTGGAGCTGGCGCCGTTGGACGCTCCAACCAACTTCGAAGCCCAAGTGACCGACGTACTCGCTCGCGATTACAAGGCCGCCGTCGCGCAGGGGGAGCAGACGCTACGGATTGCCCCGGAATTCACCGTGGCAAGATGCCTGATGGGCAGGGCTTATATCCTCGACGGCAGTCCGGGCCGAGGTATCGAGGAACTCCGGGCGGCCGTGGAACAAGAGCGGAGCCCATGGCCTGTCACGTTTCTCCAGAATGGCTATGCGCTCCTTGGGCGGATGGACGAGGCCCGCAAACTCATGCCTGAACTCGAGCAGGGCGTCGGCCGCGACTACGTATGCGCCTACGAGATAGCGCAATGCTATTCGGTGCTCGAAGACCTCGACCAAGCCTTTGCATGGTTTTCGAAAGCCGTCGAGCAGCGCTCCGACTGCATGGTCTGGGTGGAGGCCGAGCCCTGGCTCGACTGCATTCGAGACGACCCACGCTACCCCAAGCTGATGGATTCCACCGGGCTGAACTCGCCGCCGCAAGCCGGGGCCCCACATCAACCTGCCCCCAACGGCGTTCACGCCGCTTGAGCGCCCTACGACCAGGACACACACGAGGGTTTGTCACTACTGGGCGCCGATCGCCCGCATTTCCGGGCCGGACGATGGGCTGTCGCTTTACACTAGAGGAACGGTTGAGCGAGGCTTCAGGCCCAACCCTCGTCGCTGATTTATTCCATGCCTGAAAAGAAATACGATCCGCGGCGAATCGAACCCAAGTGGCAACAGATTTGGGAAGCCTCCGACATCTACCGCGGTGACAAAGATCTCTCGCGGCCGAAATACTACGTCCTCGAGATGCTTCCGTACCCGAGCGGGTCGCTGCACATCGGGCACATTCGCAACTATTCGATCGGAGACGCTCTGGCTCGCTACAAATGGATGCGCGGTTTTCGCGTGCTGCATCCGATGGGCTGGGATTCCTTCGGGCTACCCACCGAAAACGCCGCCATCAAGAACAACCGCGAACCCGGGGAGTGGACGCGCTCGAACATCGCGCGGATGAAACAGCAGCACGCGCGTTTCGGTTTCAGCTACGACTGGGAGACGGAAATCTCGAGTTGCGAACCGGAATACTACCGCTGGAACCAGTGGTTCTTTCTGAAGATGTACGAGCGCGGGTTGGCGTACCGCAAACAGGCGCAGGTGAACTGGTGTCCCGAGTGCGCGACGGTGCTGGCTAATGAGCAAGTCGTTGACGGCTGCTGCTGGCGGCATGAAGACACGCCGGTCGAGCAGCGTTCGCTCGAACAGTGGTTCTGGAAAACGACGGACTACGCGCAAGAATTGCTCGATGACTTGGAAGAGCTCGAAGGCGGTTGGCCCGAGCGCGTGATGACCATGCAGCGCCACTGGATCGGGCGCTCCGAAGGCACGCACATTGATTTTCGCTTGGAAGACGACGGGACGAAGATCCGCGTTTTCACGACGCGGGTCGACACGATTTACGGCGCGACTTGCGCGATCCTCGCGCCCGAACATCCGCTGGTCGATCAGTTCGGCTTGCGTGAGAAGGCCGACGAGATGATTCGCAAGCGGGCGGCGCTAAACCCCGACGACCTCGAAAAGGAAGGCTTCTTCACCGAGCACTACGCGGTCAATCCTTATAGCGAGGAGAAGGTCCCGCTTTGGGTCGGCAACTTCGTTTTGATGGAATACGGCGCGGGCGCGATTATGGCCGTACCGGCGCACGACCAACGCGACTTTGAGTTCTGTAAGAAATACGGCATCGCGATTCGTCCGGTGATTCGGCCGGCGGACGGCGAGTTGGCCGATGCCGAGACGATGGAAGAGGCTTTCGCGGAGTACGGCGTGGTCGAGGATTCCGGCCCCTTCAACGGAATCCCGACCGAGCAAGCCAAGGTCACGATGATGGCCTGGGGCGCCGAGCACGGTTTCGCCGAGGGCGCTGTGACCTATCGCCTCAAGGACTGGGGCATTTCGCGGCAGCGCTACTGGGGCACGCCGATTCCGATGATCCACTGTTCCTCGTGCGGCGTCGTTCCCGTTCCCGAGCAAGATTTGCCGGTGTTGCTGCCGTTGAACGTGAAGCTGACCGGCGCGGGCAGTTCGCCGTTGCTGGAAGTTCCCGAATTCGTCAACGTGGCTTGCCCGAAGTGCGGCGGCGCGGCGCGCCGGGAGTGCGACACGATGGATACCTTCGTCGACTCCTCCTGGTATTTCTATCGTTACTGCGACCCGCGCAACGACCAAGCGCCCTACGACCCGAAGAAAGTCGCGGCTTGGTTTCCGATCGACCAATACATCGGCGGCGTCGAGCACGCCGTGCTGCACTTGATCTATGCGCGGTTCTTTACGAAAGTCATGCGCGACCTGGGGTTGATTACTTGGAACGAGCCGACCAAACGCCTTTTTACCCAAGGGATGGTGATTCGCGACGGGGCCAAGATGTCGAAGAATAAGGGCAACGTGGTTTCGCCCGACATCGCGGTCGACAAGTATGGGGCCGATACCGTGAGGATGTTCGCGCTCTTCGCCGCGCCCCCGGAAAAAGACGTCGATTGGCGGGATGCGGGTGTTGAGGGCATGTCGCGGTTCTTGAGCCGCGTCTATCGTTTTGTCACGCGGCGCGCGGACGACCTCGGCGTCGAAGGGAAGGGGGCCTCCAACGACGCCGACAAGGCGGTGCTTCGGAAACTGCATCAGACGATTCGCAAAGTCACGCATGATTTCGAGACGCGTTGGCATTTCAATACCTCGTTGGCGGCGGTGATGGAGCTGACCAACCTGCTCTATGCCCGCGAAGAAGACTTGTCGCCCGGGGTGCTTGCGGAGGTGTTGCCGAAGCTGGTTCTGTTGCTGGGGCCGTTTGCCCCTTACATGGCCGAGGAGTTGTGGGCGGAGCTGGGCCGCGAGGGTCCCGTGCTGCACGCGGCGTGGCCGGAGTTTGATCCCGAGCTTGCCGCCGAAGACGTGGTCGAAATCATCGTACAGGTCAATGGGAAATTGCGTTCACGCGTGGCGGTCGCCGAGGGCACCGACAAGGATGAGATCGAGGCCTCGGCCAAGGCCGATCCCAAGGTGGCGGCGCATTTTGAAGGCAAGACGATTCGCAAGGTTGTGGTGGTGCCGGGGAAGTTGGTTAACTTTGTGGTGGGCTGACAACCGGCCCAAGGCGCTACTGCCGGCAGACGACGGCAGGGCGAGTCCGATTGAAGGCCGAAGGGCGTGGTACGTTGGGTAGCGATTTTGTGGGCCCGAGGGGTGAATATGGCGAGTAAACGCGGTGTGTGGAGGTGGGTAGCGGTCGTTGCGCCGGTCCTTGCGTCGGTCCTTGTGCTCGCCTGCTCTTCCTCGCCCGATGAGGAGGCGGTTCGCCGGACGGAACTGGAAGCGAAGTTTCAGGAATCGATGCAAGGCGTTGCGCTGGAAGGCCATTTCACATTGAAGGGGAAAGAGGGCGTTCACCCGGAATATTACGAGATCGAGAAGATCACGAACATGCCCGGGGACGACTATTGGTTGATCCACGCCCGTATCAAGTACGGCGATCACGATGTGACAGTGCCGGTGCCGGTACGAATTCTGTGGGCCGACGACACTCCGATCATCACCCTCACGGATACGACGATCCCGGGGCTGGGCACCTTCACGGCGCGGGTGCTGTTCCACGACGGCCAGTATGTCGGGACATGGAGCAGCGGCGACCACGGCGGGCAGCAATTCGGCCGTATTGTGCAACGAACCGCCGCGGAATGAGTCAAAAACCGCGATTGCCAACAGGAATTACCGCCCTGACGATTCGATAGCCGGCCGGAAGGATTGTCGCCAGGTATTGTTCGGGATAGAATTGGACAAGCCATAAAGGCCCGGACAGCCGCACTCCATGATCGGCCAAACCATCTCCCACTACAAGATCACCGAGAAACTCGGTGAAGGCGGGATGGGTGTCGTCTACAAGGCCGAGGACACCAAACTCGGCCGGCCCGTCGCCCTCAAGTTCCTGGCTGCTCACCTACTGAAAGACGAGGAAGCCAACAAGCGCTTTCACCGGGAAGCCAAGGCCGCGGCGTCGGTGCATCACCCCAACGTCTGCCCCGTTTACGAAATCGGCGAAGAGGAGGGCCAAACCTTTTTGGCAATGGCCTTCATTGAAGGCGACAGTCTCGACAAGAAGATCGAGCAAGGGCCGCTGAAGATCCTCGAAGCCCTCGATATCGCCCAACAAATTGCTAACGGACTGGAAGCCGCTCACGAAAAGGGTGTCGTCCACCGCGACATCAAACCGGGCAACGTGATCGTGGACGACAAGGGCCACGTCACGGTGATGGACTTCGGGCTGGCCTTGCTGACCGAGGGTTCCAAACTCACTAAGTTCGATACGACGCTCGGGACGGTCGCCTACATGTCGCCCGAGCAGGCCGAGGGGGCGGAGGTCGATAACCGCACCGACATTTGGGCACTGGGGTGCGTTCTCTACGAAATGGTGTGCGGGCAACGGCCGTTCAAGGGCCTTTACGATCAGGCGCTGGTCTACGAGATCCTCAACGAGGAGCACGAGCCAATCACGGGGGTTCGCGCGGGTGTGCCGATGGAGTTGGAGGTGTTCGTCGCCAAGTGTCTCGCGAAAGACCGCGAAGAGCGTTATAAGGACGCGGGTGATCTGGCGGTCGATCTGAAGAGCCTTCAAAAGAAACTGGAGTCGGGCCGCTCGACGATCGTGAGAACCCCGCCCGCGGGCTCGCGTGAGCAACGCGCTTTCGCGGCGGTCGCCGACTCCGAAGGGCGTGAACCGGGCGGGCGCGCAACAGTCTCCGGTGTGGACTCAGTCCAACACAGAACAAGAACCCTCACGAACCGTGAGCGGCTGCTCGCCGTAGTCTCGGCCGTGCTGCTGATCGCGCTCTTGGTCGTTTCTTTCGTTCGCTTCGATGAAGAAACTCTCGAGCCTGCGGTGCGCCGGTTTTCATTCACCCCGGAGAATCTCCATCCTGTAGCCGTAGACACCACCCGCAGCCGGGCAGCGATTTCACCCAATGGGAAGCATATCGTCTACGTGGCAGCCGGGGACGAACCGACACTCTGGGTACGGGATATCGAGCACCAAGAACCGCGGATGCTGGCGGGAACCGAGGGCGCCCTTCCCGACGGGATATTCTGGTCGCCTGACAGTCGGTTCATCGGATTCGTCGCGGACGACAGTTTGAAAAAGGTTCCCGTTGAGGGGGGCTCGGTGATCACCCTGTCTCCGGTCCACCGGGACGGGTATGCTTCAGGTTCGTGGAGCCCGGACGGCCACTCGATTGTGTTCAGCGCGGGGCTGCCTCCGAGGGTTTTCGAAATCCCCGATCAGGGCGGGGAGCCGAGGTTGTTATTCGAACGCGAGGTTACCGAAAGGGGAAGGGGCAACTGGTTTCCCTCGTTCTTGCCCGAAGATGCCGCTGCGCGCACCATCGTTTTCACTGTGGGGACGGTGAACGATCAAGAGATTGCCGTCAAGAACCTCGAAAACGGTCAGTTCTCGGCGCTGACAGCGGGTGCTTTCCCCATCTATTCTCCGAGTGGGCATATCGTGTACCAAACGAATGTTCGTGAGGCGGGGTTGTGGGCTTTGCCGTTCTCGATCGAGACGCTGCGCGCCACCGGAGAAGCGTTCCGTGTCGCGGAGGGACTGGCCGACCCGAGTCTGGCGGATGACGGTACGTTGGTGGCCGTTGACTTCGAGGACGCTAGGCCGCGTCAGTTGGCCTGGTTCGACCGCGCCGGACAGAAACTGGGCGTGATGGGCCGGCCACAGCAAGGGATGTTGGAACCGGCATTGTCCCCTGACGGACGGCGCGTGGCGGTTAAGTTTGCCCAGGGCGGAGACCTGGACATTTGGGTGCACGACGTAGATCGCTCCGTAAGCACGCGCCTGACATTCGACCCGGGTGACGACGATTCCCCGGTGTGGTCTCCATCGGGGAAGGAGATTGCCTTCAGCTCCAACCGGCGAGGCAATCAGGACATCTTCATTCGATCGGCCGACGGCAGCGGCGAAGCAACATTTCTAATGGGCGCGGCCGTACTCGAATTCCCGCAGAGCTGGTCGGCTGACGGCCAAATTCTGCTCTACACGATTGCGGGTCCACGGACCGGGTGGGACATTGGGTATCTTCAGCGCAAACCGCAAGACGGCACTTTTGAGGCGCACGTCTTTCTTCAGACCGAGTTTTCGGAGACCAATGGACAGCTCTCTCCAGACGGGCGTTTTCTTGCTTACAATTCAAACGAGTCGGGCCGAAATGAAATCTACGTGCGCTCGTTTCCACAAGGCAGTGGTAAACGGCAGGTCACGGCAAACGGTGGTCGGCAACCGCTTTGGCGCAAGGACGGAGGGGAGCTTTTTTTCATCGAGGGGGAGACCCTGACGGCGGTTGCCGTTTCGACCGTGGGAGAGTTCTCGGTAGGGTCGCCCAAGCCGCTATTCCGCCTCCCGCGATTCCCTGGTATGGTCATCGAGTATCAGTACGACGTTTCCGCCGACGGGCGACGATTCGTCATTGTCGAAGACGTGGAAGACGAGCAAGCGAATCGACCTTCCATCCACATCGTCCTGAATTGGTACGAAGAGTTCCGCGAGCGTGAGGACTAAGTCCCCCAAAACGAACTACATATCGCTCGTCCCGCGGATTATTGTTGGGATATCTCAGTGCTCTATCGCATGCGACCAGCCTGGAAGAGTGCTGTGTAGCGAGAGAGGTCGTCGCTTGCGATAGAGCGGTAGGAACGAAGTCGCACCGCGAGGACGCACGGGTCTATGCGTTTTGAATTGGGCGTGCTCCCGAACTCGGCCAAAACCGGCTTGACACGACCGCTATCCTAAGCACGGCGAGGCCGAGCCAAAGCTCGCCGTCGACCCCAACGGTATGGATAGCGTTGTGGACTACGGCGAGACCGGCCGCGTCCTGTTGACGACGTTGACCAAAGAGTTCTCCTCTTCCAGATAGGGGAAATCGAAGAGCAACTGCTCGATCGCCTGGCCGGCAGCAAGCGCTTCCACGATCATGCCAACTGTCACGCGCTTACCCGAATACAAGGCGTACGGATCTCTCGCCGACGTCGATGCCGCGCGAAATTGAAGTCGAACTTCCGGCGGAGTTCGCCGCGGCCCAGTGCCGAGGTTGCCTGCTGATGCGCGGCCGGAAGGGCGTTTCTCGGTGCTAACCTTATCGGAGATACAACGGGGCTTCTGGTTCCAATCGACGTTTGCGGCCGGTATTGTTCTTTCTCCGGGAGTGGAAGTCGTTCTCGTGCCACAGCTTGCGAGGCGCGACTCGGAACTCAACCGCCCGGTAAGATCTCGCTTCGTCTTGGCCGGGTGCCGCTGAGCTATTCTTTAAGTTTCTAAGCATGACACGCGTCCGCTTTGCGCCCTCGCCCACCGGTTACCTTCACATAGGGGGCGCTCGAACATTCATCTTCAATTGGCTTCATGCCCGCCACCAGGGCGGTGTCGTAGTTCTCCGCATCGACGATACCGACGTCGAACGGAACACGCAGACCTCTCTCGATTCCATCCACGAAGGTCTCCAATGGCTCGAACTGGGCTGGGACGAGTTCTACCGTCAATCCGACCGCCTCGATCTCCATCGCCGGGCCGCCTGGGCTATTTTCGAAAAGGGGCTTGCCTATCGCGACTTCACGCCCGCCTCCGCGGCGCTTGAGAATCCGAGCGCGGGATGGCTTTTCAATCCGGGCATGCGCGAGATCACCCGCGAGCAGAGCGATCGCCGGGCCGACGCGGGCGAGCCCTTCGTCCTGCGCTTCAGAGTGCCGCGCGACTCACGCCCGGAGGTTGTTGTATCGGATTCCGTCTACGGGACCGTTCGCAAGGTAACCGGCGACCTCGAGGATTTTGCGCTGCTGCGCTCGACCGGCATGCCGACCTATCACATGGCCTCCTGCGCCGACGATGCCGATCTCCGCATCACCGACATCCTGCGCGGCCAAGAACATCTGGCGAACACGTTCAAACACGTGCTGATCTTCGAAGCGCTTGGCGTCGAGGCGCCGATGACGGCTCACCTGCCGCTGTTGATGGCGCCTGACGGCGCAAAGCTTTCCAAACGCATCCACGGCTCGGTGGTCAGCGTGACCACATATCGCGACGCCGGTTTCCTGCCGCATGCGTTCGTAAATTTCCTTTCCCTGCTCGGGTGGTCGCCAAAGAATGACCGCGAGAAGATGTCGCGCAACGAGCTTGTCGAGCTATTCTCGCTCGACGGCATCAACCGCAGCAACGCAACCGTCAACTTCACCGACGAGGAACCCTTCGATCCAAAGGCCGTGTGGCTGAATGCCGAGCATATCCGGGCGCTCGATGTCGATGACCTCGCGCGGCAATTGATGCCCTACGCCCAACAAGCCGGGTTTACGAATGCCGTGCCGGAAAAGCTTCGCGCCGTAACTCCGCTTATCCGTGAGCGAATCCGTTTATTGCGCGATGTGGGCACTGTCGCCGATTTCTTCTTCACCCAACCGCGGTCTTACGATCCCGCCGAATTGATCCCCAAAAAGGGAGATGCCGCCATGGCCGAGCGGGCGCTCCGAAAGTCGAAGGAAGTTCTGTCCACCGTGCCCGCCTTCGATCACGCAACACTTGAGGCAGCGCTCCGCGCCGCTGCCGCTGAACTCGAGCTGAAGGCGGGACAGACGTTCCAGCCCGTCCGCGTCGCGGTGTGCGGGCGCAAGAATGCGCCGCCGCTTTTCGAAACGCTCGAGGTGCTCGGGCGTGACACCGTGCTGACCCGTCTCGAGTTTGCTTTAGGGATTGTCTCATGAAGGACGCCGATTTACCCCGTTCACATTTCATTCGTGATTGGATTCTCTCCGACAATGCGAGCGGGAAACATGGCGGACGTGTGCACACCCGCTTTCCCCCGGAACCCAACGGCTATTTACACGTCGGCCACGCCAAGAGCATCACGGTCAACTTCGGCCTCGCCGAGGAGTTCGGCGGCAAGTGCAATTTACGCTTCGACGACACCAATCCCACCAAGGAAGAGTCCGAGTACGTTGAGTCGATCATCGAAAATGTGAGATGGTTGGGCGGTGATTTCGGCAACCGGCCCCTCTACGCATCCGACTACTTCCAGCAGTTGTACGATTGGGCCGTCGACCTCATCAAAAAAGGCAAGGCCTATGTTTGCGACTTGAGCGGCGACCAGGTGCGGGAGACGCGCGGCACACTGACCGAAGCGGGAAAGAACAGTCCATATCGGGAGAGAAGCGTCGAGGAGAATCTGGACCTTTTCGCGCGCATGAAAGAGGGCGAGTTTCCCGACGGCTCGCGCACCCTGCGCGCAAAGATTGACATGGCCTCGCCGAATCTCAACATGCGGGATCCCGTGATGTACCGAATCCTGCACGCCGAGCATCATCGCACGGGCAATCGTTGGTGCATTTATCCCATGTACGACTGGACCCACGGTCAAAGCGATTCCATCGAGGGCGTCACCCACTCGATATGCACGCTCGAGTTTGAAGATCATCGTCCACTCTATGACTGGTTTCTCGATCAGCTCGGCGTCTTCCATCCACAGCAAATTGAGTTCGACCGGTTGAACTTGACGTACACCGTAATGAGCAAGCGCAAGCTGCTGCAGCTGGTGCAACAGGGAGTGGTGGAAGGCTGGGATGATCCCCGGATGCCGACCATTAGCGGGATGCGCCGCCGTGGCTACTCACCCGAAGGTTTGCGCAATTTCGCACGCAATCTCGGCGTGTCGAAGACGAACGGCTTCACGGAATTCGAGAAGCTTGAATACTACATCCGGCAGGATCTGAATCGGACGTCTCCGCGCGTGATGACGGTCTTGCGCCCCCTCAAGCTGGTGTTGACGAACTATCCCGAAGGCCAAGTGGAGCTCGTGGAAGCCGTCAACAACCCCGAGGACGCGGATGCAGGCACGCGATCAGTACCCTTTAGTCGCGAACTCTGGATCGAGCGGGATGACTTCCGCGAGGCGCCTCCAAAACGCTACCACCGACTTTATCCGGGGAATGAAGTCCGGCTGCGGTATGGCTACATCATCAAATGTCAGCATGCCGTGAAAGACCCCGTTACGGGCGAGATCACGGAGATCCACTGCACATACGATCCCGAGACGCGCAGCGGCCCGCAAACGCGGAAAGTGAAGTCAACCATTCACTGGGTTTCGGCGGCGGAGGCCATTCCGGTAGAGGTTCGGCTCTATGACAAGCTGTTCACCGTCGAAAATCCCAATGAGTCACCCGAAGACCAAGACTTCACGGTGTACTTAAACCCGCAATCGCTCGAAGTGGTCGAGGGCAAAGCCGAGCCGTCGCCGGCAAGTGCCCGGCCCGGTGACCGCTATCAGTTCGAGCGTCTTGGGTATTTCTGCGTGGATAGGTCGTCGAAGGCCGAGCGGCTCGTCTTCAATCGTACTGTCGAGCTGCGGGACACATGGGCGAGGCTTCAGAAGCGATTGTAAGGAGCCTCGGCGCCGGCGGACCGGGATCCGGCAGCCCCTGCGCGGTCGGCTGAAGGGAGTAGAATGATCCTGGAATGCACATTCGAGAGTACAAGCCCGACCAGTCCTTTCGAGCCTCCATTGACACGATGGACGAGATCGAGGATTTCAAAACGTACGTGGCGGAGTACTTTTCGTGGAAAGTGCCGCGGCACGGCGAGGCGGTCTTTACCGACGTGGATGACGCGGAAGGGTTTTTGTTTACGATGTATGCGGAAACGACTCCGGATCTTCTACCGGCCGAGCGCCGGTCACGATGGCTCCGTGCGACCGGCCGTCAAGGAGTGATCGATTCGGATTCGTAGCGAGAAACGGCGTAGTGTCGTTTCAGCACCACTGCCGAGCGTGGCCGTCTGGTCGGCAATCCGGGGCAAGTGAAGCTCTCTTTCTCCAAGAGTTCGGGAGTTCAGGCTCCGTCCCGGACCTCCCCCCGCGCAACGCTACCCACCCGGCACAGGCAGCGCCCAGATCCTATGCAGCATGTCACCGAACAGCCGCCGGTTCAGATGCCCCTCCGCCAGCAGCAACCAGTAGTAGCGAGCATGCTTGACCAGCCGACCGCCGGTCTTCATCAACCTGTGTTGCAAACTCGTTAGCGACCAGCTCTTGATCCTGTGCGGCAGCCCGAGCCGCCGCCACAGGTTGCCCAGGTTGTAGGCCAGCACGCTGAGTTGCAGCCGTACCTCGTTGGCCCGGAAGCGGTGACACGACAAGCGGGTCCAGTGCGTGGCCTGTTTGCCTTCCTTGATCCACTGCTCCGCCGTGCCGCGCTTGTTGTAGAACCGTACGACCGAGCGGCTCGGCAAGCTCATGCTCGTCACGACAAATCCGACGCGCGGGAATAGTTCGCCCTGGTGATGCTCGACCTTGGCGACAACTCGCCTTGCCTTCGACCAGCTCTCGGCCTGATAGCGAAAACTCTTGTAGCGCACTAGGGGCTTGGCGTTCGGCCTGCCCGGTGGCCGAAACAGGATGTCCTCGATCTCCAGCTCCAGGCTCTTGTTCGCCGGGATGCGAATCACGTAGTCCACGCCGCGCTCCTCCATCGCCTCGTAGATCTCGGGCTTGGCGAAGGCGGCGTCGGCGCGGAACGTCACCTGTTTGCCCTCCGCCTGTTGTCGTTCGATCTCCGGCAGTAGCAGCTCGTCCCAGTCCTCGGCGCTGTGCACGTTGCCGGGACGCAGCTTCGCGCCTAGGCAGTCGCCGTGCTGGTTGAACAGCAACAGCGGGTGATAGCAGAGGGACTCAAAATGGCCGTTGTAGGCACTGCCTTCCTGTTGGCCGTGGACGGGGCTCTCCGTGGAGTCCATGTCGAGCACCACGCGGTCTGAACCGTCGGGAGCTCCGGCTTGCGCGACCAGCTCCCGGTTCACTGCCATCAGCCCCAGCAAGTTCTCTTCGCTCGCCAGCATCTCCGTCTCGAAGCCATGCAGTGTCGAGGTCAAGGCTGCTCCGCGATCCCAGTTCCTCTTCGAGCCGATCAAGCGAAAGGTCGGATCGGCGGATACTCGAACGGCGTCATTGAGGTCCTCGTAGCCAGCGAGTCGGCTGTAGACCGACTGCCGCAGCAGATCGGCCAGCGGGAACTTCTTGTTCAAGCCTTGTCGCGAGTCGCTGAGATGCTCGTCGATCAGCTTCCCGAGTCCGAGTCGTTCATCCAGTTCGCGAACGAGAATCAGACCGCCATCCGAGGTGACTCGCGATCGTTGGAAATCGACTTTGAGAAATCCATTGAACGTGAGCTGAAACGGCTTGTTTTCTTTTTCACCCATCGGGTGTTGACCTCCATGGCGTCCTTATCGGGCTCTAGCCCCTATCAATAAAGACGCTGAAGGTCGCTGGATGGTCTGAAGCTCATACATCAAATTGAAAATGCGGGCTAAGTACCAAGCTGAACTCAAAGTCCACCACGCGTGGGCGTGGACGGGAAAGGCCGCCGCAATTACGGCAAGCAGAACAAAACGTGTCACTATTCTCGTTGCTCGGTTAATCATCTTTCTGTCCCTCGCTTTTTCGTTTGATCTCGTCATGCCCATGTATAAGCACAGGGTGTGCCAAACTGTTCCCAGGTCGGGAGGAGGTGGCGGCACGGAACCCAACACGTTGAAAAGAAAAGACAAACCGCGATTGGAAGGGGGTGATCTGGGGGGTGTCTCTAACCAGACGTTCAGCGCGAAGCTATCCCATCAGATAGCCCTGACTATCCGATTGGGGTTCAACAGTCTGCCGACGGTAAGCTTCACCGGTCGAAGACGCGCCTCCCCGTTCGGTCGGACTGATCCAGCACTGCTGCGAAGAGTTCCGCGACCGCAAGCAGGACTAAGTCCCCCAAAACGAACTACATAGCGTTTGTCCGCGGATAGGTGTTGATATATTCCGTTCGCACTCCGAATCCGACACTCAAGACGGATTACGGCCTCTCGATGGACCCTCAACCCCAAGCCGAGGCGGCACGGTGGGCGAAAAAACCTGTCTGTTTGTGACATACGATTGTTCGCGCCAGCTATGCGACAGGACACGAATTCTTGGGCTGGCGCACGTGTATCGGAGCGACCTGAGGCGAGTCGGGAATACCGTCCGCTTGCGGTCTGAGACAATCGCCAAGCACCGCGGCCCGTAACAAACACAAGTCCAAGGCCGAAGAGAACCGACATGGGGAGTTCGGGGGGAGTTCGGGCGGGAGTTCGGGGGGAGTTCGGGGACGGAGCCCGAACTCTGGATCTGAACCTCTGAACCTGCCGTGCGATAATAGCGTCGAGAATGCCACGGGCGGCCCGTGTGGTGGCGGAGGGCGTTCCGCACCACATCACCCAAAGGGGTAATAACCGCCAGGATGTCTTCCTGGTTGACGAAGACCGGCGGTTCTATTTGGAAACTCTGGCGCAGGACTGCCGCCGTTGCGGCGTGGGCGTGTTGGGCTACTGCCTGATGACCAACCATGTCCACCTGGTAGCCGTGCCCGAGCGTGCCGACTCGTTCGCCCGGGCACTGCGGCGGAGCCATTCGCGGTACGCGCAACGGTTCAACCAACAGTATGGGCGGAGCGGTCACCTGTGGCAGAACCGCTTCTTTTCCTGTCCGTTAGCCCGCGATCATCTGCTCACGGCACTGTTCTACGTGGATCAGAACCCGTTGCGCGCCGGGTTGGTGGGTCAAGCCGAGCACTATCCTTGGTCGAGCGCTCAGGCTCACGCGGAGGAAAGCGACGCCGCGGGGCTTATCGACTGGGCGCTGTGGCGTCGGATACCCGGAAAACCGAGATGGGACGAAGCCCTGAGGCGCTCGCCAGCAGCGAACGACGAGAAACGCGTCCGCGAGGCAACGTATGCGGGAATGCCGCTGGGCAACCGCGAGTTTGTCGCCGGGCTGGAGCAAAGATTCCGTCGCCGCCTGACGCTTCGCAGCCCCGGCCCACAACCAAAGACCAAAGCCGCATCGCTCTGAATCCGCGCGAGGCTGGGCTCGGGCTCCGTCCCCGATCTCCCCGATCTCCCCGGATCTCCCCGGGAGTTCGGGCTCCCTCCTCCGAACTCCCTCCTCCGAACTCCCTCCTCCGAACTCCCTCCTCCGAACTCCCTCCTCCGAACTCCCTCGAACTCCCCAACTCCCCGGAACTCCCCGAAGGTTACTAGGAGGGCGCGAACTCAAAGCGAAGAAACTTGTGTACTGCATCGGCAGCAATACCTTCAGAATCACCGCGTATCGAAGCAGCCGTGATTCCACTTTCGGCGAGGGTGCGCAGCACGGTCTTTTCCTCGTCGGGCCTCAAAGCCAACCGAATCAGAGTACCATTGGGGAAATGCTCATGATTTGAGTCAAGATACTCGGGTATGCCAGTTAAGGAGTGGTACATATAGGTAAACCACCCAAATTGTGCTCCCTGCCGGGTGTTTACATAACGGCCGCACGGCACGACTCGAATCCCGTCTGCGGCCGTCTCGTACTTCCGCAGGGTGCCCGCTTTCCTCTTCGCACCGGATTCAAAGCTCGTTCTATTTAGGCACCAAACGGCGGGCGCAAGCCCGTCTCGCTACTGCATTCCCGACCAACCGCCGTAAGCGAAGAAGAGAGCGATCTGAAAACTGGTACTCCAGTCAATCAACCGCGTCGGGACACCGTAGTGCTGCGCCGCCATCTCCCAAGGCAATAGGATTTGGTTCTGGTCTTTCAAGGAGAGTTTCTCAAGCCAGGATTTCCATTTTGGCCCTGGCACGGTCACAGGATACACCCCCGCTGCGCCGAATACCACGTCTTTTCGCGCTGAACCCTGCACATCACCTCCGCCGGTAGGCGCCAGGGCTCGTCCGTCCGCTCACAGACGTTGATTGAGCGGACTGAACGGCGCTCCGGCCGACACTGCTCCCTGCGAAACCTTTTTGGAGCCAAAAACTGTTGATCCTCGCCCGGGCAACGCTACCCACCCGGCACAGGCAGCGCCCAGATCCTATGCAGCATGTCACCGAACAGCCGCCGGTTCAGATGCCCCTCCGCCAGCAGCAACCAGTAGTAGCGAGCATGCTTGACCAGCCGACCGCCGGTCTTCATCAACCTGTGTTGCAAACTCGTTAGCGACCAGCTTTTGATTCGCTGCGGCAGCCCTAGCCGCCGCCACAGGTTGCCCAGGTTGTAGGCCGGCACGCTGAGTTGCAGCCGTACCTCGTTGGCTCGGAAGCGGTGACACGACAAGCGGGTCCAGTGCGTGGCCTGTTTGCCTTCTTTGATCCACTGCTCCGCCGTGCCGCGCTTGTTGTAGAACCGCACGACCGAGCGGCTCGGCAAGCTCATGCTCGTCACGACAAATCCGACGCGCGGGAATAGTTCGCCCTGGTGATGCTCGACCTTGGCGACAACTCGCCTTGCCTTCGACCAGCTCTCGGCCTGATAGCGAAAACTCTTGTAGCGCACTAGGGGCTTGGCGTTCGGCCTGCCCGGTGGCCGAAACAGGATGTCCTCGATCTCCAGCTCCAGGCTCTTGTTCGCCGGGATGCGAATCACGTAGTCCACGCCGCGCTCCTCCATCGCCTCGTAGATCTCGGGCTTGGCGAAGGCGGCGTCGGCGCGGAACGTCACCTGTTTGCCCTCCGCCTGTTGTCGTTCGATCTCCGGCAGTAGCAGCTCGTCCCAGTCCTCGGCGCTGTGCACGTTGCCGGGACGCAGCTTCGCGCCTAGGCAGTCGCCGTGCTGGTTGAACAGCAACAGCGGGTGATAGCAGAGGGACTCAAAATGGCCGTTGTAGGCACTGCCTTCCTGTTGGCCGTGGACGGGGCTCTCCGTGGAGTCCATGTCGAGCACCACGCGGTCTGAACCGTCGGGAGCTTCGGCTTGCGCGACCAGCTCCCGGTTCACTGCCATCAGCCCCAGCAAGTTCTCTTCGCTCGCCAGCATCTCCGTCTCGAAGCCATGCAGCGTCGAGGTCAAGGCTGCTCCGCGATCCCAGTTCCTCTTCGAGCCGATCAAGCGAAAGGTCGGATCGGCGGATACTCGAACGGCGTCATTGAGGTCCTCGTAGCCAGCGAGTCGGCTGTAGACCGACTGCCGCAGCAGATCGGCCAGCGCGAACTTCTTGTTCAAGCCTTGTCGCGAGTCGCTGAGATGCTCGTCGATCAGCTTCCCGAGTCCGAGTCGTTCATCCAGTTCGCGAACGAGAATCAGACCGCCATCCGAGGTGACTCGCGATCCTTGGAAATCGACTTTGAGAAATCCATTGAACGTGAGCTGAAACGGCTTGTTTTCTTTTTCACCCATCGGGTGTTGACCTCCATGGCGTCCTTATCGGGCTCTAGCCCCTATCAATAAAGACGCTGAAGGTCGCTGGATGGTCTGAAGCTCATACATCAAATTGAAAATGCGGGTCAAGATCGTCGAGTCGATCGCTCCATGGCACACCAAGGATATCATCGAGGAAGGGTGATTCG
Organism: Bryobacterales bacterium; assembly: GCA_965238125.1. Lineage (GTDB taxonomy): Bacteria > Acidobacteriota > Terriglobia > Bryobacterales > UBA6623 > UBA6623. Next base: position 5,827,653 of record OZ250179.1, on the reverse strand, counting down.
GAGCGAAAATGTCTCACCATAAGTCTACGAATTGCCAGCATGTCCTTTTCAAACTTGTCGCGATTCATTTCCTCAGGCCTCCGATAACGCGCAATCTTTGCTGTTATAGACCAGTCTATCTTCTCCTGGCCCCGGTAAAGAAAGCGGTTCGGATCGGCGTGTTTGAGCCACCAATCAAGTGCTTGGCCGTAACTTAGAGCGCCCGAATCAGGGTGAGTCAATACGGCACGGGAAGCATTCCACGCCTTCATGGCTTGATTGCCCTCACCTCTGACCAAGGTATTCGCCCGTCAAACACTGTGTAACTCGATTGCGTTATCTCTTTGAATCGTTTTGTCAGCACGTTCCATTCTTTGGAACTTAGAAGAACCTTGATTTTCGTGAGACGTCGTGCAGTCTTGTCGTTGGCCGTGTAGGACTCACAGAGTGTGAAGAATACACTCGGAATGCACTTCACGCCAATGAACCGGTGAAGGCTGGGCGGCGGTTCGGGCTCAGTGAACCATTCAGACTCCACCTCCCGTATCTCATCCAGGAATTCCAAGGTTGATTGCTTCCGCTTCATGAATTTTCTATTACTTGTTGTAACCTCGATCTTAGGACATCTCTTCGCCGAAACGGGCGTAACCATCGCCATGTTGTCGAGGTAGGGCAGCTCGCCGAGCAAATATAAGTATGATTTGACGAAATCGTAATTAATGGAGTATCGCTCTGGTTCCGGTACCTGGGGGGTCCTTAGGATTTCCTTCCTCACGAAATATGTGACTGCCTGGCCGATATCGCCAGCGTTATGGCCGAGCATTTGGAGATAGTCTTTGATGAAGTTCCCTTCGATCCAGTCGTCGGGGCCGCAATCCAATAGCCACAGGAGGTGAATTCCTATGAGCAGGTTAAGCTTCTCGTCCGTCTCCGAGGCATAAAACATATTCGCGACAGGATTGAGGTCACGGTGATGCGCGTCGCATTCGCCCGCAAGCAGCGAGCTGAAGTTGAGGTACTCGCCGATTTCGTGAAAAACCGTGCCCTGGCCTCTCGGATCCTTGCTCTTGTCACTCGACTCCCTGATGGCGTCGTATTCACCGATCAGGCTTGGGTTCGTCAAAGTGGCAGTGACTAACTTCTGCCGAAAGCGGATGTCGTCTCCTGAGAAGCTATCGAAAAAGTGGAAAAAGTTCGTGCGGCAGCAATTGTAAAAATCCCTGGCGTAGGATTGAGCCCAAGCTACCTCATCCGCAGGTGCATCGTTCTGAATCGAGGCCGGGCAACTCGAACCTGGTCGCTTCTTCCTCCCAAGGCTGCATCGCGGCATCAAGCGTGTCAAAACTGTTTGGCCACAAGGGTATGATAATTCTATAAAGAACTCAGCGCGTGATCGCGAACCAGGTTCTTCGCGATCCGAATCGCCTCCTTCTGGCTTGAAACTGGGGACTGGTCAAGGTTGTCCATGACAATCACCAGGAATGCGAAATACGAAGCATGTCGTCCGAAGAACGCTAGAGCGTCCTTAACCCCCAGTTCGTTAGATATTGTCAGCCCCCTGGAAGCTGCCAATACTTCGATCTCGAAGGACGTTTTGTGGAGTTTCGCTAGCTTCTTAAATCGGTCTATCTGCTGCGGGTTATCCAAATCGAGGGCACGCCGCCAGAAGGCGACGTGCCTGTCTAACTTCCAGTCGTTTTTGTCCTCCCCGGCTGGTTTGTCAGGGAGGCTGCATCGGTTCTCAAACGATCTGTCGATGCTCTGCTTGGCCTTTTCCCAGAAATTGTCGCTGAAGGTCTTGCCTTCCTGGTTTCGTAGATTGAGGTGTACTCGCAGCTTTAGTCGATAGTTTCTTTCGCGTTCCGGGCCTCGCTCGGTGCTTAATGCGAAGCAGTCGCTGCGGAAGAAGTGATCAAGAAATGTGCTCTTACCGCATCCCCGGTGCCCGATCAGGAATGTGACCGGTTTTTCTTTGTCATCCCAAAACCGTTCATAAAAGTCCAGTTCATAACCACTCCGGGAGTGCTCTCTAAGTAGTCGATCCTTTTCGGCAAGCGGTGGATTCAGGGGTTCACGGAACGAATGGGCTAACGGATTTCGCTTGGTAACGTAGATGTGATCAGCCTCTATAGGGTAGAATTCAGGCCCCTCGGGAAGGATTTGTTTTTGAAGTATTTGATCGACGATTACCGCCTTGATCGCACGAACCTGTTTGGGTTTCTTTTCAGAATCTCTAAGGAGTTCTTTGGGAATCTTCGGTGAGCGCGACCAGCTCTTCCGTTCCCTTGTCTTCGCGAGCGACATTCCCAAGTCCTCCCAGTTTTCTGGCCCATTGGGGAACAGGAAGTGCAATCGTTCGAAATGGGCTAATTCAGCACACTATTATACCAAAAGCTTCTGTGGCCCTGCTGACCTGGGACTGCCCGTGTGCCGCTGGCGTGCATAGGGGGAACCGGGGAGGGGGGAGTTCGGGGGCGGGAGTTCGGGGGGGAGTTCGGGGACGGAGCCCGAACTCGGCCAAGACCGGCTTGACACGACCGCTATCCCAAGCACGGCGAGGCCGCGCCAAAGCTCGCTGGCGACAGGCCAAGGAGGACCAGAAAAGCCCACGAAGCGGCCCGAAAAATCATTGCCGAACGAACCCAATTTCGCGAATCCTGGATCGATCCCCATGCCCCGCATATCCCGCTGAGTCACTAACTTAGCGGATCTCGGACGCCGAGCCCCCGGGCCCCAATAAGGCATCTTTACTAAGAAGGGCGCCCCGACCCGACGATCCGCGATCGCGACCCAGATGAGGCCCAGGCCAAATTCACCCCTCGCTCTCTGCATAGGCCCCGCGGCCTGAGTGAAGCAAACCTGAACGAGAGGGGCCGTCCCCGGCGAAGGATTTCGACGAAACAAAGCCAATTCCCGCAAAGAAAAGGCGTAAAACTTATGCGATATCAATAACTGGGACGTGTAAAACTTGGAACCGCGCTACGGGCAGTTCGCGGCGACCCGCAGCCGTCCCCGCCGCCCGCTCTACAGGCAAGCTCCGCGGGAAGAGCGCGGACAGGCAAGGCGCAAAAGAGGAGTGCAAGCCCAAGCCCCAACCAATTCGACGAAACGAAGCCAATTTTCGATCACATCCCAAACGACATCAATAACTTAGAACGATTTCTCGGGAGCGAAGCAGGGGGCTAATCCGGAGGGGTGACCCGGGCGGCTCGGGCCGTCATGGACCCGGGCGTTTTCTCGAAAATGAGGGGAGGGAGATCGAGGGAGATCGGGGACGGGACCCCTCCCCGTCACGGTGAACCTTAAGGCCACGGTAGATGAGTGTATGGAGCGCATGACGGACAACCGCTGCCGCCATCCGCCGGTTGTGGAGGAGGGGGGAGGTTGAGAATTTTCACGGCAAGAGTGCCTCCGCCCGCCCTTTGGATTGGCCCCGTGAGGCGTCGACGCCGTCCCAGCTGCCCTTCACCTCTCCGCCGCTTAGCTCGCACTTGTGGGGGAACTTTAGGTTGCAGTCGCTGAGCGGTTTACGCAGCGCAGGGTCCATCAGCTCATGGATGTCGAGCTGCATGGCCTCTCTTGAGTAGGCCGCCAGGTCGAGGATTCCTGTGTCCATACGAATCGCATCCTCGGGGCACACCTCGACACAATACCCGCAATAGACGCAGACGCCCAGGTCGATGTCGAAGCGAACCGGGTATTTCTCGACGTTGGGGTCGGGATGCTCTGCGGGCACGATGGTAATGCACTTGGCCGGGCAGACCGTCTCGCAGAGCATGCAACCAACGCAGCGGGGAGTGCCATCCTCGCGCAGGGTGAGCCGGTGGCGACTGCGGAACCTCGACATGAGAGGCCTGAGCTCCTCGGGATACTGGATGGTGGCCGAGGCGGGAAGGTGCTTGAAACGGCCCACGAGGTGGGCCGTGTGGAGAAAGAGGTTGCGGAAGAAGTGGGTGGAGGTGATCTTGAGTCCGCTAATGATCTGGGGGAGGTAGGTCTTCTCCCAAAAGGTCAGCTCCGGTCTGCGAACAACTCTTACGGCCATTACGGCGTCTCCCCAAGAATGAGCAGCACAACGGCCGTCACCGCTACGTTGGCCACCGAGATCGGGAACAGCCCCTTCCAGCCCAGTTTCATGAGCTGATCATAGCGGAAGCGCGGCAGCGTCCAGCGTATTTGCATGAACAGCCAGCAAAAAATGAGGACCTTGGTCGAAAAGCTCGCCACCCCGAGCAGGACGTAGACCAGATGAGGAACGAGGAGTTCCGCGCCCCAGGGGAAGTGAAATCCGTCCGGCATAAGGAAGGGCACCTGCCACCCGCCGAAAAAGAGCGTGGTGGCCAGGCAAGCTACCATGATGGTTTCCAGGAAGTCCGTGAGGAAGAACATACCGAATTTCATTCCGCTGTACTCGACGAAATAGCCGATGATCTCCGATTCCCCTTCCGGCAGGTCAAAGGGAACCCTTTTGGTTTCAGCCAGCGCCGCGGTCACGAAGACAATAAAGGCCACGGGCTGGGCGACTATCCCCCAGAAAGGGATCCAGCCGCCGATCATTTGGCCCTGGGCCCGCACCAAGTCGCCCAAATCCATGGTTCCGTAGACCATGATCACGCCGACGACGGCGATACCCAGAGCGATTTCGTAGGAGATCAGCTGCGCGGTGGCCCGCAGTCCTCCCAGGATCGCGTAGTTGTTTCGCGACGCAAAGCCGGCGAGGATCACGCCATAGACACCGAGCGAGAGCATGGCGAAGATGTACAGCAGCGCTACGTCGATCTTCGCGACTTGGAGTTCGATGACGCGGCCCTCCCCCAGAATGAGGCGGTCCCCAAAGGGAATCGCGGCGAAGGCCACCAGGGCGAAGAAGACCGAGAAGAAAGGGGCCAGGGCATGGAGGGTCTTGTCCGCGCGGGCCGGGACGATGTCCTCCTTGGTAAACATTTTGACCGCGTCGGCGAGGGCGTGAAACAGTCCCAGCGCGCGAAAACCGAAGATATCGGCGCGGTTGGCCCCGATCCGATCCTGGATGAGGGCCGACTGTTTCCGCTCCACCCACGTATGCAGGCCCGCCAGGTTCAGGACCCCGAAAAAGACCACCCCCGCCAAGGCGAGCTTGATGAACAGGTCTTCCATCATGGTGCGATCGCCTCGGGGGCTGTGAAAAAATCGGGTACAGTCCACATCGCGCCGGATGCGGTTACTGATTCAATGGAACTATTTCGGTCGGCGCTCGGTACAGCCCCCATTTTTGCCATCATGGTGCGATCGCCTCGGGCGCGGGCTTGGCCGTCGCCACGTCAACACCTTGCGCGCCGATCGCCTTATAACTCAATTCCGTGAAGGACGGCTCGGCCGCGGCCAGCGCTAGGAAGATCCGCTCCGGGTCCCGCCAATCGAACCCCAGACCCAGCCGTTCGGCTAATTCCAGCAGAATGCGCCAGTCTTCCCGGGAGTCCCCCACCGGAGCAAAGGCCCGGCCGATACGCTGGAGGCGGCCGTGGCAATTTACGAAGGTGCCGTCCTTCTCGACATAGGCCGCGCTTGGCAGGACCCAATGAGCCAGCGGCGCGGTGGCGTTCTCGTTCGTGCCCGAGAAGACGAACAGGCCGACTTTCTCTCGAAGCTTTCGGACGTTCTCCTCTCCAAACAGCTCCACCAGGTCATGACCGGCGACCCACAGGACGTCAAGATTCCCGGCCAGGGCCTCGTCCACAATGTGCTTGGTGTCGGGCGCATCCGGGCCGGCCAGGCCGAGCAGAGTTGCTCCCAGCGTGTTGGGGTTCTTGTCCGCCTTGATCAAGAAGTCGTCCGAGGACCCGGACGTCTCCGGAACCGAAGCGCTGACCTGAGCCCCCAAAGCACCCCTGAAGATTTCCCGGATCAAGAACAATTCCTCGTTGGTGAGCTGGGCCGAGGCGATCACGCCGATCCTTTTCCCGGTTCCGTTCAGGCCGCCTTCCCGTGCCTCGGTGGCCAGCCCTCCCAAAGCCGTTGAGATGGCATCGAGGGCCTGCTCCCAAGTTGCGTCCGCGCCATTCCGACCATTGGCCGACGGCCCGCGCACGTTGAGGAGACGACCCCGATCGACCCAGCCAAAGCCGTAGCGCCCCTCGTCGCATAACCACCATTGGTTGACATCCGGGTTGTAGCGGGGCTTGATGCGCACGACCCTTGCCCCGTCGTTCAAATAGGGCCTGTCGAGCACGTAATGCATGTCCACGTTGCACCCCTGGCTGCAGCCGTTGCAGACCGTAGGGGCGCTGGAGAGGTACCAGACCCTCGCTTTGAAACGGAAATCACTTTCGGTCAGGGCTCCCACGGGACAGATGTCCACGACGTTGGCCGAGTAGGGATTGTCGAGGACGTCGCCGGGGTAGAGTCCCAATTCGGCCCGGTCCCCGCGGTTGAAAATGCCGAACTCGCCGGTCTTGGTGATCTCGTCGGTGAAGCGCACGCAACGGGAGCAGAGGATACAGCGCTCCTGATCCAGCATCACATGGGGACCGAGTTCCACGGCCTTTTTCTTTTTGACCTTGTGCTCCCGGAAGCGCGGGTCATAGAGCCCGAAGTTCATGTAGAAGTTCTGCAGGTCGCACTCGCCCGACTGATCACAGACCGGACAGTCGAGCGGATGGTTGGCCAGCAGAAACTCCAGCACCGCGCGCCGGCCGTCCTCGGCCTTCTCGCTGTTGGTATGGACGACCATTCCCTCGCTGACGAAGGTGTTGCAGGCGATCTGCAGCTTGGGGAACTTCTCTACTTCCACCAAGCAGATGCGGCAGTTGCCCGCGATGGAGAGCCCGGGGTGGTAACAGTAACGCGGAATGAAGATGCCCAACTCCTCCGCAGCCTGGATGACCATGGTCCCTTCGGCCGCATTCACCTCACGGCCGTCGATGCTCAGGCTGGGCATGCCACCGCCTCCTTTTCCTCGGCGCTCTGCCCGGTGCGGATATACTCCTCAAACTCGTGCCGAAACTTCTTGATGTAGGACTGGACCGGCCAGGCGGCCGCGTCCGCGAAGACGCAAATCGTGTTCCCTTCCATGTCGCCGGCGATGGCGAGGAGATCGTCCAAGTCTTGAACACTGCCTTTTCCGTCGATGATACGCCGCAAGATGCGATGGACCCAGCCCGTCCCCTCCCGGCACGGCGAGCATTGACCGCAGGACTCGTCGGCGAAAAACCGCGCGGCGGAATCGAGCGCCTGGACCATGCAGGTGGTCTCATCCATCACGATCACGCCCCCGGACCCCGCCATGCTGCCCGCGGCCATCAGGGAGTCAAAGTCCATGGCGACGTCGACCTCGTCGGCTGTCAGGATCTTGGCGGAGATACCTCCGGGGATGACGGCCTTGAGCTTGTTGCCGTCGCGCACGCCGCCGGCCTTCTCGATGAGTTCGCGCAGGGTAACGCTGACCGGCTCCTCGTAAACGCCGGGCCGGACGACATGTCCGCTGACGCAAAAGAGCCGCGTGCCGCCTTGACGTTCTGTGCCTATTTCGGCAAATCGTTCCGCTCCATGGCGCAGAATGAAAGGGACACAGGCCAGGGTCTCCACGTTGTTCACGATGGTGGGGGAGGCGAAAAGCCCCGAAATCGCGGGGAAGGGGGGCTTGAGCCGGGGAAAACCCTTCCCGCCCTCGAGCGAAGTCAGCAGCGCGGTCTCCTCGCCGCAGATATAGGCGCCGGCGCCCCGGTGGATCACCACATCCAGGTCGAAGCCGGTCCCCTGGATGTTTTCGCCAAGCCAATTCCGACCGCGGGCCTCATCGATGGCGCGTTGCAGGCGCTTGGCCGATTGGAAATACTCGCCTCGAATGTAGACGTAGGCCTTGTGGCTGCCAATGGCATAGGCCGAGATGATCATGCCTTCGAGCAAGGCGTGCGGGTCCCGCTCCATGATGTAGCGGTCTTTGAACGTGCCCGGCTCACCCTCGTCCGCGTTGACCACGAGGTACTTGGGCTTGGTTGTTTCCTTGGGAACGAAGGACCACTTTCTTCCGGCCGGAAACCCCGCTCCGCCCAGCCCGCGCAATTTGGCGTTGGAGACCTCCTCGATCACTTGCTCGGGTGTCATCGAGGTGAGAGCTTTGCGGGCCGCGACGTATCCGCTGTCCGCGACGTAGGACTCCAACCAGGTTCCCTGCGGATCCTTGAAGCGCGTGGAAAGCACCGGCCCGTCCGAGCAGATGAAAGGGTCGGGCTCAGGGGTCGATTCCGCGTTGCCCGGTTCCGTGAGCGCGTCCTGGATGAGGGTGTCGACCGCCTCGCCCTCGAGAGGACCGACGAAGCGTTCGTCGAGTTGGGCCATGGGCGCCATCTCGCAGGCACACAGACACTCGACTTCGGTGAGGGTGACTTCCCCGCCGGGGGTGGTCTCGCCTGGGCCGACCTTCAGTCTCTCCTTGATCCGGTCCAGCAGATCCTCCCCTCCGCGCAACAGGCATGGCAGACTCGTGCAAACCCGAAGCTCGCGCCGGCCCACGGGTTTGGTGTGGTACATGTTGTAAAAGGACACCGCCTCGCGCACGTGGGACCGGGCCACGCCAAGGGTACGTCCTACCCAAGCCTCCGCTTCCCCCGAAACATAACCCTGATTCTCCTGGACGAGCCACAACAGCGGCAGCATGGCTGCCTTCGGATACTCGTAACGCGCGAGGATCTCCCCGGCTTTACCGTCAAGTTCCGAGAAATTCACCGGTCGAGTTCCCCACCAATCATGTTGACGGACCCGAAGGTGGGGATCATGTCGGCGATCATGTCGCCGGTGAGGAGTTTGGACAGAGCGGACATGATGGCAAAGCAGGGGGGACGGACCCGCACGCGGTAAGCGCCACTGGCTCCGTCGCTCACCACGTAGAAACCGAGCTCCCCATTGGCCCCTTCCACCGGGAAGTAAGTCTCGCCTTGGGGCGGCCGCACTCCGTGGCCGAACATGACCAATTTGAATTGCTGCATAAGGCCTTCGATGTTGCCGTAGGTATCCTCCTTGGGAGGGAAGAAGACCCGCTTTTCGTCCGTCGCGATGGAAGGATGTTGAGCCTGATTCGCGCCCTCGAGAGTTGGACATGTCACTGGGCTCGCGCCTGAAATGGAGACGATGTTGCCCATTTTCGCCTCGTCCACCATCTCCGCCGCCGGGATGGGCCGCCCAGTCTCAGGGTTGACGAGGACGGGTCCGCGCGGCATGTCGGCCAGCGCCCTCTCCACAATGCGCATGGACTGTTCCATCTCCTCCATGCGCACGAGATAGCGATCCATGTTGTCTCCGCGGGTGCCGACCGGCACGTCGAAGGGCAGCCTATCGTAGACGGCGTAGGGGCAGTCCTTGCGCACGTCATAGTCCGAGCCGCTGCCGCGGAGAAACGGCCCCGTGATCCCGTAGGAGATGGCGTCTTCGGCGGAGATTACTCCCGTTCCCATCATGCGGTCCGCGAAGAGCCGGTTGCGGGTGAGCAGCCCATCGGCTTCCTTGAGCACCTTGCGCGTCTCCTCAAAGGCTTTGGCGCAGGGTTCCGCGAAGTCTTCGGGGAGGTCGCCCTTCACGCCGCCGACCCGGCAGTAGCTGACCGTCAGGCGGGCCCCGGTTACCTTCTCGATGAGTTCCCAGAGATATTCGCGGGCCTTGATCATGTAGAGAAAGACGGTGAAGGCTCCCAACTCCATGGCGCTCGCCCCCACGCAGGTGAGGTGGTCCGAGATCCGGGAAATCTCCGAGAGGATGACCCGTACGTAGTGGCAGCGTTCGGGAACCGAGATGCCAAGGAGCTTTTCCACGGCCATGCAGTAGCCCATGTTGTTAATGAGCGGGGAGACGTAGTTGAGCCGGTCAGTGTAAGGGATGACGCCGTTGTAGTCGACCGTTTCCGCCATCTTCTCGAAGCCGCGATGGAGGTAGCCGATCTCCACGTCGGCCTCTTGGATCTGCTCCCCGTCGAGCTTGGCCACGATCCGGACGATCCCGTGCATGGCCGGGTGCGCGGGGCCGATGTTGAGCATCATGTCCCGGCTCTCGAGTTCAGCCGGGTCGCTCCGAGGTGTCTGGGTCGTCGTCTCTATGGGCATGTTAGTTGACCGGCCCAATCAGGGGCTGGCGTTTGTTGACGGGATAGTCCTTGCGCAGCGGGTGGCCCTCAAACTCCGGGTACATGAGGATGCGCCGCAAGTCCGGATGCCCCTTAAAGCTGATCCCGAACATGTCCCAGACCTCTCGCTCGAGCCAGTTAGCTGCAGGCCATAACGAAGTCAGGGAATCAACCTCGGCATCGGCCTCCTCCACGGGAACCACCAGCCTCAGCCGGTGCTTCTGGGCCGTGGAGTAGAAATGGTAGACGACCGCGAAGCGCGCTTCCGCCGGGGGGCCGGGCCAGGGGTCGTCATCCGGAATCTGGGGCGATGGTTTCACCGCCACGCCGGAGGAAGCGAAGAAAGCCGGCGTGGGCCCCTTCCCAAAAGCGGAGTAATCAACGGCGGTCAAGTCCATGAGGAAGTTCATTTCAAAGGCCGGGTCCTGCTTGACGAACCGCGCCGCCTCGAGCAGCGATTGCCGCCCGATAACCACGGTGGCGTCGCCCCGGAAGGTGTGGGAACTCAGCACTGCGTCGGGGAAACGGTCCCTGACGGACTCGATCAAAGCGGAGGCATGCATACTTCAGACGATTTCCGGGCGAACTTCGGGCGCGGGCCGGGTGCCGCTTGTCTGCCGGCCCTGGATTTTGTCCTGCAGCTTCATCAAACCGTCAAGAACCATCTCCGGCCGCGGCGGGCATCCCGGGATGTAAACATCCACCGGCATGATGGTGTCGATACCCATCACAGTCGCGTAGTTGTCATAGAAACCGCCCGTGCATGTGCAGACTCCGAAGGCGACCACCCACTTCGGCTCGGCCATCTGCTCATGGATGCGTTTCAACACCGGCGCCATCTTGTGACTGATCGTGCCGACGACGAAAAGTACGTCGGCCTGCCGCGGAGAGAACCTGGGAAGGCCCGCTCCGAAACGGTCTACGTCGTAGTGAGAGCAGGCCGTTGCCATGTACTCCATCCCGCAGCACGCGGTCACGAACGGGTATTGAAAGATCGAGTATTTCCTGGCCCAGCCAAGAGCCGCATCGAGGCGGCTGGTGAAATACGATGGTTGTTCGTTCTGTATGTCGGTTCCAGGCATATTCACTTCCAATCGAGAGCGCCATTGTCCCATGCGTAAATGTAGCCGACCATCAAGATCCCCAGAAAGACGCCCATCTCGACCAAGCCCAAGGACCCCAGGGTGCGGTAGATCACGGCCCATGGGTAGAGGAAAACGAGCTCGACATCGAAGAGAATGAACAGGATCGCGGTCAGATAGAATTTGATCGCCAGCCTTCCCATGGGGAGCGAGAAGGGGTCCTTTCCACACTCGAACGGCGCCAGCTTTTCGGGCGTGGGTTTCTTTTTCCCCAGCGTGGAGCCGAGCACCACCATCGCGCCCGCGATCCCGGCGGCCAGGACGAAAGCGACGACGATTCCGATGTATTCGTTCACAGGCCGTCAACCTCGCTCCGGTCTTGGGTCCTACTTAGAGCGCTACTGTATATCATTCTAACGATCACGGCGACACCGCCCACAGCGTGAGGCTGCCGGGCGAGATTCCGCCGATCAAAGTGACCAGCGCGGCCACCCCAAGCGCCGCCGCCACGGCCGGCGGGAAGCGCGACGGCGCCGGGTGTCGCGGATCCCTCATATACATGAAGACGACGACGCGCATGTAAATGAAGGCGGAGACCACGCTGCAAGCCACGGCCAGGACCGCCAGCGCAATATGGCCCGCGCGCACCGCGCTTAGAATCACGACGAACTTGGCTACGAATCCGGCTGTTGGAGGGATGCCGATCAGAGACAGCAGGAACAACAGCATCAGCGCGGCTGTTCCCGGCCGCTGCGCCGCCAGGCCTTGGTAGCCGTCCAGGTTCTCGCCTCGCTCTCCCAGGGCGATGACCACGCCAAAGGCCCCGAGAGTCATGAACACATAGAAGAAGGCGTAGGTCATGGTCGCCTCGACCCCTTCGGGAGTACCGGCGATGAGGCCCAGCAGCGCGTAGCCCGCATGCGCAATCGAAGAGTAGGCCAATAGCCGTTTCATGTCGGTCTGAGACAGAGCGACAACGCTTCCCACAAGAATGGACAAAGCGGCGAGCCCCAGCAGAACCGCGGACAGAACGTCAGCTTCAGAGCCGAACGCGACCAGGCCGACGCGTCCCAGGGCGGCCAGGCCGGCCGCCTTGGAGCCGGCAGCCAGAAAGGCCGCAACCGGAGCGCTCGCGCCCTGGTAGGCGTCCGGCGCCCAGGCATGGAGCGGCGCCACCGCGATTTTGAAGGCTATTCCTACCGTCACCAGCCCGATAGCCGCCAACAGTAGCGGGTTAGAGCCCTGCTCGACAAGAGCCGAGGCAATGCCCGCGAAGTCCGTCGCGCCTGTGACTCCGTAGGTCAGGCTGATCCCATAGAGAAGCAGGGCCGAGGCAAAGGAAGCAAGCAGGAAGTACTTGATGGCGGCCTCGTTCGACGCCGGCCTTTCCACCCTGATCCCGACCAGGATGTAAGAGCACAGCGTCATCAGCTCCAAGCCCAAGTAGAGGGTCAGCAGATCAAGGGCTGAAACCGCGAGCATCATTCCCGTCGAGGCCAAAAGGAGCAAAGCATGGTATTCGGCCCGTGGAATCCCTTCCCTGTCGATGCTCCTCACGGCCAGAAGCGCGGCCAGAGCCAGAGTGGCGGCGATGAGCACCTTGAAGAATTGCGAATACCCGTCGACGGTGATCATGCCGCTAAACCCAGTCTGGGCGCCCCCGGACAAGGTCCAACCCGCGGCCACGGCGGCGGCCAGAGCGGCGAGGACGGTCCCGACAGCAGCCACGGGCGTTGTCTGAATCCGGCGTGCTGTCAGAATGAGCACCAAAGCCATGCCGACGAGAATCAGCTCCGGGACCAGCAGGGCCACGTCCGATAGCGTCGCGGCCCCCTTCATGGCGCAACTCCGGCTGCCAGAAGCTCGGCCACGGGGACGCGAAGATAAGAAAGGACGCCCTCAGGGTAGAGTCCGAGGCACACGGCGAGGAAAGCCAGTGGGGCCAGTGTTGCCACCTCACGGGCGTTCAACTCGAGCTTCAGCCCCTCGAGCCCCGGGTTGATCTCGCCCATGGCCACGCGGTAGAAGAGCCAAACCAGGTAGGTCGTTCCCAAGGCGACACCCCAGACGGCCGCGGCCCCGAGCCAGGCCTGGGTTTTGAAGGCGCCGCCGATGATGAGGAACTCGCCTACGAATGAATTCAATCCCGGGAATCCCGCGGCCGCCAGACAAAACAGCGCCAGCAGGGTGGAGTAGACCGGCGCGATCTTGGCGACTCCCCCGTAGTCCTTGATCTCTCTCGTGTGGGTGCGCTCGTAGATCATGCCGACGCACAAGAACAACGCCGCGGAGACGATCCCGTGGTTGATCATCTGGAGAATCGCTCCCTCGACCCCACTCCGGTTGAGCGTGAAGATGCCCAGCGTGACGAAGCCCATGTGGCTGACGCTCGAGAAGGCGATGAGGCGCTTGACGTCCTTCTGAACCAGGGTCACGTACGCGCCGTAGACGATCGCGACCACGGAGACCACCAGCATGGGTGTAAGGAAGAGCTGCACGGCGTCGGGAAGTATGGGCAGCGAGATCCGCAGAAAACCATAGGCGCCCATCTTGAGGAGGATCCCGGCCAGGATCACGCTGCCCGCCGTGGGAGCCTCCGTGTGGGCGTCCGGGAGCCAGGTGTGAACGGGAAACATGGGCACCTTGACCGCGAAGGCGGCCAGAAAGGCCACGAAGAGCCAGGCCTGAAACCCGGGCTCAATCGTCTCCCCGGCGAGTTCCTTGAAGTCCAGCGTGCCGAAGGCCTGGTAGACGGCGACCATGCCGACGAGCATTAAGACACTGCCGGCCAACGTGAAGAGCAGAAACTTAACCGCGGAGTAGACTCGCCTCGGGCCTCCCCAGACGCCGATGAGCAGAAAGATGGGAACCATTACGAGCTCCCAGAAGACAAAGAAGAGGAAGAGATTCGATGCGGCGAAAAGCCCGATCATCGCCGTCTCCGCGACCAGGAGCGCGGCGTAGAACTCCCGCACCCTGGTTTGAATCGCGGTCCACGAGGCGCCGACGCACAGGACGCTCAACAGTGCCGCGAGGAAGATGAAGGGAAGGCTGATCCCGTCCACTCCCATGCCGTAGGCGATGTTCCACGATGGAATCCATTCTCGTGACTCGACGAATTGCAGAGCGCTCGAGCCCTTGTCAAAGTACAAGTAGAGCGGAGCCGAGACGGCCAGAGTTGCCAGGGTCACGGCCAGCGCGATCAAGCGCGCGAGCCGGTCGCTGCCAACGAGCAGAATCAGAACCGCTCCCGCCAGCGGCAGGAACGTTGTGGCGGTAAGGACGGGGTAGTCAGTCATAGGGTAAGCATCGCCAGAGCCAGGAGCACGACGATTCCAACCGCCATCATCAGGCCGTAGTGCTGGGCGTGGCCGTCCGCTGTCGTCTTCAGCACTTGGCTGAAGTTCTGTGTCGAGCGTCCTAGGCCCACGAACGCGGAGTCGACCACGCGGCTCTCGACTCGACGCAACAGATCCGCCGCGCCCAGCACCGGCCGCCGGATCACAAACTCATAGATCTCTCCGACGAAACCGTACTCGAGGCGCGACAAAGGACTCCGCGCCAGGGCCAAAATGCCGGCCGATCCACGGCGGTAAAACCAATCCGTGTCGATGCTGATCGTGGGTTCCGGGTCGAGGTGCTTGAGCAGTAAGAAGAAGCCCAGCGCCGTGAAGCCCAACATCCCAAGCGTGCTTGTCACGTGTTCCAAGGTGTAGGGGACATAGACCACCGCGTTTGGAAGGTGCTGGTACAGGAGCCCCGGGAAGACCCCGATCAAAACACACGCCGCCGCCGCCAAGCCCATCGCCACGAGCATGTTCCTGGGCGGCTCCTGGGCACGCACGCCGGAATCCTTGCCGAAGAACATATAGTAGGGAAGCTTCAGACCGGTGTGCAGGAACGTCCCCGCCGAGGCCAAGGTCAGCAGCAGAAAGGCCGCCGTCCAGTGCTCCTCGCCCGCGGCGGAGACCACCATGGACTTGCTCACGAAGCCGCTGAACAGCGGCACGGCCGAGATCGCAAACGCTCCGATCATGTAGAGGCCGAGAGTGACCGGCATGGTCTTGTAGAGCCCGCCCATCTCACTCAGCTTTCGCAGCCCGGTCATCTGGAGAACGGCGCCGGCTCCCATGAAGAGCAGCGCCTTGTAAAGGATGTGCGCAAAGGCATGGGCGCTCGCCCCGTTGACAGCCAGGGCGGTCCCGATTCCTACCCCGCATACCATATAGCCGACCTGGCTGACGATGTGGTAAGCCAGCAGCCGACGCGCGTCGTTTTCCAGCACCGCGTAGACCACGCCGTAGACCGCCATCGCCGCTCCCAGCCACACCAGGAGTTCCGTCCCGGCAAAGCCGCGGATCAACACGTAGACTGCGGACTTCGTCGTGAAGGCCGTCATGAAAACCGCGCCCGTGACCGTGGCCTCGGGGTAGGCGTCCGGAAGCCAGGCCCCCAAGGGCGGGACAGCCGCGTTGAGGAGAAAGGCGACGAGGATCAGGCCCCAGGCCGTGCTGTCGGAAAACGCTCCCATGTCGCCAAAAGCCAGCGACCCGGTCTGGGACCAGTGGAGCACGATCCCCGCCAGCAGGAAGAGCCCGCCGACTACGTGAACGAGAAAGTAGCGGAACCCGGCTGCAACGGCCGACGCTTCCCGGCGCCACCACACCAACAGAGCGGAAGAAACCGCCATCAACTCCCAGAAGATGTAAAGCGAGAGGAAGTCCCCGGCAAACGTCACCCCGAGCGCGCCCCCCGCATAGGTCAGGGCGGCTACGTGCTGATAATCGTCGTCGACATGGAGTGAGTAGATCATGCCCAGCAAGGCCATGATCGAGAAGACGTAGGAAAAGACCAGGCTCAACTCGTCTACGCGGCCAAAGACGAGCTCTTGCCCTAAGAAGCTCGCCTCGCCGTAAGTGCCGGGCGACATGCGGACGCAGGCAGCCAGCGCCGCGGCAGGCAGAATCAGCATCGCCGCGCGCTTGAGCCGGCCTTTGAGGAACGGCACGACCCACGCTCCCAGGATGAGCAGGAGCCCTGGATGCACCCACTCAAGAGTCATAGTGATCCTCGCGGCGCATGAGCCACGCCTTACCGATAAGCTTTGATCCGACGATGATCACGACACAGGAAACCAGCCCATAGATCGAGCCCCACGCGGGAAAGCTCTCGAACGAGAAATGGTGGCGGCCGCCTTGGAAGATACGCGGCAGGACGATTTCGGCGAGAGCTACCACGGCCAAGACGACATAAGACCATCGCTTGATCCGGGCGAAGCGGACTGGGTCTTCCAGATGCTTTTCCAAGAAGTTCACGGCACGGCCCTCCCTGCCAGCTCCAGAACAGGGGCGGAATAGAGGCCCAGGAACAGACTTGCGGCGGCGCTGATCGTCAACGGCACGACCATCCAGGGCACCTCGCGGACCTCCTCGTTCCCCGGCGATTCCTCTTCGAAGTAGGCCTTGTACACAATCGGGCCCAGGTAGGCCGCGCTCAGCAGCGAGCTAACCAGCAGAACCCCCAACAAAACGAAACGGCCCTCGCCCTCCACCGTGCCGAGCGCCAGGTGCCACTTGGAGACGAAGCCGCTCGTGAGGGGAATGCCCACGATGCTCAGCGAGGCAAGCGAAAACGCGCCCATCGTCCACGGCATGCGTTTCGCCAAGCCCGACAACTGGCTAATTTCGGTCTTATGCGCGGATACATAAATCGAGCCGGCGCACAGGAAGAGCGTGATCTTCGACACGGCGTGGTTGGTGATGTGAGCAATCCCGCCCATTACACCATCGGCGTTCAATAGCGCCGCCCCCAGAATGATGTAGGAGAGCTGGCTCACCGTGGAGAAGGCCAGTCTGGCTTTGAGGTTGTTCTGGCCGAGCGCCAGCAGTGATGCGACCAGGATGGTCACCGACGCGGCTCCCAAGGCCAGTTGGTCGGCGCCGAGCTGGCGCATGGCATCAGCACCGAAGACGAAGAGAAAAACTCGGAGCGTGGAGAAGACTCCCGTCTTGACCACCGCCACCGCATGCAGCAATGCGCTAACCGGGGTAGGGGCGACCATGGCGGCCGGCAGCCAGCTATGAAGAGGCATGACGGCGTTCTTGGCAAATCCAAACAGGAACAGCGCGAAGATCACGAACAGCAGCGTGGGCTGCTCGGTGAGCTGCGCGGCCGGCAGGATCCCGCCACTGCGAAACTCCAGCGTCCCGGCCACGTTATAGGTCAGGATGATGGCGGACACCAGGAACACCTTCGCGGCGCCCAGCAGATAGATCACGTACTTGCGCGCCCCTGCTCTCGCCTCGGCCGTCTCGTGGTGACCCACCAGAGGATACGTGACCAGGGTCAAGGCTTCATAGAACAGAAAAAGCGTGAAGAGGTTGGCGGAGAACGCCACCCCGATCGTGGCCGAAAGGGCCAGGGCAAAACAAGAAAAATAACGGGTTTGCGCGTGTTCTCGAAGAGAACGCATGTAGCCGATCGAGTAGAACGAGGTCAACACCCACAGCAGCGAGGCCCCCGAGGCGAAGAGCAGGCCGAAGGCATCCGCCCGAAAAGCCAGTTCGACGCCTGGGAGGAGCCGGAACAGCACGCACTCCGGCGAGCGGCCGGCCAGAACATCCGGGACCATGGAGGCCGCCAGAACGAACATGACGACACCGGCGGCAACGGACCAGAATTCCCTCAGATTGGCGCGGCGCTCCCCCGTCCACGCAATCAGAAGTGCGCCCAAGGCAGGGACCAGCACCGTGAGCAAGGGCGTAAGCGAAAACATCACCATTTGAGTTCGGTCAGGTCCGCCACCGCCGCCCCAGGCTTATTGCGGTTTAAGGCGATCACCAGCCCCAGACCGACCCCTGCCTCCGCCGCTGCCACGGCGATCACGAACAGGGCCAGGACCTGACCGCGCGCGTCTCCGAGGTGATGGCTGAAGCCCACTAGACTGACGTTGACGGCATTGAGCATGACTTCAACGGAGACCAGCATCAGGATGATATTGCGCCGGGCCAGGAAACCGAAGACTCCGATACCAAACAGGACCGCGCTCAGTCCCAGAACCGTTTCCACGGGCACAATCATGACTGGACTGGTCTCCTCCTGGCGAGGACGACGGCCCCCACGATGGCGGCCAGGAGCAGGAGGGAGGCTATCTCGAAAGGCAGCGCGAAGGGACCGAAGAGCGCCTTGCCTACCTCGGCAAGGCTTCCCATAGGCGGCCCCCCGTCCGCCATGCGGGTGGGACCGAGCGTCTCGACTTGGGCGAGCCAAGGCAGCGCCACGAAAGAGAGCCCCACGGCGGCGGCGAGGGGCCAATGTTTGCCGAACCGCGGCCGTGCCTCCTCGTCCGGCAGGTCGAGCAGCATCACCACAAAGAGGTAGAAGATCAAGATGGCCCCCGCGTACACGATGACCTGGACCGCGGCCAGGAACTCCGCGGCCAGCAACAGGAAAATGCCTGCCACGTGCATGAAGAGCGCCAACACCCAGAGCATGCTGTGAACGGGGTTCCTCCGCGTCACGGCCAAAAGCGCGCTCACGATGCCGGCGGCTGCCATGTAGTAGAAGGTTGCGGTAACCAGGGTCATTCGCTGGGGTGATTGCAGGAGCTGTCATCCACGATTTGGCGGATTGTGGGGTCCTCTGTCGTCATCCTGTTGACAACGGCACCGAGAAATAACCTCCTCATGTTTTTGATTGATTTCTTCCGGTCATCTAATGAGGATGTGATTTTGCCGTGGGAGTGTATCGATCGTCCGCACCCGTTCACGGCCTTGTGGTTCTCGAAGTCCTAAAGTAACATGTTCTACGAAAAGGTACAAAGACCCAAAGCATTCGGTTTTGGCTCTTCCGGGTTTTGACCGGCTCAGGGGGCCGGATCGAGACCGCTGCGGTGAAAGTGGATAGCGATGGTGAAGTTGCGCTGATTGCGAGGCCGGCGCGACGACCGTCTGGGCGCGCAAGCTGCATGCCGGCACGTGCAAAACGCCGAGGACTGGAACCCGGCAGGTTAAAGCGGCCTTCAGGCGTGGAAGCCGGATATGTCTCCGAGACCACCACCACAGTGACGCCGAAAGTGTGCGCAACGCCCACCCCTCCAGCGTCCCGTAGCGCTTACGTTGTTGTAAACTGAGTATCCGGCGGGTCGGTTTCTTCCCGGCGCTGCTCCATCTTCGGCGCCGGTTTTTTGCCCTCGACGAACCCCGGTCGTTTCCCGCACTTTCGCAGAGAGCCAAGAGGCGGCGGACTCCCCCCGGCGGACAATCGTGAACCGTCTCGGGGGCGAGGGCCGGACGGGATTGCCCCTTTCCTGCGATGAAGAATTACCCTCCCGACTTGGCCGAGCAGTTCCGCAAGGAAGTCGAGGGAGAGGTTCGCTTCGACCGCTATTCGAAGGTTCTCTACAGCACCGACGCAAGCGTGTGGCAAATGGAGCCGATCGGCGTCGTCATCCCGCGCCACGCCGATGATGTCGCCGCGCTCGCCGGCGTCGCCGCCCGCAACCGCGCCCCAATCCTCGCGCGCGGCGGCGGCACGAGCCTCTCGGGCCAAACCGTCGGCCACGCCGTGCAGATCGATTTCGCGAAGTACATGCACAACATCCTCGAGTGCAATACCGAGGAACAGTGGGTGCGCGTCCAGCCCGGCGTCGTGCAAGACCAGTTGAATAACTACTTACGGCCGCTTGGTTTCGCCTTCGGCCCCGATACGTCATCGAGCAGTCGGGCGACGATCGGCGGGATGATCGGCAACAACTCGGCCGGTTCGCACTCGATCATCCACGGCAAGACGATCGACCATGTGCTCGAGCTGAAGGTCATGCTTTCCGACGGCTCGGAGGCCGTGCTCAACCCGGCTGAAAACGGCGCTTTGGAAGCTCGCTCCCGCGGCGACGCGCTTGAAAACCGCCTTTACCGCGACTTGCTCGCCCTTGGCGAAAGGCACCGCGACGAGATTCTCGAGCGCTTCCCCAAGCTCATGCGGCGCGTGAGCGGTTACAACTTAGACGAACTGGTCGCAAACCCCGGTGGCGATTTCGGCGCCGGATATTCGAGTCCGCCGGGTCCCTTCAATTTGGCGCGGATGGTGGTGGGCAGCGAAGGAACCTTGGCCGTGGTGAGTGAAGCCAAGGTTCGGATCGTTCCCTTGCCGAAGAGCAAAGGCATCTTGGTCGTTCAGTTTCGTTCGCTGCCGGCATCGGTCGAGCCTTCCCAAGAAATCCTCGAGCACCAACCGGCGGCCGTCGAGTTGATGGACGACTTTATCCTCAACCAGGCGCGCAACTCGCCCGATTTCGCGGGCCGGTTGGACTTCCTCGATCCCGACGCCGCAGTGGTTATGGTGGTGGAGTTCCAAGGCGAAAACGAGCCGGAGATTCGTTCGAAGATCGAGCGGCTGCGAGCCCATCTCGAGCGCCGGCAAATCGGTTCCGGCTCCATCGCCGTCACCGACCCGGCCGAGCAGCAATCGATTTGGCAAATCCGCAAACAGGCGCTGGGCTTGCTGATGGGCGTGAAGGGCGACAAGAAACCGATTGCCTTTGTCGAGGACCCGGCCGTGCCGGTCGAGCGCCTGCCGGCTTTTCTCCAGGGATTTGGCGAGATTCTCAAAAGCCACGACGCGCACGGGGGCTACTACGGGCATGCTTCGGTGGGCTGTGTTCATATTCGGCCGGCGATCGACTTGAAACAGGCTTCCGAAGTCCGCAAGATGCGCGAAATCGGCAATGAGGTTTGCCGCCTGGTCATGGAATTCGGCGGCTCGATGAGCGGGGAGCACGGCGACGGCATCGCGCGGGGCAAGTTCAATCAGGTGCTGTTCGGGCCGGAGATCTATGAGGCTTTCGTCGAGGCGAAGCGTATTTTCGATCCGCATAATCTCATGAACCCCAGCAAGGTCGTCGATGCCCCCGAGGTCACCGAAAACCTGCGCTGGGGGGCCGACTATCAGACGGTCCAAATCAAGACGCACCTCGATTTTTCGAACGAAGGCGGTTTTGCCCGGGCCGTCGAGATGTGCAACGGCATGGGCGTTTGCCGCAAGCGCGACGCGGGGACGATGTGTCCGTCTTATCACGCCACGCTCGAAGAGGAGCATTCAACGCGGGGCCGGGCGAATGCGTTGCGGGCGGCGCTGTCGGGAGATTTGCCGCCCGAGGAGCTGACCTCGCGGCGCATGTACGACGTGCTCGACTTGTGTCTGGAGTGCAAGGGCTGCAAGCGCGAGTGTCCGTCGAACGTCGATCTGGCGAAGATCAAGTACGAATTTCTGGCGCACTATTACGAAAAGCACGGCACGCCGTTGCGGGCGAAACTCTTCGCTCACGTCGAGACGCTTAACCGCTGGGGCAGCCGTTTCGCGCCCCTAGCGAACCTGACGATGCGGCTGGGGCCGGTGAAATGGCTGCTCGAGCGTGTCGCCGGCATTGACCGCAGACGGCAGATGCCGCCCTTCGCCGCAGAGACTTTTCGCGACTGGTTCCAACGCAGGCCTCGCGGGGCGAAAGGCGCCGGCGGGCCAGTCGTGCTGTTCGACGACTGCTTCATGAACTACAACTACCCCGAAGTCGGGCGCGCGGCGGCGGAGGTGCTCGAGAAGGCCGGGTTCGAAGTCATCTTGGCCGAAAAGCAATGCTGCGGCCGGCCGATGATTTCCAAGGGCTTGCTCGAAGACGCCCGCCGGCTTGCCGAGGCGAACGTGCAAGCTCTGAAGCCCTATGCCGCCGAGGGGATTCCCATCCTGGGCTGCGAGCCGAGCTGCCTGCTGACCTTTCGGGACGAATATGCCGATTTGGTTTCCGGACCCGAGGTCGAACAGGTCGCCGCGAAGTGCCGCATGGTGGACGAGTTTCTGGTGGAGAAGAGTGAACAAGGAGAGTTGGATCTTCCCTTCCCCAAACGTGCTGAAGACGAGGCGCGGGAGGTTCTCAACGTTCTCTTCCACGGGCACTGCCATCAAAAGGCGCACATCGGCAGCGCGCCGAGCGTAAAGGCCATGCGCTTGGCGCCTGATCTCAATGTGTCGGAAGTCGACTCGGGATGCTGCGGCATGGCCGGGTCATTTGGTTTCGAAGCCGAGCATTACGATCTCTCCAAAAAAATCGGCGGTCAGCGGCTGTTCCCCGCCGTCGAAGCGGCCGGCCCGGAGACGGAAATCGCGGTCAGCGGCGTTTCTTGTCGTCAGCAGATCGGGCACTTTACCGGCCGCCGTCCCAAACACGTGGTCGAAATCTTGCGCGACGCGCTGCGGGAATAGCCGGGCGGCGGGTCGTCGAACGCGCCGCCGGGAGGAGTCCCGAGTTTCGCACCGGGGAACTGTCTCACCGGTGAGCGGTTGAAGAGCGAAAACTGTGCACCAGGCGTCAATAAAGAGCGAAAGTCGTGGGGCGGCCGGGAAGCAGGCCGATCGGTGAGCGCGAGGCCCATCGGCTTGGCGAGCGCGTCGGCGGCGCTCGGGCTGTCGATTCTTTGGGGCGGCAATATCGTCGCCATCAAGCTCGGGTTGGTCGCCTTTCCGCCTTTCTGGAGCGCCTTCTGGCGTTTTCTGATTTCGGCGGCGGCGGTGGGGCTGTGGGCCTGTTGGCGCGGTTTGCCGCTGCTGCCCGAGCGAGACGAAATCAGACCGCTGGGCATCTTGGCTCTTGTGTTTACGGTGCAAATCGCCGTCTTGAACGTCGGCGTCGATTGGACCTCGCCGGCCTACGGCATCGTCCTGCTCAACGCCAATCCAATCTTCGCGAATCTGCTGGCCCATTTCTTCGTGCCCGAAGACCGCCTCTCGCCGCGTCGTGTGATTGGGCTGGCGGCGGCTTTCGGCGGGATCTGCGTGGTCTTCCTCGGCAGCCCCGAAGCCGTGCTCGCCGAGCGTCCGATGGCCGGGAATCTGCTGATCATCTTCACGTCCTTTCTGCTGGGCGTGCGGTTGGTCTACACGAATCGGCTGGTGCAATCGATCGAGCCGATCCGCACCGTGCTGTGGCAGACGATTTTCTCGTTGCCCGTATTCTTGACGGCGGCTTGGTTGTTGGAGCCCCCTTTGTTGGGCGACTCGATTCCGGCGGGGCCGTTGCTGGCGGTGCTGTACCAGGGCGTGGTTGTCGCCGGGCTTTGTTTCGTCGGCTGGACCATGCTGCTCAAGCGTCACAGCCCGGGGCAGCTGTCCATGTTCGGGTTTGTGTCTCCGATCTTCGGCGTCCTTTTCAGCGGCCTGCTTTTCGGGGAAGCTATCACGCCGCGGCTTTGGATCGGATTGGCGGCGGTCACGGCGGGCATCTTGTTGGTCACCCGCACGGGCTACTCGTTGCCCGCCCCGGCGACCGAGCCGGAGCGGGAGGCCGCGCGATGAGCGCGCAGCCCGTTGCGTCCCCGCAACCTGAGTCAAACGGCGTTGACTGGAAGGTCGCGCTGGCCGCTTTCGGGCTATCGGCGTTTTGGGGCGGCAACGTCGTCGCGCTCAAGCTCAGCCTGGGCACGTTTCCGCCTCTGTGGAACGCCTTTTGGCGCATGCTCGCCGGTTTACCGGTGCTCTACGGTTGGGTGCGCGTGCAGGGGGGGACGGTAATGCCGGGCCCTGGGGAATGGCCGAGACTGGCTGGTCTAGGCGCGATTTTCGTGGTCCAAATCACTTTGCTGAACTTCGGGACCTACTTCACCTCGGCCGCATACGCCGTGGTGCTGATGAACAGCCACCCGATCTTTACGAACGTCGTGGCGCACTTCTTCGCTCCTGACGATCGCATAACCCCACTACGGGTCCTGGGGCTGACGGTGGCTTTCGCCGGCATTTGCGTGGCTTTCCTCGGCGAGCCCGACGCCCGGTTGGCGTCAAGGCCCGTGCTGGGCAACGTGATCTCCATTGTCACCGCTCTGTCGTTTGCCGTGCGCATGGTCTACACGCAGCACCTGGTACGGCGAACCGATCCGGCGCGCACGATTTTCTGGCAGACGCTGTTTGCCGTGCCGATCTTCGGGCCGGCCGCTTGGTTGCTCGAGCCGGCGTTGACCGGTCCGCTGGACTGGAAGCCGCTGCTGGCGCTGTTTTATCAGGGCTTCGTCGTGGCCGGGTTCCTGTTTATCGTTTGGGCGCGGCTGTTGCGGCGCACCCCGGCCGGGGCTTTGTCGGTCTATGCATTCCCGACGCCGATCTTTGGAGTTCTTGCGAGTGCCTGGGCCTTTTCAGAAGCCATCCCGCCGGCGCTGATGATCGGCGTCGGCGGCGTAGCCATGGGAATTTTGATCGTCACCTTGCAGCCGAAGCTGGAAGCCCGCTGGAGAGCAAAACAGCCCTCGGCCCCGGCCAAACCGGCGGTCTGAACGACGGCCCGGTGCGCCGGTCGACCTCATGCCTGTCGACGTCATGTCCGTCGACGCGATGAATGATGAGCGACGCCTTCACAATTCGCCCGATCGGACGTAAGTCGGCTCTGCTCGCCCTCGTGGTCACTATCATTCGCGGCGGCAATCAAGTGGCGTTGAAGTTCGCCTTGACGGCCTTGGCCCCCTTTTGGACCGCCTTGGGCAGAATGGCAATCGGCGCGGCGGCGGTCGGGTGCTGGTCGGGACTGCGCGGCATTCGGCTGCGAACCCGGCCGGGGGAAAGGCGGGCGTTGGCGAGCCTTGGTTTGCTCTTCGTCGCCCAAATCGGCCTGATGCACTACGGCGCCGATTTCACTTCCCCCGCCTACGCCACCGTTTTGATGAACAGCAACCCCGTCTTCGCCAACTTCTTCGCGCATTTCGTCGTCCCCGGAGACCGCCTTTCGCAACGCCGTCTTCTGGGGCTGGCGATTGCGTTCGCCGGGGTTTGCGTGGTCTTTCTCGGGCGTCCCGAGGCTCGCTTGGCCCCGGCTCCGCTGTTGGGCAACCTCTTGTTGCTGCTATCGAGCGTCCTCGTCGCGGTGCGAACGATTTACACGCAACGCGTGGTTCAGCGAATCGAACCCGAAAAGACCGCCTTCTGGCAGATGATCTTTTCGCTGCCGTTGTTCCTTGCCGCCGCATTATGGGACGTGTCGTCCCCGCGCGAGGCAATGGACTGGAAAGCGCTCTCGGCGGTTCTCTACCAGGGCGTCATCGTGGGCGGATTGGGGTTTACGATCTGGGCCCACCTGCTGCGGCGCCACGCTCCGGGGCCGCTGACGTTCTTCAACTTCGCTGTTCCGCTTTTCGGCGTGGCTCTGAGCGCGGCGATGATGGGAGAAACCGTGACGTCTGGGCTGATCTTCGGCGCCGTCGCCGTTTTCATCGGCATTTGGTTAGCGACCGGAACATCCCGCAAACTCGCGGCCGCGACAGAACAAGACCACCCAGGACAACGTAAGGCGTCGGCTCTTGACCCCCCGTTGGGCAAGTAAGCGCGTAACGAGCGCAAGCGGAGCCACCAGGCTGATCCGTCGCGAGCCGTTTGTCGAATCGCTGCGCGAGAAACGCGCTACCTCACGAAGTAGGAGAAGGACTCGGCGTAAGAGCCGTGCGAAGTCGTCGTACCGGTGGGAATGAAGAAGAAACGTTGTACGCGCCGCAACACGTCGTTGGGCTCGCGTCCCAGCAAGTTGCAACACAACTCGAAATTGAACCCGTCCTTGGTGTGGCCCAGCATCCACTGCAAGGCCTCTTCCCACGAGCGTTTGGGGCCGCGAGTGAGGTCCTCCAACGCCTGAATGAGAACGGCGCCGGCGAGTCGTTGCAATGACGGGTCCAGAGGTTCGTGCCGTGCGGATAGCGTCTTCGTGAGCAGCATAGTTTGTTCCCCGTCTCTGTGTTTCATGTTGTCAACTCCTCGCAACGGAAGGAATAGGACCTCGGTACTTATCTTGTCTAGGGGGTGGGGCCTAGAGCCCCGTAAGAAATGGCCGCCGTCCAAGCATTTCCGATTCACGACAGACCGGGCAAAACCCGATAGCGCCAACGAGGCGCCGGGGAGGTGATGGTCGATTTCAGGCTTTCTTTAAAGGGTTTTGTGGCCCGCGTGCCGCCCCTGCCATGCTTATCCCCGCGGACAACGGGGGCCGCCTAAAACTAAGGACCAACCACTTACGACCTCTGCGCGGGCCCCACCAATCTGACGATCACGGCTCGTCGGTGGGTCATACGTCCGAATCCCGAGCGAGGTGTATTACCTTCCAGGCGAAAATTTTGGCGCCATGCCGGGCTGAAATACCGGGCGCCGGATCATCTCGGTTGCCCTCAACCGCTGTGTGGAGGAAACTGTAGGACAGTTGCCGGTCGAGCGCCCCGGGGCCTGGGAATTGCGGGCGCTCGCGGATCGAAGCGCGGCAACAGCACGCCTAACTTGTTCTCTGATGCCCGCCAAACGAATCGTCATTGTCGGTGGAGGATTCGGCGGGGTTTACGCGGCGCGCTTTCTCGAGAAATTGCTCCGGGCCGACGAAGCCGAGATCCGTCTGGTCAACCGCGAAAACTATTTCGTTTTCCAGCCGCTGCTGCCGGAGGTCATCTCGGGGTCGATCGGGCTGCTCGACACGGTTTCGCCGATTCGGCGGCTATGCCCGCGCACGAAGCTTTTCGTGCGCGACGTCGAGGGAATCGACCTTGCGCGCCGCGTGGTCTCGCTCGCGCCCGGCATGCGCCCCAAGGGCCTCGATCTCCACTACGCCTATCTCGTGCTGGCCCCGGGCGGCGTTACGAACTTCTCCGGCATGACGGGTTTGGCCGAGCACGCCTTGCCTTTCCGAACGCTCGGCGACGCGCTGCGGCTTCGGAACCGTGTCTTGCAGGCTCTCGGCGAAGCCGCTAACGAACAAGATCAGGAGTTTCGCCGCAGGCTTTTGACATTCGTGGTCGCCGGAGGCGGGTTCTCCAGGGTGGAGGTACTGGCGGAGTTGAACGACTTCGCGCGACGCGCGACGCGCGATTTCACCACCCTGCGGCCCGAGGAAATCCGTTGTGTCTTGGTCCATTCGCGGAACCGCATCTTGCCCGAGATCACACCCAAGCTCGCCGCCTATGCGGAAAAGCTGCTGCGTGGGCGGGGCGTCGAGTTGAAGCTGAACACGCGCATTCGCGCCGCCACCGCCGACGCCGCCCTCCTCAACAACGGCGAGTCGATAGCGACCCGAACACTGGTCAGCACCGTCCCGTCGGCGGCCGCGCCGGTGTTGGCAACGTTGGACTGTAACAAGACCAAAGGCCGCGTTGCGGTCAATCACCGGCTGGAACTCGAAGGCTCGGAAGGGCGCGTCTGGGCATTGGGCGATTGTGCGGCCGTCCCCATGCCGGGGGGCTCATTCGCCCCACCCACCGCGCAGCATACGGTACGGGAAGCTCGAACCGTGGCCGAAAACATTCGCGCCGCGTTGCGCGGTACTCCCGCCTCGGAATTCAATTTTGGGGGACTGGGGAAACTGGGCTCGCTAGGGCACCATTCGGCGGTGGCCGAGGTGCTGGGCATGCGCGTTTCGGGTCTACCCGCATGGTTGCTGTGGCGAACGATTTATTGGTCGAAGCTGCCGGGTTGGGACCGGAAATTACGCCTGGCCCTAGACTGGGCGACCGCTTTTCTGTTTCCCGGCGACCTCGTCCAATTGCAGGTGCGGACATCCGACAACATCGTCGGCGAGCACTTCGAGCAGGGTGACCTGATCTTTGCCGAAGGCGATGTCGGGGACCGCGTGTACGTCATCACGAACGGGGAAGTTGAGGTTCTGCGCGGCGGCCGGCGGCTTGCCCTGCTCGGGCCGGGAGATTACTTCGGCGAAATGGCCATGCTCTCCGACGCTCCACGCAACGCTGACGTCCGCGCGCTCGTCGGGGTGGACCTGTTGGCCGTGGGCAAAGCGGATTTTTCGAAGCTCCTCGCGCACTTTCCTGAAATGTCGGCCCAAATCAACCGGCTCGCCAAGAGCCGGGAGAAGGGCGATTAGCCCCGGCCCGGCCAGGGTTGGCTCGGCTGTCCCGCGGCCTCGTCACCCGAGCAACCCTCAACACCCGCGCCGTGCTACAACCGGGATCTGGAGTCAGTCATGTCAACTTGGAAACCCGATCATATCGTCGTCGTGGGAGCCGGCGCGATGGGCTGTCTTTTCGGCGGCCTGCTGAAGGAAGGCGGCCTCAACGTCACTCTCGTTGACATTTGGCGTGAACACGTCGATGCCGTCAATCGCGACGGCCTACGGATGTTGGGCTACGGCGGGGACCGTTCAATTCCGATACGGGCGGCGTTGAGCACCGAGGGTCTGCCGCCCGCCGATGTCGTCTTGGTCCAATGCAAGGCGCATCACACCCGCTCCGCCGTGGGAGCGGCGCTGAACTTGTTCGGCGCCGACACCGTCGCGATCAGCTTTCAAAACGGGCTGGGGAACGAAGAGGTCATCGGAGAGATCGTCGGCATGGATCACGTCCTGGGCGGACTAACGGCGCAGGGCGCCGGCGTCGACTCCGCCGGCGTCATCCGCAACTACAGCGAGTTGCCTAGCTACATCGGAGAAATGCAAGGGGGATCGTCGGCTCGCGCGCGGCGCATCGCCGAAGCCTTCACCGCCGCGGGCTTGCCCACTCACGAAAGTGAAGACATCCGTCGTGAAATATGGAAGAAGCTCATGGCCAACTTGTCGTTGAGTCCGGCCTCGGCGATGGCGGACCTCCGTCTCGACGACGTTATGGAGGTGCCGGAATTGCGGGAAGTCCTCTTTGACGCCATCGACGAGGCAGCCGCGGTGGCGCGCGCGGAGGGAATCCGCTTGGAGAACGAGGAGGCGCGGGAGGTGCTTCATCAGCTTACCGGCAGCGGGGGAACCGGCGCGAACAAGTCGAGCATCTGCCGGGACATTCTCCACAAGCGCCCGACGGAAATCGACTACATCAACGGCACGGTGGTTCGCTTAGGTGAGCGTCACGGTATCCCCACCCCCGTGAATCGGGTGTTCGTTGCCGCCGTCAAGGCGCTCGAAAGCAAATATGCGCCGGGAAGTGACGAGGCGTAAGGGCAAGCGGGAATCCGCTGTTGGGATTCAGCCCGTTCCCACCAATCGCTTGAAGCCCTTAACGAAAGCGTTTTGAAAATCCCATGTATCGGGCAGGTCGTTCGGGGGGTACTCTTCGTAGGCCACCATGAAAGCGCCGCCCTGCATCAAGGCACGCCATTCAATACGCGGCCGAAACTTCGCAAACTCGGGGAATTGTTCCAGCGCCGCCTCTAAGGCTTGCCGGGCTAGTGCGGCATCGATTTCCAAGTCGGCCTCCCCGTTGATTGTAGAAGGTCAGCCCGGTTTCACCGGGCTTGCGTTGCAAATAGGCCGGCCGTTTACGGCCGGGATGGTCGGCCGCACCAGGCAATCAGGCCGCTTCAGCGGCCTTTTCCCCGCGGGCTTAGCCATGGCCGAACCGGGCGGGAAACTCCCGGACCATATAGAAGGGCGCCCATGCCGACTTTCCCACATTGATGTCGCGCACCCGGCGCGCCGCGCCTCACTTCATCTCACCCTCCACTTCGGCTTCGATCCTTGACCGAACTGCTAAAATTTGGATTGCCGGGCGAAAGCCGATGCCGACCCCTTCGAAAATTCCCGTGGAAGAGTTCGCGGAGCAGTGCCGCGACGAAACGATTCCACTGAACAGCCTGTTCAGCTACTTTTGCGCGTTTCCGATCGAAGACGACGTGCTGCGCCGCCTGTTGCATGAGCCGGTGGCCGCCGCGCCGCCCCAACTCGGCAAACTCTACCGCGACATTCGCGTCATCCTGGTGCCGTATCTGGAAACACTGACGTCGAAAGGCGCATCGAACGGGGCGGGCGGATCGCGCGGCAAGACCGCCGCGAAAACCCCTCCGCGGCGGGTCGTTTCCTTCACCCCCCCGCCGCGGCGAAGGAGCGTCTTCGCGGCCACTTTGCGTTATGAAGACGAAGCCTTCCTGTTCCTGGCGGTGACGGACGAGGATCCCGCCGATTGCCATTACAGCTTCTACAGCGGCGTGTCGAATCTGGTTTGCGAAACCCTGGACGGCGAGGCTATGGCAGGCTTTTCCGCACTGTTGCGCGAAGAGCTCGCCGACCACGCTCACGGTGAAATTGACGAACAAAGTTGGCGGCTGAAAGAAGAGCTCGTCAGGCGTCAGACCGACCCCACCCGCGACACGAAATTGTTGCGCGGCTACGTGCGCCAGTCAATGCAGGACACGCTGACGCTCTATATGCACGGGCTGTGTTGCGATATCGACCTGGAAGCCGGACCGCGGCAGCTCAACAGTCGCGACATTCGCCGCCGGCTCAACCTGCTCCGCAAGGTGCTCCCCCCTCCGTCCGGGTTTGCCTTGTTCCCCGAAGAGCTGGACCGCCGCCACTGACACCGTTTTGTCTCTCGGCGCGGGCAAGGCGCCGAGAGCCGCTCGATGAACACGCCGCCCAAACCGATTCTCAAACATTTGCGGAATGGCGCCGTGATCCCAGCGCATCCGCTGGCCTTGAACCGCCGACGAAAACTCGATGAAAGGCGGCAGCGCGCCTTGACGCGCTATTACATCGCCGCCGGCGCGGGAGGTGTCGCGGTCGGCGTCCACACCACGCAGTTCGCGATTCACGATCCGAAAGTCGGGTTGTTGCGGCCGGTGCTGGAGCTGGCGGCGGAAACTCTCGACCAACACGGGCCAAAGAAGGGCCCGCCGATGATTCGCGTTGCCGGCATCCTCGGGCGCACGCGCCCGGCCGTTCGCGAGGCGGCGATGTCGGCGGAGCTAGGCTACCACGCCGGGCTGCTCAATCTCGGAGGCTTGGACAAGCTCTCCCCGCGCAAGCTGATCGAGCATGTTCGCGCGGTCGCCGAGGCGATTCCGATTTTCGGTTTCTACCTGCAGCCGGCGATGGGCGGACTCGCGCTGCCCTATGCGTTTTGGCGAGAGTTCGTTGAGATTGAAAACGTCGTCGCTATCAAGATCGCGGCCTTCAACCGTTATCAGACTCTCGATGTCGTGCGGGCGATTGCCGAGTCGGGCCGGGGTTCCCAGATCGCGCTCTACACCGGCAACGACGACAACATTGTCGGCGACCTGCTGACCAATTTCCGTTTTGAGCAGGAGAGGAAAGCGCCGTCGGTGCGGATCGTCGGCGGCCTGCTGGGGCATTGGGCGTTTTGGACCCGCCGAGCGGTCGACTATTGGATGGAGTGCCGCCGGATCGTGGCGCAACAGAAGCTCCCCGTACCGCCTCGCATGATGACGCTCAACGTGCAGGTCACCGACCTCAACGCCGCGGCCTTTGACGCCGCCAACAATTTCAGGGGCGCGGTGCCGGGTGTCCTGGAGATGCTGCGTCGCCAGGGGCTTGTCGAGGGCATCTGGTGCTTGAATCCGAAGGAAACGCTTTCGCCCGGACAGGCAGCCGAGATTGACCGGGTTTCCGCAGCGTACTCGGATCTCAACGACGCTCCCCTGGTGGAGGCGAAGCTGGACGAATGGTTGCGGTAGCGCGAAACCGAGCCGCGACCGTGAGGAAGCGGTATGCGATGAGGCCGCGATCGGAACGGCTCGGAAGCAAACTTATGGTGCTGAGGTTGTAATACCCCACGGCAATGGCGGAGTCAGACGCGGCTTCGTGGCGCGATCCTCACGCGATCGCACTCGGATCATCGCCGGCAACGCATCCGGGCGGCCTCGTCGCATACCGCTTCCTCACGGTCGCGGCTCAGTTTGGTTGGCTAAGAAAACGAGGCTGTCCTGCTTGGCTTCGATCTTGGCGAGGTCGATGCCGGGGACCTTCTTGAGGTCTTCGATTGATTTGAAGTCGCCGTTATTCTTGCGGTAGCGAATGATCTTCGCGGCTTCGGACCGTTTCAGCGACAAGCGGCTCTCGAATTGAATCGCTCTGGCTTTGTTGACGTTGAGCGGCGGAATTGCGTCGGCCGGGAAATGCTCGGCGAGATAAGCGAGCACGGTTCGGAATTCCGCGTCGGTCGCTTTCATCCCGAAGCCGACCATTTTGACGAGGGTGGTGCTCCAGCCGTCCTTATCCTGCCGAAGCGAGACGGATTTGCCGACCTCATGGCATCCGATGCAGAGCTTGGCGGTCTCGGCCTGGCTCGGACCTTCAGGGAGCTGGGCGCGCGCGCCAGCGACAAGCAAAAACGCCGCGAGGGGAAGTAACGCGCGCCGCATCCGAAGATAGAAAGGCTTGCGCGGAATGGAATCAATCTCGTAGCTGATCGTGGGCATCGGCATCAGGTGCTCTTCACTTTGGCGCGGCTCGGCGGCTGTGCGCGTAGGGTGCACAGGCTTTACGCCTGATTGCCGGTCGACGAAGGCCGGTTACTTCCTCGTCGATCAATGCTCCATCGGGAAGCCGAACGAATGGAGCGTGCCGTCGTGGGTGACCAGGTAGACGTACCCGCCGCCGGCGGACAAGGGCATTCCATGAGCGAAAGAGGCGATAGAATCGCCACTCTCCCAAAGCACCTTGCCCGTGGCGCCGTCGAGCGCGTACAGCACGGCGGCCGAGGAGCGTCGAACCCGCTCGGCCGCGCCGCCCGCGGAATCGTCGCTACGGAACTCGCCGCTCGATACCGCGAAGACGACGCCGTTGACGATGGTTGGAGCGAGCGGCGACACCATGTCGCCTGAAACCCAGCCGGGCTCCAGCGCCGGGGCGCCGTCTTTGTCGACAACCCGCCAGGCCGTGATCGCGCCCTTGGACACCTTGCCGTTGGTCACCGGAAAATGGACATTCGATGCCGCCGGTCCGTTGGAGGGAGCCAGTACCCATGCAACACCGTCTTCGTCTCGCCATGTCGAGAGCGCACTCGGCGTCCGGTCGGCGTCGGAATAGACCGGCGAACGATAAACGGGATTGCCCCCACCCAGGCTCGCGCCTTGGAGCAAGTGGATGCGACCGTTGTCGTCGGTGACGGCAAGCAGGTCGCTCTCTTGGTAGTCGATCACGACAGGAGAAGAGGTAAGCCCGGAGCTGTCGGGGGTGTATCGCGCCGTCGGCTCTAGGGTCGCGGGATCGAGCGAGATCAAAGAGGATGCTTCCCCGGCCGTTGCAACATAAAGCGTTCCGCCGGGACCGAACACGGGACCCGCGAAGCCCGCGATTCCACCATCCGCTTTCCAGTGAGTGACTTTCTTGGATTCCAGGTCCAAGGCCCATACGCCGTCGGGCACGCCGGCGCAGCCGTTCGTCGTCGCGACATAGGCGATGTCATTCACGACGATGAGGCCTTGGGCGTTGGCGTTTGGGCGTAGAAACCGCGCGGGCGCCTTGTCGGTTTCACCGTTCGAGACGTAGCGCGCGTGAAGCATGCCGTCGGGCGCCAACGCGTAGATGTAATGAGTCATGCCGCGATAGACGTCCACGGGTGGGCGTTGGCGGCCGGGTTTGGGTGCCGGGTTTGAACTGGTCGACGCCCTACGGACGACGCGTTTCAGCGTGACCGCGCCCTCTTTGGGTTCGCCGACCGCGCTTGCGGCGGGGCTTCGGCGGCCGAACCCGCGCGGGGCGACAATGATGGGCAGGCCCGTGGGCGTGGCGCGGGTGACGTTGGCGGTCATCCCGCCGGGGCAATCGAGGGACCCCTCGGCCGATGAGCCGGAGCCGAAACTCTCCTCCCATTCCATGCGCGCCAGGTCGGTGTCGAGGGCCAAGAGGCGGCCGGAACTGCCGCCCAAGAACGCGAGCGACCGAAATCCGCGATAGCCGATGTAGAAGTCGAACAGAGCTGGCGGAGTCAGCGAGTTCAACTGCCGGGCGGTGTTCTCGATTTGGCGCTTCCAAGCGAGTTGGAAGCCGGGCTTTGCCAGGCTTGCGGTGGAAATCTTGGGGTCGCGCCGAACCCAGGACGAACGTTGCGCGTCGAACCCGCTGGTCGTCCAGTCGGTTCCGAACTGCGCGAACGCCGACTGCGGCCCCAACACCAAGGCGCCGATACACAGCGCGGCCCAAGCCGTCCATCGTGTCATTCGCCCTACCTCCGCTCTACCCACGAGCCTGACCCGCGCATGCCCGCGTCATCGGCATCGGTTTCGCCGGTTGCATTTTGATTTCCACGGGTTGAGTATAGGCCATCTCGAGGACGCGAACGGAATGTCGCCCGGGTCCGAAACAGGAGGGTTTCGGGGGTCGGCGTGAAGCGACATTCGGCACCGACGCGCGCAACCACGGCTCGCCCGATTGTCCCCCCCAACGCTTGGCTGCTGCTTTGGTTTCCGCGCTGGAGCATGCTGTACGATAACGGGGACCGTTAGACATTCGTATCGGAGTGTTCTGAATGCGAACATTGCGGATTCTCATAGTGATTGCGCTCGGTTCCGCGCCGGGCTGGAGCGCCGATTGGCTGACCGACGGCGGCGATACGAGGCGTACCGCCTGGCAGCGGGACGAAACGATCTTCACCAAAGCCGGCGTCGGTGAGACGAAGCTGCTGTGGAAGATCAAGCTGGATAACAAACCGCGGGAAATGCACTCCATGTTGCCGCCGCTGATCGCCGAGGGCGTCGACACCGCGGACGGTCCCAAGGAGATTGCGGTCATCGCCGGCGTGTCGGACAATCTCTACGCCATCGACGTCGAGACCGGCAAGCTGATCTGGAGCAAAAAGTTCCAGGCGAATTGGTCACCGGGCCCGAATGCTTCGGCTACGGAAGTGCTATGCCCCGGCGGGCTGACCGCGACGCCCGTCATCGGGCCTGCCGATACGCCCGGCAAGTACACGGTTTACGTCGCGTCTTGGGACGGGCGGCTGCGTCGATTGAACGTAGCCGACGGTGAGGACATAGCCCCGCCGGCCAACTTCATGCCGCCCAACGGCAAGCCGTACGCGTTGAGTCTGTTTGAGAACGTCATCTATACCCACACCGCGCAAGGCTGCGGCGGCAATCCCAACATGGTGTACTCCTACGACCTGGCCGACGACAAGGTCGGCAGCTGGGGCCCGGCCGGCGGCGGCATGTGGGGACGTACCGGTCCGGCGATCAGCTCGAACGGCACGATCTATACGGGAACGGGTGACGGCGTCTGGGATCCGGAGAACGGTGTCTACGGCAACGGCATCATCGGGGTGCGGCAGGACTCCGACACCAAGGAAATGTTGCTGGTGGACTACTACGGTCCATCCAATGCCGAGTGGTTGTTCAAACGCGACCTCGACATGCAGGTCACGCCGGCGATCTTCGACTACAAAGACAAAGAGCTGATGGTCGACGCCGGCAAGGAGTGCGTCATCTACTTGATGGACACCGATTCGATCGGCGGCGATGATCATCGCACGCCCTTGTACCGCAGCCCCCTGATTTGCAACGAAGAGGTCAACTTCGCCTCGGCGGGCATTTGGGGCGCGATGGCGACTTGGTTGGATGACGAGGGGACTCGCTGGGTGTTGACGCCTTTCTGGGGACCGAAGCATTCGGCCTTTCACGCGCCGATCGAGAATGGCGAGGTGGTCGACGGCGCCATCGCGGCATTCAAGGTGGAGGAGAAGGACGGTAAGACATGGCTGGCGCCTGCCTGGATCTCACGTAATATGAACCGCGCCGAGCCGCCTGTTATCGCCAACGGTCTTGTCTTCGCCTACGGCAACGGCGAGGACACCCACCAGGCGCTGCCCGATGTGGGCTTAACGAATCGCAGCAAGGATCGCATAGCCGGCTCGACGAGTGCGGTGCTGTTTGCCTTGGATGCGCGGACGGGCGAGGAGTTGTGGTCAAGCGGCGACGAAATCACCTCGTGGAGCCATTGGAGCGGCCTTTCGCTTGCCAACGGGCGCGTCTATCTCGCCACGTTCGACGGAACGCTCTATTGTTTCGGCATCGAGCGGTAGGCTTGTGAGCCGGCATCTCGCTCTCCGGCTCGCCTGAGTTGGCGCCGATGTCGAAAGTCCCCCCGCCTCCCCAACATCTCGCGCCGCTCTTGTGGCTGCTGACGGCGGCGTTTGTAGCCCGCGTCGCCGGCCAAATGCTCGTTGTCTTCGGGCACGTCACTTGGTTGCCGCCGATGAGCGAATGGATGTCGGGCTTGATGCCCTACCCCTATTTGCTTCCCTCGCAGTTTGTGATTATCGCGGTGTGCCTGAAAGCCTGCTTTGACTTCACGCGTGGAGAGGGTTGGTTTGTTGAAAGCCGGCCGTTTTTCGCGCGGGGCGTTCTCTACTTTGGCTACATCTATTTCGGCGGGATGATTGTGCGCTACGTCGTACAAATGATCGTGCGGCCGGACACCCGCTGGCTCGGCGGTACGATTCCGATTGTGTTCCATCTCGTGCTGGCCACGTTTCTAATTACCTTTGGACGATGGCACCGCGAGCGCCTGACGCCGAGTTGATGCGACCGCGGGTGCCCGGCTCCCCTCGCGTACGATCCCGCGGCTCACCACTTCGACCGCGGCATCGGGAATAAGGAGCGTAGCGCCGGGTTCAAGAAACCGCTACCACATGGGAGCACCCCGAGTAGTGACAAACACTCGTGTCCGTCCCAGCCCACAGTCCGGTCAAGCTCTCAAATTGTCTCGCCTCGGTCACCCCAAGCGAGGTTTCAGGTCAGAACCGTCAGCGGAACTCAACCGACTGCACAATCTTCTGATAAGGATCCCGCAACCGCCTATACTCGTTTTCGGATGAAACGAGAATGGCGTAAAACAACCCGGTCGGCGCTTCCCCGGTGACCAGCCAAACAAACTCCCGCTGCCCCGCCAAAACCGATGCCCCCTCGAGCAACACACTCTCGGCTGGCCGGCCGCCGAGCCGCGTTCCCTGCCGCTGACCTCGCAAAATCTCCAGCCCTGGATTCGACCGGCGTAGGTCGGCGATCAGCTCATCGGTCGCCGCCGACAGCCCCCGCTGACGACCCGCGAAAAAGCCCGCCATCAGACCGCGCGCCAACGACGGATTCCCTTGCCGATCGTGGACGATGCCGTCGGCGGGCGCGGCGGTAACGGCGCCCTCTCCCGCCTCATAAACCTTCCATTCCGCGGGATGCTCCACTCGATAACTCGCTGCCTGATACACCCGAAAACCCGCATTCGCGGCCACCGGTGCTTGGGCCGCGCCGGGCGTCTGAGCAGCACTGCCGGGCGCGCTCTCGCCTGCGTTCTCAGACGCTTTCTTCGTCGGCTGAATGCGGCTTGCGCGCGCATTCATCTCCCGGAACTGTTTCGTGTCGCCGCGCGTGTAACGCTTGACCGGCAGATCACGCACCTCTTCGGTCACATAGCGCACGCGGTTGCCTGGGTTCGGGTGGTCGGAGAAGAATTGCGGGCCGCCGCGACCTCCGCTTTGCTGCTCGAGCTTTTGAAAGAAGTTCGCCATCTCGACCGGCTCGTAGCCGACCTCGGCGAGCATGCGCGCCCCGAGAATATCGGCGTTCTTCTCGGCGCCGCGCGAATATTTCAGGAACAACGAATTGAGCCCGAAACTCACCCCGATACCCGCAAGCGCCCCCACCAACCCGCCCTTCTTATCAAGCGTTCCGGCAACCAGCGCCAGCGGGATCTGGAAGGCGGAAGCCTTCGAGGCGCGGCTGGTCGAATGGCGCAAGGCGACGTGCGATACCTCGTGCGCCATCACGCCCGCCAACTGCGCTTCGTTGTCGGCGGCGGCGATCAGGCCGCTATGGACGTAAATCGGCCCGCCCGGCAGCGCGAAGGCGTTGATGCCGGGGTCGGCGACCACTTTGAACGAGTAGGGATAGTCCTCGCCCTGGGCCACGTCGGCCAGCCGCTTGCCGATCCCGGCGATGTAGTTGGTAAGTTGCGGGTCGTTGACGACCTCGACCTGCTTCTCGATGTCCTTCGCGGCTTCTTGGCCGAGTTGGATATCCTGCGCGGGCTTGAACAAATTCCAACCCGGCTTGATCTTCTTCGCGGCCTCGGCGGCGGACGCGGACAAGCCCAGCCCGACGGCCACCGCAATTCCCAAACGCCGGCGCGATCTCAGTAGCATGACAGCCTCCCTAAGGCGCCCTCCCGGAGCCACAAAGACTTGGACGTCCCAACCCGTCCCGTATGTTACCTGAATCGTGCGAAAACCCGGACGGCGGGGCAGGGCAGGAATAGGAGACATTGCCGAACCCCTGCCGAACGCGTTTAGATAAGAGACGTGGAAGAACTGATCTTCGAAGTCACACAAGAGGCGGACGGCGGTTACGTTGCCGAGTGCATGACGGAGAATATCTTCACGCAAGGCGAGAGCTGGGAAGAACTCAGAACCAATGTCAAGGAGGCTGTCAGCGCCTTCTTCTTTGATCAAACCCAGCCTGCGCGGGTGCGGCTTCACCTTGTACGGGATGAAATGTTCGCCCTGCGATGAAGCTCCCGCGCGACCTAAGCGGCGAGCGGCTCGCCGCGGTACTTTGCCGAAGATGGGGTTACCAAGGTTCACCAAGTCGGAAGCCACGTCATCCTCGAAACAACTGAGCCGACACGCCAACGAATTTCGATTCCCGCTCATCCCAAGCTACGCGTCGGCACGCTGCACGGGATCCTTCGTGCCGTAGCCGAACACAAAGCTGTCCGGCGCGAAGACATTCTCAAGACAGTCTGAAAGCCCTTGGCCGCGACCCGGAAAGTCCGAAAGTCGTAGCCTGTCACCGATCCCCTTCTTTTCCGATCCCTCACCAAACGACCGCACTGCAGACAGTCCTTGCTTGGACGCTACAATCTCGATTATGCTGTTGGGACTTGGCTGAGAATTCGCCCTGCCGTCCTGCCGGCCGGCGGTTCGCGGGCGCACGCCGATATGCCCCCAACGGTCCGGGCCGCGGGTCGCGATAACGTGGCCGGCAAATTACGTTCACCAATCGACTGCATACGCGGAACTCATGCCTCTCGCTCGCCCGATTCGCGCAGCAGCTTCCGTCCTGCTGTGGGTACTCCCGGTCACCTACATCGTGCACATTGTTGCCGACGCCGGCCACCTGCAGAGTTGGGATTACTGGAGCAATCTACGTGTCCTGTTCTCAAGCGACGATACCGGGGCCCTAACGCCGGTTGGCGATTGGTTTCGACTCTACGCTCAGCACTGCTTGTTCGTGCCGCGGCTCATCTATCTGTCAAACATTCTTGTCTTCGGAGGTTCCAACCGCTATTTGTGCGTCTTCGCTGTTGTCTTTGCCGCGGCGCAAGCCGTCCTTCTGTACCACGCCCTCCCAAGACAGGTCAGGGCCGACCCATCCAGCCGCATAACCGCGGTGGCAACAATATCGGTCCTAACCTTCACCCCCCAAGCGATGCAGAGCTGGCTCATTGGCATGAGTGGGATTGCTTGGATCCCCGCGAATTTCTTCGCAATAGCCTCTATATCTCTCGCCTGCCGACACCTTGAGAGCCGGTCGTTTTGGTCTTTAGTCCTGAGCATCTTAGCGGGGGTCACGGCTGCAGTCACCTACGGTACCGGGTTGGTCGCTCTACCCTTAGTCGTCTTCATTCTCGTCGCTGGAAGGCGTTTTGGGCGCAGAGAAGCCCTTCCGGTGTTGGCTTCTCTTGCGATCCTCGGCGGGTTCTATTCTGCCGGCTACGTCAGTGCCGACTATGCCGAGCCTTGGTTGGAACCCATTCCGTTAGCTAACTTCGCATTGAATATTCTAGGCGGCATCTTCTTTCGCGGTGAAGATCTCGCTCAAATCCTTGCTCTCGTCGGACTCGGGGCGATCGGGTTTCTAGCGACTCAGTACTTTTCAGCCGGTCGCCAGCCACGGGGGATGCTATTTTGGCTTGCTTTGGCTCTCTACGGGCTGGTCAACATAGGCCTGATGGCGACAGCGAGAAATTCGATGGGACAGGACGGGTTGACCGTCAGCCGATATGCCACAATTCCCTCGTTGTTTTGGCTGGCAGTCTTCGTTCTTTCTCTTGCGTGGCTCCAGGAGAACAGACCGGACGCGGTTTTTCGCAGGCGTTTCCCGTTCGTGGTCGCCGGCGCCCTCATCATGACCTGTGTGAGCGCAGGGTCTTCCGGATATTACCGAGGGCTTCGGGCGGAACAAGATTTGGTGGCAATTTCTATCCGGCTGGGTGTGGTCGATCCTAAGAAGACCCGCGCGGGAGCCTTGCCAGGCGGCAAATACATGCAAGGGTTGATACCGCTGATGCGGAAGATCGGACACTACCCGTTCAACGATCATTTCGTCTTTGATTGTGGCCGACTTGGCGATCCGATTGACGATTCTGTACTGATCCGACCGCAACCCCGAGTGAGTCCGATCTGGGGAAGCGTGGAGGGGCTTCGTGCCGTAAAGCCGGGCCTCAGCTTCGTCAGGGGGTCTGTGTCCTTAAGCTTAAAGGAAGCCGCTGTTGAGTGCTTGCTGTTGACCGACGAAGAGCGTCGCGTGACCGGGGCGGCGATCTTGGACTACAGGAACGTACCCCGCCAAATCAAGAACCGCCCGCTTCGCGTCCCTTGGCGCGGTTACTTGGGGGGTGTCGCCAAACCGGGAAAGGTAACGGCGTTGGTTAAGCTGCGAGATCGCGATGGTTTGTATGTCCTCGAAGATAAAAGCCGCAAGTCGTCCCGGCGCAGATGATTCAATGAAAGCCCCTCCGTTGTGCCCTGGAATCGTGACGCCGTCAAACGAGAACGTGCAAACACTCACAAGGCAACTACCTCTGTCGAAGAGATCCTATATCGGGCTGGTCCGGGGGATTCGAGGTGTTCTGCGACGCACCGGAATCGTGTCCTGGCTCGACGAGGCCCGTGACCGGCATTTTGCTGCTCTGTACCTGCGAAGCCTATTGGCAATCTATGACCCGCTGGACCTCATGCGGCTCGACCTACCGTGGTGGACGTTCGCGGCGATTCGCCGAGTGGAACGCACGATTGCCTCATGGGATGGGCAAGCGCGGGTATTCGAGTACGGTTGCGGCGCCAGTACCGCCTGGCTGGCCAGGCGCTGCTCGTATGTCTGTAGCGTCGAGCACGATCCTCGCTTTGCCGAAGAGATGTCACAGCACCTATCAGGTTTCGACAATGTTGAGATCGAGTGTATTGAAGCACCTACGGCGGAACCCCCGAACGTTCCGGCGGCCACCTCGACTCGGCCTGGAGCGATTGGCAGGGATTTCACGCGATACGTTGAACACATCCGCCAGGGCAACAGCGAATGGGACTTAATTATCATAGACGGCCGTGCCCGGGCGACTTGCCTGCGGGAAGCGGTTAAGCACGTTAGCCCCGGGGGGTGCATATTATTCGACAACAGCAACCGGCCACGCTACTCCGAGGCGCTTGCCGCCTGCAATCTTGACCGGGAGGTGTTCTCGGAGGCGACCCCCACATTGCCCTATCCGGACGAAACAACATTGTTGTGGCGCGGGCATGGTCCGACGCCGCCCGCAACAAAAAACCTGCCAGTCGAAGACTAGTGGACTGTCCTACCCGCCCTTGCGGAAAACAAAGAGCGAGAGGCCGCTGAGCCGACACATCTTCCGCACGCTCAGTTTGCCTTGCCACGCTGCGGATCGGATGAATTCGCCGATCCGCCGCCGCCACTGACGAGAGTTTTGTGCGTAGATCTTCGACAGGTCGCAAGGCTTGCCGCAAAAAATCGATCTCCAGGGCTTGTTGACCGATTTTACGTTCGAGCGCCGCGATGCGGGCTTCGCCTTCGCAGTCGCGTTCGACGCGCGGTTTGTTCCCCGGCGTTCCCGGAGACTAAATGCACCGCATCGGGCGGTTCTTAGAAGACTTCGCCGGGCCCGAGGACCTTCTCCGGCTCGCCTTTGACCGCGAACCTAAACCGGCCTTCGATCACCTAACCCAGCACGAAACCTGGATGACGATGCGGCGCTGAACTTTGGCCGGGCTCAAAAACGACCTCGACGAAGGTGGCTCCCAAGCTGTCGAAAGCAGCGGAGAGAGGTTGCTTTCGGATCACACCGGCTCGCGAGGCCGAGGGTGTCGCCGCCGCGAGGCCCTGCGGCGAAGAGTGTCTTGAACAGGACTCGACGGCTTTCCATGGCTTATGATCATACGGGGGGGGAAAGCGAGGGCAGCTCCCGAACTCGGTCGAACCACGGTTTGACACAACCGCTATCCCGAGCACGGAAAGACCCAAGTCTTAGGCTCCCGAACCATGAGTCAAGGAGAGTAAGAGAAGCACCGGGCTAACGCGGAGCGCTCGCTCTCCCGAATCAGAATGCTGCCGGCCATGTTACGGTGAAAACGGAGATTGGAAGGAGGAGCAAGAGTGGGCAGTGAAGTCAGCTTCCCAGGAAGAACGGGCAAGATCAACTGGAGAACCTCCGTCCCCCTGGGATTACTCCACGTTGGCGCGGTCGCCGCCTTTTTCGTGTTTCAATGGCAGGCCCTGGTCGTGGCGGCGCTGCTGCACTGGATGGCAATCGGTTGGGGCATCGGCATGGGCTATCACCGACTGCTCACACACCGTTCCTACGAGGTGCCCAAGCCCATCGAGTACCTCCTGGCAATCTGCGGCACCCTGACGCTTCAAGGGGGTCCCATCGCCTGGGTAGGCACTCATCGCATCCATCATCAGCACTCCGACAAGGACGCTGACCCACACTCGCCCCATGAAGGTGGCTGGTGGGCACACGTCGGCTGGATCATCGCCGGCGAAGGCAATTACAACAACGCAAAGCAAAGGCGTATGTTGCGCCACGCGCCGGACCTGGCCAAGAACCGCTTTTACGTTCTTCTCGACAAGTATCACTACATCCCGCTTATTGTGCTCGGTCTGATCCTGCTGGCCGCGGGTGGTTTGCCAATGATGCTCTGGGGCCTCTGCGTGCGCGTGGTCGTCGGACTGCACACCACCTGGCTGGTGAACTCCGCCGCGCACATGTGGGGCCGGCGCCGCTTCAATACACCCGACGATTCCCGCAACAACTGGTGGGTTGCGCTGCTCACCTTTGGCGAAGGCTGGCACAATAACCACCACGCCCATCCGACCTCCGCCCGACTCGGCTTGCGATGGTATGAGATCGATCTTACGTGGATTCAGATTTGGTTTCTGCAGTTCCTCGGCCTCGTAAAGTCGGCGAAGGTACCCAAACCGACATTCCCAGCCACACGAAACGAAACCGCCTGATTAGAAACCAGGAGATCGGGGACGCCCCGATCTCCCCCGTCCCCGATCCCCCGATCTCGCCCGTTGCCCCTCGGTAGCCCAAGTCCTCATAAAGGGTAGGCCGTATTTGACCCGCTGGGGAGCTACGTCATGAGAGGTCCGGTAAGAGTCCACCGAGCTGTTTGCCTTCTACTGGCGGCCGGTATCGCCGCGTCGACAGCCCGTTATCAGCACACCGGTCAATCAGGGCAGTTTCATACCACCTGATTTGCCACTATGGGCTGTGGCTCAGGGCAGCATGTTTGCGATTTTCGGTCTGCGCATGGGCCCTGACGAAATCGTGATTGTCGACGCCTTTCCTTTGTCAACCGAATTGGCCGGTACGTCCGTTCAGGCGACCGTTGGCGGTGTGACAGTGGACTGCTTCATGGTTTTTACGTTGGCGGGGCAGGTTGCCGCCATTCTCCCGTCCGACACGCCCGTCTGCCGCTCACCGGCTTCCAAAGCGTGATCTTGTTTCCGAAGAACGCCACCAGAGTCTCGGGCACGGGGCCCATCGACCTGTGGATGACAACCGAGCAGCTCGCGTGGTTGGGGCAGTACACGGAGACATCCCCCTTCGAGACGTTCGCAACGACTGCCGCGGGCGACCAGGTTGTTGCCGCCGACCGGCTCTTTGTTCTCGGCCAACTGCACATTCTCAGCGGCGGATACCGGCGTATCCGGCGTCTGTCTCCACAACATGCCGGCGGTGACAGGCCTTTCCATGAATCTGGGTCCCCCCGGGGTGAACGGTACAGAATTCTTCTTCACTACACCTGATCCGGGCGACCGGATCGACTTTGGGGTGGCCGCGGGCGAACTGGACCCGGCCACGCCGATCGAGGATGTCCTCGCTGCGCTTCGAAGCGGGGGCGCGTACGTGATGTTGCACTCGGCGGCATTCCCCGACGGCGAGATTCGCGGCCAAATTGAACCAGATCAGCCGTAGGCGTGGAAAGACCCAAGTCTCGCTGAGACGAATTGAGATTTTCCGCCTCGCGGGTGCTATTGGGAATGATGGAGAAGGTTGAAGCGGCCGACTAAGTCGT
This sequence comes from Bryobacterales bacterium, assembly GCA_965238125.1. Taxonomy (GTDB): domain Bacteria; phylum Acidobacteriota; class Terriglobia; order Bryobacterales; family UBA6623; genus UBA6623. The sequence continues at coordinate 5,783,461 of OZ250179.1, read as the reverse complement.
TGAGGTCGTTGAATCGGCGGGAATCCGGGCTGAGTGGTTTCCGGAGGCGCTTGTTTTGCAAAGAAACCTTTTCCAGTTCTACGGGACGGCGCCGAGTCTTCTGTGTCATGTTGAGAAGGAGACTTGGCCTCACCAAACGGTTAGGATCGCGGGCGGTTCACCGACGACTGCCGGCTAATGAAAACCGACGGTCTTCGCAGGCCTCGGAGGCAGTTCCGATGCGTTCACGTTGTCTCTCGCTTCAACTGATGCGCGCCGTGCTTGCGTGCCTGGCAGCTACCTTAGCTTGGGAGCAGCTGCACGCAGACCTTGTGAAACTCGAGGTGGACCATAAAAGGTCATATATTGTGGTGAGTACCGACAAAGGCGGGCTGCTCAGCGCTTTCGTGGGGCATAAGCATGGAATTTTGGCTGCCGAATGGTCGGCTGAAATTTGTTTAGACTCACAAAACCCCCAGTCCTCCACGGCTGCGATTACCGTCTCCACTCCGTCTCTAGAAATCGATATCCCGGAAGCGCGTCGCATCGCGGGCTTAAGCCTCGATGGCCCCGGCCCCAAGGACCTACAAGAGATACAAGAGAAGATGCTTGGACCGCGGAATCTTGCCGCGGAAGACTATCCGGAAATCCAATTCCGAACAACGTCTGTGGAAGGGAAAAATGAGGGCAGCCTTATCCTGAGGGGTGCCTTGACGATTCGGGGTAAAACCCAGCCCGTTTCCGTGCCCGTCGCATTTACGCAGCTCGATACGGGCAGCTTTCGTTTTTCCGGCAGGTTCACAGCAAGGCAAACCAATTACGGGATTCAACCCGAATCCATAGCCGGGGTCGTCAAGATAAAGGATAAAGTGAGCATCCGTTTTGAGATTCATGCACAGGTTGCCGCAAGCCCCTGTAGATAGCTGTCATCACGTCCGGAGGCAAACCCAGGTAAGTGTTCACCACTTGTTTGTGTGGCAAGCGTGCTTCTTGGGCTTCTTAGGCTATTAGGTTCACGGAATCGCCGACCGGCTTGCCCTGGGTCCCTTGTGGACGGGCGGCTGTCGCCACAGTCTTGGCAGACGGTCGTCCGAGTGAAGCCGGCTCGCTTTGGAGACAGCGGGGCTTGCTACCAGCGTTTGAGGCCTTTTTTGGCCGGTTGGGTGCTCCTTCGATTGCTTGTTTGGCCGGCGTCGCCGACAGCGGGACGGGCGGCGGCTTGGGCGAGGCGGGGCCCGGTTTCCTCGTGACCGATCTTCCACCTCACTCGATCTTCCCGGGCAACGGAAACACAGTCGCTCGAACGGGGCAGGACCGTTTGGCGTGCGACAGAGGGTTAGACAGACAAAGAGTATCGTGGACCCCATCAGCGACTCGTGAACAAACTGTTCCGTACCAGGAATCGTCCGGCGATCTCCATGGGCACTCCCTCGCCATTGAGGATCTCCCCCGGCTCACCACCGCGCTCGGCATGGAGGTGCAGATGCGGCTGGCTCGTGTCGCCGGAGTTGCCGACGCGCCCCAGAACGTCTCCTTCCCGCACCCTCATCCCAGCGGTTACCTCCACGCTACGCTGCTTTAAGCAAGGATGTTTCGATCGATCAGCTCGCTGATTCGATTCGGCGCGTGGTCGCCGGCGAGACACAGATCCGTCCCGCGATCACCGAGCGCGCAACCCGCGTCCTCAAAGGCGCCGATTCCGCCTTCGATCGCCTCGACCTTCCCGACCCGTTGACGAAGCGGGAAGCCGAAATACTTCGCATGATGGCGGGCGGGTTCAGTAACCGGGAAATTGGCGAAGCACTAGGCTGCTCGGAAGGCACGATCAAGAATCACGCATCGAGCATTCTATCCAAGCTCGGTGTTCGCGACCGCACCCGCGCCGTTCTGCGCGGCATTGAGCTTGGCATGATCTGAGGCCACTCTTGGCGCCTGCCCAGCCGGTCGCACAGGTCGACCCGGCTTGCTACTCGACCCGGTTCGTGGCTGTCACCGATCTCCTGTTCACCGATCTGCCGCACCGCGCACGGTGACTCCGCCACTGTCCTTGGTTTTGGCCGGCCTCAATCTCATACCGCTTGCGTCACGCGCGCGGCTCGGTTTGGGGACGGCAAACGATCTGCCGTGTCACCGATCCGCCTCGCGGGTTTCCCGCTGGTTCTCGAACTGACGGCGGCATGATAGACTTGCGTTGTAGGCCCCGGGGAGAGAGTTGTCTTGGAAAGAAAGGAAAGGGCAGGCACGAAGAAAACGAACGATTTGGCCGGATTTCCTCTGTTGCTCGTCGTGCTGGTTTTGGCATCCCCACAACCGCTTGACGCCTATATCGATCCCGGAGCCGGGAGCTATCTGGTGCAAATTCTCGTCGCCGGCCTGCTGGGCGCCTCCTTTGTGGTGAAGCGGTTCTGGGGCAACATCGTCGCTGTGTTCCGACGTTCCGAATCTCCGGACGATAATAGTTCGTCCTCCTCCGAATAGGGCCCATGCCGGAATCTTCCGAGCGCAAAATCGCGGGTTCATTTCGCGACCCGAGCGGGTTTGTGCGAGCGAGGCGGGGTCCTTTACCGCCAGGTCAATGGCGGCTACCAAAAGGAATACGACCGCCTGATGAGTTCGGGCTTGTACGCGAAACTCGTCGCCGACGGTCTGCTCGTGGAGCACCAGGAAGAGGAGTTACGCGGCGGGGACCCAGGCCTACAAGCTGATCCGGCCCCAGCGCGTGGCCTTCATCTCCTACTGCGGTCTAACTACATCGGTGCTGGTTGAAGACCAGGTGGCCGATGGACCGTGCGCGGGCGAGAGTGGTTGCCTCCGGCCGGACGCAGTGTGTATCATCAGTCCTTCTTCGGCGAATGGTGCGTCCCGGTGTGCATGTGATCGACAAACCTCATCGGCCCCTCATGGACCGCGTCTACGGGCTATTCGGCCTGCTCGCGTTCGCGACCGCTCAGCCGGTGTACGACCTCCTGAAGGGCAATTCGCAGTTTCTCGTTGTTCACGACCTGGATCTGATCGATCTTTGCGTCTTACTGACCGCGATATCTCTGGGACCGATTCTTCTAGCGACAGCCGTTCTTATCGTCGCTCGTCGAGCCGGACCGACTGCGCTTACCTGGGTCTATGGCGTTGAAGTGCTGGCGGTCACGTCGTTCGGCTTCTGGCAACTCGTACGCGGAATCGATGCACCGTTGCCGATACGCGCCGGGATAGCGCTTTTCTCGGGTTGTTTGGGCATGTGGGGCCTGCTGAGATTTCGGCTGATGGCTGATCTGGCAAAGACGATGGCCTGGGCCGGCGTGCTCTTTCCTCTCCTATTTATTACTGACTCCCGCGTTTCCCTCGTCTATTCCGAGGTGGGCACGGGTGACCGAATTGCGGCAGCGCCAGCGAACTTGGAGTGGTCCCCGCCGATTGTATTGGTTGTGTTCGACGAACTGCCGCTTTGGACTCTCATCGGGGAGGATGGGGGCATAAATCATCACCGTTATCCTAACTTTTCTCGGTTCGCGGACAAAGCGACTTGGTTTGTGAACGGCGGTACAGTCACTGACTCCACCCGCCATGCGATTCCGGCAATTTTGACCGGTCGTTTCCCCACAAATCTCTACACTCCGGCGACCTTAAAGGCTTTTCCAAATAATTTGTTCCCTTGGCTTCAACAGAACGGTTATCGATTAGTGGCCGCCGAGCATAATTCAAGACTCTGCCCCGAAGAAGCGTGCGAGGAGGCGCAACTACGAGAAACTCGTGTTAGCCGCTGGTCATCTACCGCGTCCGACCTCAGACTACTGAGTCTCGCATAATATACTGTCAATCGAGACAAAGAGAAGACTGTTTCCAGAAAGCGGTAATCAAGCGCGGTTTGCGGCGCATTCGCCGCAGCGCTTTGCGGGCGCGCTCGTCGAGTTCCCAGTAGTCCTTCGGGCAGACGTTGGGCAACTCGTGCTGCTTCCAGTACGCCCAAATGTATTCCACCGGGTTCAACTCCGGCGCATAGGGCGGCAAGTACTCCGTTGCGATGTGATCCTCGGAGAGCTGGATGAACTCCCGCACCAGGCGGCTGCGGTGCGCCGGCAGCCGGTCCCAGACGATCAGCAGTGGGCCGTCGATGTGGCGCACCAAAGCCTTCAGGAAGTCGATGACCTCCAGCTCGCCGATCGCGCCGGGATAGAGCCGGAAGTAAAAGTTGCGCAACGTCAGCCCGGCCGACACCGACAGCTTGTCCCAGTTGAAGTTGAACTCCAACACCGGTGTCTCGCCGCGCGGCGCCCAGATGCGGCAACGATGCGGCTTCTGACTCAATCCGCTTTCGTCGATGAAGACGATCGTACGTTCTTCTTTGCGGGCTTTTTTTTAATGGCCGGCCAAGTCTTGCGCTGCCAGCTGCGGATGGCCTCTTCGTTGCGCTCCCGCGCTTTGCCGACGGGCCGTTGCGGGCTCCAACCGAGCGCCCGCAGGATCTTCCAGACATGGCCCTCGTGATAGCGCACGCCGAACTCGTCTCCGATCAGACGAGCGACCCGCGGACAGCTCCACAGCGGCGTCGGGAAGCCGTGCGCCTCGGGGCCTTCCAGCAGCAACGCCTCGAGGCGTTCGAGCTGCGCGGCGTCCAACAGCGGCTTACGGCCGGCGCGGCCGGCCTGGCGCAACCCGGCTTCGCCGTCACGCCGGTATCGTCGCAGCCACTCGCTGACGCTTTGCCGCGCGACCTTCAATCGCCTCGCTGTCTCGGACTGACTACAGCCTTGCTCGACCAACCGGATCGCTTTGAAACGGCGCTTCTCCAGGGCCTCGAAATCCCGCCGTACGCCTTTTGTATTTCCCATACATACAAAGACGTACGTACCCCAAAAAAATGTCACTTTATTTTGCGAGACTCAATAATGGTGCTCCATCGCGTATTTCCACCGGAGTGGGAGTCAGGGCTCCCGAGCATAGAGGGTCAATGGCGAGACTTCAAAGGTTCCCATCCGCGCAAGAACCGCGCGATGGATGAATTTCTTGGCTTGGTACAGTCGATTGACGGCCGGGACCGCACATTCTATTTCTTACACTCCAGGCTTCCGCACGTGCCATGGAAATATACGGCGCGGGGTGCTCGCTACAGAGCTCGTATTTTGCCCCAAGGCGTTCGCGGAGAACGTTGGAACTCCAACTCGTGGCTTACCGTTCAAGGTTTTCAACGTCACATTCAGCAGACTCAGTTTACCGATCACCTCTTCGGGCGCTTGTTGGATCGGCTGGAAAGTGAAGGAGTCTTCGATCGGGCGCTCATTATTGTGTTGGCGGACCACGGCGTTAGTTTCCGGACGAATCTAACCCGTCGCGGGATGGGCCAGGAAAATTGGAATGACATCGTTGCAATTCCGTTTTTCGTTAAACGACCTTTGCAAAAACTGGGCCAACGCAGCGATCGACCCGTCGCGAGTATTGATGTGCCTGAAACGATTGCAGACGTTCTGGGAAGGCGACTTTCATGGGTTTCCGACGGTCAGTCGGTCTTCAACCCAGAGTCCCGCCGAGGCCAAACACGGAGGGGACGGAGGGCACACGATCTGGAGGATCGATTCTATCCTGCTACGCTTTCCGGCCAACAAACTATTCGGCGGAAATTCTCACTGTTCAGCACGGGGGAAGACCCTGAAAGCATTTTTCGCGTTGGCGACGTAGATGGATTGGTTGGACAGCACGTATCGGACCTCGAGTACGTTGATTCGTCGCTTGCGGCAATTGTGCGGGGCCACCGGCAGTACCAGAACGTTAGCTTGCCGAGTGGGCGATTGCCGGTGTGGATGCGGGGAAGAATTCTTGGGCACCCGGTGGGGGACCCCAAGCTGCGACTTGCCGTCTCACTCAACGGAAAGATCGTTGCCGTCACCGAGACTTTCATCGACAATGCCCGGCAAGTTGCTTTTCGGGCGATGCTGCCGGAAGCAGAGTTCAGGGAAGGGCTTAACACCTATGAACTGTTCGTCATTGAGACTCATGCAACCGGCATTCAGCCGGCGCGGATACGGAACTCCGAGTGGGGCTGGAAGCTGCGGGGGAAAGAGGGTGAGCTGAGCCTCGTTTCCTCCGCCGGACACCGTGTTCCGGTTCGGGCGGGAAGCCTCGCGGCGGGAATAGACCGAAGAGAACGCGGCCGACGGCGTACGGACCTTATTGGCTGGGCGGTGGATGTAGGCGGTGGGGAGGAAGAGGTCTATGCCGCTTTCTTCAGGAGTGGTGTCTCAGATCTCGTCGTTGCAACTTCGTTCAACCGTCGCGATATCGCACGGCGCTATTTGGGACGAACAAAGGATGATAGAAAGTCGGGTTTTCGGATCAGTGTCCCCAACGATCATCTGAAAGGGAAGCATCAACGGCTTTTCGCGTTCACGGGTAAGTCAGCGGTCGAAATCCCAATTTCGCAATAGTACGACGAGGACTTCTGAGATGTTGATCCTGATTCGGTCCGCTCGCGTGCTACGTTTACCGGCGAAGCGCTGTCAGACGCCGCTAGAAGATCAGTCACTGGCGCATAACCTATCGCTGTCCTTGTTGCTGACCGGCCTCATCTCATACCGCTTGCTGACGCGCGCGGCTCGGTTTGGGATGGCGGGGGCTGTTACCAGCGCTTGAGGCCTTTTTGGCCGATGTCTGTTCGGTGGTGGAGGCCTTCGAAGTTTACGTTTTCCACGGCGGCGTAGGCGTTGTGGATCGCGGCGGCTAGGTCGTCGCCTCCGGCGGTGACTCCCAACACGCGGCCTCCGGCGGTGACTAGTTTTCCTTCGTGGAAGCGCGTGCCGGCGTGGAAGACTTTGGCTCCTGCGGCTTCGGCTTCATTGGTTCCCGTGATGGGGAGGCCCTTGGGATAAGAGCCAGGGTAGCCGGGGGCGGCGCAGACCACGCAGCAGGTCGGGCCGTCGTTCCAGCCGACTACCGAGGGGTCCAGGCTGCCGCGGGTCGCCGAGAGCAGCAGCTCTCCGGCGTCGCCCGTCATGCGATACATCAGAGGCTGGGTCTCGGGGTCGCCCATGCGGACGTTGTATTCGAGGACCTTCGGTCCGTCAGCGGTCATCATCAGGCCGCAGTAGAGGAAGCCGACGAAGGGATGCCCGTCGGCGCGGATGCCGGCCAGACTGTTTTCTACAATTGTAGTTATTATGGTTTGGCGTTCGGCTTCGGTCAAGATGCGAGGGTCGCAGTAGGCTCCCATGCCGCCGGTGTTTGGTCCTTCGTCGTTGTCGAGGGCCGGCTTGTGGTCTTGGGTAGGAGGGAATTCGAAGAAGGTTTCGCCGTCGCTGAGAACGATGAAGCTGACTTCCTCGCCGGAAAGGAATTGCTCGACGAGGAGGCGGCGGCCGGCATCTCCGACAATATTGCCCGCAAGCATTGCGGCGCCGGTGTCGCGGGCTTCTTGCTCGTTGTGGACGATGACGACGCCTTTGCCGGCGGCGAGTCCGTCGGCCTTGAGCGCTACCGGGAAGCCAAAGCGGGTGAGGTTGTCTTCGAGCTCGGCGACCGATTCGACGATGGCGAAATCGGCGGTGGGAATGTCATGGCGGCGCATGAACTGCTTGGAGAAGATCTTGCTTCCCTCGAGTTGGGCGGCGCCGCGGCCGGGTCCGACGACGAGGAGATTGCGGGCGCGGAATTCATCGGCTATCCCGGCGACTAATGGGGCCTCGGGGCCGATGACGGTGAGGTCGACGTCGAGACATTCGGCGAGGGAGGAGATTTCGTCGTTCGAGGTGATGTCGCCAGGGATGCACGAGCAGTCGCGGGCGATGCCGGCATTGCCCGGAACGGCGTAGACCTGCTCGACGGAATCGGACTGGGCGAGGCGCCAACAAAAAGCGTGTTCGCGGCCACCGCCACCTACCACTAAGACCTTCATTCGATTCTGTCTGTCCGCGACTCTTTCTGTCGAGCGGGTTTTCCTTGCCCCACGGAAACTTCCACGGGCTCTTTGGGGCGTCGACCCTTGAGGACGAGGAACGAGGTCATTGCCGCCGCTCTGACGAAAGCCTAGAATAACAGGAAAGCCTTTCCGGTTGTTTCCTTTCCATGTCGAAATTTTGGTCGAAAATTAGCGAGCATTACGACGTTGTCGTGATCGGCGCGGGTCACGCCGGATGCGAGGCCTCGATGGCGGCGGCGCGCATGGGATTGCGCACGGCGCTGGTGACGCTGAACTTGGATCTAGTGGCGCAGATGTCGTGTAATCCGGCCGTTGGCGGGATCGCCAAAGGGCACCTGGTACGTGAGATCGACGCGCTCGGCGGGATCATGGGCGAAGTGACCGATGCAGTAGGGATTCAATTTCGATTGCTGAATACCAGCCGCGGGCCGGCCGTGTGGTCTCCGCGAGCGCAGTGCGATAAGAAGCAGTACCGCGTGAAGATGCGGCAGGTGCTCGAGCAGCAGGCGAACCTGGTGATCAAGCAGGCCGAGGTGGTGGATCTGGTTCTCGAAGAGCTGCCCGGCGGGCGGGCGGAGGAGCGGATTCGGGGGGTGGAGCTGCTCGACGGGCGAACGATTGGGGCGGAGGCGGTGATTATCACGACCGGGACCTTCCTCAACGGGCTGGTGCATATCGGGGAGAGGACGTATCCGGCGGGGCGTAGCGGGGAGCCGGCGTCGGTGATGCTGGGCGAGGTGTTGCGGGGGTTGGGTTTTCGGTGTGCGCGGCTCAAGACGGGTACGCCGCCGCGGCTCGATGGGCGAACGATTGATTGGGAGAAGTGCGAGCCGCAACCGGGGGACGCGGATCCGACGCCGTTTTCGTTTCGCACGAAGAAGATCGAGCAGGAGCAGATCGAGTGTCACATCACCTTCACGACCGAGGAGACCCACAAAATCTTGCGGGAGAGCATTAGCCGATCCCCGCTATATAGTGGGCAGATTGAAGGGGTCGGGCCGCGGTATTGTCCTTCGATCGAGGACAAGATAGTCAAGTTTCCCGATAAGCCGCGCCATCAACTCTTTCTCGAGCCGGAGGGGTTGGACACGAATGAGGTCTACTTGAACGGGATGTCGACGAGCATGCCGATCGACGTGCAGGCGGCAATGGTGGCGTCGGTCCCGGGGCTCGAGCGGGCGGAGATGATTCGTCCCGGGTATGCAATTGAATATGACTCGGTGGATGCGACGGAGTTGCGGCATTCGCTCGAGACAAAGCGCGTCGCGGGGCTTTACCTAGCGGGGCAGATCAACGGAACGACCGGCTATGAAGAGGCCGCGGCACAGGGAATCATGGCGGGCATCAACGCGGCACGGGCGGTCGAGGGACGGGAAGCCGTTGTACTGGTCCGTTCGCAAGGCTATACGGGGATTCTGATCGACGACCTGATTACGAAAGGGACCGACGAGCCGTATCGGATGTTCACCTCGAGGGCGGAGTTTCGGCTGCACCTGCGCATCGACAACGCCGATGAGCGTTTGACGCCGGTGGGGCGCGAAATTGGATTGATCGGGGATGCCGACTGGGAACGCTTTTCCCAGTTGCGAGAGGCGAAAGAGCGGGTACGGGCGTTTTTGGGGAGTTATCGGCCTCGGGGGGACGAAGCCGAGGTGGGACCGTTGCTTGCCGCGATTGGGGAGCTACCGGCCGACCGGCCGACGCCGGCACAATTGCTGAAGCGTCCGGAAGTAACGATTGAGGTGTTGGAAGGGCTGGTGCGGCGGCATACCGGGGTTGAGCTGCGTCGGCCCGATTGGAAGTCGATCGAGACGGCGATCAAGTACGAGGGCTACCTGGCGCAGCAGGAGCGGCACATTCAACGGCTCAAGCAGGCGGAATCGCGGCGGATTCCCGACGGATTCTCATTTGCGGGGATACCGGGGCTTTCGCGTGAGGTCATCGAGAAGATGGAGCGGGTCAACCCGGCTACGTTGGGTCAAGCCGGGCGGATTCCGGGCATCACACCGGCGGCGATTTCCGTGATCAACCTCTACTTGGACATGCCGGCGGCGGCGCGCTCGAATGCCTGAGCCGGACTCGGAATTCCTATCGCTGCTCGAGCCGATACTTGGCCAGGTGGGGTTTTCGGCCTCCGATCAGCAGATCATTCAACTTTCACGGCACTATTCGCTGCTCACTCAATGGAATCAGCGGGTCAACCTTACCGCGATTCGCGAGCCCCGCAAGATCGTCGAGCGGCACTTTGGGGAGTCATTGTTCCTGGCTGTGAACCTTCCCGAAGCGAAAACGGTGGTCGATGTGGGTTCCGGGGCAGGTTTTCCAGGGTTGCCGTTGGCGGTGGCTCGGCCGGAAATTACGGTCACGTTAGTCGAGTCGATCGCCAAGAAAGCTGTTTTCTTGAAGGAGGCAACTCGTGAGTTGGGGAACGTTCGCGTCTTGCGGGCACGGGCGGAAGAGGTGGAAGAGAGCTTTGATTGGGCTGTTTGTCGAGCGGTTTTGCCCGCCGAGGTGCTGCCGGTCCTCAGAAATCTAGCCGAAAATGTCGCGTTGATGGTTTCTCAAGACGTTGCCAAGGGCTTGGGCGAAGGGTGGGCGACGCCCATCCCGCTGCCATGGGGCGATCAGCGGGTCTTGGTGATGGGAGCGCCCGGCATTTCCCGTTCCACGTGAAACAAAGGGGAGCTCGATTGTTTCACATGGAACATTTTCTTGTTTCAAAACCCCGAAACTGTGGTAAATTGATGGCTCGCTCTCCCGGAAGCGGACCCCTTGACCAAGATTATCGCCATCGCCAACCAGAAAGGCGGTGTCGGCAAGACGACTACCGCCATCAACCTTTCGGCCTCGCTTGCGGCCGCTGATTGCCGGGTTCTCATCGTCGATTGCGACCCCCAGGCCAACTCGACCAGCGGGCTTGGTTTCGACTATGACCCCGGCCGCAGGAATCTCTACGACCTGCTGATCGGTAATTCGCCGCCCGCCGAGGTGATCTACCCCACGCGTGTGCATGGGTTGTCACTGATTCCCTCGAGCCGCCATTTGGTGGGCGCGAATGTGGAATTGGTGAACATCGAGGGCCGGGAAACGCGCATGCGCGACGAATTGCGGCCCCTACGCGCGGACTATGATTTCATCTTCCTGGACTGCCCGCCGGCGCTGGACCTTCTCACGCTCAACGGCTTGACTTCGGCTGACTCAGTGCTGATTCCGATTCAATGCGAATACTTTGCCTTGGAAGGGGTTTCGGCCTTGTTGGATACGATCGACCGCGTTCGTCAGCACCTTAACCCCGACCTGGCGATCGAGGGCGTTTTGCTCACGATGTTTGATGAACGAACCAGCTTGATGCGCCAGGTCGCCACCGATTTGCGGGACTTCTTCCGCGATGAAGTCTTCAAGACGGTGATTCCGCGCAACGTGCGGCTGGCTGAGGCCCCGAGCCACGGCAAGCCCATTCTCGAATACGACTTGCGCTCCAAGGGCGCGGAGAGCTACTTGAACCTGGCGCGGGAGATCCTTTCCAAGACGGAACCCGCCGCCTCAGCCCATGCCTCCGGGTAGCGGCCCCACAGTGAACCAAGAATGGCGGCAAAACCACAACCCAAGAGAAAAGCTCTCGGACGAGGGCTCGGGGCGCTGCTCCCCGCGTCATCGACCGAGGCGCCCAAGCCGAACGGGTCCGCGGTCGAGGCCGCCGAGGGCCTGCGATCGATTTCATTGGAACTCATCGATCCCAACCCCTACCAGCCTCGGCGGGTGTTTCAACCGAAGGCTCTCGAAGAGTTAGCGAGATCGATTCGCGTCGACGGTCTGGTGCAGCCTATTGTCGTTCGCGGCGATGGGTCTCGGTTTACTCTCATCGTGGGTGAGCGTCGGTTGCGGGCGGCCAAGCTGGCGGGCTTGGCCGAAATTCCCGCTCTAGTGCGGGAGATCGATCAAGACCACATTCTCGAGGTCACGCTCGTCGAGAACATTCAGCGCGAAGACCTCAACCCGATCGAAGTGGCCTCGGCGCTGCAGCGCATGATCGACGATTTGCAACTAAGCCACGAAGAGGTTGCGGCCCGAACCGCCAAAGATCGCTCGACGATCACGAATCTATTGCGTCTCCTGCGCCTGCCCCCCGACGTGCGGGAGCTGATCGCCGAGGGACGCATCTCGGGTAGCCATGCGCGCGCGATTGCCGGGCTCGAAGATGCCGAGCAACAACGCGGTTTGGCTGAGAAAACCGTGGCTCAGGGACTGTCCGTGCGGCAGGTGGAGCGGGCGGTTCGGGCGCTTACGAATACCGCAAAGGGAAAGACCAATACCGAGCTCGACCCGAACATCGCGGCCGCGCTGAACGATCTCGAACAAAGGCTTGGAACCAAGGTCCGCCTCATTGGGAAGGGGAGGGGAAAAGGGAAGATCGAGATCGAGTACTACTCGGCTCAAGATCTGGAACGGATTTACTCGGTTCTGATGGGCGAGTGATCGACCTCGGGCTCACTTCGGGGCTCTTTAAATTTAGATGGGCAGGCCTGGAGACCGGCCCCACGGTGCGGCTCGCCGCAGGCAGGCCTCCGGGGCCTTATTCGTTGACTCCGCTTTCGATCCTCTCCACCAACGCAGCCGCACGAGATCTAGATAAGTGTATTATTTTCTTATCTTTAGATATTCTTCGCAGGATTGGGAGTAGTTGTTCCGGCGAAACCACTCGGCCTTTGTCGAGGGAGACTTGGAACTTCAGTAAACGCTTGTTGACGCCGAGTCGATCAAACCGCGCCGCTCGCTCGAGTTCGATGCGGTGCCGCTCGGTTTCCCCCGCTTTGAAGAACCATCTCAACAAGGCTTGCGCCTCCGGATTCTCGGTGTAGTTGAACGTCGTTTCGGAGCTTTCTCCCGCGGCATCAACAAAGCGGAATGTCTTGTCGCCCGTGAAGGCCACTTTGCGAGAATGTGCCGGCGATACGCGAAAGTATTCCAAGCTCTTGACGTACCCCAACAGGGTTGCCAGGTCTTGGGACGTTACCTCGAACTCCAGGGGTTCCTCCTCGGGGTCTTCACGGTAGAGGGCAGTGCCGGAAGCGTCCAACTCCACTTCGAAGTATTCGGGAGTGCTGCCGGGAAAGGCCCTCGAGAAAAAAAGGCGGAATTCCTGATGCTCGCTCGTCTGCGCCAAGCCTCCCGCCGCGCTCATCAACAACACGCCGATCAGCGCCATTGTCCGGTGGAAACAACTACGCACGTCGGAATGCTCCCGCCGCGGCTTCGCGGACTCCGCAATGTCCGTGGCAGATAGCCACGGCCAAGGCGTCGGCGGCATCGTCGGATTCCACGGGTTCGGGCAGCTTCAGCAGCGACGCTACCATCATTTGGACTTGTTTCTTCTCGGCTCGCCCGTACCCGACCACGCTTCCCTTGATTGCAAGCGGAGAGTATTCGGCGACCGGCAGTTCCGCCTGGGCGGCCAGCAGCAGGGTAACGCCGCGGACTTGCGCCAACTTCAGAGCCGTTTGCACATTCGAGGCATAGAAGACCTCCTCGATGGCAATCGAGTCGGGACGATGCTCGGCGACCAAAGCATCCAGTTCACTATGGATTTGCCGCAAACGCTCGTGGAAGGGGTCCTTGGGAGATGTCCGGATCACGCCGAACGCGACGGCCTCGTGTCGCCGCCCATCGGTATCGATGACCCCGTATCCGGTGCGTTGTGAACCGCAATCGATGCCGAAAATTCGCAATCACCCACCTCTAACCGCACCTGCGGGACCCAATCGCTCAAGCTGAATCAGGCCGTGAGCCTTTCCAACTCGGCGTCGTCGATATCGAAATTCGCGTAGACGTTCTGCGTGTCGTCTTGATCCTCGAGGGCCTCGATCATGCCGAGCACGGCCGCGGCCTGCTTACCTTCCACTTTGACGGAATTCTGGGGGATTCGGGTTACCTCCGCGCTCTCGGTGGGCAGGCCGGCCTCCTCGATTCCCTGAAGAACATCGTGGTGGGCTTCCGGAGGAGAGACAATCTCCCAATTGTCGCCCTCCTCCTTGAGATCCTCCGCGCCGGCGCCTAATGCCAGCTCCATCAGGTCCTCTTCCGTGGTTGCCGACTTTGGCACGACGATCAGGCTCCGCTTGTCGAACATCCACGAAACACACCCGTTCTCCCCCAAATTGCCGCCATGTTTGGCGAAATGGTGTCTAATTTCGCTGACGGTTCGGTTCTTGTTGTCCGTCACGACCTCTACCAACACAGCCACTCCGGCGGGACCATACCCCTCAAACGACACTTCCTCGAAGGTTTCCCCTTCGAGTTGGCCGCTGCCCCGCAGGACGGCTCGCTTGATATTGTTCTGGGGCATGCTTTGGCTCTTGGCCGAGGATATGGCGGTCCGCAGGCGAGGGTTGCCTTCGGGGTCGCCTCCGCCTTCGCGGGCGGCGATTTGGATTTCGCGGATCAGCCGGGTGAAAACCTGGCCGCGCTTCGCATCGAGCGCCGCCTTCTTGTGCTTGATACTTGCCCATTTAGAATGGCCGGACATAGCGGAACCTCAGCCTCAATCTCGTTATTATTGAAACGGCTCGTCGGCGGGTTCGCACCGGGCACGAGGTACGCACACCAGGTCAATTCGGCAGTGCCCTCTCGCTCCGACGGGCTCCAAACCCTTATAAGGATACCAAAAACGGCCCCTTCAACCGAAGACCCGGCAACGCTGTTTTCGGGGCCACGAAAAGAGCGAAAACGCCTCGCGCAAACCGGTTTAAGCGGCAGGCCGGGAGACCTGCCCCACTGTGCGCCTCCCTCACACCGGATCGGGCATGGTCCAGGGCTCTCGGTATTCCTTCGTCAGCAGCTTGTCGGCCTCGGGATTGTCGATGAACTTCTCGGTTTTCGGGTCAAAGTGCGTGACCCCGCTGGTACGGTAGGTAATCTCGCCCAAGTGCGGTAACCCGCACGACAGATGGGCCACTTCGGCGTGCGCAATCGGTTGTTTGCGGGACTTCACGCAATCGAGGAAGTTGTACATGTGCTGCGGATGCCCCGCGCCCCCGCGCATCCCCGGGCCCTTTTCGTCGTTCTTGCCTAGATACGTCTGGAAATAGCCGCGGCGCGAGAAGATCATGAACCCTTCGGTCCCGTAGAATGCGTTGCCGCTGTCGAAACCGTGGTTGCCGTAGGGCGTCCAGCCGCGGTCTTCGTAGATCAGCACTTTGCCCTCTTCATAGTGGTAGGCGACCATCATGTTGTCGGGATACTCGCGGATGCCTTCGAGATCGATGCGGCTGCCGTGGGCGGTGATGCGAACGGGGTGGGTTTCGACGCCCAACCCGAAACGCGCCATGTCGAGGTCGTGAATGCCGTCGTTGGCGATGTCGCCGTTGCCGTATTCGCGGTACCAGGCCCAATTACCGTGAAAACGATTGACGTTGAAGTCACGCTTGGCCGCAGGCCCCAGCCACAGATCGTAGTTGACCCCGGCGGGCGCCGGCGTGTCCGGCGTCGGTTGACGATGCTTGTGTTTTTGGCAGTTCCAAGCCTTGCTCATCTTGATTTCGCCGAGCAGCCCGGAGGCCAGGACCTTGCCGGCTTCCTTGGTGGTATCGGCCGAGCGCATTTGCGTGCCATGCTGAAAGATGCGGTCGTATTTCTTGGCCGCCTCGACGAGCAAACGGCCTTCGCGAAAGACGTGCGAGGCGGGCTTTTCGCAATAGACGTCCTTGCCGGCTCGCATGGCGCGAATCGCCATCGGCGCGTGCCAGTGATGAGGCGTTGCGATCACGACGGCGTCGATGGATTTGTCCTCGAGCATGCGGCGGAAGTCTTCTTCTGTGTCGGGCCGGTGACCACGGGCGCGATACACGGTCTGCTGGGCTCTTTCGGCGTGGGACTGGTCGACATCGACGATGGTCTTGATGTGAACGTCGGGGCGTGTGAGCAGGCGCTTCACGTGCCCCGAGCCCATATTGCCGACACCGATCAGGGCGGCGTTGATCTTGTCGTTGGGTGAAGGGGCGGCCGACCCGGCGGGCGCGGCGGCGGAGGTCCGAATCGCCAGGCCGCCGGCGGCGGTCAGCGCGGCGGCGGCGGCGAGGGTTTCGGAGACGAATTTGCGGCGGGGTATTGAGTTTTTCATGGTGACCTTTGCGGCTTGCCGGGTGCGGCGTGCCCGTAGTCTAACAAAGGGACGATTACCTTTAGTGTGTCGAAAGACGCTGAAGTGGGACGGGGCGTTTGGCCGCCGGTTGGCTTCGTTTCGTCAATTTCTCGTAGAGCACGTCTTTGGGCGGCATCCTCTTGATTGGGCAATGTCGGGGGTCTGGGCATGATGTTGTCCTCGCCGGGGCGATTGGGTTCGTTTCGTCGATCGCGGTTCCGCACGGTTCGTTCTGCTTCGATTACAGGCGGGCCGGACCATCGCGGGCTTAGCACGAACTCACTGAAGTCATTGATTTCACGAACTATGGATGCCCGGTGGCCCGAGCATTGGGTTCGTTTCGTCGAAAATGGGCAGGCCGATTCACGGGTTTCCGTCTTGTTCTCCAAGTCCGGCTTGGGATGGGTCTTCGATGTGTACGCCGTGCTCAGGATAGCGGCAGTGTCAAGGTGGTAGATCGGAGAGATCGGGGGAGAGATCGGTGACGGGGGAGAGATCGGTGACAGCCACGCAACTGTGCCTGCATTCAGGGGTTCCGATCTCACGTGGATGGAGATTCAGTTGGGCAGACGGCTATTGCGGCCGAAACCGCAGGGGCGCGTGCCACAAAGCCCTGGTATCCACCGCTGGGGTCGCGCGCGGCGGGTTCGGTGGCTGTCACCGAACCTCCGACCGAACCTCCGGGAAGAGCGGCAATGACATAACCGATGCTCTCTCTGAAACTTGCGTTTCTTCTCCGGGAAACGAGCAGAAGTTCTAAAGAAAGGCCGGCCACACAGGAGGTGCAATGTCGCTACTGCAAACGGTGTTGACAATGGGCTTGTTCTCATTAGTCGTTACGCTTCCGCTGCATGCGAAAGTTCCTACGGCAAGGGTCGAGATCCTCCTCGAGGATCGACTTGGAAGAGCAGTTCTGAACCCTCGGTGCAGCCTCACACCCAGTTGGCGATCGAAACGGAGCCCTTTTCAGGACAGCTGCGTGTTCGCTGATGTGGAGTACGGAATCTACATACTTCGAACACGCACTCCCGGCTTCGAACCTCATGAGCACGTATTGCCGGTGTTTCAGTCGGAGTTGTTCGTCCGAGCCGGACTTGCACTCGGCGACACAATACACCGCGTTGGTGGCAGACCTTACTACTCTATCAAAGGAGAGATCAGGCCGGTCTTAGAACCCGCTAATCACTGGTTGCGTCTGGTGGATCTTCATGGCAACAGCGGATGGACCTTAGACGCCAAGTTAAGTGCAAAGGGCGAGTTCCGGTTTACGACGGACCGCCCGGCCCGATCCCTGCTAATGGTGATGCGGAAGCTAAAAGGCAAGGTTGAGGTCATCCACACCCAAGCCGTAGAGGTGTCGGAGTTCGGCGATACAGAGATTAGCGTCGTCTTGGATTCCGCTTCCACCAAGTAGCGCCACGTCGAGTGGCGCTCGACGGAGACGGGCGAGTCTTCTGGAAAGCCGCCGCTAAGACTTCGGGTGGGCCCTCCCCCGCATGGGCTGGCGGGGATCCCGCCGCACCTCGCGCAACAGGAAATGCCGCAGAGCCAGGAAGAGTGGAAAAGCGACGATGACGATAGCCAGCTGAGCGCGAGCTGCTGAAAGGTAGGTTTATATGACGCTATTGCGAATGTTGTTGGCCTGCTCCGTGAGCCTGATCGCTATCGCGCTTCCCCTCCAGGCGCAGGGTCCCTTTTCGAGGGTAGAGATCGTCGCCGAGCCTCGATTAGGTGGAGCACTTCTGGAGCTGCGCTGTAGCTTGACCCCCATCTGGTCATCCTGGAAGAACCCATACCAGAACAATTGCGTTTTCACTAAAGTGGGGTACGGAACGTACATACTTAGAGTGGAAGCTCCGGGATTTGAACCGCATAGGCAGGTGGTTCCGGTATTTCAGTCGGAAGTATTCGTCAGGGCTGGAATTGCGATAGGCGAAATTCGCCAATTCGTTGGACATAGACCTTACTACTCCATCGTAGGAACGATCGATCCGGCTTTGGATCCTGAGAATCACTGGCTGCGTTTGGTGGACCTTCATGGAAATAGCGGATGGATCTTCGACTCCAAATTAACCAAAAAGGGCAGGTTCCGGTTTACGACAAGCCGCCCGGGACAATCCCTACTTCTCGTACTGCGGAAGAGTGACGGCAAGGTTGAAGTCATCCACACCCAAGCCATGGAAGTGTCCGAGTTTGGCGATACGAAGTTTAGCATCGTCTTGGACTCCGCTTCCGCTCAGTGAGGCCGTCCCCGGTTTTCCCCCGAAAACAGCGAGTGCCCGCGGTCTCAACCCAACTGGCGTGATAGCTCACATCATCGGGGAGCATCCTTCCGCTCGTTGAGAATCGGTCGCCTACCAAGCTCGCGTCGCCCTGTCTGAAACGTTCTATCACCATAAAGAGCATGGAACGAAGTCTACTCAAGTCCGAGGAAGAATTCGAGCGTCACCAGGACCGGTAAGGGCGCGAGAGAGGCGTGCTATTTGCTCTCGGGCCTCGGAGTTGCCAAACTGTTTGGTGCCAGCCATGGCGCCGACCGTCAACAAGACCGAAGAACTGCTCGCGCTCGAGGATCGCTGGGGCGCTCATAACTACCACCCTCTCGACGTCATCATCGAGCGGGCCGAGGGGCCGTGGGTTTATAGTGTCGACGGCCGTCGTTACCTTGACTGCCTGAGCGCCTATTCGGCGCTCAACCAAGGTCACTGCCACCCGAAGATTCTCGCGGCGCTCACCGAACAGGCCGCGCGCGTGACCCTCACCTCGCGAGCCTTTCGCAACGACAAGTTGCCGGTCTTTCTCAAGACCCTGGCCGGGCTTTGCGGCCTCGACGCCGTCGTGCCGATGAACACCGGTGCGGAAGCGGTCGAGACGGCCATCAAAGCCTCGCGGCGCTGGGGATATCAGCACAAAGGCATCGCCGAAGATCAAGCGGAGATCATTGTTTGCGAGAACAATTTTCACGGGCGCACGACCACCATCGTCGGCTTTTCGTCCGACCCCGGCAGCCGCGACGGCTTCGGCCCCTTCACCCCCGGTTTCGTCTCGATTCCGTTCGGGGATATCGATGCCTTGCGAGCCGCGATTACGCCGAACAGCTGCGCGTTTCTGGTCGAGCCGATTCAGTGCGAGGCGGGTATCTTTATTCCTCCCGAGGGCTTTTTGCGGGAAGCAGCCGAGCTTTGCCGGTCCAACAATGTGCTGTTGCTGCTCGACGAGATCCAAACCGGGCTCGGACGGACCGGCCGCATGTTCTGTGCCGACCATGACGATGTTCGCCCGGACGCCTTCATTCTCGGCAAGGCGCTGACGGGCGGTTTCTATCCGGTGTCGGCGCTGGTCGGGACCAAGGAACTGATCGCTGTCTTCAGCCCCGGCAGCCATGGGTCGACGTATGGCGGCAACCCGCTCGGTTGCGCGGTGGCGCTCGAGGCGCTTCGCGTCATCGAGCAAGAAAACCTGGTCGCCCGCTCGGCCGAACTGGGCGATTGGCTGCTCGCCGAACTTTCGAAGTTGCGCCACCCGGCGATCAAGGAAGTTCGCGGGCGCGGATTGCTGATCGGCATTGAACTGCACGAGCAGGCGCGTCCTTATTGTGAACAGCTCAAGGACCTCGGCGTCCTCTGCAAGGAAACCCACGACCGCGTGATTCGCGTGGCCCCGCCGCTGGTGGTTGACCGCGATGATCTTGCGTGGGTGGTGGAGCAGTTTGGGAAAGTGTTTGCGCGGCAGAACCGTCGCGGAACCTCGTAGGCGCGGGCGCAAAACCGCCTCGAATTGCTATGATGGCCACACACACCAGCGAGGAGGCGTCCATGTGCAATCGATCGATCTCTCGGCTCGCGATCCTGGCCGGCTTACTCTCGATCGCCGCCGCGCTCCCGCTCGCGGCGGGCGATACGGACTCTTGGACCGCGCCCCGAACCGCGGCTGGCCGGCCGGACCTCCAGGGAGTCTGGGCGAACAACAATGCCACGCCGCTCGAGCGGCCCGAGCAATTGTCCGGCAAGGCTGTGCTCAGCGACACTGAACTGG
This sequence comes from Bryobacterales bacterium, assembly GCA_965238125.1. Classification (GTDB taxonomy): domain Bacteria; phylum Acidobacteriota; class Terriglobia; order Bryobacterales; family UBA6623; genus UBA6623. The sequence goes on along the minus strand of OZ250179.1, from coordinate 5,763,407 downwards.
CCGAGCTCAAGGAGCGAGCCGGCAAGCTCTTCAGTGACGAGGCGGGCGACGCCGCCTTCGGCGACAGCGTCTTTGCCGCCGCGCTCAGCGATGCCAAGAGCTTCACTTCAACCGACGCCAAAACCGGCAACTACAATCAGTTCTGGGTCGTCGAGCGGGAGTTCTCGGACAAGCGAACCTCGCTGGTTATCGATCCGCCCGACGGCAGGATTCCCGAATTGACCCCCGCGGGGCAGACCAAAACCGCCGAGTTGAAAGCCAACCGGCGCCGCCCGCCTCGCGAACCCGAGGATCGCCACCTCGGCGAGCGCTGCATCACGTTCGGCGTGCCCCGGCTCGGCGCCGGCTACAACAGCTACTACCAGATCCTCCAGACACCCGACACAGTGGCCATCGTGATGGAGATGATCCACGACACGCGCATCATTCCGCTCGACGGGCGGCCGCACGTCGACGACGGTATACGGCAGTGGCACGGGGACTCGCGCGGTCGCTGGGAGGGCGATACGCTGGTCGTCGAGACCCGTAATTTCTCGCCCAAGAGCTCGTTCCGAGGATCCTCGGAGAACCTGCGGCTGCTGGAACGCTTCACGCGCGTCGGGCCCGAAACGCTCGATTACGAGGTCACGGTTGAAGATCCGACGACCTGGACTCGCCCCTGGACGGTGATGATCCCGCTCAAGAAGAGCGAGGATGCGATCTACGAGTACGCCTGCCATGAGGGCAACTACTCGATGGAGAGCATGCTCGGGGGCGCGCGCCGGCAGGAGGCCGGCCTGCTTTTCTCGCCACCTGACGGCGAAAGCACGCAGTAGGCGCGACACTACTTCGTCGTGTTTGCCCGCCATGCTCGACGTACAGTCGAGTACGTCTGCTCGTGCCAACCGGCGCGCGCCTCGCGTGCGCCGCCATCACTAGCGAGGTGAGAGATCGGGGAGTCCCCGATCTCGTCCCGATCTCCCCTCTCGATCTGACCATCTGTCCATCTGTCCGAGTACCGATCTGTCCATCCCGATCTGTCTCTCACCGATCTGTCCGCGGGGTCAGGCGGCCTTCTTGCGCTCGAAGCGCCGCGAGCCTACCAGTTCTAAACCGCCGCTAACCGGCGGCATCCCCGAGCGGGCGCTTGTCCTCGCCCTTATGAACTCTGGGGCGTAAAGCCCTGCCGCGCCCGCGCCGATACGCATAACTAGAGACCCGGCGTAATCCTATTACCTACGGTCTCTCAGGCTATGGCAAGACGTGGACCGCTTGGATGGCCGAATCAGGCCGCCGCTCGCACGATTGTGAACTACAGCGCCAAGATCTCGGATCCGGTCGAGCGATTGCGATACGTTCATGCCTGTAGAGTCCTAACTGAGCAAAAAAGCTGGTTCCTTCAACTTCGGCCGATCGGCGCCGCGATCTATCGGGTCTTGGGGCTTGGCGCGCGCTTCCGGGGGCGACAAGCGAGACGACGAAGAGCAACCGCCGCGCTGAGCGCGGTGTTTGTCTGCGCGGCGGCCGTCGTTGTCTGGTTTGGCGGCAAAGAACCCGAGAGCCTGATGGAGGCGGCCCCACCCACCGACAGGGAACGCGCCGAGGTTGCGTCACCGCATGGGCCCACGGCCGAGATCTGGCACGTCGAATCGTCTGACGGCGCGGATCTTTACAGCAACGGTCTGCGAGTAGACAACCGCTATCGGGCCCACACCGGGCCGCGAGTTTACGCCGTTTTGCCCCGCGACGGCGAAGTCGAGCCGGAGGCGCTGGAGTGGCGCGATCGTCCCGTCGGTCTGGTTTTCCACACTACGGAAAGTGATCTCGCTCCGTTCGCCAAGGTCCACAACCACCACATTCGATATCAAGGCCGGCAACTACTGCTCTACACCCGGATTTCCACTTTAGTTTCGGTTCTGCTAACCATCGGGTGGACTCGGACGCCTTTATTTATGCGGGCTTGAAAGCACTCAAGGCGCTGAGGAGATCAACACCCAATGGGTGAAAAAGAAAACAAACCGTTTCAGCTCACCTTCAATGGATTTCTCAAGGTCGATTTCCAAGGATCGCGAGTCACCTCGGATGGCGGGCTGATTCTCATTCGCGAACTGGACGAACGACTCGGACTAGGCAAGCTGATAGACGAGCATCTGACGGATTCGCGGCAAGGCTCGAACAAGAAGTTCCCGTTCGTCGATCTGCTGCGACAGTCGGTCTACTCCCGCTTGGCGGGCTACGAGGATCTCAACGACGCCGTTCGTGTCTCCGCCGATCCAACCTTTCGGCTGATTGGCTCGAAGAAGAACTGGGATCGCGGCGCGGCGCTGACCTCCCGGCTGCAGAGCTTCGAGACCGCCATGTTCGCCGGCGACGAGAATCTGATCGGGCTGATGGCGGTGAACCGCGAGTTGATCGCGCAAGCCGAGGCCGGTGATGACTCCGAGTGCGTCGTGCTGGACATGGACTCTACCGAGAGCCCCGTCCACGGCCGGCAGGAAGGCAGCGCCTACAACGGCCACTTCGAGTCGGTCTGCTACCACCCACTGTTGCTGTTCAACCAGCACGGCGATTGCTTGGCGGCAAAGTTGCGACCGGGCAACGTGTCCAGCGCCGAGGACTGGGACGAGCTGCTGCTGCCGGAAATCGAACGCCAACAGGCGGAGGGCAAACAGGTGACGTTCCGGGCCGATGCCGCCTTCGCCAAGCCGGATATTTACGAGACGTTGGAGGAGCGCGGCGTGGACTACGTGATTCGCATCCCGGCCAACAAAAGCCTGGAGCTGGAGATCGAAGATATCCTGTTTCGTCCGCCGGGCAGGCCGAGCGCAAAGCCCCTGGTGCGCTACAGGAGCTTTCGGTATCAGGCCGCGAGTTGGTCGAAGTCCCGGCGGGTTGTTGCGAAGGTCGAGCATCACCAAGGTGAGTTGTTTCCTCGCGTCGGTTTCATCGTCACGAGCATGGCCTTGCCGAGCCGCTCGCTGGTGCGGTTCTACAACAAGCGCGGCACGGCGGAGCAGTGGATCAAGGAAGGCAAACAAGCGACGCATTGGACAAGGCTGTCATGCCATCGGTTCCGGGCCAACGAAGTGCGACTGCAACTCAGCGTGCTGGCCTCAGCGGCTGATGAAGACGGGCGGTAGGAACGCGCGTGCCACGCCAGGGTGGGAGCACCGGTTGCAAGTGCCGTGTCTGTGGCAAAAAAGGGGGTTCGAATGCCTTTGGTGACCCAACCATCCCCAACAACTGATACGCAAGCATTCGCGGCTAACCGACGCATCAGAACACGAAAATAGCTCGTGTCCGTATCCTTCGAGATCAGAACGCGCTCAGCCAGGTAAGGAGTTTCTGCGCGGCCCAAGATGGGCCCCACGATCCGGAGCCCCACGCGACTATGAGACGATGCGCCGTGTTCCGGCCGGCTTAGGTGCACGAGGGGAAGTCCCATCCGCCAAAACGCCTGCTTGAAGATCGTCCCGCCACTGAAAGACATTATCCAGACTACATACAGCGGAAAGGGCTCTACAATTTCACGATTGATCGTTTCGGCAAGGTCTATCGTATCGTTCCCGAAGAGCAATACGCCGATCACGCGGGTCATTCGGTTTGGGCCGAGGGCGGCGAGCTGTATGTCAATCTGAACCACGGCTTTCTCGGCGTGGCATTCGAGACGCAGCGCGGTCTGGGCGCCTCGGCGGATAAGTTCGACCGGCCCTTGACGCAAGCCCAACTGGCGGGGGGTCGGCTGTTGACCGCGTTTCTGAGGCAGAGCTTCGGCATCGTGGAAGGCAACGTCGTCACCCACGAGATGGTTTCGCTGAACCCCGCCAACGGCCTAGTCAGATATCACACCGACTGGCGCGGCCGGTTCCCCTTCTCCGAGCTTGGCCTGCCGGATAACTATCGGCTCGCTGTGCCGGCCATCGCCGAGTGGGGCTTCCGCTACGATCGTCAGTTCGTCGCCCAAGTCGGCGGCCGCGTTTGGGCCGGCGTGCGACTGGCGGAAAAACGCTTTCAGCGCGAAGCCGAGCTGCGTCAGGTCAGCCTTGAGCGGCTTCGCAAAACACGGGTTGCGCGCTTGAGGGAATGGGGAGAGCGGCTGCGGGAACTGACCCAACAACGCGCCGAGCAGCAGGCCTTCCCCGAGGCCGCGGGCGCCAAGATGCGAGCCGGCGGGACCGGCTGAGAGAACCGATTCAAAACCCGGTGCTGGGCACCGCAAGGAAGGAACATCGTATGTCAAACAAACCAACCACTTTGAAGGCGAAAGGGCTCGACATCGGCACTTGTCGACTCGTGCTCGCAACGCCCGTCGAGAATGATTATCAATATGAGGGACAGTTGAATGCCTTCATCTCGCTTCCCTACTCAAGGATGACCGAAGACATGCTGCGCCGCGAGGGGATCCTTTTCAGTGTGGAAGGATCCACGATTCTCGCCTACGGCAATCGGGTCGAGGAATTCGCCAACATTCTCAACGGCGAGACCCGCCGCCCGTTTCGGACCGGATTGCTGAATCCGGCCGAACCCAAGAGCTTGCAAATGCTTGAGCTGGCCTTGACCCAAATGTGCGGCGAGGCCCAGAAAGGCGAGAAGATTTGTTTCAGCATTCCCAGCGGCGCCCCGGACAACCAGAACGACATCATTTACCACGAGCGGACGATTGCGCAAATTCTCGAAAACCTCGCCTATAGCGTCAAGAGCCTGAACGAAGGTCTGGCCGTCATCTACGCCGAACTGGAGAGATCAAGCTTTACCGGTATCGGCATCAGCTTCGGCGGCGGAATGTGCAACGTCTGTCTGGCCTATCTCGGACTGCCGGTGGTAACGTTCAGCACCCCGCAGGCCGGCGATTACGTCGACTACAGCGCCTCGTCGGTAACCGGGCAGACGCCAACGACGATCCGGCTGCACAAAGAAGAGCAGTTCCAACTCAACGGATTTTCCAGTAACAACGTCGAACAGGCCATCTCTGTCTATTACAACGACATGATCCGGGCCGTGGTGACGGGGCTCGAGACAGCGCTCTCGGACCGCCGCAAGCTGCCCAAGTTCGACAAGCCGGTTCCAGTGGCGGTCAGTGGCGGCAGTGCCCAGGTGAAGGGCTTCCGGCAGCACCTGGAGAAGGCGATCCGGGCGGCCGAGGTGCCGATTGCCATCTCGGAAGTGAGCCTGGCCAAGGATGCGCTGAACACGACCGCCAAGGGAACCCTAATGGCGGCCATGCTCGATATGTAGGCCCAGGGCCTTGACGGTGTGGAGGTCACCGAGCACCACTACTACTCCCCGGCAGGTGGGAGATCGGTGACGGATCGAGAGATCGGGAGTTAGCATTCCCATCGCGGCGTGGCTCGTGGACCCTCGTCGAGAAAAGCCAACGATCGCGCACAACCTTGGGCGGCGGCACTATCGCCTTCGCGCCGTCAAGACCCGATCCAGTCCGGCCAGGTCGTGTTTCACTTCGGCCGGCTCCCAGTCGGCGTCGGCCAACATGGCCTCGACGGCGGGGCGGATGTGGTAGCCGAGTTCCAACAATAGACGCCCGCCGGGGCGCAGGACGGCGGCCGCTTCGGGGGCCAGACGGCGGTAGGCCTCCAAGCCGTCCTCGCCTCCGAAGAGCGCCGTGGGGGGCTCGGCGCGCAGCTCGCGCTGGAGGCCCGGCAGATCGGCGAGTGGCACAGAGGGCGGATTGGAAATGAGCAGGTCCACGCTCGCGGGCCGCAGCGCCGCGGCCAAATCTCCGGCGAAAAAGTCGACCGAGATGCCAAGCCTTCGGGCGTTCCGCGCGGCAACCCGCAATGCCGCGGGTGACACATCCGAGGCCGCGACCGACGCCGCTGGCTGTTTCTTCTTGATGCTGATCGCGATCGCGCCCGATCCCGTGCCTACATCGACGATTCGGTCGCCGGGCCGTGCATGCGCGAGAAGCTCCTCGACAAGGTGCTCGGTTTCCGGACGCGGGATCAGCAGCGCGCCTTCGACTCTTCGGCGGGCTTGCGAAATTTCCGACGCGATCGGGCGCTCCGACTAGGTGCGTCGGCGGGATTGCCGCACGGCACACAACAAGCAAGACACGCGCCGGGAATCTTAACGGCGGTACAATTCCAATTCGAGGGTTCGCCGACCCCGGCGCGGCAGCCTTACCAACGCGCGCGCTTCCGGCCGGAGGCTTGTCGACGAAACAGCATTGGATGAATTGGGAGGCTGCCCATTGAGATTCACCTTTTTTTTAGGGTTGTTGCTGCTGCTCCCGCCGGCGGAGCTCCACTCCCAAGGAACCGGGGCCGACTGGCCGACCTATGGCGGCGATTACAGCGCCTGGCGCCACAGCCGGCTGGACCAAATCACCGCCGACAACGTCAAACAACTGGTTCCGAAATGGGTTTTCCAAACCGGCGACTATGAGAGCGGCTTGCAGTCGACCCCAATCGTTGTGGACGGCGTTATGTACGTTTCCACGGGAACCAACTTGATCTACGCGCTCGACGCGGCCTCGGGAGAAATCGTCTGGAAGTACGAATACGATTCGAGCCATCCCTTCGACGCCGCTTACTTCCGGCAAAACCGCGGCGTCGCGGTCGGCCACGGGCTCGTCTTTCTCGGCACGGTGGATAACCACGTTCTGGCCATCGACCAGAAGAGGGGCCGGGAGGTCTGGCGAACCCGCGTGCAAGACCCCGCGCAGTGCGGTTGCGGTATCAGCGCGGCGCCGCTGTTGGTAAAGGACCTTGTTGTGGTCGGCGGCACCGGCGGCGACTTCGCCCATCGCGGCAGCCTGACGGCGTTCCATGCCAAGACCGGCCGCTTCGCCTGGCGCTTCTACATTACGCCGGCTCCGGGTGAGCCCGGCAACGAAACCTGGGCCGGAGACTCCTGGAGATTCGGCGGCGGCGCTCCCTGGATGACCGGCTCCTACGATCCTGATCTCGACTTGATCTACTGGGGCACCGGCAATGCAGCCCCCGATCTCGATGGGGCGGCCCGGGAGGGAGATAACCTCTACACGGCGAGCATCATCGCCCTGGACGCCGACACCGGCAAGCTTCGCTGGCATTACCAAGAGGTCCCGCACGATATGTGGGACTATGACTCGGCGTACGAGTGTATTTTGGTTGACTTACCCGTGCGTGGGAAGATGCGCAAGCTGCTGGTGCACCCGACCAAGACAGGCTACGTCTGGGTGCTCGACCGCACGAACGGCGAATTCCTCGGCGTTTGGCGCATGGTCGAAGACATCACCTGGGTGAGCGGCATCACCGAAGACGGCAAGTTGGTCGGCCGCAAGGAGCCCACGCCGGGCGAAGAGACCAACGTGTGCCCGAGCATCAGCGGGGCGAAAAGCTGGAACCAGGCTGCCTTTTCTCCCAAAACCGGCCTCGTCTATATGCCGCTGCTGCGGTTTTGCAGCAATATGTACGTGCGGTCGCAGCCGCCGCGGCAAGGCAGACCCTACACAGGGGGATTTTGGCAACTCGTGCATGCGCCCTCGGGCGGAGAAAACCCCTCCGGTATCGCGGCCTTCGACGCGGTGAGCGGCAAGAAGAAGTGGGAGTATCCGTACAAGTACATCATTCTCTCGTCCGTGTTATCCACGGCGGGCGGGTTGGTTTTCGCCGGTGACGGCGAAGGCGAGTTCTTCGCCTTGGATGCCGAAACCGGCGCGAAGCTTTGGGCTTTCCGAACGGGCTCGGGGCATCGCGGCTCCTCGGTTTCCTACGAAGTCGACGGACGCCAATACATCGCCACTCCCAGCGGTTGGGGATCGATGGGCGGAGGCGCAAGATCCTTTTTCCCCGAGTTATCGCGAACCGGGGGCGCTCTGTTCGTCTTTGCTCTTCCGGAATAGGTCTTGAGCACCATGTTTCACATTCGGATTGGCCGAAACCGTGCAAGCCATGAGCCGCGAAGTGGCGGCGGGAATGTAGCCCAGGGTGAAGCCGAAGGCGAAACCCTGGGTAGACACCCCCTCCGCGTGGGAGCCCTGAAAGGGCGGCGGGAACGTCCCCGGCCTGGCCCCCGGTTCCCCGCCGCCGACCCTCGCGCCACGGCTTTCCCGAGGCCGTGCACCGCCCGCTTGCGATGGATAATCCCGGCCCTCATCGTGGCCGGCGCGGCTCGGGCGCCCCTCCCGGCCCAAGGCATCTGGGGGGCGGGCGCTCGAGTCTACACCAAGAACTGCGCCAACGTCTACTGCCACGGCGCAAAAGGTGCCGCCGGGGCCGCGCCCGCCGTGGCCGGAAAAGCGCTTTCGTCCGAACAAGTGAACCGGATTGTCCGCGAAGGCATTCCCGACACCGGCATGGCCGGCTGGAAGGACACGTTGTCCGCCGCGGACCTCGCCTCCGTGATCGAATACGTTGTCGCTCTGCAAAAAAGGATGGCTTCGCAACGCGAAGAGTTGGACCCCAATCGGCCCTGGCTCACGCACCCGGGGAGGCAGCTTTTCTTCGATGCCGGTCGCATAGCGCCATGCGGCTCCTGTCATGACTTCGACGGACTCGGCTTGGCCGTCGCTTCTCCGTTCAAGGCCGCGCTGCCGCTGAGCGCCGCCGAGCTCCGGACACTGCGGTCGGCCAAGGTCCGAAGCGTCCGCCCCGCCGCCCAAGAGCCGTTCATTGGAATCGCGGCGACGTCGAGAGCCGGCGTTCCACGCTGGTACGACCTAAGCACGGAGCTGCCCGTGCTGCGAACGTTCGAGAAAGCCCCGGAAGATAGCGGACCGGCAAGTTGGTGGTCCCACGGCGATGCAACCGAAACCTACAGTGACGTGGAGTTGGCGAACATCCTCGAGTTTCTCCGTGAAGCTCTGGCTGAATAGCCGCCGAGGTCAAGCCGCTGAATCAGCGGGAGCGGACTACGAACGTGTGGACCCTCGTCCCGCGCGGAAGCGAGCGAAACCCGGCGTCCCGACTTGAGCCGCGGGGTATGATGATAAGAGAGGACAAAACAAAACAGGGGACAGCTTCCTAATAAAGAATCTTCACCGTAACCGATCTCCTGTTCACCGCCCCGCTCGGCCCAAGTTCTCGTACCACTTGATGTTGTGGGTGGCGCCGCCGATCTGCACGATGTCCACGCGGCCGTCGCCGTTCATGTCGGCTATCGCACATCCTGAAGCGGACATCCCAAGATGGTCGAGCATTTCGTGACGCCACTCGGTGCCGGCGTCGTCCTGGGCGTAGAAGATGTGAGAACTGGCAATCTTGCCCCGTGCGCGATCGCCGGCAACGATATCATCGCGGCCGTCGCCGTTGAAGTCACCTACGCAAACTTCGTGTCCTTCTATAAGTTGGTCGTAGATGATCCGACGCTGCCAACGGCCGGACTTGTCTTCGGTGTAGACGACGACCTCGTTTCCATGCCATGGCTCGACGGACGCGAGCATGCGCGTCTTATTCAGGTTCCCGATGGCGACATCGCTTGCGCCGGCCGTGGTGGGCAACTCTTTGTGTCCGCTCGACAGCTCGGTGTTCTCCCAGCGGATCTGGTCGCCCTTGCCGACGGCCTTGCCGACGGCATTGTGTAGGAAGATGCCGTCGAATCCGGCTGTGAGCAGTTCTTCGGCTTTGTCTTCGTCCCACTGCACCACCCGGACACGGTGCAATACCCCGCTGAGCTCGTCGCTGATGAGCAAGCGCTTCCACTCACTCTGAAGCTTGTTCGGAACGTGATAGTAGACCAGCGGTACGCGGTCCTCGTACTTGGGCTTCAGCGCCTTGGCTCCGATCAGCGGCCCGTTGATCAGCTCTTTGTTGCCGTCACCGTCAAGATCGGCCCAAGCGACGTGGTGAGAGGTGGCGAGTTCATCGACGGGTATGGCCTTCCACGGCTTGCGGGGATCACCTTGATGCTGAAGCAGCCAGACGAGCCCTCGACTCTTGGCGGCGACCATGCTGAATGCGTTCTCAATGGCAAGTTCCGGGATGCCGTCGCCGTCAACGTCATGAGCCGCCATGTTGACCAGGCCGCTCATATCTTGAATCAAGACGTGGCGTTCCCATGAAGGGTTCTCGTACCAAGCCAGCTCTGTAATGCGAGAAGTCATCCCGATGACGTCGGGACGGCCGTCCTTGTTCATGTCGGTCGCGAGGACCGCGTAGCCGCCGGGAATTTTCTCTTCGATTACATGCGTCTGAAATTTGACCGGCGCGGAGGGGTTGTCGGCGGCGTAGAGGAGGCAGCCGCTAAGCAGAAGGGTTATCGAGAGGCGCATGCGGGAATGATAGCACCGCGAACCCACAAGGCGAGACAAAACCCGCGGGTCTGCCCGAGCCGATTTTGCCGTGCCGGACGGGCGCAGGGGCCCTGGGAGCCTATCTTTTCCGGAACCTTGAGGCAGGTTCGGTGGCTGTCACCGATCTCTCTCATCTCTCTCTGCCAAATCGAGGCTGTCCAGTTTCCTGTCTAGGAGATGCTACTCATCACCTCCTTGATGGTCTTTTCCTCGTTACCTTCTTCACAGATTGCATCAAGGATCTTGATCACCCACTTGATAATCTTAGCCCCAAGCGGGAAGAATTTGTTGAGAATCGCTTCCAAGGCAACCAATACACACGGTAAGATTTCCATTTTTCACAAAAACCCCGCGCAGTTGTTACGAAATCGAGATCTGCTTCGAGTTCATCGCTAATGTATTCGAAACTCATGACTATCCTCCATGGATTCTAAAGGTTTTGATTCATCGAACGATAACAACCTACCATAAGTGAACTCGCATTGCCTCACGACAAGGCCAAAAAGGCGGGTTTCTGCGCTACTTTTTACATGCGAAATATTTCCGAACGCCCTTCGAAGTGTGAAGGCGTGAACAGAGGTGATCTCGACAAGCCAAATCACCGCCTCTTCTGTCTCCCGACTGCCCCCGGGTTACCCTGACGACACCCTGGAAGGGAACGCCAACGAGTCTTCGATCCTCCATTCGTCGGGGACGTCCCCGTGTCCGCTCTCCCACTCATTGCACCGAGGGAAAACCGGGAAACCGGCGACGGGGAAACCGGGGACAGCTTCCTATATAAAGAATCTTCACCCCCGAAAGCCGGTGCTGCGACTTCCCCCCGATCCGTTCCGATCTGTCGTGGAAGCCGAGCCACCCTTGTTGCGGGGAAGAGTTGGGGCTACGACTCTTCACGTCGATCACACACCCTCCCCACCCGCGAGCCAAACCAGGTTGACAGCGCCGGTATCCTTAGCATGGGGACCCCAAAGCCTATGCCCCTCAGCGGTGACCCACCCGGAAAAAATGACAAACCGCGAGCGGCTCGAAAACAATTCCGCGAAACGAACCAATTTTCACGACCGGGCCTCGTGTCCCGCTTTATCACCACAACTTTGAGAACTGCCGAAAACCAATTCCGGCGCCGGCTGCCCCATCCTCCGCCTCAAGCGAAAAATCTTCACAGTGCCCAAAACGAGCGCCGACCCGCCCGAGGCCGTCGATCGTCACTCCGAGCAAGCATGGACCCGGAGTCACGTGAAGCCTCGACAGCGCTTTCTGCGAAACGAAGTCAAGAGAGGATCAAGCAATTTGATATCAATAACTTACAGGGGACAGGGGAGCGGCTGCTGCAAGCTCCCTCCGCCGCTCGGGCTTCGCCCCATCCCCCGCTTTCCGCGGAACAACAAAACAAGAAGACTTGCGAGTGGGACGCGTAAACCATGTAACCGCGCGGTTTCGATCCCGTAAAGCTTCGCCTATCCTTGACACTGTTCTCGCGCTTGGTTGCGTCGAACCCAGGGCAGGCCTGGAGACCTGCCCCACTGAAGACGATGAATTCGCAATTGGTTGCCATCGCCGGTCCGCGTCGGGGTACGACCCTGCCGGTGCCCGTTCTCGAGGTTTCGATCGGGCGCGACGCGGACAATTGGCTCGTGATTGAGTCGGACGGGGTTTCGCGCCGTCATTGTCTGTTGACCCCGGGACCCGACGGCGTTACGATCGCCGATCTTGAAAGCCTCAACGGCACGTTCGTCAACGGAGTCCCCGTCAAGCGGCGCCTGCTCCACCCAGGAGACGTGATCGGGCTGGGCGATACGTTGTTGCTATTCGCGGTTCGGGAATCGGAACCGGTGGCCGCGTTTCGGCAGGTCCAGCCGGATCCGGCTGACTCGTCGGCGGGCCCGTCAGCCTCGTCGTCGGCGGGCCTCGAAACCGAAGTCGGGTCGAGCGCCGTGCAGTTCGATGTCCCGGCGGTCGGGGGCGGGCGGGCGACCGTCCGCATGAGCGCCGAAGAGTTGCTCTACCTGGCTCCCGAAAGCTTGGTCGAAGCGCTGCCCTCGGCGGGGCGCGTGAAGCAGGACATGCAAGCGCTGCTGGGAGTCGCCTCCGCCATCGGTTCGAAGGAGGGACTCGAGGCGCTCGAGCAACGCTTGCTGGATGCGATTCTCGAAGTCGTTCCGGCCGAGCGAGCGGCGATCTTCTTGATCGATGACGACCCCGACGAGTTCTTTTCCATCTTCGGGCGCGGGCGCGAGGGTAAGACGGACGCCGCGGTGCAAGTGAGTCGCCCGGTGATTCACCGCGTCCTGCGGGAAGGGACGGCGGTCCTTGGCAACGATTTTCCAAACAGCAAATACGCGGCGGGCGGGGACGAAGCAGTGCAGGCGGTGTTGGCGGTACCGCTCACGGTTATCGAAAAAGTTCGTGGCGTCATCTATCTGGAAACCACCGACCCCTCTGTTCGCTTCGACGAGCACCATTTGCAACTGCTCTCGGCGGTGGGAAGCATGGCGGCCATGCCGCTTGAAAGCGCCCGCCGCATTGTCGCGCTCGAGAACGAAAACCGCCGGCTGCAGCGCGAGATTAACATCGAGCACGACATGGTCGGCGAAGCCGCGAACATGCGGAAGGTCTACGATTTCATCGCCAAGGCCGCTCCGACCGCCGCCACGGTGTTGGTAACGGGAGAGAGCGGTACGGGCAAGGAACTGGTGGCCCGCGCCATGCACGCTAACTCGCCGCGCGCCGAAAAGCCCTTCATGGCCATCAACTGCGCGGCGTTGACCGAGACGCTGCTGGAAAGCGAATTGTTCGGGCACGAGAAAGGGGCCTTCACTGGCGCCGTGGTAAGAAAGAAGGGCAAGTTGGAAGTCGCCCACGAGGGCACGGTCTTTCTCGATGAGATCGGGGAAATGGCTCCGCCGCTGCAAGCGAAGCTGTTACGCGTGTTGCAGGACCATCGCTTCGACCGCGTGGCCGGAACCAAACCCATCAGCGTGGATATCCGCGTGATCGCCGCCACCAACCGCGACTTGATGAAAGAGGTCGAAGCCGGGAACTTTCGCGAAGACCTTTATTACCGGCTGAACGTGGTTTCGATTCGTCTGCCGGCGCTGCGCGAGCGGCGAGAAGATATCCCCTTGCTGGCGCAATATTTCTTGAAGAAACACTCGCAGCGGCTGGCCCGGCCGGTGCAGGGATTATCGCGTGAGACGCAACGCTGTCTAGCGGCGTACGATTGGCAGGGGAATGTTCGCGAACTCGAAAACGCGATCGAGCGTGCGGTGGTGCTGGGCTCGACCGAGACGATCCCGCCCGAGGACTTGCCCGAAGCCGTGCTCGAGACCCGGCCGGCGGCCGAGGTTCCCGAAGGCGGCTATCATGAGGCCGTCAATGAAGCCAAGAAGCGCTTGATTCTGGCGGCTGTCGGAGAGGCGCGAGGCAGTTTCACCGAAGCGGCGAAAGCTCTCGGGCTGCATCCCAACTACTTGCACCGCCTGGTGCGGAACCTGGATCTGCGCGGAGAGCTCACCGCTAAGCTCAAGGGCCGTGAATAAATGGAGACATCGAAGCGTCAACGGTCGGCGGTTGGGACAGGTGACAGATTCAGATTGGCCGGGGGCGCCTCGAACGATTGTTCCCACGCCCCGTCCGGGGCTTATCGTGATCGCTGCGACGACCCCGGGTTCCGCTTCGCCGCACCCGGGGCTACTATCCGTGCCCCCCCTCCGGGGGCGGGGTTCGAGAACCATAAGACGGCCTGGTCGCAACTCGATAAACCTCGGGGGTCGGGGCTTCAAGCCGCCCTGAATACCCCGTCCGACGCCCATAGAGAGATTTTCAGGGGCTTGCGTGGTATTAGGGCGGCGATTCACAAGACATGATCCTATTGCGTGGAGCCCGGCAGCTGTTAACGCTGCGCGGGCTGGCGCCGCGGCGCGGCACCCAACATCGTGAACTGGGGGTCATCACCGATGGCTCGGTGCTGATCGAGGACGAGAAGATTCACTCGGTTGGCTCGACCCGGCGTATCGAAAACCTCGCCGTAGCCCGAGATGCACAGCGCATCGACGTCTCCGGCAAGGTCGTTCTGCCGGGATTCGTCGATTCCCACACGCACCCGGTCTTCGCCTCTCCCAAGGCGAGCCGCGGCATCGTGCCCATCGCCGACGAGCCTCTCGGCCTGCGAAACTCAAATCTTCCCGCTCCGCCCGAGGGCGGTATTCGAAACATCGCGCCGAAAGTTCTGGCGCTCAACGTCAAGCGCTGGGCGACGCGCCTTGCCGCGTCCGGAACCACGAGCTTAGACGCCCGTTCGGGGCAGGGCTTGAGCGAGCTGGCCGAGCTCAAGGGCCTGAAGGCGGCGGCGACGCTCGAGCGGTTGGGATTTGACATCACGCGCACGTTTGTCGCCGGGGCGGCGACATCGGCGGACTGGCAAGACGACATCGATAGCGCGGTCGAGCAGGTGACCGATGTGTTGCTGCCGCTGATCAAGCGCCGGAAGCTGGCGGCTTTTTGCGATGTCGAATGCGGGCCCGAAGCCTTCAGCCTCGATCAGGCAAAGTGCATTCTCGAAGCGGCGGCGTGGCGGGGCTTTCGTCTCAAGATGCAAACCGACCAAAACGCTCCGAGTGGAGCTCTGCGGGTCGCCGTCGAAATGAAAGCGCTCAGCGCCGACCACCTGGATTGCATCGGCGAAGAAGACATCGACCTCGCCGCGCGCTCGCCGATTGTCGCCACGCTTCTTCCCGCCGCGGCGTATCAGAGCGGCTCGGGACGCTTCGCTCCGGGGCGGGCGCTGATCGACCGCGGCGCGGCGGTGGCGCTGGCGACGGGGTTCGGGCATCCTCTGAGCCCCACGCCGAGCATGCCGATGGTGCTTTCGATGGCCTGCACGCAGATGGGGATGACGGCTGAAGAGAGTATCTGCGCCGCCACGATCAACGGAGCCGCGGCGATCGGTTTGTCGGAAAGGGTCGGTTCGCTCGAGCCGGGCAAGCAGGCCGACTTGGCGGTATTCGATGTGGGCGATTACCGCGAGATCCCCTACTATTTCGGGGTGAGTCTTTGCGCGCTGACGCTGAAAAAGGGGAAGGTGTTCTATCGACGCTCGTGAGGCGCGGGTCGGGGGGGCAGCGCGAGTGTCGGCGGGCAGGCCTGGAGACCTGCCCCACTGCTCAGCGCGGTGCGCGACTCGGTTTGAGCTGCCGATAGCGAAAGCAGCCCGTCTCGTGATCGTTGACCATCCCGACGGCTTGCATGAAGGCGTAGCAGATTGTCGAGCCGATGAACTTGAAGCCGCGTTTCTTCATGTCCTTGCTCATCGTGTCGGATTCGGCGCTGGTCGCCGGGACGTGTTTCCAGCTTTCCCAACGGTTGTGGATGGGCGCGCCTCCGACGAATTGCCACAGGTAGGCGTCGAGGCTGCCGAATTCCTTTTGCACCGCTAGGGTCAGCTTCGCGTTGAGGATCGCCGATTCGATCTTGAGGCGGTTGCGGATGATCCCGGGATTCGCAAGCAGACGTTCGACCTTGGCGGGACGGAAACGGGCGACCTTCGCGATTTCGAAATCGGAGAACGCCAGGCGGTAAGCGTCGCGCTTCTTTAAGACTGTGATCCAACTCAAGCCCGCCTGCGCACCCTCGAGGACGAGGAATTCGAACAGCTTGCGGTCGTCGTGCAGGGGGACGCCCCATTCGTCGTCGTGGTAGGCGATTTCGATGGGGGCCTTGGCCCAGGCGCAACGCTTTCGGTCGGGCATCAATCGGACCCTTCGAGTGAATTAATGTAGCAGGAAGCGCGCACGCGGCGGGGCGCCGGGCCGGCAGGGGCCGAGCGAATCTCACGGGCATGCCAGCCATGCCGGCGCGGTCCGATCGGACCTGTGGTAAATTGAAAAACATGGCGATTCCGAACACTAAGAAATACCACATCAAGAACCCGAGCGGACCGGGTTACGCGACGATCGTCGCCGTGCTGCCCAAAGAAGCGGACGTTAACGGCTACCTCAAGGACGCCGCCGCGCGCTTTGATTGGAAGGCCTGGGAAGAGTTGAAAGCAACGCAAGGCAAGGTCCGCGTCGGTCAGCAGAAACAGCGCAAGCGCTGACACCGCCGCCGCCCCAACCTTCCCTTTTCCTCGAATCTTCGACGGGATCCAGTCACGCCGGCTGGTTTCCTACGCCCCTCCAGGCGTAGAATCGTAGAGTGCCGGTGGCGGGGGGGGATCCACCTTTCGAGTCCGCCGGCTCGGAATGGAAGAGGTACCCCATGAATCGTCGAGACTTTCACAGACTTTCGGTGGCGGGCGCGCTCGGACTTGCGGCCGGACGCTTGCCGGCGGCGGCGAAGATCAACTCCGTCGTCAGCGGCGTTACGATCGGCGCCCAGAGTTACAGCTTTCGCGACCGTCACACGGACGCCGCTATCCGAGCGTTCGCCGATGTAGGCATCGGGCTGTGCGAGCTGTGGGCAGGCCACCTTGAACGCGGGCATGGGAACAATGACTCCCCCGCCGAACGGGAAAGGCTTCGGAAGTGGCGCGAAACCGTCTCGCTCGACGAAATCGAGCAGGTCGGCAAACAGTTTCGCCAGGTGGGGGTTGACGTTTACGCCTTCAACTACAGCTTCCGCGACGACTACAGCGACCGCGAGATCGAGCGCGGGTTCGAAATGGCCAAGGTGCTGGGGGCGAAGGTTCTCACGGCGTCGTCGAACGTCACCACCGCGGCCCGGATCGATCCTTTCGCGAAGAAGCACAAGATGCGGGTGGGCATGCACAATCACTCGCGCATCGACGACAACGAATTCGCGACGCCCGAAAGTTTCGAGCGCGCCCGCAAGGGTCGGTCGGAATACATCGCGATCAATCTCGATATCGGGCACTTCACGGCGGCGAATTTCGATGCCGTCGACTACATCCGCAAACACCACGACGACATCCTGACCTTGCATGTCAAGGATCGCAAGCGCAATCAGGGCGGGAATGTGCCCTTCGGGAAGGGCGATACGCCGATCAAGGAAGTACTGGCGCTGTTGCGCGACAACAAGTACGCGATTCCGGCCAATATCGAATACGAGTACACGGCCGTGGACACGGTCGAAGAAGTGCGCAAGTGTCTGACGTATTGCAAAGAAGCGCTGGAGACGTAGGTGGGGACAAGCACTCGTGCTTGTCCGGCGCGACTCAGATCGGCACTCGGGGCACTGAAAAATCCGTTTGCTTGATACCCTAAAACTATGAGCGGCCGTGAACACAGTCACAACTTCACCGTGCTGTTTGAGCCGGCCGAGGAAGGTGGGTACGTCGTTACCTGCCCGGCTTTACCTGGTTTGGTGACCGAAGGCGACAATCTCGAAGAGGCCCGCGCGATGGCGACCGATTCCATTCGCGGCTACTTGGAAAGCCTCCGCAAAGACGGTCAGCCGATTCCGACAGACAAGGTCATTTCGACCGAGCCCGCCGAACCTCGTAAGGAATATATCTCTGTCGCATTCGACGCGGCATGAGTTCTTCGTCGCGGCTAGCGCTGCGCCATGACGTTAGCCAGGCGGCCGGCGTCGTGGCAGGATTGGCAAACGAGCTTTCCCTCGCCGGGATTGTCGAGCCAGCCGCGGGCGGCTCTTTCATAGGGCGTGCCGGCGAGGGTTTCGACGATTTGGGTCAGCTACTCGCGGGATTTGGCGCGGTTGCCGAGCCTTTCCTCGGCCTGCGCGAGGCCGGTCAGCACTTCGCCGCGGTGGTGCGGAGGCATCTTGTCGAATTGCGCGGCTTGCAGAGTCATCAACTCCTGAAAACTCTTGCGGCTCAACTCAAAGGCCTCTTTGCGACGATCCTCGGGCAGTCGATCGGTGAGGATCGACGTCGCGCCGGCCGTGACGGCCAGAACGGAAACGTTTCGCGGCGCCAGGGCATAAGCGCGGTCGAGCCCGTCCATGGCTTTCTTGTAGCGGTGGTCGAACTCGGCGGCGTTGCCTTGTTCGTGCGCCCGGCCCGCCAAGTACATATGCGTCGCGGCCCGCCACGCGACCGCGCCCGGGTCGTCGGGCGTTTCGCCGAGAACCTCGTCGAGTTTCTGAACGCCCTTTTGAAAACTCTCCGTATCGCCGCTGAGGAAGCCGGCGAAAATGTCTTCCCGAACCCAGGTGGAAAGCCGCACTCCTTCCGGAGGGCCGGCCGAGGCCGCGGCGATCATGATCAATGTCAGCAGAACAGCAAGAAATCGGTGCATGGTCATCTCCCCGGGCCGCGGTCATGCCGACGGCCTCCCCCTAACAGCCGATGGCGCAATGGCGCGCCCCGCTACAGCTTCGAAATCTTAAAGGCGTAGGCGTGCGCCTCGGGATACACCTCGGGCAGCGTGATGGTCAGCTTGCCTTCCGCGGCGCTCCATTCGCGGTAGCCGGAACCGAACATGCTGACCAAGGCGTCGTCGGGCGGCGTGATGCCTTCGATGGTCACTTCGCCGCCTTGAGGCCGTGAAAGCAGAATCGCATAGAGCGCGTCGCCTTTCCGGGTGAAGCGCACATCGATGCCGGCGCCCGTCTTGCCGCTTGCCCGATCCCAGGGCCTGGTTCCAAAGATCGCTTCGCCGTTGGTGTCGAGCCAAGTGCCAAGGGCGCGAAGACGTTGCGCTTGGATTTCCGGAATCGAGCCGTCGGCTTTCGGTCCCACATTCAGCAGCAGGTTACCGTTCTTCGCCGTGACGTCGATGAGCAGGTGGATCAACTCGTCTTCCTTGATCGTCTGCTCCGGCCCCTCGACATGGTTGTAGCCAAAGGAATATCCCATGCCGCGGCAGGTTTCCCACTTCTCGGGATAGATGTCGTCCATCGTTTTGTATTCGGGAGTTTCGAAATCATGGTGCCGCGGCTCGGAGCCCTCTTTGCGAATCTCCCAGCGATCGTTGACCACGCCGTCGGGGAAGTTGTTGTAGTAGTCGGCGAAGATATTCGCTACATCGCCGGTTTCTGGATAGCCGATGTCGTTCCAAAGGATCGACGGCTTGTAGCGCTCGATCAATTCGCGCCAGTGCGCGTCGGCGTACTTGGCGTATTCGGGATCGTGGATAATCGTCCCGTGAACGTCATCGTGGGCAACGACGGGCGTCGGGTTGAAGCTCCAATCGAGGCCGCCCGAGTAGTAGTAACCCATCTTCATGCCGCGCGCCCGGACCGACTCGGCCAACTCGCCGGCGATATCGCGCGAGGCTTGCCGGCGGTCTTCGGGTAGATGCGGGTTCTTCACTTCGCTGGGCCAAAGCAGGAAGCCGTCGTGGTGCTTGGTGGTCAGCACGACGTAGCGGGCGCCGACGTCCTTGAACAGTTGCGCCATGTCGCCGGGACTCCACTTGGCGATTTCCTCGTTGAATTCCGGGACGAAATCCATGTAGTCGAAATCGGCCCCGTAGGTCTTGTTGTGATACTCCTGTGTGGGCGAACCGTCGATCCGAAGCGTATTCAAATACCATTCGGCATAGACCCGGCGGGGGATGTTTGCGCGGGTTTGAAATTGGTTTGGTTCGGTGAAAATCGGTCGGGCCGCTTTCGTGGGCTGTTTTTTCTTGGCTCGGTCGTGACGGTCTGGTTGGCGTTGCCGTGCTTAGGATAGCGGTGGTGTCAAGGCGGTTTTGGCGGAGTTCGGGGGCTGCCATCTCCTTCGTTGTCGTGAAGATTCCTTATTAGGAAGCTGTCCCCTGTTTTCTTCCCTGTTTTCTCCTGTTTTCCCTCCTGTTTTCCCTTCTGTTTTCCCCCTGTTTTCCCCTAACCCGGCTTGTCAGGGTCCGGCAGCTTTCCCCGCAGGTCCCCCGCGGTTTCCCGCCAGGTTCCCCACAAGGCGAATCGCTGGGCCGATGCGCCCATCGGGCTTGTCGTGTGAAGATTCTTTATTCCGTGCCTGTCACCGAACCCCACCGAACCCCGAACCCTTTACCGAACCCTTACCGAACCCTTTCACCGAACCCTTACTGAACCCTTTCGTCACCGAACCCCTCGCTCTATTTCGTGTCGGTGATAAAATGTACTTTCGCCGCATCGTCACCGGCGGACCCTTCTTTCCTGACTGGAGGACCAACAGATGACTCACTCAATCTGGCCAAGTGACCACCGGAATGAGCCTCGCGGTGGACGGACTGTCGACACCAACGAACTCTCGGTTTTCGTAATCTGTCCGTCCCAACCTCGGGTGTTGTTTGACGGCATATTCGAACTAGTGAAAGCCTCTTGTGATCAGCTAGCGCAGCATCTAGGGGTCTCAGTCGACTGCAAAAGGGCCATCGACATCACTAGCGCAGGTGTCATTCACCCGGAAATCTGGCAAGCGATTAGAGACGCCGATATCATTGTCGCCGATATTACCGGCTGCAACGGAAACGTGATGATGGAGTTGGGCGTCGCTGCCGCCTGGCACCCGAAGGAAAGGGTCATAATCATCAGGCAGGATGCAGATAACCAGCAGCGGGCCACAGCCGAGCAGCGGCTGTTCGACATCTCGCCAGCCCGGCAGACCGACTACCTGTTGACACCACGTGGGTTCGAGCGGTTGCGCCAACAGCTCTTCAAGACAATTCAAGATGGATTGGCCGCCGCGCCATTTCGAGACACGACACCTCCTTCCATCGATTTGCCCACCACGCTTGATTTCCGCTCGATGCCGGACTCAAGTCCACTTTGGGGGCCGGGTATGGCTCATCGACGCTTGACCAAGGAACGTTTCCTGGAATTTGGTTCGCTTTACAATTTCCGTCACTCCTGGCTTTGTGTAGGTGATGTGTCCGCCCGAAACATTCGAGTAAAGGCGCACATGAAGTTCCGAAGTCCTCGCGCTACGGTTGCTCAATCGCCGTGGATTGGGATTATGGTTCGAAGCCAGGGGTATTTGGCGAACTTCGGGCACCTGATCTACCTGAAGCACGACGGCTCCGTGTGGGTCACGTTGGAGCGAGACGGTGGCCGGGAGCATGATGATGAGCAAGTCGGCCAATTGATTAATTTCGATCCCGAAGCTGATGAGTTCTTACGCTTCGAAGTATCGATGGATGAATCAAGGTCGCAAGTGGGCATTGGCGACTGCGAGTGGGAACGTGCGGTCTCGGATTTGCCCTATGTATACGCCGAGGGACGCGTGCTGTTGCAGGGGTTCTTCACCTGGGTCGGGTTACGTGATCTTGAAGTCCAATCTCTGCCAGGGCTGTAATCAACCCGGGGAGTGATACTAACTTGGAGGACTGAGTGGCGAGTGGCGACGACATAATTCGGTTTCTGAGGTCCCGCGACTATCGCTTCGTAAAGGAACTTGGCCAAGGTGCATGTGGGCGGACAGTGCTACTCCACGATGATCTAATTGACGAACCTTTTGTGTGTAAGAAGTATGTTCCGCACTCCGAGGAGCAGCGGGTGGTACTTTTCAGAAACTTCGTGCGGGAGATCAAGTTGCTGCACCAAGTTCATCATCCTAACGTTGTGCGCGTTTTCAACTACTATATTTACCCAGAGCGCCATGCAGGGTACATATTAATGGAATTTGTAACGGGCGTTGACATCGATGACTACTTGATCAGCACGCCTGAACGGGTCAATGAGATTTTCTTGCAGGTAATCGAGGGCTTTCGATATCTTGAGTCGGTTCAGATTCTGCATCGAGACATTATTGAGTCTCGCAAAATAAAGTGACACTTTTTTGGGGTACGTACGTCTTTGTATGTATGGGAAATACAAAAGGCGTACGGCGGGATTTCGAGGCCCTGGAGAAGCGCCGTTTCAAAGCGATCCGGTTGGTCGAGCAAGGCTGTAGTCAGTCCGAGACAGCGAGGCGATTGAAGGTCGCGCGGCAAAGCGTCAGCGAGTGGCTGCGACGATACCGGCGTGACGGCGAAGCCGGGTTGCGCCAGGCCGGCCGCGCCGGCCGTAAGCCGCTGTTGGACGCCGCGCAGCTCGAACGCCTCGAGGCGTTGCTGCTGGAAGGCCCCGAGGCGCACGGCTTCCCGACGCCGCTGTGGAGCTGTCCGCGGGTCGCTCGTCTGATCGGAGACGAGTTCGGCGTGCGCTATCACGAGGGCCATGTCTGGAAGATCCTGCGGGCGCTCGGTTGGAGCCCGCAACGGCCCGTCGGCAAAGCGCGGGAGCGCAACGAAGAGGCCATCCGCAGCTGGCAGCGCAAGACTTGGCCGGCCATTAAAAAAAAGCCCGCAAAGAAGAACGTACGATCGTCTTCATCGACGAAAGCGGATTGAGTCAGAAGCCGCATCGTTGCCGCACCTGGGCGCCGCGCGGCGAGACACCGGTGTTGGAGTTCAACTTCAACTGGGACAAGCTGTCGGTGTCGGCCGGGCTGACGTTGCGCAACTTTTACTTCCGGCTCTATCCCGGCGCGATCGGCGAGCTGGAGGTCATCGACTTCCTGAAGGCTTTGGTGCGCCACATCGACGGCCCACTGCTGATCGTCTGGGACCGGCTGCCGGCGCACCGCAGCCGCCTGGTGCGGGAGTTCATCCAGCTCTCCGAGGATCACATCGCAACGGAGTACTTGCCGCCCTATGCGCCGGAGTTGAACCCGGTGGAATACATTTGGGCGTACTGGAAGCAGCACGAGTTGCCCAACGTCTGCCCGAAGGACTACTGGGAACTCGACGAGCGCGCCCGCAAAGCGCTGCGGCGAATGCGCCGCAAACCGCGCTTGATTACCGCTTTCTGGAAACAGTCTTCTCTTTGTCTCGATTGACAGTGTATTATGCGAGACTCAGTAGACCTCAGAATTTGATGGTTGGCGAGGACGGTGTTGTCAAGATTATTGATTTGGGTTTTGGTAAACGTGTTCAACGGCAGAGGACTTTGACAAGAGCGTGAGTCTCAATTGGTGGTGCGAACCTCCGCATGAGTTTGAAAACCGGGTGTATGACTTCACCACTGAGATTTATTTCATTGGAAAGCTTTTCGAGAAACTTATTCAGGATAACGAGATCGAACATTTCCAATACAGGTCGCTTCTCACTGATATGTGTCATCGGGATTCGGACGGGAGGATCGGTAGTTTCTTTGATGTCCAAAAGAAATTGCAAAGCGATACTTTTCACGAACTAGATTTCACCGATTACGATCTGGAGCGGTATAGGGCCTTCGCAGATGAGTTACAGAGGCACATTAGCCAGTTGGAGTACGGCGCCAAGTACGTTGCAGACGGCCGTCGGGTCGAAGGGAAACTCGAAGACGTATATCGAAAGATCATGCTTGAAAGAGACACTCCAGATTCCGCCGTGATTACGAGGTGCTTTGTGGACGGCGCTTATTACTACCGAAAGACTGGATTCGCGGTCTCAGTTGTTCGTGACTGTCTCAATCTGCTGAAGTCGTCGAGTGAAGCTCAGAAGCGAATCATTTTTTCAAACTTGTACACGCGCATGGACGTCATCCCACGCTACGCGGGCGCTGTTACGGATGATGATGTGCCTTT
This sequence comes from Bryobacterales bacterium, assembly GCA_965238125.1. Taxonomy (GTDB): domain Bacteria; phylum Acidobacteriota; class Terriglobia; order Bryobacterales; family UBA6623; genus UBA6623. The sequence goes on along the minus strand of OZ250179.1, from coordinate 5,739,765 downwards.
CTAGGGGGGGGAAAGTCGGGGGAAAGTCGGGGGAAAGTCGGGGAGAGGCTACGACTTTTCTCCTCATCCCGCCGCCGCGGCCGCCTTCTTCAGAGGTTCGGGGACGGAGCCCGAATAGAGAACCTTCATCCCAAACTGGGTGGCGGCGGCGTGCTGTCAGGGTCGGCTGGGTCCAGTGCTCGATTCGCTCAAGGTACGAGCTTCCCGTTCGATCTAAGCCGCAGGACGCGGCCGGTAACGCTCGATCTTGATTTGGCCCTGGCGGGCTTGAGCGGGGGGAGATCGGTGACGGGGAGATCGGTGAGGTGCGGAGATCGGGGAGATCGGTGACAGCCACCGAATAGGGGATCTTTATCCACAACGGAGATCCGCAACGGGCTCGTGAACTCGGTTTCCGGTTTCCACCCTGGTAGGCGCAACACAGTGACAACGGGATTTTAACCTTGCATTTCGAGAAGAAAATTTTTAATATACAAGGGTGATACAGCGTCGAGCATACTCAACAATCGAAACAGCGCTGGGGCGGCAAGCGGCTGTCGCTCTGATCGGGGCACGGCAAGTCGGCAAGACGACGCTGGCGCTGGAGATTGGTCGGACACGACAAGCGCTCTACCTCGACCTGGAGTCACGGAGCGATCGCGCTAAGCTCGCCGAGCCGGAGTTGTTTCTGAGGCAGTATGAGGATCGTCTCGTGATCCTCGATGAAATTGACCGGACGCCGGAATTGTTTCAAACCCTGCGCGGCGTGATCGATGAGGGCCGCCGGAGGGGAAAGCGCACCGGGCGATTCCTGATCCTCGGATCGGCTTCGATCGATTTGCTCCGGCAATCGGGGGAGACTCTCGCCGGACGCATCGAATACGTTCACCTCAAGCCATTGGATGTGATGGAGGCCGCGCCTGATGCCGGCGCCTTGACGCGGTTGTGGGTGCGCGGCGGTCTGCCGGACAGCTTTCTGGCGGGTTCGGATACAGACAGTTTCGCGTTCCGCCGCAATTTCATTCGAACATACCTGGAGCGCGACGTGCCGCGGTTCGGACCGCGCATCCCGGCGGAAACGCTGGAGCGCCTGTGGACCATGCTGGCCCACAGCCAGGGGACACTGCTCAACGCCTCGAAACTGGCAGCGGGCCTTTCCGTGACAGCGCCGACCGTCACAAGCTACGTCGATCTGCTGGTGGACCTGCTGTTGGTGCGGCGGTTGCGGCCCTTCCGTGCCAATATCAGCAAGCGCCTGGTCAAGTCGCCGAAGGTGTATGTGCGCGACAGCGGTCTCGTTCACGCCCTGCTTGGTTTAGGCGACTACAACGAGCTGGCCGGTCATCCGGTCGTCGGGACGAGCTGGGAAGGATTCGTCATTGAAAACCTGCTGGCGGTCGCGCCGGACCGCACGCCGGCGAGCTTTTACAGAACTTCGGCGGGAGCCGAGATTGACTTGGTCCTTGAACTGCCCGGCAAGCATGGTCTTTGGGCGATTGACATCAAGCGCGGTGCGGCCGCCCGCTCGGAGCACGGTTTCCACAATGCGCGAGAGGATGTGAAACCGGCGCGCTCGTTCGTTGTCTACGGGGGCGAGGAACGCTATCCCATCAGCGAGGAGGTTGAAGCGATCGGGCTCAAGGAGTTGGCCTCGGTGGTAGCGGCGCTCTGAGGTGATTTGCCGCGAGGGGCTTGGAGTGATTGGTGGACAGCCACCGAATGATTTTGCCACCGAATAGTTTTCGGTTCGCCGAGCCGCCTCGCGGTGCGGTCTTCCTCCGCGCAACAAGACCGCGCCGCGAGGCGGCGCGGCTCGGTTTGTACGTAGATCAAGGGTGAGAAATTCAGTCACCAAGGGGTGAGTTGGTTCGGCCACAGATGAATGGGGCGTCTTGAGAGACCCGTGCGGCTTGATTCGTTTACCTACAACTCCACGCCGGTTTCTTTCCACGCCCCGCTCTTCGCCGAGTCGATGACGGCGTCGCAGACTTTTTGGGTTTGCAGGGCATTGCGGAAGTCGGGTTGACTCGGGGTGCCGCTTTCGATGCCGGCGACGAAGTCGGCTAGGGCGTTTAAGAATGTATGCTCGTAGCCGATGGTGGTTCCCGGGACCCAGTATTTGTCCATGTAGGGGTGCTCGTGGTTGGAGACATGAATCTTGCGCCAGCCGGTGAGGTGGTCCTCGGTTTTCTTGCCCGATTGCTGCTGCGTGTATTCAAAGAACGATAGGTTCTCGGGGTCTTCGAGGTCGAAAAAGACGCTGCCGTCGGCGCCGTTGAGTTCGAGCGTGTTGTAGTTCTTGCGGCCGCGGGCGTAGCGGGTCGATTCGAATGTCCCCATCGAACCGTTGGCGAACTCGGCGAGGAACATGCAGGCGTCGTCGATGCCCACCGGCTCGACCTTGCCGGTGTCGACGTGCTCGCGCTCTTTCACGAAAGTCTCGGTGCTCGCGACCACGCGCTTGATCGGACCGTTCAGCCACATCGCCGAGTCGATCGAGTGGGCCAGCAGGTCGCCGGTGACGCCGGAGCCGGCGGCGTTGATGTCGAGGCGCCACAGAGCCGCGCCGCCTTGGGGGACCTTCTCGTTGATCGTCCAGTCTTGGAGGTAGGTGGCGCGGTAATGGAAGGGGCGGCCGATGCGGCCTTCGTCGATGATCTGCTTGGCGAGGGCGATGGCGGGGACGCGGCGGTAATTGTACCAGACCATATTGGGGACGCCAGCTTCCTCCACGGCGCGGGTCATCTCCTCGGCCTCGGCAACGTTGACGGCCAAGGGCTTTTCGCAGCAAATCATTTTTCCGGCCTTGGCGGCGGCCACGGCGATGTCGCGGTGGAGGTTGTTGGGGACGCCGATGTCGATGAGGTCCACGTCGTCGGCTTCGACGAGCTTGCGCCAGTCGCTCTCGGTGCGCTCGTAGCCCCAGCGGTCGGCGAAAGCCTGGAGCTGATCGGGTTTGCGGGCGCAGGCGACCTTGAGCACTGGACGATGTTCGACGTCGAAAAAGTCGTTGAGGCGCTTGTAGGCGTTGGAGTGGGCGCGCCCCATGAAACCGTAACCGATCATTCCGATGCGTAGTTCTTTCGCCATGGTGGTGGTCCCTCCGCGGCTGTCCGCCCGCGACCACGCATCGTAGCGAGTGGGGCGGGGGGGAGTCAAGTTTGGGGGGCGGCGTGTGCGAGAACGACGCGGGGCGGGCAAAGGAAGATAGGACATGTCGGCACGAATGCCGACACGGCACGCACGAATGCGTGCGCCACGTCGGGTGACCGTCCTTACTCGTAGCGTAGGACCTCGACCGGGGCAACGCGGGCGGCGGCTCCGGCGGGGTAGAGCGTGGTGACGTAGCTCAAAGCAATAGCGGCGATGCCGATCAAAACGGCGTCGAGCGGGTTTGCCGCAAACGGCACATAGCTGAGGCCGTAGATCTCGGCGTCGAGCGGGATGAGGCGATAAGCGTCGCAAACGCGGCACAGGATTTGCCCCGCGACAAGGCCGATCGCCGTTCCGACCGTGCCGATGGCGAGACCCTGGTAGACGAAAATCTTGCGGATCTGGCGCCGGCGGGCGCCCATCGACATCAGTACGGCGATGTCGCGGTTCTTTTCCATCACGATCATCACCAGCGATGTCAGGATGTTCAGCGCGGCGACGAGCATGATCAGGCCGATCGTGATTGTCGTGACGAGTTTTTCGACTTGCAGCGCGTTGAAAATGTCGCGATTGCGCTCCATCCAGGTGGTGGCGGCGAAACGGTTTCCGGCAACTTGCTCGATCTCGGCGCCCACCTCGGCGGCGAGGTGCAAGTCGTCGAGCTTGAATTCGATCGCGTTGATGACGTTGCCGAGGGCGAGCGATTGCTGCACGGCCTCGATCCGGGCGAAGGCCCAATGGTGGTTGTATTCGTAGAAGCCGGAGTGGAAAATGCCCGCCACCCAAAACCGCTTATAGCCGGGGATCACGCCAAAGGGAGTCATCTCGCCTTGCGGGCTGACGACGGTCACGACCGAATGAAGAACAGCCCCGATCTCCTCGGCCAGCTTTTGCCCGAGAATGATGCCGGGCGGACCCTCGTCCGGGGCCAAGTCGTCGGTCGAACCCTCGGTCAGTTGGTCGAGCAACACGCCGACTCGCAGCTCAGCCTCGGGGTCGATGCCCTTGAGCACGGAGGCGCGACCGCGCATCGGGCCGGTGATCATGACCTCGCCGTACAAAGCGGGGGCGGCGGCGACAACATGATCGACGCCTTCGAAACGCTTGACGAACTCCGGCCAATCCTCGATGCCGAAGCCGCGTTCTTTCTCGAGCAGATTGATGTGGGAAACGGCGCTGAGCAAGTGGCGCTGGAGATCTTGTTGGACGCCGACGTTGATCGCGACAGCGACGACGAGCGCCATCACGCCGAGGGCGACGCCGACCACGGCGATCAGTGTGACAACCGATATGAACTTCTGCTTACGTTTGGCTCGGAGGTAGCGCGCGCCGACGAAAGACTCGAATGACATGAGCGGTTAGGGGTTCGTCGTGTGGGCGACGGTACGAAGAAACGGGAAGAGACGGGACAGCGACCGATTTGGCCGGTTTTCGCCGATCGAGCCTCCGCAGGCGCGAAAAATGGGGACAGCCACCCATTTTGCCCGGTGCCCTTGTCGGGAATTCGAAGGTTCGAGGTCGCGAAGATCGGTGACAGTCCCCATTTTTCGTCCGTGCAGACTCTAGGCTTCGAGGTTTTCGAGCCCGTCGATCCTTGCGGCGATGCCGATGTCGCTTTCAGGCCGCAACAGGGGAAACAAAATCACGTCGCGGATGGACGGCGAGTTCGTCAGCACCATCGCCAGGCGGTCGATGCCGATTCCTTCGCCGGCGGTCGGAGGCATGCCGTAGCAAAGCGCTCTGATGTAGTCCTCATCCATGGCGTGGGTTTCCTCGGCGCCGGCTTCGCGTTCGGCGCCCTGCGATTGGAACCGGCGAAGCTGCTCTCGCGGGTCGTTGAGCTCGGAATAGGCGTTGGCGATTTCCATCCCCCCGGCGTAAATCTCAAAACGCTCGACCCAGTCGGGGTCGTCGGGCTTTTGCTTCGATAGGGGCGAGGCCTCGACGGGGTAGTCGTAGATCAACGTCGGTTGGATCAAATTGGGTTCGCAGGCGTCTTCGAAAAGCCATAGGATCATTTCGCCGAGCGAGCCCTCGGAAGGCAGTGAGCTTTCGGTGACGCGATTGTAGGCCTCGACCATTTCCTCGACGCGTTGACGGTCATCGAGATCCTCGAGCAAGACGCTTCCGGCCCCGGTGGGCCAATGCTCGACGAGCGCTTCCTTCATCGTGGCCGAACGCAGCTTGCCGAAATCGATTGTGTGCTCGCCGTAGGTGACTTCGGTTTTGCCGTCGTGCACCGCTTCGGCCGCCTGCCGCAGCAACTCACCGCTGAGTTCCATCAGGTCGCGGTAGTCGCTATAAGCCTGATAGAACTCGAGCATCGTGAACTCGGGGTTGTGGTGCGACGAGATGCCCTCGTTGCGGAAGTTGCGGTTGACTTCGTAGACCCGATCGAGTCCGCCGACGATCAGGCGCTTGAGATAGAGTTCGGGCGCGACGCGCAGATACAAGTCGACGTCGAGCGCGTTGTGGTGCGTGGCGAAGGGTCGCGCCAGCGCGCCGCCATGAACCGGCTGCATCATCGGCGTTTCAACCTCGACGAAGCTGTGACGCTCGAGCGTGTTTCTGAGCGCCGAGATCATTTTGTTGCGCTGCAAGAAGACACGCCGCACGTCGGGATTGGCGATCAAGTCGAGGTAGCGCTGGCGATAGCGCGTTTCGACGTTCTGGAGGCCGTGCCACTTCTCGGGCATCGGCAGAATCGCCTTGGCGAGAAATGCGAGTTTTTCGGCGCGGACGGTCAGCTCGCCGGTTCGGGTGCGGAACATACGGCCTTCAATTCCGATGATGTCGCCGGCGTCGAGTTTTTTGTAGACACCAAAGGGCGTTTCGCCCACGGCGTCCTGCCGCATGTAGACCTGCAGCTTGACGCCCTCTTGGGCGATGTGGCAAAAGCCGGCCTTGCCTTGTCGGCGGATGGTCGCCAAGCGGCCGCAGACGCGCACTGCGGGCTTTTGCTCCTCGAGTTCCTCGCCCTCGGCGGCGTCATAAGCGTCGCGTACTTGGGCGAGCGAATGCGTGAAGTCGAACTTGCGCGGATAGGGCTCGAAACCGAGTTTCTCGATGTCGCGAATCTTTTGAACCCGCTGCTCGAACAAACGATCTTCGGCGGACAAAGGAATGTTCTCCGGACAGGCCCCCGAGGGCAGTCATTCATTATAGGGGTGCTGTTTCGGCGAGCCCTCGGCATGCGCGTGCGACATGAATCAAGGAGGTTTGGCGTTGGAGCGAGGGTCCCAATGGTCTTGGGTTTTCCACTTGGTGCGACAATGGCTAAAGCCTGTAAAGGGGAAGACCGCTGAAGCGGCCTGGTTGTCGCCGCCACCGCACATACCGGCCCAGAAGGGCCGGCCTATTGGTAACTCAAGCCCGGTGAACCGGGCTTACGTTTCGCGCATTGCTGTCGTACGCCATCGCGGTATCACTCGGTCGTGGATTCGGGTTGATCCCGTTCAAGGATCCAAGCGCCCGCGGCGGGTTTTGCTTGGAGGCCGCACCTATAATACGGGCAGCGATCGGCGGAGTTGTCGACGGCCGTGAAATTGCAATTCAAGTTTCGAGAGGATACGCCCTCAACGGCGCGCGAAGCGTTGGCGAGCGAGCTTTGCGATGAAGGCGCGGTCAGGGTGCGGCGACTGTTTCCTCAAGAAGACGACGGGGAATTGGCAGCCCTCCACGTCGTGGAAGTCGCCGAGGACCAAACGGCCCGCCGGCTCATTGAAATGCTCGAACAGTCGCCGGCGGTGGAGTTCGCGGAATCGGAAGCGCCGCGCCGCGCACTGTAGGGGAAAAATTGGGACGGTCCGCTTCGCGCTGGGCGGGCTTATGGATTACACGGAACGTATTCAATCGGCGCTCGGTACAGTCCCCATTTTTTCGTCGCCTCGCAACAACGGGAGTTCGGCATAGGAACGGTCAGCAGGCCGATGGCCAAGAAAAACGCCAACCGCAAGATGCCCGTGCACTTGAACCTCAACGTGCGCGGACTCGGCGCCTCGGCCACGCTGGCCGTCAACGAACAATCGAACCGGCTTCGCGGCCGGGGCCGTACGGTCTACAAGTTGGGATTGGGGCAATCGCCGTTTCCGGTTCCGGCTCCGGTCGTCGAGGCCCTCCAGGCCAACGCGTTCCAAAAGGACTATCAGCCCGTCAAGGGCCTCGAAGAGCTGCGCCGGGCGGTGGCGGCTTATCATCGCCGGCGTCAGCAGATCGACGCCGGTCCGGAGAACGTGCTGATCGGGCCGGGCTCGAAGGAGTTGATGTTCCTGTTGCAGTTGGTCTACTACGGGGATTTGGTCATTCCGACGCCGACCTGGGTTTCCTACGCGCCGCAAGCGCACATCATCGGCCGCCATGTGCGCTGGTTGAACACCGAGGCCCGGGCCGGTTGGCGGCTTACGCCCGGCGAGTTGGAAAGGCTCTGCCGCGGCGACCCGGGCCGTCCCCGCATCGTCATCCTCAACTACCCGGCCAATCCGACCGGCGGCAGCTATGAACGCGACGAATTGAACCCGCATTTTCAATTTGATGTATGAGCTTCAGACCATCCAGCGACCTTCAGCGTCTTTATTGATAGGGGCTAGAGCCCGATAAGGACGCCATGGAGGTCAACACCCGATGGGTGAAAAAGAAAACAAGCCGTTTCAGCTCACGTTCAATGGATTTCTCAAAGTCGATTTCCAAGGATCGCGAGTCACCTCGGATGGCGGTCTGATTCTCGTTCGCGAACTGGATGAACGACTCGGACTCGGGAAGCTGATCGACGAGCATCTCAGCGACTCGCGACAAGGCTTGAACAAGAAGTTCCCGCTGGCCGATCTGCTGCGGCAGTCGGTCTACAGCCGACTCGCTGGCTACGAGGACCTCAATGACGCCGTTCGAGTATCCGCCGATCCGACCTTTCGCTTGATCGGCTCGAAGAGGAACTGGGATCGCGGAGCAGCCTTGACCTCGACGCTGCATGGCTTCGAGACGGAGATGCTGGCGAGCGAAGAGAACTTGCTGGGGCTGATGGCAGTGAACCGGGAGCTGGTCGCGCAAGCCGAAGCTCCCGACGGTTCAGACCGCGTGGTGCTCGACATGGACTCCACGGAGAGCCCCGTCCACGGCCAACAGGAAGGCAGTGCCTACAACGGCCATTTTGAGTCCCTCTGCTATCACCCGCTGTTGCTGTTCAACCAGCACGGCGACTGCCTAGGCGCGAAGCTGCGTCCCGGCAACGTGCACAGCGCCGAGGACTGGGACGAGCTGCTACTGCCGGAGATCGAACGACAACAGGCGGAGGGCAAACAGGTGACGTTCCGCGCCGACGCCGCCTTCGCCAAGCCCGAGATCTACGAGGCGATGGAGGAGCGCGGCGTGGACTACGTGATTCGCATCCCGGCGAACAAGAGCCTGGAGCTGGAGATCGAGGACATCCTGTTTCGGCCACCGGGTAGGCCGAACGCCAAGCCCCTAGTGCGCTACAAGAGTTTTCGCTATCAGGCCGAGAGCTGGTCGAAGGCAAGGCGAGTTGTCGCCAAGGTCGAGCATCACCAGGGCGAACTATTCCCGCGCGTCGGATTTGTCGTGACGAGCATGAGCTTGCCGAGCCGAGTCCTGTTTCGGCCACCGGGTAGGCCGAACGCCAAGCCCCTAGTGCGCTACAAGAGTTTTCGCTATCAGGCCGAGAGCTGGTCGAAGGCAAGGCGAGTTGTCGCCAAGGTCGAGCATCACCAGGGCGAACTATTCCCGCGCGTCGGATTTGTCGTGACGAGCATGAGCTTGCCGAGCCGCTCGGTCGTGCGGTTCTACAACAAGCGCGGCACGGCGGAGCAGTGGATCAAAGAAGGCAAACAGGCCACGCACTGGACCCGCTTGTCGTGTCACCGCTTCCGAGCCAACGAGGTACGGCTGCAACTCAGCGTGCGGGCCTACAACCTGGGCAACCTGTGGCGGCGGCTAGGGCTGCCGCAGCGAATCAAAAGCTGGTCGCTAACGAGTTTGCAACACAGGTTGATGAAGACCGGCGGTCGGCTGGTCAAGCATGCTCGCTACTACTGGTTACTGCTGGCGGAGGGGCATCTGAACCGGCGGCTGTTCGGTGACATGCTGCATAGGATCTGGGCGCTGCCTGTGCCGGGTGGGTAGCGTTGCCCGGGCGAGGATCAACAGTTTTTGGCTCCAAAAAGGTTTCGCAGGGAGCAGTGTCGGCCGGAGCGCCGTTCAGTCCGCTCAATCAACGTCTGTGAGCGGACGGACGAGCCCTGGCGCCTACCGGCGGAGGTGATGTGCAGGGTTCAGCGCGAAAAGACGTGGTATTCGGCGCAGCGGGGGTGTATCCTGTGACCGTGCCAGGGCCAAAATGGAAATCCTGGATAGATGCGCACTCAGACTCGGAGTCGGCGTTCAAACCCGGGTAGTATGAATACAGCCACTTCGTTCATGCAGCTTGAAAGCCCTGGCCCAGACGGCGCGGCGTCACGGCGTCATCTTGCTGTCGGATGAAATCTACGCCGAGTTGCATCACGAGGGCCGCCACGTTTCGATCGCTCGCTATTACCCGGAGGGGACGATTGTTTCGGGCGGGCTGAGCAAGTGGTGCGGCGCCGGCGGTTGGCGATTGGGCACGTTTACGTTTCCGCCCGGATTGCACTGGCTGCTCGACGCCATGGCGAATGTGGCGAGCGAGACCTACACTTCCACGAGCGCGCCGATTCAGTACGCCGCCGTGCGAGCCTTTTCGGGCGGGGCCGAGATCGAGGCTTATCTCGAGCAAGCGCGCGGGATACTCAGCGCTCTCGGCGGATACGCGGCGCGGAAGCTTCGTGAAGCAGGCGTCGTGGTCGATACGCCCCAGGGTGCTTTCTACTTGTTCCCTGATTTTTCGGGCGGCGCGGAGAGGCTTCGCGAACGGGGCGTTACAACAAGCAAGGAGCTCTGCTCCCGCTTACTCGAAGATACTGGTGTCGCGATTTTGCCTGGAGTCAATTTCGGCAGGCCGGAGGACGAATTGACCGCCCGCATCGCCTATGTGGATTTCGACGGGGCCGGGGCGCAGGCGGCGGCAAACGGCGGACGGCGCGCTCGACGACGGGTTCTTGGAAGAGTACTGCGGCGGGGTTGTTCGGGCTGTTGATTTGATTTGTGATTGGTTTCGAGGGTAGCTAGTGTAGCTAGCTTAGCTAGTCCATCCCGGCGAGCTGTTCGAAGCTCTGGCCGGTCGCCAGGATGAACAAAGACACGATGAATAGGGTCAGGTTGACAACGACCGCCGCACTTACCATCGCCCAGCCCACGAGCCGGCGGGAGTGCAGTTGGTAGCCGATGTTGCACAAGGCCGGCACAACTAGGGGCAGGCTTTGAATCCCCAGAACGACCATGGTGGTCGCAAGCCATCCATTGAGAATCAGTGTCACGCGCCCGCCGGCGTCGTCCGAGGCAAACGTTCGCCAGGTGTGAAGGACCAGCCACCAAGAGGGTACGGCCAACGCAACGCCGATAGCGTAGAACTCCGCTATGGATCCGACGAGGTTCCCGACCAGAAGCTTGGTGGTAACGGCCAACAAATGACCGAAGGCCAGGGTCCCAACCGTGACTCCAAAAAAAAGATTCATCGCCGTTGCAATCCGGCGTCGGGACGGTAGAGACGAACCGTGCAGGAGGAGGAACAGAATCGAAACCGCCAGTAGGGCGAAGCCCATCGACACAGCCGGCCATTTGCTTACGTCCACGATCAGCGCGACAAGTGACTCCGACATACTCTTCCACTTTCCAGAATATCCCGGAGTGTAGCAATTCCCATCGCGCGTGGGAACAAGACGAAGACGGCCGCGTACTTGGCCCGGCTATTCAGTAATGGCCCGGATCAAATCAGCCTCCGAAGCACCCTTTTCGCACCGGGAAGTAGCTAAGCAAAGCCGGCCCGCATTTCTCACCGCCTGACGAGCAAAGCACACGATAGGCCCCGTTAGGAGCCCCGGAACATAGCCCACGGCTTCAGCCATGAGAAAATCGACACGAAACGAAATAGCCCCGGAGGGCCCGGAACATGGCCCGCACCTTTCGCCCATATCTTGGTCCATGTTGTGTTCTCAAGAAAGCAACGGCGGCCCGTTCTCCAATCCGCTTTCCGTGACCGCCTGTTCGCTTCCATGGGATGATTTCCCACGCCCCTTGGGCGTTCTCGGTTGTTGGATGCGTACCCACGGCTGAAGCCGCGGGCTAAGTTCCGGGGCCCCTCACGGGGCGGGGGAATGTGTGTGCGTCCTCGAGAGAATTCCAAAATGAACAGCACCGCCGGCATTGCGAGTACCGCGGCGGCGTTGTTCGGGCTGTTGATCTGATTTATGATTGGTTTCGAGGTTAAGTATTGCAACCCTTGTGGACACCCGGCGAAGAGGCCGTTGCTCGGTCGAACCTGACAGCATTTCTCAAGGCGGTTCGGCAGTGGTGGAACCCCGCCGGGGTTTTCGGAACCGACGATCTCTACCGCTGGTCGATCGAGCGGCCCGAGGAGTTCTGGGCTTCGGTGTGGCGTTTTTCGGGCGTCGTGGCGGAAGGCGACCCATCGACGGTCGTTCGTGATTTTGACCGCATGCCCGGGCCGCGCTGGTTCCCGAATACGCGGCTCAACTTCGCGGAAAACTTGCTGCGTTTCAGCGACGACCGCGAGGCGTTGGTTTTCTGGAATGAGCAGGGTCGGCAGTCCGCATTGAGCTATCGCGAACTCTATCAGCAGGTCACTCGCTTCGCCGCGGGTCTGCGGGCGGCCGGTGTTGGCCGAGGGGATCGCGTCGTCGCCTATATGCCGAACCGGCCCGAGACGGTGGTCGCCATGCTGGCGGCCTCGTCGCTCGGCGCGTTGTGGTCCTCGTGCTCGCCGGATTTCGGAACGTCCGGAGTGCGCGACCGCTTCGGGCAAATCGAGCCGAAAGTTCTGCTCACCGCCGACGGCTATTTCTATAACGGAAAAACGTTCGACACGCTCGAACGCGTCCGGACTCTTCAGCACGACTTGCCCTCGATCGAGCGGATTGTCGTGGTTCCCTATACCGTTGCCGCACCCTCCCTCGAAGGGTTGCGGGGCGCCCAACTATATGGCGACTTCCTTGCCGCCGGCGGCGAGGAAAGCCTCGCGTTCGACCGCCTCCCCTTCGACCACCCGCTTTACATCATGTATTCGTCGGGAACGACCGGACCGCCGAAGTGCATTGTGCATGGGGCCAGCGGCACCCTGCTGCAACATCTGAAGGAACTGGTCCTGCACACCGACCTGAAGCGCGATGACCGCATCTTCTACTTCACGACCTGCGGTTGGATGATGTGGAATTGGCTGGTTTCGAGCCTGGCCGTCGGGGCAACGGTGGTGCTCTATGATGGCTCGCCGTTTTACCCCGGTCCCGAGCGGCTGTTCGACATGGCCGAGCAGGAGCGCATTACCGTTTTCGGGACCAGCGCGAAGTATTTGGCCGCCGTTGAAAATGCGGGCCTCGCGCCAGCGCGGAGCCACGACCTCGGCGCGGTGCGGACCATCATGTCGACCGGGTCACCGCTGGCCGACGAGGGCTTTTATTACGTGTATGAAAGCGTCAAGAGCAACGTGCAACTGGCGTCCATCTCGGGAGGGACGGATCTGATTTCCTGTTTCGCGTTAGGCGACCCCACGGCGCCGGTGTATCGAGGCGAGTTGCAGACGCGCGGCTTGGGTATGAAGGTCGAGGTCTTCGACGACGACGGGCGGTCGCTTCCGGTCGGCGAGAAGGGTGAGCTCGTCTGCACGGCTCCCTTCCCTTCGATGCCGGTGGGATTGTGGAATGATCAGGACCACAAGAAATACCATGCCGCTTACTTCGAGCGCTTCCCCGGCGTGTGGCATCACGGCGACTACTGCGAGCTGACCGAGCGCGGAGGTATGAAGATCTGGGGACGATCCGACGCTGTTCTCAACCCGGGGGGCGTGCGCATCGGCACCGCCGAGATCTATCGCGCCGTCGAGAAGTTGCCGGAAGTGCTCGAAGCTCTCGCGGTTGGTCAAGATTGGGACGGCGATGTGCGGATCATCTTGTTCGTCAGACTACGCGCGGAAAGCAAATTGGACAGGGACTTGGCGGACCGCATTCGAGGACAGATTCGACGCGATTGTAGTCTGCGCCACGTACCGGCGAAAGTGATTCAAGCGCCGGATCTTCCGCGAACCCTCAACGGTAAACTCGCCGAACTGGCGGTGCGGCACACAATCCACGGGCGCGAAGTCAAAAACCGCGACGCATTGGCCAACCCCGAAGCCCTCGATTTCCTCCGCGACCTGCCGGAGCTGACGAAGTGATCGGCTTGCTTTGGGGTGTCGCAAACTGAGCCGCGTCGGACTTACGAGTGCCTTTTTGGTTCCGGCTCGTCCGGGTTAGGGGCTGTGAAAGAATTCATAGCCCCCCCGTTCGTGCACACAATTCAGAACGCGGGGGCCAAGGGCAAGGCAATCGCCACGTGAGTCGGCACTGCGTCACCCCGTACCGCTGCGCATTTCGACATAGTCTTGCGTCCTACTCGAACCGATGCGCCCTTGGCCCGTCGCTTGCGCTGCCGTGAATTGTGTATGCCGGCACAAGTTTTGGTAGGCCCGCCACGTTCGGTGCGGTCACGGGTCTCATCGGATCGCTCACTGACGTTCGCGGTTCGGTTTAGCGGCCGGGTGCGGCTATTTCGAGGGTAGTCTTGTAACTTTTGGCGAACCTTCTGCTTCGACGATCGTGACCAGACGCCCGGCCGCAAGCCCTTCATGCGTCTCGATCTTCCCGCTGGGCCAGCGCACCTCGATATCCACCGTGTCCGCCTCACCTAGTCCGAAATGCAGCCGCCGCTCGTCCGCCGAATAGAAGCTGGTCTGGCTCAACACCGGCTGCGCGACTCGGCGGTCACCGAAGTCCGCGGTGACGACGGCGCCGATCGCGCCGCGGTTCGATTCGGTTCCGATCAGCTTTACTTTGATCCAGTTGCCTTCGCCGGTGTAATCGTTCCGCAGCAGCGAAGGCGGTTCATTGAGGTTGACGATGAGGATGTCGAGATCGCCGTCGTTGTCAAAGTCGCCGAGCGCCGATCCCCGCGAGGCGTGCGCGTCGGAGATTCCGGGACCGGCTTCCTCGATTAACTCCTCGAATTGTCCCTCGCCGAGGTTGCGGAAGATCACGCGGGGCGTGCGATAAGGGAACTCCGGCAGCGCCGCCTCGACTTCCGGGTACACGTTTCCGGTCACATAGAAAAGATCGGGCAGCGAATCGTTGTCGAGGTCGGCTATCGCCGCTCCCCATCCGACAAACCGAGTCTCGACACCCAGCCCTGACTCCGCGGTCGCATCTTCAAAATTGCCCTGGCCGTCGTTGCGATACAACACGTTTGTATCTTCCATGAAATGCGTTTTGAGAATGTCGAGGTCGCCGTCGCCGTCATAATCGCCGGTTCCAACGCCCATGCCGGCTTGCTCGACGCCGTCTTCGCTCAAGGCCACGCCGCGCTCGAGCCCTTCCTCGGTAAAGGTGCCGTCCTGGTTGTTATGAAACAGCAGACTCGGGGTGCTGTCGGAGGCCAGGTAGATATCGGTCCAACCGTCGGCGCTGAAATCGGCCGCGACGGCCGTCATGCCGTAACCGGGGAAAGCCTCGCCGACGCCCGACTTGGCGGTGACGTCGTGGAACGTGCCGTCCCCCTCGTTGTGGTAAAGCTGCGGAGTCTCGGGCGGCAGCCCGCGCGGACCGCAGTTGACCGGCACGCCTTTCCAGGTGCAGTTCGCGCCGGTTCCCTTGCCGGGCGCGGTTTCGAAGTCGAATTTCAGGTAATGGGAGACGAAGAGGTCAAGCCGCCCGTCGCGGTCGTAGTCGAGAAAAGCGGCTCCCGCGCCCCATCTCACCGCCTCTCCGCCGACCCCGGCCTTGTTCGTGATGTCCTCGAACGTCCCGTCGCCGCGGTTGCGGTAGAGTACGTTGCGCCCCCAGTAGGTGATGAAAAGATCGCTGAAACCGTCGTTGTCGTAATCGCCGACCGCCACCGAAGACGCCCAGCCCGCTCGTTGCAGCCCGGCCCGCTTGGTCACGTCGCGGAACGTGCCGTCGCGGTTGTTGTGGTAAAGACGATTCGTGGCGGCCGGGGCCGAGTCGTCCCGCCGGATGCCCGACAACAGAAAGATATCGACCCAGCCGTCGTCGTCGTAGTCGACAAAGGCCGCCCCCGAGCCCACGGTCTCCACGATGTAGTCCTTCTCGGAGACGCCGCCGTAAACGACGGGCGCGGTCAGGCCGGCCTCTCGGGCGACATCCACGAAGCGGGCGTGAAAGGGTCGACCGGAGGGCTTGCCGCGAGGCGTCGGCTTGACACCGCGCGAGGCCGAATCCTGCCCGAGCAAAGGCGTCGCCGCGATCGATACCAAACATAGCAGCAAAGCCGGCAACCGCACTCGACCATCGTAGCGGATGGACCGCGAACAACCGCATGGTTCGCGCCGAGGACCGGGGAGGTTGCCTTCCGCCTCTCGTCACGGCGGGCTACTATCATAAGCCCAAGACCCGCACGCCGGGCTTCGCCGGCAGGGCCGGGATGGTTTCTCGATGAGCCGCAAGAAGATCAAGCCCCGCAACCCCTATGTCGCGCCCGCGAAGCTGCGCTCCGGGGCGGGCGCGATGCATGATCGCCGCTCACCGAAAGGCGGGTCCCGCAATCAACAGAGCGAAGATTTGGGGGAGTGGGAAGAAGAAGCGGGAAGCTCTGACAGCGACAACCCTCCGACTACCGACCTCACGGCCGAACAAGACGCCTGTTAGGCGCTGCGATCGTGAGCGATCGGTCGATTGTTTGCCGCCGCCGCGCCGACTCGGTTTTCGCTTTCGGTTCGATGCAGTTCCGTCATCGTGCCGACGTAGCCGATCACTTTTCCCGTCTCATCGGCGTGCACCGAAGCCTCACTGAGTATCCAACTCGTACCGCCGTCGTTTCTCAGGCAGCGGTATTCGGACTTGAACGGCTTGCCTTGATCGATGCTTTCCGCCCAAACATGCAATACGCGGTTGCGATCGTCGGGGTGAATCACGCGGGCCCATCCTTGCCCCAGCGCGGTCTGGGTTTCAACGCCGCCGATATCGCACCAGCGCTCATTGACATAGAGAAAGTTGCCCGCGGCGTCGGTGTGAAAAATGCCGACCGGCGAAAGTTTCGACAGGATGCGGTAGCGCGCTTCGCTGGCCTGAAACGCCTCCTCGGCTCGCTGTCGGTTCGATGTCTCGTCCACCAGACGCTGCGTCAATACTTCCAGCTCGGAAGACGCCCGCGTTTCGTTCAATTCGGTTTCCAGACCGTCGATGGTGGTAATCGTCGGCGCCGAGGCGGCTTCGGCCGCGGGCAGGATCCGCTGCCCGGTAAAGAACATGCGACCCGAACCTTCGTCCCGGAACGTCACCGCGCGCACACACCCGATGTCGATTCCGTGGCGCGACCCCAACCACTCCGCCGCCGCTAAAACGTCGAAGCTATATTGCTCCGCGATCAACAGCACCCGCTGAGCTTGATTCAGCGGCCTTCCGGTCGGAAGAAATTTCTCGAGTCGCTCTACCTGTTCGTGATCCAAGGGACGGAAGAAGTCTTGTTCCTTCCACGAGGAGACAAAACCGGCGCAAGTGATCGCGCGGAATAACGGCGGCGGCCCGCCTCGGCCGTTGTCGATCACGCCGATGACGGCCCGGCCCTCCGCGTCAAGCGCCACGATATCGGCGGTCAGCGAGGAGGCTTGCGCCACGGCCACGCCCGTGCCGATGACGAACAGCCGCTCGCCGATTTCCTCGAGAAACTCGCCCGGGCTGTTCGAGATCAGAGCGCGTAGGTTGAAGGAGTCATCGAGCAACCGCGGCGCTAACTGGAGCCGATCGACCGTTGCGAGCCTGTTCTTGTCCTTTTGAATCGTGAGCATGAGCCGCCCGGATGGGTCCGTTCGCGCGAAACGGCTGTGTCTAGTATAAAGCCGGCCGAAACCCGCCGCAAGCAAAACCTCGTCGCCGGAAATCCACCGGAGTTGGGTGCATTTTCACGCTGCGCGGCGTTCGTCGGCCGACCCCGGGGGAACGATCCAGGCGCACCCTGGCCTATCACTGGTCATAGTACTCCCATACACCTCAACTTGACGCCAAACCCGGCCGCCGTCGATACTGTGATCAGTTACAGCAAGTTGGCATCACCCCCCCAAGTTCACAAACCGCTTGTCGATAAGTTTGATAGTCGCGTCAATCGCATGTCACAACCCAAGAAGCTTGAACTTGAGGGCGTATTTTCGCTGCCGCCGCTGATTCTCCACCCGTTCACCGAATCGTCCTCGACGGTCCAGGTTCTCGAAAGCGCCAAGGCTTCTCTTTCGTTGATGAAATCGGAAGGCGGCGACGGCGAGAACCAGCGCGAGCTCGGGCGCCATGTGCTCGAGGGCCGCTATGCGGAACTGCGCATGTTGTTCTATGTGGGCAAAGACGTGTTTCGTTGGGTCGATCAGTGCGTGGATGCTTGCGGGCGCGACCCCGTCCTCAGAGACAAGGGCATCGCACCGCCGACATTCGCGCATCTGTTGATCAAGCAGACGCCCGATGGCGTGGCCGAAAAGCTGCGTAGTTGGGGAGTCATCGAATACGCTCGCATCTTCGCTCGCGGGATCGGTGTGTTTAACCAATTCCGCGAACCGCCGCCTCAGGATTTGATCCAGCCCGATCATCTACGCTCCTACTACCGTTACGCCGACTACGCTTTTTCGTGCTGGCGCGACGGTACGAAATACGTCATCATTCCCGCCGATCAATTCCCTTTCGACCTCTACGCCTCGGGCGAATACACTAAGATGCTCGAGGAAGAGTGGAAAGAATCCGTCGACTATTGAGTCTCGCAAAATAAAGTGACACCTTTTTGGGGTACGTACGTCTTTGTATGTATGGGAAATATAAAAGGCGTACGGCGGGATTTCGAGGCCCTGGAGAAGCGCCGTTTCAAAGCGATCCGGTTGGTCGAGCAAGGCTGTAGTCAGTCCGAGACAGCGAGGCGATTGAAGGTCGCGCGGCAAAGCGTCAGCGAGTGGCTGCGACGATACCGGCGTGACGGCGAAGCCGGGTTGCGCCAGGCCGGCCGCGCCGGCCGTAAGCCGCTGTTGGACGCCGCGCAGCTCGAACGCCTCGAGGCGTTGCTGCTGGAAGGCCCCGAGGCGCACGGCTTCCCGACGCCGCTGTGGAGCTGTCCGCGGGTCGCTCGTCTGATCGGAGACGAGTTCGGCGTGCGCTATCACGAGGGCCATGTCTGGAAGATCCTGCGGGCGCTCGGTTGGAGCCCGCAACGGCCCGTCGGCAAAGCGCGGGAGCGCAACGAAGAGGCCATCCGCAGCTGGCAGCGCAAGACTTGGCCGGCCATTAAAAAAAAGCCCGCAAAGAAGAACGTACGATCGTCTTCATCGACGAAAGCGGATTGAGTCAGAAGCCGCATCGTTGCCGCACCTGGGCGCCGCGCGGCGAGACACCGGTGTTGGAGTTCAACTTCAACTGGGACAAGCTGTCGGTGTCGGCCGGGCTGACGTTGCGCAACTTTTACTTCCGGCTCTATCCCGGCGCGATCGGCGAGCTGGAGGTCATCGACTTCCTGAAGGCTTTGGTGCGCCACATCGACGGCCCACTGCTGATCGTCTGGGACCGGCTGCCGGCGCACCGCAGCCGCCTGGTGCGGGAGTTCATCCAGCTCTCCGAGGATCACATCGCAACGGAGTACTTGCCGCCCTATGCGCCGGAGTTGAACCCGGTGGAATACATTTGGGCGTACTGGAAGCAGCACGAGTTGCCCAACGTCTGCCCGAAGGACTAC
Source organism: Bryobacterales bacterium (assembly GCA_965238125.1). Lineage (GTDB taxonomy): Bacteria > Acidobacteriota > Terriglobia > Bryobacterales > UBA6623 > UBA6623. The sequence continues at coordinate 5,720,790 of OZ250179.1, read as the reverse complement.
TGGGAACTCGACGAGCGCGCCCGCAAAGCGCTGCGGCGAATGCGCCGCAAACCGCGCTTGATTACCGCTTTCTGGAAACAGTCTTCTCTTTGTCTCGATTGACAGTATATTATGCGAGACTCAGTAAGGGTAGCTTAATGGCGAGTGAGCGCGGCAATCTTTCTGATCGGCCAAAGTCCAGCCCAAGCTGCCAGCAGCAACAGGGACACGGTCGCGGCCACCAGCAGCGGCAGCGCGACTTTCACCGTCGTGGGGAAAGCTGCCAGGGGCGGCGCGCCGCCGATGAGCGCGTAGAGCAGACCTACCGTGAGGGCGGCCATGATCCCGCTTCGCGAGATCCGCAAGATTGTGGGCGACCACTCACGCCTTCCGGCTCGCTTTTGCCGCCGAAACCACAGCGCATAGGCCGCCTGACCTCCGAACAGGAGAACCGCCGCGGTTACAAAGGCCATCGCCCAGTTGTCCGGCGACTCCGAGCCGGCGGTGCGTTGGGGTTTTGGGAGGTCCAAACCGGCTAAGCGGCCGAGGACTGCTCGCGCGATACGGTTCGCACGATTCGTTCCATGGTTCGTCAAAACAGCGACACCGGACCGCGTTCGCGGAACCAGAATGGCCGCCGTATTCCCACCCCAGATGTCGCCGGCATGCTCCAGCGCGAACTCGCCGGCCAACCAGTGCGCCTCCGTTTGTACGTACCACCCCAAGTCGTAACCCCTCTCCAACTCCTGCCACCAGGATTGAGTAAGAATGGGCGAGTCAGTGTGCGGCGGTGAGAGCAGGAATGAGAGATAGCGACCCATGTCAACAGCATTGGATTTGATCAATGAAGCTCCGGGCCAACCAAAAAACTTAGACGGGCTCACCCGAACGCGCCCCCACTGCCATTCGTGTGGCTCGGAAAGGCCCCAAGACCCAGCTTGTCGCCGGTCCAGGGTTGTACGCACCATTCCTATTTCCGCGAAAACTTGGCCCGCCATAAAGTCCGAAAACGGCTGCCCAGCCAGCCGCTCCACCAACGCCGCGGCCAAGATATAGTTGGCGTTGGAGTAGGACAGCACCTCTCCCGGTCGGCTCGCCAAGTGGGCTTGGGCAATCTTCGAGACGGCGGCTCGGAGATCCAACTCGCCGGCTTGGCCGCAGCACGGTACGCGGAAGTCGTCCATTCGACGCAAGCCGCTTCGGTGTTGCAGCAAGTGGCGGATGGTCACTTCCCGCCATCCCGGATCCTTACTCGTGAGTAGATCGGGTAAGTAGGAAGAGACGGGCCTGCCCCTCTTCAGCAAGCCTTCCGCTTCCAGGCGAAGCACGGCAAGTGCCGTCAGCGATTTGCTTACTGACGCCAGTTCGATCGGGGTATCGACGGCCAGCGGCTGACCGGTTCGGACGCTTCGTACCCCGTAAGCTTTCGTCCAGGCCGGCTTTCCACCGTCAATTACCGCGAGCGATAGGCCCGGAATGGCGTTCAACTCCATTTCGGAGCGAATATAGTCATCAAGCTCATCGTCCGCATGCAGGTTGAACGCCGCGATCGTTAGCAGGATCAGTTGCGGCGATATGCGGCGCGGCACAGCAACATTGTAGTTGGAGTTCTCGGCCGCGGGCTTTCGCTCGGCCGTAGGCGTCCGCAAGATGTCCCCTTCGGGGTCGAGCTCCATAACCGGATGGGCGCCAATGGGCCCCACGCTCACGATAACGACCTTCTCAACCCCGGCTGGGCACCGGTGGCGGTGGGCGCCGCCCGTTTCTCCGCGTGAAGATTCTTTATTCGGTGGCTGTCCGCGGGGCGGTGTTCGCCTTCCGCGAAACGCTGTCGTGAGGGCGAGCGGGATCAGTGCCTCTTGTAGCGAACCTCCCCGTCTTCCGGCGAGCGCTTTGAGACCACGACGACATTCCTCTTCAACCCAACGAAGTAAAACGGGTTCCCTTCACAGGCCTCCTCGAGCAAGTGGGGCCTCGAGCTCAAAACGCCGTCGGGCTTAACGTCTTCGATGACGTAGAGTCCTCCCGCGCGCACGCGTGGAAGCAGGTTTCGGAGGGTAGCCAGCTGATCGTCCGCTCGGTGCGATCCATCGTCGATGATCAGGTCGAAGGCGTCGACCCCGACGTTGGCCAGGAACTGCGAGATCTGTTGAGGGTCGGTCGAATCACAGACGTGGGTGTGGATCCGGTTTTCGGAGAATTGTGTGTCGGGCTGCACGTCCAAGCCATGAACACCGGCGTTAGGAAAGTAATCGCGCCACGCACGAAGCGATCCCCCTTGTCGATACCACTTTGCACACCATGGAACCATGGAGGAGGGGGTACCCGGTATGAGCGTCCCAATCCCTACCTCCAGGACGGCGCGGGTGGACTCGCGGCGTGGTTCGAGGAGCGAGTGGTACAACGTGGCATACCTGATCTTGTCGGTTCCGTAGTGGTGAAACAGATCGTTAATCTTCATCGGCTATCCCGCCACGCGGTGAGAAAAGCGGGCCGCTTATTCAGTATCGAAGATATCGACCGGTTTTCCGAGCACTCGACGGTGTCGGGGGAGAGCAGCGCCGACAAGAACAACGGCTTCATGGAAGCACCTTCAGGGACAGCCCGTCTCTATGAATCCGCGGATTCATAATACCGCCATGAAAATGTGGACACAGGCTCCTGCCGCCCCTTCAGGGCTCGATCTGATTTGTTTCGTACCCAGGGTTCCGCCTTCGGCTCCACCCTGGGCTATATTCCTGCCGCCGCTTCGCGGCTCAAGACGTTTGTGATCTTGCCAGTCCTGAATGTAATGCACCATACGTTCGCGGGGTTATTTTCGGAAGAGTATATGCGGTTATCGCGGCATGAAGACAACAATTATTGCTCGAGCTTCAGGTTGAGTTCTTCCCATTCCCGCTCGCATTCGCGGACGCGCTCGCGGTGTTGCTCCATTTCGGCGGTGATGGCGCCCAGGCGTTGGTGATCGCGGGCGTGCTCGGTGAGCCGCAGTTGTTGCCGGCCGATGGCGGCTTCGAGTTCGGCGATCTCGTCCTCGATGCGACCTACTTGGCGCCGCAGCCGCTTGGCGACCATGGGGTTGAGCCGCTTGGCGCGCTTGGCCGGGGCGGGTTCGGGCGTCGGCTGCGCGGCATCCAAGGCGCTACGGAGGGCATCGCTCACATCCCGCGCGGCGCCTTTGCCGTTCACGGCGGGCGGCGGTTCGTTTTTCTTCCGGGCTCGGCCGACTCGGTCGCGGGCGGGCCCGGGATGGGGCACGACGGCTTGTTCCCCGCGCCGTTCGAGGTGCCACAGGTACTCTTCGTAGTTTCCGGGGTAGACGTCGATCTTGCCGTCCCCCACCGCGTAGACGTGCGTCGCCAGCTTGTCGATGAAATAGCGGTCGTGTGAGACGAACACCATCGTTCCGGTGAAATCGAGCAGAGACCTCAGCAGCACTTCCTTGGCGCGCAGGTCGAGGTGATTGGTCGGCTCGTCGAGCAGCATGAAGTTGCTTGGTTGCACCAGCATGCGGGCCAGCGCATAGCGGTTGCGCTCCCCGCCCGACAGCACCCCGATGGGCTTGAAAACGTCGTCGCCCGAGAAGAGGAAGCAACCCAGAATCTTGCGGATCTGGGTATCGTTGCTTGCCGGGGCCACCGAGACGAGATCGTCGAAAAGTCGTGCTTCCGGGTTGAGCACTTTGTATTGGTCTTGCGCGAAGTAATCGATATCGACATTGTGGCCGGGGGTGCGGACGCCCGCGGTCAGCTCTTCGTCGCCCGCCAACATGCGAATCAGCGTCGACTTCCCCGCGCCGTTGACGCCGATCAACGCGATGCGGCTGCCCTTGTCGATCGAGAGGTTCACGCCGCGAAGCACTTCGTTCGCGCCGTAACTCTTGGCAACCCCTTCGAAACGCATCACGACGCGTCCGCTCGCGCGCGGCTGCGGGAACCGGAAACGGATGGTCGCCTCTTCGTCCGGGATTTCGATGCGCTCGATCTTTCCGAGAACCTTCACGCGGCTCTGCACTTGTTTCGCTTTCGACGCCTTATAGCGAAAGCGATTAATGAACGCCTCCTGCCGGCGAATTTCATCCTGCTGACGGTTGTAGGAGGCCCGCAGTTGTTCCCGGCGCGTTTGCTTGGCGGCTTCGTATTGCGAATAGTTGCCGCTATAGAAATGTACCTTTCGGTTCCAGATCTCAATGATCTTCTTCACCGTGGCGTCGAAGAAATAGCGGTCGTGCGAAATGACCAAGTAAGCAAAGGGATAACCCGCGAGGTAGTCTTCGAGCCAATTGCGGGCTTCGAGATCGAGATGGTTGGTCGGCTCGTCGAGCAACAGAACGTTCGGTTTTTCGAGCAGCAGCTTGGCGAGCGCGATGCGCATTTGCCAACCGCCCGAAAACTCCTCGGTGCGGCGGTTCCAGTCGGTTTTAGGGAATCCAAGCCCGGTCAGGACCACGCCCACTTGCGCTTCCTTGGTGTATCCGTCGAGCGCGAGGTAGCGGTCGTGAACCCACTGGTAGCGTTCGGCGACGGCGGTGTATTCGGGGCTGTCGGGGTCGAGCGAGCCCAATTTTTCGGCCAGTTCGGTTTGTTCGACCTCGAGCGAGAGGGCCTCTTCGAAGACGCTTAGGCACTCGTCGAAAATGCCGCGGCCCGACAGCGTCAGCCCGTCTTGGGGCAGGTAGCCGACGCGGAGGTTCTTCTGGCGCGTCAGCCGGCCGGCGTCGAGATCCTCCAGCCCGGCGATGATCTTGAACAGCGTGCTCTTGCCGGCGCCGTTGGCTCCGACGACGCCGATGCGGTCCTGGGGCGTAACGAGCCAATCGAGCCCGTCGAAGAGCACTTTCTCGCCGTAACGCATCGCCGCGCCGGTGAGTTGAATCATGGTTTCAGTGTAACGAGGGGAAGGCGGAGCCTCGCGGCTCGCTTCGGGCATCGCAAACTGAGCCGCGCGCGGCGGGGGCTGTGAAAAAATGGGGAGCCCCCGGAGCTCTCTCAATCTTGCGGCGGCATACGCGATTCACAACACAAGATCGAGAGCCCAGAGCGCAACGCGGGGATTGAAGCAGCGATTGAAGATACCCGCAGCTTCTAACGTACCGCGCCGGCTTCGCTTCCCGGCATGCCGGCCTCGTGGTCGAGGCAGGTGACCGGGTCGATCAACAACCAGCAAACGGCGCTGCCGAAAAAGGCGGTACTCGAAACGTAAAGGGTAAGCTGCCAATCGTTCCCCGTAGCTTCCAACAAATAAGCCACGGTTGTCGGGTAAAGGAAACCGGCCATGTTGCCCACCGTGTTCATCGCGCCGGAAAGACTACCCGCGTAACGGCCGCCGAGATCCATGCAAGCGCCCCAGGCGGGCGGCATCGCCAAGTCGTTGCCAAACGACGAGAGCCCCATTGCGACCATCGCCCACACGGGGTGTTCGATATGCACGGACGCAAGTAAGCAAGCCCCTGATGCGGCAAAACCAATTACCGACATTGTCCGGCGCGCCTTCGCCTGGCTTCCCAACCAACGCGCCACACGCGCCAACAGGACGCCGCAAACAAGCGATCCCAGCCCGCCAAAGAAAAGTGGAAAGCCCGCGAGAAACGCCGACTGCTCCATCGACTGACCGCGCGCTTCTTGAATGTAGGTCGGCAGCCAGGTGATGTAGAAATACCAACCGTAGGACGCCAAGAAATAGGAGAGGAAGAGCAACCAGACCGAGCGCGAGCGAAGGAACCGCCCCCAGGGCGGGCGGCCGTGCCCCGAGGCGGTTTCGACAGTTCCGCCGAGAAGCGCCAGTTCGCCTTCGTTGACGCTTTTGTGGGCGGCCGGGTTGTCGCGATACCAGCGCCAAAAAAAGACCGCCCAGATGATGCCGAGGGTGCCCAAAATCTCAAACGCCCGCCGCCAGGACATGAATTGAATCAGCGTCACGACCAGCAACGGCGAAAAAGCCCCGCCCCAGCGCGCGAAAAACCACATCAACCCTTGCGCGCGCACCTGCTCGGGCTGCGGCAACCAGGTGGAGAACGTTTTCGTCAGCACCGGGAAGCCCCCGCCCTGACCCAGCCCGAAAAGTAGCCGCGCCGAGACCAACGCGACGAGATTCCAAGCCCAGCCGGTCGCCGCCGTAAACAACGACCACCACAGAACGATTCCCGTCAGCACTCGCCGGGGGCCGATCCAATCGCTCAGCCAGCCGCCCGGCACCTGCATCAGGAAATAGCCCAATGAAAAAGCCGAAAACGCCAACCCCATCTGGACTTTCGTGAGCCCGAGGTCCTCGCTGATCAGCGGGGCCGCCTGCGAGATTGATACACGGTCAAAGTAGGTAATCACCGCCAAGGTAACCGCGCAGAAGATCACCCAATGGCGGGCGTTCGTGGGCTTGGCGGATGAAGGAGAGGCGGGTGAGGTCATGGGCGGAGCAACTATAACATAAACATCCGCGACCATACCGCCGGCGACACCGCATTGTGTTACGCTGACGACAATTGGAGGTTCATCCCACATGAAACGTCGAGATTTCTTGCGCAAAGGTTTGGTTGTCGGTGGGACCGTGGCGGCGGGAACGCATACCCTCCACGCGGCGGCTCGCGAGCAGGCGCCGCCGCCGAAGCGGCACGCCAACGACGTCGTCTATCTCGGACCCGACAAAGTCAAGCTGTCGCGTCTGGCCATGGGCACAGGCACCAGCGGTTTCGGCGGGGCGTCCAATCAAACCCGCCAACTCGGTCTGAGCGGCATGGCCGACCTCTATTGGTACGGATATGACAACGGCGTGACGTTCTGGGATTCCGCCGATCAATACGGCAGCCATCCGCATTTGAAGGCGGCCCTCAAGAACGTTCCGCGCGAGGGCGTCACGATGCTCACCAAGACCCATGCCCGTACCGCCGATCAGATGCGCAAGCATCTAGACCGCTACCGCCGTGAACTCGGCACTGACTACATCGATATCGTGCTGCTGCACGCCATGCGCGACGCGAATTGGCCCGAGCAGCGCCAAGGCGCCATGGAGGTGCTCTCGGAGGCACGCGAGAAGGGCATCATCCGCACGCACGGCACCTCATGTCACTCGCTGCCGGCCTTGCGGACGGCTGCCCGCACTCCCTGGGTGCACGTTGACCTGGCCCGCATCAATGCATTGGGCGAAAAGATGGATGCCGACCCGGCCACGGTGATCAGCGTCCTGAGAGAGATGAAGCGCGCCGGGAAGGGCGTGATCGGGATGAAGATTCTCGGTGAAGGCGTGATGCGCAACCGCGTCAGCGAGGCTCTCGCCCACGTGCTCGCGCTCGACTGCGTCGATTGCTTCACGATCGGCGCGGAAAACCGCAACGAACTCGCCGATCTGGTGAGCCGGATTCCGGAAGCCTCTCAGCAGGGTTGGGAAGTTTAGGCGGTGGTACGCTCCGCCGGCGTACCGCAAGCTTTATTAAGATTGGGCAGGCCTGGAGACCTGCCCCACTGTGGTCAATCGGGGTCCTTCCACTTCAATTCAGCATCGGGGCGCCGGATGTAATTGGCGTCAACCGCCTCGGGGACAAGGGCGTGACCTTCCTCGAACGTCCGTCGCGCCGACCCCGCGACAGCCGCGGCAAGGGGTCGTTCGGCGACGACGATATTCTTGCCGTCGGCGTTGCCCTCCCCCAACAGCGGCGCCGTTCCACCCTCTTCGAACAAGCCCCGGTCAAGCGATACAAAGGTCACCAAACGATCGCCCAACGAAACCAGAAAACTCTGCCAGCCGCTAACCGCCTCGTCGATGACGGGACGCGCACGATCGTCGTAGACCCCGGCGTAGACTTCTCCCCGCCGCGCGTCCATCACCGCGGCGCGGTACTTTCCGGCGCCCGCAAAGGCCAAGGCGCGCAAATTCGAAACCGGCGCGACCTTTTTCCCGTGGACTTCGGCCAGCGATTTGACGACGCTCAACCCCACGCGAATCCCCGTGAACGATCCCGGGCCGGCAGCCGCCGCGTAGCCATCGATGTCTGGGAGAGAGAGACCGGCGCGACTCAGCAACGCTTCGATCTCCGGATAGATGACCGCGCCGAAGCCATCCGGCGCCTCGATCGAAACGGCTTCGAGGATCTCACCGTCCCGAGCCAGAGCGATGCCGCCGGAGGGGCCTGTCGTGTCGATCGCAAGCAGGTTCATTGTCCGTGACGCCGAGGTACGGATCGCCGCATCAAGGGGTGCTGAAATTGCGCGGGCGGCTCTCAAGCCGGTTGTTCCGCGATCGAGGACCGAAGCCGGCGACAAGCTGAGAGCTCGTCGAAACTGGGAACTAGGACAAACACGAGTGTTCGTCCCTACTTTGTTTGTCGCTACTTGTTGAGAACCTCGTCGAGGTTCATTATCTGGTTGGCGACCATGGTCAGCGCCGCCGACTCGGCTTTTGGCAGAGACATATCGGGCTCGGAGTCCCCGGCCTCGAGCAGCTTCACCGCCTCATCGGGGTTCGATTCGTAGAAACCGACAAAACTGTCGTAGGTCCGTCGGGCGACGCCGCGCTCATTCTCACCCAGCCGCCGGGCCATGAGGCGCATCGTCAAGAAATCGAGACGCGAGTCAACGCCCTCGCCCCCCTTCCGCATGGCGTTTTGGGCGAGATAGCGCGCCGCCTCGACAAATTGCGGATCGTTCATCGTTACCAGCGCTTGTAGAGGCGTGTTCGTGCGCTCCCGCCGCACGGTGGTGTGCTCGCGCGTAGGCGCGTTGAAGATGTCCATCGACGCCGGCGGCGCCGACCGCTTCCAGAAGGTATAGAGGCTGCGTCGATAGAGTTTCTCGCCGGAATCCTGCTCATAGGTCCGGGTGTTGCTGGTGGGCATGGCGACGGTCGACCACACGCCCTTCGGCTGATAGGGTTTTACGCTCGGGCCTCCGATTCGCTGGGCCAGCAAACCGCTTGCCGACAAGGCGTAATCCCGAATCATTTCAGCGGGCATGCGAAAACGCGGTCCGTGGGCGAGAAGCCGGTTTTGCGGATCGGCTTCGATCTTTTCGGCCGTGGTTTCGGCTGACTGGCGATAGGCCGCCGAGCGAAGGATCAAACGGAAAAAGTCCTTCGTATCCCAGCCCGATTCGCGATAGTTCACCGCCAACCAATCGAGCAATGCGGGATGCGATGGCGGCTCCCCCTGGGATCCGAAATCGTCGCTCGTCCGGACGATCCCGGTTCCGAAAATCTCCTGCCAATAGCGGTTCACGATCACCCGCGACGTCAGCGGATTCGAATCGTCGACCAGCCATTGCGCCAGCCCCATCCGGTTGCGCGCGAACGACGCCGGAATCGGCGGTAGGAAGCCCGGGGTCCCGGCCTTCACCTTGTCTCCTGGTTGGTCGTAGAGGCCGCGATGGAGAATATGCGCTTCCGGTTCCTTGTCCGCGATTTCCTGCATCACATGCGTCACCGCGCCGCGCCTGCGAACTTCCCGCCACTCGAGATCAATGTCGCGGCGGCGCGTCATCAGCCCGCGGTATGCCTTGTCTTTTACCGCCAGAAAATAGTCCCGAAGCGCCTCGCGCTCCCCGTCGCCAAGGTCGCCCACCGCTTTCTCGCGCGCGGTTTTGAGGGTGGACCAAAGCCACACAACCTTGGCCTCTTGCGCCGTGAGCGGACGGTTGAAGATCCGAAAATCCGCGATGCCGCCGTCGGTGAAGTACGTCGTCCTGACGTCGCCGCGACGCTCGAAGACACCTCGGCCGAATACGATCGGCTTGTCGGTGCGAATCGAGCCCATCACGCTGGTGAAGTACTCGCTCCCCTGCTCGGGAACGACCTCGCCGTTCATATACACGCGCATGCCGGCGCGCTCGCCGGTGCCGTCGTAGGTAAACGTGAGGTGTGTCCAGCCGGTAGGCAGGCGCATGATATTGTTGGGTCCCGCCTGGACCGAGGAGGGGGATATCTCGGCGCTCTCATTCCCTTCGCGCTTGTCGCCGGTCAGGGTAAGGAAGGACTGACGGGCGGGAAGAGAAATGGCCCAGCCGCAGTTGTTGTCTTGCGGGTCGTTCTGGGAAATGACCGTGAAATTGTCTTCGTTCGGCGGATGGTCCACCCAAAACGCGAACGAGTATGGCGTGTCGGAATCAAGTTCCGGACCTTGCACTTCGGCCCAAGATTCTTTCGGGAATCGCAACGCGGGAGCGCCCGGGGACGGACCCTTGCCGACGACGGCGTCGCCCTGTAACGCGACTTCTCTGGTCTCCCCGTTCACAACGGCTTCGACCTTGTCGCCGAGCGAGAGGGTCATCCATTCGGCGGACTTCTCGAGCGGCGACTCGATCGAGCGATACTCGCCGGTGGCGAGCCAACGATCGAAACGCCCATTCGACGAATCAACCACTTTCTCGATTCGCGCGTCGGTTTCGGCGGCTTCGGCGCGCAGCTTGTGCCATAGGTCGCGGTCTTGGTCGGTGGGCACGATCAGAATCGGCGGCGGATCCGACACATTGCCGTCCATCACGTATTGCGTCGTGTTACGGAAGAAGGCCGTCATCGAATAGAAGTCTTTTTGGAGGATCGGATCGAACTTGTGGTCGTGGCAGGTGGCGCACCCGACCGTCAACCCCAGAAACACCGTCCCCGTCGTGTCGGCGCGGTCTTTCGCGTAGATCGCTTCATACTCCTCGGGAATCACGCCGCCTTCGTTGGTGGTGGCATTGCAGCGGTGGAAGCCGGTGGCGATCAGTTGGTCGAGCGTCGGGTCGGGCAGCATATCCCCGGCAATCTGCTCGACGGTGAACTGATCAAACGGCAGGTTGCGGTTGTAGGCCTTGATCACCCAATCGCGATAGGGCCACATCTCGCGGTAGTTGTCGATGTGGATGCCGTGGGTGTCGCCGTACCGCGCGGCGTCGAGCCAATAGCGGGCGCGATGTTCGCCGTAGGCTTCCGACGTTAGATAACGCTCGATGAGATTGCCGTAGGCGTCGGAGGACATGTCGTTGACAAAACGCTCGACGACTTCGGGCTCGGGCGGCAGGCCGGTCAAGTCCAGCGCCACGCGGCGGGCCAGCGTTCGCTTGTCGGCTTCCGGCGCCGGCTCGAGGCCTTTGGCTTCGAGGCGCGCCAAGATGAAACGATCGATTGGGTTGCGCACCCACGAGTCCTTTTTCACCGCCGGCGGCTCGGCCGCGACCGGACCGCGGAAGGCCCAGTGCTCGCTCCAATCGGCGCCCTGCTCGATCCAGTTGCGAATCACTTCGATCTGCTCTTCCGTCAGCTCCTTGCGCGAGTAGACCGGAGGCATCCGCAGCGCTTCCTGCTCGTGAGTCAGGCGCTTGATAATGAGACTGGCGTCGGGATCGCCCGGGACAATGGGAGTACCGTTGTCGCGGCGGTCGAACGCCCCTTCGCGAACGTCGAGCCGTAGGTCGGCCAAACGCTTGCTCGCATCCGGCCCGTGGCACTGAAAACAGTTATCCGAAAGTATCGGACGCACTTCGCGTTGGAAGTCCACGCGCGCCGCGGCAGGTTCGGCCGCCGCGGGTGCGATTCCTAAAGTGACAGCAACTGCAGCCGCAAAGATGATTACCGGTGTCATAACGCCCATTATTGTAGACCAACCAGCAGGTGAGAGGCGGATTTTCGGAGGGGTGCGCCGCGTCGGCCTTCACGGCATGCCTGATGTAGATTAGGAAGTGTGCGACGGGTTAGAGCGTTGTTGACGGCCGCCGGTCGTAATGCGGATCGACTTGCCGGCGGCATGATGAACCTCATTGTATTTGCGGCCATTTTGTTCATTCCCGCCGTAGCGGCCCAAGACTCCGCCTCCCAAGATCGCCGCGGCGGGTGAGTTGCGGGTTCGGTGCGGTCCATCACGACCGGCATGCCGATTCGGAGCGCCGTAGTGACGCTCTCCTCCTCCGGTCAACAGCGATTTTCGAAAACGAAAGCGACCGGGACGGAGGGTGAATTCGTGTTCAGCGGACTTGGGCCGGGCGAGTACACGGTGCGGGTCGGCAAGACAGGGTATCGAACCGCTCAGGGAGAAAAGCTGCGGGTGAGAGTCGGTCAAGGCGGAAGTGCGCCGGTGCTCGCGGTTACCCTTTGGCCGAACAGCGCGATTTCCGGACGCGTGCTCGACGCCGAAGGCGAACCGGTGCCCGAGGCCGAAGTGCGGGTTTACCGCGTTGCTCATCGGGAAACCGGCGTTTCCCTCCCCCTGGCCGGGCGGGCGCGCAGCAACGACATTGGGGAATATCGCGTTTACGGGCTGGCGGCGGGCAAATATATCGCGCGAGTGTGGCCGCCGCGTCCGAGTACCCCGGCCGGTGTCTACTACGCCGACACTTCCGGGACGTTTTACCCTCAGGCCCCGCGGCCCTCCCAGGCGCTTCCGTTCAACGTTCGCTGGGGTGACGAGCTGGACGGTATCGACCTGCGGCTTTCCGAGGAGACGACTCACACCCTGGCGGTCTCCGTCTGGGACGCCTCGGAAAATCGGCCCTGCATGGGGTGCAGCTTGAGCGCGATCCAAGTGGACGGCGACTTTCGAATACGCCTCCCAAACTCCTCGCGGGCCTCGCGTGAGGGTCTTTTCGTCATGCGGGGACTGATTCCGGGCGAATACCTGGTCATTGTCAAGCGCGGCAGCAACGATCGACTGGCGGCGCAAAAAACCGTCACGGTCGGCCCCGACGCGATCACGGAAGCGGCTTTAACGGCCGGGCTGGTGCAGGACGTTTCCGGCAAAGTGGTTTTGTTGGATCCGCCGGATGGAATTGACGCTACCGCCTGGTCGCCTTACCTCGGGCCCGTCGGGCTGCCGCTGTCGTGGCCGGCGGGGGAGGGCGAGGTCGACCAGGAGTTGCGATTCCATATGGGCGAGGTTCCGCCAGCGACCTACAGATTCGAAATAGGGGGTTTGCCTCCGGGGGCCTATCTGAAGAACCTGCGATCGGGGGGGCAAGCTCTGGGGGGGCCGGAAGTGGGGCGATGTGATGTTCGCGCTCGCCTTATTGAGTCTCGCAAAATAGAGTGACACCTTTTGGTGTTGCCGTACGTATTCTTATGTATGGGAACACCGAAAGGAAAGCGCCGCGATTTCGAAGCATTGGAGAAACGCCGTTTCGAAGCGATGCGTTTGCTCGATGAAGGACTCAATCAGTCCGAAACCGCCAGGCGTCTGACAGTCGCCCGCCAAACCGTCAGTGAGTGGCGACGACAGTACCTGGCGCAAGGCGAGGCCGGGCTGCGCAAGGCCGGCCGCGCCGGCCGCAAGCCGCTATTAGACGCCACGCAGCTCGAACGCCTGGAGATCCTGCTGCTCGAAGGCCCCGAGGCGCACGGCTTCCCGACGCCGTTGTGGAGCTGTCCGCGGGTGGCTCGTCTGATCCGAGACGAGTTCGGCGTGCGCTATCACGAGGGCCATGTCTGGAAGATCCTGCGGGCGCTCGGCTGGAGCCCGCAACGCCCGGTCGGCAAAGCCCGCGAGCGCAACGAAGAGGCCATCCGCGACTGGAAGTGCAAGAGGTGGCCGGCCATTAAAAAAAAGCCCGCAAACAAGACCGCACGATCGTCTTCATCGACGAAAGCGGATGGAGTCAGAAGCCGCATCGTTGCCGCACCTGGGCGCCGCGCGGCGAGACGCCGCTGCTGGAGTTCAACTTCAATTGGCAGAAGCTTTCGGTGTCGGCCGGGTTGACGTTGCGCAACTTTTACTTTCGGCTCTATCCCGGCGCGATTGGCGAGTTGGAGGTCATCGACTTTCTGAAGGCCTTGGTTCGCCACATGGACGGCCCGTTGATGATCGTCTGGGACCGCTTGCCGGCGCATCGCAGTCGGATGGTGCGAGAGTTCATTGAACTCTCGCAAGGCCATATCGTGACGGAGTAATTGCCGGCGTATGCGCCGGAGCTGAATCCGGTGGAATACATCTGGGCGTACTGGAAACAGCACGAGTTGCCGAACGTCTGTCCGAAGGACTACTGGGAACTCGACGAACGTGCCTGCAAAACGCTGCGGCGCATGCGCCGCAAACCGCGCTTGATTACCGCTTTCTGGAAACAGTCTTCTCTTTGTCTCGATTGACAGGATATTATGCGAGACTCAATAGGTTCCCTCCATTTGCGGATCAACAGCATCGAACTCGGCCTGAAGCACATCCTCGACAGGGAGATGGGGAGACCCGTCCCCAAAAAGCATGACCTCGTCATTCTTTGGAATCGCCTGACCGACGAGTGGAAGGAAAAGGTCGCTGAGGCGTCCTGCGTCCCGATGGGAGATATCCGGGAAGCCCTCGGGCAGTACAAAGACGCCGCCGTTGCCCTGAGGTACGGAGGATCTTTGGGAGAGCAGACCGCGCAGTCTCCTGTGGCAGATACGATGAGGAAGCATGCGGCGGTCCTCCAGAAACTGGCCAACACGCTCGGAGGCCGGGCACACCCGGCAATAGCGCTTTGAACGATCCCCTTTCCCCTCGTGCCGTAGGATTCCAGATCGGTCCTCGCCGTCAAGGGTTCGCTTCGCCGCTTCGCGCCCTGGACCGCTCCGAAGGGATGACTGTTTATGAGGGAAAAGGGGGGATGCAGATATCAGCCAGTGATTTTGTATCTCATTTAATAGCGTTCGATATCATTGCACCACGCCAAAAACCAGGGCATTCGGGCGACGGCTACGATCTCCCGCTGACGGTTTGGCTGACATTTTGGCAGGCGGTGAAAGCGGGCACTCGCTGGGTTTGTGACGTGAAGCTGTTGGCCGCAACAATGCTTTTCGTGATGCATCCGGCCGTTCGCGCCCCGCAGCCGGCATGGTTCGACCGCGATAAAGCGGTATGGAGATGGGCCGTGCCGGGCGTATGGGGGCTGTTGCTGCTGATAGGCTTCGGCATGCCGAGTTGGATCACTGGCGGCGAGATGGCCGGACGCACGCTGAGCGCCGTGTTTTGGGTATTTTTGGTGGGGTGCTTCGCGAACGTTTTTGTGTTCACACGGGGGCTCGACATAGAGTCGGTGCTCTCGAAGGCCCCTATGCCAACGATACAGGCGTCGGTGCTTCTGCTTTACTCGCTCAGTATTGTGGCGACGGGTAATTCGCGAGTCGCCATCCACGATCTCGTGCATCGAGCCGCTCCCTGGCGTGAGGCGATGGAGGAACGTTATAGCTTGATTCGCGAAACACGAGGCCGAGAAGAGACGACGTTGAACTTGGCGAGATTGCCGGATCGGCCCAGGATCTTCGGTCGTGAGCTGGAGGACATCACGGCTGATCCGGCTCATTGGACGAATTCATGTCTTGCGCGTTTCTTTGATGTTCCTTCGGTACGCTTGGAAGATAGGACCCCCGGCCGGTGAAATTCTCAACGCCGCCAACGCAACCGTTCGTTGCCGTTGCGCTGATCAGCCTCAGCTTGGCGATTATCGTCTGTTTCGTATCGAATAATCTTCACGACCGCTTCCAAAACCGCACGGAAACCGTCAACCAGCAGCTCGCCCTACTGGCCGGAGAATCGTACTCGGTCCAAGGCAAGGAGGCGGACTGGCCTCCGTTTCGAAGTAGGATTCTTTTTCCGGCGTTGCTCGCGTTGGTAATTCAGGTGGAAATCTTCCCGCCGGAAGCCTGGTTCGTCATCTTGCGCTTGGCGACCGCTTTCCTGGCGTTCCTGGTGTTTTCAGGCGTTTCGATCAAAGTCTTGGGAGCGTCCCCCAAGGTTGCCGCCTTCGGATCGGGCTGGTTGGCGCTGGGGTTGATTCTTACCTTCAATCACAGTTGGGAACATCCGACCGACTTTCCCGAAGTGATCTTCTTTTCTCTTCTCCTGTGGTCCTCGATTCGCGGCTGGAAAGCAGCGACTTTGGTGACGACCGTGGTGGCGAGTCTCAACCGCCAGACGGCGGCGTTCGCCAGCGTTGTTTGGCTGTGTCTTCATGGCTTCGGGCCACGCAAGGAATTTCGCCCGGCGGAAAGCGCGTACGCGGTTTTTCTCATGGTGCTGAGCTATGTGACGAGTTGGCTCGCAAAATGGGTCGGCGGCGGTGATGCCGAATGGGGCTACCTGGTAAACGGATACCTTACGATCGAGCAGTTTCTGGCTCATCCCTGGGCTTCGGGATGGCCGGTGCTGTTAGTCGCTCTGGTTCTGCCTACCGCGCTCTGGGTCTTCGCGAATCGCAGAGCTTTGACGAGTATCGACAAGCGGATCTTGCTGGCCGTGGGAGTAACGATCGGCATCTCATCGGTGATCGCCTTCATGGCGGAGTTGCGGAGCGTTTTTCTGGTGCCGCATGTGTTGGCGACCTTTGTGGCCGTCAGTGCGGAGTCGAGGGTACAAGGTTCGAGTGCTTCGGGCTGATCCACAACCCGGCGCCGGCTCGATTTCGGATCTCATCTGTTATCATCAGGCGGTTGGCGGCCCATGGCATCGTCTGACAAGGATAATGGCTCCGAAGAGTCACCCGCGCCGCGGCGGGTTCGCACCGAAGGCCTTTGGATTAAGTGCGATTCGTGCCGCGCGACCATTTGGAAGAAAGACCTCGAAGCCAATGAGATGGTCTGTCCGAAATGCGCCTTCCATTTCAAGATCGACGCGCGGGGCCGCTTGAATTTGCTCTTTGACGGCGAACACTGGGAAGAGTTCGACGCGAGTCTTCGAAGCACCAATGCGCTGGAGTTCGTCGATCAGCGCTCCTACCGGGAGCGCCTCGAAACGGCGGAAGCAGCGACGGGGCTCAAGGACGCGGTGATCTGCGCCGAGGGCAAGATCAAGGGGCGTCCGGCGGTGGCGGCCGTGATGGAATATCGCTTCATCGGCGGCAGTATGGGCGCCGTGGTGGGCGAGAAGATCACGCGAGCCATCGAGCGGGCCCACGAGAAACAGCAGCCCCTCATCGTGGTTTCGGCTTCGGGCGGAGCGCGCATGATGGAAGGCGCGGTCAGCCTGATGCAGATGGCCAAGATTTCGAGCACTCTGGTGAAGCTCGTGCAAGCGCGGCTCCCCTATGTCAGCGTATTGACTGACCCGACGACCGGCGGCGTGACGGCCAGTTACGCCATGCTGGGCGACCTCAACATCGCCGAGCCGGGTGCGTTGATCGGTTTCGCCGGCCCGCGCGTGATCGAACAAACGATTCGCCAAAAGCTCCCCAAGGGCTTTCAAACGTCGGAATTTCTGCTCGAACACGGTATGCTCGACGCCGTTGTGCCGCGCCCGGACATGAAGGACTTCCTCGCCCAGGCCTTCGACTTTTTCCGCGGCCCGATCGAATGACTTATCCCGAGGCCGTTCGCTACCTCCTCTCGCTGCTGGGCGACATCCGTACCGCGAACTTCGGCCTCGATCGCATGGAACGCCTCTTGGCGTTGCTCGGCAACCCTCATCATGTGTTTCGAGCGGTCCACGTGGCCGGAACGAACGGGAAGGGCTCAACGGCGGCGTTCATCGAAGCGGGCCTGCGGGCCGCGGGGCAAAGCGTGGGGCTCTACACCTCGCCCCATTTGGTGCGCTTTAACGAGCGGGTGCGCTTGGGGGGCGAAGAAATATCGGATCCCGATTTCGCCCGCGCGGTGGAAGAAGTTCGGGCCGCCAATGAGCGAATCGCGGCTGAACGGGGACATGGGGAGCATCCAACATTTTTCGAGTCGGTGACGGCCGCGGCGTTCACGGCGTTTCGAAATGCCGGAGTCGGGTGGGGCGTCGTCGAAGTCGGGCTCGGAGGGCGCTTGGACGCGACGAATGTCCTCAAGGCCGAGTTGGGCGTGGTAACGCCGATCGATTTCGACCACGAGCGATTTCTCGGAAAGGATATGGCCTCGATCGCGGCGGAGAAGGCCGGCATCTTCAAGGCCGGCATGCGCGTCGCGGTTGCTCCGCAGCACCCGGAAGTGACGGCCGCGCTCGAGCAACGGGCCGCGGAACTCGATATCGCCTTGGTGGACGCGGGCGTCGATTGGACCGCGGACGAGATCACCGATGAGCGCGGCTGTTACGGCTTTGCGGCGCGGCGACACTTGAGTGCCGCGGAGGTCGAAGACACCGGCGCGAACAGCGGGGGGGCGTCCGGCGGGATCGAAGTCTCGCTGCGATTGCCGGGAGAACATCAAGTCGTCAATGCGTTGACCGCGATCGCGGCGCTCGATCTGGCGGGGGTCGACGCGGAATCGATCGCGCGGGGCATTTCCGCGACGAGGTGGCCGGGGCGGCTCGAACGCATTCCGGGTGCGCCGGAAATCCTATTGGACGCCGCGCACAATCCGGCCGGGGCACGCACCCTGGCGCGGTTCCTCGAACGGCATGAGCGCGGCCGGACGATTCATTTGATTTACGGCGCGGTGCGAGACAAAGCGGTTGACGAAATCGCCGGGGTGCTGTTCCCAAGGGCGGACCGAGTGATCTTGACGCGCTCGCGGGTGACGCGCTCCGCGCGTCCGCAAACGTTATTGGATCTGGTGGATCACCATCACCCATCCATCTCGATGGCGCCGAATCTCAGCGAGGCGTTGGACGAAGCGCGGAGCCGAGCGGCAGCCGATGACTTAATTGTTGTCGCGGGATCGATCTTCTTGGTGGGCGAGGTGGTCGAGATGATGCGGGCGCCGGTCGCGCCGTGAGGCATCGGCGGCGCCGATCCGCGCCAGTCGGCGGACGCCGCAATCGACGGAGCGCCTTTCCCCTCGCGTCGGAGCCGGCAAAATGGGTGCCGGGGGCCTTCCTGTCGCCCCTCCAGGGCTCTCCTGGGAGGGGATTCTACCCAGGGTTGCGCCTTCGGCTCCACCCTGGGCTAAGGCTCCTGTCGCCGCTTCGCGGCTGCAGTGGCTGGCGATTTGATATGTCGCTCGATGCGGCGAACATTCTTTCCGCGACGAGCCGCTACTCGATGTCGTCCATCCAGCGGCGGATGAACGGGCTCGCGACGAGCCCAACGACGCCTGCGGCCCCGATCGTCAGCGCAACGTTCCAGAAAAGCGCGTCGTCGAGGCTGCCCGCCAGCAGCCCGGCGAACAGATTCCCGAGCGCGGCGGCGATGAACCAAACGCCCATCATCTGTCCCACCCGCCCTGCCGGCGCGAGTTTGGTCACTGAGGAAAGCCCGACCGGAGAGAGGCACAGTTCACCGACCGTGTGCAGGAAGTAGGTCACCACCAACCAAGCCGGCGACACTAGCGCGCCGTCACCGGCGTTCGCGGCGCCCCAGGAAAGGACGAAGAATCCCGCCGCGAGGCCGAACAACCCCAGAGCGAATTTCAGCGGTGTCGATGGGTTGGCTTTGCGGGTCGCCAGCCAGGTCCAAAGCCAGCCGAAGACCGGCGCGAAAATCACAATGAGGACTGGATTGACGTTTTGCAACCAGCCCACCGGCATTTCCCAACCGGCGAAATTGCGATCGGTAGAGTCGCGGGCAAACAGAGTCATCGACGAGCCGGCCTGTTCAAAACCTGACCAAAAGATTGCCGCCAGCAGCCAGAGCCAAACGATCACGGCGACGCGCCTTTTTTCGATCGTCGTCAAGCCGGCGCCCGTGAACAAGTAGAGGAAGAACAACCCGCTCATAATCAAGATCCCGTAGCCCAGCCAGGTTGCGACCTGTTGAATGCTCAGTTCGATGATACCGCCCGCGCCCAAGACAACCAGCAGAGTGACCGCCGCCGCCGTGACCCCGCTGATGCCGTAGAATTGGCGGCTTAGGCGGCGCAAGTCCTCATCGCTGTCGCCGGTTTTCAGCAACCCGGCGTCGCCCAGGCGCCGGTCCCCGACCCTATATTGGATAAGCCCCAGCACCATCCCAGTCCCCGCCAGCGAAAAGCCCCAATGGAAGTTGTAGCCTTCGCCGATAAAGCTGCATAGCGTGGTTCCCAGAATGGCCCCGAGATTGATCCCCATATAGAAGATGGAAAAACCGGCGTCGCGTCGCGCCCCACCTTCTGGGTAAAGATCAGCGACCATCGTGGAGACGTTCGGTTTAAGCAACCCGGTCCCGAGCGAGATGAGAACCAGCCCTGCGTAGAACGTCGGGACCATCGGAATCGCCATCGAGAAATGGCCCGCGGCGATGATACACCCCCCGACAAAGACCGCCTTTTTTTGCCCCCAAAGATTGTCGGCCACCCAACCACCCGGCAGCGTCAACAAATACACCATCGAGGTATAGAGCCCGTAGATGGCTGTTGACGTCACCCTATCGAAACCGAGACCCGGGTTATCGCCGACCGCGGCCGCCGTCATAAACAGCACGAGCAGCGCCCGCATCCCGTAGTAGCTGAAGCGCTCCCACATCTCGGTGAAAAACAACGTTGTCAGCCCGGGCGGGTGGCCTCCGAAACCGCCACGCCGCGAGGCGGTTTGCGTTTCAGGTTCGTTGCCGGGAGTGGTGGCGATTTGCGACATGACGGGTTGCGGAAGTGTGCCTGCTCGGGGCGGGCCTAATAAATCCGGATGATGGACGGATCGACTTCGTAGTTGTAATCCCAGTGGCAGTTTTGGCAGGCGTTGTAGATCAGTTCGCCGCGGTCGAATACCGCTTGGGCGTCTTGGGCTTCGGCCGCCTCGAGGATCTTTTGAGAGGCTTCGATTAAGGCCGTCGCCCGTTCCATCCACTTGTCGGTGTCCTTGGCGCGGCCTTCCATCATGAGCAGGTTGCCCGCTTCCATCAGGGTCCGGGCGTGGCCCTGGACCGCAATCCACTCGTCCTCGGTTCGGGGGTAGATCTCTTCGGTGCCCTCCTGCGTGATGATCGTGCCGACTGAGTCCCAGACTGCGTCGGCGTTCGGGAAGACCACGTCATGCATGATTTGTTCGATGCTCGAGATCGGCTTGAACGGTGGTTGGGCGCTTGTCGCGGAGTCAGTCGACCCCCCACAGGCTCCCGTGAACAGCGCTGACAGAATTAGTACGATTTTCCTGGTCAATGTACACCTACGCGATCTTTAAGAACCGCGACTCGAACGGCAGGCTTCTTGCAGGTCGGGAACCTGATGCAAGAGGCGGCCCGACAAGGCGCTGCCCAACGTTCGAATTCTTGTAGAGTAACGGGTTCTTGGAACGACCCGACCGTGCACAGAACAAGTCTACTCCAACCAAGATACAATCACGAGCCCAAGATGGTCATTTGTTCGGTCGCGCGTTTTCGGAGGGAAAGCCCTTTCGAGCGGCCTCCTTTCGAGCTTGTCCCGTGGATCGTCATCGGAACGGTGTTGGGCACATTGACGTCCGCGGCCCAAGACGCGCCTCTGGGCGGTATCCAAGGCGTCGCGGTCGAGAGTGCGGGGGGCGGCGCGGTCATCGAGATCGAGGGCACGGCGTTGCGCGCCGTCGCCAATGCAGTGGGCCGGTTTGTCGTCCGCCACGTCCCCGCGGGAGAAACGGCGATCGTTGTCGAGGCCCCGGGCTTCCTGAAACTACGGGTTCCCGGGCTGCGGGTCAAAGCCGATGAGCGGTTGGAACTTCGCGTCGAACTCGAGGCGACTCCGAATCTGATGCAACGCATCCAAGTGACCGCCACGAAGTCGGCTCTCAGTATCGGCGACGTCCCGGCTCAGACGGATATTGTGGACCGCGAAACGATCGACCGCCGAGGCGACCAAGAGCTGACCCAAGCTCTCGCGCACATCCCGGGCCTGGTCATCAGCACCCAAGCCGGCTCCTTCGAATCCGTCGCGCTGCGGGGAATGCCCCGCGACGGCAACGAGTTCACGAACACGCTGCTGTTGATCGACGGCGTGCCGCAAACCGACTCCCGCAACAGCGCCCGGGTGGTCAACCTGCCGATCAACGACGCCGACAGTATCGAAGTCGTGCGCGGCCCCAATTCCGCCCTCTACGGCCGCACGGCCGTGGGTGGCGCCATCAACGTGCTCACCGCCTCGCCGACCTCCGAACACCGCTTCGGCCTGGATCTTACCACCGGCGAATTCGGAACGTTGAAAGGGCTGGGCAGAGCCTCGGGGCCGCTGGGTAGGCGGGTCGGCTACTACGTCTCGCTTGCACGGGAGCATAACGGCGGTTATTTCACCGGCCCCATCGACTTCAATGTCGACGAGACAGCGACCTTCGGGAAGCTGACGTTCGTCCCCGACGCGAAATCCTTCGGCAGCGTCAGCATTCACGGCGTAGTCTCCGACAACAGCACTCCAACCAATGTCCCCATCATCGACGGACAACTCTTGAGTGACCTCGACCCGCGTTTTGACCGCCGCACGAGCCTCAACTTTCCCGGCCCCAACTACCATCAGGAAGAAACGCGGCTCACCGTTAACTACACGCGGGAACTTGCCGAGCGAGTCCGGGTCGTGGAGGTCTTCGGGTACCGCCCGATCCAATACAAATTCATCGACGACGGTGACGTGATCGGAGGCCCCTTCGACCTGGAAGCGAACACCCTGGCGATGTTTCCCTTTGAGCTCGAAACCGACGAGGACATCTTCTATCAGGAACTGCGACTCGAAGCGGCCCCCCAATTCGGCGGAATCAAGAGTTCCCTGATCGTCGGCGGCTCCTACGAACGAACCGGCGGCTTCAGTGCCGGCAATCTGATCTTCACCGACCCCGATCTATTTGGCTGGACGCTGAACTATCTGAACCCGATCTTCCCCCCGCGCAACGAGTGGCAGTTCTTTCGCTTTGGCGGCAATGACTACAACTTGGGGATTACCGGCCTATTTCTGCAGTACATGATCGAGCCGACCAGCCGCTGGGTCGTAACGGTCGGCGGCCGATACGATCGCCTCGCGCTCGACAACACGCTGACGTTTCGCGACGGGGCCCCGCGAGTCGAAGACACGTTTGACGCGTTCAGTCCGAAGATCAGCTCGACGTTCAAACTTTTGGGCGTTGAAGACGACAGCGGCCCTGTCGTCAATGCGTACGCGACGTATTCTCAGGCCTTCCTGCCGCCGCGCCGGCCCAGCCAATTACGGCCCGGCGACGAGCAAATCGAGTTGATCCCCGAAGATATCGACAACTACGAAGTCGGCCTCAAGGGCAGCGTCCTCGGCGGTGCGCTTTCGTTCGAGGGCGCTTATTTCCGAATGCACCGCGACGGCATTGTCACCACCGTTCGCCAAGGTCCTTTTTTCCTGCCTGCCAATGCGGGCAAGCACAAATACAAGGGCTTCGAAACCGCTGTCCGCTGGCGGCCCGGCCGCAAATTGACAACATATCTCAACGCGTCGTTTTACAGGAACCGCTTTGATGATTTCGTGATCGAATCCTCGCGCGGAGACACCGTGCTGACCGGCAACCGCCTTCCGATTTCGCCCGATCGGGTGATCAACGGCGGCGCCGTTTTCTCTCCGCGGTCGTTCCTCGACTTCACCCTCGACGTCAAGCACGTCGGCACCGTGCAAATCGACCAACGCAACGCCTTCGAACTCGACCCCTATACGCTGGTGGATGCGGCCGTGACATGGCGTCGCGGGCCGGTACGCCTGACGCTTGCCGCGCACAATCTCTTCGATGCCGAGTATTTCTGGAACGGCGACATCTCAAGCGGTGAATCGGCCGACATCGGCCGGCCTCGCCAGGTCCTCGTAACGACTTCGTTCGTTTTTTGATAAAAGGCTCTTGATGGCTTTCCGCGTGCCGCGATACGCCGTCCGAAAGGCGCTGATCTACGCTCATCGCTGGTTGGGCATCGCCGGAGGATTGCTCTTCATCATGTGGTTCGGTTCGGGGCTGGTGATGATGTACGAGCGCCTGCCGAGCCTCGATCCCGAGGAGCGTCTGCGGCGACTTCCGGCGCTCGACCTCTCGAATCTCGCCGTCTCCGCCGGTGATGCCTCCCAAAGCATCGGATTCCGTGCCGACAGACTTCGCGTCGGCATGCTCGGCGACCGTCCGGTCTACCGCTTCGCGCGCGGCGGCGAGTGGTCTACCGTATTCGCCGACGACGGACAGCCTCTCGACGGTCTGACCGCCGAGCAGGCGATGATGATCACGCGTGAATTTGCGCCGGAGTTCGCCGACAGCGCTCGTTACGACACCCACCTGGCCGACGCCGACCAATGGGCGCTTGGTGTTCTCTCTTTATCCCCGACGCATCGCGTCGCGCTTGGCGACTCCAACGATACCGAGCTCTACGTTTCCGACCGCACCGGCGAAGTCGTGATGAAGACGACGCACTCGGGCCGCCTCTGGGGGTATCTGGGGAGCGTGCTTCACTGGCTCTATTTCACGCCTTTTCGGCGGCATTCGGCGCTGTGGATCAATTCCGTTATCGGGTTGTCGATCGCCGGTTGCCTGTTGTCGCTGTCGGGGCTTGTTTGGGGCGTTTGGCGGTTATCGGTGAAATCCCGGTACCGCGTGAAAGGGGACCCCGCCCGCTCTCCTTACGTCGGCTGGATGCGTTGGCACCATTACGCCGGCCTGGTCTTCGGACTCACGAGCTTTACTTGGATCCTCAGCGGCTGCCTTTCGCTCGATCCCTTTAGGTGGCACCCGGGCACCACGCCGACTCGAGAGCAGGCTGAAGCGGTGGCGGGCGGTCCCCTGCGTCTTGATCTGCTGACGCCCGAACGGATTCGCCTCGCGGCCGAGGCCATCGCGTCTTCCTTTGCCCCGAAGGAACTTGAGGTGATGCAGTTTCAGAGCGAGCCTTTCTTCGTCGCTTATCGCGCCCCCTCCCCCGACTCAAGCGTCCCCCGCCCGCGCGCCGGTCCGGCGACGTTTCTCTCGCCCGTGCAAATGCTCGAGCATCTGGCCGTCCGGGCCGTTGAGGCTGAGCGAGGAACCTTCACTCGGTTCGCCGACAACGACGTGCTTGCCGCGGCCGGGGCGGCCATGCCCGACAGCGCGGTCGACGACGTCGCGTGGATCGACGAATACGACGACTATTACTACAGCCGAGATCGCGGCCTGCCTCTCCCGGTCCTGCGTCTACGCTTTGACGATCCTCGGCGGACCTGGCTCTATGTCGACCCCTATCTCGGCTTGATTTTGCGCAAGGAAGAGCGGCTCACCCGCCTCAACCGCTGGCTTTATCACGGCCTGCACAACCTGGACTTTCGATTCCTTTATTACCGGCGCCCGTTGTGGGATGTTGTTGTGATCTTGTTGCTCCTCGGCGGCCTCGTATTGAGCGGGACGTCGATCAAGCAAGCCTGGCGCCGGCTGCGGAGACATGCCCGGCGGCTCACGGCTCAGCCTTGATGACTCGGGGCGCGGCATGCAGGGGGCCATGGTCATTCCCGCTTCGAATGATTTGTTCAACGTCGCACGGCAGCCGCCCAAAGACGACAAAGGGTGGACAGCCGTTCGCAACAGCGCCGTGATCCTGGCTGAATCCGGCAACCTGCTGATGATTGGAAACCGCGCCAAAGACTCCGTCTGGATGAAGACTTCGTTGGCGATGGTCGAGGCGGGCGCGGCCGCGTTGAAGGCCGCCGAAGCGAAGGACGTCGACGGCATCACCGAGGCCGGCAACCAGATCATTGACGCTTGCGAAGCGTGCCACGAGACACATTGGATTCGCTAAAGTTGGGTTGCCGAAACGATTCCCGGACCGGCGGTCCGGCAGTCCGACGCGGCCAACGAACAAGGAGCTACGGGATGAACCATCGGTTTCTCGTTTCCATCGGGCTTGTGCTCGCCATGATCGCCTTCGGGGCCGCGGCGCCGGCTCCCGCCCCCGCTCAAACCGCGCCGGCCGCGGACGAGGCGTGGACTCACCCGCGCACTGCCTGGGGTGATCCCGACCTGCAAGCCATATGGACGAACGAAACCATCACGCCTTTTGAACGGCCGGTTGAAAACCAGGGGAAACCGTTTCTGAGCAAAGAGGAAGCAGCCGAAATCGAGGGGCGGATCGCTCAACGGCGCGCCGCCGGGGACGGCAAGTCCGCTCCGGGCAGCGTTGGCGCGTACAACCAAATCTGGCTCGACGCGGGCACGCGGTTCCTCTCCACCCGCCAGAGCTCGCTGGTCGTTGATCCGCCCGACGGCCGCGTCCCGACAAGACCGTCCGCAGAAACGAAACGGGATTACAACAAGGCCCATGCCAAAGATTCCTACAAATACATGAGCGTGTGGGATCGCTGCATCACTCGCGGCGTGCCGGGGTCGATCTTCCCCGCCGGGTACAACAACGCCTATCACATTTTGCAGATCCCCGGATACGTCGTGATTCTTTACGAAATGATCCACGACACGCGCGTCATCCCGCTCGACGGGCGTCCGCATGTCAGCCCGAAAATTCGCCTCTGGATGGGCGATTCGCGGGGCCGCTGGGAAGGCGATACGTTGGTCATCGAAACGACGAATTTCACGAACAAGGGCTGGATCGCATCCAATTCCGCCTCCCGCCGCATCAAGGGCGTCCCCCAGACCGAGGCCTTGCATGTGGTCGAACGCTTCAGCCGCGTCCACGCCGATACGATTAACTACGAGGTCACGATCGAGGATCCCGAGATCTATACGAGCCCTTGGAAAATCGCAATGCCGCTGACGCGGAACCCGGGCTATCGGATGTACGAGTACGCCTGCCATGAGGGCAACACGGCGGTCGAACTCGTTCTTGGCGGAGCTCGCGCCGAAGAGAAAGCCGCCCGGCAAGCTGCCAAGAGCCGGTAAACCACTGCTCTCGCCAGGTACCGCCGTTCCAGCGAACAAAAGCTCGCAGCCTGACCTCGTGCGCTTCGTCCATCACCCCAACAACAAACTGTGGTCGCTCGTCACCGCGGCCGCCATTTTGCTCCACTTGCTGCTCGCGGTGGGCCTGGCATGGCAAGACGTCGGCCTCCACTACGACGAAGCGATTCTTCAGCACGGCGCCGTCCACATGCTGCACTTGGAGGGAAAGCCGAGGTTTGCCCATTACGATCCCGGCGGGTGGGTCGAAGTGGCGGGGCGCTGGTGGCCCATGATGATCATGCCCTACGTCGGGGCCAGCCGCTATTATTTGCTGCTGCCCGTCTTTGCCCTGTGGGGGACCGATCCTTTCGTCTCAAGAGTTGTCGCGGTGCTGTTGAGCGCTTTCGGAATTTGGGCTCTTGCGCGACTGCTGCGAGAGCAAGTCCACTCCGTGGTGGGGGCATTCACGGCGCTTGCCCTCGCTGTTCATCCCTCTTTCCTGTTTCATACGGTTCTGGACAAAGGTAATGTCGCGGTTTGGACAGCATCGCTCGGCGCGCTAGCGCTTGCGATTAATGCCTATTTGAAGTCCCCCGGAACAGGCCGTTCCTGCTTGGTCGGGCTGGGGGCGGGGATAGCGGTGTGGAACCGGCTGAATTTCGCTTGGCTGCTCTTGTCGGCGGGGATTGCCGCCGTGCTGGTGCTTCGCCGTTCCGTTCGGATTCCCCGTCGGCAGCTCGGCGCATTGGCGGCCGGGGGGCTGATCGGCTGCTTCCCCGTGGTGGTGTAGTGGTGGTGTATGAGTTGCTTTCTCGTGGAGGAACCCTGGCCTTTATGGAAAACTCGCGACTCGACTTGGATCTGTTGAGTTTGTTTCAGGCACGTGTACCGATGCTGATGGATACTCTGTTGTGCGACCGGGAGTGCCGCGCCGCCTGGGACGGGCCGACTTCGCCGTCGCTTTGGCTGTCGGCCGTGCTCGGCGCGGGCGTGCTGTTTGGGCTTGTCTCGGCGCTGCTTAGAAAGGACCAGACGCCGGCGGCGCAGTGGCACCGTCTGGCGGCACTGTTTTGCCTGACTTTCGGGGCCATCATAGTGTTCTCGGGACTGCCTGTCGGACACCATCACCTGATCGCACTAGTGCCGGCGGCGGCGGTAATTGTCGTCTTGGCGTTGGGCTGGTTGGCGACTCGCTATCGGGTGGGCAAGATCGTCGCCGGCGCCTTCGCTCTCGTCTACTTTTGCGCGGCGATGTTTTGGAGCATCGCGCTGATTCGCGGACTCGAACGGACCGGCGGAACGGCCTCCTGGTCCGACGCGATCTATTTCGTGAACGATTACCTCGAAACCCATAAGCGCGGCGACCAGGTGAAAATCCTCGATTGGGGCTTGCACAACAACCTGTTCGTTCTTTCGAATGGGGAAATCAAGGCGGAGGAGTTGTTCTGGGCGGCCGATGCTGAAAACGCCGGGGCCGGGAAACCTTGGGCTGAGCAGATCCGCGTCGGGGATCTGTATTTGACGAATGCGGAAGGGAAACGGCACTTCCCCAAAGCGACCTTGGGTTTTGAGCGCGCGCTGGCCGAGTCGGGATTTTCCTTCCAAAGAGCTCAATTTCGCACGCGAACCGGCATCCCGTATGCCGAGTTGATTTCCGTTCTGCCCGCCGATGCGGCCCGGTCGAGCCCGTACTTACTCCCTCAATCCGAAGACGCCGCAACCGGGCGAATTAAGGTGGGCGTAATCGAGCGGGCCG
Source organism: Bryobacterales bacterium (assembly GCA_965238125.1). Taxonomy (GTDB): domain Bacteria; phylum Acidobacteriota; class Terriglobia; order Bryobacterales; family UBA6623; genus UBA6623. The sequence continues at coordinate 5,692,555 of OZ250179.1, read as the reverse complement.
GCACCAAGTAGTCGCAAACGGACCTCTTGGCGAACAGCGGCATCAACTGTGTTACGCTCGGCTTGACGTCTGATTTGCTGTGATAAATCCGGTCAGTAGATTTCGCGGAAACCCCGGCTTCAGAGCGTTCTTTTTCGCTTGGGCAATCGTCGCAATCCCGTCGCTCTCTTACGGACAAGCCGACGACTTGTTCGAAAAAAGAGTCCGGCCGATCCTGGTGAACAACTGCTACGCCTGCCATGGTCCCGCCGCCGGCGAGGGGCAGGCCGGCCTGCGGCTTGACTCGCTCGAAGGAATGCTGCGCGGCGGCCGTTCCGGCCCCGCGGTCGTGCCGGGCGAGCCCGATCGCAGCCTTTTCATCCACGCGGTCAACCACGACACCTTCGTGCAGATGCCGCCGAAGAAAAAGCTCCCTAGAACGGAGATCGCGGCATTGACTCGTTGGGTGGAAGCGGGTGCGAAGTGGCCGAACTCATCGCTTCCGCCGCAACCGGAACCCGAGCCCGCGCCCGCTCGCGAACAACCCCGCTACAGCCAAGCCCAAATCGACCACTGGGCCTTTCAGCCCGTCCGTGAGCCTCCGCTTCCGAAAGCGCCCGACTCGCGGCAACCGCGCTCCCCGATCGACCGCTTCTTGCGCGCCGCCCTCGAAGCCAAGGGCCTAACGCCCGCCCAACCGGCCGACAAGCGTACGCTGATCCGACGCGCCACAATCGATCTGCACGGCCTTCCGCCCACCCCGGCCGAAGTCGATGCTTTCCTAGCCGACGAAGCCCCCGACGCATTCGCGAAGGTCGTCGACCGCCTGATCGCCTCGCCCCGTTACGGCGAACGCTGGGGACGCCACTGGCTCGATGTCGCCCGCTACGCCGACAGCAACGGCATGGATGACAATATCGTCCACGGCGACGCTTGGCGCTACCGTGACTATGTCATTCAAGCCTTCAATGACGACAAGCCTTACGATCAGTTCGTGCGCGAGCAACTTGCCGGCGACCTGATGACCGACTGGAACGACGCTAACCGCGCCGAGTCGCTGATCGCGACCGGCTTTCTGATGCTCGGCCCGAAGATGGTCGGCGAGGACGACGCCGTAAAGCAAAGGCTCGACTTCGCCGACGAGCAGTTGGCGACCACCGCTCGCGCCTTCATGGGATTGACCATCGACTGCGCCCGCTGCCACGACCACAAGTTCGATCCCATCCCGACCGAAGACTACTACTCGCTGCTGGGCATTTTCACGAGCACGAAAACCGTGCTGACTTACCGTGTGACTTCCAAGCTCAATGCCACCGCGCTCTACAGCGAAAGCGAGGAACGGTGTCTCAGCGAGATCGAGGACGAGTTCGACTTTCACGACGATTTCGTGACGAACTCGAACCTGGCGACAACGCCCGAGGAAGTCTTCGACGAACACAAGGAAGCCATCCGAGTCGCCAAGCAGGAATACGAATGTATTCCCAAGGCCATGGCCGTTGGGGAAGGCGAAATCGGCGACCTGCCGGTGATGATTCGCGGAAGCCACCTGACGCCAGGCGCCCCCGCGCCCCGCGGTTTCCCCGCCATTCTCGGAGGCCGCGACCGCGAGCAAAGCTCGATCGGCCCGGACCGCAGCGGCCGCCTCGAACTCGCCCGGTGGCTCTCTCGCCCCGACCACCCGCTCACCGCCCGCGTCATGGTCAACCGTATCTGGAAGGGACACTTCGGCGAAGGCATCGTGCGCACGACCGACAATTTCGGCCTCTTGGGAGACCGCCCCGACAACCCGGCGCTGCTCGACTGGTTGGCGGCGCGATTCGTCGAAAGCGGTTGGTCGATCAAAGCGATGCACCGGTTGATTATGCTTTCGGAAGCCTATCGGATGAGCAGCCAACCGAACGCCGCCCACGCCGCGATCGACCCGGAAAACCGGCTGCTGTGGAGAATGCACCGCCGCCGCATGGAAGCCGAAGTGGTCCGCGACTCCTTGCTGGCCGTGGCGGGGAACTTGGACGATCGACCGGGCGGCAGGGCCCTTCCCTACGACAACTTCGTCAACCTCAACGGCGACGGCAAGTCGCGCGATCCGGCGCTCTACGCCTCGAACCGCCGCGCCGTCTATCTTCCCGTGCTCCGTAGCGCGCTGTACGAAGTTTTCGAGACATTCGATTTCGCGAACCCGTCCACGATTCAGGGCAGACGGCAAACCACGACGGTCGCCCCGCAAGCACTGTTCATGATGAACAGCGAGTTGATGGAGCAGGCGTCGCGGTCACTGGCCGAACGGATCGTCCGCGAAAACGAGCGCGATGTCGATCGCCTCCGAGCGGCCTATCGGTTAGTCCATCTGCGGCCGCCCGACCGCGATGAATCAAAGCGCGCCATGGATTTCCTAAAACGCTACGAGCAGGCGGTTAGGGCGGCCGAGGGTGAACCCGAGAAAAAGCGGCCGTCACCCTGGCAGGCGCTCTGCCGCGTGTTGCTGTCGTCGAACGAGTTTGTCTATGTGATGTGAGTCGGTGAGGTAGCCGTTGGGATAGAATGAAGCGGAATCCGATGGCGCGCCGTTCACGCAGAGAATTCCTAAATCAAATGGGCGCGGGCTTCGGCGCTCTGGCGCTTTCCGCCCTGTTGGCCGAGGAAGCCCTGGCCGCCGAGAGAGCCTTGGCCTCCTTGAAAGACCCGCTTGCCGCTCGCTCGTCGCATTTCGCCCCGCGCGCCAAGCGGGTCATTATGCTCTTTATGTTCGGCGGGCCGTCGCACCTCGACACCTTCGACCCCAAGCCGCAACTGAAACGAGATAGCGGCAAGCCCTTGCCCTTTGACCAACCCCGCGTGGTTTCATTCCCCCGGCGCGGCGGCAATCTGATCGGTTCGCCGTTCGAGTTCAAACAGCACGGCGAGAGCGGTGCCTGGGTCAGCGAGGTGTTCCCCAACCTGGCCGGGAAGGTCGACGAACTGTGCATCATCCGGTCGATGCATTGCTCGAATCCGCGGCACGGCGGCGCCGTCCTTGAGTGGCACACCGGCAGCGACACGTTCATTCGGCCGGCGATGGGTTCCTGGCTCACCTACGGGCTCGGGTCGGAAAACCAAGATCTCCCCGGCTACATCACCATGGGCCAAGCCTTGGCCGAAGGCGGTGCGAATAACTTCAGCTCCGCGTTCTTGCCGGCCGCCCACCAGGGAACACCGCTCGGCTACGGAAACACGAAATCGAAGGACGCCAGGTTCCCCTTCATTGGTGCCGGAAAGGGCGACGGACAGGGTAACGACAAGAATCGCGTCGATCTCCAGCGCCTCGAGTTGGACATGCTCAGCGACCTCTCGCAGCACCACACCGAGCGCGTGGGTTACGAAAGCGAACTGGAAAGCCGCATCGCTACCTTCGAACTCGCCTTCCGTATGCAAGCAGAAGCTCCGCGGGTGATGGATATCAGCGGTGAAACCGCCGCCACCCGCCGCCTTTACGGCTTGGACGACGAGGCCACCGAAGACTTCGGCAGGCAATGCCTTTTGGCGCGCCGGTTCTGCGAGCGCGGCGTGCGTTTCGTCCAATGCAACAGCAACGGATGGGACCATCACCAGAAGCTCAAAGACAACATAACCAAAAAGTCCGGCGAAGTCGACAAACCCATTGCGGGCTTGCTGACCGATTTGAAGAGCCGCGGCCTGCTCGATGAGACTCTCGTGATTTGGGGAGGCGAATTCGGCCGCACGCCCACCGCCGAAAACGCCGACGGCCGCGACCACAACCCGCACGGCTTCACCATGTGGCTCGCCGGCGGCGGAATCAAACCTGGCCTAACCTACGGCCGCACCGACGAGTACGGCTACTACGGCATCGAGAACAAGGTCCACTTCCACGACCTGCACGCGACGATCCTACATCTAATGGGCCTCGACCACAAAAAACTCACCTACCGCCACGCCGGCCGCGAATTCCGTCTAACCGATGTGCACGGCGAAGTGGTTCATCGAATCCTTGTCTAGATTCGTCTACGAAGTGGCGTGAGGCTCCTGCCTTACCGCACCCCGAGACGGGTCGCCCCGGCCCCAGCCTAGTTCTCGGACCTGCCGTACAGCTTGTGGGACGGATCAAGCCAGACGACGAAGAATACGTCATCGGTCAGAAACCCGTGCGCGCGCCATTCTTTATGGGGGTGCGGCCTGAACTGCCACGCCTCGTCGGTGGCCAGCTGCTCACCAAGCTGAGAGAAACCGTTCGGCTCGGTAGTTTCATCAAAGTCAATTCGATGCGCACGGTATGAATCCGTCCAGTCAGCGAGATCGCCGGTCGTTAGTTTGCTCAGCTCGCGAAGGGCCGTGAGTAGACAACGCAGAAATTCCTTGGAACAGGCATCCAAACGGAACTTGTGATTGCTGTCTACCTCCAGGAATTCAAAAGAAAAGCGCAGGCTTGCAGTGTCGTCCGGGATCTTCCGTTGTGGCGGCGCAGTGGCCCGCCGCTGGGACGGTTTCGCTTACCTTTCGCTTTCGGCCGTCGGCATCCCTGAGACGCGCCCCATAGAAGCGCTTCATCGCATCTTGAGTGATGATCGCGCCCGACGGCTGGTGGTTTGGGATTCCACCGCGCGCTTCTTTCCACGGCGCTTCCTTGTGGGTGAGCCGCTCGAGTTCCGTCGGCGAGAACCCGCCGTAGACACGGATTACTTCGGCTAAATGAGGCTTATATTGTTCCGGCAATTTCGCCGAGCCTACCGGGGAGCCAATCGGCAGCCACTTAAAGTGCTTAAATGCTCCGAACACTGGAGGCACGACGGGGCCATGAACCCAAGCTTCAATGCGGTCTCGGAAAAGAGGCTTGTCGTAAAGCGCCAGGTTCCACGCCTGCGCATAGTAGAGAAGCTTTTGAAGCTTCAGGTTGGAGATGCCGCCCTTCGCGCGAAACGACTCGACAATTTGGTTGGCGACCGTTTGCGCGCGGACCATGGACCCCCCTGGCCCCTACTATACCTTATCGGCGCAGGCATGCGGCAGCCGGCCGGCATTGGCGCCGTGACGCCTATGTGGGCGGGCGCGGCCCCCTAGCCGCTTATTCCACGTACAAAAACTCGTTGCTCGCCAGCAGCATCTGCACCAGACTTGCCAGCGCTTTTGAGGCCGCTTCCCCAGGCGCGATGTTCGCTTTGCGATACAGCTCTTCCTGCTTGCCCAAATGCCCCAGCGAAAGCATCGTCTCTTTCGGCGTCGGTCGCCTCGATAGTGCGAGCAAATAGGCCGCTCCGATCTTTTCCTCGACGGACGCCCCATTCGCCATTCGCTCCACCCGCTCGCCCAACTGCTCGGCCTGCCCGATCACAAAGCCATCGTTCATCAGAGTCAGCGACTGCAAAGGCGTCGCCGAGTTGATGCGCCGGTTGCAGCCGGTCTGGATCAGCGGATAGTCGAACACTTCCAAGAAATTCAGCGGGTAACTGCGCCGCGCCAGCACGTACAAGCTGCGTCGGCCGGCGGCATTCGGGGTCGGGTCCTCGCGATCAATCGACTGCAAACCGCTCGCGTCGTGCTCGACCATGATCGCCGCCCCGCCAAGCGTGCGGTCCAATTTTCCGCTTGCCGCGAGGATGGCGTCCCGCACGGCCTCGGCCTCGAGACGCCGCAGGTTCATCCGCCAAAGCAGCTTATTGAACGGGTCGGCCTTTTTCGCCGCGGCGTGCTCTCTCGAGTCCGTCTGCCGCGACGACTGGCGGTACACGCTCGAGGTCATGATCATCCTGTGCAGCCGTTTCATCCTCCAGCCGTTGTTCGTGCTCCGGATGAGTCGGCCGCGCCCCCAACTCCCCGAAGTTCTCCGGCGTCGCCACAATCCCCACACCGAAATGATGCTGCCAGACGCGGTTGACGGCAACGCGCGCCGTGAGAGGGTTGTCGGAGCTTGTCAGCCACCGCGCGAGCGCGAGCCGGTGCCCGCTGGTTTCGCCTTGCGCGCCGGCCGGGCGCATGGAGTCCGTGCCGCCGGGCGCGGAAAGCACTTCCAGAAAGCCCGGTTTCACGGGCGGACCCGGCGATTCCACCGCGCCCCGCTGCAACAGCCGCGTGGTCGGAGGAGCCCCCACGTCCCACAGTACTTGGATCTTCCCGTAGCTTCGCTTGTAGCCTTCCAGGGTGGCGATTTGCTGATCGAGTTTCTCTTGCTCGTCGCTTTGTTGTGAGTTGCGGGCGAGGGCTTCGTCGACTTCCTCCGGCTTGACGGCGAGTTTCTCGCCGAACTTCTTGAAGAGATACTTTTGAATCTGGGTTCGCTCTTCCTCGTCGGTTCGCACAGCCGTCTTGGTATCGGCGCGAATTTCCTCGGGCAAGGCTTCGAGCTTCTTGTCGAGCAGCGCGTCTTCGCAAGGTTGCCGCAGTCGCGTTCGTTCTTCTCCGAGTTCCTCGAGCGGCTTGTCGATCTCCTCGTTGTGGCGGTCGATTTCCTCTTGCTCGGGTTTCGCGACATCCGGCAAGAAGCGATCCTGCGGCTGCTTCCAACTCATCGGGTTGTAGGCGGGCGTGAACAGCGCCAGGAAACGATAGTAGTCGCGTTGCGGGATCGGGTCGAATCGGTGGCTGTGGCATCGAGCGCAGCCGACCGTCAAGCCCATCAGGCTCGTCGAAACCTTCTCGATCAAACCGAACACCACGTCATGACGTTCCTTGAAAAGGTTCGTGATATCGGCGCCGGTGCGATCGAACGCGGTCCGCAGGTAGCCGGTGGCGATGAGCGATTCCAGAATCTCGGGAGTGTATTTCTCGGCGTTGCGCCAGTCGACCAGCTCGTCGCCGGCGAGTTGCTCGGTGACAAAGCGGTCCCACGGCTTGTCGTCGTTGAACGACTTCACGACATAGTCGCGGTAACGCCACATTCCCTCTAGAACGTTAATAATGGGAAGGTCGTTGTCCGAACCTGCGGTATCGATGTACCCGGCCGCGTCCAACCAATGACGCCCCCATCGCTCGCCGTATTCGGGCGACGCGAGCAGCCGGTCGATCAGGCGCTCGTAGGCGCAGGGCTCGCGGTCGAAAACAAACGTTTCGATCTCCTCGGGGCTCGGCGGCAACCCGATCAAGTCGAAATAGGCCCGCCGCATGAGCCGCGAAGGACGAGATGATAAAGTAAAGAAAGAGATTTGGACCAGCGTAGACTCGCCCGGAGGCTGCCGATGAAGTCAATGAAGGCCAATCGGGCGGACGGACGGACTCGGAATTGCTTCATGGAGCCGTTACGCTGCGGTCGGCATCCTAATGTCAGCTCCCGGTTGACAGGCTTTGACGTGGTAAGCAAATGTCGGCGAATCGGTTCATCCCCTACTTATTCCTCTTGATCGCTGTTCTAGGCGTAACAGTCCCCGAAGCCTTTGCCGAAGGCGGCGAACACAGCGGCCACGTGCGGGTGGCCAACGTGCTTTTTTCCCTCGTGCTGCTGCTATTGGCGGCCAAGATCGGCGGGGAACTATTTGAACGCTGGAACCAGCCGGCGGTGCTCGGCGAACTCGTCTTCGGCGTGATTTTGGGAAACCTCGTTCTGCTGGGTTATGGCGGGCTGGAAGCGATTAAGACCCACCCCGGCATTGCGTTCGCGGCCGAAGTCGGCGTCATCTTGCTGCTGTTTGAAGTGGGGCTGGAATCGAACCTCGACGAACTGCTCGCCGTTGGCTCCTCGGCGGCTCTGGTGGCTGTGTTGGGAGTCGTCGCTCCCGTGGCTCTCGGCTACGGCGTCTCCGCATGGTTTCTGCCGGAGTCCGCCTGGTACGTCCATCTTTTTGTCGGCGCCACGCTGGCGGCGACGAGCGTCGGGATCACCGCCCGCGTTCTCAAGGATATCGGCAAGATGGACACCAAGGAGGCGCGCATCATCTTGGGCGCGGCCGTGATCGACGACGTTCTCGGGCTGATCATCCTGGCCGTTGTCAGCGGCCTGGTCACCTCGATTGCGACGAGCGGAGTGGCGGACATTTCGCCCCTGCCCGTGCTGACCATCATCGCGAAGGCGGTGGGTTTCTTGGCCGTGGCCGTGATCGTCGGCCGCTTGCTGGCGGGGAGAGTGGTGGCTTTCGGCTCGCGCTTCCGCGTGGGCGGTATTCCCGTCGTGTTGACGCTTTGCTATTGCTTTCTCGTAGCGGGTCTCGCCGAAGTCGTGGGATTGGCGCCCATCGTGGGCGCATTCGCGGCCGGGCTCGTGCTCGATGAAACGCACTATCGCGGTTACGCTTCCATGAAGAAACAGAAAATCGAGGAACTGCTGGGCCCTATCAACTCAACGTTGGTGCCGGTCTTCTTCGTGCTCATGGGGCTCAAAGTCGACCTGAGCGCTTTCGCTTCGGCTTCGGTGATGCAGTTCGCCGCCGCACTGTGCGTGGCGGCCATCATCGGCAAGCAGGTCTGTTCATTGGGCGTGATGGAAAAGGGCTTGAACCGCTTGGTGGTCGGGGTGGGAATGATTCCCCGCGGCGAGGTGGGCCTGATCTTCGCCGGTATCGGCGCCTCGCTTTTCGTCGCCGGGCAACCCGTCTTCGGGGCCGAAACCTTCTCGGCCATTGTCGTCATGGTGATGGTCACCACCCTCGCCACGCCGCCGTTGCTCACCGCGCTGTTCAGCAACGGGCACAAGACCGACCCAGCACCCACTCCGGCTCCCGCCGAACCGGTACCCCACGAGCCGGCCGAGGCCGAGACCCCCGCCCCAGGCGCGCACTGAACGGCTTTGCCCGCCTGTTCGGCATTTCTCGCCGCGTGACCGCTGAACCGGATATTGCCGCCGGTTGTTAGTTAGCCGCGTCCCTCGCGCCCGACAGTTTTTCCAACTCATCATCGGCCGCCGCCAGCATTTGCTCGGCGCCGTGCAGTGAGACCCATCCTTCCCCGAGCGCTCGCTGAATCGCCCCTTTTTCGGCAAGAATCATGTGCTCGCGGGCCGCTCGGATTTCCTCATCCGCCAACTCGGGCCGCAATTCGTGCAGGCCCCTGACCTCTTCCCCGATCTCGCCGATCTCCACTTCGATTTCCCGCCGCAACTTTTCGAAGACCGGCTCCGAGATCAGATGCTCGTCGTGCAGCTTCTCGAGATCTTCCCGGCCCGCCGTCAAGGCCATGCGGCGCACTCGGATGCGGTCGTATTCATCCTCCTCGCCCATCTTGATCCCCAACTTGCGCATCAACGGCTGAACCGTCAGGCCTTGGACAACGATCGAAAACGCCACCACGCCGAACGTCATCGCCAACACCGTCTCGCGGGCGGGGAAATCCTCGGGCAACGTCAACACCAGCGCCAGCGAAACACTGCCGTGGATGCCGCCCCACACCAGCACGTGCCTCCAGGCCCACGAAATCGGCTCGGAAAGTGCGTTGCCGAGCGGCGTCAGCAAATACACGGCGACCACCCGGCCAAGCAGCACCGCCGCGATCGCGATTGCAATCGTGGTCCCGTGACCGATCAAGTCGAAGATATGAACCTCGATGCCGATCATCAGGAACACAATCGAGTTGATCACAAAGCCCCAATATTCCCAAAAACTCCAAAGCGCGACGCGGGTGCGGGAGCTCATTCCCGTTTCGGCCCCGAAGTTGCCGATCATCAACCCCGCGCCGACCGTCGCGATCACGCCGGAGACATGCAGTTGCTCGGCCAGCAAGAACGACCCGTAGGCGAGAATCGTCGTCAGCATGATCTCGACCCGCGGCTCATCGATTCGTTCGGTGAGCTTACTGACGCCGTACCCCAGCACAAGGCCCAACGCGCCGCCGCCCAGCGCGACCACCAGGAATCGCCCGACCCCATCCGTCACGCTCAGACTGCCGCCGGCCATGCCCGCCACCAGGATCTGGAACAACACCACCGCCGTGCCGTCGTTGAATAAACTCTCGCCCTCGATGATCACGCCGAGACGCTTGGGCGCGCCCATTTCCTTGAAGAGCGCCAGGACGGAAATCGGATCCGTCGCCGCGATCAGTACGCCGAAAACAAGAGCCGCCTGCAAGGGAATCCCGACCGCTAGGTGAACCAAGTAAGCCGCCACGAAGGCCGCCGGCAAAATGCCCACGATCGCCAACAGCACGATCGGAATCAGGTTCGCCCGCAAATGGCGAATGTGAATATTGATCCCGGCCTCGAACAACAAGCCCGGCAGGAAGACCATGAAGATCACGTCGGGCGTGAGCAGCCGCCCCGCCGACTCACCGAGCTTGTCGACGATCGGGACATGAAACAGGTCGATCAAGACCCCGCCGAAAACCAGAAAGACCGTGTAGGGGACCTTGAAGCGCGCCGTGACGATCGCGATCACCGAGGCGGCGATCAGCAGCAGCAGCAGGAATTCAATGAGAGTGTGGGTATTCATGGCGGGGGAGGCTCAACGGTTCGCGGATGCGCCGAGGCACCCAATCTAGTCAATTCTACTTCGGCATGCCCGAGACGGCGCACCCAATTCATAAGGCAGATGCAGAGCCCAGAGCGCAAGCGACGGGCCCGAGGTACAACTATGTCGAGCAGGCCTCAAGAGTATGCCGAGTTACGTGACGGTTCTCGGCGACGCGGTCCGGAGCGCGTGTCGGTTGGGTGCCCTTGGCCCGTCGCTTGCGCTCAGGGCTTCCATGAGAGGTGGGTCGCTTGTCAAGGGCGGTCGTTGGGAGGCGTTGGTCGGTTTGTCGGATCCGGCCCGGGTCCTCATGCCTTGCGGCGCGTTGAGGACCGGGCTTCCATTCGCAGTGTTATCGGTCTCGTTGTTGACCTCTGCTGGTTGGGGTCCGGTCTTTCGGCGCTGCTCTCTCTGTTGCGGCTTCGACCCATCCTCGAAAGAATCGGCCTGCCTGCCCAGAGCCCGCAGTCACCGTGACACGATCTCGATTCTCCGCCGCGGCCTCGCTTCGTCCGCCCAATCCCCTACTCCCTTCCTTTCAACAGGAATCTTCTTGCCGCCGAGTCCCCGTTAGGGGGCTCGCGGATGTCCTCATCACGTTGCTTCATCCGAAACCGTTGCCGCCGACTGCGCCTCATCGTCCCTGCCTTATGGGGAAACCGTTTCCGTCAGCCCGTGCAGCGGATCGTAGTTTTCTTGTTTCACCCACAACACATGCATCAGCACCGCCAACTTGCGCGCCACCGCCACCACCGCCCGCTTCTTCGCATGTCCTCCGCCGCGCGCCGCCAAACCCAAACCCCAGCGCCTGAGCGTGGAGTCGGTCCCGAACGGCCCCAGCACCCAGTGCGCGCACTGAATCAACGTCCGCCGCAGCAGCGGATCTCCCGATTTCGTCACGCCCAGCCGCAGTGACCGCTCGCCCGATTGGCGTTGCTTGGGACGCAGCCCCACCAGCGCGCCGACCTGCCGCGAACGCTTCACGCGGCCCGGGTCGTTGTCGAGCGCCAACACGAACGTCAACGCCGTCAGCGGCCCCACCCCTCCGATCGTTCGCAGCCGCTCGACCGCTGCGTATTGCTTGCCCAACGCGACGATTTGTTTGTCATATTCGCGGATCGTCGCGCCGAGGCTTTCGATTTGTGTCGCCACCCCCAACAACGCCGCGTGCAACACCTCGGGGCAGGCCTCCCGGACGCGCTCGACCCATTGGTTCTGGGCGCATCGGCCCAAGCGGATGCCGTGCGACTTCGCCATGCCGCGCAAACTCCCTTTCAATTTCGTGCGGCACTCGAGCACGGCCTCGCGCGCCCGCAACAACGTGCGTTGTTGTTCGGTCTCGAGCTTGCGCGGCGCGACGGGATTCAACAGGGCCGGGTTGGTGCGTCCCAGCTCGGCCAACCAATAGGCGTCGTTGCGGTCGTTTTTCGAGTCGGATTGGCTGATTAAACGCAATTGCCGCGCGTCGGCGACGAGCACGTCGTGGGCGAGGGCGGCCAGGCGGCGGCGAATCCAGTTGCTGTGGCTGCCGGTTTCGATCACAATGCGCAGCCGCGGCCAACGGCGGAACCAGCGATCCAAGGCCTCCGGGCGGGTGGGGACTTGGCATTCCTCGAGGCTTTCGCCGGCGAGGTCGGTGAGCCGTACGAAGCAACGTTTGTCGCCGATGTCGACGCCGGCGACGGCGCAAATTTCGTTGTCTTTTTGCATCTGGATGCGTTGTTGCGCCAACTGTTGTTCGAGCTGGGTGAGTTGGCGGGTCTTCGCTTGTGAGCTGTCGGCTTTCTTGGTTTGGTGTTTGTCGGTTTGGTTCTTGTCGGTCTGTTGTTTGCTATTCTTCTTCATGGCTGGTCGCCTCCTTTTCAAAAATCCATTGCACCTCCCTTGTGGAGAAGTGCGCTGCTGCCGGTAGCCTACCGCTTCCCGGCTCCAAGCGACCAGCCTCTCATCCCATCTCTGCATCTGCCTTATGAATTCCGTACGTCGGCGCGGACCTCAGTCGAGTGTATGCTCAGGCCTCTTGTCGCGATCCCGAAAACTTCGCCAACACCAACGCGGCCGTCGTCCAAGCAGCGAAATTGTAGAAGGCTTGGAAGATTTTCTATTGCCACGGCACCAGCCACCACACCGCCTCCCCGAACTCGATCATCACCACCGCCGTCAAGCCCGTTAGCGCCGCGAACTTGACCCGCTCGGCATAGGACGAAAACGCCGGCGCCGACTTGGCCATCAATACCGAGATCAATCCAACGGCCACCAGCGTAAAGAAAAAGCCCGAGATCATAATCGACGGATCAACCGCCGGCCTGCCCTCGAGGTTAATATGTACGAACCCCACCGGACCCGCCTCGAAGAGCCGATTCATCGTTTCCTCGTCGTGATACCTGCCCGGTATGTAGTAGGTCCCTGACTCAGGGAAGTGTTCAAGCAGCGCCTTCTGCACGGCCTCATCCCCATTGGTCTGCTTCCACGCTGTGTACGGAACGGGACTAAGCCCCCAGTAAAGAAATCCCCAAACATAAACCGCTATCGTCGCCAAAACAATGCCGATCACTCGCTGTTTCATGACCAAACTCCTCCCTTCCCCAAGAAGGGCCGCGCTATCCGCCGACCCTTCGTTCGCCACAGTGTAGCGCCAATCAATTCGCCCAGGGGGGAAGCAATGGTTTGAATCCCGCGGCCCGAACATTCCGACCGGTTCCTGGTATATACTCCGAGCAAGGACGCCCCTCGGCGCGCACCGGCGGTCAAGCGGCACCCCAATGAACTGGCTCGACATCCTGATCGGCTTGGTTTTGATCGCTTCGATGCTCGGGGCCTTTCGCAACGGCCTCAGCCGCGAAGTCGTTCGCATGGCCGCGCTGATAGTGGGCATCGTCGGGGGTTTGTGGTATTACGGGCCACTCTCGGTTCTCCTCCAACCCTACATCGACAATCGTCGCCTCGCCGAATTCGCCGCTTTTATGATCTTCCTGGTGGGTTCGCTGATCGCCGGCGGCATCGTCGCCTGGGCGCTCGGCAAGCTGATGGGCTGGACCGGGCTGCGCTGGTTCGACCGCCTGTTGGGCGCGGCTTTCGGTGCGCTTCGGGGTTTGTTGGTCAGCGCCGTGATTGTGTTGGGCGTCATCGCGTTCACCCCGTTTCCATCCTCGGAGGAACGCGTGGCCGACTCCCGCCTGGCGCCGTTTGTGCTCTACGCGGCGCAGGTGGTCGCCGATCTCGCCCCGCAAGCTTTTGAGAAGGATTTCACGCGAGGGGTCCGCCAATCGACCGCGTCCGCACGGCCTGGATCGAAGACATTCCCGAATCCCAAGTCCGCCAATAACGCCGTCACAACCGCCCGGCCGAAAGCCTCGGGCGGCTATACTACTCACCGATGGCCGACGTAACTGCTCCCGAGATCTCTCCCGACTTCCCCTTCTCCCCGAACTTCGTCGACGTCCACGGCTCCCCGATGCACTACGTCGACCAAGGCGAGGGTGACCCGATCCTGTTCCTCCACGGCAACCCGACGTCGTCCTACCTGTGGCGCAATATTATTCCCCACGCGGCGGGGTTGGGCCGCTGCCTCGCGCCCGATCTGATCGGCATGGGGAAATCCGACAAACCCGACATCGACTATCGCTTCTTCGACCACGTCAAATACATCGAGGGGTTCATCGACGCGCTCGGGTTGAAGAACATTACACTGGTCGTCCACGACTGGGGCTCGGCGCTGGGGTTCCACTATGCCCGGCGTCATGAAAGCAATATCAATGGGCTCGCTTTCATGGAGGCGATTCTGGGGCCGGTCCGCGGTTGGGACGACATGCACGTCAACTTTCAGGTGATGTTCAAGAAGTTTCGAACACCCGACGTCGGTTGGGAAATGAACGTTAATCAGCCCCCAGGCTTGCCGCGCCCCGAATTTCTTTGTCGAAAAGGTGCTGCCCGGAGCAATTGTCCGCAAAATGACGGACGAGGAAATGAACCACTATCGCCGGCCCTTCCTCGACCCGCCCACGCGCAAGCCGGTGTGGCGCTGGCCCAACGAGATTCCGATCGAAGGCGAGCCGGCGGACGTGGTCGAAGTGGCGGCGAGTTACAAAGCTTGGATGGGAGAAACCGAGCTGCCGAAGATTCTGTTTTACGCCCAGCCGGGCGCGTTGATTCGCAAACCGGCCGTGGAGTGGTGCCGCGGACGGATGAAGAACCTCACTCTGGTCGACATTGGTCCCGGAGTTCACTTCGTGCAAGAAGACAACCCGCACGGGATTGGCGTTGGCTTAGCGGAGTGGTATCGCAAGCTGTAGGGGCGGTCAGGCTTCGGACACTGCCGACGTGGCCTGAGCCCCCAGGCTTGCCGCGCCCCGAGTCATCGGGGCGTGTCTTCAATGCCCACTTGCGAATTTCTTGCAAGCTTGTGCTGATACGAACCGATGAATCGGTTCGCGGCAAGCGTGGACGCTCACGCCACAAATTCGCGGCAATAGACTGTTTCTACCGGGGCGGTCTGCGTCGGTCGGGCCCGTCGCTGGCGCTCCGGGCTCTGTAGCTGCGTTATGACCGGAATCTTGTTTCCGGCACTTACGAGAGAATTTCCGAAACCACCCGCGCCGGAAACTGATCAGTAAGCCGCTCGTCGAGCCCGTGACGATGGTAGGTCAGGTCGCGGACGTGCATGCCGAGCAAGTGCAGGATCGTGGCGTGGAAGTCGTGGACGCTGACGCGGTCTTCGACGGCCTTGTGGCCGATCTCGTCGGTCGCTCCGTGAATGGTTCCACCCTTGACGCCGCCGCCGGCCATCCATAGCGAAAAGCCGCTAGGCGAGTGATCCCGCCCGGCTTTCGAGGGGTCGCCGATAGTCTGCGCGATCGGCAAGCGCCCGAATTCGCCTCCCCAAACGACGAGCGTTTCGTCGAGCAGGCCGAGCCGCTTGAGATCTTTCACCAGCGCCCCGCTCGGTCGGTCGGTCTTGCCGCAGCAATAGCGCAGTTCTTTATTGATCTGGAAATGGTTATCCCAGATTTGGCTCTCGATGTAAATCTGCACAAAACGCACGCCGCGCTCGACCAGTCGCCGGGCCATCAAACAGCGTTTGCCGAACGACCGGCTGACCGGGTCGTTCATTCCGTACATTTCCTCGGTCTCGTCGCTCTCCCCGGAAAGATCAAGCGCGTCGGAGGCGGCGACCTGCATCCGCGCCGCAAGCTCGTAAGCGGCAATCCGGGCGTCGAGATTCGGTTCGTCGGGGCGTTGGCCGCGGTGGCGTTCATCCATCCAACGAAGCAGGTTGCGCTGGGCTTCGAGCACGGGCTTGGGCCATTCGGGTCGCGGGTCGAGATTGACGACCGGCGGCCCCTCCGATCGAAAGCGCGTGCCTTGATAGATCGGCGGCAGATAGGCCGATTGCCAGTTCTGAATACCGTTGATGGGCAGGCCCTTCGGGTCGTCCAAAACAACGTAGGCGGGCAGATTCTGATTCTCGCTCCCCAACCCGTAGACGACCCACGACCCGAGGGTGGGACGGTCCGAGTTGATGCGTCCGCCCTGCATCGTGAAGATCGCCGGCTCGTGGTTGGTATGGTTCGTATGCATCGACCGAATCATGGCGATGTCGTCGGCGCATTCGGCTGTGTAGGGAACGAGTTCGGAAAAGTCCATCCCCGACTCGCCGTGTTTCGAAAAACGAAACGCCGAGGGCATGACGCCGCCGACCTCCTTCGAAAACAGAATGTCGGTCAGCAGGTCGCGCGTCGGGATCGTCCCGGCGTACTTTTCAAGCATGGGTTTGGGATCGAAAATGTCGATCTGGCTCGGCCCGCCGTTCATGAAGAGCTGAATGACGGCTTTGGCCTTGGGCTCGAAATGGGGCTTTTTGGGCGCTAGGTCGTAGGGCCGGGGCCCGTGCGGAGCGGCCGACGCGGGATCGGGCGAATAAAGATCCGCGCCCAACAGCGATGCCAGCGCCGCGCCGTGCAGCCCGTCGGCGACGCGTTGAAAAAAGTCGCGGCGAGAGGACCGGGGCTCGGCTGACCGAGCGGTGAAGGGAGACTCCGCCGCGTGCCGGTCGAAATGCGGTTGCTTCGGTTGTCCCATAAAAGCCTCAATCGATGTAGGCGAACTCGGCGGAGTTAAGCAAAGTATGCGCGAAGCCGGACAGGGCCAGCCAACGCGCCGTCCACTCGCGCGGCGCCGACGAGCCGTCCGCGGTCAGCCGCTCGGGCCAATGCCGAGCCAGCTCGGCCAACGCGGCGGAAGATTTCTCGACCTCGGTTTCGGTGGGCGGCCGGGAAAGAACACGTCGGAACGTTTCCTCGATTTGACGCTCGGTGTCGGCGCCGGCGGCATCGATGACGCGCCCGGCGAGATGCTTCGCGTGGTCCCAGATCGGCTCGCCGTTCATCATGTGGAGCGCCTGCGTCGAGACGGTCGTTTCACGTCGCTCGAGGCAATTGGGCGTCATGTACGGCAGATCGTAGGCGTCCATGAGCGTGACGCGCGACGTGCGACGCTGCAATACATAGATACCGCGGCGGAAGCCGGTTCCCGTACCTTGCGGGACGACTTCCTTGCTTTCATTAACCTCGACAAGCTCGGGGGGGCCGAAGCGTTGCGGGTTCAGCCGACCGGTGACTTTCAAGATCGAATCGTAAAGCTGCTCGGCGTCCATGCGCTTGAGCGGCATGCGGCCGAGCAGAATGTTCTCCGGGTCGGCGGCGGTTAGGGCCTCGCTCTTGCCCGACGATTGCCGATAGGCCGTCGAGGTCAGCATCAGCCGGTGAATATGCTTGAGCCGTCCGCCTGTGTCGACCAACTCGGTCGCCAGCCAATCGAGCAAACCGGGGTGCGAAGGCGGCGAAGCTGATTTACCGAAGTTCGAGGGGCCGGGGACCAGTCCGCGCCCGAAGCGGCGAGCCCATATTTGATTGACGATCACGCGCCACGTCAGCGGATGGCGAGGCTGCGTCAGCCAGCGCGCCAGTGCCAGCCGACGACCGCTGGTGGTCTCGTCGGGCCTCGGTCGGCGAACTTCGTAGGGTTCCACCACACCGTCAAACAACGCCGGCACGCCGGGCTCGACCGGCTCAAACGGCGCCAGCGGCTCGCCGCGCCGCAATAGGTAATGCCTCGACGCCGCGCCGCCGGTATCGACCAAGGCTCGAATCGCGGGCTTGGGTTTGAGCGACTCCTGTTTCTTCGTAAGTTCTTCGAGAAACGGCTTGGCGGCGTCGGCCAACTCATCGAACACCTGCGTGAGTTGCGAGCGCGTGACGTCGAGCAGGTCTTCGTGCTTACGCGCCAGCTCTTTCTGCTGCTCGGTTCGATCGTCTTCGGGCGTGTCGGCGATTTCCGTCAACTTCGCCCGCACCTCCGCCGCCAGCGGCTCGAAGCGCCGCGCAAGCAGCTTGTCGCGGTAGGGCTTTTCGAGTTGTTTGATCGACTCTTCGAGCAGTTTGATCTCCGCCTCGATCGGAGCGTTGTGCTTGGCGGCTTGCTCTCTTTCCTCATCGAGCGCGATGTCGAGCAAGCGATCCTTGGGGACGCGCCAGTCATAGGGGTCGTAAGCGGTCTGGAAGATCGCGCTGAAGCGGTAATAATCTCGCTGCGAAATCGGGTCGTATTTATGGTCGTGGCAACGCGCGCAGCCGATCGTCAAACCCATCACCGCTGACCCGACCACCTGCACCGTATTGGAAACGACCGTCATGCGCTCGGGGATATAAGCAAACTCCGGCTCATAGGTGCTGTCAGGCGTCGTGCGCAGAAAACCCGTAGCTGCCAAACGATCGATCAGCTCCTGGGTAATCGGCTCTTGCCTATAATCGCCCTGCTCGTCGCCGGCTATCTGCTCGGTCAGAAATTGAGCGTAGGGTTTATCGCTGTTCAGCGATCGAATGACGTAATCGCGATACCGCCAGGCATGATGGCGGATCTTGTCTTGAAAGCCGATCCCGCGTGAATCGGAATACCCGGCCAAATCGAGCCAATGCCGCGCCCAGCGTTCGCCGTATTCCGGCGAATCGAGCAGACGGTCGACCTCGCGTTCATAGGCGTCGGAACGGGGGTCGGCTAGAAACGCCTGGATCTCCGCGGGGGACGGCGGCGTTCCCGTCACGTCGAGATGCAGCCGCCTGAGCAGTTTCAGTCTTTCGGCCGGCGCGGAGTAACTCAGGCCCTCTTCTTCCAACTTGGCCAGCAAAAAAGCATCGATCTCGTTGCCCACCAAGTCTTGCCCGTCAACCTCGGGAACCGCCGGTCGTTCGGGAGGCACAAACGACCAGTAGCCGCGGTCTCTCTCGGTGACGGCGGGCGGCGCAGCTGCCGAGTCCGGAAGCAGGGGCGCTCCGGCCGCGATCCAGTTTTTGAGAGTCGTGACCTGCGCCCGGTTCGGCGATTTGACCGAGGCTTCGTGGATCTGTCTCAGCGGCGGCATCTCCCGAGCCTCGAGCCTCTTGATCAACAGGCTTTCTTCGGGCTTACCGAGCACGATCGCCGGCCCGGACTTTCCACCGGCCAGCATACTCTCGCGGGTCCGCAGGTCGAGGCCGGCCTTCTGTCGGCTCTTGCCGTGGCAGGTCAGGCAACCGGCTTGGATGATGGGAAGAATGTCGCGCTCGATGACCTCGGGACGCCCCTCGGCCGCGTCGCCGGAAGCAACCGATTCCATGCCCTCGATCCAGCGCCGCACCCGCTCGATCTCGTCGGGCTCCAGCCGCCCCTCGCCCGGAGGCATCACGCCCGTCGCGATCTTTGCAAGCAGCAGGCTTTCCTCGGCGCGACCTGGTTGAATCGCCGCACCCGAGTCGCCCCCGCGGCGAATCGCCGCCGCCGTTCGCAGGTCCAGGCCTTTTTGGGGCGAATCGGCCCCATGGCAAACAACGCATTTCGCATTGAAAATCGGGAGAACGTCGTTCTCAAAAGTAGGAGTGGCGGCGGACGCCGGCCCTATATGAATCGACGCAAGCGCCGCGAACGTCGTGACGGCTAGTCGGCGAGAGAGATTCCCCAACTGCATGTTCAACCTGTTGACTCGAAGCTAACTCTTATTGAGTTTCCCAAATCAGCGCAACCCGCGCATCGTGGTGCTGTGGGGCCGCCACTTCCGTTGCGGTCGAGTGGTTTATCGCATACCGCTTCCTTACGGTCGCGGCTCGGTTTCACTAACGCGTCGGACCCAAGGTCAATCGATATAGACAAACTCCCCCGAGTTCAGCAGCGCATGGGCCAACGACGCCAAGGCGTACCAGCGCGCGGCCGTTTGCCTGGGGCCCTGGAATCTCTCCTTTTCCAAATGCGGCCGCCAGTTTACGGCCAGCAGCGACAAATCTTCGAGCCGCCGCCTCTTCCTTCGTCGGCGGACGCGACAAAACACGCTGATAGAGCGCCCGAACCTGTTGTTCACGGTTATCCGGGTATTCATCGATCAGCCGCCCGGCCAAGAAGCGCGCGTCCTCGATGAGCGTCTGGCTGTTCATCATCTGTAACGCCTGCGGCGCGACGTTCGAAACCGTGCGTTCGGTGCAGTTGGGCGAAAGCTGTGGCAGATCGAAAGCATCCAGCAAGGTCAAGGGAGTGCGCCGGCGCTTGAGGACATAGATCGCCCGCCTGCGCCCTTTGTCTGTCGCTTGGGGCAAAATCTCCCCGTTCGGTCGCTTTTCGACGGGAACGGGCGGGCCGAACGGCGTCTCGTCGAGCCGACCGACCACACGCAGAATCGAGTCATGCAAAGCCTCGGCGCCCATGCGCCGCAACGGCATGCGCGATAGCAGACTGTTATCCGGGTCGGCCTTTTCGGCCGCCGGGTCGACGCGCGAGCTTTGTCGATAAGCCTCCGAGGTCATCATCAAGCGGTGCATCGCTTTGATGCTCCACCCCGACCGCACAAACTCGGTAGCCAGCCAATCGAGCAATTCCGGATGCGAGGGCGGCGAGCCCGTCCGCCCGAAATTCGCGGGGGTCGAAACCAACCCACGGCCGAAATGGTTCATCCAAAGGCGATTGACCATCACCCGCGACGTCAGCGGATGGTTCGGTTGCGTCAGCCAGCGCGCCAGCGCCAGCCGGTTTCCGCTGGTTTCGTCGTTCCCCCCGGGGTGCAGCTCGTCGTAACTTCTCAAATCCGCCGTCAAAACCCGCGGCACGCCCGGGTCGACGCGATCGCCGATCGACTGCGCCTCGCCACGAAGCAACAAATATGCCGGCGACGGCTCTCCGCCCATGTCGTAAAGCGAACGAATCTTCGGAACCGGGCGCAACTGCTTCTTCTTTTCGGCGAGCGGCTTTTTCAGCTTGTCGTATTCGTCCTTGAACTCGGCGAACGTCTCGGCCAGTTTCGCGTCGCTGATTTCGATGGTTTCGCGGAAGCGCCGCGCCAGGTATTGCTGTACCTGTGTGTGCTCTTCGGTGGGGATTTCGAGGAGTTCGCGGAGGTCCGCACGCACTTCTTCCGGGAGCTTTTCCAGCCGCTCGTCGAGCAGGCGGTCGCGATAGGGTTTTCTTGTGGCTTCCAGATGTTCTTCGAGCCGTTTGACCTCGGCTTCGATCGGTACGTTGAACCGCGCCGTTTCACGCCGTTCCTTCTCGGTGGCAATTTCCAAATGCCGCTCGGTCGGCTTGACCCAATCGTAAGGATCGAACGCGGCTTGGAGAACCGCGCCGAGACGATAGTAATCGCGCTGCGTAACCGGGTCATATTTATGGTCGTGACAGCGCGCGCAGCCAATCGTCAGCCCCAGCACCGAGGAACTCAGCACTTGAATCTCGTCGGCGATCACCAGTCATACGCTCGGCCAGCGAGCCGTTCGCCGGGCTGTAGGTGCCGTCCGGCGTCATGCGCAGGAAACCGGTCGCCGCCAGCGTGTCGACCATCTCGGGCGTAACATCCTTGCGCCGCCCGGCGGGGATCAACTCATCGCCGGCGAGCTGCTCGGTGAAAAAACGGTCATACGGTTTGTCGCTGTTGAAGGCCCGAATCACGTAATCGCGATAACGCCACGCATGGGGGCGCACGCGGTCTTCATCGATAATGCCTTCCGAGTCGGAGTACCCCGCCAAGTCGAGCCAAACCTGCGCCCACTTTTCTCCGTAATGGCGCGATGCGAGCAGGCGATCGATGAGGCGTTCGTAGGCGTCTTCGCGATCGTCGGCGAGAAAAGCCTCGGCCTCGGCCGGGGTCGGCGGCATCCCGATCAGATCCAAATAGACGCGCCGCAACAGCGTCAGCCGCTCGGCCGGGGACGAATAGCTCAGCCCTTTTTCTTCAAGCTTCGCGAGCAGGAATTGATCGACCGGATTACGAACGCGGTCCGCCCCCTTTACCACCGGCGGCGTGGGACGCAACGGCGGCCGGAAAGCCGGAAATTGGCGATCGTCCTCGCTGATCTCGGCCGGCGGCGCGGGAGCCCGCGGCTCGTCCGCTCGCGCCCCGCCGGCGATCCAACGCCTGAGGACTTCCACCTCCTCGCTGCTCGGCGGCCGCACCTGATTTTCGAACAGCATGTCGGGAGGCGGCATCTCGCCCGCCGTGATGCGTTGGAACGCAAGGCTCTCGTCCGGGCTGCCGGGCACGATCGCCGGTCCCGAGCGGCCGCCTTTCAGCCGACTCGCCAGAGTTCGCAGATCGAGATCACCCTCGCGTCGGCGCTTGCCGTGACAGGTGGCGCAGCGCATCTGGAAAATCGGAACGACGTCCTTCTCCGTCAGCGCGGGCAGGCCGGCGCGATGGGTCGTTTGGGCGCCTTGGTCGATCCAAGCACGGAGGGTCGCGACTTCGTCCGCTGTTAGTTTGTCGCCCACCGGAGGCATCGCCCCCGAAACCACTTTGGCGATCAGCAGACTGTGCTCGGCCGACCCGGCCGCGACCGCCGGCCCGGTCTTTCCGCCATCCAGCAACCCGGAAACGGTAGTGAGGTTGAGATCGGCCTGGGGGCCGCTGTCGCCGTGGCAGACAACGCAGCGTTTGGTGAGGATCGGGGAGACGTCCGCCTCGAAGGTGAGCTTCGAGGAACTATCGGCGCCCTTCAAAACGAAGGCCGACACGAACAAACAGCACAAGAAACAAAGTTGCAGCCGGCACCGACTCGCGGCCATTGAGGCGCCTCCGTAAAGCGGAAAACTCACCCAAATTATAGCGCGCGCGCCGGCTGGCGACGGGTCCGATCTTGGCCGCAAAGTCTACGGCCGTATCACCGAGCCGTCCCGCCGCCGCGTCTCGCCCCAGTTGTAATCAAAAGGCGTCGGAAGCCGGTCGGGCGTATACTTCGCCGCCAGCTCTTCATTCACGTCCACGCCCCAACCGGGAGCCTCATTCGCCCAAAAATAGCCGTTCTCAAGCCGCGGACATCCCGGGAACACTTCCTGGGTTTCCTCGGGAAAATGATGGCCCTCTTGAATCCCGAAATTGTGGCAAGCCAGATCCAACGTGATGTTGGCGCAGTGCCCGATCGGCGAAACATCTCCCGGACCGTGCCACGCAGTCCGCACCCCAAACCACTCGCACAACGCCGCCAACTTCCTCGCCGGCGTCAGCCCGCCGATTTGCGAGATGTGCACGCGCATGTAATCGATCAGCCGTTCTGTCACTAGTCCCAAAAACTCGTGCGGACTGTTGAACAATTCCCCCATCGCCAACGGAGTCGAGCACTGGCTGCGAATGTGTTTGAAATACCCAATCTGCTCGGGGGCCAGCGGGTCTTCAATGAAGAAGGGGCGGTACTCTTCCAGTCGCTTGCACAAGTAAATCGCCTGGTCGGGCGTGACCCGTTCGTGAATGTCGTGCAGCAGCTCGATCTCTTCTCCCAGCTTCGCCCGCATGTGCTCAAACAACTTCGGAACCGTGCGAACGTAGGGTGCCGGCTCGTAGACCCCTTTACGAGGCGGACCGGCCGGCGGGGGAGGAAGCTCCGCCGACTCGTCGCTCGACGCCCCACCCTTCGACGACGCTCCATACGTGGCCATCCCCGGCACGCCCACCTGAATTCGAACGTGCCGGTAGCCCTGCTCCATAAAGCCCCTTGCTTGGTCTTCCACTTCTTCGAAACTTGAACCCGACGCGTGGGCATAGCAATCGGCCGCCATGCGCGTCTTGCCGCCCAGTAACTGGTAGACCGGCATGTTGGCGCGTTTGGCCTTGATGTCCCACAGCGCTTGGTCGACGCCGCTCATGGCGTTATAGAGCACCGGTCCGTTGCGCCAGTACGAGCTGACGTACATCGACTGCCAGATGTCTTCAATGTGATCGGGATCCTTCCCGATCAGAAACGGCCGCAAGAACTCCTCGACCGCCGTCACCACCGCCTTGGCGCGCTGATTGAATGTGGCGCAGCCCAGCCCGTAGAGGCCGGGCTCGCTCGTCTCTACCTTCACCACGGTCAAGCGGATCCTCGGCGGCGCGGTGAGGATCGCCTTGATGTTGGTGATCTTCAGAGGCGGCAACCCGCGACTCGCGGTCTCTTGGGGAGCCGCCGCCGCCCCCGCCAACGCGGGAGCAGTCAGCGCCGCGAGGTTCACGGCCGCCCCGGCGGCGAAACCTTGGAACAGTTCTCGTCGTTTCATGGAACCCTCCCTGCAACGAGAGCCGCCGAAGCGCGCTGCCGCGAGAATGTTGAGACGGGTGGGAAGGATGGCTCGCCGCCGCCCCTCACCGGACTCCGGCCCGTATCGGCAACCCCGTACGGGAACCATACATCACCAGGCTAAGCGGGTGCAATGCTCGTCGCGACGCGTACACGGGCAGGCAGGTCTAGATCTAGAGAACGCCCGAGGGCAAGTGACCGCCGCTCCACAGTCCGATGCCGATAAACCCCAGGCCCCACAAAGCGTGGTACCATTCGCGCCCCAGCACGCAGGTCAAGGCTCCGAAAGTCACAAGAAAGATTGTTGGGTTCATCGCACAGCCTCCGAAAGTTTGAGCCGCGGGGGCTCGAAACCCTTCACTGCCGAGATGAACACGACGAAGATTCAAAAGTTGCCGAGAATTCTTGATCCATCGGCTAAGCGACCTACTCTTCTTTCTTCGGCTTATGGACTTTGTGGCAGCCGCGGCACCCTTTGCCGATGCTGCCAGCCGCGGTCCGCCAGGCGTTGACGTCGAGGGCTTCGGCCGCGGCCGGCGACGCCTTCGCGCCCTTCATGACTTGGTGCGCGCCCTTTTTCCAAACGTCGTCCTTGATGCGTCCGGCCATCAGAAGCAACTGGGACGTTTCGGCCAGGATCGAGGCGTGGGCTTTCGCGTGCTTCTAATCTTTTTCCGATTGCGGCTCGCCGGCCTTATTGATGGCCACCAATCGATCCATGCTCGGCTTGACGACGTAATCCATCAGGTCGTGCGCCGAGGCGATTCCTTCATAGGCGTGGTCCGCAGCGGGAAGCGCGGTGAGACTGAAAACGAGAAAAAGGGCAAGAGTGAGTTTTCGCATCGAAAAGGGTTCCGGATCTGTTGTTCGCGAAGGCGACGGGTGCCATTATATCGAATCCCCTCGCCGCCCCCTCAGTTCATGCGAACACTACAATAGGCTAAGCAGCTGTGGAAAAATCGGGAACTCGGGAGCCGCGAAGCGGCGGAAGGAATATAGCCTGGGGTGGAGCCGAAGGCGGAACCCCAGGTAGCGGATCAAATGAGGTTGAGCCCAAAAGGGGCGGCAGGAAGGCGGTCCGTCGGCCAAGCCTGCGAACTCGGTCGGCGAACTCATTTTCACGGCATATCATGAATCCGCGGATTTATAGCAACGCGACCTACCCGATCGTTTTCACAAGCCCTTAGCCATGCGGCTTCCCCGCCTCATCGCGCTCCCCGTCCTTCTCGGCGTCGCCGGCTTGGCCGCCTCGGCGGCGGAATTGTTTCCGTTGGCCGAAGTGCGCGCCGGTATGAAGGGCACGGGCCGCACCGTTTTCCAAGGCCGCGAGATCGAGGAGTTCCAAGTCGAGATCCTCGGCGTGCTCAAGAACGTCGGACCCAAGCAATCGATCATCTTGGCCAGGCTCGCCGGGGGCCCCTTGGCCGAAACCGGCGTCATGGCGGGCATGAGCGGCAGCCCCGTCTTTCTGGACGGCAAGCCGGCCGGGGCCATTGCTTTCACTTTTCCGTTTTCGAAAGAGCCGATCGCGGGCATTCGTCCAATCGAGGAAATGATCGCTTCCGAGCAGAGCGGACGCGAGGGGGCGGCATCGAGCGAGGCCGCGGCGGCGATGCTCTTTCGACACGATCGCGGCGAACAGGCCATCGAGCTGCTCAGCGCCGGATTGCGCGCGCCTACGGCGCCGATTTTCTCAGGCGAGCCGCAATTGGTCCCCATCGCCACGCCGGTCAACTTGGCCGGCTTTTCCCGGCGGACTCTCGATCTGTTCGGATCTCGGCTGCGGCAACTCGGGTTGCAACCCACGCAGGGAACCGCCGGCGGCGGCCGGACCGACGATTCGGGTCCCGGCGAAGCTTCAGCCGAACCCGGCGCGATGATTTCCGTGGCGCTGATCCGCGGCGATCTCGAGGTAAGCGCGGCGGGCACGGTGACCCACGTCGACGGCGACCGCCTCTACGCCTTCGGTCATCCCTTCTTGTCGAGCGGCCCGGCCGAACTGCCGTTCTCGGCGGCGGAGGTCATTACCCTGGTTCCGAGTTTGAACAATTCGTTCAAGATCGCCGGCAGCGGCTCGCTGCTCGGAACGATCATTAGCGATCGCTCGGCGGGTCTCACCGGCATCGTGGGCAAGACGCCGGCGCTGACGCCGGCGCGGCTGCGGGTAACATCGGGCCGAAACGCCGCGGCCTACTCTTTTGAAATCGTGCGGGATCCATTGCTCACGCCCTACCTGCTGCAGATGGCGCTGTTTTCCTCGATCGACGCCACTCAACGCCAGGTCGGCGCTTCCACCCTGCGGCTGCGCGGCGAGGCGAGCTTCGGCGAAAACCTTCCGCCATTGCGGCTCGACAATATTTACTCCGCCCCCACCAACACCGCTCTTTCGGCCGCCGCGACGACGTCATTGATGCTCTACTACGTCCTGCTCAATGCGAATATCGCCGTGGAAGAAATCGATCTCACCGTCGAAGCCGCCGATCGCGAAGAGTGGGCGGAAATCGATCGCGTCTGGAGCGACAAGCGCACGGTGCGCCCCGGCGAGACGATCGAACTCTCCGCCGCGCTCAAGGACGCCGACGGCAACGAGCGGATCGAAAAGTTCCACTACCGGGTTCCTGAAGGCACGCCCGCCGGGGTAACGCATTTGACCTTCGCCGATGCCGACACGGTGAACCTAATGGAGTGGCAAAGCTTTCTGGGGCTGCGGCGCGCCAAAGACCCCGCGCAACTGGTCGTGATGCTCAACCGCCTGCGGCGCAACGACCGCCTTTATCTGCGCGTTTGGCGTTCTGAACCGGCCTTTCGTTTGAACGCCGAATCGCTGCCCTCGCCGCCGGCGTCGGTGGCGGCCGTGTTGGCCTCGGCCTCCTCGGGCGGCTCGCTGGCTCGGGATTGGCGCTCGGTTTCGGCCGAACTCGAAGCCAACCCGGGCTTGGGCGTGGTCCGCGGCAATGTCACCATGCAGATCACCGTTACGCCATGATTACTTTCCCTCTCTTTGCCCGTCACCGGGCTCATCCGCGAAAGCGGCGCGCCCTGTCAGCGGCGGCCTTCCTATCAGCTGTGTCGCTGCTCGCCGCCGTTTCCTCCTCCGGCGCGTCGACGCAAGTCTGGGAGCTGAGTGAATACAAAGACTTTCTTCGGGGCAGATTCGAAAACGTTTCCCTTTTGCAGCCCGGCGCCTTGACGCCGGCACCGAAGCTCATTGACCTGTTTACGTCGAACCAGCCCGTGATCTGGACGGTCGCGATAGCTCCCGACGGAACCACCTACGTCGGGACAGGCCATCAGGGCCGGGTCTATCGTTTGGATGCCGACAACAAAGTCAGTCTGTTTTGGAGCGCACCGGAAATCGAGGTCTTCGCCCTGGCCGTCGGCCCCGAGGGCGAAGTCTATGCCGGGACCTCGCCCAACGGCAAGCTGTACCGAATTTCGGCCGACGGGGAAGGCAAGGAGATTTTCGATCCCGCTCAGACGTACATTTGGTCGCTCGTGGTCGCTCCCGCTTCCGGTTCCGGCAACGACAAGGCCCCTCTGCTTTACATGGCGACCGGCGGGGAAGGCAAGATCTTTCAAGTCGACGCTTCCGGGCGGGGCCGCATATTCGCCGAGACCAAACAGCGCCATGTCGTCAGCCTCGCTCTCGACGCCGAGGGCCGCTTGCTGGCCGGCACCGACCCCAACGGCATCGCCTACCGCATCGACCCGGACGGGTGTCTTTTCGCGCTCTATGACGCGGACCTCCCGGAAATCCGCTCGCTTGCCGTCGCGCCCAACGGCGACATCTACGCCGCGGCCATGGGAGGCGGGGCTTCGAAGATTACGCAATCCGTTTCATCGTTCGCCGCCTCGGCCGCCGCGAAAACCACGGTTCAAGTCAGCGCGGCGGCGGGCGGCGCCGCGGCCCCCGCGACTCCATCCGGCGGCACGGTCGCGGCGCAGCCGATGGTCACCGTTTCCCAACCCGTCATCAGTTATCCCGGCATGGAACGTTCCGCGCTGCTACGCATCCGACCCGACCAAGGCGTCGAGAAGCTTTGGTCGTCGAGCGAGGAGAACATTCTCGCCCTCATCGTGGCGAACGACGAAGCTGCCGGCGCCGGGGACCAAGTCGCGTCTTCTCCGCCGAAAATTCTCTTCGCGACCGACCGCAAGGGACGCATCTATAAGCTGAGGGACCGCCGGAAAGTGAGCCTCGTGACCGAGAGCGGCCGCGAACAAGTCACTCAATTGGCGACCGACTCCAAGGGCCTGCTCGTCGCCTCCGCCCATTCAGCCGGCCTGAGTCGCTTTGAAACCACGGGGAAAGCAGCGGGGACCTACGAAAGTGCTGTCCACGACGCCAAGACGCATGCCCGTTGGGGGCGGCTGACCTGGCAAGGCGACGGCGTCGACGCCGGCCGCGTTAAGATCGCGACCCGTGCCGGCAATTCGGCCGTTCCCGACGACAGTTGGAGCGTCTGGTCGGAAGCGATCGAAGGCGAAGCCGATACCGAAGGCCCCGGGACTTTCGCCGGGACCGTGCACTCGCCGCCGGCACGCTACATTCAATGGCGTGCGACGCTTGCAACAAAGGACGAAAGAGCCCCGCTGCTCCGCGCCGTTCGGCTGGCCTATCTGCCGCGCAACTCGCCGCCCCGCGTTAGCGAATTGAAAGTCGAGGCCTCGGCGGAAAAAGGCGCCGCGACCGCCGCTGGAGCAGGGACCCCCGCCGCCGCGCCCGCCGAAGCGGCGTACAGCATTACGGTATCGGCGTCGGGTTCGTCGACCGCCGCGCCGGCAACGAGCACAACCCAACAGACGCTGGGCGGCGCCGGTCGAGGCATGAAGATTTCCTGGAAAGCGACGGATCCCGACGGCGACAAGTTGACCGCCTCGGTTGCCTTCCGCGAAACCGTCGAATCGGCCTGGAAAACCATCGAAAAGGAAATCACCGACAACCACGTCGCGCTCGACAGCGAATCATTGGCCGACGGGACTTATCGTTTTCGCGTCGCGGTTTCCGATCGCGCCGCGAATCCTCCGGAAACCGCGCGTGAAACCGACCAAATCAGCGAACCGGTGCTGATCGACCACACCCCACCCCGCGTGCGGATGATCGATGTCAACGGGCGAGAGTCGGCGTCCTTTGAGGCGACCGACGACGCTTCCGCCTTGGCCGCCGCCGAGTACGCGATTGACGCGGGAAACTGGGTCCCCGTTTATCCCGCCGACGGCATTCTCGATTCCCGCCGCGAAAGTTTCTCCATTCCACTCGACGGCTTGCCCCAGGGCGAACACTTGCTCACCTTGCGCGTCCGCGACCGCGCCGGCAACGCCGGCTTAGGAAAAGCGACGATAAGGTAGTTGGAGAAACGCACCGGCTCAACGCTCGACTTGGCATTGTATGCTAATGTATACAGTATATTCCCTTGTGTTGCGAGGACATCATGCCTGAAACTTCCGTGCTGACCGTTCGACTTGATACCGAAACGAAAGACCGGCTGGATGAGCTTGCCCGGAGCACCCGAAGGAGTAAGTCATTCCTGGCGGCGCAAGCGATCGAAGCCTACATC
This sequence comes from Bryobacterales bacterium, assembly GCA_965238125.1. Taxonomy (GTDB): domain Bacteria; phylum Acidobacteriota; class Terriglobia; order Bryobacterales; family UBA6623; genus UBA6623. The sequence continues at coordinate 5,663,107 of OZ250179.1, read as the reverse complement.
GAAGAAGAAGCCTGGCAGATCGCCGAAATCGAAAAGGCAATCGTTGAAGCGGACGCTGGAGATTTTGCCACTCCCGAGGAAATGAGGGAAATCTTCGGCGAAAGAGCTAAATGAAGATTCATTGGTTGAGGCTCGCCGCACGGAATCTCCGGGAGCAAGCCGAATATATCGCCCGGGACGATCCCGATGCGGCGGAGCGCCTCGTAACCAGGGTGTACGAAGCTGTGGATCGGTTAGCCCATCACCCTGGGCTCGGCAGGCCCGGCCGGATTCCTGGCACGCGGGAGTTGGTTGTCAGCGGCACACGTCTTGTCATTCCGTACCGTGTCCGCGAAAACCAGGTCGAAATCCTTCGCGTATTTCACGGCGCGCGGCGGCGGCCTGAATCTGTCAAGAGCAATGGTTCGAATGGGAGAAGTCGGTGAGGTCCCTTCTGTTTGTCTTTCCGCTCCTCGCCCTAACCGGCCTGTGCCTCACGCCCGCCCTGCAAGCTGACCAAAACAACCTGCTCGTCATCTCCATCGACGGGCTGGACCACCGCTGGCTGCGCGACGCCGACGCCTTGGGCGTGAAAATCCCGACACTGCGACGCCTGATGCGGGAAGGCGCGCGGGCCGACGGCGTGGTCGGCATCGTCCCCACCGTCACCTGGCCCTCGCACACCACCATGATCACCGGCGTCAGGGCGTCACGGCACGGCGTTCCGACGAACGACCAACCCGGCAAGCCCGACGAACGATGGTGGTATGCCGCGTATCTCAAAGCGCCCACCTTATGGCATCGGCTGCACGGGACTTCGCGGCGCACCGCGGCGGTCTGGTGGCCGGCAACCGTCGGGGCCGACATCGATTTCAATCTACCCGAGTATTGGGCCGTGCCGGGGCTTTACCCGCGAAGGCTGGCCCCGGTCGCCGAACACAGCACTCCCGGACTGATCGAGAAGATCCGCCAAGCCTACCCGAGTTTCGGCCGCGCCGACTTCGACGACCGCCAAAGGGTCCTGGCCGCCCGCTACATTCTCGACGCCGAAAAGCCCGCCCTATTCCTGCTTCATCTCGGGGATCTCGATTCGGAGCAGCACCGCACCGGCGCTTTCTCCCAAGAGGCCCGCGCGACACTCGAACTCCAAGACGAGCTATTGGCGTATCTGCTCGAAGTTCCGCCCCCGCGAACCTACGTCGCCGTCGTCTCCGACCACGGCTTCGAGACCGAGGAATTTGTGCTGCGCCCGAACGTTCTGCTTGCCGACGCCGGAATCGAGAGCGAAGCCGAGGTCGCCGAGGGACTGATCGGCGTGCGCGACACCGCCGCGGCAAACCATTTTCGCTCCCTACTTGCTGACGCAAAGTATCCGATCGCCCGCGAGGTAAGCATCGCGGAAGTGCGCCGCCTCGCCGATCCCACGCCCCAAGGATGGCTGGCGGCCTTCGAAACGGCAACGGGAGTATCCCCCGAGGCCGCCCGCGACGGACCTCCGATCGGCTTGGGAGATCGGCGAGGGCATCACGGTCTTTGGCCCACCCGCGCCGACTACCGCGCGAGTTTCCTACTGTGGGGCCCCGGCGTCAAGCCGCAAGTCCTCCCGGAAATTTCCATGCTCGACATCGCCCCGACCTTCGCCGATCTACTAGGCCTCGACCTCGGCCCCGTCGAAGGCAATTCGCTTTGGAAGCGCCTGCAATAAACAGATTCAGAGCCCCGAGCGCAAGCGACGGGCCCTCCTCGCCGAAGGCGGCGACTGCATGAAAATTCTGATCGCCTGCCGCGAGTAGGACCCGGTAGCGACCGACACTCCTGTCGGTCCTCGGCTAACCTGTCCTTCATTCCCCGGCCGCTTGAACGGTCGTAATTTGATCCGCGGGTAGGTCGTTGAGGACCGTCGTCCCCCCGCCCGGCCAGGTTACTTTGAGCTGTGCGACCATCTCTTCGCCCCCCAGCCCGAAGTGCAACCGAAGATCGTGCTGCGAAAGATAACTCGCCCCCGACCGAACGTCGCGGATTTGCGTTGTTCCGCCGGCTTGAACCTCGACGCGCGCGCCCACAGCCGGAGAGCCGTGGCGGTTGAGGCATTCCACAATCAACCAATGGTTGCCGTTGCCCCCATCGTTGCGCAGCAGCGTCGGCGGCTCATCGAGGTTGTTGATCACCACGTCCAAATCGCCGTCGTTGTCGTAATCGCCTAACGCCACGCCGCGGCTCTTCTCGACCCGATCGAGGCCGAAATCCAGGCCCCGTTCGACAAATTTCCGGCCATCTTGGTTCTGATAGACCAACCAACGTTGCTTGTATTTCAAGCCCATCTCGAAGCGGTCGGCCTCGGGGTACAAGTGCCCGTTCGCCACGAATAGATCCTCGCGCGTGTCGTTGTCGAAATCACCGAATGCCGTTCCCCAGCCAACGTAGCGGTGCGTGCTTTGGCCGTGCCCCGCCAAGTTGGTGACGTTGGTGAAACTGCCGTCGCCGTTGTTGACGAGCAACGAATTGCTTTCAAAAGACGAGTTCGTGTAGTAGAGATCGAGCAAGCCGTCGTGGTTGATGTCGGCGGCGTCGACGCCCATCGAACCTTCTTCGATGCCGTCCTCGGAAAAGGCCGCCCCGAGCAGCACGGCCAACTCTTCAAACGTCCCGTCGCCGTTGTTTTGATAGAAAAGGTTGGCCGTGAGGTCGTTGGCGACGAAGATTTCCGGCGCGCCGTCGTTGTCGAAGTCGGCGGCCAGCACGCCCAGCCCGTAGAACTTTTCATCATCGATGCCGCGCTCGGCGGCCACGTTGGTAAAGCGCCCGGCGCCGTCGTTGAGAAACAGCGAATCCCGTAGTCCCCGCAGACCGCGCGGGCCGCAAAAAACTCGAAAGCCGCGATAGTTGCACGAGGCATCGCGCCGCGGCGCGGTGTCGATCGGATAGAAAAGGTAGTTCGCGACATAGAGATCGAGGTCGCCGTCCGAGTCGATGTCGCTAAAGGCCGCGCCGAGGCTCCAGTGCGAAGCCGCCACGCCGGCCGACGCGCCTGCTTCCTCGAATTTCCCGTCCCCCAAGTTGCGGTAAAGCGTATTGCCGCCATAGCCGGTGAGAAAAATATCGACCCGGCCGTCGTTGTCGTAATCGGCGACGGCAACGCCTTGTCCCCAGCCGCGGTGCGTGAGACCGGCGCTTTGGGTGACGTCTTCAAAGCGTCCCTTGCCGTCTCCGCGATAGAGCGCGCAGACCAAGTGCCCGCCCTTAAGAAACCGCTCGACCGTCGAGCCGCGGACGAAAAGAACGTCGAGATTGCCGTCGGCGTCGTAGTCGAGAAAGGCGACGCCGCCCCCCATCACCTCGATGATGTGATCCTTCGCGACGCTGCCTTGCAATCCGTCGAACCCGGAAAGACCCGCTTCTTCGGTGACGTCGACGAATTGGAGAGGGAGTTCGTCGAGCGTCTCGCCGCGTTGCGCCGCCTCGACGGCGCCAACCGGAGCCGCCACAAGGCCGAGAAAGAGCGGCCACAACGCCCGCCGGTTCCCTCGACGTCGAAAACTCAACGGCGTTCCGCCCATCTCTATGTAGGGTAGAACAGGTGTGGACCTAACGAGCGTCCCCGAAGGTTCTGTGGGGGTGCGAGACATCAATGTCGAAGAAACCCGGTTCACCGGGCTTGGGTTGCGAATAGGCCGGTCCTTGAGGGCCGGTACGGGCAGCGCCACCGGGCAATTAGGCCGCTTCAGCGGCCTTCCCCTTCAGGCTTTAGCCACAACCGCACCAAGCGGAATATTCCAAAACCATGGAGAGGCGCGCACCGACGCCGCCAGTCCCCCCATATTTGTGTCGCGCGCCCGTTGGCCGGCCCCGGCGCGCACAAAACAAGTTCAAATCCGTCGGCTCCCGAGCCCCGATGCTATCGTAATCCCCATGCGGGACCCCAAGTCACTGCGCAGCTACCAATGGTTCGTGGGCAACGAATACGAAAACTTCGCCCGGCGCGCGGCTTTGCGCGTCGAAGGGCTTGGCCCCGAAATGTTCAACGGCAAGCCCGTCATCGGCATCTGCAATTCCTGGAGCGAGCTGACGCACTGCAACGCCCACCTGCGCCAAGTGGCCGAGGCCGTCAAGCGCGGCGTGTGGGCCGCCGGAGGCGTGCCGCTCGAATTCCCGACCATGTCGCTGGGCGAGCTTTTCATGAAGCCCACCACCATGCTGTTCCGCAATCTCATGTCGATGGACGTCGAGGAATCGATTTCCGCCAACCCGATCGACGGCGTCGTGGTGCTCTCGGGCTGCGACAAGACAACGCCCGCGCAACTGATGGGGGCCGCCTGCGCCGACCTGCCCGCCATCATGGTGACCGGCGGTCCGATGCTGAGCGGGCGCTGGCGCACGCAACTGCTGGGGTCGGGCACTGACGGGCGGCGTGTATTTGAGGAACTCAAAGCCGGCCGCCTTACTGACGAGCAAGTTTGCGAGATCGAAAGCTGTATTTCCCGCAGCGCCGGCCATTGCAACGTCATGGCCACCGCTTCGACCATGGCGTCGATGGCCGAAGCGTTGGGGATGACGCTGCCCGGCAACGCGGCAATTCCGGCGCCCGATTCGCGCCGTTATCAACTTGCCGAGGCAAGCGGCCGCCGCATTGTCGAGATGGTCGGCGAGGATCTGCGGCCGGCGGCGATTCTGACCAAGGGCGCATTCGAAAACGCCATCCGAGCCGACATGGCCATCGGCGGATCGACCAATGCCGTGGTCCATCTGATCGCCATCGCCGGACGCGTCGGGGTCGATCTAACCCTCGACGATTTCGACCGGCTTTCCCGCGAAACTCCGTTCATTGCCAACGTCAAACCGTCGGGCGAATACTTGATGGAGGACTTCTACTACGCCGGCGGACTGCCGGCGGTCATGAAGGAAATCCTCCCCCTGCTGCACAACCTACCGACGGCCAACGGCAAAACCGTCTTCGAGAACTTCCGCGATGCTGAATGCTCGAACCGGGACGTGATCAGCACTCTCGACAACGCCCGCGGCCCCGAGGGCGGGACGGCGATTCTCTACGGAAACCTCGCGCCCGACGGCGCCGTCATCAAGCAGACCGCCGCCTCGCCGCATCTGTTGACCCATCGAGGGAAAGCCGTCGTCTTCGACGACTACAAGAAGTTGCGCACGCACATCGTCGACGAAGACCTGGAAATCGACGAAAACTCGGTCTTGGTGCTTCAAAACGCGGGTCCCAAGGGCGGCCCCGGGTTCCCCGAATGGGGCCACCTGCCGATTCCGGCGAAGCTGCTCAGGCGTGGCGTGCGGGATATCGTGCGCATCAGCGACGCCCGCATGAGCGGCACCAGCTTCGGAACCGACGTGTTGCATGTTTCCCCCGAAGCAGCCGTCGGAGGGCCCTTGGCGGCCGTGCGAACAGGCGACGAGATCGAGCTTGACGTCCCCAATCGCAAACTCGAGTTGCGCCTGGAAGAGAACGAGATCAAACGCAGGCTCGATGAGCGGCCCCCACCCCGGGCGCACTACGAGAGGGGCTACGGCAAACTCTTCCTCGACCAAGTAACCCAAGCCCACGAAGGCTGCGACTTCGAGTTCCTGCGCGCCGTCGGAACTCCTATCAACCCGCATTTTCAATTTGATGTATGAGCTTCAGACCATCCAGCGACCTTCAGCGTCTTTATTGATAGGGGCTAGAGCCCGATAAGGACGCCATGGAGGTCAACACCCGATGGGTGAAAAAGAAAACAAGCCGTTTCAGCTCACGTTCAATGGATTTCTCAAAGTCGATTTCCAAGGATCGCGAGTCACCTCGGATGGCGGTCTGATTCTCGTTCGCGAACTGGATGAACGACTCGGACTCGGGAAGCTGATCGACGAGCATCTCAGCGACTCGCGACAAGGCTTGAACAAGAAGTTCGCGCTGGCCGATCTGCTGCGGCAGTCGGTCTACAGCCGACTCGCTGGCTACGAGGACCTCAATGACGCCGTTCGAGTATCCGCCGATCCGACCTTTCGCTTGATCGGCTCGAAGAGGAACTGGGATCGCGGAGCAGCCTTGACCTCGACGCTGCATGGCTTCGAGACGGAGATGCTGGCGAGCGAAGAGAACTTGCTGGGGCTGATGGCAGTGAACCGGGAGCTGGTCGCGCAAGCCGAAGCTCCCGACGGTTCAGACCGCGTGGTGCTCGACATGGACTCCACGGAGAGCCCCGTCCACGGCCAACAGGAAGGCAGTGCCTACAACGGCCATTTTGAGTCCCTCTGCTATCACCCGCTGTTGCTGTTCAACCAGCACGGCGACTGCCTATTGAGTCTCGCAAAATAAAGTGACCCCTTTTTGGGGTACGTACGTCTTTGTATGTATGGGAAATACAAAAGGCGTACGGCGGGATTTCGAGGCCCTGGAGAAGCGCCGTTTCAAAGCGATCCGGTTGGTCGAGCAAGGCTGTAGTCAGTCCGAGACAGCGAGGCGATTGAAGGTCGCGCGGCAAAGCGTCAGCGAGTGGCTGCGACGATACCGGCGTGACGGCGAAGCCGGGTTGCGCCAGGCCGGCCGCGCCGGCCGTAAGCCGCTGTTGGACGCCGCGCAGCTCGAACGCCTCGAGGCGTTGCTGCTGGAAGGCCCCGAGGCGCACGGCTTCCCGACGCCGCTGTGGAGCTGTCCGCGGGTCGCTCGTCTGATCGGAGACGAGTTCGGCGTGCGCTATCACGAGGGCCATGTCTGGAAGATCCTGCGGGCGCTCGGTTGGAGCCCGCAACGGCCCGTCGGCAAAGCGCGGGAGCGCAACGAAGAGGCCATCCGCGGCTGGCAGCGCAAGACTTGGCCGGCCATTAAAAAAAAGCCCGCAAAGAAGAACGTACGATCGTCTTCATCGACGAAAGCGGATTGAGTCAGAAGCCGCATCGTTGCCGCACCTGGGCGCCGCGCGGCGAGACACCGGTGTTGGAGTTCAACTTCAACTGGGACAAGCTGTCGGTGTCGGCCGGGCTGACGTTGCGCAACTTTTACTTCCCGCTCTATCCCGGCGCGATCGGCGAGCTGGAGGTCATCGACTTCCTGAAGGCTTTGGTGCGCCACATCGACGGCCCACTGCTGATCGTCTGGGACCGGCTGCCGGCGCACCGCAGCCGCCTGGTGCGGGAGTTCATCCAGCTCTCCGAGGATCACATCGCAACGGAGTACTTGCCGCCCTATGCGCCGGAGTTGAACCCGGTGGAATACATTTGGGCGTACTGGAAGCAGCACGAGTTGCCCAACGTCTGCCCGAAGGACTACTGGGAACTCGACGAGCGCGCCCGCAAAGCGCTGCGGCGAATGCGCCGCAAACCGCGCTTGATTACCGCTTTCTGGAAACAGTCTTCTCTTTGTCTCGATTGACAGTATATTATGCGAGACTCAGTAGGCGCGAAGCTGCGTCCCGGCAACGTGCACAGCGCCGAGGACTGGGACGAGCTGCTACTGCCGGAGATCGAACGACAACAGGCGGAGGGCAAACAGGTGACGTTCCGCGCCGACGCCGCCTTCGCCAAGCCCGAGATCTACGAGGCGATGGAGGAGCGCGGCGTGGACTACGTGATTCGCATCCCGGCGAACAAGAGCCTGGAGCTGGAGATCGAGGACATCCTGTTTCGGCCACCGGGCAGGCCGAACGCCAAGCCCCTAGTGCGCTACAAGAGTTTTCGCTATCAGGCCGAGAGCTGGTCGAAGGCAAGGCGAGTTGTCGCCAAGGTCGAGCATCACCAGGGCGAACTATTCCCGCGCGTCGGATTTGTCGTGACGAGCATGAGCTTGCCGAGCCGCTCGGTCGTGCGGTTCTACAACAAGCGCGGCACGGCGGAGCAGTGGATCAAAGAAGGCAAACAGGCCACGCACTGGACCCGCTTGTCGTGTCACCGCTTCCGAGCCAACGAGGTACGGCTGCAACTCAGCGTGCGGGCCTACAACCTGGGCAACCTGTGGCGGCGGCTAGGGCTGCCGCAGCGAATCAAAAGCTGGTCGCTAACGAGTTTGCAACACAGGTTGATGAAGACCGGCGGTCGGCTGGTCAAGCATGCTCGCTACTACTGGTTGCTGCTGGCGGAGGGGCATCTGAACCGGCGGCTGTTCGGTGACATGCTGCATAGGATCTGGGCGCTGCCTGTGCCGGGTGGGTAGCGTTGCCCGGGCGAGGATCAACAGTTTTTGGCTCCAAAAAGGTTTCGCAGGGAGCAGTGTCGGCCGGAGCGCCGTTCAGTCCGCTCAATCAACGTCTGTGAGCGGACGGACGAGCCCTGGCGCCTACCGGCGGAGGTGATGTGCAGGGTTCAGCGCGAAAAGACGTGGTATTCGGCGCAGCGGGGGTGTATCCTGTGACCGTGCCAGGGCCAAAATGGAAATCCTGGATCAAGGGATAAGAAGGGCCTTTCGGCGGCCTGTGAATCCCAATTGCCGCAAGATCGGGTCGGCCCACCGCGCGGCGGCATCCCTCGGCGTCTCCTGGCACAATAGGGCCATGCAAAGCCCCAACCTTTCCCCCAAGTGGACGCGGCGTTGGGTGGCCCTCGCCTTGTGCGGTGGGCTGTTGGCCGCGACTCGGCGTGGCACGAAGGCGCCTGCTCACTTCAAGGGCCGGGTGCTTCCGATCGCCGCCTTGACCCTTTGCCTGTCGTGCGGGGGTTCCGAAGGTCGGGGCTAACGACATGGCGCCTGTTAGAAATCCAATCGCGAATGTGCTCCAATGCACCAGGAGGAGTTTTCCATGTTTGACCGACGACGTTTTCTGACAACCACTGCCGCCGCCGCAGCCGCCGGGTTCCTGCCCGAGACATCCCAGGTCCTAAGGGCCATGCCGGCCGCGGAATCGGAGTTCGGCAAAGTCAAGATCACCGACGTCAAGACCGCCTCGGTGATGATCCGTTACCCGGCGCACTTGGTCAAGGTCAAGACGGACTCGGGCCTCTATGGCATCGGCGAGGCTTACAACCGCGACGGCGTCGTGGACCACATCCGGCATCTGAAAGATACCGTCATCGGACACGACCCGCTGCAGGTCGACTACCTCTATCAGAGAATGGCCGAAGCTAAACTCGGCCACGGCTCCTGGACCGGAACCATTTCGTCGTCGATCTCCGGCATTGAGATGGCGCTGTGGGATTTGGCGGGCAAGATCCTCAAAGTCCCGGTCTACGTCTTGCTCGGGGGCAAGTTCCGAGACAAGCTGCTCATCTACCACGACACCGGCTCCCCGAAGACCGCCGACCCGGCCGCCTGGGTCGCCGAAGCTGAAAAGTCGCTCGCGCACGGCTTCAAGGCCACGAAGTTCGATATGGATTGGGAATCGCGCTCTCAGTCGCTGGCCGGTCGACCGTATCAATATCGCGGGGAGATGTGGAACCGCGGCATTTCATCGGTCGAGATGAAGCAATGGGTGCGAATTCTCGAAGCCGTTCGCCACAGGCTGGGCGACGATTACCCGCTGGCGATCGACCTGCACTTCAACTACAACATGGGCGACACGATGCGCTTCGTTCAGATGATCGAGGACTTGAATATCTGGTTCATCGAAGACCCCATCCCCCCACAGAACGCCGACGCCATGGCGCGCTTCACGCGCAAGAGCAACGTCCCCACCGCCACGGGCGAAAACCTCTACTCGCGCCACACGTTTCGGGACTTTATTGAAAAGCAAGCCTGCGACATCATCCAGCCCGACCCGCAAAAGGTCGGCGGTTTGCTCGAAACAAAGAAGATCGCCGATTGGGCGGACCTCTACTACATCACCATGGCGTGTCACAACATGTGTACGCCCGTCGGCACGGTGGGCAACGGACACGCCTGCGCGGCGATCCGGTCGTTTGTGACGCTCGAGTCCGACAGCGTCGACATTCCGCATTGGCCCGACATCATTCAGCGCGACGGGCCGTTGTATAAGGACGGTTATTTGGAAATGACCAACAAGCCGGGACTTGGTATCGAACTCAACGAGGAAGTCATTCGCGCGAATCTCGCGGAAGGTTCCGGGTATTTCGAGTAGGGAAGCCCTCGACGAACGGATGAAGGACGGGGGATGGCGTGTCCTGGCACAATAGGGCCATGCAAGTACGCAACATCTCGTCAAAGCTTACGCGCCGTCGGATGGCCCTCGCCCTGGGTGGCGGGCTGTTAGTCGGCGCGCGGCGCGGCACGAGCGCGCCTCCTCACTTCCAAGGCGTCGATGTCAACCACGTCGCGCTCCGGGTCAGCGACTTGATTCGCACAGAGGGTTTCCTCCGCACGCATTTCGGCTCGCCGAACATCCACAACAGGGGGCCGGCCCCGCAAAGATTCCCTGACTGGCGCTTCCTGAGAGTCGAGCGCAACTTCACGGCGCTACGGAAGCACGATCAGCCCGGGCTGGACCACTTCTGCATCGCGGTCGAAAACTACGAGGCCGACGCGGTTGAGAAAAAGTGCCGCGCTCTTGGTCTTTCCACCCGGCGAACCGAAACGTGGGTCTACATCCTTGACCCCGACGGAATCGAGGTGCAACTGTCGGTTGTCGACCACGATGCCGCGGTTCCCGTCCTACGCGCCGCTCCCGAAACCTCAACGTTCAAAGGGACCGGCATCAACCACATTGCGCTGCGCGTTACAGACATCGGCCGCTCGCGCGACTTTTACCAAGAGCACTTTGGGATACCGGTTGTGCGCCAGAGCGAGTCCAACTGCTTTCTGGGCTTGGGACAGAACTTCCTGGCTCTTTTCAAAGCCGACAAGCCCGGCATGGATCACTACTGCTACTCGATCGCGGATTACGATCCGGCGGCGGTCATGGCCACGCTCAAGCCCCTCGACCTCAACGCACGGCGACACGGCGATCGGGTGTACTTCGACGCCCCCGACGGCATTACGATCCAGGTCGCATCGGAAGATCATCATCCGTAAGGTCGGGCGCGGGCGCCCAAGCCCTCGGAGTTACTACTAGCTGCCCTAGGCTCCCCGCCGGCTTCGCTTCTAGAGAATCCGCTTACCGAAGGCCGATAGTGCCAGTTCGACCGCGAGTCGAGCGGTTGTGTTGGCTTCGTCGAGGATGGGATTGACCTCCACGACTTCAAACGAGCTGAGACGGCCGGAATCAGCGATCATTTCCATCGCAAGATGGCTTTCGCGGTACGCAACGCCGCCGGGGCAGGGCGTCCCCACGCCGGGTGCGGCCGAGGGATCCAGGAAATCCATGTCGATGCTGACATGGAACCGTGGGCAACGTTCCGTAATTCGCCCGATAGCCGATTGGATAACTCCGTGCATACCCTGTTCATCAATGTCTCGCATAGTGAAGACATGAATTCCGGAGACGCGAATATTGGCTTTTTCGGCTTCGTCGATGTCGCGCACGCCGATGAGCGCTACATTGGAGGGTTCGACAATAGGAACACGTCCGATCAGGTTCACCAACTCGGGCGCGCCTAGGCCGACCAGCGAGGCCAGCGCCATGCCGTGGACATTGCCGCTGGGCGTCGTTGCGGGCGTGTTCATGTCGGCGTGGGCGTCGAACCACAGCAAGCCGACCTCACCGCGATCGGCGGAGCCGGCTTGCGTCACGCCGGCTACGGTGCCGACGGCCATCGAGTGGTCACCGCCCAGAATCAAAGGAACGGCCCCTTCGCTGATCAGGGCCCGGGGTCTTTCGGAAGCCGCCATGCATACGTCAGCGATGTCACTAAGGAAGCGGGCGCGCTCATTGCCTCGCGCTTGCGTCTCGGGAATGACGACCGGAAGGTTGCCGACATCTTCGACATCGTGGCCCAGCGCCCGCAACGATGACTGCAAGCCCGCCGCACGAATCGCCGACGGACCCATGTCGACTCCCCGGCGGCGCTGCCCTAAATCCAACGGAACTCCCAGAATGCGGATCTTGCTCATTACAGACCGTTCTCAACGCAACCGTTACGCTGTGAGTACCATCCCACGATAAGAATGCATGAAGGGGGCAATTAGCCAGGCCGAAGCCCACCCCAGCGCTAGGAGGCGTCATGCCGGTTGACCTTGATTCTAGGATTTTCGCGCGAGGCCGCGCGCTCTACAGCCGCATCGAAGAACAGACGCCTTCCTTCTTTGAAAGGGACTACTGGACTTCGAAGGTGCTCGACTGGTGTATGCACGATGAGGCTTTCAAGACCGAAGCGTTTCGCTTTGTCGACGTTTTCCCGGCGCTTCCGCAATCAAAATCCGTCGCCCGTCACCTGCGAGAGTACTTCGCGCGGCCGGACCAGGATTTCGCCGAAGCCTTGCAGCGAATTCTCCGGGCCGTGAACCCGGACTCGTTCGCTGCGGCCCTTCTCGCGAAAGGGGTCGGCAGCAACATACGCGCAATGGGCCGGCAATTCATAGCCGGGGAGACACCTGAAAAAGCCCTCGCGACGCTACGTCGGCCGCGCAAGCAGGGGTCGGCTTTCACGATCGACATTCTGGGCGAAGCCGTCGTTTCCGAACCCGAAGCCGAGCGCTATGCCCGCCGCTACAGCGAACTTCTCGACGTGATGAGCCGGGAAACGGCGAGATGGGCTCCGTTAGCTCCCGGAACGGGAGACCTGGATTGGGGCGTTTCTCCCAGGGTCAACATTTCGGTCAAACCCACGTCGTTGTACTCGCAACTGAACCCCCGCGCTTTCGAGGACTCGATCGCCAAGGCGAAACAGCGGCTGCGGCCGCTTCTACGCCAGGCGATGGGTTGTGGGGCATTCCTCAACGTCGATATGGAGCATCATTCGATCAAGTCGCTGACCCTGGCGCTCTACAAGCAGCTCTTGGAAGAGGACGAGTTTCGAGGCTACCCGCACACCGGCGTTGCCGTGCAAGCCTATCTGCGCGATGCGGAGGACGATGTCGCTGCGTTGGTCGACTGGTGCCGGGCACGACGGCAGCGCATCACGATTCGGCTGGTGAAAGGCGCCTACTGGGATACAGAGGTTATCCATGCGCGGCAAAATCGATGGCCGCCGCCCGTCTTCACCAACAAGCACGAGAGTGATGCGAACTTCGAACGAGTCGCCCGACTGGTGTTGGGCAACCACGAGTACCTGAGCCTGGCCTGCGGCTCGCACAATATCCGTTCGATTGCGGCCGTGATCGAGACGGCGGAAGAGATGCGGGTGCCGCAAGACCGTTTCGAATTCCAAGTGCTCTACGGGATGGCGGAGCCGATCCGCAAGGCGTTGCTGAAGGAAGGGCTGCGGGTAAGGCAATATTCTCCGATCGGGGAACTCGTACCCGGCATGGCTTACTTGGTTCGGCGGCTCTTGGAAAACACCTCGAACGAGTCTTTCCTTCGTAAGAGTTTCGCCGAGCATGCTTCGATGGAAGAGCTGTTGCGCAATCCGACGAGCTTTGCCGAACAAAGCGAACCGTCGCCGCCTGCCGGCCGCCCGAGTGACGACGAATCCTCTTCCACCGAAACCGAACCTTCCAAGCCTTCCGGTTTCGAGAACGAGCCACTCTGGGATTGGTCGCTCGCCGAGCACAGGAAGGAATTCTCCGCGGCCTTGCGGGAGGTCCGTGACAGCTTTCCAACCAAGGCGCCGCTCTTCATCGACGGAAAGCCTGTTGAAACGGAAAAGACAATCCTGTCGGTGAATCCCAATCGGCCTGCCGAAGAGGTCGGCTCGGCGGCGTCGGCCGGCCCGGAACATGTTCGGGACGCGATCGCGGCCGCGCGCTCGGCCTTTCCCGCGTGGCGTGACAGCGGGCCCAAAGAGCGCGCCGAATTTCTGTTCGCCGCTGCGGAAATTGCCCGCCGGCAACGCTATGAACTGGCGGCGCTTCAGGTCTTCGAAGCCGGGAAGAACTGGAGCGAAGCCGATGCCGACGTTTGCGAAGCGATCGACTTTCTCGAGTATTACGGCCGCGAAATGCTTCGGCTGGGCGTCCCGCGCGCGATGGGGGACGTACCGGGCGAGGATAGCTTTCTCTCCTATGAGCCCTTGGGTGTCGTAACCGTGATTGCACCCTGGAACTTCCCCTTGGCGATTTCAATGGGTATGACGGCGGCGGCGCTTGTTGCCGGCAACACCGTGATTTACAAACCCGCCTCCGATACTCCGCTCATCGGCTCGATGGTCTACCGGCTTTTCGAGCAGGCCGGGCTGCCGGGGGGCGTCTTGAACTACTTGCCGGGCTCGGGCAGCGAGATCGGCGACTTGCTGGTCACTCACCCGGCCGTGGCGATGACGGCTTTCACCGGTAGCAAGGAAGTGGGTCTGCGCATTATTCGTCTATCCGCCGAGACGCCGGAAGGAGCGCGCGGCGTCAAAAGGGTCATCGCGGAAATGGGCGGGAAGAACGCCATTCTTGTTGATTCGGACGCGGACGTTGACGAAACCGTCGTGCAGGTTCTTCACTCGGCGTTCGGCTATCAGGGGCAGAAATGCTCGGCTTGCTCGCGGCTCATCGTCGTTGAGAGCGTGCACGACAAACTGCTCGAAAGGCTCCGAGCGGCGGCCGAAAGCATCCACTTGGGGCCGACCGAGGACCCGAAATCCTATATGGGCGCGGTGATTTCCGATGCGGCCCGAAAGAAAATCGAGAACTACCTGGCCGTCGCCGCGGAAGAAGGAACCGTGGTCCTGCGGCGCAAGCCGTCCGAGGCGACCGGATTCTTCGCCCCTTTGACAATCGTGAGCGGCATTCGGCCCGAGCACCGTTTAGCGCGGGAAGAGATCTTCGGACCTGTTCTGGCCGTCATGAAGGTGAAGGACTTCGACGAAGCCGTCGAGGTAGCCAATGGAACCGAGTACGCCTTGACCGGCGGCGTGTTCTCTCGTAGTCCGGAGAATATCGCGAAGGCTAAGCGGGACTTTCGCGTCGGCAATCTTTATATCAATCGCGGCTGCACGGGCGCGATCGTCAACCGCCACCCTTTCGGCGGCTTCAAGATGTCCGGCGTAGGCTCGAAAGCCGGGGGGCCGGACTACCTGCCGCAGTTCATGATCCCGCGCAATGTGGTCGAAAATACCATCCGCCGGGGGTTTGCACCCGACGAAGATTTCCTCGATACATCATCGTGAAGCGAGTCGGCAGCCGAGCTTGTTCCCGACGCTGTTTCCTGATCGGCCTCCGGCGCTTCCCCGCGCGGGCCGAGGGCTACCCAAAGAATTCCGCGACTTCCGTGCTGCCGATGACGTTCGTCCCCGACATGGGCTCGACGTATTGAAACTCGCGACCGGAGGGAGTGCCGCCGATCTTCTTCGTCCAATCGATTCCGAGGACGGAGTAGATCGTCGCGGTAATGTCCTCGGGGTAGATCGGCCGCTGCTTGTGCCAGTCGTATTTGACGATCGCTCCGCCCTGGTCGTTGGTGGCGCCGATCGCGCGTCCGGGCCGGACGCCGGCGCCCGCGAACAGACCCGCTCTCACGTCGGGCCAGTGGTCGCGGCCGTCGATGTCGGTCAGCTCGCCCGGCGTGCGTCCGAACTCACCCGCGGCCATAACGAAGGTTTTGTCGAGCAGCGGGCTGCCGCTCTTTGACTTGGTCTGTTTCAGATCCGCCAGCAGCGCCGCCATCGCGGGATCGAGGTCGCCGCAGTTCTTGTACAGCCCGCCTCGGGAGCGGCGGTCTTCCATCAGGCCGTCGGTGTCCTTTCCGTAGATGTCGCCGTGGTGGTCCCAACCGCCCTGATTCACGAGAATATGCCGCGCGCCGGATTCGGCCGCGACCATATTGCGAGCAATCAGGCAGGCGTCGCCGAGGGGACTCCCGCCGTAGCGCTTGCGGTCCTGCTGGTTGAGGTTGAAGATGCCCGCGATCCGCAGCGACTTGATCATCCTTTCGGCGCCGCGGCTGAACGATTCCCATTCGCGAAGTTCTTCGGCCACTCCGGAGCCGGTCATCTGTCTTGACGTATCGAATGACCGCAGAAAGTCCATACGCCGCGAGAAACGAGGCTTGTCGTCCTCATCAAGGAGAAACGGGATTTTAGCGACAACACCGTCGATCTGCTTTTCGACGCGCACATCGAGCGTCAAGGGCGCGGTCGAACTGTCGAGGTATCCTTGCCGCAGCAGAGTTCCGTTGACCGGCCCGGCGGGATAGTTCATCGCGACAAAGGGCGGCAGGAAATCGGATTCCTTGGCTTTCGCGAGCAGCTCGTAGGCAATCACCGAACCGATCGACGGCATCTCGCGGACACGCGCCGGGTTAAACGGGTGGCCCACCTGCAAGTAGTATTGCGCCAGGTTGTGGAGGGTTTCCCACGCCGCCATAGAGCGCACGACGAGTAAATCGTCCAGCATGTTGCCCAAGTTCGGCAGCAGACCGTGGGGCCAGCGGTAGCCGTGCTTGGTGGTTCGGATGTCGAGGTCTTCAGGCGTCGGCTTGAGTTCCTTGACGTCGAAGGTGTCCATCTGGGAGGGGCCGCCAACCAGATTAAGGACAATAACGCAATCGGCGCCGCCGCGGGGCTCGACCTTGGAATCGGCGGCGGCGTTGAGCGAACCGGCCATCGGCAGCAAGGAACCACCGACGACGCTCACCGCGCCGACCCGGCAAAACTCGCGGCGAGTCAGGCGGGGGATGGGATTTGGTTCGATCGGCATTGCCCGCTACATATTAAAGATGAAGTCCGCGCGATTCAGCAGTGCCCACAACAAATCCTCAGCCCCTTGGTCGCGGAGCCTTTCGAGCAGAGACACCGACATGTTTTTCTCCCCGGCAGTCGGCGGTCGGCTGATCGTCGCCAGGAACAGCTCTTCCACAATCTCGTCGTTCGACTTCGACGGCTCGGAGCGCAGCAACTTGTGGAGGCGGCTCCCTTCTTGAATCTTAACTCGCTCCAGCAACAGCTCGTGATTCATCAAAGTCGCTGCTTGCACCATGCTCGCGTCGTCCGACGGCGGCTCTTCGCGGTCCCCCTCACCGAAGTCCTGCAACATGTTCCACAAGGCCCTGTTCTTGCGGAAGTCGTGGTTGAATGCCGCCTGCATCAAGTAGCTGAACTTCTCGTCCGCTCCCTTGATCGTGAACTCTTCGAAAATGCCGGTGGACTGCGAAACCGCATCCCAGAATTCCTCGGCGCTCAGCCGGCGCACTTCGTGGCGGGCGAAGTACTCGTCGTACTCGGGTTCCCACTCGCCGGGGTAATAGCTTGAAAGTTGGTAAGCGCTCGACTTCGTGATCAGTTTCATCAGCCGGCGAAGGTCATAGCCGCTTTCGCGGAACTCTTCCGCGAGTTTGTTGAGCAGCTCAGGGTGCGTGGGCTGGATCTTCCATGGCGCGGGCGGTGGATTCGCCGGGTCTTGCCGGTCCAAGTCAAATGCCAACGGAGGGTCGACAATACCGCGGCCCATGAAGCGCGACCAGAATAGATTCGCTCCGGCGCGCGCAAACTGCGGATCGGAGGTCAGCAGCTTCGCGTACGCCTCGCGCTCCGTATCGCCCTTGCCCGCGTCGTACTGTTCGCCGCTCAGCAGGAAGGTCGGGGCAACGTCGGCTTCGTATCGCGGCAGCCGCACGACGCTCTTGGTGGTCAAGTTATAGCCGTCTTCCGAATCATTAACCATGAACTCAGGCATGCGGCCGTAAATCGGAGCCACGAAGGTGTTTCGGAAAAACGCCGCTTGACGCCAAACATCGGCGCGCTGGTGTCGCGCCAGCCATCGATTGATCTTCTCGAGATGCCCCTCCCCGTCGTGGCACGAGATGCACTCGACGTCAACGCCAAGGAACAGCCGAGTGGTCCAGATCGCCAACTCATCGGCGGTGTCTTCGTGATTGGTATGCGAGTAGCCGTCGCCGAACATGATGCGATGGCGCGCAACGAAATTGGCTTTTCCGGTGGACACCGTCGAGATGGCCTTCGCGGTGATTAAATCCCGCACGAATTCGTCGTAGGGAATGTTCAGCTCGAGCACCCTATACAAGTAGTTGTGAAAGGTGACGAGGCCCGAGCGCACTTGCTCGTTGTTGCGGAACAGGTCGTCGAAGAAGTTCGTCCACTTGTCGAGGAAGGGGCCGACGCGGGTACGCCGCCGCCCGATGCCCTGGGTGGGTAGTTTCGGGAATAGCGAATCAACGACCTTGTCGCGTTTATCAGGATCGGAATCGGCGAGGAACCTTCGAATGTCATCGGGTTCCGGAAGACGGCCGGTCAGGTCGAGGTAAACGCGCCGCAGAAACTCGCTATCGGAGGCAAGAGGGGCCGGCGCGACGCCGTCACTTTCCATCTTGCCGAAGATGTGGTCATCGATGAAGTTCTTGCGCGGGATCTCGGCTGGGCCGGTTTGGCGGTCGCCTGCCGCCGCCCTACTCGAGGGGGACTCGGAGGCCGCAAGATTGCCGGCAAATTCGTTGGTCTGGGATAGGCCGAGGGTTGCGCCGAGAAGCACGGACGCCGCTACACCGAGCAATCGTTTCCTCAGAGGGCTTCCGCCGGATGGGGACATGCGTTTTTCCCGGGCCGCTTGGACACAAACACTATAACAATCCTGATGGATAGGCCTTGACAGGCTTCGCGTGGGCCGGCGCAAGACTCACGGCTCGCAGCTATCAAGCAAGGTCGTGGATTGCGGTTCCTCTCGGGATGAAAAGACGGTTCCCAACCTCCGGCGACGCGCTTCCCGGACAGGACTCGCTACGTGTCCAGCCGACGCGCGGGATAGACCGCGACCTGTGACCCTTCGGCCACGAACACTGACGAAGGTTGCGCGGAGAGACATGCCGCAAACTCGTCACCGTAAAGCTCTCGCGCCGAGCATCTCACCCTTGCTTGTTCCACTCGCCACAGTCGCCATGGCGGGTGTTCCACCTTGAACTCCGCACAGCCTCCGTCGCGCCGGCGGCTATATCCCCAGTAATGCTCGGTTATGAACTCTTCTTCCGAACCGGGCTGAGCCAAGAACGGGGAACCAATTGTTCTTACGGAGATTTCATCCCATGAATCACCGACCTTCCACGAGTAACTGATTTCTTCTCCCTGGAGAACGTGTCGCATCGGCATGGTGACGTAGTTTTCGTTGTAGAGGGCGCGGGCCAAGCCGGCGATCGCCCGCCTGGAGACGATCTCTTTGACGAAGACAACGCCCCGACGGGGCCCGTCCGACCTGGGGCGCCGAACGTAGAAGCGCAGATTGACTTCTTCAAAGTTTCGGTGAAAGGGAATCGCGAAACCTTTGACCTTCGTGTCGAGGAAGAGGAATCCAACCAGGCTCGCATAGGTCTTGCCCTGCCAGGTGTCAATCTCGGTGCCGGCAGGGAGATACGGCCTGAGGACCACGGGGTCGAGCACGTAGTTGGCCATGGCCGGCCGGAGCCACTGCGCGGTCAAAAATGGCCGTGCCATAAGCGCTCTTTGTCAACGTCTAGTTTCGGCCCTCGCGCTATTGTCGCAGTTGGCGCGACCAATGGGCGTGGCCCGGGCTGGGTAAGGGTCCTTAACGCAGAGGATATCAATTCGGCGGCGTGATGAGGCGCGGCTCGGGCCGTTGACTCCGCAGCCCCGGCAGGGGCCTTGGAATTTAGCCCGCGGCTTCAGCCGTGGGACCATCCAATAACCGAAAACAGGGCAACAATATACTTGACAAATCAGGACCAGGCAGAGTGCCCACAAGATGAAGTATTGAGAAGCCCCCAGGTGAAAAGTACTTTCCTTTCGTACCATGCAAGTACCATTGACTTTAGAGTCTCCCAAGGTCTACATTTGGTGTGCCTGCAGCATGTAGGTGTAGAGTGTGCGCGAGTGCTCGGCCTCGAACAATCGCGAAGGACCGAGAGACCAAATGAACCCACGAACGTATGCCACCAGGTTTTTATTGATCATGGCCGGTGTCCTGGGCTTTGCTGTAGCCCAAGGGCCCGTATACGCGGGAACACTCGCGGAATGCATCAGTGAACACACCATAAAAAAGAGCTGTTATGATGGCAATGTCATAGAGGCCGGTACGGTTTCCTGCACTCGGTTCATGGGGGGGGAAGACGGTTCACTATGGACCTGCGAGCATCGGACCCGGCCGGTTATATTTTCTTTTCTTCGGCGGGGGTATCATCCCTCGGACCTACTGAGTCTCGCATAATATACTGTCAATCGAGACAAAGAGAAGACTGTTTCCAGAAAGCGGTAATCAAGCGCGGTTTGCGGCGCATTCGCCGCAGCGCTTTGCGGGCGCGCTCGTCGAGTTCCCAGTAGTCCTTCGGGCAGACGTTGGGCAACTCGTGCTGCTTCCAGTACGCCCAAATGTATTCCACCGGGTTCAACTCCGGCGCATAGGGCGGCAAGTACTCCGTTGCGATGTGATCCTCGGAGAGCTGGATGAACTCCCGCACCAGGCGGCTGCGGTGCGCCGGCAGCCGGTCCCAGACGATCAGCAGTGGGCCGTCGATGTGGCGCACCAAAGCCTTCAGGAAGTCGATGACCTCCAGCTCGCCGATCGCGCCGGGATAGAGCCGGAAGTAAAAGTTGCGCAACGTCAGCCCGGCCGACACCGACAGCTTGTCCCAGTTGAAGTTGAACTCCAACACCGGTGTCTCGCCGCGCGGCGCCCAGGTGCGGCAACGATGCGGCTTCTGACTCAATCCGCTTTCGTCGATGAAGACGATCGTACGTTCTTCTTTGCGGGCTTTTTTTTAATGGCCGGCCAAGTCTTGCGCTGCCAGCCGCGGATGGCCTCTTCGTTGCGCTCCCGCGCTTTGCCGACGGGCCGTTGCGGGCTCCAACCGAGCGCCCGCAGGATCTTCCAGACATGGCCCTCGTGATAGCGCACGCCGAACTCGTCTCCGATCAGACGAGCGACCCGCGGACAGCTCCACAGCGGCGTCGGGAAGCCGTGCGCCTCGGGGCCTTCCAGCAGCAACGCCTCGAGGCGTTCGAGCTGCGCGGCGTCCAACAGCGGCTTACGGCCGGCGCGGCCGGCCTGGCGCAACCCGGCTTCGCCGTCACGCCGGTATCGTCGCAGCCACTCGCTGACGCTTTGCCGCGCGACCTTCAATCGCCTCGCTGTCTCGGACTGACTACAGCCTTGCTCGACCAACCGGATCGCTTTGAAACGGCGCTTCTCCAGGGCCTCGAAATCCCGCCGTACGCCTTTTGTATTTCCCATACATACAAAGACGTACGTACCCCAAAAAGGTGTCACTTTATTTTGCGAGACTCAATAACCAAAACCGAGCGTGTTTAGTCCAAGTAGCGAATGGGCCTAGTTGTGGTGGCACCGTCCAAGTCAGTCAACTTTCAGCAAAGGATTACGCCGCCTGGGTGAGGTTTTTAAAAGCCGAATGCCAGGCCGCGATGTAGGTGCACACAAGCTCGGCGATCACAACGCCACATACGATACCATCGGTCGGCTAGGCCCTTTTCGACCCTGCCAATGAATGACAGGGGGAGTCAAGTAGGCGTCTTGGCCCGCTTCTTTTGTTTCAGCCGCTTCTGCCTAGCTTCTTCCTTCACTAGCGCAGCTTTGGGAACGCTCAAAGTGGTTCGGAATGCTCGATCCAGCCTCCCCCAAGGCGTGTCTCTAGGCTGAGACGGTACGGACTGTTTGTGGTTTGACAAGATGATCTACTCGGATATTTGGATTGACATGAGGTAGACGTTCGTTTCGTTAAACGTGTAGTAGATGATCAATGGCGGGCTATCAGACACGTCACGCATCGGGAAAAACCATACATCTGACTCCCCAAGCTGCTTGCCTACCAGTGGGTTACGGCAGAGGTTCCAACCAGGATTTCCATTTTGGCCCTGGCACGGTCACAGGATACACCCCCGCTGCGCCGAATACCACGTCTTTTCGCGCTGAACCCTGCACATCACCTCCGCCGGTAGGCGCCAGGGCTCGTCCGTCCGCTCACAGACGTTGATTGAGCGGACTGAACGGCGCTCCGGCCGACACTGCTCCCTGCGAAACCTTTTTGGAGCCAAAAACTGTTGATCCTCGCCCGGGCAACGCTACCCACCCGGCACAGGCAGCGCCCAGATCCTATGCAGCATGTCACCGAACAGCCGCCGGTTCAGATGCCCCTCCGCCAGCAGCAACCAGTAGTAGCGAGCATGCTTGACCAGCCGACCGCCGGTCTTCATCAACCTGTGTTGCAAACTCGTTAGCGACCAGCTTTTGATTCGCTGCGGCAGCCCTAGCCGCCGCCACAGGTTGCCCAGGTTGTAGGCCCGCACGCTGAGTTGCAGCCGTACCTCGTTGGCTCGGAAGCGGTGACACGACAAGCGGGTCCAGTGCGTGGCCTGTTTGCCTTCTTTGATCCACTGCTCCGCCGTGCCGCGCTTGTTGTAGAACCGCACGACCGAGCGGCTCGGCAAGCTCATGCTCGTCACGACAAATCCGACGCGCGGGAATAGTTCGCCCTGGTGATGCTCGACCTTGGCGACAACTCGCCTTGCCTTCGACCAGCTCTCGGCCTGATAGCGAAAACTCTTGTAGCGCACTAGGGGCTTGGCGTTCGGCCTGCCCGGTGGCCGAAACAGGATGTCCTCGATCTCCAGCTCCAGGCTCTTGTTCGCCGGGATGCGAATCACGTAGTCCACGCCGCGCTCCTCCATCGCCTCGTAGATCTCGGGCTTGGCGAAGGCGGCGTCGGCGCGGAACGTCACCTGTTTGCCCTCCGCCTGTTGTCGTTCGATCTCCGGCAGTAGCAGCTCGTCCCAGTCCTCGGCGCTGTGCACGTTGCCGGGACGCAGCTTCGCGCCTAGGCAGTCGCCGTGCTGGTTGAACAGCAACAGCGGGTGATAGCAGAGGGACTCAAAATGGCCGTTGTAGGCACTGCCTTCCTGTTGGCCGTGGACGGGGCTCTCCGTGGAGTCCATGTCGAGCACCACGCGGTCTGAACCGTCGGGAGCTTCGGCTTGCGCGACCAGCTCCCGGTTCACTGCCATCAGCCCCAGCAAGTTCTCTTCGCTCGCCAGCATCTCCGTCTCGAAGCCATGCAGCGTCGAGGTCAAGGCTGCTCCGCGATCCCAGTTCCTCTTCGAGCCGATCAAGCGAAAGGTCGGATCGGCGGATACTCGAACGGCGTCATTGAGGTCCTCGTAGCCAGCGAGTCGGCTGTAGACCGACTGCCGCAGCAGATCGGCCAGCGGGAACTTCTTGTTCAAGCCTTGTCGCGAGTCGCTGAGATGCTCGTCGATCAGCTTCCCGAGTCCGAGTCGTTCATCCAGTTCGCGAACGAGAATCAGACCGCCATCCGAGGTGACTCGCGATCCTTGGAAATCGACTTTGAGAAATCCATTGAACGTGAGCTGAAACGGCTTGTTTTCTTTTTCACCCATCGGGTGTTGACCTCCATGGCGTCCTTATCGGGCTCTAGCCCCTATCAATAAAGACGCTGAAGGTCGCTGGATGGTCTGAAGCTCATACATCAAATTGAAAATGCGGGTCCAAACAGCATCGAAGACAAACTCATCAGCGCGAACGGAATCTGGTTCGATCTCAAGTAGCTCACGGTCAAACCTATGGGAGTGGACCGCTATCAGCACTGATGTCCCCTCCGCTCAGGAGCGGCCCGTCGCGGCGCGCCACCACGTCGCCACATTGATTTTCCTTCTCTCGTACGGCTACTTAAGTGAAAGGTATTGCGGCTACGCGCCAATGCCCCCGAATTCACCGAGCCAGGTCGCTTCGCGGTTTTCGTAGATCGCGGTGCGTCCCAGGATCGCCATCAGCGTGCTGAGCGCCGAGCGCTCCCCGACGTTCTCGACGTCGCCGCTTTCGACGCGCTTGAGGAAGGTGTCGACGGCGTCGACGGTGATGTCGTTATCCGAGACGAGGGTTTCCGGCTCGCTCTCGGGGCGGTAGTGGATCATGCGGCTGCGCGATGTCTCGACCGTTCCCTTTGTGCCGGTGAATCGCTCGCCGACGCGGCGGAAACCGCGCGGCGTGATCTGGTTCGCCTCGAAGTTGACGTGCATGCCGTTGGGGAATTCGAAGCTCAGCGAGAGGTGATCCATGATTTCCATGTGTTTACGCACCGCCGTGCCGCCATAGCCGACCGCGCGGGTCGGCAACGCCCCGATGAACCAATGCAGGACGTCGAAGTTGTGGCAATCCTGTTCGACGATGATGTCGCCGGAGTAGTCACGATAGGCGAACCAGTTGCGCAGCTTATGAACGGCGGGATCGTCGTAGGGCCGGAATTTCCACGGGTCTCCCGAGATCCAGGACGCGGCGGCCATCGTCAGCTCGCCCAGCTCTCCCGCCTGGAGCCGATGGTAGGCTTCGAGATATCCCTTGCCGTAGCGCTGCTGAAAGCCCGTCGAAAGGCATTTGTCGGGTTTGTGGCGACGCGAGGCCTCGATGACCTGACGACAGCCCTCGGCGTCAACACCCATCGGTTTCTCGCAATAAATGTGTTTGCCGGCCTGCACGGCGGCCGAGAGCATACGCGGGTGTTCGAAGGGGGGCGTGGCGATGATGACGGCGTCGATGTCGTCGGCCGAGAGGAATTTCTCCATGTCTTTGTAGACCGCGGCGTCGGGGACTTCGATCTTCTTCTTGGCGTTTTCAATCTGTTCGTCAAACAGATCGCACAGCGCGATGACTCGCCCGCGCGTGTTGGCCTGGGCGTAGCCGGCGACCCGAGAGCCGCGGCCGCCGGTCCCCAGCAACCCGACCGAGACGGCGGAATTGGCGGCCGAGCCGCGCACTGATTCGGGCTTGACGATGGTCCACGCGGCGGTCGCGCCGATGCCTGTATTGGCAAGAAAACTTCGTCTGGATACCGGCGGGTTTGCTCGGGATGAGGTGTTCTCGTTCATGCTCTGCCTCCTGCGCGCGGGACGGCTCGATGCCTGGTCGATCGTACCAGTCTCCGTCACCCCGACGCGGCTCCGTGTTCGAACCATTCCGGGCTTTCCTCTCCTGGGTCGGGAAGGATTTGTCCCGCTTCCATGGTCCAGGACGCCGGGGCTTCGCTGATGTGCCCGCTTACTTCATTCTTGGCAACCCCGCCGATCTCGGAGAACTTGTCGATCAGGCCTTCGAGGATCTGTTGCTTGAGTGCGGGCGGCCGGCCCGCCCGGTTGCCCCCGGCGATGAAATAAGGCGTGTCGTATTTCAGGACGCCTTGTCCGTGTGAGTCCGCGATCTCACCGCTGCCGGAGACTTCTAGAAATACGACGTTCACGAAGTTTCTCGGAGCGCTGGAAAGACCGCAATGGACGTCGGTGAACGCCGCGGCGATCTTCTGTCGCTGCTCGAACGAAAGCGAACCCTTGGGAATCAAGCATCGGTAGAACGGCATCGATCTGTCTCCTCTTTCATTCCGAAAAATCTAGCCTGAAACTTCAAATTTCGTGCTGCCCGGAGATTCACAACTGCTACGAATAGATCGGACTTTCACCCACCCGAGCCGCGCCGCCGCGCGGCGCGGTCCCGGCGAACCCTTCGACCAAGTTTCTTCCCTGAACGATCCGGCCCAGCCGGTGGCGCCACTAGCCCGACCAGTTCCAGTCGCGAGCCGAAACCATCAGTTCGTGCGGGGACGCGCCGCTGATCCTACACCATGCTTCTCCGATTCCTTCGAGGAACCTTGCCCGCGTCTCGCGGTCACAGCCGTCGGGAATCCGCCCGCGAACCAGCGAAGTGGTCGAAGGCTCCCCGCCCCGGAACCCGAATCCCTCGGGGATCACCGTCCACGATACGGTTACCGGGCCTTGGTCCGTGCCCAAGATACGGTTGCACAACTGCTCGATCGCGGCCGCCAGATCGGGACGGAGCTTGTCCGATACGCAGCCCTCCTGGACGGTGCATTCGAAGGTGATCATCCATTCGCTCCTGCTCTGGTGGTCTTCTCTGAGCACCAGCATATGCCCCGAAAGTGTCGCGCGTCCAGAGGTGTTTCGGCAACCGATCCGAGGACCGGCTGAAGAAAACACCAAGATCAGCAAAGCCTCTGTCGAAACCAAGAATGTATACCGGCACGCTGGGCGCACTGACGCGACATGACTCAGGGCGTATAATCACTTCGTTGGGTCGGCCCCGCCGGCCCGAATCTCGTTGTGCGATTCGACTTCCGCGCAACGAATCCGAGGAGGCTTCCCATGAGCAATCGATTCCTCGCATTCTTGAGCATCATTGCAATTTTCAGCGCACCGGCGGCAACCGCGGCGGACGACACGCCGCGCACGTCGTGGGGCGCGCCCGACCTGCGGGGCATCTGGGACTTCCGCACGATCACCCCGCTGGAACGCCCCGACGAGCTGGCCGGGAAGGAAGTTCTCGCTGACGCAGAGGCGGCGGAGTTTCAAACGAAGACACGCAAGGACCGCAATAACGATCAGCGACCCGAAAAAGCCGCCGATGACGTCCGGCGGGCCTACAACGATTTTTGGCTGGATTACGGAGACAGCCTTACCGAGGACAAGCGAACTTCGCTGATCGTCGACCCCCCGGAGCGGAAGATTCCCACGCTGACGGCCGCGGGACAGGTAAGAGCCGACGCCCGTAAGCAAGTCATGGAACGTCCCGCTCACGGCCCCGAGGACCGAGGTGCGTTCGAGCGTTGTCTATTGGGCTTCAATGCCGGACCGCCGATGCATCCCAGCGGCTACAACAATAACGTTCAAATTTTCCAGACGCCGGATTCCGTGGCGCTGCTGATCGAGATGGTCCACGACGTCCGGGTCGTCCCGCTGGACGCGCGTCCCCATCTGCCGGAAGACATGCGCCAGTGGAAAGGCGACTCACGCGGCCGTTGGGAGGGCGATACGTTGGTCGTCGAGACGAGGAACTTTACGGAAGCAACGAGCTTCCGCGGGTCCGGTCCGAATATGCATCTGATCGAACGCTTCACCCGCCTAAGCCCCGACCGGCTGCTCTACGAGTTCACGATCGACGATCCGGAGTCGTTCACCAAGCCCTGGACGGTTGCGGTTCCCATGAAGAAGACCGATCAGCCGATCTATGAGTACGCCTGTCACGAGGGGAATTACAGCATGGAGAACATGCTCGCCGGAGCCCGCGCCCAAGAGAAGGCCGGGGAGGAAGCCGCCGAGTAGCGATCGCGACAGGTCGAGGCTCGCCACAACTGGGAACCTCGTACACCTTCCGAAATTGCCGGTCCCGCCTTGCCCGGCGGTGGAGATACGATTGTGATCCGCTCGACCTGGATGCGTAGCGCTACATGCGGTCTGCTCGTCGTTTTGTCGGCTTGTGGAACGGCGGGTGATGGGACGTCGGCGGGCTCGGGCGGCGCCGGCCCTGTCGCCTCGCAGCCGACACAAGCCAAGAGCGCGGACGGCCGATACATTTCCTGGCGGGAGCACATCATCGACGATGAGGCGGCCGGGGGAGTCGCTCTGTCGGGCAGCGACGGGTTGGCCATGGCTGACCTTGACCTCGACGGCCGGCTCGACGTCGTTTCCGTCCACGAGTGCGATACGACCTATGACGGTGTGGCTGACGGGCACATCCGCATCGCCTTTGGGACCGCCGACCCCGACGAGTGGGAGTTGACGACGCTGGCCGAGGGCTCCGAGGCCGGGGCCGCCGAGGACGTTGCGATCGACGACGTCAACGGCGACGGCTATCCGGATATCGTGGCGGCTTGCGAGCTGGCGCACCTGATCTACTTCCAGAATCCCGGTGTGTCTGCGCGAACCGAGCGTTGGAAGCGGCTGATCCCCGACGTCGCGAACAACCGCGGCTCGTTCATCCGGGTCTTCTTCGCCGACTTCAACCAAGACGGGCGCCCCGAGGTCGTCGCGCCCAACAAGGGCTCTCAAGAAGGCAGCCCGGAGACGGTCGAGCGCGAGCCGATTTCCTGGTTCGAGATCGCGGGCGATCCGTTGGTGAGCTCAAGCTGGATCGAGCACGAGCTGACGCGGGTGAGAGTCCCGATCAATTCCCGGCCGGTCGACCTCGATGGCGACGGGGACCTGGACGTGCTGGGGGGGTCACGTGGAGAAGCGCGCCTGTTCTGGTTCGAAAACATGGGCGGTGGCGAGATCGAATTCGTCGAGCACGCGATCAAGATCAAGGGCTCCTCCGTGCCTGGCGAGGAAGCGCAAGGCATCACGGGTTTTAACTTCGAGTTCATGGAATTGAGCGGTGACGGCCGACTCGATATCGTCGTTGCCGAACGACGGACCGAATTGGTCTGGCTCGAGCAGCCGGCCGATTTCTCGGAAGCGTGGAAACTGCACCGGATCGGCGGCATGGCTCCCGATACCGCCACCGGCTTCATTGCCGCCGACATCAACCAAGACGGCCGCCGGGACCTGATGGTCGGCAGCTACAGCTCCGGCCCTCGGGACCGCGACGGCGACAACGTAACCGCCCGTGATCGCCTGGGGCGGTTGGCGTGGTTCGAGCAACCCGCCGACGCCGCCGAAGTCTGGGCGCGGCACGATATTTCCCGCCGCAAACGCGGCATGTTCGACAAGTTCGTCGCCCGCGACATGGATGGCGACGGAGACACGGACTTCGTCGGAACCCGCGGCAACAGCGTCCCCTACGACGGCGTGTATTGGCTCGAGCAGGTTCGCACCGAAGGCCCGGTCGAGTCGTTCCAACCGGCCCGCGAAGTCGACAGCGAAGAGATGCCGCTGCCTTGAAGGCGCGCCGCACAAAGCGGGTTGGTCCGGCAACCGCGCGTGTTCGGCCGGTAATCCGGCATCATGGCGTCGGACGGTGTATAATATACACCATGCAACGCACGCAGCTCTATATGGACCCCGCCACACTGCGGCGACTCAAGAAGCTTGGGGCGGCACGCAAGACAACGGTGTCGGCGCTTGTCCGAGAGGCCGTCGAGCAAACGTACTTTGCACACCGTCCTCCCGCCGGTTGGCGCCGCATCTTGGAAGAAGCGTCGGGGACGTGGGAAGACCGGGATGACCTTGGCGATTCGACGGACTTCGTGCGGTCGCTGCGCAAGGGTACGCGGCGGGGACGCCTCCGGCAATGAGTCTGCTGGTCGACTCCGATGTGGTCATCAACATCCTCCGCGGACGGCCCGACGAAATCGCGTCCTTGGCGGGCTTGCTGGCCGCGGGAGAAACTGTCTGCTTCTCCCCGATCACGCGCGCCGAAGTCTTCGCCGGCATGCGGCCCAACGAAGAAGCCGGCACCCGAAAGCTCTTTCGCTTGATGCAATGTCTGGAGGTGAGCGATGCCGTCGGGGAGATCGCCGGGGGGTATTTGAACCTCTTTTCAAAGTCTCACAGGCTTGAGATCGCCGACGCCCTGCTCGCGGCAACCGCGCGCCGACATGGTTTGCGCTTCTGGACCAAGAACAGAAAACACTACTCCATGGCGGACCTTGTCTTCTTCGAGGGATGAATGAAAACGCAATACCTGCCCGAACCATACGACTGCCTGGCCCCGGACGGCTCGGAAATTCGCCTGCTGGCCGCCACCGAACGCGGCAGCTCCGTGCACTGCACGCTTCCCCCCGGCGGCGTGTCGTTGGCGGTCGCGCATCACCACGTCGAGGAGATCTGGTATTTCATCGAAGGGCAGGGCGAGGTGTGGCGACGCGATGACGACAGCGAAGAAACCATCGAAGCGCGCCCCGGTGTGAGCCTCACCATCCCCACCGGAACGCGCTTTCAATTCCGCAACACGGGTGAGGAGCCGCTACGGTTTCTGATCACGACCATGCCGCCCTGGCCCGGCGACGACGAGGCCTATCGCGTGGACGACCACTGGCCGAATGGCGGCGCCTGATGGAGATCCTGTGCCTACCGCTCGACAGCAATGTGGGCTGTGTTGCTTCGCGTGCCGTCGTTAAACTCAAGCGTGATCGGTGTGCGTGGATTTGTCGGCACCGTCACTGGGATGGGCACGTTTACCTGGTAGAGCCCGACAAAACGAGGCGACAGCCCCGAGAAGGACGCTCGCTCGGATAGGCCGAAGGGGGATGTGCTGTAGTTGACGTTGGGGCGCTCGAGAGTGCGAGGGAGGGGACTGTCCGGGGTCGCTTCACCGGTCGGCACGGGATTATTCACCGGGCCCAAACCAGTCGCGAAAATGACAATAACATCACCGGGACGGGCCGGCGTTGTCCGTAGACCGATCCGGCGGCCCACCTCCGTCGGTAAGGGGAAATTTCCCTGCGAGGCGTTGACGATGGCGCCGTAATTGTCGACGCCGAGGAGGAAGATGCCGGGCGAGCGCTCGAACACCGGCGCGGAAATCGAGTTGCCGGCAACACCGTCGCGGCTGACCTCAATGCGCGCTCCGCCGGGAGACAGCTCAAAGGGAACCTGGAAGTTCAACTGCCCGGGCGAAGCAAAGAAAAACGGAGCGTCGATGCCGTTGACGCGCACTCGAGCCGAAAGGAACTCGCACGGCAGCGGTGTCTCCTCCGGTCGATCGACGCCACTTGCCAGGTTGATGCCGAACAACGACACGATCGTGCCCGGCGCAATGCCCTGAACGGGATCAAAGGAAGCCCCATTGACAATGCCCGAGAAGAGCGCTTCGGGCGCGCTGGAATCCCGCACTTCCAAAGCGACGGGGATTCGCAGCGGGCCGTTGGCGGCGTTGCTGTTGAAACTCAACTCGCCCTCGTACAGGCCCATTCCCAGGCCCTCGACAGCCGCTCGAATGAAGAATGTGTTGTTTCCCAGGTCTTCGGTTGACAGCCAATCTCCGCCGGAACTCGTCGAAATATCGATGCCGCTCACGGCAAGGTCACCCAGGCCGCGGTTGCTGAGTACGACGGCGCCCGGCGGAGGGTCGATGCCGGGGCCGGTAATCAGGGTCACCGAGTCGGAACTCGAATCCGCGATCGGGCTGTTGGTGACGTGCACCGTCACCGGCACGGAGCGGTTGTCGGGGCCGAAGGAAGACCCGGTCACCGACAGGCTGCCCGCGAGATCACCGACTCCCATGCCGGCACGGAAGGTGGCCGCCACCCGGTGGTTGTGCAGAAAGCGGAACGAGCCCAGACCCGACGAGGTGACGGAAAGGAACTGCCCGGCGGGCGCCACGCTGACCACCGGCGCCGGACCGGCGGGCGTTGGGAACTCTATCGCGTCGCTGTTGCCGTCGGCCGCGGCAATGTAAAATTCAACATCGTCAGGCACTGCCCCGCCGACATGAATCGTGACCGGAATACGCTGCGGCGAGTCGACCGCGTTGGCGTCGCTGACCGTGATTTCGCCCTGGAACGTCCCGCGCGGCAGGCCGGCGGTTTCAAAAAAGACTCTGACGAAAGAACACACTCGGCCGGCGTCAAAACTACAGAGTTGGGTGCCGGTGACGACCGGTTGCAACCACGGCGAAAACCTGCCGGAAACCCGCGGGTTCAGTTGGCCGTCGCCCGTGTTCCAAACTTCGAAAAAGACACCCGTGGGGCCGTTGGTTCCCTGAAGGATCCAGAGCGGCAGCGGCTGGCCGGCTTCGAGTAGCAGCGCATCCGGGTTGTCGTTGGAGACGATCGGAAGATGCACCCGCAAGATGGGAGCGGCGGAAAGAATGGAGAGCGCAAAGAGAGTAAGGGCGCACGCGCGACACAAGGTGCGAAAGGTCATAGGATTACCCGCTTGGATTCTGGAGATGGACGCGGAGGAGCGGACGTATCTATCATGCTACAGTTTGCCCGCTGGCGACAACTACCTATTCAAGGGCCGCCGCGGAACTCACATCGGGTCCAATGGGTAAATCGGCCGCGGGACGCGCTCAAAGGGCAATCCTCGAAGATTCGCCGGACTGATCCCGGGGGTGTCGACCAAAATCACCTTGGTAGCGAAATCGTACTCCGAACGAAAACTGTTGGCGGACTTGACGACGACGATATCATAATCGCGGGGCTCGAGACCCTGGCTGCGATAGACGTCGGGGGAAATCATATTGGCGGCATTTTCAGTAACTACGATCGTAGTGTTATCTCTTGACACTACAGCAGTAGTTCCCATTTCATTCAACATGCCCTTGTTGTAGTTCCCGGTGAATCGAAAGCGGCCGTCAGTGATCGAGCGCACGGCGCCGTCGACGAGCGCGGGCGTATGGTTGGCGTTGTCGAACACGCCGCCGATCGGCCCGCGCACATGGCCGCCGACTCCGGCTTCCACCGCCTGAGCGACGAATTTCGGGTCGCGAATCCAGATCAACGCGGTGTGATCGGGCGCGAATTGCTCGAGGGGCAACAATAGTTCGGCGCTGTCGCCGGGGGCTCCGGCGGTCGGGGCGTCGGCCGTTTCAGCCAGGATGACGGGGCCGCGCGGTTCTTGAGTCGCCAGCTCGATCGCTTCTCGGGGACGCGGCAACGGGACGGCGAAGTCATGGCGGAGTTCCCAGAAACGCCGTCCCATTCGCTCGGCGCAGCTTGCCGCCGCTTCGCGCTTGGCGTTGGCGACGGCCAGCGTAGCGCATCCCATCTCTTCGACGTCGAGCCAAGGTTGCACGCCGAAGGCCGAGACAGAGAGAACCTCGCCGCGATCACGGGCCTCGTAGCCGCTGTCGAAGACTTGCTTCATCGGCCCGGCGGTCGTCTGCATGTTCTCGGCTCCGACGATCAGCGGCAGCTTTTTGAATTCCGTCACGGGCCGGATTTCTTCCCGCAGGGTGCGCAGCAGCAGTTCGGCGGCGGCGACGCCGGTGGGATACATGTCGGTGTGCGGATAGGTTTGATAACCGATGACGGCGTCGGCGGCGCCGACCAACTTCGCCGTAACATTGGCATGAAGATCGAGGCTGACGACGAGCGGTTTCTCGCCCAAGATCCGGCGAGCGGCCTCGGCGATTCTCCCGTCGCAGTCGTCGGTGCCGTGAGCGCTCATCGAGCCGTGCAAGGCGAGCAGCAGCCCATCGAGCAGCCCGCCGGCTTCGAGTCGCCGGACGATCATGGCGAGCAGGCCCTCGAAAGTCGCCGCCGAGAGCCTTCCGGCGGTCATGGCCCATCCGGCGAACAGCGGAACCACATCGTGACCCGCGTCGCCAAGGACGTCGAGGAATCCGCCGATCTCGGTTTGGGTCCCGGCCCAGCGGTCGACGACATCGCCGCCCTCGACGAGGCCAAAGTCATCCCAACGCGTCTCGACCGACGAGAAGGTATTCGTTTCTTGGAGCAGGTAGCCGATGCCGATGCGCATGGGGTGGTCCGTGAGCCGTATTCACGGCCGCGGTTCGCTGCTATTGGATGTACCCCAGCGAACGTAGCAGTTCGATTTGCTCCTGGCTCAGCTCGGTGGGCTGAGCGAGTTCCGAGGGGGGAGCCACGAGTCCCCAGGCTCGCAATTGTTTCCGCAGCGCTTTGAGTTCCGGAGACTTGCGGCCCTTGATCCTCGATTGCTCTCGCGGGTCTTTCTCAAGATCATAGAACTGAGGCTTTTCGTTGTTACGCTGAATGACCTTCAAGTTCTCCGACCGCACCGACGACAGCCCTCCATGAAGGTGCCCGAACGACAGCACGGGCGGCGCGACCCCCCAGCTCCCATTTTGGATCAACCCTGTTAGGTCACGCTCGGCATGGGGCACCTCGAAAGAGGACGTGCCGAAATTCTCCGGCTTCGGAATTTGGGCCAGCGACAAGATTGTCGGAGCAACGTCGACGGTGCGAACCATCTGCTCGACAACAACACCGGCGGGGATCTCGGGAGGGTAACGCATGATCAGCGGAATGTGAATGGACTCGTCGTAGAGAGTACGGCGGTGGCTCAACCAGCCGTGTTCGAAGAACTCCTCGCCGTGATCGGCGGTGACGACCAAGATCGTATCGTCATAGACGCCGAGATTGCGCAGAACTTTGATGATTT
Source organism: Bryobacterales bacterium (assembly GCA_965238125.1). Classification (GTDB taxonomy): domain Bacteria; phylum Acidobacteriota; class Terriglobia; order Bryobacterales; family UBA6623; genus UBA6623. Next base: position 5,629,489 of record OZ250179.1, on the reverse strand, counting down.
TGCCCAGATGAAAATCAGTGAAGCGGATTTCGGCGTCGTAAAGAGCAGCCAAGTGCTCGATATTACGGGGGTCTACGTCGCTTCGGAAATGCTTTGCGTTTAGCATCTTTATGCCGGTCACCGGACCTTTGTAATCGGGATCGAACATCATCTTGTACGGTGCCGGGGGATTGTAGTCATAGTGCACGTCGAACATGTGCAGGAACATGAAGAAGGGTTTCTCGCGCCCTGCACGATCCCATTTCTTAAACCACTCCGACGTCTTCTTGCGCAAGATGGGGGAAGTGATAATGGTCTGCTCGGGTCTGCCGAGCCGACGCACCGCCGAGAAATCGTCGTAGAGGTCAAAGCCCCGGGAGAATCCGTAGATGGCTTTGACCCGCATTTTCAATTTGATGTTTGACATCCCGACCTTCCAGCGGCCTTGAGCGTCTTTATTCATAGGGGCTAGAGCCCGATGAGGACGCCATGGAGGCCAACACCCAATGGGTGAAAAACAAACCAAGCCATTCCAGCTAAGTTTCAACGGCTTGTTGAAAGTCGATTTCCAGGGATCGCACGTCACTTCCGACGGTGGCCTGATTTTGGTTCGCGAACTGGACGAGCGGCTCGGTCTCGGGAAGCTGATCGATGAGTATCTCAGCGACTCGCGACAAGGCTTGAACAAGAAGTTCCCGCTGGCCGATCTGCTGCGCCAGTCGATCTACAGCCGCTTGGCAGGCTACGAGGACGTCAACGACGCCGTCCGAGTGTCGGCTGACCCGACGTTTCGCTTGATCGGCTCGCAGAGGAACTGGGATCGCCGAGCGGCCTTGACCTCGACGCTGCATGGCTTCGAGACGGAGATGCTGGCGAGCGAAGAGAACCTGCTGGGGCTGATGGCGCTGAACCGAGAGCTGGTCGGGCAAGCGGAGGCGTTCGACGACTCCGAGCGGGTCGTTCTGGACATGGACTCCACCGAGAGTCCGGTCCATGGCCAACAGGAAGGCAGTGCCTACAACGGACACTTCGAGTCGGTCTGCTACCACCCGTTGCTTTTGTTCAACGGTCATGGTGATTGCCTCGCTGCCAAGCTGCGTCCCGGCAACGTGCACAGCGCCGAGGACTGGGATGAGCTATTGTTGCCGGAGATCGAGCGCCAACAGGCTGCGGGCAAGCAGGTCGCCTTCCGGGGCGATGCCGCCTTTGCCAAGCCGGAGATCTACGAGGCGCTGGAGGAGCGCGGCGCGGACTACGCGATCCGCATTCCGGCCAATAAGAACCTGGAGCTGGAGATCGAAGACATCCTGTTTCGTCCGCCGGGGAGGCCCGGCCGCAAGCCGCTAGTGCGCTACAAGAGCTTTCGCTATCAGGCGGAGAGCTGGAAGGGGCCGAGACGAGTTGTCGCCAAGGTCGAGCACCACCAGGGCGAGCTATTCGCGCGCGTCGGTTTTATCGTGACGAACATGAGCTTGCCAAGCCGGTCGGTGGTGCGTTTCTACAACAAGCGCGGCACGGCGGAGCAGTGGATCAAAGAAGGTAAGCAAGCGACGCACTGGACGCGGCTGTCGTGCCATCGCTTCCGGGCGAACGAGGTGCGCTTGCAGTTAAGCGTGCCGGCCTACAACCTGGGCAACCTGTGGCGGCGACTCGGGTTGCCGCACAGGATCAAGACGTGGTCACTGACGAGCTTGCAGCAGCGGTTGATGAAGACGGGCGGCAGATTGGTCAAGCACGCGCGGTACTACTGGTTGCTCTTGGCCGAGGGACATCTGAACCGGCGGCTGTTTGGCGACATGCTGCGGAGGATCTGGGCGCTGCCTGTGCCGGGTGGTTAGCACCGCACTTGGCGAATGCGAAATCTGTGTACTGAGGACGGAAGCTCGGAGGGGTGTCTGCGAAATTGACTTCGCAGCGGCGGATCAGCCCCCATGAGGGGCAAGAAGGGGGCTCGATCGGTCCCGCCTCAGCCGCCGCCTCTTTCGGGTGGAGAAATGGTTGCGCTTCGCCGGGTGAGGGTGTAGACTCGTGCCGTCAGAGGAGCCAAATCGGAAATCCTGGTTTGACGTAGGGCCCCGAGACAAAGCCCGCCGTGGCGTATCCGGCGTCGGCCAGCACTTCCGACAGCAGAACCGCTTCGTCGCGGAGCTTCGTGTGATCTTCCGTTACCTGGTGCTGCCGGGGCGCAAGCGAAGACAGCATGGACATGTGCGTCGGCAACGTCCACGGAGCTGGCGCCATGGCCTTTTCAAAACGGACCCCTTCCCCGGCCACGGCATCGATCACCGGGCTTGTCTCGTTGAAGTGGCCGTAACAAGAGAGATGGTCGGCTCGCAGCGAATCGATCGAGACAAGGAGAATGTTCGGCCGTCTTGCCCCGCCGCCGCAGCCCCAAACACTCACCATCAGCGCTAGGGCGACCCAGTTGGCTACGCGCCAAGTGATCGCAATCTTGAGTGCCGTCATGGTATCTATTATTGTTCCATGATGTGTCAACCTTCAAAGCTCGTGGTCGCGGCCTTTCTCCTGTCAGCGCTTCCGCTGCATGCCGCGGATCGCCCGAACATCGTCTTCGCCATCGCCGATGACTGGGGCCGGCCGCATGCCGGCGCCTATGGCGACGAGGGTATCAAGACGCCTGCTTTCGATCGCTTGGCCCGTGAGGGCGTGCTGTTCGAGAACGCCTATATATCGTCTCCTTCTTGCACGCCGAGCCGCGGGGCCATCATCACGGGTCAGCAGTTCTGGCGGCTCGGAGCGGCGGGCAATCTGTGGAGCGTTTGGCCTTCGAAGTTTGCCGAGTACCCCAAGCTGCTCGCCGGCGACGGCTACTTCGTTGGCAGCTACCGCAAAGGATGGGGGCCGGGCCGTCATCCCTATAGCGCGGTCAACCCGGCGGGCAAGCAGTACCAAAGCGTGGACGCCTTCTTCGCGGCGCGGGCGACGGACTCGCCGTTTTGCTTCTGGTTCGGGGCGAGCGACCCGCACCGGCCCTACGCAAAAGGGAGCGGCGTCGAGAGTGGGATCGACTTGGCGAAGGTGCACCTGTTCGAGCACTACCCCGATGTCGAGGAGATCCGTAGCGACGTGGCCGACTACTACTGGGAGGTCGAGCGCTTTGACCGCGAGGTGGGCGAGTTGATCGCGCGGCTTGAGGAGATGGGCGAACTCGACAACACCATCTTTGTGATGACCGGCGACCACGGCATGCCCTTCCCGCGCGGTAAGGCCAACCTCTACGACTCCGGTACCGGCGTGCCGTTGGCGATTCGATGGAAGGCGCGCGTGCCCGGCGGCCGCCGCGTAACCGACTTCGTTTCGACCACCGACTTGGCGCCGACGTTCTTGGAAGCCGCCGGTTTGAGTGTGCCGGCGGAGATGACGGGCCGGTCGCTCGTGGGGCTGCTGACATCGGACGGTTCGGGCCGCGTGGAGCCGGCTCGGGACCATGTGCTGTTCGGCAAAGAGCGCCATGTGCCGGGGCAGGAAGCGCCCGACTCGGGGGGCTATCCGATGCGCGGGATTCGGACCGACGAGTATCTCTACATTCGCAACTTGCGGGCGGATCGTTGGCCCGCCGGCACGCCCAACCACGAGGCGGCCTTCATCACCCATGCCTGGCTGGCCGACTGCGACAACGGGCCGACGAAGACGTATCTGTGGACCCATCAAGACGACCCGGCCGTGAAGAGGTATTACGACCTGGCGTTCGGGATGCGCCCGGCCGAGGAATTGTACGACCTGAAGAAGGACCCCGGGCAGATCCACAATGTGGCGAATGACCCCGCCTACGACACGATTCGCAAGGACCTTGGGGTTCGACTGTTCGAGGGTTTGAGCGCGACCGGCGACCCGAGGGTCGAGGGCCGCGGCGAGCAATTTGACTTGCCGCCCTACCTGGGCGACGGCCCGAGATACCCGGCGCGGTGAAGCCGGTCGCGGTCTCCCTCGCCGTCAAACGATCGAAACCGTTGCTGATTGAGCGGTGGGAAGATTGCGGCGTTGCCGGCAGGGCGCTTCCGCCACCGTCATTGTGGGCTGAAAGGCCTCGTCTCACACCGCTTACTGACGTGCGCGGCTCGGTTTGGAATTTGGTCAGCTTTGATTGATCGTGCTGTGGTCGCCGGCTTTCGCTTGCTGGGTGGCGGTCTTGGATGCGTCGATGCCGGTGGTCTTGAGCAGGGCGGCCAATTCTTCGCGGAAGGTTGGGTCTTGCTCGAGGGCTTCGCGGAGGGGGATTTTGAATCGTTCGACCAGGGTCTCGGTGGGGCCTTCGGTTTCGATTTCCTCGGCGAGGGAAAGGTCGCTCTTGCGTAGGAGCTTGGACTTGATCTTGTTCCAAATGTCGCTGCCGGCGGCTTTGGCCATGCCGCCGCCCACTGCTTCTCCGGTAGCGGCGAAGACGGCGGGGCCGTGCTGCTGCAGCCACGTGATCGTGGCGTCTAGGACGGGTTGCAGTTCTATCATGATTGCTCCTTTTCGGGGTCTTCTGTTTGGTCTTGATCTGCTTCCAGGGCCTTGAGTTTTTCGAAAAACGCGCCGAGTTGGGCCAGGATTTCGGGCTCGGAGTCGAGCTTGCCTTGCTCGGAGTGTTCCAGGTAGGCGCGCGCAAGCTTCATTACCAATTGCTCGAAGGCTTGAGGCAGTTGCATCGCCATGGGCACGACCAAGGAGATGCCCTCTCGGGCGGCGTCGCGGGCTCCCTCGAAGTCATTTTCTTGGCTAAGGATTTGACTCATCGCCCCTAACGACGTCGCCAGATCGGGGCGAAAGGCCTCCGGGCGGGCCGCCGCCAACTCGCGATAGTGGGCCACTGCCTCCCGGCTCGCCTCGAGCGCCCCCTCGCGATCGCCCAAATCGCTCAAGAAAATGCTGCAGTTGTTGAGTAGCCGCGCCCGGAGCGGCTTTCGATCGTCTCCGCCCTGCCCCACCAGGCCCAGAAGTGTTTGCAAGACCTCCACCCGCTCAGCACACAGTAGAGTCGTTTGTTCGGGAAGCTCGGCTGCGATCGCGACGAGGAGGGGCAGGTCGTCGGACGTCCCTTCGGCAATCAACGATTTCCACAAACGCAGCAGCAACCTTTGATCGTCGAGGCGTTCGGTTTGCTCGGCTGTCAGGTCACTCTCGCCCCCGAGCGGCGGGATGATGGCGAAGTTTTGAAAGGCTCGAATGAGGGTGCGGGGAACCGCGTTCGGAGCCGTATGAGCGGCGCGTAGGACAAAGGCCTCGGCGGGGTCGCGGGCGAGATCTTGAAGGGTTAACAGGACAAACGCCTCGCCGATGGCGTCGAGTTCGATGGCGCCGATTTGGCCGGCGTCATCGGCGTAGGCCGCGCGCAGGGTATCGGCTATGACGCCGGGGCCGCCGGGGATGGTAAGCCGCAATACCTCGGCTTCGGCCTCCGCCGCGTCCCGGGCCTGCGATTCGGACAAACCGGCGCAGAGAGTTGCGTAGGCGGCGAGGTAGATCAGGAGTTTCGTGGTTGCTTTGTGCTCGGGCGACTTCGGGTTACCGTCCACCAGGCGCTTGAGTCGGCCGCGCTCCCTTTTTGCGAAGCGCTTCGCCAGGCGAGGCCGCGACAGGGCCAGGGCTTCGGGAAGAGGTGAGTCGCGATCGACGACGGAAACGACCGCCGCCATCATCAGGAATAGCGGGTCGCTCCAGGTGGGATCGGCCAAGCGACGATCGAAGAGCGGGTTCTTGCCCTCGGTGGGGACGGCGGTTTCGGTAGCCCCGAGATGCTTGCGGCAGGCGGCAAAGGTCAAAGTGAGGACCTTGCGCCGGTCGATGTTCCCGAGGCCGGGCAGACGGATGGGCTCGGCGAGCAAACGGTTGACGTCCGATTGGGAGTAGCCGGAGGGCGTCAGTGAATCGTACCAACCCTCGATGCGGCGCTCTAGCAGGAGCAGGCGGAGCTTGGGGCCTTCGTTTTCGGCGACCTCGACGAGCTCTTCGAGCCAGCCGCTCAGCGCGGCTGCCGAGGCACCGGCGTAATCGACCACGATGAGGCCGTGGTTGTCCCAGTCAAGATCGGCGGCGTCATGGTGACCGACGAAACGCTCCAGCGCTTTTCGAGATAGGAAGCCGGCGCGCCAATCGAGGAGGTCGCGGGTGACTCGGTCGACGGTGTCGATGGCGAGGCGGGTCTTGCCGGCGCCGGCGGATCCGATTAGCGCTCGCGCGCTGACGCGAGGGGCGCTGTTGATCCAGTCCCACAGATCGTCTCTTTCTTTGTCCCTGCCGACGAGATCGATTGTGCGGTTTTGGGGATAGAAAATTTCAATTTCGTTTTCGGGGTTGATGAGCCGCGGTTGCGGGCAGCGGAGTGGGAGTTCGGTTCCGCCGATGACGATTTTCTGGTTGATCGTCGAGTGGTCGCCAGCCGTTGCGGTTTGTTGGGCTTTGGGCGCGGCCATCGGTTTTTACCAGCGTGAACCTTTATCGATATGGTAGCAGGGCATACCAAATGGTTATTTGCAAAAAGGCGATTTCATGTTGGGAAATGGGATCTTTATTGCGATTTAGCGGATGCGTTGCTTACGCGCGCCGTCCGGGGCCTGTCGTGGTTTGTGGCGGGACCCCGGGACCCCCGGGCCGGGGGCTGACGCCGGGGTTCCGCCCGCGGCTTCACGCTGGGCTCGTGGGGGACCGCGCCGCCTCGGGGCTGTGAAAAAATGGGGGACAGTCCACTTCGCGCCAGACGAAATTATTGATTTGATGGAGCTTATTCGGTCGGCGCTCGGTACAGTCCCCAATTTTTCACAGCCTCGAGGCGGCGCGGGAGGTTCAAATGATTGACACTTTGGGCTCGCGGTTTTCTAGGGTTTGGCCGGTCTGGGGCAGCGCGTTCTCCGTTGATCGGCCGGCGTCGGTGATGCCGGGGAGGTCGCCGTCGGTGGTTGGCCGGGTTCGTTGGTTCGCCGCTTGGTTTTGCGGGTTTGGGTTGGTCTTTTTTGTCTCCTTGTTGATTGGCGTGTCGCGGTGACGGCTGCTAAGCCGTTGTTTTTGAAGCGACTTGCTTCGAGATTGGGTTTGTTTGGTGTTTTTTGATTGCCGGGGCCGCGAGGCGGCGGGTTCGGGATTTTTTTCGCTTTCTCGAGATGTGGGTGACGGGGCCACTTCTTGGCTGGTTGTGAGACGGGGTTGGGTTCGCCTGGTTTTCTAGAGTCGTCAGGTTCATCGGATACCGCTCACTTACGTTCGCGGCTCGGTTTGCGAGGGCGTCGTTTGCGAGGGCGCTTGCGAGGGTGGCGTTTTTTTCGCGGCTTTGGAGGTTGGGGGACCGGTTGACGAGCGGGGGGTCATTGGGGGAGTCGGGCATGGGGGGTGGTTCGTAACGGATGAGCGGCGGGTCGGGGTTGTAGCCGGGTTCCAGTTCGCGGGCCTCACGGGCTTCGCGGAGTTGGCGCTCCTCGCGGCGGATGTCGATCATCAGCTCGACGCCGCGGAAGAAACGGCGGCTGAGATGGCCGTCATAACGGGCTAGGCTGTTGAGGAGTTTTGTTCTTGTGAGCATGGTCCAGCCGAGGATGTGGGTACGCTCTTGGCGGTCTTCGGGCATGGGGCCGGTTTCGTAGTTGAACAGGCTTGAGGTGCGGCGGGTGTTGTCGATGCCGGCGGCGATGACGGCGGTTTCGATGCGGGAGAGACGTTGTATTCGCCAGGAGACGTCGGCGATTTGACGGACGATTTCCTTTTCGACGCGGTTTCTGGGGAGATAGGTCTCCTCGAAGGAAGTGAGATGTTGATCGAACTCGGCGGGGTCTTCGCCCGGCAGGACGGCGTCTTGAGCAAGAAAGCCGTGTTTGAGTGCGTTTTTGGCGATACGGGTTTTTCCGCTGTTGGTGCGGGGCCCGGTTGATTTTTTCGCGTTTTCGCGATTGGCTTTGATCTGTTTTTCAGATGCCATTTGATTTACCTCTTTGGCTGATATGCCGTTTATAGGATAAGCGGGGGGTGGGCGTTTTTTGGGGTTAGATTTTCTAAGTTGTTGATTTGGAAGGGACAACTTTTTTGAAATGAACGTGATGGTTTTCGCGAGGCGTTGGCCGTTGGCCGTGAACCGTTGGCCGAGTGAGACTGGGAGTGGATGGTCTTTGGCTTGTGGGAGGCTGGGTGGGGCGGGTGGTGGGCAGGTCTGGAGACCTGCCCCACTGGTGCGCGAGCTGTTAGGCGAGTGGGGAGAGGACCGGCCGCGAGCGGCCCGAGGTCCGGGCCGAGGAGGGGGGACCGGCCGTGGAGTGGAAAAGCAATGCCGGCGAGCTGCGAAGTGAGGACTCGATGGTGTATTCTTCTTGGCTGAAAGGAGGGCTTCATGCCCAAATATCTCGTATCCGCGACGTACAACGCCGATGGGCTCGCGGGACTTCAGAAAGACACGGCGTCGGGCCGGCAAAAGATGCTCAAGAAAGCCATTAAGGGTCTCGGGGGAAGCTGGAGGCGTTCTACTTCTGTTTCGGCGCCGACGATGCCATCGTGATCGCGGATTTGCCGGACAACGTGTCGGCGGCGGCGATCAATCTCGCCGCTTCGTCGAGCGGCTTGGTAACGACTCGCACCACGGTGCTGTTGACGGTGGATGAAGTGGATCAAGCTCTGGCGATGGGGACAAGCTACCGGGCGCCGGGCGCGTAAGCGTTAGCAGCGCGTGGTGTAAGTCCCACTACGCGAAAGAAGCGGGAGCTTCCCGCCGCCCTTTCAGGGCTCGCGCGGATGGGGATTCTACTCAGGGTTCCGCCTTCGGCTGCACCCTGGGCTAAGGCTCCTACCGCCGCTTCGCGGCTCAAGGTGTTCGCGGCCTTGCCGGGCACAAACGAACGCACGATACTCTCGAAGGCTATATTCGGAAGCGAAAATCGAATCGGCCGATAATCCTACTCGCCGGGACAGGTGAATTTGGCCAGGCGGGTTAGGGCGGCTTCTAGTTGGTTGCGGCGGGTTGGGGTGGGTTTTACCTTGGGTTCCCACCAGAGGCCCAAGACTTGTAGCTCGCCGCGCTTGCGGTCGGTTTTGAGATCGATGCGGCCGGTGAATCGCTCGCCTTCGAGAATCGGCAGCACGTAATAGCCGTAGCGGCGCTTGGCGGCGGGGACCCAGATTTCGAGTGCGTATTCGAATCCGAAGACTTGCTTGGTCCGGCGGCGGTCGTGGATCAACGGGTCGAAGGGGTTGAGGAGGCGAAGCGCGCGGGGTGCGGGCCGCATCTGATCGATTGTTTCTGAAAAAGACGGCAGCGCGTAGACCGGTCCGGCGACCGAACCGTCGGCGAGGGTGACCTCGACCGCGGTGACTTGTTTGCCGCGGTTTCGCTCGCACCAGCGGGCGGCGTCGGGTGTGGATAGGGCGTCGTAGAAATGGGCGATTTGAGCGGGGGTCGCCGCGCCCAGTCGCTCGAGCGCGCCGCGACATGCCCAGCGGACAAATTGAGATCGCGAAACTTCCGCATTGAAATGTTGGGAAGGAATGACGCGGTGCGCCAGGTCGTAGACCTTCTCTTGTCCGCGGCGGTGGGAGACGGCCAGTTTGCCGGTTCTCCACAAGAATTCCATGGTGAGCTTGGCGAGGGTGGGTTCGGCGAAGTAGGGGTCGTGACGGCCGACTTTGGCGCTTTCAAAGTCGCGGGGCCTCAAGGGTCCCCCGGATTCCAGGCGGCAGAGGACGTTGTTGATGAGCTTGGGCGTTACCGGCGCGAAGTGCCTGCGATAGCCGGGATGGGCCTCGAAAGTCTTGGCCCTGGCGAAGTAATGCTTCCAATAGGGATACACGTCGGTTGGCAGAATCGCGGCGTCGCGGGTCCAATTTTCGAACAGAGCGCGGTCGATTTCGAGCAGGTGTTTGAGGGTTTCGCGGCGGTAGGACGGCCGGCGGGTGAAAAGGATGTGGTGATGCGCGCGTTCGACGGCCGAGACGGGGTCGATTTGCACGAAGCCAAGACGGCTCACTGTCTCATGAATGCGGGCGGCGGGGGGACCTGAAGACTCGGCGGCTGGTGACGGGGTGAGGGCGTTCAACGAAAGCAGGGCGCGGCGGTATTGGCGGTTGGTGATCCGAAGCATGGCTCTGAGCCGTTAGCCGTGAGTCGTGAGCCGTGAGCCGTGAGCCGACGATGACGTTGGGCTGTTGAACGAATCGGGTGCAGTCCGTTTCTATGAATCCGCGGATTCATAATACCGCCATGAAAATGTGGGCACAGGCTCCTGCCGCCCCTTCAGGGCTCGATCTGATTTGTTTCGTACCCAGGATTCCGCCTTCGGCTCCACCCTGGGCTATATTCCTGTCGCCGCTTCGCGGCTCAAGAGATTTGTGACCTCGCCCGTGTTGAACGTAGTGCGTCGTGCCTTCGCAGGACGATTTTCGGAGGAGTCCACTTCGCGCCGGATGCCATTACTGGTTCAATTCAATGGAACTTATTCGGTCGGCGCTCAGTACAGTCCCCATTTTCACAGCCCCCGGGGCGGCTGGGCTTAGAATTGTTGTCACGTTGGCGGCGAATTTATTCTTTCAATGGAATCAACGACTTGCTGAAATGGCGGGGCGTTCCGCGCGATTCTAGGCTGTATTCTGGAATCGGCGGCGAAACGATCCGGGCTCGCGGGTCATGGAAATTTTCGCTTGGTTCGGCCATGGCTAAAGCCTAAAGGGGAAGGCCGCTCAAGCGGCCTGGTTGCCGACGACTCCGGCCATACCGGTCCTAAAGGGCCGGCCTAAGACAACCCAAGCCCGGTGAACCGGGCTCGTTCTTCCACATTTGTGCCGCACACCGGCTGCAAGGGATGAAGCGCGCCGGCGGGAGCGGTGACGGCCGAATCGGTTCAGATCCGGCGGGCATGCCGCTTCGAGGCTGCCTGAACGCGTTGTTATCCAATAGCAGAAAAACTTCCCGCGCCGAAGGCGGCGCATAAAGATTCGCATGGTTATGAAGAAACTGACTTCGAAAACTCTTGGGCTCAAGGCCGGTCAGCGGCGTGTCCTCGACGCGTTACCCACGTCGAAGACGATGGCCGAGGCCGCTAAAACGGCGGGCGTCACGGCTGTGTTGACTCGACGATGGCTGATGCACGACGAGGCTTTCCGCAGTGAGGTGAAGGCGATTCGGCGAGAGGCGGTGGCCGAAGCCGGCGGGCAGTTGCAGCAGCTCGCCACGGATGCGGTCGACGGGCTGGGTAGTTTGGTGCGCAATAACGAACTGACGACGGCGACACGTGTGACGGCGATCCGGGTGGCTCTCGATTTCGCCTATCGCGCCGCGGAACTCGATCAGATCGAGGACATCGAGGCGCGCCTGGGCCGCGTCGAAGCGCTGCTCGACGATCTGCCGGCCGACCCTCCGGCCGCTGAAGTGCATTGGATCGAGCAGGGAAAGACGAAGGTCATTCGGCCGAAGTAGGGCCGGGCGGGTGATGAGGGGCCGGGAGAGGACGTACCTTTCTCGCCCTGGTGGGGGGTGGTACCCAGGATTCCGCCTTTAGGCTCCAATCCGGGCTATTGGGGCCACCGGCGGGGCCGGATCGGTCAGGGGGGGGGAGAAACCGGGTCGGGGGGTGGCGGAAGACCGCGCCGTGAGACGGCGCGGCTCGGGTGGTTGGAAATCGAGTCTAATTTGAAGTTTCAGGGCGTGCGATTTCAGCGCTTGCAATGCTATTCCCGAGACACTCCGCATCCCATGCTACTCGGGCGGCGGCACGATCCAGGGGAATTGGTTCGTGAAATTGTAGCCGAGTTGGCTGTGCATGAAGTAGAGCACGGCCGCGGCGACCAACGCCAGGATCAACAAGGCTATGAAGGTGAACCGCACCCAGGGGACCTTGCCGCGTTCACGTTTCATCACCAACAAGAAGCTGGCGCCGATGCCGACGTAGAACAGCAAGATCATCGGCGCGGCAAACAGGATCATATTGAACACGTCGGGCGTCGGCGTCACGACCGCCGCGATGACGAAGATGATCAGGATGGCGTAGCGCACGTTGCCGAGCAGAAACGCCGGGTTGACGATGCGCAACAGGGTCAGGAAGAAGATCACGACCGGCATCTGGAAAACAACGCCGAGGCCAAGCTCGATCATGACGAAGGTCGAGAAGTAGGAGCTGACCGAGATCATCGGCCGGATGTCGCTGTCAATCCCGATGCCGAGCAGAAACGTCAGCGCGAACTTCAGTACCACGAAGTAGCCGAACAGCCCTCCCAAGATGAACAGCCCGGCGATGCAAAAGATGAAGGGTTTCGCCCAACCGCGTTCGCGCTGATAGAGGCCCGGGGCGATGAAGGCCCAGGCCTGATAGACGAGCCAGGGCGCCGCCACGAAGACCGCCCCCAGCAGCGGGACTTTCAAATAGATAAGATGGAACTGCTCTTGGGGCGTGATCGCGACCAGATACAGCGGCGGGTCGAAGCCGTGTATCTCGTTGAGCAGATCGAACGAGTGTTGAATTGGTCCCCGCACCCAGGAGAATAAATCCTTGGCGAAAATCAAACAGACCAAGTAGGCGGCGACCAGCCCGATCGTGGACTGGATGATGCGGGTGCGCAATTCCTCGAGATGCTCGAGGAAGGACATGCGCGTCATGCCCTCTTCGTCCTCGTCCGAATCGTCGTCGTCATCGGGAGGAGGCGGCGGGGGGGGCGGCGCGGCGGAGCCGGCCTTGGCGACGGCCTTGGTTTCCGAGGAGGGCTCGGCGGTTCCGCTGTACTCGTATTCTTCGTCGTAGGGGTCGTCGTAGTAGGAAGCGGAGGTCGAGGAGGCTTCTTCGGACGACGAATCAGAGGGAGAATCGTCGGCGGGCGGGGTCTCGCCTTCGGGTATTTTCGGCGCGGGACTGTCGGGGGTTTCGGCTTCGCCGGCTGTTTCAGGCTCGGCGGCTGTTTCAGGCTCGGCGGCTGTTTCAGGCTCGGCGGCTGTTTCAGGCTCGGCGGTCGGCTCGGTTGTCGCGGTGTCCGGATCGCCGGAATCGGGGGCCGCGGGTTCCGCGAATTTCTCGCCGGTGGGGTCCTCGAATGATTCCGGCGGCGGGCTCGATGGTTCGTCGGGCTGCTCGGCGTCGGCGTCGGTTGGGCGGTCCTCGGGGGCGTCGGCCTGTTCGTCGGCTTGTTCGCGGGCTTGCTCCCCTGACTCGGGCGCGCCGGGGTCAGTCCCGGTTCCGGGATCACGAGGGTCTCCCGGCTCGACGGTATTGTCGTCGAGGTCGTCGCTCGGGGGTTTGCCGTCGGTATTCATCAGCGAAGACTCATCAACTGGTCAGCGGCGGGCGGGAACCTCGAAGCCGCGGCCGCGCGAAGGGGAACCGCAAGCCCTACAAGGCCGGACCGGCGCATTCGGTAATCAGCGAAGGGTTATGTTTTGACTGCGGTGTCCGCGCTCTTTGCGGGCGGCGGGGTTTCCCCTTCGGGAGGAGTGCCGTCGTGCGAGGCGGATGTCGCGGTATCGGCGCCGTTCGCCGAGGCGCCGGCGGTCTGGGTGGTTTTATTATCGGAGGATTTCGCGGAATCGTCGGTCGAGGAAGAAGCCGACGATTTCTCGGGGTAGGGAGTATCGTCGTAGTCGTAGGAGTCGTCCTCGTTGTCCTCGAAATAGGTACTGGTGTCGAGGTCCTTTTTGACCTCTTGGGCGACGTCCTTGACTTCCTGGCTTTCGCGGTCGATGGCGTCCATCTCGCGCTGGAAGGTGGAGCGCAGATCGTTCGAGGCGCGGCGAAACTCCGCCATGCTCTTCCCGAACGTCTTGCCGAGCTGAGGTAATTTCTTCGGGCCGAAGATCAACAAGGCCAGCACGAAGATAAAAATCAGCTCCGGAACACCGAGCGGACCCATAAAATCACTACCGAAACGGCCAAACCGTCAGCTCTGATGATAGCTGGGCGACTGAGGGGGGTCAACCGGGGTGGCGTTGGGTGGGCGACATGGACGCCGCGGAGTGGGCACATCGTGTGTCTTAGCGGACGGCGACGAGCGGCGCGCGTTGCTACGCTGTCTGAGATGCTCGAAATCGGCAAGATAACGGCTCTCGTGTTCGCCTTTCTCATCGTGTGTCCGCTGGCGGGCGACCAGGAAGCGGGCAACTCGCCGCATGTGACGGCGAGCGATTACGGAAGATGCTACGCGAAGTCGGTTCCCGAGGAATACTACGGCGAAAAGGGCGTCACGAAGGTTTTCATGGTTGGGAGCGAGGCGGACCGTCTGGTGCATACATTCGACTGGTTCAGCCAATCGCTGTATCTTGCTTGCAACGTCTCGGACTCGAAGACGCCGGTCGGTGTGTCCGTGGTGAGACTCGGACCGTGGCCCAGGGGCCCGGTGGCGACCGCGGGACATCTTGCGATTGCGTTCTATTACAAGGGGAAGGAGGTCGGCAGGTATTCGACCCTCGATATCGCGGGCAGCCCGGAAAACGTCAGCCGCTCGGTATCGCACCATACGGTGATTGAAAAGGTTGGCGGGTTTCGTCGTCTGCGCGCGAATGAGTACGCCTTCGACGTGGAAACGGTTGACGGAAGGACGCTGTCGTTTGATCCGGTGACGGGGGAAATGAGGAAGTAGGCCGGCAGTGCTCACGTTTTTTGAGAGAATAGACCAGCGTGGCTGAAACTGTACAAGAGCCGGTTCGCGCTCTCCGCGATCTCGGGCAAGAGCATGACCTGACGCAGTACCTGCCAGCCGGCATGCGTGGACTTTCCAATCCTCAGACCGAAATACCGAAACTCGCCAAAGACCCTGAAGCCGTTTCCGCCATTGCCGCCGCGGTCGATAAGGTTCCCACTGAACATCATCTTCACTTGGGTGACTCGCGCTGGATGTTCGGCCTCGCGCCGGAAAGCGTCCACCTCGTCGTCACGTCGCCCCCGTATTGGACGCTCAAGCAATATCGTCACTCCGATGAGCAGATGGGACATATCCAGGACTACGAGGAATTCCTGGCCGAGCTTGACAAGGTTTGGGCGCAGTGTCTCCGCGCACTGGTGCCGGGCGGCAGGCTGATCTGCGTCGTTGGAGACGTGTGTCTTTCGCGCCGTAAAAACGGCGGCCGGCACACCGTCGTTCCACTTCACGCCTCGATCCAGGAACGCTGCCGGGGCATGGGTTTCGATAACCTTGCTCCGATCATTTGGCACAAAATCGCGAACGCGGTTTACGAGGTCGAGGGCTCGGGCGGTTTTCTCGGCAAGCCCTACGAGCCGAACGCGGTGATCAAGAACGACATTGAGTTTATTCTCATGGAAAGGAAACCCGGGGGCTATCGTAAGCCGAGCGAAGCGAAGAGAGTGTTGAGTGTTATCCCGAGCGATAGTCATCGACTGTGGTTTCAACAGATCTGGACCGGGTTAACCGGAGCCTCGACCAGAAATCACCCGGCCCCGTACCCGCTCGAGCTTGCCGCGCGGTTGATTCGCATGTTCAGCTTTGTCGGGGACACGGTGCTGGATCCTTTCTTGGGGAGCGGAACCACTTCAATAGCCGCCGCGAAATCAGGTCGAAACAGCGTTGGTTGGGAAGTCGACGACGTCTATTTCGACCAGGCCGCGAAACGCATCGTCAACGAAACGTCCTCGTTATTCAGCACCGCGAAGATCGAAACCCACCGGCGACGTGAAACCTGATTCCGCAAGCCTCAATCTGGACGGACAACTGCGAAGGGCGGTCCGTCGCTTCTGGGTTGTCCGGAAGGGACAGGCGAAGAAACACCGCGCCAACGCGGCCGTCACAGATACGGGACAGAGGGCGGCGGTGACCGGCGGCGCCCAGATGGATGGATTTTCTTCCCTTCTGGGGAAACGGCTGGTACAGTGCGGCTTCCCGAAAGCATCTGTGTTTTCGGCCAAGCGGCGCGGACTACCCGGTTGGTACCGCAGCCAAAAGCAATGGGATCTGTTGCTTGTCAGAGAGCGAAAATTGATTGCGGCGCTGGAATTGAAATCCCAAGTCGGATCGCTGGGTAACAATTTCAACAACCGTGCCGAGGAAGCGATCGGTCTCGCAGTCGATTCTCGAGCTGCTTTCCGGGAAGGTATGTACTCTCGTTCCGCCAGACCGTGGATGGGCTACCTTATGCTGTTCGAGGACACGGAAAAATCCACGAAAAGCGTAAGGGTGCGCGAACCGCATTTTCAGGTTTGCGAGGAGTTCCGGAACTCTTCATACGTGAGGCGCTACGAGATCCTGCTTCATCGGTTGGTGCTCGACGGGATGTTTGACGCCGCTTGTCTGATCGCGGTCGACCCTGACGGTGCTCAGAAGGGGGCCTATCGAGAACCGTCCCCGGATCTCACATTCGAAAACTTTGTGCGATCGCTCATCGGAAGAGCTTCTTCCGAAGTGATTGAGCTGTGACTGCCCGGTGGCGAGATCTCGAAACCTTGGTCGTCTCGGCCCCTCCCTCACCCTCCTTCGGGATATACGATTCAAGGTTGAATTGGTCCGCTTTTGACGACGCCTAGTCAGGCTCCGACCGCGAAAATGACCCGCCACCGCATCTTTTGGTCCGCCGCCGGCCTGCTGCTGGCTCTGCACGTAGACCCCTTTAACCACGGCGGCGGGGGGGTGCTCTTGTGGGGTTGGCTGCCCGGCGACCTGGCCTACCACCTCGGTTGGATCGGCTTGGCCTGGGGGCTGCTTTTCTACTTGACGGGGCGTATTTGGAAGGAGCCCCGGTGAGCGCGGCGACGATCCAACTCGTCGTCGTGGTCGCCTACTTCGCGGCGCTGGTGCTGATCGGCACGGCGGCGTTTCGGCGGACCTCGGCCACACCCGAAGACTACTTCCTCGGCGGGCGCACGGCGAAGTCGGTGGTCCTTTTCATGGCGCTGCTGGGGACGAACGTCACGCCCTTCCTGCTGATGGGCATTCCGGGGATGGCCTATCACCAAGGGATCGGCGTTTTCGGCTACAACGCGGCGATTGTGGCCTTCGCGGTGCCGCTGACTTTCTACGCCATCGGCTACCCGGCCTGGATCGCAGCCAAGCAAACCGGCGCGGTGACTCCGGCGGAGCTGTACGCCCGGCGCTTGAACAGCCCAACGCTGGGGCGCGTGATGTTCGCCGTCTATTTCGTCTACACGCTGGCCTACATGGTGACGGGAGTTTCGGGCGTTGGGCTGGCGGTCGATGTCTTCACCCGCCAAACGGTTTCGTTCGAAGCCGCCGCGGCGGGCATCCTGATCATTACGGTGCTCTATACGAGTCTCGGCGGGATGCGGGCGACGATGTGGACGAACGTCTTTCAAGGGGCAGTCTTCGCTCTGTTCCTGATCTTCGCGTTCTTTGCGATTACGGCCGATTTCGGGGGCGTGGCGGCGGCTGCCGGCGAGGTCGAACGGCGCTTCCCGCATCTGTTGATGACGCCGAATAGCCCGCCTTTCGACGCGGTTAACTGGGCTTCCTGGGCTGTCGTGATGGCCTTCGCGGTGATCTCGTTCCCTCATATGTTGATCCGTGTTTTCGCGGCGAAGGATGCGACGTCGCTCAAGAACTCGGTCCGCTTCTACCCGTTTCTGATGACGCTGTTGTTTCTGTTCGCGACCGTGTTGGGCCTGTGGGGAAGGCTCGAGTTCGCCGATTTTCAAGGGCGCGAGTCGGATCAAGTTTTCCCCCTGTTGATCCAAAACCATCTTGGTCCTTGGATGCAGGGGTTGGCGCTGGCCGGGATCCTGGCGGCCGTCATGTCAACGCTCGACGCCCAGATCCTGACGCTTTCCTCGATGCTGACGCGGGATGTGGTGGGCGGGCTTTCGGCGCGCCGCCAAGTCGTGTTGGGCCGTGTGTTCGGGGTCGCGCTGGGCGGCTGCTCCTTCCTGATCGCGGCGGCGCGCCCGGCGTCGATCTTCAGCATCGCGGGCGTGGCGTTTTCGGGCTACATTACGCTGATTCCAACGCTTTGGTTCGGCCTGCGATGGCGGAGCGCGACGGCGGCCGGAGCGATCGCCTCGATTGTCACGGGAAACGTAGTCATGATCGCGGCCTATAACGGCTGGTGGTGGGACGGGGGCGTGCATCCCGGTGCTTGGGGGCTGGCGGCGGCCGCGACCGCGCTTTTTGGGGTCAGCCGGCTGACCACTCCGCCGCCCGCGCCTCATGTGGAGGCGATGCTGGGGCCGATTGACAGGGCCTTTGGGGTGGAGCGGGCGGACACGGCGCGATGATGCGTGAGGAAGCCGACATCCCGCTCAAGCTCCCTCCACCCGCTCAGCTACAATGAAGCCGCTCGCGGACGATGCCCCTTCCCGACTTTGATCCTCTTGTTGGGCAGTGGTTCGCTGAGCGCTTCGCGGGCGCGACGGAACCGCAGCAGCTCGGCTGGCCTGAGATCCACTCGGGGCGGGACGTACTCATCTCGGCGCCGACGGGCTCGGGAAAAACCCTGGCGGCGTTTTTGATCTGCCTCGATGAGTTGATTCGCGAGGCGCGCGCCGGCACTCTCGAAGACCGCACCCGGGCGGTCTATGTTTCTCCGCTCAAGGCGCTCAGCAACGACATTCACAAAAATCTCGAGCAGCCGCTCGAGGAGATCTACGAATTGGCGGCGAAGCAGGGGCTCGACTTGCCGCGCGTCCGCACGGCGGTGCGGACGGGGGACACCCCGGCTTGGGAGCGGCAAAAGATGGTCGCCAAGCCGCCGCACATCCTTGTTATCACGCCGGAGTCGCTTTTCATCCTGCTGACGGCGGAGAAAAGTCGCCGCATGTTGGCTGCCGCGCGAACCGTGATCGTTGACGAAATCCACGCCGTGGCCGACGACAAACGAGGGTCGCATCTGGCGCTGTCGCTCGAGCGGCTCGAACGGCTTGCGCACCAAGAAGAGCGGTCGTCGTCGTCGAACGGCGAGGGGCGGGAACGACGCGGGTTGCAGCGCATCGGTCTGTCGGCGACGGTCAAGCCGATCGACGAGGTTGCTCGCTTTCTGAGCCGGCGATTTTCCGAGCTCGGCGGAGACGCGGAGGTGGAAAAATCGGGGACAGTCCACGTCGCGCCGGGTGAGCTATTGAATCGGACGAACCTTCTCGGTCGGCGCTCGGTACAGTCCCCATTTTTCCATGGTCCCAACGATTGCGCCCGGATCATCCAAATAGGCCGTCATCGTGAAATGGATCTCGCTGTCGAGGTGCCCTCCGATGAACTGGGGCCGGTGGCGAGCAACGAGATGTGGGCCGAGATCTATGACCGCGTCACGGCGCTGATCGAAGCTCATCGCACGACTCTCGTTTTCGTCAACACGCGGCGGCTGGCCGAGCGTGTGACGCATCATCTCGAGGAGCGGCTCGGCGAAGGCGTCGTGCTGGCCCACCACGGCAGTCTCTCGCGTCCGCTGCGGCTGGACGCCGAGCGGCAACTCAAGAGCGGACAGGCGCGGGCCGTGGTCGCCACCGCGTCGCTCGAGTTGGGCATCGATGTGGGAACGATCGACCTGGTCTGCCAAATCGGCTCGCCGCGCTCGATCGCCGTGGCGCTGCAGCGGGTAGGCCGCTCCGGGCACTGGGTTGGAGCGATGCCGAAAGGGCGTTTGTTCGCCACGACGCGCGACGAATTGATCGAATGCGCGGCATTGGTGCGAGCGATTCGCGCGGGGCGGTTGGACCGCACGGAGATCCCCACCGCGCCGCTCGATATCTTGGCGTAGCAGATCGTCGCGATGGCGGCCTGCGAAGAATTCGGCGAGGACGAACTTTTCGATTTCGTTCGTGGGGCTTACCCCTATCGCGATCTGGAACGAGCGGCTTTTGACGATGTCATCGAGATGCTCTCGGAGGGCATTGCGACGGTTCGCGGCCACGGCACGGCTTATCTACATCGCGACCAAGTCAACCATCGCCTGCGCCCTCGGCGCGGAGCGCGGTTGGCGGCGATCACCTCGGGTGGCGCAATTCCCGACAGCGCGCAATACGTGGTGGTCGCCGAGCCCGAGGGCACGAAGGTCGGGATGCTCGACGAGGATTTCGCAATCGAAAGCATGGCGGGCGATGTGTTTCTTTTGGGGACGACATCGTGGCGTATTCGCCGCATCGAGCCGGGGCGGGTGCGCGTCGAGGACGCTCACGGAGCGGCCCCGAATATCCCGTTTTGGCGCGGCGAAGCTCCGGGCCGAACGGCCGAGCTCTCCGATGAATTCAGCGCGATCCGTGACGAGATCGAGCAGCGCTACGACGAGCGCGCGGCGGAACCCGGCGCGGAGGCCATGCGCTTTTTGACCGAGGAATGCGCGCTTGACCGGGCGGGAGCGGAGCAAGCGATCGCCTATGTTCGCGCGGCGGCGAAGGCTCTCGGGGTGCTGCCGACGCAGCAGGTGGTCGTGGCCGAGCGGTTCTTTGACGAATCGGGGGGCATGCAGCTGGTCATTCATGCGCCCTTCGGCGCACGCCTCAACCGCGCTTGGGGGCTGGCGTTGCGCAAGCGCTTTTGCCGCTCGTTCAACGTGGAATTGCAGGCCGCCGCGACCGACAACGGCATCAATATTTCGCTCAGCGAACAGCACGCCTTTCCGCTGGAGTTGGTTTTCGAATTTCTCAAGTCGGCGACCGTCGAGGCAGTCTTGAAACAGGCGTTGCTCGCGGCGCCGATGTTTACGGTGCGCTGGCGTTGGAACTTGGCGCGGTCGCTGGCCATCCTGCGTTTCTCGGGCGGACGGAAAGTGCCGCCGCCGATTCAGCGCATGCGGGCCGAGGACATGCTGGCGGCGGTGTTTCCCGATCAAGCCGCTTGCGCGGAAAACCTGGCCGGCGAAGTCCGCATCCCCGACCACCCGGTCGTCGCCGAAACGATCGCCAACTGCCTGCATGAGGCGATGGACCTGGCCGGGCTCAAGAAGCTTGTCGAAGCCATCGAGCAAGGCCGAGTCCGAACCGTTGCCGTCGATACCGCCGAGCCGTCGCCGTTTTGCCATGAAATCCTGAACGCCAACCCCTACGCCTTCCTCGACGACGCACCGCTCGAGGAACGCCGCGCGCGGGCCGTGCAAATGCGCCGCACTCTGGCCGCCGATATGGTCGAGGGTCCGGGAGCGCTTGACGCTGAAGCCATCGCCTTAGTCGCCGACGAGGCCTGGCCGGCGGTGCGCGACGCCGACGAGTTGCACGACGCTTTGCTGACGCTCATTGCGCTGCCGCCGACGCCGGAGTGGGAAGAGTTTTTCGCCGAGCTTAGCGCCGAGCGGCGGGCGACGCGGCTGCGGGTTGATGGGGCGGAGTTTTGGGTCGCCGCCGAGCGGCGGCTGTTGGCTCGCATCGCGTATCCGGATGCCGTGATGGACCCCGCGATCGCGGCTGTTGCGCCTTCGCGGCCGCTGCCGGAATCGCGGGAAGCCGCGGCGGCGGAGATGCTGCGGGGTTGGCTGGATTCGACGGGGCCGGCGACGGCGGCGGAGCTTTCTCAAAGACTGGCGCTGCCGGGCGCGACCATCGAGGCCGCGCTGATTCAATTGGAATCAGAGGGGCAAGTCTTGCGCGGTAGGTTTTCGCCGGGCCTCGCGGCGGGGGAGATCGAGTGGGCGAACCGGCGTTTGCTGGCGCGGATTCATCGGCTGACGCTGGGGCGGTTACGGCGCGAAGATCGAGCCGGTTTCAACAGCCGATTTCATGCGCTATCTGTGCCGTTGGCAGAGGGTTGCCTCGGGGGCTCGGTTGTACGGCGTCGACGGAACGCTGCAAGTCATTCGTCAGCTCGAAGGATATGAAGCTCCCGGGGCGGGCCTGGGAGTCGTCGATCTTGCCCGCCCGCGTCGCCGACTACAAGCCGGAGTTTCTCGATCGCCTCTGTCTGGCGGGCGAAGTGGGGTGGGGGAGGCTGTCTCCGCACCCGGCCTTTGCGCCGCGCGCGGCGTCGGCGGAGGAAACAACCGAGACCGACGCTTCGTCGGGGCCGCAAAGACGTGTGCGCCCGACGCGGGCGGCGCCGCTGGCCTTGTTCTTGCGCGAGGACGCGGCGCGGTTGCTCGGCCCGGTAGCGTCGTCAGAGGAAACCTCGCAAGCCGAACAGGCTTTGTCGCACGCCGCGCGCGCCGTGCTGGCGGCTCTTCGACAGCGCGGAGCCTCGTTTTTCACGGATCTCGCGCGGGCAACGGGCCGGTTGCCCAGCGAAGTGGAAGATGGCCTCTGGGAGCTGACGGCGGCGGGGTTGGTGACCGCCGACGGTTTCGAGAATCTGCGGTCGCTGCTCGACCCGAAGCGGCGAAGGGGCGAGGGACGCGGCCGACACGCGCGTCCCCGGCATGCGGCGGGACGCTGGGCCTTGCTGGCCGAGACGGTCGAGAGCGGGGCCGGTGTGGAGGCCGACGAGCCGGACGACCCCTCGCCCCCGAAACCGGTCAAAGAGCCGACCGCCGCCGTCCCAACCGAGACCGCTGAAAATGAAAAGGCGACGCGCCCGCCGGCCGACCCGGTTGAAGCCTTCGCGCGTCAATTGCTGAAGCGCTGGGGCGTGGTCTTTCGCGACTTGGCGCGGCGGGAATCTCTGTCTCCGCCCTGGCGGGACCTCTTGCTGGTGCTGCGGCGGATGGAGGCTCGGGGCGAAGTGCGCGGCGGTCGTTTCGCGGCGGCTTTCGTCGGGGAACAGTTCGCCTTGCCCGAAGCGCTCGAGCTTCTCCGTTCGGTGAAGCGCTCGCAACCGGATGGCGAGGAGATCACGGTCGCCGCCGCTGACCCGCTCAATCTTGTTGGCGCGCTGTTGCCGGGCGAACGGATTCACGCGGGCGGGACGGGGCAGGTGACGCTTCGTGACGGCGCGCCTATACCGGAGAAGAAGGAGTCTCTTGCTTTCTTGGCGCGGCCGCAAGCCGAGTAAGCCATTGGCAGCCTCGACGTGGCGTACGCATCCTTGCGTGCCGTGTCGCCAATCATGGCGACATGTCTTCCGCGACAACAGCCCATCAAGCCAGGATTTCCATTTTGGCCCTGGCACGGTCACAGGATACACCCCCGCTGCGCCGAATACCACGTCTTTTCGCGCTGAACCCTGCACATCACCTCCGCCGGTAGGCGCCAGGGCTCGTCCGTCCGCTCACAGACGTTGATTGAGCGGACTGAACGGCGCTCCGGCCGACACTGCTCCCTGCGAAACCTTTTTGGAGCCAAAAACTGTTGATCCTCGCCCGGGCAACGCTACCCACCCGGCACAGGCAGCGCCCAGATCCTATGCAGCATGTCACCGAACAGCCGCCGGTTCAGATGCCCCTCCGCCAGCAGCAACCAGTAGTAGCGAGCATGCTTGACCAGCCGACCGCCGGTCTTCATCAACCTGTGTTGCAAACTCGTTAGCGACCAGCTTTTGATTCGCTGCGGCAGCCCGAGCCGCCGCCACAGGTTGCCCAGGTTGTAGGCCAGCACGCTGAGTTGCAGCCGTACCTCGTTGGCCCGGAAGCGGTGACACGACAAGCGGGTCCAGTGCGTGGCCTGTTTGCCTTCCTTGATCCACTGCTCCGCCGTGCCGCGCTTGTTGTAGAACCGTACGACCGAGCGGCTCGGCAAGCTCATGCTCGTCACGACAAATCCGACGCGCGGGAATAGTTCGCCCTGGTGATGCTCGACCTTGGCGACAACTCGCCTTGCCTTCGACCAGCTCTCGGCCTGATAGCGAAAACTCTTGTAGCGCACTAGGGGCTTGGCGTTCGGCCTACCCGGTGGCCGAAACAGGATGTCCTCGATCTCCAGCTCCAGGCTCTTGTTCGCCGGGATGCGAATCACGTAGTCCACGCCGCGCTCCTCCATCGCCTCGTAGATCTCGGGCTTGGCGAAGGCGGCGTCGGCGCGGAACGTCACCTGTTTGCCCTCCGCCTGTTGTCGTTCGATCTCCGGCAGTAGCAGCTCGTCCCAGTCCTCGGCGCTGTGCACGTTGCCGGGACGCAGCTTCGCGCCTAGGCAGTCGCCGTGCTGGTTGAACAGCAACAGCGGGTGATAGCAGAGGGACTCAAAATGGCCGTTGTAGGCACTGCCTTCCTGTTGGCCGTGGACGGGGCTCTCCGTGGAGTCCATGTCGAGCACCACGCGGTCTGAACCGTCGGGAGCTTCGGCTTGCGCGACCAGCTCCCGGTTCACTGCCATCAGCCCCAGCAAGTTCTCTTCGCTCGCCAGCATCTCCGTCTCGAAGCCATGCAGTGTCGAGGTCAAGGCTGCTCCGCGATCCCAGTTCCTTTTCGAGCCGATCAAGCGAAAGGTCGGATCGGCGGATACTCGAACGGCGTCATTGAGGTCCTCGTAGCCAGCGAGTCGGCTGTAGACCGACTGCCGCAGCAGATCGGCCAGCGGGAACTTCTTGTTCAAGCCTTGTCGCGAGTCGCTGAGATGCTCGTCGATCAGCTGGCCGAGTCCGAGTCGTTCATCCAGTTCGCGAACGAGAATCAGACCGCCATCCGAGGTGACTCGCGATCGTTGGAAATCGACTTTGAGAAATCCATTGAACGTGAGCTGAAACGGCTTGTTTTCTTTTTCACCCATCGGGTGTTGACCTCCATGGCGTCCTTATCGGGCTCTAGCCCCTATCAATAAAGACGCTGAAGGTCGCTGGATGGTCTGAAGCTCATACATCAAATTGAAAATGCGGGTCAAGACAGCGGCGTAAGAGAACCGTTCGGCGCCGACGCGGCCACGCCGGCAAGACCCTCCCGCCGTCTCGTCTGCGCACAGGCAGGCTCGGGCTCTCAGCTTTGCGGTCGTTGCCTCTTCCGGAACCCAGGAGATTGGCAAGACAGTGGTGATAAGCCGTGATAAGCCGCGTGTTGTGAAAAGACATGTCGCCAAGAATGGCGACACGGCACGCAAGAATGCGTGCGCCACGTCGAGGCCGTTATCTCAGCCCTGGGGCCCGGTGGCCCCTCGCGCCGAAGCGGCGCGGCGCAGCTCGAGCCATTGGGGGAAGAGTTCGGGGGTTTCGAGCCACACGAGAAACCATTCGAGTAGCTCCTGTTTTTCGGCCCGCTGCTCGTCGGAAAGCTCGCGGCGGCCCAGGTGTAGCTTGAGGCGGTCTTTGGCGTGGCGCACGACGCAGCGGCAATCTTGCTGACGCAACCCGTCGCCCTTTTCTCGCGCCAATGCGTATTCACGCGCCAGATCGAGCAGCGACGATGCCGCCGCCTCGGAGTCGCGAAAATGCACGCGTCCGCGCAGATCGACCGGCACGCCGCCGAGCGACCGCGCGATCTCCACGCCGGCATCGGAAAGGATGCGCAGGATATATGAGGGCGAAAGCTTGCGTTCCGCGCCCAGCCTCGAGCGCAGAAACCGCAGGAGCCCTTCCAACTCCGCCTCGTCGATGGAAGCGGGGCGATTTTCCGTTAGATATTCGTGAACCAGTCTCTTGATCCCGGAAACGGGCACGCGCTCACCGTCCCCGGCCGCGGCGATATTCCGCGACCGCGCGATTGTGCGCCTGCACCGTCTTTGAAAAAACGTGGCGCCCGTACTCGGCCGGGTGGGCGACAAAAAACAAATAGTCGGTCTGGTCGGGCCGAACCGCGGCTTCGATCGAGGCGCGCCCGGGGTTGGCGATCGGCCCCGGCGGCAAGCCGGGGTGGACGTAGGTGTTATAGGGATGCGGGTCGCGCAGGTCGGAGCGGTAGATCGTCCCCCGAAAGCGGTTTTCGATCAGCAGCCCGTAGACGACCGTGGGGTCGCATTGCAGCAGAATGTTTTCCCGCAAGCGATTGTGGAACACCGACGAAACCACGCCGCGCTCGCTGCGCGCCCCGGTCTCTTTCTCGATCAACGAAGCCAGCGTGACGATGTCTTGCGACGACCAGCCGTCGAGCCGCTCGGGGACGACATCGCGAAAAACCCGTCGAAACTGATCGACCATCATCTCGGCGAACTCGACCGCGGTGATGCGGCGCGTGAAGTAGTAGGTGTCGGGGAAGAGAAACCCTTCCAGGTTCTCGGCCTTGGGGGCGAGGTCGCGAATCCAGTCAGGGCGGTCGGCGACAGTGAGGAAATCTTCCCGCGCCGCTAAGCCTTCGCCCGCCAGTAGATCGGCGATTTCAAATCGGGTCAGGCCCTCGGGAATCGTCAGGCGATGATATTCGACGCGGCCCAGCGCAATCTTGTCGAACACCCGCCAAATCGTCAGCGGCCGGCTGAAACGGTATTCGCCCGCCATCAGGACCGAACTCAGGCGCAGCGCCCGAACGCCCAAGAAAAGCCATCGCGACTGAATCACGCCGGCCTGCTCAAGAGCGTCGGCGATCTCGACGCTCGAGGTGCCGTGCTCGATGTTGATCACGACCGATTCGTCGAAGTTGCGGTATGGGGGCGCGAAAGCGGTCGAGAGCGCTCCGGCGGCGGCTAGCAGAGCCACGGCGGCGGCGTATCCGGTTCTCCAATTGGTTCGGCGTTTCACGCGACTAAACCATGGCGGCAACCGAGGGG
Source organism: Bryobacterales bacterium (assembly GCA_965238125.1). Taxonomy (GTDB): domain Bacteria; phylum Acidobacteriota; class Terriglobia; order Bryobacterales; family UBA6623; genus UBA6623. Next base: position 5,603,183 of record OZ250179.1, on the reverse strand, counting down.
TGGGGGCGCCGGCTGAGGGCGGGAGGCCGACCCCTCACTTGCGTTCGGGGCTCAGTTGCTACGTCACCGGGCGCTTTCCCCCGCGGAGTCGGCTTCCAGCGAATCCATATAGCTTTGCAGGATCAACACCGCCGCCATGCGATCTATGGCCTGGGTCCTCTTCTCCAACCCGACCCCGCTTTCGCGCAGCACGCGCTGGGCCTGACGTGTTGTCAGCCGCTCATCCCATAGCGCGACGGGGAGCTCGCAGCGGTTGGCCAGAGTGCGGGCGAAAAGCGCGGCTTGGCGGGCGCGCGGTCCCTCGCTGCCGTTCATGTTCACGGGATGTCCGACCACCACGCGCACCACTCCGCGCTCGGCGATCACTTCGCCCAACGAATCGAAATCACGCTGCTTGGTCGTCCGCCACAGCGTGGGCAACCCTTGCGCGGTCAGCCCCAGCTCGTCGCTCAAAGCCAGCCCGATGCGGCGGCTTCCCAGGTCCAACGCCAGAATACGGCCCGGGGTCGACAGCATGAGGTTATTTTAGTGGAATGGCCGGCACGAACTCATCCGGCTCGTGCGCTTGCGGGGTCACCGGCTGAGAGCCGGTCGGTACGGTTGGCCGGCACCGGCACGAGTGCCGGTCGCTACCTCGCTGCTCGTGCTGCTGGCGAATTGTCCCCCGCCGACGCGCCGCGCTATATAATGGATGGCGGTGGCTGAACTTCTCGATCACAAGGAGAAAAACCTGTTCTCGATCCTCGAATCGATGGAGCGGGTGATGGTCGCCTATTCGGGCGGCACCGACTCGGCCTATCTGGCCTGGGCCGCCGACCGTGTGCTGGGCGAGGGCGCCTTGGCCGTCACCGCCGATTCCGCGTCGATTCCTGAATCCCACAAGAAAGACGCCGAGGAGTTTGTCGAGCGTTTCGGGCTCAAGCACCAATACATCGAGACCAACGAGTTCGAGAATCCCGACTACGTTCGCAACGACGCCGACCGCTGCTTTCATTGCAAGGACGAACTCTTCACGCAACTCAAGAACATCGGTGAGCACCTGGGTTTCGAGCACATCGTCTACGGCGTCAATGTCGACGATACTTCCGACTTTCGTCCCGGGCATCGCGCCGCCCGCGAGCACGGCGTCAGAGCGCCCTTGCTCGAGGCCGAACTGACCAAGTCCGAGATTCGCGAACTTTCGCGACGCCACGATCTGCCGACCTGGGATCGCCCGGCGGCGGCTTGCCTGAGTTCGCGCATTCCTTACGGCACTGAAGTCACTCGCGAGAACGTCAAAGTCGTCGAACAGGGCGAGGAAGCTCTGCGGGAACTCGGCTTCCGCGTCTACCGCGTGCGCTACCACGAGGAACTCGTCCGAATCGAGTTTGGAAGCGATGAATTGCCCCGCGCGCTGAGCATCGAGATGGCTCAAAAGCTAACCCGGATCTTTAAGGATCTGGGCTTCAAGTATGTGACGCTTGACCTTGAAGGCTACCGCCAAGGATCGCTCAACGAGGTCCTCTCCGAGGCCCGGCCCAAACCAATTTTCCCGATCTTGTCGTAGCTTGTCCCCGCCCTCCCCCGTCGCGCGGAAGCCCTTGAAAAACAAGTGTTTCGTGGCGCGTTTTTGTTCGAAGATTCCTGCTGATTTAACGGATTCTTTATGCTACACTACGGCTCTTCAGCAGTAAGGAAGCACCGCCTAACGGCCCTGGCGGCGGACACGATTTCTTGATAGTGAGATGCCCGACGGGGAGTGGTGTATACCGCTCTTGCCGGGTGGAGTTCGCTATGAACGCCTGGCAGCAAATTCTACATCGCCTCGAGAGCGAGGTTAACCGAGAGAATTACGAGAACTGGCTCGAGCCGATCCGTTTCAGCCACATCGATAAGGAAAAGAAGATGCACCTGCTCGCGCCGAACGAGAGCGCGCGCAAGTGGCTGGAGCAGGAATACCAAGAGCGCATTCTCACCACAGCCCGCAGCCTGGCCATGGTGGTTGACGCCATCAATTTTCAGGCCGATACACAGCCGCTTCCGGCGGCGCCTTCGAAGGATCGGTCATCACTGCAGATTCGCTTTAACTTCAGCTCCGCCGACAGCCTGTTCAACCCGAAATACACTTTTGACAGATTCGTCGTCGGGTCTTGCAACGAATTCGCTCACGCTGCCTCACAGGCGGTAGCCGCCAACCCGGCCCGCGCCTACAACCCGCTTTATATTTATGGCGGGGTGGGAATGGGAAAGACTCACCTGATGCACGCGATCGGGGGTCAACTGCGGCGCAGTTTCCCAAAATTTCGGGTCGTTTATGTATCGAGTGAGCAGTTCATGAACGAGATGATCAGCTCCATGCGCTTCAACAACATGAACTCGTTTCATGAGCGCTTTCGCTCCGCTGACGCACTGCTGGTCGACGACATCCAGACGCTACAAGGGAAAGAAGGGACCCAAGAGGAGTTTTTTCACACCTTCAACGCTCTACACAACATGCAGAAACAGATCGTCATCTCCTGTGACCGACCGCCGAAATTGGTCTCGGGGCTGGTCGACCGACTTCGCTCTCGCTTCGAGTGGGGTCTGATGGCGGACATTCAGCCGCCGGATCTCGAGACCAAAATGGCGATTCTTGACCGCAAGGCGGCGGATTCCCAAGCGTCGCTGCCGGAAGAAGTTCGCAGCTACCTCGCAACCCAAATGCGCTCGAATATCCGCGAGTTGGAGGGGGCGCTGATCCGATTGACCGCGCTGTCATCTCTGACGGGTTCGGAGATTACCATCGCGATGGCGCGTGAAGCCCTGCGTTCAACCGGAACCGTTGGTCGGACCAAAGTCACCCTCGATTCAATCCAACGGGCGGTGGCCGAGGAATTCGACCTGAGCCCCACTCGGTTGCGGGAGCACACCAACGCCCGCTCGGTCACTTTTCCCCGCCAAATTGCGATGTATCTGTGCAAGCAGCTCACACGAGCGTCATTCCCTGAAATCGGGCGGAGCTTCGGGGGCAAGCACCACACGACCGTGATCCATGCTGTAAACAAGATCGAGCAGCGGCGTCAGGATGATCAGGAATTGAACAGGATTCTCCACAAGCTAACCGACAGATTCAATTAGATATAATGGAGTTTTCCACACTCGAACCCTCGACAGCGGTTTCGTCCTGTGATCCTGACGAGAACGCCCGGTTCTTGCACCAACCGAGCAACGTTTTCCACAGGAGATTATAAAAATAACTGATTTAGATTCAGTGGTTTGGAGAGTTTTCCACAGATTCACAGAAACCTACTACTACGAAGATCTAGTTAGTTTTATTTCTCCCCATGGATAGATAGTAGTAGCAGCCCGCGGCGGTCGAGCTGTTTCAATGGGACCTCAGCGGACTGCTCGATCATGGTGAACATCGATGGAACTGACGGTAAAAAAGACTGATTTGGTCAAAGAGCTCAGCCTCGGTCAGGGCGTGATCGAGAGAAAAACGACGATTCCCGTGCTGTCGAACGTTCTCGTCGAAGCGGACGGCGAGGAGTTGACTCTGACGGTGACGGACCTAGAGCTGGGGATCCGAACCAGCTGTCCCGCAGTTACGGCTCGCGGTGGTTCGACGACTATCCCCGCGCGACGGTTGCTCGACTATGTTCGTTTGCTGCCGGACGCGGAGTTGGCTGTGAAGACGCTTGAGAACGACTCGGTCAGCTTAGTATGTGGCCGGTCCAGAACTCGAATCGCGGGTATGACTCGGGAGAATTTCCCCGAGCTGCCGAAGATGCCGCCCGCTCTGACGAAGATTCCCGCCTCGCTGCTCACGAATGCCATCAGCAAGACGATCTTTGCGATTGCCGGCGAGGAGTCCCGCTATACACTGACCGGCTCGCTGCTTCTGATCAAAGAAGAGTCGTTGGTCATGGTAACGACCGACGGGCACCGGTTGGCGTACGTCGAAATTCAGCATCACTTTGAGGGCATTAGCGGTGAATTGCGGGCTCTATTGCCGCGCAAGGCAATGGCGGAGGTGATGAAGCTGGCCGGCGAGGGCGGAGATTCGATGATGATTGAGTTCTCGAACGACGAGAATCATCTCTTCTTCCAATGTGGCCGCCGTCTGCTGATCTCCCGTAAGCTGACCGGGCAGTTCCCCGACTATGAGCGCGTGTTGCCAAGCGATGTCGGCCAGGGCGTTACGCTCAACCGTGAAGAGGCCGCGGCTGCGATTCGGCGGGTGGCGCAATTTGCGGATGACCGCTCTCACGCTATTCGCGTCGAAGCCGCCGAGGGCGAGCTGAAACTGAGTTCAAGCGCTTCCGATATCGGAGAGAGCGAGGAGTCTGTCGCCGTCGACTATAGCGGCAAAGCAGTGAAGATCGGTTTCAACTCGCAATATCTACTCGATTTCCTCGGCGTCGCCGACAGCGAGAACGTCGAGTTGCAATTCGCTAGCGAAGAGAGCGCCGGGCAACTCCAACCTACGCCGCCGGTCGAAGGCTGTGACTATCGCTACGTCGTGATGCCCATGCGGGTCTGATCACAGCAAGTTTGAAAACAACCGAATGGCAACGAACCAAGTAACCACCGAGACAGGCACCGAGACCAGTTACGACGCGGAAAGTATCCGAGTACTCGAGGGGCTCGAGGCCGTGCGGCTGCGCCCGGCAATGTATATCGGCTCGACCGGGTCGATCGGTTTGCATCATCTAGTCTACGAAGTTGTCGATAACTCCGTTGACGAGGCCCTGGCCGGGCATTGCACCGAAATTACGGTCACGATCCACATCGACAACTCAGTCACCGTTGTCGACAACGGCCGCGGCATCCCCGTCGATATGCACGCCGAAGAGGGTGTTTCGGCGGCCGAGGTCGTGATGACCAAGCTGCATGCCGGTGGTAAGTTCGACTCGAACAGCTATAAAGTTTCCGGCGGCTTGCATGGAGTCGGCGTCAGTTGCGTTAATGCGCTGGCGGAGTCGCTGGCGCTCGAGATCTGGCGCGAGGGGTCCACCTGGGAGCAGGAATACGAGAAGGGGATTCCCAAGGGACGGCTCGAACAGAGCGGCAAGGCCGGACGCAAAACGGGAACCAAGATCACCTTCAAGCCCGACACCGAGATCTTTACCGTCACGGAGTTCAACTACGACACTCTCTCGACTCGTTTGCGCGAGATGGCTTTTCTCAACGGCGGGCTTCGAATCAACCTGTTTGATGAGCGTGGCGACCGCAAGCCGCAGGAGTTCTACTTCAAGGGCGGCGTGGCGGAGTTCGTGGCTTACCTGAGCCGCGGCAAGAACGTGCTGCACCCAGAGCCGATCCGGTATCAGGCGGAACGACCCCTCGAGGATGGGAGCCCGCTCGGCATCGAGTTCGCGCTGCAATACAACGACGGCTACGCCGAGAACGTCTTCAGCTTCGCCAATACGATCAATACGATCGACGGCGGCGCGCACTTGTCGGGCTTTCGCTCGGCGCTGACGCGTACGATCAACGCTTACGGCCAACAGGCCAAGATGTTCAAGGACCTCAAGGACAACCTCAGCGGCGACGATGTTCGCGAAGGCCTCACCGCCGTCATCAGCGTTAAGCTGTCGCAACCGCAATTCGAGGGACAGACGAAGGGCAAGCTCAACAGCGACATCCAGGGCCCGGTCGTGCAGTTCATCAACGACCGGCTGGGCGAGCATTTCGAGCGCAATCCCTCTGTCGCGAAGAAGATCGTTCAAAAGGCCATCGAGGCCGCCCGTGCCCGCGACGCCGCCCGCAAGGCGCGCGACCTGACGCGGCGCAAGGGCGCGCTAGACGGGGCCGGGCTGCCCGGCAAATTAGCTGACTGCCAAGAGAAAGACCCCGAACGAGCCGAGCTGTTCATTGTGGAGGGAGAATCGGCCGGCGGGACCGCGAAACAAGGACGCGACCGAGCGAACCAGGCGATTCTGCCGCTGAGGGGCAAGATTCTCAACGTCGAAAAGGCCCGCTACGACAAGATGCTCGGGCACAACGAGCTGCGGGCGATGATTACCGCGCTGGGAACCGGTATCGGCGTCGAAGACTTCGATATCTCCAAACTGCGCTATCACAAGGTCATCCTGATGACCGACGCCGACGTCGACGGCTCGCACATCCGCACCCTGTTGCTCACCTTCTTCTTTCGCCAGATGCGCCAGTTGGTCGACCGCGGGCATGTCTATATCGCCCAGCCGCCGCTCTACAAAATCAAGCGCGGGCGCGGGGAGCGCTATATCAAGGACGAGAAGGAGTTCGCGCAAGAGATCATCCGCATTGCCACCGACGGCGTGCGGGTCGAATACGGCGCCAACGGCTCGACGAACGTCCTCGAGGGCGAGGAGTTGCGCAAGTTCCTGGTCCGCGTCGATGAATACGCGCTGATGTTCCAACAGCTCGAGCGCCGCCTGCGCAATCCGGCCGTGGTCGGCGTGATCGCCGATCCTTCGCTCTCGCTGGACCGGAAAGAAGACTACCAGGACAAGGGTGTGATGAAGGAAGTCGCGGACCGCATCGGCGAGTTGGGCCTCGACGCCAAGCTGGTCCCCGACGAGATTCACGGTGCCTGGATGGTTGTGTGCAAGGAAACCAACGGCGGTGAGCGAGTGATCAATTTGGAGTTGGCCCAACAGCCCGAATACCGCCGCCTGCGGGTGCTGGCCCGCCAGATTAGTCCCTACAACCATCCCCCCTTCCGACTGATCACCAAGAAGTCGGAAGAAGAAGTAGGAGACAGCATGTCTCTGCTGCGGCAGGTGAAGAGCGCCGGGATGAAAGACGCCCAGATCCAGCGCTACAAAGGCCTCGGCGAGATGAACGCCTCGCAGCTCTGGGACACCACCATGAACGCCGAGACCCGCCGCATGCTGCAAGTCCGCATCGACGACGCGGTGGAGAGCGAAGAGATCTTCTCGACGCTGATGGGCGAAAACGTTGAGTCGCGCCGGAAGTTCATCGCGGATAACGCTCTGGACGTGAAGAACCTGGATATTTGAGCCCGCGCGCTGCAGCCTGCGTGGCTCGGGACATACGGGAACCTCCGACTACCTCTCCTAAGAGCGCTGCGGCTCTCGTCTTTGCCGGCAACCCCGGTCCATTCGGCGGCCTGATTTCATGCGAGCGGTAATTCAGCGAGTCAGCCACGCGGGCGTTGTTGTCGCTGGCGAGAGCCGCGGAGCCATTGAACGGGGGCTGTTGGTTCTGTTAGGCGTCGGGGCCGATGACGATGCTTCCGACGTCTCCTACCTCGCCGAAAAGACTGCGGGGCTTCGGATCTTCGAGGACGCCGAGGGCAAGATGAACCTCTCGGTCGAGGATGTTGGCGGCGCCGTGCTCGTGGTTTTGCAATTCACGCTCTTCGGCGATGCGCGGCGCGGCCGACGATCCAACTTCAGCGAGGCTGCGCCTCCTGCCAAGGCCGAAGCGCTTTACAAGAACTATGTCGAACAGCTGCGGCGACGCGGCTTGAAAGTAGAAACCGGCGTCTTCCAGGCGATGATGCGGGTCGAACTCACCAACGAGGGGCCCGTGACCATCCTGCTCGACTCGAAGAAGGTTTTCTAGCCGATTCGGGGCGTGGCTCGAGGGGCGTCGAAGTGTCAACCGACGGCAGTTGGGAAAGGTGAGACGTTCCTATTGGCCGGGGCTGCTTCGAACAATTGCTCCTACGCCCCGTCCGGGGCTTGTTGGGATTGTGGGGTGGGACCCCGGGTTCCGCTTCGCTCCACCCGGGGCTACTATCCATGCCCCCATGCGGGGGCGGGGTCCGAGAAGTTCGGTTCGCGCCCGGAAGGTTACCGATTCAGTGGAGCTTACTCGGGCGGCGCCGGCAGAGCCCCCATTTTTTCACGGCGCCTCAGGCACCCGCCGGGGCTTGCGCGCCGTCGAATTGCAATCGCCCGTCGATCAGCTCGGCGCGCCGGGGGAAGCGCGCGGCCAACTTGACGCTGTGGGTCACCAGCACGAGCGTCGCGCCTTCTTCCCGCTGCAATTCGAGCAGCAGATCCGCGACGTTCGAGGCCGAGCGGCGGTCGAGATTGCCGGTCGGTTCATCAGCGAGAATCACGGGGGGCTCGTTGATCAGCGCCCGCGCGATGGCCACTCGCTGGCGCTCGCCGCCGGAAAGTTCCGCGGGCCGATACGTCAACCGGTCGCTCAGCCCGACGCGGTCGAGCAGTCGCCGGGCCCGCTCGACGGCCGCACGGGCTTCGGACGCCGACCGCTTCGCGGCCATCGTCGGAATCAAAACGTTCTCGAGCGCCGAACACTGCGGCAACAGGTGGTGGTCTTGGAAGACGAAGCCGACATGTCGGTTTCGAAACGCCGCCAGTTCGTCGGCGTCGAGCTCGAAAGGATCGACGCCGTTCACCGAGACCGCGCCCCGGGTCGGCGGTTCCAATCCACCAAGGATGTAGAGCAACGTGCTCTTGCCCGATCCCGAGGGGCCCATGATGGCGAGCGATTCGCCGGCTTGAACATCCAGGCTGACGCCGCCGAGCACGACGAGCGGTTCGGCGGGAGTGGGGTATTCCTTATAGAGGTCGGTAACGGTCAATGCGGCCGGCATGCGGTTCGAGCGTCTAACGCGCGTTTACGGCGTACTCGAACAGCGTACATCAAAACCGGCGGGCGAGGACGATTCCGTAGAACCGTCGAGTGTAGGGGGAGCGGATTAGGGCGTGGCGACGGCGGGGCCTCCGGAGACTAAACGCAGCGCCGCGATGTGTTTGTTGAGCTCGGGCCCGGGGAGCGCCGCCAAACGGTGATTGTGGTAGAGCGGAGAGAGCGGGTTCTTGACCTCTCCGCGCGCGAGCGCGACCAGAATTTCCGAGATGCCGCTGTCGAGTGTGGTCGGGCATTCGACGCCCAGCACGCGGCGGATCTTCTCGAACGACGCTCGATACGATCGCGGGTCGTTATTCCGCTCGTGGCGCACCTGGACGTCGGGGACGTGTTTGCGAACGATCTCGGCGAGTCGCGATAGCTGGAGGTTCATGGCGTCGGAACCGAGGTTGAACACTTGCCCGCCCACATCGCCGGCCGGGGCGCGAAGGGCGGCGGCGAAGGCGGAAGCGACATCTCGGACATGCACGAAGGGTCGCCAGTGAGCGCGGTTGTAGATCGTGATTTTCTTTTCAAAATGCGCCCGCGCGGTGAGTAAGTTGACCGCCAAGTCGAAACGCGGCCGATGTGACCAACCGAAGACGGTTCCGATGCGGAAGATCAGCGGGTGAAATGAAGCATCAGCCGAGCGCAACAGGAACTTCTCGGAGGCGACTTTCGTCTCGGCGTAGAGGGACAGCGGCTTGAGAGGCGACGACTCGTCGACCATGTGTTCGCCCGCGCCGTAGACGCTGCAAGTCGAGGCGAACAGCAAGCGGCCTACTCGCGCCTGCTTGCAGCAAGCCGTCAGCAAGCGCGTCGCTTCATAGTTGATGTCGCGCGTCGCTCGCTCGTCGACGCAGCACGCGGCGTCGCCGACGACCGCGCCGAGATGCACGACCGCGTCGGTTCCCTCGACCGCCCGTTGCACAATGCGGCGGTCACGGACGTCGCCTTCGAGAAATGAAAAACGGGGGTGAGTGTAGAGGTCTTCAATCGCGGCGTCGCCGAACTGCAGCGGATCGAGCACTCTGACGCGCCGCCCCGCGTCCAGCAACTGCCTTACGAGAATACTGCCGATATAGCCGGCACCGCCGGTGATGAGAATTCGTTCCACATGAATCGATCGGCCGCAACGGCGCTCGGCTTTAGAACGCTACGGCCCGGCGGCGTACGCGGCGTTTCTTGGCGGAATTTCAGAACGCAACTTCAGAGCCTTGAGCGCAAGCGACGGGTCAATCGCCCAACCTAAGGCAACCGCGGGCTAGCCCAGCCAGTCGGTTGGAAGTAGCGCTATAGGCTGCTGAACGCCGGGTCGTATTTCACCGTACCCGAGGCACCGCTCAGAAAGCCGGCGTCAAGCTCCAGCGCCACGAAGACTTCTTCGGGAACGTCATATTCCGAGCGAAGGCCGAATTGCCCGGCGGGAGTAAAACCGAAGCGCGGGTAGTACTCAGGATGCCCAAGGACAACGACGGCGCCGTACCCGAGTTGCCGGCACTGGTCCAGACCCGCGCGAACCAGCGCTGAGCCAATGCCATTGCGCTGACAGCTCGGTATGACGGCCATCGGGGCAAGGCCCATGATTTTGAGCTTCGGCTGGCCGGAGAGTGAAACTGGCGAAAACAGAATGTGGCCGACAATTGTTCGGTTGTCCTCGGCGACGAGCGAAACGAGCGGGCGAGCTTGCTCACGTAGCGCGTCAACGAGATCGGCTTCCGCTTGTGTTGGGAAGGCTGATGTATGGACCGCGCGCACCGCTGAGTGATCGCTCAGTTTCTCGGGGCGGATCCTCATGGGCTCTTTCAGAGCGTATAACACTCTGGCTTTGGCGCACGATCGGGGCCGAGCTTTCGCTGCTCTCACTCAGCCGGCGGTAGAAGGCCTCGCGGCGGGGGGCGAGGGCTTCTTCGCTGTACTCGCGGGCCTTGGCGAGGTTGCGCGCGGACAGGGCCCGCGCCCTGGCGGGGTCGTTGTAGAGACGCTGAATGCACGCGGCCAACGCGCGCGGGTCGCCCGGGGGGACGACACATTCGGGCGGCAGGAGTTCGGGTATTCCGCCGACGCTCGATCATCGCCCGCGGCAGGCCCTCTTGGCGCGAGGGAAGGACGAATAGGTCGGCGCGATCGAGCTGGTGGCGCACGGCGGCTCCGGCGGCGCTGCTACCTCGGAACTCGACGCGGTCTTCGATGCCCAGGCGGCGGGCCATGGTTTCGAGCTCGGGACGCCTTTCGCCGTCGCCGACGAAGGTCAGCTCGATGCCGGGTTGGTGGTCTCGCGAGCCCTCAAGCAAAGCGCCGCTGTTTAGGAACAACGCTTCGAGCAGGGTGTCGGGGCCCTTGTAGAAATGGTCCAACGAGCCGACAGTGATGACGCGCAACGGGTGACCGGGCGCTCTCGCGGGCCTCGGGTCGGCGACGAACGCGTCAGGGGGCAGCTCGACGCTTGAGTAGTGCGTCGTGAAGGCGTGGGGGGCCGGGCGCGAAGCACGGTGTCGACCAGGACGAGTTGTCGCACATCCGCATCCACGATCTGTTGGCCCTCCGCTTCGCCGTCACCTCGGACACGACGACCGCACTGAAGGAACTGGCTGCCGCGGGTAAGCAAGCCTTTCTGATGAGCCAGGCGATATGCCTCCCCAGCCAGGTCTTTGAACCCGAAGACCTCGTTTGTTTCGAGCAGATCGACAGCGAACCGAATTTCGTCACGCGTAAGACCGTCCGTGCTCCAGTCGTCTCCCTTTCGCCGGATACGTCACCGGAGGTCGAGCTGAAGGGAAAGATCGTGCTGATATCGAACGCCGACCCGGGTTTCGACTGGATCTTTACCCGTGAAATCGCGGGCCTCATCACAATGTACGGCGGCGCCAACTCGCACATGGCGATCCGTTCGGCCGAGTTCGAGCTGCCGGCGGCCATCGGCGTTGGCGGACTATTGTACGAGGAGATTCTCAAGGCCGGCGTTCTGGAAATGGACTGCGCGAGTCGCAAAATCCGCGTGGTGCGCTGAGGAAACATAGGGTCATGCCATGTTGAAGCTCGGACTCACGCAGCGGGTCGAGGTGGTGGCGAGCTACGGCGAGCGCCGCGACTGTCTCGATCAGGAATGGACGCAGCTGCTTACCGCCGCGGGTTATCTACCCGTGCCGCTGCCCAATCGCTTCCAGGCTGCCGCGTCACTGGTCGCGGAACTTGATCTCGCCGGACTGGTGCTCACCGGCGGCAACGACCCGGCCGACCTGGAGCATGGCCGGAACATTGCGCCGGAGCGGGATCGCCTGGAGCATCGGCTGATCGAGTTGGCAACGGCGCGGAGACTGCCGTTGCTGGGCGTCTGCCGCGGCTTGCAGATGCTCGTCGTGCATTTCGGCGGACAACTTTCGGCCGTCGACGGCCATGTCGCTCGGCCCCATGCCTTGCTTGCGCGTCCCGACACGCCCATGCCCCTCTCTGATCGAGACGAGGTGAACAGTTTTCATAACTTCGGCATTGCCGAGGACGACGTCGGGACCGAACTGAGAGTGGCCGCGACAGCGCCCGATGGTACCGTCGAGGCGGTCGCCCACCGGACGCTTCCCCAATGGGGCATTATGTGGCACCCGGAGCGGGCGCCGAAGGACCGGCGCGACCTGGAGATTTTCGCGTCGCTATTTCGCATGGATTCACCATGAAAGTCATCGCCCTTGCCGCCGGCGAAGGCACACGGCTGCGTCCGCTCACTCTCGATCGCCCGAAGTGCCTAGTGGAACTGGCCGGCAAACCGCTCATCGCGCACCAGATCGATTCGCTGCGCGCCGCGGGCATCGATGACATCACGCTGGTCACCGGCTATTGTGCTCGGCAGGTCGAGGCGCTTGGCTACCCAACGCGTCACAATCCCGACTACGACCGCACGAATATGGTGGCGACGCTGATGTGCGCCGCCGACATTCTCGACGGTTCCGACGACGTGCTGATCAGCTACGCCGACATCGTCTATGAGCCTGGGGTTGTCGAGGCGATCGCCGCCTGTCGCGAACCCTTGTCGACAACCATAGACCGCGCTTGGCGCCGGCTGTGGGAAGCGCGGATGGACGACCCGCTGACCGACGCCGAGACCATGAAGCTCGATGCGGAAGGTAACATCATCGAGCTGGGCAAGAAACCGTCCTCGTCGGACGACATCCAGGGTCAGTACATGGGTCTGATCAAGGTCGGGGCTCAGTTGGCCCCACGACTCCCGGAGATCTATCGCGGGCTCGACCCAACAGGCGAGTACGACGGAAAAGACCGGGCCAACATGTATATGACGTCGTTCCTGCAACACTTGATCGACGCCGGCCGGCCCCTTCGTGCCGTGGAGGTGGAAAGCGGCTGGTTGGAAGTCGACAGCACTGACGATCTGGCGGTGTATGAAAAGTTGCACGCCGCCGGCCGCCTGGGCGAATTTTGGAAACCCGCCGTCGCCGCGAGTATGAAAGAGTGATTCGGTCGCTGACAACTTTTCTTCGACACCGGCGCGAGCTGCAACGGTTCAACGACCTAGACGACGAATTGCGATCGATTGTGTTCTATGCCGAGGACGGCGGCAGCCGGCCCCACTTCGAGCGGATGATCGAGCACTTGACCGGGCCTCTGGGGCGAGACATCTGTTATCTGACCTCGAGCGACGACGACCCGGTGCTGCAATCTACCAACGAGCGGATCCATGCGTTCTCGATCGGCGAGGGCACGGTGCGTACGAAGGCTTTCATGGACCTGCGTGCCGGGGTCGTTGTGATGACGATGCCCAGCCTGGAGCAATACTGGATCAAGCGATCGCGGGCTGAGGAGGTGTGTTATGTCTATGTGTTCCACTCGATCGTCAGCAGCCACATGGTTTATGTTCAAGCGGCTTTCGACCACTACGACACGATGTTTTGCGTCGGGCCCGCACCACAATGCCGAGGTCCGCGCCACCGAAGCGGCCTACGGGCTGACGGAGAAGCGCCTGGTCGACGTCGGCTACGGTCGTCTCGACGCCCTGCTCGAACAGGTGGAAACTGAAACGTCTGACGACGCGGACGACGTGAACAGTCCGACCCGCGTGCTGATCGCGCCTTCGTGGGGTCCCGACGGCCTGCTGGAGAACCATGCTCTACCGCTCGCGCGGATTCTGTTGGAGGGCGGTTGTCATGTCACGGTTCGGCCTCATCCGATGACGGTCAAGAAGTCACCGGAAATATTCGACAGGCTGCGCGCCGAGTTCGGCGCCAACCCCTTGCTGGTGCTCGAGACCGACATGGCGGCGAGCGACTCACTGCGACTCTCTCACGTGATGATCAGCGACTGGTCGGGGGCGGCGCTGGAATACGCGTTCTCGCGGGAGCGGCCGGTGCTTTTCGTCGCCGTGCCGAGGAAGGTGAACAATCCGGAATACGAAAAGATCTCGTGTACGCCGTTGGAGGTTTCGATCCGCACCGAGATTGGTGATTTGGTGGAGCCGGACCGGCTCGACGTGATCCCCGCGATCCTGCACCGGATGCGAACCGATCGCGACAGGTATCGCGAGGCTATCCGGGAAGCACGGGGTCGCTACGTTTACAACGTCGGCGGCAGCGGCAGAGTGGGTGCCGAGGCTGTCGTGGACCTGGTGAAGCAACAGGCGTCGAGATAAGGCCATGTCCGAATCCGGCGTTGATCAAGCTGCCGTTCGACAGTGGCTCGCCGATTCTCTGGAACGCTTCCCAGAGGCATCCGCCGCGGAGCCGGGCGGCGAGGCCGAGATCGAAACGGCTCGCGAGGTTATCCGGCTGGCCCGCCAGTGGCCCACGCCGGTCGAAGGACCCGTCCGCGAAGCGCTTGTGGCCTTGCCTTTTTTTCGGCGGATTTTTGGGCGAGGCTTTTTGTGAGGTGGGCGGCGTAGTCCTTGAGAAACGGACTTAAAACCGTCGCCATTGCAAGCCATTCGATAGGCATATTGGTGCGGACCTCGCCGCGTCGAGCCCATTATCGCGTATTGGGCAATGAAATTTACCTGGGGGGGAGCTTCCGCATGCGCCGAATAACCCCTCTGTTAGAATCGAACCACTTGCCATGGCGTCCGCGCCCTATTTGGAACATCTCAAGCAGCGCGCCGCTCATCTTCCGGCCACCCCCGGCGTCTATCTTTTCAAAGACGCCGCCGGGCGCGTCATCTATGTTGGGAAGGCTAAGAGCCTTCGGGATCGGGTTCGGAGCTACTTTGTCGAGGAGCGGCTGGCCGATGCTAAGACTGGGACGCTGATTGCCGAGGCTCGCGAGGTCGACTACATTGCCGTCGCTAATGAGAAAGAGGCGCTCGGGCTCGAAAATAACCTCATCAAGGAACGGCAGCCGCGGTTTAACGTTCTGCTGAGGGACGACAAGACCTATCCCTATATCAGGCTCACCAAGGAGCGCTTTCCGCGGGTCTACGTCACGCGGCGGTTGCGCAAGGATGGATCGAGCTACTTCGGCCCGTACTTTCCGGCCAACTTGGCGTATCGGCTGGTCAACTTTATCCATCGCTATTTCAAGATCCCCTCGTGTCGGGTGGATTTGACGCGCTTTCACCAGCGGCCGTGCCTGGAATACCACATCCACCGCTGCTGGGGGCCTTGCGTCGAGGAGCTGACGACCGACGAGGTCTATGGCAAGGCCGTCTCGGATGTCCGGATGTTTCTCGACGGGCGCTCGGGTGAGTTGGTGATCGACCTGCGGCGGCGCATGCTCGAAGCCTCGGAGCGATTGGAGTTTGAGCAGGCGGCGTCGTTGCGCGACCTGATCACCACCGTCGAGGAACTCAAGCAGCGCCAAAGAGTGGCGGCGGTCGAGGGGCGCGACGTGGATATTCTCGGCCTGTGCGCCGAGCCGCCCTTGGTGGCGGCGAATCTATTCCATGTCCGCAATGGGCGGATTGTCGATCGGCGCGAGTTCTATTGGGAAGACGTCGAGCGTTTCAACCGGGCGGAGTTTCTTTCGTCCTTGCTCAAGCAAATCTATCTGGACCAGCAATATGTGCCGTCGCTGATCCATATCCCGGCGGAGTTTGAAGATCGCGAGGCGCTCGAGGAGGTGCTGACGGAAAAGCGCGGGCGCAAGGTGGTGATCACGGTGCCCCAACGCGGCCCGAAAAAGTCGATGCTCGAATTGGTCGAGAGCAACGCGCGACACGGCTTCGAGCAGCGCTTTCGGGTGATGAAGCCGACGCCAAAGGCGATGATGACTGCGCTGGCCGACGCGTTGAACCTTGAAAAGCCGCCCGAGCGGATCGAGTGCTTTGATATTTCGCACATCCAGGGAAGCGATACGGTGGCGTCGATGGTAGTGGCGGTGAACGGCAAGATGCGCCGCTCGGAATACCGCAAATTCATCATCAAGAGCGTTGCCGGGGTGGATGATTTCGCCTCGATGCGGGAGGTCGTCGAGCGCCGCTACCGCCGCTTGCAGGAAGAAGACAAGGCGCTGCCGGGGCTGGTCCTGATCGACGGCGGGATCGGGCAGTTGCATTCGGCGGCCGAAGCGCTCGAAGGCCTGGGCGTGATCAATCAGCCCGTCGCGGCGATCGCGAAGCGCGAGGAGACGATTTACGTTCTGGGGCAAGAGGATGAACCGGTCACCCTCGATCGCTTTTCGCCGGTGCTGCACATGGTCCAGATGATTCGCGACGAGGCGCACCGGTTTGCCGTGACGTTCCACCGCAGCCGGCGGAATACGCGGCAGTTGACGTCGGTGTTGACGCAGGTGGAGGGCGTGGGGGAGAAGTCGGTGCGGAAGCTGTTGAAGACGTTTGGGAGTCTCGAGCGGGTGCGGGGGGCGAGTGTGGAGGAGCTGGCGGGGTGCGTGAATCGCGGGCAGGCGCAGAGGATTCATGAGTTTCTGGGCCGTGAGCCGTGAGCCGTGAGCTGATTGGCGGCTGAGTTGACCTTTGGCGGGCGGTGACTTACTGTAGAGGGCGGTCTTGGTGCGGCGGGCTGGAGGCCAAGACATGTCGCCACGAATGGCGACACGGCACGCAAGAATGCGCGCGCCACGTCGGGGCTGGCGAATTCGTGGGGTGCAGGGGGGGAAGGGGCGCTATTTACCGACTCGGGATAGGGCGGCCCGGTTCGCCCGAGGCTCTGCCGCGGTGCACGTTCACGGCTCGCCGACAACGGCCCACGGACTTGTAAATCTTGTTACAACTTCCGGGAAACGCCGGCGAAAAGGCGACGGGCCCTTGTAAGCGGCGCGGAAAAGCACTAAAATCGTGGCACGTCAGGGTTTGCGGCGCGCGCGGGCGCCCGAAAGGGGGTTGTCCGTAGCCGGTCCGCTCCACGTCATTGGTAAGGGGGCACTCGATGCGGCGAACATTAGTTATCGCGCTCGCGGCAGTATGCGGACTTTCGGCCGAACCTGTCGCGGAGGTCCTTCAGCGATCCCAACAATTCGAGAGGGCGGGCGAAACGATTCGGGCGCGGGCGGTGCTGGCACGGGCGGCCGGTGAGGCCGAAAGCGATGTCGAGACGCAACTGGCCTACGCCGAGTTTCTCGATCGCTATCGTGACCCGGCCCGTCGGGGGGCTTACGAGAAGGCGCTGGGCGAGCTTGGTTCGTCTTCCGGCGGTCAGCGGCGCTCGCTTCTGCGTCGGTTGGTTGTCCTATCGCTGATTGAAGGCGATCGTGAAGCCGCCAAGAAATACGTCGGCGAATACCGCGCGGCGGGCGGCGCGGAAATGCAGCAGCTCGAACGCTCGCTCGAGCGAACGGGCGATCGCGGCGGTTTGCCAATGGGCTCGGCGCAAATCCCGGGGCTGCTGGAAGGTTTTCGCCGCATGGCCGCGCTTTCAAGCGACCAACGGCTCGACGAACTGATGCCCGCTCTGGCCCGCAACGTGATGACCAGCGGTTATCGCACCGGGCGCGGGGCCGAGGCGTTGCAGCAAACCGAGTATTTGAAGTTGGTGCTGCAGTACCTTTCGCAAGCGCGGGAATTGCGGGAGTTCGCCGGCCCGAACGAATCGATCGACGTGCCGGCGTGCGAATCCCAACAGACGGCCCAATTGCTCAAGATTCTCGGTTTTCGATTGCGCAACGACTGCGGTCCCTCGGCCGTGCTCGAAACCGTCCACGCCTCGCGCGCTTTTCTTTCGATCGACTCGGCCTTCCCGCTGGCGGACTTGGAAGAAGCCTATCGCCGCGAGCGGGCTTTCCACCTTCCCTACCCCTCGACGACGCTGCCGGTGATTTTCGGCGCGGAGTACTGGTTGTCGGGGGCGAAGAAGCGCGACAAGGGTGATTTCATCGAAGTGTTTCTCAGCGACCCCGCGCTGGCGCGGCTTTACGTGGCGATGGCGAACCTGCACGAGCCCACGGCGATCTTGCTGCGCGAGCAGGTGTCCATCGAACGGCTCAAGAACATGGCCCATGTGCTGGACTTTTTCGGCGGCATGTTCGAGATCGAAGACGGCCACGCGATGGTGCCCGGCGGGCGCCAGGCCGAAAAGGCGTGGGAAGACTTGATCGAAGTTTCGCCGGCCGACCCGGCGGCGTTCTACATGAAGCTGATGGAAACGGACGACGGCTGGGTGGCCGCGTTCTTTGACTCTCTGTGGCGCGTCGACGCCAAGGCCATGGGCTATTTCACCGAGCCCGAACGCATGCGGCGTTTCTATCTCGCCGTGCGCGGGAAGACCACCAGCCCGGGTCCGGCGCGGCCGATCTTCCGCGCCAACGCCGACCTGCTGCTGCTGACCACCCGCTTGCACCTCACGCCCGACGGGCAGGCCTACATTCCGGGCGGGCTGGAGCCGTGGAAGAAAGTTTTCAGCTGGCACGAGCACGCCATTTGGGACGGCAAGCGTAATCGCGACGCGGCGATGTGGAGTCAACCCGACGACATTGTCGAATCGATGTACGTTTTCTGTCGCCGCGCGGTAAATAATGATCCGCTGCGAATGTTCATTTCGATCACGAACATCGATCGCCACCGCAAGACGCCGCTACGGCCGGCGACGGTGGAGAGGTTAACCGAAGACTTCGCGGACCACGGCCAGATCTATTCGATCTTTGCCGATGCTCCGATGCTGAGCGACGAAACGATCGTGGCCTATCTGGATGTGCTTCCGCGGCTAATGAAAGTTCGCCGCGTCACGCGTCGCGCCAACGCGATAGGGATCTTCCAAGCGCTCACCGGGCTGTGGCAGATCCTGATGCGCGAAGGGCAAATTCCGGAGGAGAAGGCCGACGGCGTTGTGCGGTCGTTCGTGGATTTATTCCAGGATGTGCGCGGCGGCTTGGCGCTTTTCGACGCCGGGCGGGCCGGGGTGCGGAATCTGCTGGCGGCGACCGGCTCCTCGGCCGATTCACCGCAGCAACGCATGCTCGAACTGCTGGCCGGTGATCCGGCGCCCGCCGACCAAAACGTGCACGCACAGGTCGTCGAGCAGATGAATTCGCTGTTTACGCAGCAGCGGCTCGTCTCGCTCAAGACGCTGTTTGATTTGGCGGATCACCTGGAGCGGGTTTCGCGCGGGGAAAGTTTCAACGTCGCGATGGCCAACCGACTGGCTTCGCGAATCTCCGAAGTCCCTCTGCCCCGATCCGAGCTGTCGACCTTTGAATCGAACTCTTTCGCCCACGGCAATTGGGTCGACAAACATCTTGAACGGCAGCGCTCTCTGAACTTGCGCCGCCTGGTGGACCGGGCGCAGGGCAACTCGCGGAAGCTGGCCGAAGTACGCGGCGAGTTGGCGCCGATCTTGCGCGATTCGCTGGTGGGACTCAACTACATTCACTACTCGCCGCCGGGGGCGGAGTTAATCCGCGCCAATCCGTTGTTTGTCAGGGGTCATGATTTCTTGGGCGTGCAGGAAGAAAACAGCTGGCGCACGACCCGTGTGTTGGGTACCGGGTGGCCCAATAGCGGGGGTGGACGTTTGGTCGGCTCGTTGGTGGGGCTGCCTTACGCGCTGGCGGAGGCCGAGCAGAATTTCTTGATCCCGGTCAAGCGGCAAGCCCTGATCTGGCAGGATCTTGCCCCGCAGATTCTTCTCAACGCCACGGTGCCGAAGTGGTGGCGCATCACGCCGTCGGAGCAGCATTTCGTGGGACTGCACCTACGGTTGGGCGAGGAATTGGTGGCGCGGGCTTCTTTCGAGCCGGAATTGCATACGGCCGTCTTCAGCCGATTGCGGCAAAAGGTCGAACCGGCGCGGCTGTTCCGTGTTCGCGATGCGCTCGATTGGGGGCGCGTCCAAGAGGGCATCAGTTTGCTGACGGCGTCGGAGTTGTTCCACCTGGCCGCCCACTACCTCGGCCAACACGGGGACGCGGCCGGGTCGGGGCCGGTGGGCGCTGAAATCGCGCGGCTGCGCGGCGAGATGCCCGACAAGCTCGGGTACGAGCGGCTCGGGCGGCTGTTCGGCGTTCCGCATCCGCAGCTGGCGGAATCGTATCGTCCGATGCTGCTGAACGTGCCGTTGTTCCCGACGCTGATGGGTTATTCAAGTCGCATTTTGGCGGAGAGCTGGGAATCGAGCAATCTCTATTGGGCGGCGCTGGCCGACGAATCGCATATCGCGCCGAGTCGCCTTAATCTGCTCGTGCCGCGGTGGACGCAGAAGTCGATCGAGCGCATTTTCGCCACGCACCTCGACGACTGGCCGGCGCTGTGGCGCTCGATGCGGATCGTCGCGGCGGATCAGCGTAAGCAGATCCGTCCGCGGATGACGCAACTGGTCGAGGAGGCGCTGGACTAAGAGGCGGGATAGAACTTCCAGGGACGTGGAAAACCTGGTTGGAGGAATCGAGCAGTGAGGGGAAAACGGATGTGGAATCGGTTACAACGCGGTCGTCGGGGGCTGCCGGTCTTGGTGTCAGCCGCTGCGGCTATCTTTATTGCCTTAGCCCTATTTGTTTTCGGGCCACCGGTGACGGCGCAGGACGCTCTAGGCGACAATCCGCTGTTTCGCGTGAAGGTCGACCTGGTCGTGCTCAACGTCGCGGTGACCGATCGGCGCGGCCGTTATATCAACAAGTTGAGGCCGACCGATTTCCGGGTTTACGAAGACGGCATTGGGCAGACGGTTTCGACGTTCGGGGAGGGTAACGAAGCGCCCCGCAGTATCATCGAACTGCAGCAACGCGAAACGACGGTTCCGGGGCCGGAGGGCGAGAGGCAGCGCTCGGCGATTCAGGGGCTGGTCGATGAAAGCTTTGCCGGCACGAACGTCTTCGTGCTTTTCGACACGAGCAATTTCATGTACCGCAGCTTCGTCTTCGCCGAGGACGCCATCGCCGATTTCATCCGCGGGCTCGACGGCGCCGACTCGATCGCCGTCTACGGCTATAGCCGCAACTTGACGCGGTTGACGTCGTTGACCGAGAGCCGCCTGGACGGCATTCGCGGTTTGCGGCAAGCCGTGGCCGGGGATGAAACGGCGCTCTACAACGCGCTGCTGCTGACGTTGCGCGACGCCGCCAAGGTTCCCGGCCGCAAGGTGATTATTGTGTTCTCGAACGGACCGGATACGGCCAGCACGGTCGGCCCCGACGATGTCCGCGCCATCGCCGAGGACGAAGGCGTGCCGATCTACGTGATCAGTACGCGCGAGGTGAACAAAGATCCCATCTCGAGCAACGTCTTTCGGCGCTTGACGGCGCGCACCGGCGGCAAGGCGTACTTCGCGAAGAGTTGGCAGAAGCAGTCGGAAGCGTTCGTTTCGATCCGCGAGGAGTTGGCGAGCTCCTATACGTTGACCTACTACCCGCAAGCGAACCCCAATCAAGGCTGGCGCAGTATCAATGTCGAGCTGGTGGGCGACGGGCTGCGGAAGTATCGGATTCGGACGCGCAGTGGGTATCGCCCGAAGCTGTAGGGGCGCTGTTTCAACCTCGACCTACCATCACCGGGCCCGAATGAGAGAGTTCGGGGACGGGAGTTCGGGGACAGCTCCCGATCTCGCCCGATCTCGCAACCCAAATCCCGCTGCAAGCGTCTAACAAAGCCCGAGTTCGGGAGCTGTCCCCGAACTCTTGTAGATCGGCTGTCACCGATCGGCTCGTCACCGATCGGCTCAAATCCGCGCGAGGCTGCGTTCGGGCTCCGTCCCCGAACTCCCCGCCCGAACTCCCCCCGAACTCCCCGGGCTCCGTCCCCGAACTCCCCTCAGACTGCCCTGGCGTTCTCGGTGTGGCCGCCGTTCAGGACACCCGGCGTGATGCGAGCGGCTGGAGAGGTGTGGCATTCGGTCGCCAAGTCGATCCCGGCCCGCTCAAATCGCACGCCTGAATTGGGCCTATTAGTCGCCTCGGTTGCCAGCCTCGATCTGCGCGCCTGGCTGGTTGGCCTGAGCCTGCTCTCTCTCCTCCTGGATCTCCCCGATGATTTGCTTGAGTTCGGTGGCATCGCCCGCTTCTGCCTTGTGGACGCCCTCCCAGAGTTGGTCCAGTTCTCCGGACTCGATCTTCAATTGCCCTGACAGCTGCTCGAATGGCCTCAACAACCTTACCAGCTCGTTGCGTCTAGCGGCGTCGTTCAAGTCCCAGCCCATGACGCGGAGCATCAACATACGAAATTCGTTGCGAAAGACGTCCTCTCCCGCCCAGCTAATGAATTGTTGGAACTTCTGCCCGGCCTCATCGCGGATCTTGGCAAGTTCCTCCTTCGGGTTCTCAATCGCAAGAGGCTTGAAGGAAGCCACCAGCGAGTTTAGAACCTTGAGATTCGCCGCCTGCCCGGCGTCGGGGGCCGATAATGTGGCGTGTCGCAATAGCAGCAGATGGTCGCGGACCTCGCCTTCGATCCCGATCACTGTTGCAACGTTGCTGACGTAGTCCACCTCATCCCCGTCCACAATAGCGTGTCGAATCAACTGGCTGAGTTCGGCTATCTGATACTGCTGACCTCCATCGACAAACGGATAGATGCGATCGAGCCTTTGAAGCGGTAACACCTGGCTCACAAAGGCCGTCAGATTGTGAACCATAGGCTGCTCGATGAAAAGAGGCGGCTGGTGGCGATCGATTGAAAATATTGCCAGCCCGGTGGGAAGCATGGTCTCTAGCGCAGTTGGCCCGGATTTCCACTTTAGTTTCGGTTCTGCTAACCATCGGGTGGACTCGGACGCCTTTATTTATGCGGGCTTGAAAGCACTCAAGGCGCTGAGGAGATCAACACCCAATGGGTGAAAAAGAAAACAAACCGTTTCAGCTCACCTTCAATGGATTTCTCAAGGTCGATTTCCAAGGATCGCGAGTCACCTCGGATGGCGGGCTGATTCTCATTCGCGAACTGGACGAACGACTCGGACTAGGCAAGCTGATAGACGAGCATCTGACGGATTCGCGGCAAGGCTCGAACAAGAAGTTCCCGTTCGTCGATCTGCTGCGACAGTCGGTCTACTCCCGCTTGGCGGGCTACGAGGATCTCAACGACGCCGTTCGTGTCTCCGCCGATCCAACCTTTCGGCTGATTGGCTCGAAGAAGAACTGGGATCGCGGCGCGGCGCTGACCTCCCGGCTGCAGAGCTTCGAGACCGCCATGCTCGCCGGCGACGAGAATCTGATCGGGCTGATGGCGGTGAACCGCGAGTTGATCGCGCAAGCCGAGGCCGGTGATGACTCCGCGTGCGTCGTGCTGGACATGGACTCTACCGAGAGCCCCGTCCACGGCCGGCAGGAAGGCAGCGCCTACAACGGCCACTTCGAGTCGGTCTGCTACCACCCACTGTTGCTGTTCAACCAGCACGGCGATTGCTTGGCGGCAAAGTTGCGACCGGGCAACGTGTCCAGCGCCGAGGACTGGGACGAGCTGCTGCTGCCGGAAATCGAACGCCAACAGGCGGAGGGCAAACAGGTGACGTTCCGGGCCGATGCCGCCTTCGCCAAGCCGGATATTTACGAGACGTTGGAGGAGCGCGGCGTGGACTACGTGATTCGCATCCCGGCCAACAAGAGCCTGGAGCTGGAGATCGAAGATATCCTGTTTCGTCCGCCGGGCAGGCCGAGCGCAAAGCCCCTGGTGCGCTACAGGAGCTTTCGGTATCAGGCCGCGAGCTGGTCGAAGTCCCGGCGGGTTGTTGCGAAGGTCGAGCATCACCAAGGTGAGTTGTTTCCTCGCGTCGGTTTCATCGTCACGAGCATGGCCTTGCCGAGCCGCTCGCTGGTGCGGTTCTACAACAAGTGCGGCACGGCGGAGCAGTGGATCAAGGAAGGCAAACAAGCGACGCATTGGACAAGGCTGTCATGCCATCGGTTCCGGGCCAACGAAGTGCGACTGCAACTCAGCGTGCTGGCCTATAACCTGGGGAACCTATGGCGGAGGCTCGGGCTGCCGCAACGGATCAAGAGCTGGTCGCTGACGAGCTTGCAACAGCGGCTGATGAAGACGGGCGGTAGGCTGGTCAAGCATGCGCGGTACTATTGGCTGCTGTTGGCCGAAGGACATCTGAACCGGCGGCTGTTCGGCGACATGCTGCATAGGATCTGGGCGCTGCCTGTGCCGGGTGGGTAGCGTTGCCCGGGCGAGGATCAACAGTTTTTGGCTCCAAAAAGGTTTCGCAGGGAGCAGTGTCGGCCGGAGCGCCGTTCAGTCCGCTCAATCAACGTCTGTGAGCGGACGGACGAGCCCTGGCGCCTACCGGCGGAGGTGATGTGCAGGGTTCAGCGCGAAAAGACGTGGTATTCGGCGCAGCGGGGGTGTATCCTGTGACCGTGCCAGGGCCAAAATGGAAATCCTGGGTTGGGATCCTTCGCTCCCCAAAAGTCGTCTTGCCCGGGATCGGCACAACTGACATCTGCGTTTTAGTTCGCAACCATAGACACTTCTCCACTCCGGGCATTGCGGCGCTGACTTCTGCGCTGATCCGCTGCTTGGTGGGCCCATCGGTGATTTGCTGTAACTCAGCGAACAGCTCCGCCACAAGCATCTGCCGCACCGTCCAATCGGGGGGGGGGATAATCGATGATGTAGTCGCGATATGGTCCAGCGATTTGGCGGAAAGGGGCCTCGGCCGCAAGCGCCTCGGTTGGCCCTGCCACAAGTTCCCCAGTCGGGTTAGGAGGTAGTTCGTCGACCCGTTGAGAAAGCTTGGCGACCGCTTCGACCTCTTCAGGCGTAGATTTCTTTGCCGGTAAATGGACTTTGCTGCCGGGGCCTTTGGGAGACCTTAGGTCGGCAGGGCGCTTGGCAAAGAAGACGATCAGAATCAGGGCGACTACAACACCCCAGAAGATCTTTTCGGTGGTGGATCCGGCGTTGAATAACCCGTAACCGCAGGCCAGTACGGCCAGGAACAGAACTGGGTAGGGTCCCTGAATCTTGGTAACGTCTCTGACGAGTCCAAGCGCCTTGTCCATGTACTGGCTGGGGAGCGTAGCCATGATTGCCTCCTCCCGGATCAAACGTCAACGGGTGCTCCATTATAAACGACAATGGAAAGAGATTTTGAACGAATTCAACTCAATTCGTTAGAGCTCATCGAAGGTCACCTCGTAATCGATATGAATGTGGCATCCGGCAACGGTGTACGAAAGCCTTCCTCGCAACGTTGGCGGCGATACATCTGTCAGAGAGCACCTTCGGGGGCCGTTTGCTCTGACCTTAGCCTCCGGGCTTGCGCCCCGGGCCAATATTAACCCTGAAACTGAGGCCAAATTGCCGGCACCGAGGCAGCCGGTTACTCAGAGGACGGCGAGCCGTCGTCCCGCGTGATCAAATACACCGCGATCTCGGCGCGCAGGTTCGGCAGTAGCCGAACCGGTCGCCCGCGCAATAAGAAGTACGATCGCTCGATCTTCAAGCCAAGCTTTTGCAAGGTTTCCTCGAAGTCGATGATCGTCACGAAGTGGATGTTGGGCGAATCGTACCACTCATAAGGCAAATGACGCGTCTTGGGGGAGCGGCCCGTGAGCATCAGCGAAAGTGGGACCGACCAGCGCGCAAAATTCGGAAAGGCGACGATCATGCGCTTGGCGACGCGCCCCATCTCCTCCAGAACATCGCGCGGCCGAAGAGTCTCCTGCATCGTCTGGCTCAGAATCACATAGTCGAAACACTGATCCGGGTAGTCGGCCAGGCCCTGATCGATATCGCCTTGGAAGACCGAGAGCCCGCGGGCTACGCACTTACGGACTTCGTCGGGCGAGATCTCGACGCCGCGCGCCTGGACATTCTTGCGCTCGACCAGCCAATCGAGCAACTCGCCTTCACCGCAGCCCAGGTCGAGGACTTTCGAGCCTTCCTCGACCAGTTCGCCAATGATTTCGTAGTCCCGTCGTCCGAGAACGTCGGGGACTACGCGGCTCAATGTTGCTTCAAGCGTCGCCATGGGAAATCTTGCGGGCCGTTCTCTCAATTATAGTTGCGTCATCCGGGTAAGCGAGCCGACACCGCCGGCCGGTAAGATCGCTTCGGGCCTACGGTTCTCTCTTCGGCCCGGCTTTGGTAGGATTCCGAGGAAATGCCCAACTGTCGTTCCCCTCTGGTTCTGTCAGCCGTCTTGACGGCATTCGTGGCGATTTTCGCCGCTCCCGGCTGCGGCGACGGATCGCTCAGCCCCGAGTAAGCCCCGCCGCCGATCACGATTCTCGGCGCAAAGCTGATCGACGGCAGCGGCGGCGAACCCATCGACGACGCGGTCATCGTCGTCCGCGGCACTCGTATTGAAACCGTCGGGCCGCGCTCCCACGCGCCGGTTCCCAAAGGCGGCGAAATCATCGACGGCCGGGGGCTGATCGTTATCCCCGGACTGATCGATCTGCATTGCCACTATTTCGGAGGACCGCGCCGCGGTCGAGCGCCAATTGCGGGCTCAGCTCTCGTTCGGGGTGACGACAGCCCGCAGCATCGGCGTCGATCCGCCCGAAACCCTCGAGGTAATCGCCGACGCACTCTCGGGCAAGATTCCGGCGCCGCGGATCTACACAGCCGGGCTCGGCTTCACCCATCCGGAAGGGCACCCGGTGGACCTAGCCGCCGTCTACCGCCCGGCCGACGAAGAGGAGGCTCGCGGTCAAGTCCGGGAACTGGCCGCGCGAAAGGTCGACTTCGTCAAGATGTGGGTCGAGTCACGCGGCGGAACGACACCCAAGATCAGCGAAGCCGTTCAGGCGGCGATTGTTCAAGAAGCCGCGCGCCACGGGATTCCCTCGGTCGCCCACATCTCCGATCAAGCCGATGTCGAGCGATTGGCCGAGCTCGGAGTCACGGATTTTCTTCACACCGTAACAGACCGCGAAACGATCGAACCGGCATTCGTCGAGTTGTGCAAGAGCCGCGGGCTCTCCTTTACGCCGACGTTGGCGATTCACCACGCTGGTTGGTATTGGGCCGAAAACCCCGAGCAGCTTGACGCCGCCGAAATCAAGGAGGCGTTCGACGCGACGACATTCGAGGCCCTCTCCGACCCGGAAGCCCGCGAAGCGTTGCTCAAAGACCCGGCCCTCGCCAAGCGAAAGTCCGGCTACGCGCGAGCCGAGGCTTTTGTCCTGCGAATGCAAAGAGAGGGGATTCCCATGGCTGCCGGTTCCGACAGCGGAGCCGGGAACGTCGCCGTTGGCTGGGGGACGCATCATGAAATCGAGCGGCTCGTCGCGGCGGGCTTGACGCCGATGGAAGCATTAACGGCCGCCACCGGGTCGGCCGCCTCCCTGCTTGAAGGCGGCAAGAGCGAGCGCGGCGTCCTCAAGGCTGGACACGTTGCCGACTTAGTGGTCTTGCAAGCCGACCCGCTCGAAGACATCCGCAACACCCGCAAAATCGACCGCATCATGCAAGCCGGCAAATGGGTGCCATGAAGGGGCGACCGCTTCCTGCCTTCTCAAGCGGCCCGTCAACGGATTGGCGTGAAGTCCACGCTTGCCTGATCCGCTCGGTCCCGGCGATTCCGAACCGCAAGAGAAACGCGAGCGATGCACCGGTGGGGCGATAATGATACCGTTCGGAGGTCACGAACCGCGCAGCGTCGGTCCGAGTCCAGCGGTCGCCCTTACGCGAAAAACCTTTTCTATGAGAACGACGAGAAAGAAAGGCCGCCTCAGAATTCTTCGGTCCTACACGGGGAGCGACAAGGCGAGAGGCCGATTGAGATCCCAGGGCGCCCCCTTGGCGCGGTATCTGCTCACCGGCGCTCTCGTAGCCGCGTGCCTTGCGACCGCCTCCGGCCTCACCTTTGCCGCCGGGTTGACCCCCAAAGACGTCGCCCGCGTTCGGACGGTTTTCGAGGTCAAGATCTCACCCGACGGCCGTCACATCGCCTACGCGCTGAATGTTCCGCGCCGCCCCTTTGAGGGCAAGGACGGCCCGGCTTGGCGGGAACTCCATGTCGTCGACCGGGAAGGACATTCGCGCCCCTTTATCACCGGCAAGGTCAACGTCGGGGGCATCCGCTGGACCCCGGACGGCAAATCCATCTCTTTCCTCCTCAAGCGCGGAGACGATGAAGACCGCTCGCTATACGCCATTCCCCTCGACGGCGGCGAGGCGCGAAGACTCTTTGGTCACGACACCTCGATGCGTTCCTACGTCTGGAGTCCCGACGGCAAGCAAGTAGCTTTCACGGCGGTTAAGAAGACTGACAAGGATAAGAAAAAGCTCCGCGACCAAGGTTTCAATCAGGTGGTGTTCGAGGAAGACCCGAACCTGGTGAGGGTATGGATCGTCGAACCCGCCTTCACCTCCGACCCTCAAGCCGAGGCCCCCACGCCGCGTATGCTCGATCTCGAGGGTTCGGTCTCCACGATCGCCTGGAGCCCGCGCGGCGATCGGCTGGCCGTCGCCTCGGCGCCCACGCCCGGGATTGACGATCAGTTTATGAATCGCTCGATTCAGATCGTCGACCCGGCCAACGGCGAGTTGCGTGGCAAGATCGAGCCGCCGGGAAAGATGGGGCAATTCGTTTGGAGTCCCGATGGCGAAACGCTGGCTCTGCTCGTCGCCGAGGACCGCAACGACCCCGACCCCGGCCGGCTCGCCGTCGCCTCGGTTTCAGGTGGCGGCTTGAAATACTTGCAAAACGGTTTTGACGGTCGCTTTTCCGCGCCGCGGTGGCGCGATGCGGATACCATCGTCTACCTTGCCGACCGGGGTGTCGTTTCGACGGTCGGGGAAATCGGACGCGACGGCGCCGGGTTTCAAGAGCAAATTAGCCGCGAGGCGGGGCTCGTGCTCGGCGGGCTCGACCGCTCGAGCGACGGCACGCTCGCCATGCGGCTGCAATCGCCCCGGCACCCCTCCGAGGTGGCCGTCCTCGCGGCCGGCGACGATCGGCCCACGCGGCTGACCAACAGCAATCCCTGGCTCGGCGACATCGAGTTCGCTCCCCAAGAAGTTGTTTCCTACAAGGCCCGCGACGGGCTGGAAATTGAGGGCATTCTCATTCGCCCGCTCGGCGAACAACCCGGAGAACGCTACCCGCTCATCGTGATGGTTCACGGCGGGCCGGAATCGCATATTTACAACGGTTGGCTGAGTTCGTATTCGCGGCTGGGTCAGACGGCGGCGGCGCGCGGCATGGCGATTTTCTACCCCAACTACCGCGGCAGCACGGGCCGCACTGTCGCGTTCTCGAAACTTGATCACGGCGACCCGGCCGGCAAGGAGTTCGACGATCTGGTCGACGCCGTTAATTTCCTCGTCGAGCAAGGCTTGGTTGATCCCAAGCGAGTGGGCATTACCGGGGGCTCCTATGGCGGTTACGCCACGGCGTGGGGGTCGACGTATTATTCGGAGCGCTTCGCGGCGGGGGTGATGTTTGTCGGCATTAGCGATCTGATTTCCAAGGCCGGCACGACCGACATCCCCGAGGAGATTTTTCTTGTCCACCATCGCAAGCGGGTTTGGGATGAGTGGCGATTCTTCCGTGAACGAAGTCCCATCTATCACATCGATAAAGCCCACACGCCGCTGCTGATCCTGCACGGCCGCAACGACACACGCGTTCCCACCTCGCAATCGCTGGAACTTTATCGGCTGCTCAAGACCGTGAGGGAAACCCCGGTTCGGCTAATCCTCTATCCGGGCGAAGGGCACGGCAACCGCCGCGCCGCGTCGCGCTATGACTATCACCTGCGCGCCCTGCGCTGGATGGAGCATTATCTGAAGGGACCCGGCGGGGACCTGCCCCCGCTCAAAGTCGATTACGGACAAGAGAAAGAAGAAGACGAGAAAAAGGAAGAGCAAGCCCAACCACAAGCGCGGGAAGAATAGCCGCCCGCGAAAAGAGTGTTCCCCTCCGCTCGGGACCAAGCCGCGTTCGGTCTCCGTTCAGCCGACTTCGCCGCCCGCAACCCGCTTCACGTCGACCTGGGCCTTTAAATCCGCCACCCCGGCGGTATACCGCGTGTCAGTCACGGTGAAAGCAATCGCATCTTCGAGCCACTCGTGGGCCGTGCCGTCGGGATCGTGGGAGGCCGCGGTCAGGGTGTAGTCCTGGGCGCAGAGCGCGGCGTTGAAACGGAAATCCAGCTCAATTTCATCGCCGGCGGCGCAGGCGCCGATGGCGGCGTCTTCCAGTTCCGTGTTCGTGCCGTAGACATTCACTCCCACTCGCGAACGGATCAAGATGCCGATGACCGGGTCGGAAACGCTTTCGAGATAACGCACCCGCACCCGCGCCGATACCGCCTCTCCATTCCGAATCAATCCCACCGCATTCCCCGCCGAATCGATCATCCGCATGTCCGATATTTCGGCCCGTCCATCGCCGTGACGCGAGGAAGGCTCCATGGTTGAAGGACCCGATCCGGTCCGCCGCCGCGACTCCATGCGCTCGCGATAGCCGTCGAGAACGATTCGAGGATCACCATGATCGACGACACGGCCGGATTCCATCAGCACAACCTCATCACAATGCCGCTCGGGCAAAACTAAATCATGGGATATCAAGATGGTCAGCATGCCGCGACGGCGCGCGGCGCCAATCGCGGAAAGAGTCCGCGCCTGATAATCGGGATCGCTGAGGGCGAAACTCGCGCCGATGAGCAAAACGTCCGGCCCGCGCGCCAAAGCGTCGTCGATCGAGCGGCGAATCCGTGAAGGGTCGGCGGAATCGAGCGAGGAGCGGGCAATTTCTAAACTGCCCGGAGAGATCACTTCGCCCGAATCGGGTTGCCGCAAACCGGCCGCGATCTCAAGCAAAGCCGTTTTCCCGGAACCATTCGGGCCGGCCAGAGCGACCAGCATCCCGCCACGCAACGAGAGATCGACATCGAGCGCGAGATCGCCGATCCGGCACTGAATCCCACGGAGGTCGAGAGGCATCATTCGCCTCGAAATCTCAGCCGCGGTCCCGGGCGGGGTGCGAACTGAAATGGGGCTTCGAAAGTCGCTTCCTCTCCGGCCGCGGCCGAAGCGGGCTACAGGGCTTTCTGCAACACTTCACCGAGATTACCCATCGGGGCCTCGGCGGCGGGACCGGCAACGGCGGCCCCAGTGGAGTCGGCGGCGTCGGCGGTCGGGCGCTTACGGCGGCGCGGCGCGGACTTCTTGGCCGTCGGCCGCTCTCCGCGCGGACGCGCTTCCTTGGCCTGCAACAGCCGCCCGTCAATCGGCGCGCGGTGAAAGCGCTGGATAATGGACTCCATGTCTTCCTGATTCGGAGCCTCGACAAAAGCGTATCCCTTGGACTCTTGCGTCTCGAAGTCCCGGATCACGCGAACGGCATCACAGACAAGATCATTACTGTCAAACCAAGATCGGATATCGTCGGCCGTCACCCACGTCGGCAGATTTCCTAGATAGACGCTATTCGACATACCAACACACTCTTTCTCTGAAATTTTCTTCCGCTGTGCTGTTTCCTAAAGGACGCGCGGGGTAGATGCACGTCGGCCGGGAGGGTCAGTCATCGGAACAACCTCAGTATAGCACAGCAGTGGAAGCGGCCCGTTTTGATCAAAAACCTGCCGCGCCGGCGGTCGCGATGCCACGCTCGGAAACGCCGGGTGCTATAGTAGTCACCGTAGTGACGACCCCGTCGGGCGGCCTCTCAACGCCGCATTTTTCACCCCGGGGTGTCGCAGCCGGCAAGACATTAGACATTGGGGGGGCGAAGGCGTGTCGCGACCTGGCGGCCTCGCGTGTTGTTGTGGATTTCGACCAGCTCCACACGTTTTTGGAAATCGTTCGGCTGAAGAGTTTTTCCAAAGCCGCGCAGACGTGTTTCCGAACCCAACCCGCCATCAGCGCCCAAATTCGCCAGATGGAGCAGGAGTTGGGCACGCAGCTGTTCGAGCGCTTCGGCAGTCGCATCTCTCTTACCACCGCCGGTAAGACTTTCGCGGACTACGCGCGGCAACTTCTCGACCTGAAGCGGCAAGGGTTCGACGCCGTTCGCGAGCTCGACCGTATCCCTAAAGGCGAACTCTCGATCGCCGCCAACGAAGCGACCTGCGTCAATGTTCTGCCGCAGGTGTTCGCCACCTTTCGCGAGCGTTTTTCCGAAGTCCAAGTGCAGGTCATTCGATCCTATAGCTCCAAGACCATTCAGGCCGTGATGGATAACTCGGTCGACTTTGGCATTACGCAACTTCCGGTGCGAGAAAAGCGCATCGAGGTGGTCCAGATTCATTCCGACGAGATTCGGCTGCTGGTCCCCCCGGACCACGCCTTCGCCCGAGCCACCTCGGTGACCGCCGAGCAAATCGTCGAGTATCGTTTGCTGCTGCCCAAGAGCGGCCGAACCCGAAGCCGCATCAACGAATACCTCGACTTAGTCGAAGACGATCTGAAGATCGCGATGGAACTGGAATCCTCCGAGATGACGAAACATTTCATCATGGCGGGGCTGGGGATTGGGTTTATGGCGGCAAGCAACGTCCGTAATGAGATTCGTAAGGGGGCGTTGCGGGCGATCCGGCTGGCACCGCTTCCCATGATGCGAACGATCGGCTTGATCTATCGCAAAGACAAGGCGCTTTCCAAGGCCGGACTGGGGCTGATCGAGGTGGTCGCCGACTTCGCTCGCGAGGCGCAATCGAAACAGAGCGGCCCGGAAGGGCTCGGCAAAACTTCCAAGGCCTCATGAAATGGGTGCTGAAAACTTCTTCGATCCGCGTCGGCACCTCCGACGATGACCGCGTCTACCGCTCGATTCAGGACGCGCCCGCCGAGTTACGCGACCGCATTCGCAAGGCGATCGAAGGTCCTAATGTCCGCACCATTCTGATCGCCAATCAGAAGGTCTACGATCAAATCCTGACCGAGGACGAAACCTCGAATTTCGAAGGGGAACACGGCCCCGAGGCGTCGCCGCTCGCCGCAGTCGCACGCGCCGAAGCCCTCAGCACCCGGGACCGGCGGTTGCCCGGGGACGCCAGGCGCGTGCTGATGGTGATCTTCGCCTCGATCGCCGCCCTGTGGACCATTTGGGCCCTCCTCATCCAAATCGGTAGATAGTCAACCCGGCCAGAAGTTTGGGGTAGAAATCAGTCGATTTCTGCGGCATCACACCCCCCGCGAAAGAAACTTTCGCCACCTGCTCGACCGTCACCGGGCGTAACAAGAAGGCGACCCGGGCCCGTTCGGAACGGACTTCCTCCACGGCCGCTTGCAGGCCGCGAACGTAGCGGATGTGCTTCAACTCCCTGACGTTCTGCTCGGAAATGCCCAGCAAGCGTTCCATCACGACGCTGTGCAGGACGACGACGTCGAGCTGGGGCGTCTGCTCCCCGCCTGACGCCGTTGCGGCCGCCTTTTCAGTGAAAAGATAATGCCGCGGGTCGCCGGCGAATACCGCCCCGATAGCAGTATTGTCCGCGGGTGCTTCCTCCATGGCGCGTTGCAGCGTTTCCGCATCCTCGAAGTCTTGGACTTCGAATTGCTCACCCACTCGCCCAAGGAAATCGGTTCGGTCGAAAGACGGCAGTTCGTCGAAGACCCGATGCGTTGCCAACACGACCAAGCCGGGGGCGCGCATGTTGACGAAAGTCATCATGACCCGATCGGCGCCGGGAAGGTCCGGATTCTCGCGAGCGTAGGCCAGCGCGGTTTCATAGCGGTGATGCCCGTCGGCGACCAGCAACTTCCGCGAGCCCATGGAAGCTTGGATTTGAGCCACAACCTCCGCGTCGGCGATGTGCCAGACTCGGTGCTTCACCCCGTACGCGTCGTCAACGGTGATCAGCGGCGCATCGAGCGCCGCTTCGTCGAGCAAACTGTCCACGGTCGCTTCCGGGTCGTCATAGAGCATGAACAGCTGTCCGAAGTGCGCTTTCGTGTGGCGCGTCAGCTCCAACCGATCGAGCTTGGGGCCCGAATGCGTCAGCTCATGGCGATGGACAACGCCCGCGCTGTAGTCCTCGACCTCGAGTAAACCGATAAAGCCCTTGCGCGTGAAGACCCGGTCGCTGTCGGGATGGCGAAACTCCTGGAAATAGGCGTAGAAACCGGGCTCGGCGTCCTGTTCGAGAATACCCTGGGCGGTCCAATCCTTTAGCGTCCGGGCCGCGCCCTCGTAGACGTCGGCCTCGTCCTTCCTCTTAACGAGACGAACGACGTTGTACGGACTGGCGCTGTAATAGCTGTCCCGCAGCTCGGGAAGGATCTTGTCGTAGGGCTGGGTGACGAGGTCGGCCGGCAGCCCGGCTTTTGCGGAATAGCGCCAGGCGCGAAAGGGAAAGACCCTGGTCATGGAACGTTGCTCGGCGGCAGCCGGCTATCCGCCCACGGCGCTGCGGTCAGGGGGGTTGTGTTCGCTGTGCGGCGGCAAGTTGAGAACTTCCGAGGGGAAATACGAAACGATGTAGCCGACAACGTCCCGCATCGACAACAGCCCCACCGGGGCGCCGTCGGAATCCATCAACGGAATATGGCGGTAGCCGCCCTGAATCATGCGGTTGAGCGCGAAGGCAATCGAATCGTGGGGCGCGAGGCAATCGGGATCGGGCGTCATGAATTCCCGGACCGGCCGACTGATGTCGTTGCAGCGATAGATGTGTTTGATGAGGGTATCCCTCTCGGCGAAAATGCCGCTAATCTTGCCGCCTTCGACGATCAGCACGGCGCCGATGCGCTTTTTCGCCATCGCGTCGAGCACATCCCCCAGCGGCGCTTCCGGGCCGAAGCTGACGGGCTGTCGCGGGTAACGGGTGTCGCTGATCGGGCGCAACAACGCGCGATTGTCAAGCTGCTTTCGTTTGGGCCCCTGGGCCTCCTCGTACATCGCGAGATCTTCTTCGTAGCCGGTGCTCATAATGACCTCCCGCGGTCACGGTCCGCGTCACGCCGGATATCTTACCGTATCGCGGCCGCCCGGGTGCTGTAAGAGCCGGCGGCCGCCCTTGTCGGGACGGTTTCCGCTCCCATCGATACGCCCCGACAAGGCGTAGTCGGCACCCGGCCTGAGCGGGCCGAGGTGCGATTCGCGCGACGATCAGGGGACTTCCCAGACGTCTCCCGACCGCAGCATGGTTTCCAAATCCGCGCCACGCGAATTTTCGCGCGCTTCTTGGATTTGGCGGTGCACAGTCCCCTCGTAGGTTTCTTCCTCGACCGCCCGGAAGACCCCCAACGGCGTGGGGAATTCCGGCGGCCCCAACCGACTCAGCAAGTAGGCCAAAGAAGGGTTGGCCGTGTTTTCGTCGTGGCGCAACAAGTCGTCTTCGGAAACGCCCTTGTCGGCAAGCTTTACGATCTCCGGGCGGAGCCCTTCTCCTAATCGGATCCCTTTATCCCGATCGGCGCCGAAGATGATCGGCTTGTCGTGCTCCAGATGGATCATCTGGTCGTCTCGGCTCTTGCGATCGGTTAGTTCCGCCCAAGCGCCGTCGTTGAAGATATTGCAGTTTTGCAGGATTTCAACGAACACCGAACCGCGATGGTCCGCCGCGCGCTGAATCACGTTTCTCAGGTGTGCGCCGTGCACGTCGACGCTACGCGCGACAAAGGTCGCTTCCGCGGCGAGCGCGATGGAAATCGGCTGCAGCGGTCGATCGACCGAACCGTAAGGCGAAGTCTTCGTCTTTTTCCCGAGTTCGGAAGTCGGAGAATACTGCCCCTTCGTCAGCCCGTAGATGCGATTGTTGAACAGCAAGACCTTGATGTCGACATTGCGGCGCATGGCGTGCAACAAATGGTTGCCGCCGATCGAAAGCCCGTCGCCGTCGCCGGTAATGACCCAAATTGAAAGATCGGGCCGGGCTGTTTTCAACCCGGTGGCGAACGCCGGCGCGCGCCCGTGAATCGTATGGAAGCCGTACGTGTTCATGTAGTAGGGGAACCGGCTGGAGCAACCTATTCCAGAAACGATCACGAACTTTTCGCGCGGAATCCCCATGGTCGCGAAAGACTTCTGCACGGCGTCAAGAATGGCGTAGTCGCCGCAGCCGGGACACCAGCGAACCGTCTGGTTCGAGACGAAGTCTTTCTTTGTATAACTCGGCGCTTCGCCGCCGGCGGGGAGGTTGCCGTTTGAACCCAGGCTCATTGCTCACTTCCCTCAACAGCGTTCTCGATCGCCGCGAGCACTTCGCTCACGCCGAAAGGCTGCCCTTGAATTTTGTTCAGCTTGATCGTGTCGACGAGAAAGCGGGCCCGCAACAGCATGTCCAGCTGGCCCATGTTCAACTCCGCGACCAGAACGTTCTTGAACCGCCTCAACAACTCTCCAAGATTAGTCGGGAAGGGGTTGATGTGGCGCAGGTGCACATGCGACACCTTCAGGCCGTTTTCGCGCGCCCGAGCGACCGCGGCATGCAGCGACCCGTAGGTGCCGCCCCATCCGACCACGAGCAAATCCCCCGAGTCGTCACCGAAGGGATCCGCCAGGGGGATGGACTTGGCGATGCGCGCAATCTTCTCCGCCCGGCGATAGGTCATCTCCTGGTGGTTTTCCGGGTCGTAGGAAACATTGCCGGCGCCGTCGGTGTGTTCGAGGCCGCCGATCCGATGTTCCAGGCCCGGGGTGCCGGGTTTGACCCACGGACGAGCCAGGGTTTCCTCGTCCCTCTGGAAGGGCTGAAAGCCCTCCGGGTCGGTGCGAAACTTCACCGGAAGATCCGGAATCGAATCGACGCTCGGTACCTTCCAGGGCTCCGCGCCGTTGGCCAGATAGCCGTCGGAAAGCAAAACGACCGGCGTCATGTGCTGGACCGCGATGCGGGCGGCTTCAAAGGCCGCGGCAAAGCAGTCGCCCGCGCTGTAGGCCGCCACCACGGCGATCGGTGACTCCCCATTGCGGCCGAAAAGCGCTTGTAACAAGTCCGCCTGCTCGGTCTTGGTGGGCAACCCCGTACTCGGCCCGCCGCGCTGGACGTTTACAACCACCAGCGGCAATTCCGTCGTTACCGCCAGCCCGATCGCCTCGGCTTTCAGGGCCAGGCCCGGGCCGCTCGTCATCGTGATGCCCAGGCTGCCCCCGAAGGAGCTTCCAATCGCCGCGCAAACCGCCGCCATCTCGTCCTCGGCCTGCATGGTCACGACGCCTTGCGGCTTCATTTGCGCCAGCTCCGCGAGAATGTCCGAGGCCGGCGTAATCGGATACGAAGCAACGAACAAAGGTACGCCGCTCTTCACCGACGCCGCGTAAAGACCCAGCGCCAACGCCTTGTTGCCCGTAATGTTGCGATAGACTCCGCTTTCCCGCGGCGCCGCCGGAACTTCATACTGGACCTGAAACAGTTCGCTGGCCTGCGCATAGGCGTAGCCGGCCCGCAGCGCCGTCAGGTTGGCGTCGACGATGTCGAGGTTCTTCTTGAATTGGCGCTCGATCCACTGCTCGGTAACTTCAAGCGGACGCGAGTAGAGCCAATACATGATGCCCAACGCGTAGAAATTCTTGCAGCGCCGCTTGCCGCGGTTGGGTAGCGGCGACTCCGTGAGGACCTTGAGGGTGTTCGTCGTCAGCGCGACCGAAATCGATTGATAACCGTCGAGCGTGCCGTCCTCGAGCGGATTGTTCTCGTACCCGGCCTTGGAGAGATTCCCGGCGTCGAAACCGTCCGTGTTGACGATCACCGTGCGACCCTTGCGCAGCGTCGGCAGGTTGACTTTCAGCGCCGCCGCGTTCATTGCCACCAGCACGTCCGGTTCGTCGCCGGGCGTGAAGATTTCCTGGGATGAAAACTGGACTTGAAAACCGCTCACGCCGGGTACGGTCCCGGCGGGCGCGCGAATTTCCGCCGGGAAATCCGGCAGCGTCGCGATGTCGTTGCCGAGCAGCGCCGAAGTCGTCGTGAACTGGTTCCCTGTCAACTGCATGCCGTCGCCGGAGTCTCCGGCGAAACGGATCACGACGGCCTCTTTGCGCTCGGTTCCAACAGCCTCGGCCTCAACGACCTGGGGCGCTTCCATCAGCTTTCCTCCTCCTGTTCCCATTTAGATCAAAGCGTCTTCCAACTCCGGGCGCAATTCGTCCCGAAGCGAGCAAGCTTTGGCGGGTTGAGATGAAAAAGGGTCAAAAATCGGTCAAAGTGCCGAAACGAGAACGACTTCCGGGCGGTGGACGGCTTCCGCCAGCCAGACGAATGAACCCTCTTCTGTCATCTTAGCTCGGTTTGCTCATGCTTGGAAAGACCCTGGCGCGTGCTTCCGCTCTTTTTCGCACGACGATGGGCGACTCGGCGGGCCCAGAACGTTTCCCTCACCGACTTCACCACGTTCTCGGCACCCCTCGCCCAAGCCCATTGACAGGGCTGGAAACCTGCTGTAAACTACGAATTTAGGGTTGCCTAAATCTCAGTTTCACGATGAAGCCGGTTACCGAAGCGGTAGATGATTACCTTAAGGCGATCTTTGAAATCGCGGGTGACGAGGGGAGGGCCAGTACCGTCGTGCTGGCCAAGCGCCTTTCGGTTGCTCCGGCTTCGGTGACGGGCATGCTGCGCAAGCTCGCCGACCAAGACCCGCCTTTGGTGCAATACGAAAAGCACCGCGGCGTCCGGTTGACCGAGCGCGGGCGGCTGCGGGCTCTGGAGGTGATTCGTCATCACCGCCTGCTCGAGCTCTTCCTCCACGACTCGCTCGGCTATAGCTGGGATGAAGTGCACGCCGAAGCCGAAAAGCTCGAACACGCGATCTCGGAAACCTTCGAAGACCGCATCGCGCAAAAACTCGGCGACCCGGAAATCGACCCCCACGGCCATCCGATTCCGCGCAAGGATGGGACGATCCCCGAGCGCAACGAAATCCCGCTACTCGACTTGGCCGTAGGGACCGAGACGGAAGTTTCGCGGGTCTCCGACAACAACGCCGAGATTCTGCGGTACCTGTTCGGGCTGGGCATCGTACCGGGGGCCCGAATCGAAGTGACCGAGCGGGGGCCCTTCGACGGGCCGCTGATTCTCCGGGTGGCGGACCAACCGGAGGGACGGGCGCTGGGGACGCGGGTGGCGCGGCAAATTCACGTCTCGGCGCTCGATGCCGACGCCGAGGGCCATGCCGACCCGGTCGCGGCGGAGACTGCGCGAGAACGGGTGGCGGAGGCCGTTATCGAGGAGACCTTGTAGCGGAGAGGGCATGGAAAACAGCTGGTCCGTTTGGCTCGTCTTAGCCGCGCTCATCGCGGCGCTGGGGGTATTCCGGCCCCGCGTGGGATTCTTGGCATTGACTCGCCGGTGGAAGGAGTTGCGTCGGCGCGAGCGTTTTGAGGACGCGCTGAAGCACATCCTGGCCTGGGACCAGCGGGGGCAAGACGCGACCCCGGAATCACTCGCCGGCGCCCTCGGGATGGCGCAAGGCCGCACCCTCGAACTGATCACCCATATGGAAGAGAAAGATCTGATCCAGTCGGCCGGAGGAGGGCTGCGGCTGACCGCCGAAGGGCAGCAGCTGGCGCTGCACGTGGTGCGGGCGCACCGGCTTTGGGAGCGTTATCTGGCCGATGACGCGGGCGTTCCCATGGCGCGCTTGCATCAGGCGGCCGAGAAAGCCGAACACCAATTCAGCAGCGAGCGGATCGACGCGCTGGACGCCCATCTCGGCCACCCCGAGCGTGACCCGCACGGCGATCCGATCCCACGGGCTGACGGCTCGCTCGAAAAGGACAACGCGGTTCCGCTCACCGATTGGCCGCTGACGAAGGCGGCCCACGTGATGCACATCGAGGACGAGCCGGACGTGATTTTCCAGCAGATTCTCGCCGCCGGACTACGCCCCGGCAAGAACATCCGTGTGCTCGAGAACACGCCCGAGCGGCTGGTCATCAGCGACGGCGAACAGGAACACCGGCTGGCGCCCGTGGTGGCGGCGAACATTCAGGTCGCGGCGGTGCCGGCGGGACCGGAACGGCCGGCCGGCTCGAAGCGTTTGTCGGAGCTGGCGGAAGGCGAAACCGCCGAAGTTGTCGAATTGGACGCGCTGTGTCGCGGGTTTTCCCGCCGCCGGTTGCTCGATCTAGGGCTTACGCGCGGAACCCGCATCGAATCGGCGCTCGACAATACGTTCGGAGACCCGCGAGCCTTTCGTTTTCGGGGAACGCTGATCGCCCTGCGCAAAGAACAGGCGGATCAGATTTGGGTTCGCCCGGTTGAAAAAGAGCCTGGCCCGAGGGATGGTTCCGTACCCGGCTTTGCCGGGCACGCCGAGGCGGCTCATCACGGCTCGGCGAACCAGGTCCGAGAAGTAGGCGGAGTATGAGCGCGATACCGACTTCCCACAGCGACTGCGAAAGCTGCCCGGCCCACGCCCAGCTTGCACAAATGGGCATCTCGATCGGCAAGTACGATCACTTGATCGCGCTGGCGGGCAATCCCAACACCGGGAAGTCGTCGATCTTTAACGCCCTGACCGGGCTGCGCCAGCATGTCGGCAACTGGACCGGCAAGACGGTCACGCGCGCCGAGGGCGGTTACGAACTTCAGGGAAAGCGCTACAAGCTGGTGGATTTGCCGGGGACCTATTCCCTGCTCTCGGCTTCCCAAGACGAAGAGATCGCGCGCAACTTTCTCCTGTTCGGGCAACCGGATTGCACGATCGTCGTCGTCGACGCAACGGCGCTCGAACGCAATTTGAATCTCGTTTTACAGGTGCTCGAAATTACCGACAAGGTCGT
The DNA here is from genome assembly GCA_965238125.1 of Bryobacterales bacterium. GTDB lineage: Bacteria > Acidobacteriota > Terriglobia > Bryobacterales > UBA6623 > UBA6623. The sequence continues at coordinate 5,562,666 of OZ250179.1, read as the reverse complement.
GGTCTGCGTGAATTTGATGGACGAAGCCCAGCGCAAGGGCCTCGAAGTCGATACTCGCTCGCTGGCGCGGGATCTGGGAGTCCCGGCCGTCCCCACCGTGGCGCGGACGAAAGAAGGCCTGCAGGATTTGGTGCGCATTGCCGCCGATGTCATTTCCGGTGAAATCGCCACCCAACCGAGGCGTGCCGCGCCGCCGCCGGACGTACGGACAGCGCTCGACGAGTTGGTCCCGATGATCCATTCCCTGGCGCCGGAATTGCCGAACGCCCGCTGGGTCGCGTTTCGCCTGTTGGACGGCGATCACAAGGTCCGCCAGGCGCTGTTGTCAGGCGAGTTGGCGACGATCGAAGCCGCGCAATCAGCCGCCGGCGAGAAATTCAGCAGTGTGATTTCGATTCAGGGGTCCCAATGAGCGCGCTCGCCCCCATTCCCCAGAACGTTCTCGACCGCAGCGACGAGTTGCGCCGCGGCTTGGGGGTCGATTTTCGCGATGAGGTGGTTTCGTCGCTTTACGGCGAAGCGCAGCGTATCGCCGATCGCGCGGTGCGGCGCGGCGCGGGCCGCAAGTGGGACTTTGACCAGCGGATCGACCGCATCGTGACCTCGCCGGTGCTCGGGCTGCCCATGATGCTGCTGATCTTGGCACTCGTCTTTTGGCTGACGATCCTCGGCGCGAACTACCCCTCGGCGATGCTCGCCAACGCTTTTTTCTGGTTCGAGGGACAAGCGGCCGCGGCCTTCACCGCGTGGGGCGTGCCCGGCTGGATCACCGGCTTTCTGTGGCACGGGACCTTTCGCGGCTTGGCCTGGGTGGTGAGCGTGATGCTGCCGCCGATGATGATTTTCTTTCCGATGTTCACGATCCTGGAAGACCTCGGGTATCTGCCGCGGGTGGCCTTCAACATGGACTGGCTGTTTCGCAAGGCCGGAGCGCACGGCAAGCAAGCGCTTTCGATGGCCATGGGCTTCGGCTGTAACGCCGCCGGCATCATCGCCACGCGTGTGATCGATTCCCCGAGAGAACGATTGATCGCGATTCTGACGAATAACTTCGTTCCCTGTAACGGTCGCTTCCCCACCTTGATCATGCTGGCCACGATTTTCGTCGCGGCGGCCTTCCCTCCGGCGCTCGCCTCGGTCGCGGCCGCCGGAGCGGTTGTCGGCGTCGTCTTGATCGGCGTTGCCTTCACCTTGCTGGCCTCCTGGTTGTTGGCGCGAACCGTGTTACAGGGCGAGGCCTCGGCCTTCACCTTGGAATTGCCGCCTTACCGGCGACCGAGTATTTTGCGAATCCTCTACACCTCGCTGATCGACCGCACGATCTTCGTGTTGGGCCGAGCGATCATGACCGCGATTCCCGCCGGTGCGGTAATTTGGGTGCTGGCGAATGTCGATGCGGGAGGCGCCAGCCTGGCGCAGCATTCCGCCGCTTTCCTCGACCCGCTGGGCCAAGCCATCGGACTGGACGGCGTGATCCTACTGGCCTACGTAATAGCGATCCCGGCGAATGAAATCGTCGTGCCTACGTTGATGATGGTCTACCTAGGTGTCGGCATGATGACCGAGCTGACCTCGTTCGACCAGATCCGCGTCTTGTTAATCGATCAGCAGGGCTGGACGCTTCTAACCGCCGTCAACCTGATGCTGTTCTCCGTGCTCCACAACCCCTGCGCGACGACAATTCTGACAATCTGGCGCGAAACCCGCAGCGCCAAATGGACCACCATCGGCGCCCTCATGCCGCTCGTATTCGCCTTTGTCGTCACCTTCCTAGTCGCCACCCTCTGGCGCGCCTTCGCGTAATCGACGTGGCCCCAGTCGCTACCCGCGCACCCTTCGGTAGCGACGAACACTCGTGTTCGTCCTAGCTTAGTTACAGCCCGGATACGATCTCGCGATGATCTCCAGCGAGGTACCGCCCGACGTCGACGGTGTCGATCACCAGCGACACCGCGTTCAGCACCATTACGGAACGCATCCAGAGTCCTAAAGGGCTGTCCGCCGGGTTCAAGTCAAGCCGGGTCCACAGGAAGTAGAACAGGGGAAACCAAAGAATGTGGCCCAGGCCCAAGAGGCGCGAGAAACCTGAGTAGGCGGTAAGCGCAACCATCAAGGCGAAACTTGCGAAAAAAGTCGCCAAGACGTCTGAGCCTCGATGCGGTTGACGTAAAACAGCGGCGCCACGAGATTTACGGCTATGAGTGCGATCAGCCAAACCTTGACTTGAGAAGGGTATCGGAGGAGGCCCTTGTTGAACTTGATGAATGCTGCCATGGTCTTTCACCTTTCTTGTTCCGCGCCGCTGTCGAGTTCTTGACTTAGTCGTTGGCCCTTACGATAAATCAGGGCGCTCGGTGGGCGGCTTGGAGCCCGGGTCGGGCAGTGGGGACTGTAGCGCATGCAATTCATCCTTCGCGTTCGCTGCACTCCTTCTTGAGCTTGTTTCGGGGCGCGTCAGGCTATAGTTACTGACAATCTCGCTTCGTCTTCCGCGGAGCTTTTGGATCCGCCGTGGGACCCCGTGTCCGCGACACTCACTTTCGTTTCCGCCGCGGCGAGATGATCTTCCAGTTCGGCATTGCGGCCTTCGAGTTCGGCAATGCGATCGCGAAGCTGTTGGAGGGCGGGCTCAAACTCTTCCGGCGTGAATCGTTGCTGGATGTGCTGCGTACAATTCACATCCCATGCCGTTATGTGGAAAATCAGAACTCGCTCCAGCCGCGCTTTGTAATCCGGATCGGCCACTCGTGAAAGCAGCCCGGAATCGTCTTCAACAAACTCCGCCGTGCCCCAGATCTTGATCCGATGCCGGTTGGGGTAGTCCATCAAAAAGATGAAAGCCTTGTTGTTCTCGGTCAGGTTTCCCAACGAGATGTATTGAGCGTTGCCAACGTAGTCGGCGATCGCCAAGGTACGCTCGTCCAGCACTTTCAGAAAGCCCTTGGGCCCGCCTCGATGCTGAATGTAGGGCTGACCGTCGGCTCCGGTCGTCCCGAGATAGAAAGAGTCGCGCGCCGCGATAAACTCCGCCAGTTGGGGCGTAACAGTGTCGTTCCAACCGCCGCGCTGCTCCATCTTGGCATAGGCCGAACGCGAACCGCGCTGCTGCTGGGCGGCCTTGACGGCCGGCGTAAAGGCAATGTCGCTAATTGGGTGGTCCATGGTTCCCTCAGGCGGGCCGCCGCATCGCGAGCGGCGGCCCGTCGGAGACAGTTCATTCAGGCGACAGCAACTCGATCGTCTTGGCGCACGACATTCCTATCGAGGAAATCGCGCATCAAGTCGGCAATCACTTCTCCGTCTTCTTCCAGTGCGAAGTGCCCGGTGTCGAGCAGGTGGAAGTCGACGTTGTTCAGATCGCGCTTGTACGGTTCGGCGCCCTCGCCGGGGAAGATGTAGTCATGCTTTCCCCAAGCGATCAGCGTCGGAGGCTGGTGCCGGCGGAAGTAGGCCTGCCATTCCGGGTCGAGTGGCGGGTTGGTTCCGTAGCTGTGGAACAGCTCGAGTTGTATGTCTTTGTTCCCTGGGCGGTCGAGCAGGAACTGGTCGTTGAACCAGTTGTCGGGTGCGATCGTCTCGACGTTCCGCACGCCGTGGGTGTACTGCCACTTCGTCGCCTCGATTGTTAACAGCGAGTCCCGAAGGACCTTTGCGTTCTCGGGTGTCTTATCCTTCCAGTAGGCCCGAATCGGGTTCCAAAATTCCAGGAGACCCTCCTCGTAGGCGTTGCCGTTTTGGACGATCAGCGATTCCACCCGCTCCGGACGACTTGCGGCGATCCGATAACCGACCGGCGCGCCGTAGTCCATTAAGTAGAGGCTGTAGCGGTCGAATTGGCGTTTTTCGATGAACTTCTCCACAACGCGCGCGATGTTGTCGAACGAATACTCGAACTCGTCGAGACCGGGCATCGAACTAGCTCCAAACCCGGGAAAGTCCGGGGCAACGACGTGAAATCGGTCCGACAACCTCGGAATCAGGTTGCGGAACATGTGGGAGGACGTGGGAAAGCCGTGCAGCAGCAAGACGGTGGGAGCGTCCGGCGACCCGGCTTCTCTGTAGAAGATGTCCAAACCCTCGATTTCCTCGTATCGGTGCATCGTCCAGCTTTCGTGTGCGTTGCCTGTTCGTGACATGGTTTCTATCTCCTCTGAGTGGATTTGATTCGGAGCCGATTGGCCGGCTTCCCCGGGTAACATACACTTGGCTCTCCAAACCCGACGAAATCTTTTATATGGCTGAAATAGATAGCTTTAAGTGATGTTCTGGCGCGCCTGGGGTCAAGCGATATCTCGTCAAAATGCCGATTTCTCGTTGACAGGTGACGAAACCTCGTATCTAATGGGTGCAGATTATGACGCCGGCTGAAACTCAGGGTACCGAGAGCCGAATCGAGTCTCGGCCTCTCAATCTGGAGCTGCTCCAGTCCATCTCCCTAGCAGTGGCGGAAGCTCGCGACGTGGAGACCGTGCTGCGGATGATCGTGACGGGACTGGCCGACGAAGCGTCCTGTACGTTAGCGCGTATCTGGCTGACCGCCCCCGGTGACATTTGTGAACGGTGCGCCCTGCGGGCTGAGTGTCCGGATCAGGAACGGTGTTTGCACCTGAAAGCGAGCATCGGAAGGCCGACGAACGCTTTGAGCGGCCACCTGTGGTATCGAATGGAGGGCGATTTTCAGCGCTTTCCGCTGGGTATCCGGATCATTGGGCGCATCGGTTCGACCGGACAATCGGAACACCTGCTCGACACGGCCGGCGACAGCGAGTGGATTGGCCGCGATGACTGGCTGCATAGAGAGGGAATTCGGTCGTTTGTCGGCCACCCACTCCGTTTTCGGGAGGAGATTCTCGGAGTCTTGGGAGTGTTCACCCGGGAACGGCTGGACCCGGAGAAAGTGGCTTGGCTGCGTCTGTTCGCCGATCACGCGGCCGTTGCGATCGCCAACGCCCGGGCGTTCGAGAAGATCGAGCAGCTGCATCGTCGACTGGCACTCGAGAATGAATACCTTCGAGAAGAGGTCAAGGTCGCACACGGCTTTGGAGATATAGTCGGCGAAAGTTCGGCGCTGCGGAAAGTCTTGGATCAGGTCGGCCTCGTGGGACCCGCCGATACGACGGCGCTGATCTCCGGCGAATCGGGCACAGGGAAGGAACTGGTAGCGCGGGCGATTCACGAACGCAGCCGCCGGAAGGATCGCCCGATGGTCAAGGTAAATTGCGGTTCCGTGCCGCGCGAGCTGTTTGAAAGCGAGTTCTTCGGCCACGTCAAGGGCGCGTTCACCGGGGCCATTCGGGACCGCATGGGTCGCTTTCAGCTCGCCGATCGAGGGACGCTGTTTCTGGACGAAGTCGGCGAGATCCCCTTGGATCTACAAAGCAAGCTGTTGCGCGTGCTGCAGGAAGGGACCTTCGAGCGCGTCGGAGAGGAGCGCTCGCGCAAAGTGGACGTAAGGGTCATCGCGGCGACCAACCGGAACCTGGAACGAGAGGTTGAAGCCGGACGGTTTCGGGAGGACCTCTACTACCGGCTCAGCGTGTTCCCGATCAACGTCACTCCTCTTCGTGAGAGGGTGGACGACGTGCCGATGCTGGCCGACCACTTCCTTGGGGAGGCCTGCCGGCGATTGGGTGTTCCGCCTCTCAAGCTCAAAGAACGGCACGTCGACGCCCTAACGCGCTACCACTGGCCGGGCAATGTCCGGGAGCTCCAGAACATTGTGGAGAGGGCGGTCATTGGGGCGCAAGCGGGCCCTATCGAGTTCGACGTCCCTGGGGATTCAAGCATCAACCAACGGCTGCCTGACGCATCGGTCAAGTCCAAGAGCCGCTCCAAGGAGGTACTGAACTACAGCGCGCTAAAGCGCCGGGAGCGTGAAAATCTGCTGGCCGCGCTGGAAGCGACTCATTGGCGCATCTCCGGGCCGTCCGGCGCCGCAAAGCTGCTCGGACTCAGGCCCACGACTCTGGCTTCTAAGATCAAGGCCTTTGGGTTGCGAGAGGAATAAGATGGATTCACGCGTACCCCCCGGCGACAATCGGCCTAGCAGCCCGTGGTAAGAGTATGTTCGGACGAAAATGGGGAACTGCCATTCGATTTTCGCTCGTCGAACCGCTTTGTTCCAACGCCGATGGCCGGCGAAAATCGTTGGCTGTGCCCTTTTTCGCGTATTCGGACTTGCACCACGGGCTGCTAGAGGCAGAAATTACTTTTCCTTAAGCCAGGATTTCCATTTTGGCCCTGGCACGGTCACAGGATACACCCCCGCTGCGCCGAATACCACGTCTTTTCGCGCTGAACCCTGCACATCACCTCCGCCGGTAGGCGCCAGGGCTCGTCCGTCCGCTCACAGACGTTGATTGAGCGGACTGAACGGCGCTCCGGCCGACACTGCTCCCTGCGAAACCTTTTTGGAGCCAAAAACTGTTGATCCTCGCCCGGGCAACGCTACCCACCCGGCACAGGCAGCGCCCAGATCCTATGCAGCATGTCACCGAACAGCCGCCGGTTCAGATGCCCCTCCGCCAGCAGTAACCAGTAGTAGCGAGCATGCTTGACCAGCCGACCGCCGGTCTTCATCAACCTGTGTTGCAAACTCGTTAGCGACCAGCTTTTGATTCGCTGCGGCAGCCCTAGCCGCCGCCACAGGTTGCCCAGGTTGTAGGCCCGCACGCTGAGTTGCAGCCGTACCTCGTTGGCTCGGAAGCGGTGACACGACAAGCGGGTCCAGTGCGTGGCCTGTTTGCCTTCTTTGATCCACTGCTCCGCCGTGCCGCGCTTGTTGTAGAACCGCACGACCGAGCGGCTCGGCAAGCTCATGCTCGTCACGACAAATCCGACGCGCGGGAATAGTTCGCCCTGGTGATGCTCGACCTTGGCGACAACTCGCCTTGCCTTCGACCAGCTCTCGGCCTGATAGCGAAAACTCTTGTAGCGCACTAGGGGCTTGGCGTTCGGCCTGCCCGGTGGCCGAAACAGGATGTCCTCGATCTCCAGCTCCAGGCTCTTGTTCGCCGGGATGCGAATCACGTAGTCCACGCCGCGCTCCTCCATCGCCTCGTAGATCTCGGGCTTGGCGAAGGCGGCGTCGGCGCGGAACGTCACCTGTTTGCCCTCCGCCTGTTGTCGTTCGATCTCCGGCAGTAGCAGCTCGTCCCAGTCCTCGGCGCTGTGCACGTTGCCGGGACGCAGCTTCGCGCCTAGGCAGTCGCCGTGCTGGTTGAACAGCAACAGCGGGTGATAGCAGAGGGACTCAAAATGGCCGTTGTAGGCACTGCCTTCCTGTTGGCCGTGGACGGGGCTCTCCGTGGAGTCCATGTCGAGCACCACGCGGTCTGAACCGTCGGGAGCTTCGGCTTGCGCGACCAGCTCCCGGTTCACTGCCATCAGCCCCAGCAAGTTCTCTTCGCTCGCCAGCATCTCCGTCTCGAAGCCATGCAGCGTCGAGGTCAAGGCTGCTCCGCGATCCCAGTTCCTCTTCGAGCCGATCAAGCGAAAGGTCGGATCGGCGGATACTCGAACGGCGTCATTGAGGTCCTCGTAGCCAGCGAGTCGGCTGTAGACCGACTGCCGCAGCAGATCGGCCAGCGCGAACTTCTTGTTCAAGCCTTGTCGCGAGTCGCTGAGATGCTCGTCGATCAGCTTCCCGAGTCCGAGTCGTTCATCCAGTTCGCGAACGAGAATCAGACCGCCATCCGAGGTGACTCGCGATCGTTGGAAATCGACTTTGAGAAATCCATTGAACGTGAGCTGAAACGGCTTGTTTTCTTTTTCACCCATCGGGTGTTGACCTCCATGGCGTCCTTATCGGGCTCTAGCCCCTATCAATAAAGACGCTGAAGGTCGCTGGATGGTCTGAAGCTCATACATCAAATTGAAAATGCGGGTCAAGTGGCTCTCCGCTAAGTTCTTGTCAGGTTTTTCGGCGGGGTGTTGGGAGCGAGCCCGGCGGCCCTGGTCTACCGGGCGCGGTAAGCGGCCGGGGCGGCGCCGGTGTGGGTCTTGAAGGCTCTCGAGAAATGACTGCGGCTCGAGAAGCCGACGCGGTCGGCCACTTCGTTGATTGAAAGCGCCCCCTGCTTGAGTAGGTGCGCGGCACGCTGCATGCGGACGTGGTGCACTAGGGCCATCGGCGGCCTGCCAAACGACACGGCAAAACGCTCGGCGAAGGTCGAGCGGCTCATGCCCGCTTCATCGGTCAGCGATTCGACGGTATGCTCCGCGCCCGGGCTTTCAAGAATGCGGTCCATCGCCCGCGCTAAGCGCCGGTCTTCAAGCGCCGAGAGCCAGGGCAGCGGGCAGTCGGCGGCGTCGGTGAGGCGGCGCAGCAGATGAACCAGGCATTGGAACATCAGCGCGCTGGTCATGGCCTCGGTGCCGGGACCGGGCGACGACTGCTCGGCCAGGATACCGCGAAACGCCGCGAGCGCCTCGGGCGAATCGGAAAGGTCGATGGTCAGCACTTCCCGCAGATAGTCGAAAAGGCCCAGGGATTCGCCGTAACGGACCCGTGTGATGCCGCAGGCGACCAGTAAATCGACGTCGTCGGAGGAGCCGGCCACGATGTTCGGAATGGTATTGGGCGGAGGCGGGGAATCGATGCGCAGTTCGTTGCTCGGCGTACCAGGGGTCCGCAGGTCGTGTTGGACGCCCGGCGGGACAACCGCCAGCCAGTAGGGGCCGATCGGCAGGTCGTTGCCTTTGGCGTCGCTCACCGTCCCTTGGCCCTTGAGCACAAAGTGCATCATCACGGCCGGGGGCCCGGGCAATTGGATGCGCCAGCCCGAACTCAGCATGCAGAGCGCGAAATGGTCGACCCGCACGTCGAGGTTCGCCAGCAACTTGTCGAGCAACACTTTCATGGAGTCTAGCGCGTCCGGAGCATTCGAAACAACGTTGCCGTACGGCAGGCCCGGACAATCTCGCACAACATCCAGACGCCGCCGCAACCTACCGGACAATCAGGCACAAGTTGTGGACCACTTCGCCGGCGGACTCGTGAGAAAGTTATCCCAAGTCAAGCTTGACCCACAGAAGCGAGCGAGGAAAAAAGGAGAAACATCATGAAATCGATTCACTTTGTCCGAATCACAGCGATTGCGATCGCCGTATTCACCGCCGGGAGTCTGCAAGCCCAGTTGCCCGATCCCGGCCTTACGATTGACCCCGAGCGCACCGCGCTGGTCGTGACCGATCCGCAGAACGACTTCCTCAGCCCCGAGGGCGTGACCTGGGGCGTGGTCGGCAAAAGCGTCGAGGCCAACGGCACCGTCGCCAATATAGAAAGTCTGTTGAAGACCGCCAAGAAGGCGGATATGCAGGTCTTTGTCTCCCCCCACTATTACTACCCGACCGACCACGGCTGGCAGTTCGGCGGCGCTGTGGAAACCATGATGCACGGCATCAAGATGTTCGACCGCAAGGGCGCGCTGACGACCGAAGGGTTCGAGGGTTCGGGGGCCGACTGGCTGGCCGTCTATAAGCCCTATCTCGAGGACGGTAAAACCGTCGTCACCAGCCCGCACAAGGTCTACGGACCCGAGACGAACGACCTGGTTCTGCAACTGCGCAAACGAGGCATCGACAAGGTCATCCTCGCCGGTATGTCGGCCAATCTTTGCGTCGAGTCGCATTTGCGCGAGTTGCTCGAACAGGGCTTTGAAGTCGCGGTAGTGACCGACGCCACGGCGGCGGCCCAGGTTCCCGGCCTCGACGGCTACGCCGCGGCGTTGGTGAACTTCCGCTTCCTGGCGAGCGACATTTGGACCACCGAAGAGGCGACCGCGAAAATCAGCGGCGAAGAGCCGGAAGCGTCCGATTCGGGCTCGGACTAGGAATTCGGCCTCGAAAAACTGATGACCCGGGGCCGTAACGGTCCTCAAGGGCTGATTTCGAGGGAGGGACAGGCGGAAACGCCTGTCCTTTTTCCGTTTGGGGGTTTTGTGGTGAAAAGTCGGAAAGTCGGCCGGCGCGAAGTGGGTCTCCCCCATTTTTTCACGGCCCCCTCGCGGTGCGGTCTTCTTGCGAGGAGGAAGACCGCGCCGCGGAGGCGGCGCGGCTCGGGTTGGACGTAGTCCCTTCGAGGGAAGGCCATCCAGGGAGCCTTTTCGGCCGGCAGTCCGGTCGGCCCTCTTGACAAGCGGCTAAAGCAAGCCCCCGTTCCTTTTCGTACGTCCCCGGCACCGCCGGCCCTAGACCCCCGACATCGTACGTATAAAGCCGCCGAGGCTGACGGCCGATCGAAACACTTGGGAGGGCATCGATTGACGGCGCGTTTTGTCGGGATTCTAACGCTTCTGTTCGTCGCGTTGGGCCACGTTGCCGCGGCGGCCAATGCTCCGACCCGCGGTGACGCAACCGGATGGGGCGTCAGCGGTCCCTATCCGATCGAGGACGGGGACGTCCTCGAGATCACCGTTTTCGAGGTCGAGGAGCTCAGCCAATCGGTGGTGGTCGGTCCGCGCGGCATCATCTCGCTGCCGTTGATCGATGAGGTTGCGGTCGGGGGGCTGACGACGGCCGAAGTCGAAGCGACGCTGAAGCAGCGCTACGGGCAGGGCCTGCTGCGCGATCCGCAGATCAGCGTGCGCGTCTCGGAATATCACAGTCGGCCTGTGAGTGTGTTGGGCGCGGTGCGAGAGCCGGGGGTCTACCAACTGCAGGGTCGGCGGCGGTTGGTCGAGGTGCTGGCGATGGCGGGAGGGCTTAGCGACGATGTCGGCGAGACCGTGACGATCTCGCGCGGGCGGCCGGCGGCGGCAGGTTCGCCCGAGGCAGCCGGTTACGACGACGCTTCGCGGCGCGAGTTGCGTATCCCTTTGCGGCAGGTCTTGCGGTTGCTCGACGAAGACGAGAGCAACCCCTTTATCGAGCCGCACGATACGGTGCAGGTCGAAAAGGCCGGCTTGATCTATGTGCTCGGCGCGGTAAAGCAGCCGGGCGGTTTTCCGGTGCGGCAGGGGGAAGACATCACGGTATTGCGAGCGATTTCGATGGCCGGCGGGCTGGACCGCCACTCCGCGCCGCAGAAATCGCGCGTGATCCGTCCCACTGAGTCGGGCAAGCAGGAGATCCCCGTTCGGGTCCGCGACATCTTGAGCGGTCGGCGCGACGATAGTCCGCTGCGCGTCAACGATGTGCTCTTCGTTCCCGACAGCCGCGCGAAAAGCGCCCTGAGCCGAAGCTCCGAAGCCGTCTTGCAGATGCTGACCGGGATTGTCATCTGGCGGCGCTAGGAGCCCGCGGTGAAGGTCCAACTACGCGAAAAAGGGCACAGTTCGTTTCCATGAATTTGCGGGATTCATAGTACCGCCATGAAAATGGGTGTCGACAGCCAAGGGTCGGGCGGGAGCTTCCTGCCGCCCTTACCTTCTTGCCATATGGCACACCGCCGGTTTTGGAATGTGGCGTTCAACGCCAAGGAGCGTCGAAGTTCTACCCAGGGTTCCGCCTTCGGCTCCACCCTGGGCCATATTCCTGGCACCGCTTCGCGGCTCATGATTTGCGGTCTTGCCGGACGCAAACGAACATCGGCTGTGTGGTCGAGGCGTGCCCGCTGCGTGTGTTTCCCTGAGTAGATCTTGAATAGCGACAACAAACCTGTTCCGATTCCCGCCCCTTCCGCCCAAGTCGCCGCGCCGGTCCGCCCGCGCGTGATCGGAACGGCGCCGGTTCCCATCGAGACTGCCGAGCCGGCGGGCGACTTCTCGTTGCGCGAACTGCAGCGCGTGCTGCACGCCCGGCGCCGCGTGATTCTCTACGCCGCCGCGCTGGGGTTGGCGGCGGCGCTGGTCTACAACTTTGTCAGTCCGTCGATCTATCGCGCCGCGGCCGCGATCCAGATCGATCGCGAGGAGCCCAACATTGCCAAGTTTGACGGAGAATTGCGGCAAGTTCCCGAGCAGCCCGACTATTTGGAGACTCAATACAAGGTTCTCAAGAGCCGCACCCTGGCCCGGCGGGTAATCGAAAAGCTGCGGCTGCACCGTCTTGCCGAGTTTCGAGTTCGTCTTGACTCCGACGCCGGGAAACCCGAGACCTCCCAAGGCCAGACCGATGCCGCCTTCGACCAGAGCGCGGTTTCGGCCCGAATCCCGCCGTCGGCAATTCTCGACGAATACCTCGACCATCTCGGCGTTCACCCGGGGAAGGGAACGCGCTTGGTCGACGTCAGCTTCGAGTCGATCGACCCTAAGCTGGCAGCCCGTGTTGTCAACACCTTGGCCGACGAGTATATCGACCACAACTTGGAGGCTAAGTGGAACGCGACCCAAAAGGCCTCGGGGTGGCTGCGCGAGCAACTGGCGACGCTCGAGCAGCAGCTTGAGATCAGCGAAAGCGAGTTGCTCGACTATGCCAGGCGCCATTCGATCCTGTTCGTCGAAGAGCGCAAGAACATCACGACCGAAAAGCTGGCGCAACTCGAGCAGGCGCTGACACGCGCGGAAACCGAACGCATTCACGAACAGTCGCGGGCAATGTTGCTCGAGGACGAGTCGCGCACCGGCCAAGCCTTGCCCGGCAGCTTGACGAGCCGCGGCTACGAAGAGCTGAAGGCGACTCTTACCGAGCTGCGCCGCGAGCACTCGCGCCTGCTGGTGACTTTCGCGCCCGAGTACCCCAGCGTCCGACGGGCGCGGCGACAGATTGTAGAACTCGAAAAGGCGCTTGACGAGGAGGAAAGCCGCATCTTGGACGGTGTTCGGGAAGGGTACGCGCTGGCCGAACAACGTGAACGCCTGCTGCTCCAACAAGTCGAACGGTAACGCGCGCTGGTGAATCGCCTCGGCGACGATTTCATTCAATACAACATCTTGAAACGCGATGCGGAGACCAACCGCACGCTCTATGAAGGTCTGCTGCAGCGACTCAAGGAAGCGGGCGTCTCGGCCGGATTGCGAGCGTCGAATATCGCCGTGCTCGACCGCGCTGAGATTCCCGAGCTTCCGCATCGGCCCCGCAAGCTGCTCAACGCGGCTCTGGGACTTTTCAGCGGACTGCTGGGCGGCATCATCCTAGCCTTTTTCAAAGAACACATGAATACGGTCGTGCGGACCCCCGAGCAGGTCGAGCAGATGACGGGCCTGTCGCTGCTGGCGGTGATCCCGCGCGGCCGCTCGCAAAGCGCCGAAAAAGTCGTCGTGCGGCGAATCGAAGCCCCGGCCCCGGCCGCTCTCAAGACGGTCGCCGTTTCCGCCTAGGGAACCGCCGCGGCCGCGGCGCTCGAGCCGACAACGCCCGAGTTCCAATGGGACCCGGAAGCCGCGCTCTCGGAAGCCTACCGCACGCTTCGCAGTTCGATCCTGCTCGGCTGCGACGACTCCATGCGCCGCATCTTGGTTACCAGCGCCCAACCGCAGGAAGGCAAGACGACGGTCAGCCTAAATCTGGCCTGCAGCCTGGCGCAACTGGGGCGCGATGTTCTGCTGGTCGACGCCGATTTGCGTCGACCCAATTGCGCCCGCCAACTGGGCATCAAAGCCCGCCGGGGGTTGACCGATTATCTGCAAGGGCTGGCCGAAATCGAGGAAGTCATCAGCGAAACGCCCATCGAGGGCCTGCACCTGGCCGCCGCCGGCCGCGCGCATGGTCTGGCTTCGGACCTTCTTTATTCGCCCCGGCTGGCCGCGCTGCTCGACGAAGCCGCCGACCGCTTCAAGCACGTCATCGTCGACTCGCCGCCGTCGCTGGTGCTCTCCGACGCGCGCACAATTTCTCAAATGGTGGACGGCGTCGTCCTGGTGGTTTCCGATCAGACCGAGTCGGCGGCCCTGCTGCGGACCAAGCAGACGTTCGATGAGACGGGAGTACGGCTGCTCGGCTTTGTGATGAACCGCGTCAATCTCGACAATCTCGACTACGGCTACTACCGCGACTACGGGTATTCCTACCGCTATTCGGAGGATCGCGAGAGTTGACGGCGGGCGGCTCGCCGTATCCACGCTTCCCCACAGCGTACGTTGATCCGGACACACATCCCTCTTGACATGCGTCGCGTTACGGGTTACAGTGCGGGATGATACGCGGCTTTCGTCATCGAGGGCTCCAACGTCTCTACGATCGCAACGACGCCCGCGGAATCCGTCCGGACTTGCTCGCAAAGGTCCGCACGATTCTCGCTCAGCTCGACGATGCCGAAACGATCGGCGACATGCGCGCGCCGGCATTCCGGCTTCATGGCCTGAAAGGTGACATGAAAGGCTACTGGTCGGTGACGGTGAAGGCCAACTGGCGAATCATTTTCCGTTTCGAAGCCGGTGAACCCGCATTTTCAATTTGATGTTTGACATCCCGACCTTCCAGCGGCCTTGAGCGTCTTTATTCATAGGGGCTAGAGCCCGATGAGGACGCCATGGAGGCCAACACCCAATGGGTGAAAAACAAACCAAGCCATTCCAGCTAAGTTTCAACGGCTTGTTGAAAGTCGATTTCCAGGGATCGCATGTCACTTCCGACGGTGGCCTGATTTTGGTTCGCGAACTGGACGAGCGGCTCGGTCTCGGGAAGCTGATCGATGAGTATCTCAGCGACTCGCGACAAGGCTTGAACAAGAAGTTCCCGCTGGCCGATCTGCTGCGCCAGTCGATCTACAGCCGCTTGGCAGGCTACGAGGACGTCAACGACGCCGTCCGAGTGTCGGCTGACCCGACGTTTCGCTTGATCGGCTCGCAGAGGAACTGGGATCGCCGAGCGGCCTTGACCTCGACGCTGCATGGCTTCGAGACGGAGATGCTGGCGAGCGAAGAGAACCTGCTGGGGCTGATGGCGCTGAACCGAGAGCTGGTCGGGCAAGCGGAGGCGTTCGACGACTCCGAGCGGGTCGTTCTGGACATGGACTCCACCGAGAGTCCGGTCCATGGCCAACAGGAAGGCAGTGCCTACAACGGACACTTCGAGTCGGTCTGCTACCACCCGTTGCTTTTGTTCAACGGTCATGGTGATTGCCTCGCTGCCAAGCTGCGTCCCGGCAACGTGCACAGCGCCGAGGACTGGGATGAGCTATTGTTGCCGGAGATCGAGCGCCAACAGGCTGCGGGCAAGCAGGTCGCCTTCCGGGGCGATGCCGCCTTTGCCAAGCCGGAGATCTACGAGGCGCTGGAGGAGCGCGGCGCGGACTACGCGATCCGCATTCCGGCCAATAAGAACCTGGAGCTGGAGATCGAAGACATCCTGTTTCGTCCGCCGGGGAGGCCCGGCCGCAAGCCGCTAGTGCGCTACAAGAGCTTTCGCTATCAGGCGGAGAGCTGGAAGGGGCCGAGACGAGTTGTCGCCAAGGTCGAGCACCACCAGGGCGAGCTATTCGCGCGCGTCGGTTTTATCGTGACGAACATGAGCTTGCCAAGCCGGTCGGTGGTGCGTTTCTACAACAAGCGCGGCACGGCGGAGCAGTGGATCAAAGAAGGTAAGCAAGCGACGCACTGGACGCGGCTGTCGTGCCATCGCTTCCGGGCGAACGAGGTGCGCTTGCAGTTAAGCGTGCCGGCCTACAACCTGGGCAACCTGTGGCGGCGACTCGGGTTGCCGCACAGGATCAAGACGTGGTCACTGACGAGCTTGCAGCAGCGGTTGATGAAGACGGGCGGCAGATTGGTCAAGCACGCGCGGTACTACTGGTTGCTCTTGGCCGAGGGACATCTGAACCGGCGGCTGTTTGGCGACATGCTGCGGAGGATCTGGGCGCTGCCTGTGCCGGGTGGTTAGCACCGCACTTGGCGAATGCGAAATCTGTGTACTGAGGACGGAAGCTCGGAGGGGTGTCTGCGAAATTGACTTCGCAGCGGCGGATCAGCCCCCATGAGGGGCAAGAAGGGGGCTCGATCGGTCCCGCCTCAGCCGCCGCCTCTTTCGGGTGGAGAAATGGTTGCGCTTCGCCGGGTGAGGGTGTAGACTCGTGCCGTCAGAGGAGCCAAATCGGAAATCCTGGGTGAAGCCTTCGATGTGGAATTGTCGGACTATCACTAACTCAATGAAAGCAGCAGCGCCATGCCGATGAAGAACCCGCCGCATCCCGGTCTGTCCGTACGAATCAACTGTCTGGAGCCCTTCGGTCTTTCTGTTACCGAGGGTGCGAAGGCGCTCGGCGTCAGCCGCCAGGCACTTTCACGGCTCATCAACGGTCAAGCCGGAGTCTCGCCCGAGATGGCCATTCGGCTTTCGAAAGCCTTCGGCACGACGCCGGACATCTGGATACGGATGCAGGCCTCCTACGATATTGCCCAGGCGAAACAACACGCGGATCGGATCAAGGTTGTGCACCTGGGGGTGCCGAACGCGCCGCAAGCAGTTTGATTCACCCGCGATCTTGCCGCGACATGGAAGCACACCGACCGGCTCGGTTTGGAATACCCGAACCGACCCGTGATGCTGAGGGGCTGTGAAAAAATGGGGACTGTACCAAGCGCCGACCGAATCAGTCCATTGATCAGTAACCGATCCGGCGCGAAGTGGACTGCCCCCGATTGTTTCAACAGCGGGCGGGGCGATCCTTCGGGTGGCCGCTACTTCTTCTTCTTGCCGGCCGCGGCGAGCGCGGCTTGGAAATGCCAGGCGATGAAGGCAAAGCAGGCCAGCGCCAGCGAAAGGCTGACCAGAGTCAGGAAAATCGTGTCGAGGGAGGCGATGACCTTGCCGCTAACGACCAGCCAACCGGTCACGCCGAGTCCGAGAAGCCCCAGCACCAGGCAGAAGAGAATTCCAATAACCGTTTTTCCCATCGATCGATTACTCCAGACTTTTGCATCCACTCCAAACTTCGCATCGAGTCAGCCGGCGCTTAGTCGGGCGCGGGGCCGACGTCGCGCGGACCGCCTTGTCGGTAGCAAACGACGGGATCACGCCCATCGCGAATAGCAAACCGGACTCACGGAGGGGGACTCTCCTTATTTTGCGGGACATCGCTCGCCTGTGCAAGCGGCCCGACCGCGCGGCCGGTGAAACCTACGCCGCCGGCGTCATTAGACGGTTTCGGCCGGCGCGCGATCAAGGCGGCGTGATCAATCGAAGACGTAGTGCAGCACGGCCCGCAAGTCCAGCCAAGCCTCGCGCTTGCGGTCTTGCGCGTAAGGGCGCAGCAGAAACGACGGGTGATAGGTCGGCATCACCGGAATGCCGTGCCATTGCTGCCACTCCCCGCGCAGTTTCGTGATGCCGGTCGTTGTCTTGAGAACGAATTTCGCGGCCGTGCCTCCCAGCAGACAAATCGCCTTGGGACGAATCGCTTCCAGTTGGCGCTCGAGAAACGCCCCGCAGGTCTTCATCTCGACGGGTTCGGGATTGCGGTTTTCCGGCGGCCGACACTTGACCACGTTGCAGATGTAGACATCGTCGCGTGAAATGGGAATCCCCTCGCGTCGCGCGGTGTTGTTGATCATCTGGGTCAACAGTTGCCCGGCGCGGCCGACAAAGGGCAATCCCTGGGCGTCTTCATCGGCGCCCGGCCCCTCGCCCACGAAAACCAGCTTGGCTTGCGGGTTCCCGCTCCCGAAAACGATCTTGTTGCGGCCTTCGTGCAGCCCGCAGCGCGTGCACCCGACCAGTTCGGCTTCGATCTCCTGAAGGACCGGAAGCGGATCGGCGGGGGCCGCGGGCGAAAACAGTTCTGCGGAGGGCGCTGTCGGCGGCGGCATCGGAGGCGGCGCAGCGGGGGCGGCCGCCGGGACCGCCGCCCCCGCGTCGGTCGGCGTCGGATGCAGCAGCCCCCGGCGCACCTCCGGCGGCAAATACACATCTTCGATTCTCAAGTCGCGAAAGAAGCGCAGGTGGTCGGCGATCGGGTTCGACATCAAGCTACACCGAATCGAACAAATGTAGCACGAACGGCCGGGGAGGATTTCGACACCCCGCGCCCACGCGTCTCGGCCACACCGAGAATCCGCCTAACCCGCATTTCTCATCGCCTGGCGGACAAAGCACACGATAGGCCCGCCATTACTTCGTTGCGCTTGCTCGGGGTGCTCACCGTACTGTTCAAGTACGCCTCTTTGCTTAAGAAATGGGCGCCAAGCGGCGCGCGCCTCGTACTGACGGACCTTTCGTGCACTTTGCCTCGCCACGCGATGAGAAAAGCGGGCTAAGAAAATCCCGCAACTTCCCCAATCGCGGCCGATAAGGGTCGAGAACGTCGTGGTTGTCGCCCGGATCCGAACTTCCCTCCAGGCGTGTCCGCGGGCGTTCCTGTGTCGCGTGTTTCCGTCGAGAAGTGCGCCGCCGGCGAGTTGCTTGTTGTTCTGCCTCGGTATGCGGTCGTGAAACCCTCGCGCAACTGATGTTAGTCGCTACGACAGATGAGTACTATGACGGCTAGTACTATTAAGGGTCCCCCGCGTATGTTCTTTCCCGCCAAGTTGCGATCGATTCCCTGGATTCCGGTAACCCGTTTGTTTTACTTGACTTGTCTCGGTTATGGGGCTCTTCGAGTGAGCGGGATTTCGATCGAGGGTTTGGCGGCGATTCTGATTCCTCTGTGCCCGGTGCTGCTGCATCTCTTGCTCGTGGCCCCGCGGCGGCACGGAATCGCATCCGCGCACCCCTACATTTTGGGCTGGGTCTATGGCCTGCCTGTCATGGCCGTGGCGATTCCTTGTCTGCTGTTGGGATTCAGCCCGGCGATGGGCGGTCATTTCGGTTGGGCGGTGGGGTTCTTCGCTCACGAAGCGTTTCTCGCCGCACCGGCCGCGGCGCAAGGCGCGATGGCTCTGGCCTGTTTCGCGCTCGCTTACATTCCCTTGGCGCAGTTCGCGCGGGCGCTGAGCGCCGAAGGTTGGAGAGCGGCGGGAAGCCGTCCGCTGACAACTCTTTTCGTAATTGTTTGCGTTCCGTTGTCGATGGGCGTGGGCATGACGTTCTTGTCGGCGGCTTTGGATCTGCCCACCATCATCCCTTCCCTAGCCCGTCTCGCATCGGAATCGATATTGCAGGCAGCCTCGTTGTCGGCGAACTTTATCGCGGTGGTGGTCTTTCCGTTTGCGGCCCTGTGGTTGGGGTTCCATAGTGCAAGGGAATTCATTCGCCAACCGATCGGCCCGGCCCCGACGATGGCGTCGGCCGAAGAGCAAGGCTAGCCGTCGACCGCCCTTAGCGGGCGACCAACCGAACCTTCCACGAAGTCACTTCGGCGCCGAAAACGGCGCACTCCCTTCGGCAATGGCTTGTGCCGCGGCACGCCGACTAACTAATCTAACTACGGATTGTGATATTCCGGGCGTACCCGACTCGATGCCCGCGACTGTCTTCGCCTTGCCCGGGTTCCCATGCTGATTTTGGCCTCCGCCTCGCCCCGTCGACAGGAGATTCTTCGCAACGCCGCGATCCCCTTCGAGACGTGTCCCGCGGAGGTGGACGAGTGTCGCCGCGAGGGAGAAAGCGCGCGGGACTATGTTCTCCGCCTCGCCGAGGCCAAAGCGCGGGCCGCCGCGCGGCCGGGGAAAACCGTCTTGGGAGCCGACACGGTTGTTGTCGTGGAAGGCCGCATTCTCGGCAAGCCGGCCGATCGGGACGAAGCGAAGTCGATGCTGCGTTTGCTCTCCGGTCGCGCGCACGACGTTCTAACCGGCGTTTGCCTGCTCGACTCGGGCGCGTGCCGAACCTTCGTCGAACGGACGGTCGTGCGCTTCAAGGAACTCGGCGATCAGGAAGTGCAAGCTTACGTCGACAGCGGCGAACCGTTGGACAAAGCCGGAGCCTACGGCATTCAAGGCGCGGCGTCGAAATTCGTCGAGCGCATCGAGGGTTGCTATTTCAACGTCGTGGGCCTGCCGATCGCCCGCGTCCACGCCATCCTGCAATCGCTTACAAGTTAGGCGTTCAAACCGAGCCGGCCGCCAAGCCGAGCCGCGCGCGTCAGCAAGCGGTATCCGATGAAATAGCTCCGGATCCGATGCCGGTGATGATCCTACATCCGTCGCCCTAAGCCGCCCGAACTTTTCGATCTGTCGGCCGACATCGGCGAGAACAATGACTTGGCCGGCCGGGATGGCCGCTTGGCAAAACGAAGTCGCCGACGTTGCCGGCGAATGAGGATCGGCGGCGCCAGCTAAGTCCTATTCTTGCCCGTTCGCCGGAAAACGCCACGCGGGCGGCGTGATGCCTTTCAATCGAAGGTAAGCGATCGTCTGGCCGCGGTGGTGGGCCGTGTGCACGTAAGCGCGCAGGAAAATGTCTTGCGCCGTATGCGGCCGGGATCGAAAGCGCATCCTCAGATCGCGCCGCTCGAAGTCGTCTTCGCTCAGCGAGGAGAGCACCGATTCGCCATAGTCGAAAGTCGCGGCGACATATTCCCGCATGGATTCCTTGCTCGGCGATGCCGGGCCGTCCGGGACCGCGGCGTCCTTTTCGAAGCTTGAAAAATAGGTCGCGTTCGCTTCGGCGGTGTGCTGCAATTGCTCGGCAAAAGTACGCTGTTCGTCAACGGGCTTGAAGCTGAAGTGCTCGGCCGGCATGGCCTCGAGAACTTCGAGGGTGTATTTGCCCTCGCTGCGCCAATGAGCGAGCAGATCGTCACGAAGCTGTCGCGCAAACATGTTTTTCCAGGCCGGGGCGCCGCTGGCGGCAGGGGCCGCGCTCACCGCCAGTCCTTGAAGAATGGTGCGTCTTTTCATCGCCTTGCATGATACACGAATCCGGGGCCCGCGTCGGGCTCGGGCAAGCAGCGCAGCCAGCCTGAGGAGCACCACGAGCCGCGGATCGCGCTAATGGGAATCTCCGCCAACTCCCGTTGCCTGACTCCGACGCCAGGTCGACTTCTCCTCTCGCGCAGAGGTCTACAAGCTTTCTCTCAACTTCGGCCGGCGGTCGAGATGGTCGGTTGCCGCTTCGTAAGCTATGGCGAATTCGAGCAGCGCGACATCCTCGCCCATGCGGCCAATGAACTGCGTTCCCATGGGCAGACCGCGGTCGCTGAAGCCCGCCGGCAATCCGGCTACCGGGAGGCCGGACAAGGTCCCGCCGATGACGACCTCCATCCAGCGGTGATAGGTGTCCATGTCTCGACCGTTGATCGATTTCGGCCAATGAACTTCCGCCGGGAAGGGGAATACCTGTGCGGACGGCAGGGCGAGGACGTCGTACCGATCCAACAGCGCGAGCAGCGCCTCGTACCACTCGGAGCGGGCGACGCCGGCGTCATAAAGCTGCTCCGCGGTCATCTCCAGACCGCCTTCATATTCCCAGACCACCTCAGGCTTGAGGAGCCGGCGTTTTTCGGGATCGTCGTAGTATTCCTTTACCCAACGCGCGGACCAGTGCCGAAAGGTCAGCCAGGTTTGCCACAGACGAGCCATGTCGTATCGCGGGAGGCAGGGTTCGACGACAACGCTGCGGTCGGCGAGCTGTTCGAGGTTTTTCTCGCAGACATCGAGGACGCCCGTTTCCATGGCTAGATATCCGTCGTAGTCCCCGAGCCAGCCGATCTTGAAGCCTTGGAGATTGCGCGGTTGGAACGCTTCGTAGTCGGGGATTTCGTCGGTTCGGCTCAGAGCGAAGCGAGGATCGGGGCCGGCGATCGAATGCAGCAGGCGAACCGTGTCCTCGACGTTGCGGCCCATCGGCCCGGCGGTGGCGAGCTGTTGGTAGAACATGTCGCCGACGGGGTGGCGCGGGACGCGGCCCTGGCTGGGGCGGAAGCCGATGACGTTATTAAAGGCGGCGGGGTTGCGAAGCGATCCCATCATGTCGCTGCCGTCGGCGCAGGGCAGCATGTGCGCGGCAAGCCCGACGGCGGCGGCGCCGCTGCTCCCGCCCGACGTCAGTCGCGGGTCGTAGGCATTGCGGACAGGACCGAAAACCGGGTTGTAGGACTGCGAGCCGTAGCCGAACTCGGGCGTATTCGTCTTGCCGATGAAGATCGCGCCGGCCGACCGGATGCGGGAGATGAATAAGTCGTCAGTCTCGGCGACCGAGCCGGTGAGCAGCGGCGAGCCCTTGACGGTAGGAAAGCCTCGGGCGTCGGCGAGATCCTTCACCGCGTGGGGCATGCCGTGCATCCAGCCGCGATAGCGGCCTTGTTCGAGCTCGCGGTCGGCTTCGGTGGCGCGGCGCATTAGCTCGTCGTCGTCGAGCAGGCTGACGATCGCGTTGTAGACGCCGTTGTAGCGGTGAATGCGCGCGAGGTAGGCCTGCATGACCTCCCTGCAACTCGTCTTGCGGGCGCGAATGGCCGCGGAGAGCGACGATGCGCTGAGCTCGGTCAACTCGGACGGCGGAGATTGGGCGGCGAGGGGCATGGAAAAGCGGGTAAATGAAGAAGCGGCGACGACGGTGCCGGCGGTCTGGAGAAAGGTGCGGCGCGGTAGCGGCTGCGCCTTGACAGGCTGGGGGCAACGGGAGAAATTATTGAGCATACGTTGGTGCAGTGATGGTAGCCGAAACGGCAGCTTCATCGCGCCGTGTCCGCGCGGTGAGGAGCGATTTCGGCTGTTCTTTTAATTCCCCGTTGACCAGTCGTTTTTGAATTCGGGATAGAGCGTCAGCCCGCCGCAGGCAAATATCGTTTGGCCGGTGATGTAAGAGGCCTCGTCGGAAGCCAGGAACGCAAACACGGCGGCCATTTCCTCGGGCAGCCCGGCGCGCCCCATCGGGATGTGCGATTCGACCCTGGCACGCTTTTCCGGGTCATCGATCCAGGCGGCGTTGATCGGCGTCTCGATTGCGCCCGGCCCGACGGCATTCACCCGAATGCCGCGGTCGGCGTATTCCAACCCCAGCGATTTGGTCAGGTTTTCCATGCCGCCCTTGCTGATCGAGTAGCTCAGATAGGCCGGCTTGGGGATGATTTCGTGCACGCTCGAATTGTTGACGATCGTGCCGCCGCCTTCGCGTGAGAGAAAGTGCGCAATGGCCTCGCGGCAGCAAAGATAGGCGCCACGAAGATTCACGCCGATGATGCGGTCGAAATCTTCGGCCGGCAACTCATGGCTGGGGCTCGACCATAGGATTCCCGAGTTGTTGATGAGGACGTCGAGACGCCCGAAGGCCCCGAGCGTCTTTTTGAACATAGCTACGATCTGATCCTCGTGTCCGATGTCGGCCTGAATGACAAGGTGCTTGGCGTCGGCACGGCCTTTCGCTTCGTGGGCCTGGTGCACGGCGGCCGCTGTCTTCTCCGCTTCGCCCCCGCTGCGGTTGTAATTGATCGCGACGTTCGCGCCCTCTTCGGCGAATCGCACCGCGCAAGCCCGCCCGATACCCGTGGAGGCGCCGGTAACAAGAACGCTCTTTCCAACGAATCGATCCATGATGTTTTCCTTACACTCCTATCGACTCGACCGGGCCGCGCCGCGGGGCCGGTGCCGGCGAAACCGCGCGCGCCAAACCAGACGTTATACCAGGCCCGGGAGCGAAAGGTAGCGACAAACACTCGTGTTGCCCTAGTAATCCGTCCGGACAAGCTCTCAGCTTGTCCGCGCCCCGGGAGGCCAAAGCAACAAGACAGGCTGAAGAACCGGTCTTAACCGTCGACTAGGACCGGCGCGAGTGCCGGTCAGCCGGTCACCACAAGGCCGGCGCTTACGGAGTTCCCCCGAGGGTTGCCGCGTCCAGGCCGCTGTTGAAAATCACTTCCTCGACGATCATGTCGGCGAACCTCTTACCATCTTGTTCGATCAGGGTTTTGAAAGGCAGATGAATGCCGTCGACCTCACGGTAGTCCGAATACGTTTCGGTCACGCCCACCGGCGCGCCCTGCATCGAGGTACTTCGATAGGCCGCTCGCAGAATTTCACCTGAATCCGAGGCCACCCACAAGCGCACCGCGCCTTCGCCCTCGGCCGAAATTTCTATCACCTCGGCTTGCCGCGAGTCGACGTCGGTTGCCTCGATGAAATTCAACGTGCGATTCGGATCGCGGTCGCTCAGCAGCAAACGTTCACGTTGGCGGAAGATGCCGTTCGCCATTTGCTTGAGGTCGTCGGGCGGCATGGCGGCTTGCCCCTGGGGACTCCTCACCCAACCCGAATGGCCTTGCGCGAAGACGGTCATCGCTCCGAAAGGCAACTTATTTTCTTGCCACAGCACGTCGGGA
The DNA here is from genome assembly GCA_965238125.1 of Bryobacterales bacterium. Lineage (GTDB taxonomy): Bacteria > Acidobacteriota > Terriglobia > Bryobacterales > UBA6623 > UBA6623. The sequence goes on along the minus strand of OZ250179.1, from coordinate 5,538,653 downwards.
AAAATGATCTTCGTCAACTGCTCGATGTTCACCATGCCGCCCACGCCTTCCAGGGTGGCTTTCGTGGTGATATCCTTCACCGCCGCCAGCTTGTCCGCGCCGCCGGCGGCCTTTTGCGCCTTCAGCAAGACGGCGCGGCCGCGGGCCAGCGATTCTTCGTCGGCTTCGGCCAACTCTTGCTTAGGCTCGGGAATGGAAATGTCAAGCGTGACAATCGGCTTGCCGAGGCTGTCGGGAGACTTGTCGAAGTCCCCCGTCTTGCCGACAATGACGATCTTGAGGTGTTCGGGTCGCAAGTACTTCTCGGCGACTCGCTGAACATCGGCCTTGGTGACCCGCGCGATTTTTTCGTTGAAGCGGAAGATGAAATCGTCGGGGTAGTCCCAATACCGATAGACCATCAGCCGCTCGAGCGTCTTGCGGCGAGTGTCGAAGTTGAAAACAAAACTGTTCAATACCCCGTCGATGGCGGTCTTGAGTTCTTGATCGCTCACCGGCTCGGCGCGAAGCCGCTCGACCTCGGCCAAGGCGGCTTCAATCGCCTGCATCGTCGATTCCGACTTCGTTCCGATGACGATCGTAAAAACGCCGGGGTGTTGATAGTTGGCTCCCCACGACGCGCCGACGTTGTAGGCGAGCCCGAGCTTGCCGCGCACCTGTTGAAACAAGCGGCTCTGGAATCCGCCCCCGAGGATGCTGCTCAACACGCGCAACGCCGGATAGTCTTCGTCGTTGCGCAGCCCGCCGAGGTGCCCGATACGAATGTTGGTTTGATTGACGTCGCTCTTCTCGACTACGAAGACGCCGCCTTTCGGGCGTCGCTCGACGGCGGGAAATGGCGGCACGGACGGCTGTTCGGCCGCCCAGCCGGCGAAGGCCTTTTCGACACGGACTTTCATCTCTTCACTCGAAAAGTCGCCGTAGAGCGCCAACTTGATATTGGCCGGGAATACATAGCGGCGATAGAACGCGAGCAGGTCCTCCCGCGTAATCGCGTCGAGGTGTTCGTACTCGATCCGCCAACCGTAGGGCGTGTCGCCGCCGTAGACGAGATTGCGAAACTCGCGCGAGGCAATACCGGCAGCGTCGTCGTTGCGCCGGGCGATCGCGCCGCGCGCTTGTTGCAGAGTTAAGTCGAGCTTGTCTTGCCGGAATTCCGGATGCAGCAGTACGTCAGCGAAGATCTCGAGCACGGCGTCGAAATTTTCCGTCAGCGACCAAAATGAAACGCTGCCGCTGGTTTCCCCGATGGCGGTTTCCACCGACGCGGCCATCGCTTCGAGCACTTCATCGATTTGCTCGCCGGTCATCGATTGTGTTCCGCCCAGCCGCCACACCGAACCCGTGATGCCGGCCCGGCCGATCTTATCGGCGGGGTCAAACAGATTTCCGGTGCGAATGGTCGCCGCACCGCTGATTTGGGGCAGTGTGCGATCCTCGAGCAGATAGAGCTCCATACCGTTGGCCAACGTGTAGGAGGCGACTTCGGGAATCTCGACCTGCCGTAACGAGGGGAAGCGCTCGGCAACCTCGGCGGGCGTGGCGGCGGGCTGCTGCGCCGACGCAGCCGAGGCAAGAGAAAAAATGAGGATGAGTACCTTCAACGGATCGTCCTCCGGTCTATTCGTGGTGGGGCTGGTCTCCAGGCCTGCCCGCCGCGGTTTCCGGCGCCGGTTCCGGTTTCACGGAATAGGCGACGGTGCGACGTGTCTTGCGGAAGTAACGGCGGGCGACGCGTTGAACGTCTTCGGCCGTCACGGCTTCGATCTCCTCGAGTTGTCGAAACATACGACGCCAGTCGCCGAAGGCTGTGTGATTCGCCGCCAATTCAGCGGCGAGACCGGCGGTGCCGTCGAGCTTGCGAATCAAGCCCGCCCGCGCCTTTGTCTTGACCATCTCGAGAGTCGCGGCGTCGACCGGCGCGCTCTTCATTCGTTCGATCACCTCGCCCATGGCCTGCTCGACTTCGCCGACTTCGTGATCGGGAGAGGGCAGCGCGACGAAGACGAACAACGACCCGTACTTACTGCCGGGGAAATTCGGGAATCCTCCGGCGAACAAAGCGATCCGCTTGTCGCGAACCAATGCCGTATAGAGCCAACTCGTGCGGCCGCTGCTCAAGATGCTCGAAATGACATCAAACACGGCGCGGTCGGGGTGATGATCCGACGGCTTCTGGTAACCGATCAGGATGCTCGGTTGCGCCTCGGAAACCACTTCGACGCGCCGCTCCCCGTGTTGTTCGGGCTCGATCGTTTCGACCCTGGGCGGCGGCGGACGTTGCGGCAAGCGGCCGAAATAGATCCCGGCCCAACGGCGAATCTGTTTCGGGTCAACGTCGCCCGCGATGCCGACCGTTAGATTGTTCGGCCCATAGTAGGTCTCAAAGAAGGCCGCCGCGTCCTCGACGCTCAGGTTGTTGATGTCCTCGGCCCAACCGACGCCCGGTCGTCCGTAGGGATGCGCCTGGTACGAGGCGGCCAGGAACGATTCGAGCAATCGCCCCAGCGGGTCCGACTCGATGCGCATACGGCGCTCTTCGCGCACCACGTCGCGTTCCTTGTAAAACTCCCGAAAAACAGGATGTAGAAAACGTTCCGACTCCAAGTAGAACCACAGCTCCGTGCGGTTCGACGGCAGACGGCTCATGTACATCGTGGCGTCCATCGACGCACCGGCGTTGAGCCCCGTGCCTCCGTTTTCTTCGATAATGCGCGTGAATTCCTCGCTGCCGGCCCACTCGGTCGCTTGCCGCGCGGCTTCCTCAAACGCCGCCTGAAGTTCCTTCAAGAGGTCGGCATCGGCCCGCGGCCCTTTGCGACGTTCGTCGACCATCGCTTGGTGAGCTTGGTCCACTTTTTCGAGCGCTTGCTTTTCCTTCTCGTAATCTTTCGACCCGACGATCGGTGTTCCCTTGAACGCCATGTGCTCAAACATGTGCGCCAACCCGGTTCGCCCCGCGGGATCGTCGGCGCTGCCGACATCGGCTCGCGTGTGAAAGGAAACGACCGGCGCGTCGTGCCGCTCGAGCACGATAAAGTGCATGCCGTTGTCGAGCGTGAACTCCGTCACCGCCTTTTCGAACGCCGCTTGATCTTGCCCGAAGGCCGCCGCCGCGATCCACAGCGCGCAGACCCTCGCGATTCGGCGTCTTCGACAGGACGGCGGCGGGCTTGTTTGCGATCGCTCGCTCATACAGTGAAGGTAACGCATTCGTTCGACGAGAGCAAAAACCGGCGTGCGCGATCGTCCCTGTGTACGATCGCTTCGCATGCGAATCACAACGCGCGCGCTGTGCGATCACGTTTTTCTTGCCGCGCTGTGCAACGTTTTGCAGACTATTTCACTGATGCCGATTGGCGCGTGCTCTCGGAGACAACACGCACGAAAGCCCCTATTTATAGGGGTTGTGAGCGTTTCTCGTGAAGACTCCGGGTTATCGCACGGCGTTGCGGCGACTTTTTCTAAATGAAAAATGAAAAAAATGTTTGGAGTTGGCCCCGTATCGTGCTAAAACATTTAGGATGACTTATGTAGCGGCGTACGAGAAGAGTTTCGTGGCTGCCGACAGTAGCCAACGGCCGAACCGGTCGCTTCCCGACGCTCAGAGTTCTATCAAGAACGTTTATTCCACACAGTGAGGTGATCTCGACATGGCAAAGAAAAAAGCCGCAAAGAAGGCAACCAAGAAAAAGGTAGCCAAGAAGGCAGCGAAGAAGCCGGCAGTCAAAAAGGCCGCCAAGAAGAAAGTAGCCAAGAAGGCAGCGAAGAAGCCGGTGGCCAAAAAGGCCGCCAAGAAGAAGGTAGTCAAGAAGGCAGCGAAGAAGCCGGCCAAGAAGGCTCCGGCGAAAAAAGCCGCCAAGAAGAAGGCCGCGAAGAAGAAAAAGAAGTAGTCGTCCGTTGAGGCGGGATGATCCGCCGGCGTGAGTCACCCGTGTTACGAGGATGTCCGCGCCGGCGGGGAGCAGTCCTGACAAGCGCCAAGCCGATCGGCTTGGTGGTCGGCGACTGATTTGGAAAACACGGCAGCCCTTCCACGGGCTGCCGTTTCTTGTGTACGCGGCCCGGCCCGCGTCGTTTCGACCGATCCGGGATCACCGTGGGCGAGCCGGCCCCGGGCGTTCACTATTCCCCGATCGCGCGATCCGTCCGGTATCCTGAAAGCGGCTCGTCACGACCCGGCCGACAATGCTTGTCAAACCGCAGGTTGCTCACTTCCCGTCGATTCAACTCGACAGCGGCGAAACCCTGTCCGACATCGATGTCGCCTACGAAACGTATGGCGAGTTGAACGCCGAGCGCGACAACGCGATTCTCATCATGCACGCGTTTTCCGGCGACGCGCACGCCGCCGGCATCAGCGAAGAAGACGGCAAGCCCGGGTGGTGGGACAACATGATCGGTCCCGGCAAGGGCTTGGACACCAATCGCTATTGCGTGATCAGTTCGAACGCTCTCGGCGGCTGCCGCGGCACGACGGGTCCCGCATCGGTGAATCCCGTTACCGGCGCGCCCTACGGCTCTGCTTTTCCCTTCATCACAATCGGCGACATGGTTCGCCTGCAAAAGATGCTCGTCGAGCATCTTGGGATCAAGAAATTGTTGGCCGTCGCCGGCGGCTCGATGGGCGGTATGCAGGTCCTCCAATGGGTCGTTGATTATCCCGAGTGTGTTGCCTCGGCGATACCCATCGCGACCACGTTGCAACACTCGGCGCAACAGATCGCCTTCAACGAAGTCGGTCGTCAATCGATCATGGCCGACCCGGACTGGAACGGCGGGGACTACTATCCCGAACCCGGGCCGATGCGCGGACTCGCCGTCGCCCGCATGGTCGGCCACATCACCTACATGAGCGACGAGTCGATGCGCGAGAAATTCGGGCGGCGGCGGCGCAAGGCGCGCAGCCAAGAAGATGAGTTCGCGGGTTTGTTCGAAGTAGAAAGCTATCTCCGCTATCGTGGCGGACAGTTCGTCAGCCGCTTCGACGCCAACTCGTACCTAACGATCACGCGCGCGATGGATTCGATCGATCTGAGCGCGGGATATAACTCCTTCGGCGAAGCGCTGGCACGCTCGGAAGCGCGCTATCTGGTGGTCAGCTTCACCTCCGATTGGTTGTACCCCAGCTATCAGTCGCAGCAGATCGTCCGCACGCTGCGCAGCCGCAATCTTGACGTGGCCTACGTGGAACTGCCTTCCAACCACGGGCATGACGCCTTCTTGCTTGAAGTCGGCGAGCTCACCGACCTGATCAAGCATTTCCTCGAAAACACGTTTCGTTTGCTCGCCCGCGAACGCCGCAAGCAGGCCTAGCCCCCACATTTCTCATCCAGCCCTCTCCCTTGCGCGGCAATTTATCCACTTCCGCGTCACCTACCCGGTAGTGTTTATCCGCGTCTGGAACCGGGATCATTCGGTACAGCACACGCATCTCTGAATCAGCCGAAAAGTACCAAGATGTGGTCTGGCGGGACTTCGCTTTCCCTGCTGATGCGAATGTCCATCTCCGCCTCCTATCGCTGCGCGACGGCTCCCACTCGCCCCAATCGGCCAAAAGCTGTCCGAATTGTGACACTTCAAAAACTGTCACGTCAGGGGTTTTCGCTTCCGGTGTCTGCCCGTAAACTCGTTTTCAGAAACACGGAGGAGGGTCCGATGAAATCACGCCGCGTCCTATCACTGGCCATGAGCGGTGTCCGGGTGAAAAGCGACGAGCTGCGGCGGCTTGGCATGACGTTGCCCGGCTTTATCGAACGCGGGCAGGTCATCGCCTCGCTACCGAGTCTATCTTTGCTGACGCTGGCCGCTCACACGCCGGTGAACTGGGAGGCCGAGTACCGGGAGATCGACGAGCTAACCGATGGTGCGTCCGCTCGGATTGCGAGCGCCGACTACGACATCGTCGCCATCTCGGCTCTCACTGCGCGCATTCTCGACGCTTATCTAATCGCCGACCAGCTACGAGAAGCCGGCGTGACGGTTGTGCTGGGCGGGCTCCACGTTACCGCACTTCCGGATGAGGCCCTCGCCCACGCGGACGCTGTCGTCGTGGGCGAAGCCGAGCTGCTCTGGCCGGAGTTGCTCTCCGACTTCGAAACCGGCGCTCTGCGCTCCCGATATTCGTCAATGGACAGTAGCCGGCGATTTGACCTCGCGCAGGCTCAGGTCCCTCGTTACGACATGCTCGATGTCGGTCGGTACAACCGGCTCACGCTTCAGACAAGCCGGGGCTGCCCGTTGGACTGCGAGTTCTGTGGGGCGTCGCGACTGATTTCGCCTTACAAGATCAAGCCCCTCGCCCAGGTTCGGCGTGAACTCGAAGCGATTCTCAACATCTGGCCAGAGCCTTTTATCGAACTGGCCGACGACAACACTTTCGTCTCAAAGAAGTGGGCTCGCGAGTTGGCGCGGCTGTTCGCCGAATACCGAATCCGCTGGTTTACAGAAACAGACCTGTCGGTGGCTGACGATGATGAGCTTCTCGAGTTGCTGGCCCTTTCCGGTTGCGCGCAGGTCCTGATCGGACTGGAGTCGGTGGATCCCGCCGCCCTCGACCGGGTTGACAGCCGGCGCTGGAAGCGGAGCCGGCTCGCCGACTACACCGCCAAGATCCGCAAGATCCAGTCTTATGGGATTACCGTCAACGGCTGCTTCATCTTTGGATTCGACCAGGACGATGTGGGGGTGTTCGACCGCACGAGGGAGTTTGTTCAGGCGAGCGGGCTGTCGGAGGTCCAAATCACCATCCTGACTCCTTTCCCCGGCACGGAACTCTACGGCAGACTCCGGTCCGAGGGACGGTTGTTGAAGCCCGTATTCTGGGACTCCTGCACGCTCTTCGATGTGACTTACCGTCCGAAACAGATGAGCGCCGATGAGCTGGAGGACGGTTTTCGCGACCTAATGCGCGATCTCTATTCCCCGGAGCAGTCCGCGAAGCGAAAGGAGATTCGCAAGGAATGCTACGGCAGGCAGGGTGTCGGCGCGCCGGCGTGACGCCGGATTGTCTATCAGGAGAGACGAATCGGTGACTACGCGGATGTATCCCGGCGACTGCCGCGGCTGGGCCACATCGCGTGCTTCGGAATCGGAATACTGAACCTTCTGCTGGTTCAGGCGTTGTTTGATTCGCGGGATTTATCCCGGGTCGCTCGCCACGCCGCACAGGCCATGAATTTCGGCAATGTCTTTCTGCCGCTCGTGCTGATCATCGCCGCCGTCTACACTCCCGCCAAATACCTGCTGCCCCTTCCGGCCCTTAGCGTTTTCGCCGCTCTTTGCCTGGCCGCCCATGTTGTGGTTACAGGGAGGAAAAAGTGCTAGCTACTTTCCGGTGCAAAAAGGGTGTATCCGGGGCTGATTTGATAGGGGAGGGCAATTTTGTCCGAAACAAAGTAACGCTTTATGTTTCCGTACGTCTTACCCAACATGACCTGCAGAAAACACACCCAGCCGAGTTTGTGGGACGGTCTGCTGACCGCGGAAGTGGCCGATCTTTGGGAACCGTGGATGCGCCAGGTCGACCAGCTGCTCGACGATGACGAGTTGCTGGACAGCGTTTACGAAGCACAGGGAAAGCGCCGCCCCCAAAGCCGCCGCCGCGGTCGGCGCCAAACCCCGGCCGAAGTCGTGTTGCGCATGCTGCTGCTCAAACACATCCGCAACTGGAGCTACGAAACGCTGGAGCGGGAAGTGCGCGCCAACTTGGTCTACCGCGGCTTTTGCCGCCTGGGCATGGAGAAAGTACCCGACGCCAAGACCCTGGTGCGGCAAGCACAGGCGCTGGGCCCTCAGGTCATCGTCGCCTTGCACCAGCGCCTCATCGTCTTGGCCCGCCAAAAGCGGATCGTGCAGGGACGCAAGCTGCGCGTCGACACCACCGTGGTCGAGACGAACATCCACTATCCGACCGACTCGAGTCTGTTGGGCGACGGCGCGCGCGTGTTGACGCGGGTGATCAAGAAAATCGCGGCGGCGAAGAAAGGCGGTTTGCGAAACAAGGTTCGGGATCGGATGCGGAGCGTCGAACGGCGCGTGTTGGAGGTGGCGTTGGCGGCGAGGCGGAAGGGGCCGATCGGCGAGAAACGCAAAGAGAAAGCGTACCGGCGGCTGTTGCGGGTGACGCGCCAGGTGGTCAATCAAGCGCAACGAGTGCGCCGCGAGATCAGCAACCAGGGCGGCGGGTTGAAGGCGTTGGGACAGCAACTGGGAGTGATGACGGATCGCGTCAAGCAGGTGATGCGGCAGACGCGGGCGCGGGTTTTGCGAGGCGAGACGCACCATCCCGACAAGCTGGTCAGTGTGTTTGAGCCGCACACCGAGATCATTCGCAAAGGCAAGGCGAGCCGGCCGACGGAATTCGGCAAGATGGTGAAGATTCAAGAAGCCGAAAACCAGATCATCACCAGCTACGAAGTTTTCGCGGAAAGGCCGAGCGACAGCGAACTGTTGGTGCCGGCGGTGGAGGCGCACGAAAAATGTTTCGGACATGTGCCGCAACTGGTGGCGGCCGACGGCGGGTTTTATTCCCAAGCCAACGAGCGGGCGGTGCAACAGAAGGGCGTGAAGTGGGTCTCGGTGCCGAACCGCCACACGCGCAGTGAGCCGCGGCGGCAACTGCAAAAGAAGAGATGGTTCAAGAAAGGGCAGCGTTGGCGATGCGGTTGTGAAGGACGGATTAGTGTTTTGAAGCGCCGCCATGGGTTGAACCGCAGTCGGTATCGCGGGCAGGAGGGGATCGAGAGATGGGTTGGACTGGGAGTGATCGCGGACAATCTGATGAGCATGGGACGGGTCATGGCGACAGCCTCGGGGTAGAGTTGGAGCGGCGTGCCGCGGCGAGTCGGGGCCGCGAGCCGGGGAAACCGCGAAGTCGATGGTACGCTTTCGCCGCGCGGCAAGCCAGCGCACCCCATACGCGTCGAAACAGCGAATTTTGCACCGGAAAGTAGCTAAGCTAGCTAGCTATGCCTCCACTCGTATTCATTCACGGTTTCAAAGGGAGCGTCCTAGCGAGACGGGCGCATGCTTGGTTTGTAGTGACCGGCACTCGTGTCGGTCCTGGTCGACAGTACGGACCGACACTCACGTCGGTCCTCAAGGGGTTATCTCTTAAACTCCCCGCACCGCAACAGCGGACTCAATCGGCGGATGCCGCCGGTGATAATCCGTCCTCTGTTGATACGCCTGGGCCAGAGCCAGCACCGTCGATTCGCCGAAAAGCTTCCCCGTGAACGTAATGCTCGTAGGCGTGCCGTCGGCTGCGCGAAAACCGTTCGGAACAACGACGGCCGGGTGCCCGGTGATATTCGTCAACGCCAAATTCGGGCCGAAACTGGGCGACAAGTAAACGTCTACCGACGACATCAGCTTTTCCATGTCGCGGGCGATCATTGTGCGGATACGATTCGCGCGAATGTAGTCGACCGCCGAAGTCAATTGCCCGACGCGAAACGACGTGGGCCAAGCGTCGGGACTTTGGCGCGTCAGCTGATCATCGCCGCCGGAGCGCGTTAACTCGTCGAACGCCGCCGCCGCTTCCGCCCCCAGGATCTTCCCCACCCCGTCGAGCGGGTACTTGTCGGGCAAGCGAATGGGGCGAAGTCGGAAACCCATTTCCCGACTCATCCGATGCGACAATTCGAGGGCGCGGCGATCGAAGGCAAGCCATTCTCTTTCCCGCTCGCGCTCCTCGGGGTCTTCGATCGTGTCCACGCGGGTGTCATCGAAAAGGGTTTCGACGTAGCCGACTTTGATCGACGGCCAGTCGATTGACGCGGGCCACTCGAAGGGCCGGTCAATGGTCGTCGGGTCCCGCGAGTCACCGCCGTGCAGAGCATCAAAGACCAGCGCGCAATCTTCCGCCGAACGCGCGATGGGACCGATCTTGTCCATGCTCCAGGCAAGCGCCATCGCCCCGTGGCGGGAGACCCGCCCGAACGTCGGGCGCAGACCCGTCACGCCGCATCGCGTGCAGGGGGAAACAATGCTGCCGAGCGTTTCGGTGCCGATCGTGAAACCGGCCAACCCGGCCGCCGTGGCGGAGGCCGAACCCGCCGACGATCCGCTCGAGCCCTGCGCGGGCTTCCAAGGGTTGCGGGTCATCCCGCCGAACCACACATCACCCATCGCCAAAGCGCCCAAGGTGAGCTTCGCGATCAAGACCGCGCCCGCCTGCTCGAGGCGTTCGATGACGGCGGCTTTTTCCGTGCGCATTTGGTTTTCATAGGGCTTCGCGCCCCAAGTGGTCGGGTACCCCGGTAGGGCCAAAAGGTCTTTCGCGCCCCACGGGATGCCGTGCAAGGGGCCTCGGTAATTACCCGCCGCGATTTCACGGTCGGCTTGCGCGGCCTGAGCGAGCGCGGGTTTCTCGAGCAGAGTGATGACGCATTTCAGAACCGGGTCGAAACGGCGCAGGCGGTCGAGATAGAGCCTGGTCAGCTCAACGGAAGAAACCTGCCGCGTGCGCACCAGTTCCGCCAGTTCGGCGAGCGACAGGAAAGCAAGGTCTTCGTCGGTTGCCGGAAGTGTGGTCGGTCGGCCTTTTTGTCGGCCAAGCGCCGCGGCAGGTCGGACCGGGACCGACTCCACGCCCTGCGTCGGCATGCTCGGATGAAACGTCAGCGCCGGCGGAACGCTATTGTCGATCGAGACGCCACGAAGCTTCGCCAGCCCCTCGGCCTCGCGGTTGAGTCGACCCAGCATCTTTTCGCGATCCTCGTCGCTGAATTCGAGACCGGCGATCCACTCGGCTTGGCGGATCATTGCAGCCGTCACGCGGGGCGCGTTCTCGGCTTGCGCGGCAAGGGCACGCCCAAAGGGAGTCGAGGACACTCCGACGCCCGCGAGCGTCGTGAGCAGATGGCGGCGGGAGGGGCGGTCGGGGGTTCCTGACGGTTCGGTGTTGTCGAATGGTAAGTGCGGCATCGGGTTCTAGAATAAGCCCGCGGCTCGACTCGCGGGTAGGTGCCGTCGAAAATAACAACCTTTCGTGACCGCAACAAGACCGCTCAACCGATTGCTCGGGGGCTGACGCTACGTTGCGTTAGCGCGCCGGCCCGCAAGACATCGCCCGGGCGACCTTGGTCGCGCGTGCCGGAATAGAGGGCAAGGACGCTCTCTCGACGCCATGCCGGAACAAAGCGCCAACGATAGGCCAAAGGCCGCGCCGAAACCGCTTGCGTCATCGCTCGTGTCATGGAGGGATCTGCTGCGCTTGGTTGAAAGCGCCGTCTTCCTCGCAATATTCCTGACGGTTTGTTTGATCGTCCTGGCGGTTTGTTATTTCCCGCGGGCCACTGATGACTGGGGGCAATCCGGTCAAGCTCAATTTGATCTCGCCGAAGCGGAGGCCTTTTACGAGGGCAGTTTGGACGGGGGAGTTCGGGGAGTTCGGGCGGGGGGAGTTCGGGGACGGGGGGAGTTCGGGGGGGAGTTCGGGGACGGAGCCCGAACTCGGCCTCGCGGCGATTCAAGGCGATGCAGCTTTCCTCTTCGGTTGTGGACCGGGGTCGTGAAGCGTCAGTCGGCGACCAAATTTCCGCTCCAGACCGGCGACAAACTCGCGGTTGCCCAGCGGCATTCCCGCATACGTTGCATCGCGAACATTACCCCGTTGGGTGATGTGGTGCGGTACGCCCTCCGCCACCACACGGGCCGCCCGCGGCATTCTCGAGGCTGTTATCGCACGGCGGGTTCAGCTCCAGAGTTCGGGCTCCGTCCCCGAACTGCCTCGTCCCCGAACTGCCACCCCGAACTGCCCCCCCAGAACTCGACGTCACCTGGATGCATCGTGCCTGGGGCGCCCCCCAAGATCAACAGCTAATGTTGAAGGAACTGCATGTAGTTGTTTTCGTTGTGTTCGAGCGGGAAGTTGTGTATCCTAACGATCGAAGAACTTCTCTCAAGACAATGGCGAGGAAAGTCTCTTTCGTCACGTGACACAAAACGGGAGGAACGATGAACTGCGAAGGATTACCCAGTCATTCCGAACTAAAAGCCACTCTCTCCGCCGCTGTCGGCAGTCCGCCAAGTGGAAACGGGGGCTTCAATTTGCACATGTGGACCACGATCGTCGACCGGGACGGGATCGTCTGTGCGGTTGCCTTCACCGGGAATGATAGGGGCGACCAGTGGCCAGGTAGCCGCGTGATTTCCGCACAAAAGGCCAATACGGCGAATGCTTTCAGTTTGCCTGGCTTGGCTCTCTCCACCGCCAATCTGTGGGCTGCGGTGCAACCCGGAGGAAGTCTCTTCGGCCTGCAACACAGCAATCCGGTTGACACCGAAGTAGCTTACGGGGGCAACTCCGAACACTATGGACAGGACAACGACCCGATGTGCGGTAAGAAAATCGGCGGGGTGAATGTCTTCGGCGGCGGACTGGCGCTGTACAACAGCGAAGGCGAACTCGTGGGAGCGATAGGCGTCAGCGGCGACAGCTCGTGTGCCGACCACAACGTCGCCTGGCGAACACGCAATAATCTTGCCCTGGATCACGTCCCTGGGGGCGTCAGCGGTGACCCGGCGAGGCCTGACAACATCGTTTTCGACCTCACCGACGATGTCGGGGGGAATCCTGAGTCTTCGGGAGGATTTGGTCATCCGCACTCAATTCTCGCGAATGCGGACAACGAAAGCGCGATCGTCGGGTCCCTGCCGGTGATGCCGTCGTAGGTTCGGTGGATGTCACCGATTTTCCCAGCCAGCCGGGCGATAGGGCGAAAAGTCGTAGCCTCTTCTGAAAATAGGCCCCTATTGAGTCTCGCAAAATAAAGTGACACCTTTTTGGGGTACGTACGTCTTTGTATGTATGGGAAATACAAAAGGCGTACGGCGGGATTTCGAGGCCCTGGAGAAGCGCCGTTTCAAAGCGATCCGGTTGGTCGAGCAAGGCTGTAGTCAGTCCGAGACAGCGAGGCGATTGAAGGTCGCGCGGCAAAGCGTCAGCGAGTGGCTGCGACGATACCGGCGTGACGGCGAAGCCGGGTTGCGCCAGGCCGGCCGCGCCGGCCGTAAGCCGCTGTTGGACGCCGCGCAGCTCGAACGCCTCGAGGCGTTGCTGCTGGAAGGCCCCGAGGCGCACGGCTTCCCGACGCCGCTGTGGAGCTGTCCGCAGGTCGCTCGTCTGATCGGAGACGAGTTCGGCGTGCGCTATCACGAGGGCCATGTCTGGAAGATCCTGCGGGCGCTCGGTTGGAGCCCGCAACGGCCCGTCGGCAAAGCGCGGGAGCGCAACGAAGAGGCCATCCGCGGCTGGCAGCGCAAGACTTGGCCGGCCATTAAAAAAAAGCCCGCAAAGAAGAACGTACGATCGTCTTCATCGACGAAAGCGGATTGAGTCAGAAGCCGCATCGTTGCCGCACCTGGGCGCCGCGCGGCGAGACACCGGTGTTGGAGTTCAACTTCAACTGGGACAAGCTGTCGGTGTCGGCCGGGCTGACGTTGCGCAACTTTTACTTCCGGCTCTATCCCGGCGCGATCGGCGAGCTGGAGGTCATCGACTTCCTGAAGGCTTTGGTGCGCCACATCGACGGCCCACTGCTGATCGTCTGGGACCGGCTGCTGGCGCACCGCAGCCGCCTGGTGCGGGAGTTCATCCAGCTCTCCGAGGATCACATCGCAACGGAGTACTTGCCGCCCTATGCGCCGGAGTTGAACCCGGTGGAATACATTTGGGCGTACTGGAAGCAGCACGAGTTGCCCAACGTCTGCCCGAAGGACTACTGGGAACTCGACGAGCGCGCCCGCAAAGCGCTGCGGCGAATGCGCCGCAAACCGCGCTTGATTACCGCTTTCTGGAAACAGTCTTCTCTTTGTCTCGATTGACAGTATATTATGCGAGACTCAGTAAGTGTAGTCCATGTTACATTCGGACCCAAAGAGCGGCAACTGGAGGGTGCGTGCCCGCTGGCGGGCGAACCAAATTTTCATGGCGGTATTATGAATACCGCGTTTTCATAGGAACCGGCTGTCCCCGACTTTCCCCCGTTGGGTGATGTGGTGCGGAACGCCCTCCGCCACCACACGGGCCGCCCGTGGCATTCTCGACGCTATTATCGCACGGCGGCTTCAGCTCCAGAGTTCGGGCTCCGTCCCCGAACTCCCCAACTCCCCAACTCCCCAACTCCCCAACTCCCCGGAACTCCCCGGAACTCCCCGGAACTCCCCGTAACTCCCCGTGATGGGTCAAATATCAAGTCCGTGTTCTGATTGGCGGGATCCACCATGCGCACATCCATTATATGGGTGGGAGATCGGTGGGAGATCGGGGGAGATCGGTGAGGGGAGATCGGGGGAGGGAGGGGAGATCGGTGACAGCCACGTAACCCAGGTCACATGCCTCCGGCGGCGGATTTCAGCACCTTCGGCGCGGCCCTGGAGGGAGTGGCCGCAAGCGCCTGCCCTGTCGCGCTTCCATCTGTTCGATGAATTGTTGGTCCCCCAACGGCAGCCCGGAATAGGTCGCTTGCCGCACTTCGGCGGCGCGCTCGCCCGTCGACTCGGCCGTCAGATGCTGTTCCCAATCGCTCGCCAAGCCCATGCGGCGCCATTCCCCGGGGTCAATCAAGCGGTCGCTCATGGCGTCTCCGCAATGCGCCGAGGCGCTCGACCAAGGGTACTTGGGTCCTTCGCCGACGATGCCCGCGCGGACCGGATTCAGGTCAACGTAGGCCAACGCCGTGACCAGGTGTGTGGGGCCTAAGGGACAGGAATAAAAGCGGTTCTGCCACAAATGACCATTCCGGCCGTATTGTTTGTTGAAGCGAATTGAGTAGCACCAATGGGCGCGGCCGACGGCTCGGGCGAGCGACGTCGCGTGCTTCGGTATGGCGACCAAATGGACGTGGTTCGTCGTCAAGCAGTAGCCCAAGATGGCCAGGCCGTGCTGCTCGGATTGCGCGCGTAAAGCTTCGATGTAGAACCGCCGGTCTTCGTCGAGCAGGAAGACGTCCTGGCGGTTGTTGCCCCTCTGGGTGATGTGGTGCGGAACGCCCTCCGCCACCACCCGGGCTTGGCGTGACATGTCGTGGTGAGGTCAGATTACCACAGTTAGCTGCCTGTCACCGATCTCCGATCTCCCCCGATCTCCCCCCGATTCTCCACCGATCTTCTCCCCACCGATCTTCTCCGATCTTCGTCTCACCGATCGCCGCCTCCCGATCTCCGCCGTCCCCTTTGGGCCTTTGAGAGAATGATTCTAAGGAGTTCACGCGCCATAGCGGCGGCCCTTTTGAGCGGAGTCGTCAGTGCCGGAATCTCCCCCCGATTGGCGGGCCGAAGGGATTGACGCGACTCATCGGGCGAGTCTTTGTCAGTCTTTCGGAAGAGTAGGAGATCGCTATGCCGGACGACGTCCTAGCCGAGGAGGTAAAGGAAGTCTATGCCCGATTCGGGCTGGCGTTCTATCACGCGCAAGTTCTCGAGCACAGCATCGTCAACGCGCTCTTGATCCTTGATCTCATTCCGACGCGGCGTCACAACGTTTCATCGCAAGATGAATGGGAATCAATCGTAGAGGCTTTCATGGGGCACCATTTTGAGGCGACCATGGGCCGTATGATCCAGAACCTCCGCTCTGTAACGGAGGTGCCATCCGATCTGGAGGTTCGCTTACGGGACGCGCTGAGAAGGCGCAACTGGCTGGCGCACGACTTCTTTCGTGAACGGGCAGTAGAACTCACGACCTCAGCTGGTCGTGACCAAATGATCAGCGAAGTCGATGAATGCCGCGCTTGTTTCGAAGCCTCCGATGAACGTCTTGAAGAGATCGTTACGCCGGTTCGCAACAAGGTCGGCATCACAGACCAACTCTTAGAACAAAAGCTCCAAGAGATGATCGGAACGGGCAAGTAAGCTTCGCAAAAAAGGTCGCCGGGGACGCGGGGATTTGGGGGGATTCGGGGACGGAGCCCGCAACCAGCCTCGCGCCGAATCGGGGGCAACGTAGCTGCGCGCCTATGATCGGAAAATCCGCGGACCGCACCACTCCCTGTTCCACATCCCCCTAACCCTGCTACAATCCCCCTATTCCGCTTACACGGTGTCTACCATGATTAAACTTCGAGTCAACGGGGTCGCCCGAGAATTTGACGGCGACCCGCAAACACCTTTGTTGTGGTACCTGCGCGACGAACTCGAGCTGACCGGCTCGAAGTTCGGTTGCGGCGTCGGCCTTTGCGGCGCCTGCACGGTCCACCAAAACGGCGCGGCGGTGCGCTCTTGCATTACGACCGTCGGCAGTTTGGAAGGGGCTGAGATCACTACGATCGAGGGCCTCAGCAAGGACGGCGACCACGTCGTTCAAAAGGCCTGGATGGAACATGATGTTCCCCAATGCGGCTACTGCCAGCCGGGGCAGATCATGTCCGCGGCGGCACTGCTGGCCGACAACAGCAAACCCAGTGATGACGAGATCGACAGCGCCATGAGCGGCAATATCTGCCGTTGCGGAACCTATCAGCGCATTCGCGCGGCGATCAAGACGGCGGCGGAGGAATTGGCATGAGCAGAATCGAAAACGTCAGTCGCAGAGGATTTCTCAAAGGTCTTGCCGGCGCGGGCGGCTTCGTGCTTGGCATGCAGATCATCCCCGAGCCGCTTCGAGGGGCGGCCGCCGAGGCCGGATCGCACGCCGATTCGTTGTTCAAACCGAACGTTTGGCTCGCCATTCAGCCCAGCGGCGACCTCACGATCGTGGCGCATCGCTCGGAGATGGGTACGGGCAGCCGTACCAGTCTGCCAATGATCATCGCCGACGAGATGGAAGCCGATTGGAAACGCGTTTCGATCGAACAAGCCATCGGCGACGAAAAATACGGCTCGCAGAACACCGATGGTTCGCGCTCGGTACGCAACTTCTACCAGACCATGCGCGTCGCCGGGGCTTCGGCCCGTCAAATGCTCGAAACCGCCGCCGCCAAACGCTGGGGCGTCAGCATTGACGAGTGCACGGCAAAGAATCACTTTGTCGTCCACAAGTCGGGCAAGAAACTTGGCTTCGGCGAGTTGGCCAAAGCCGCCGCCGACCTGCCCGTGCCGGCGGAAAAAGAGCTGACGTTCAAGGACAAGAAAGACTGGCGCTACGTCGGTACCGGGATGTCGGTCACCGACCTCGGCGACATCGTCACCGGCAAGGGGAAGTTCGGCCTCGACGTGAAGCTCGACGGCATGAAGTTCGCGAGCATCGAGCATTGCCCGGTGGTCGGCGGCAAGGTGAAATCCTTCGACGCGAAAGATGCCCTGAAGGTGGCGGGCGTCGAAAAGGTCGTTGAAATCCCGGCGGCGAAACCGCCCTTGGGCTTCCAAGCGCTGGGCGGCGTGGCCGTCATCGGCAACAGTACATGGGCCGTCCTACAGGGACGCAAGAAGCTCAAGATCGACTGGGACAAGGGTGGGAACACCGTCTACAACTCCGACACCTACCGCAAACAGATCGAAGAAACCGCGCGAAAGCCCGGGACCGTCGTTCGCGAAGAAGGCGATGTCGATGAGGTCTTTTCCTCCGACGCCAAGACGCACGAGGCGGAATACTACACTCCGCACCTGGCGCACGCCGCCATGGAACCGGTTTCGGCCCTGGCGCACGTGACCGGCGACAAGTGCGAGGCCTGGGCGCCAACGCAGAATCCCCAAGCCGCGCGTGACGAAATAGCCAAGGCACTCGGCGTCGACAAGAAGAACGTCATTTGTCGCGTCACTTTGCTCGGCGGCGGGTTCGGGCGCAAGTCGAAGCCGGACTATTGCGCCGAGGCGGCCATTCTTTCGCGCAAGTTGGGCGATGTCCCGGTGCGCGTGATCTGGACCCGCGAAGATGACATGCGCCACGACTACTACCACGCTTGCGCGGCGCTGAACTTAAAAGCCGCCGTCGATTCCAAGGGACGTCCGACGGCTTGGCGGCAACGCACCGTCTTCCCGACGATCGGCTGGATCTTCGATGACAGCAGCGCCCGCGGCGGAGCGGGCGAGTTGGGCCTAGGCTTCTCGGACCTGGCGTTCAAAGTGCCCAACCTGCGCGTGGAAGTCGGCGACGCGAAAACCCATGTGCGCGTCGGCTGGCTGCGTTCGGTGGCCAACATCTACCACGCGTTTGCCATTCACTCGTTTGCCGACGAGTTGGCTCATCTGGCCGGGCGCGACTCGCTCGACTACATGCTCGATTTGATCGGCAAGCCGCGCCATGTCGACATGAGTAAGGTGGAATACCCCAACTACGACCAGTCGCTCGAGATTTATCCGGTCGACACCGCCCGCTTGGCGTCAACGCTCAAGCTCGCTGCCGACAAAATCGGTTGGGGACGCAAGCTGCCCAAGGGGCGCGGGCTGGGGTTGGCGGTCCACCGCAGCTTTTTGACCTATGTGGCGGCGGCGGTCGAGGTCGACGTTTCGAAGGCCGGGAAGTTGAGCATTCCGCGCGTCGAAATGGCGGTGGATTGCGGGCTCTACGTCAACAAAGACCGTGTGATCTCACAGATGGAGGGCGCGGCCGTCTTCGGCGCCGGGCTTACGATGATGAGCGAGATCACGGTCAAGGACGGCGCGGTCGTCCAAAGCAATTTCATGGACCACCTGATGCCGCGCATCAACGAAGCGCCGGTTCAGACCAACGTCCACATTGTCGAAAACGACGCCGCGCCCGCCGGCGTGGGTGAACCAGGCGTGCCGCCGGTCGCCCCGGCGATCACGAACGCCATTTTCGCCGCGACGGGGAAGAGGGTGCGCGAGCTGCCGTTGTCGAAGACGGACTTGAGCTGGTCGTAGGAATCCGCGGAGCCGTGGCGGGAGGCGCCGGCGGCCGGACCCCGAGTCATTGGGGTGTACCTTACGCCTCTTTGAGAGATTCGCGAATTGTCAGATACGAACCGATGAATCGGTCGCGGCAAGCGTGGACGCTCACGCCACGTCGGGGACCGCGGCATTGGGGAGGGTTTCCCGGCGTTCCCGGTTCCCTTTACCAAACCACCGCTTTGTGCCGGCTCGGAATCGGCCGAATCTCCAGGCAGCCTTTGCCGGTGGGCAGCAGTTTCCCCGGGTTCAGTCGCCGGTCGGGGTTGAAGACTTTGATCAGGCGCTCCATCATACCGAGGCTGTCTTCGCTGAACAGCATCGGCATCAGGTCGTTCTTTTCCATCCCGACGCCGTGCTCGCCGGTGATGGCGCCGCCGACCTCGATGCAATATTGGAGAATTTCCGTTCCGGCCTGCTTGGTGCGCTTGAGCTGATCCGGATCGCGGTCGTCAAACAGCAAGATCGGGTGCATGTTGCCGTCGCCGGCATGGAAGATGTTGCTGATCTGAATGTCGTATTTTTCCGACACCTCGTGGATGAACCGCAACGTGTCGGCAATCCGCGTGCGCGGCACGACCCCGTCTTGCACGTAATACGTCGGGCTGACGCGGCCGACTGCTCCGAAGGCGTTCTTGCGGCCTTTCCACAACAGTTCGCGTTCCTGCTCCGATTGCGCGATCTTCACTTCGCGGGCCTTCGACTCACGGCAGATTTCCAGAATCTGCTCTGCTTGCTCCTCGACGGCTTCGGTGAGGCCTTCGACCTCGATCAGCAAAACTGCGTTGGCGTCCATCGGAAAGCCGGCGTGCGTGGCTTCCTCGACCATTCGAAGCATCACGCCGTCGAGCATTTCGACTGCCGCGGGGACAATCGATCGGGCCGTAAACGAGGCAATCGTGGTGGCGGCGTCCTCGGGCTCGTCATAGACGGCCAGCAGCGTCTTGACGGCTTCGGGAGACCGCATCAGCCGCACGATAACCTTGGTAAGCAGCACCATCGTGCCTTCCGAGCCCGTCAGCAGACCGCGCAGATCGTAGCCGGGTCGGTCGGCTTCCGGCCCGCCGATTTCGACCAAGGTTCCGTCGGGGAGCACGACTTCGATGCCGAGAACATGATTCGTCGTCACCCCGTAGGCCAACGTGTGGGGACCACCGGCGTTCTCCGACACGTTTCCCCCGATCGTGCAGGCCTTTTGGCTTGAGGGATCGGGCGCGTAGTAGTAACCGTCTCCCTTGACGGCGGTCGTGATGTCGAGGTTGACGACGCCGGGTTGAACAACGGCGTATTCGTTTTCGAGATCGATTTCGAGAATCTTGTTCATCCGCGCGAAGGCGATCATCATCCCGCCCTCGGTCGGGATCGCTCCCCCGCTCAGGCCCGTACCCGCGCCGCGGCCGACCAGCGGCAGTTCGTATTTCCGGGCCACTTTGACGACCCCGACAACATCCTCGGTCGAGGTCGGGAAGACGACGCATTCGGGACGACCCTTTTCGATGCTGCCGTCGAACTCATAGAGCAGCAGGTCTTGCGAACGGTCGAGTACGCCGCGCTCACCCAACAGTTGCCGCAGTTCAGAGATCGCTTCCGAGGAAATCACAACTTAATGATATACTAGGTGATCGACGCTAAAGCGCACATTCTGAAGAAGATCAATCGACATCAGCCGATTCCTTCTTGCCGCACCGATTAGCCGGGACCCGAAAGGCTGTGAAACGATCCGGAAAAGTCCGCGACATGGCGGAGTATCTTATTAGTTCTAAGAGACTTATGTGAACCGCGCCGGGCGTGGTTTCGCATCCTCGACGCAGCCCCAACTAGAACTGCGGCAACGGCCGGGACTTTCCAGTCCCGGGAGCGCATGGTTTTTGGCGAGCGTGGCGGGCTCGAACCAACGGTGTGGCACGAGAGTCCGCCTAATCCGTTGATAACCGGAGAGTTATGGAAAAGATCGCGGTTCTTGACTCGGGTGGACAATATTGTCATCTGATTGCTCGGAAAGTCCGCGATCTAGGCGTCTACGCCGAAATTCTGCCGCTCGCCACCGCTCCGGAGAGCTTGGCGCCCTACCGCGGCGTCATCATCTCGGGCGGCCCCTCAAGCGTATTCGAACCGGGTAGCCCGCGTCCCGACAAGGACTTGTTTCGAATCCGCCGGCCGCTCTTGGGCATCTGCTACGGCCACCAACTGATGGCGCATTACCTGGAGGGCGTCGTCGAACCCGGCGAGACGCACGAATTCGGCCGGGCCGATCTGCGTGTTCGCCGCGAAGCGCCGCTGTTCACCGGCCTGGTGCCTCGTCAGCGGATTTGGATGAGCCATGGCGACCAGGTGGCGAGGTTGCCAAGCGGTTTCGAAACGCTGGCCGATACACGCCAGTGCGGCGTCGCGGCGATGGGCGACTTCAAGCGCAAGTACTTCGGGTTGCAGTTTCATCCCGAGGTGATCCACACGATACACGGGCCGGAAATTCTCAGTAACTTCCTCACCGATGTGTGCGGCTGCCGCATGGATTGGCGCCCGGAGAACCGCGTGGCTAAGCTGCAGACGCAAATATACCGCAAGACAAAGGGTCGCCGGGTGTTGTTCTTCCTGAGTGGCGGCGTGGATTCGGCGGTAGCCTACGCGCTGACAGTGGGGGCGCTACGGCCTGATTTGGTACACGCTGTCTATGTCGACACCGGGTTGATGCGGGAAGGGGAGACGCTGGAAATCCAAGAAACCTTCGAGAAGCTGGCGTTGGGCTCGGTCGAGGTTCTCTCGGCCCGCGGGCGCTTTCTCAGCGGCCTGCGCAAAATCGCCGACCCGGAAAAGAAACGCGACGTCATCGGGCGGCTTTTCGTCGAACTGCAAGACGACGTTCTCAAACGCGAGGAGTTCGCCGGCCACGATTGGATGCTCGGGCAAGGCACGATCTACCCCGACACGATTGAGTCGGGCGGCACGCAAAACGCGGCCGTCATCAAGACGCATCACAATCGCGTTCAGCGCATTCAGGAGCTGATCAAAGAAGACCGAGTTCTCGAACCGTTGACCGAGTTTTACAAAGACGAAGTGCGCGTGTTGGGAAGGGTCTTGGGGCTGCCCTCGCAGCTGATCCAGCGGCACCCCTTCCCCGGACCGGGGCTGGCAATTCGTTGCTTGTGCGCCCCCCGCGTTGCTCGTCCCCAGGCCGATACCGATATTAATGATCTTGCGAAAGAACGGGGCTACCGGGCTTTTCTGCTCCCGTTGCGCAGCGTCGGCGTGCAGGGCGACAGCCGCAGCTATGCGAACTTGACGGTGCTTCACCACGGCGACTTGGACTACCGGCAACTGCTTCCGTTGGCCACCTCGATAACGAATCAATTTCGCAAGACCAACCGAGTCGTCTACTCGATGTTGCCGAAAAGGATGCGGCCGTCGGAATGGAAGATTCGCCAAGCCTTTGTAACAATGAAGCGCGTCGCGCTGTTGCAACAGGCCGACAGCATCGTAACGAAGTTCTTGCGCAGTCAGGGGCTTTATAACAACATCTGGCAATGCCCGGTCGTCCTGCTGCCGTTCACCCGCAAGGGCGGCGAGACCGTTGCCTTGCGCCCGGTGACGTCGGTCGACGGCATGACGGCCGAAGTGGCGCAACTGCCCGTCACGCGACTGTTGAACCTAGCCAAGCAAATCAAGGCGCTCCCCAGCATCGACGCCGTCTTTCTCGACCTCTCCCACAAACCGCCCTCGACGATCGAGTGGGAGTAAACCCGCATTTTCAATTTGATGTTTGACATCCCGACCTTCCAGCGGCCTTGAGCGTCTTTATTCATAGGGGCTAGAGCCCGATGAGGACGCCATGGAGGCCAACACCCAATGGGTGAAAAACAAACCAAGCCATTCCAGCTAAGTTTCAACGGCTTGTTGAAAGTCGATTTCCAGGGATCGCATGTCACTTCCGACGGTGGCCTGATTTTGGTTCGCGAACTGGACGAGCGGCTCGGTCTCGGGAAGCTGATCGATGAGTATCTCAGCGACTCGCGACAAGGCTTGAACAAGAAGTTCCCGCTGGCCGATCTGCTGCGCCAGTCGATCTACAGCCGCTTGGCAGGCTACGAGGACGTCAACGACGCCGTCCGAGTGTCGGCTGACCCGACGTTTCGCTTGATCGGCTCGCAGAGGAACTGGGATCGCCGAGCGGCCTTGACCTCGACGCTGCATGGCTTCGAGACGGAGATGCTGGCGAGCGAAGAGAACCTGCTGGGGCTGATGGCGCTGAACCGAGAGCTGGTCGGGCAAGCGGAGGCGTTCGACGACTCCGAGCGGGTCGTTCTGGACATGGACTCCACCGAGAGTCCGGTCCATGGCCAACAGGAAGGCAGTGCCTACAACGGACACTTCGAGTCGGTCTGCTACCACCCGTTGCTTTTGTTCAACGGTCATGGTGATTGCCTCGCTGCCAAGCTGCGTCCCGGCAACGTGCACAGCGCCGAGGACTGGGATGAGCTATTGTTGCCGGAGATCGAGCGCCAACAGGCTGCGGGCAAGCAGGTCGCCTTCCGGGGCGATGCCGCCTTTGCCAAGCCGGAGATCTACGAGGCGCTGGAGGAGCGCGGCGCGGACTACGCGATCCGCATTCCGGCCAATAAGAACCTGGAGCTGGAGATCGAAGACATCCTGTTTCGTCCGCCGGGGAGGCCCGGCCGCAAGCCGCTAGTGCGCTACAAGAGATTTCGCTATCAGGCGGAGAGCTGGAAGGGGCCGAGACGAGTTGTCGCCAAGGTCGAGCACCACCAGGGCGAGCTATTCGCGCGCGTCGGTTTTATCGTGACGAACATGAGCTTGCCAAGCCGGTCGGTGGTGCGTTTCTACAACAAGCGCGGCACGGCGGAGCAGTGGATCAAAGAAGGTAAGCAAGCGACGCACTGGACGCGGCTGTCGTGCCATCGCTTCCGGGCGAACGAGGTGCGCTTGCAGTTAAGCGTGCCGGCCTACAACCTGGGCAACCTGTGGCGGCGACTCGGGTTGCCGCACAGGATCAAGACGTGGTCACTGACGAGCTTGCAGCAGCGGTTGATGAAGACGGGCGGCAGATTGGTCAAGCACGCGCGGTACTACTGGTTGCTCTTGGCCGAGGGACATCTGAACCGGCGGCTGTTTGGCGACATGCTGCGGAGGATCTGGGCGCTGCCTGTGCCGGGTGGTTAGCACCGCACTTGGCGAATGCGAAATCTGTGTACTGAGGACGGAAGCTCGGAGGGGTGTCTGCGAAATTGACTTCGCAGCGGCGGATCAGCCCCCATGAGGGGCAAGAAGGGGGCTCGATCGGTCCCGCCTCAGCCGCCGCCTCTTTCGGGTGGAGAAATGGTTGCGCTTCGCCGGGTGAGGGTGTAGACTCGTGCCGTCAGAGGAGCCAAATCGGAAATCCTGGGTAAAACCCCGCCTTTTCCCGGTACCGGGACGCCGAAATCCACGAAATACGATCGCTTGGTCACACGAGTTGTACCCCACGCAACTCGCTGCCATACTGGTCCCCATGTTGCGCGCTCCTTTTGCCCTTACCCTGACACTCTTTCTCTTTGCCTGCTCGTCGCCGCCTTCCTATGACATCGTCATCCAAAACGGACGCGTGATGGACCCCGCGTCGGGTCTTGATGGCGTGCGCCATGTCGGCATCCAAGACGGTAAGATCGCTGTCCTGAGCGAAGACGAGATCAGCGGCGCCGAGGTACTTGATGCCGCCGGGCATATTGTCGCGGCCGGGTTCATTGATCTGCACCGACACGGGCATAGCCCGGAAAACTACCGCGCGCAGATCCACGACGGGATTACCAGCACCCTGGAACTCGAGATCGGCGTCGAGGATATTCCGGGCTTCTATGCTGAACGCGAAGGGAAGTCGGTGCTCAACTACGGCGCATCGATCAGCCACGCCTACTCCCGCAACATCGTCATGACCGGGTCGAACCCGGGGCTGGAGGGGGAAGCTTTAACGCAGCCGCTTTCTCCCGAGCAGCAGGAAGCCCTACAGCAGCACATCGCCGCGGCGCTCGACGCCGGAGCCGTCGGCGTCGGCTTCGGGTTGGCCTACAGCCCCGGCGCGACGCCCGACGAAGTGCTCTCCATCTTTGAGCTGGCCGCAAAATACGACGGCAACTGCCATGTGCACGTTCGCACCTCGACAACTGATGCCTCTAATGTCGAGGAGGTTCTCGAATACTCCAAGCAGTCCGGAGCGCCGCTGCATATCGTTCACATCAACAGCAGCGGCGCGAACCTGATTCCGCTCTACCTCGAAACGATCGAAAAGGCGCGGCAAGCCGGCGTTGACGTCACCACTGAAGCCTACCCCTACAATCGCGGCTCAACGTTCATCGAGTCACATTTATTCGACGATTGGGAAACTTTCTCGGACGAGAAAATCGGGCAACACATTTTCGTCGAGACCGGCGAGCATCTCGACCGCGAGTCTTTCGGGCGCTACAGAAAGCAAGGCGGCCTGCTGATCACGCACCCCGCGTATTCGATGGAAATGGTGCAAACCGCGATCGCCAGCCCGCTGACGATGATCGCCAGCGACGGCATGTGGCTCGACAAGGGTCGCGCGCACCCGCGCACCTTCGGCACCTACGCGCGTGTTCTGGGCCGCTATGTCCGTGAGGAGAAAGCTCTCACTTTGATGGACGCCCTTGCGAAGATGAGTCTGCGGCCGGCCCGGCGGCTCGAGCGTCGCGTGCCCGAGATGAAGAACAAAGGGCGCGTTCGCGTCGGGGCGGATGCCGATTTGGTGGTATTCAATCCCGACACGGTCATCGATAAGGGGACGTTTGAGGACCCCGCCCAGCAACCGGAAGGAATCCGTCATGTGGTGGTGAACGGAACCGCCGTGCTCGTCGAGTCGAAAATCGTCGAAGGCGCGTTTCCGGGCCGAGCTGTCCGCGGGCCTGTAAAGGAAGCCGAACCGGGGAGCTAAAACGGGCTGATTTGTCGCCGCCGGGTCTTGCTACCGACGGCTGCTTTGATCACGCAGGTCACGGCCGGTCATCTCTTCCGATAGATCAATCCCCAGCACTCCGAGAATAGTCGGGGCAATGTCGCGGAGCGAGCCGTCGGTTCGCAACGGGCCCGTGAATTCGCTCATCAAAACGAGCGGGACCGGGAAGGTCGTGTGATAGGTATGCGGCAGGCCGGTCTTGGGGTCGACCAATAAGTCCGCATTTCCGTGGTCGGCGGTTATGATCCAGGCGCCTCCCTTTTCGCGCAAGGGGCCTTCGATCTTTCCCAAACAATCGTCGACGGTTTCGATCGCTTTCACCGCCGCCGGGATCACGCCGGTGTGGCCGACCATGTCGCCGTTGGCGAAGTTGACGACGATCAGGTCGAAGTCCTGCTCGATGCCCCGCAGCACCGTTTCGCACACGCCGGCGGCGCTCATTTCCGGTTGCAGGTCATAGGTAGCAACCTTGGGTGAGGGGACCATCTCGCGCTCTTCACCGGGGAAGGGCTTCTCGCCGCCGCCGTTGAAGAAGTAGGTCACGTGCGGGTACTTCTCGGTTTCTGCCACCCGCAGATTGCGCAGCCCGGCTTCGGAGACGATCTCGCCGAGGATGTGCTCGGGTCGAAATGGCGGCAGCACGACCGGGAAGCGGTAGTTCGTGTCGTACTCGGTCATGGTGACGTAGTGGAGGTCGCGGGGCATTAACTCGCGCGGCAACCCGCCGAGCGAGGGGTCGTTGAGCGCCAGCGAGATTTGACGGGCGCGGTCGGCGCGAAAGTTGAAGAACAAGACGGCATCGCCGTCTTCGATCGCCGCGACGGGCTGCCCGGCGTCGTCTTCGAAGACCGTCGGCTCGACAAACTCGTCAGTTACGCCGCGCTCGTAGGATGCCCGGACGGCCGCGACCGGGTCGCGCGCGGTGAGGCCTTCGCCGGTCACCATGGCGCGGAAGGCGCGCTCGACGCGCTCCCAACGCAGGTCGCGGTCCATGGCGTAGTAGCGCCCGCTGACCGACGCGATCTTGCCGACGCCGATTTCGCGCATCCTGGCTTCGAGCTCGGCGATCGAGTCCGCCCCGCTTTCGGGCGGCACGTCGCGGCCGTCGGTGAAGGCGTGGACGAACACGTTCTTGACACCCTTGCGCTTGGCCATCTCGAGCAGAGCGTAGAGATGCGAGCAATGCGAGTGAACGCCGCCGGTGCTGACGAGACCGAGCAGGTGCAGCCGACGCGAGCGGGCGTGCTCCATGGCGCGGTTGAGGACCGGGTTGTTGAACAGCTCGCCGGTCGCAATCATGTCGTCGATGCGGGTGACGTCCATCTGGACGATACGGCCGGCGCCGATGTTGAGGTGGCCGACTTCGCTGTTGCCCATCTGGCCGTCGGGGAGCCCGACGAAGGGGCCGTCGGTGCGGAGGGTGGTCGCGGGAAACTCGGCCCGCAGGCGGTCGAAATTGGGGGTGCGGGCCATGGCGACGGCGTTGTTGGCGGGGTCGGGGTTTTCTCCCCAGCCGTCCATGATGGTGAGAACGAAGGGTTTGTTGCGGCGCGCGGGCATGGCGTTGATTTTTCATTATCTCAGGGAGTGAAGATATCGTCGAAGTTCGACCGCTGGGGCCGTACTGGCTTCACTTGCGCTTCGAAGACGGCACCGACGGGACGGTGGACGTGAGCCGGCATGTGCCTTTCGAAGGCGTATTCGAGCCGTTGCAAGAGCCGGAGTATTTCGAACGGGTGCGGGTCGACAAAGAGTCCGGCACCATTTGTTGGCCGAATGGGGCGGATTTAGATCCGGACGTATTGTATTCCGAAGCAACGGGCAAGCCCATGGAGTTGGAGTCGGAAGCGAAGCTGTGAGTCCGCGATGTCACCGTGCTCTTCCGCGCTCGATCAGGAGCCCAGAGGAAGCCGGCCCCACCCAAGCTATGATGAGACCGGTCCCGATTCCGAGGGAATCGCGACCGCGCTGTCGTCGTTGACGCCTGCAGCCTGCATCAGCGCGACCGTCTAAGGCAATGACCGATTCCGACCAGGCTCAATCTCCTTCCCCAGCGCGGCCGGGGGAAGCAGCGGGTGGCGCGCACACGATGGCTGGGGTTGCGGGATTCCAATGCTACATTTGCGGCGAGGGGTCGGAGGAGATATGCGTTCGCTGCACGCGCGACGCCTGCGGGAACCACCTTTGCGAGAAGTGCCTTCGTTGCAGTGACTGCTGCGGGTGCGAAGAGGTTCAGGCGTGAAGCGGGGATTATCGGGCTTCGCGGTGACCGGCTGAGAGCCGGTCACTACCGATCAGCGCCAGTCACGCGATCAGTGCCGATCACTGCCGGGTTCCCACCGATCAGCGCCGAACACCACCACCCGGCGGGCGCCGAAGCACGTATAATCTCGGGTCGAGGAGCAGTCAACCTTTCATGAACAAAGATCGTAAACTTCGCAGTCAAGAGTGGTTCGGGCGCAAGGATAAACTCGGCTTCATCCATCGCTCATGGATGAGGGGTTACCCGAGCACCGTCTTCCAAAACAAGCCCGTCATCGGGATTTGCAATTCCTGGAGTGAGCTGACGAGCTGCAACTCCCATTTGCGCGAAGTGGCCGAGGCCGTCAAGCGGGGCGTGTGGTCGGCGGGCGGTTTCCCGCTCGAATTCCCCACGATTTCGCTCGGCGAACCGTACATGCGGCCGTCCTCGATGATGTTTCGCAATTTGATGGCGATGGACGTCGAGGAGTCGATTCGCGCCAACCCGATCGACGCCGTGGTTTTGCTGTGCGGCTGCGATAAGACGACGCCGGCGCAGTTGATGGGCGCGGCCAGCGCCGACTTGCCGGCGATCGTCGTTCCCGGCGGGCCGATGTTGCGGGGCATGTTCAAGAACAAGGAGATCGGCTCGGGAACCGATGTTTGGCGCTACTGGGACGAACTGCGCGCGGGGCGCATCAGCGAAGAGGATTGGTGCGAGCTGGAGTCCTGCATGTCGCGCAGCGCCGGGCACTGCATGGTGATGGGAACGGCGTCGACGATGACGAGCCTTGCCGAAGCGCTGGGTATGACGCTGACCGGTTGCGCGAATATCCCCGCCGTCGACTCGCGCCGCTACGAAATCGCGCAGCGCAGCGGGGAGCGTATTGTCGAAATGGTGAGGGAGGATCTGCGGCCGTCACATATCCTTACCCAGAAAGCGATCGAAAACGCCATCCGCGTCGATATGGCGATCGGCGGCTCGACGAACGCCATCATTCACCTGGTCGCCATTGCGGCGCGGTTGGGGATCAAGCTGCCGCTGTCGCTGTTTGACGAGATCTCGCGCACGACGCCGATGATTACGAATGTCGTTCCATCGGGCGAGCACCTGATGGAGGATATGTTCTACGCCGGCGGCATTCCGGTCGTGATGAAGCGGATCGAGGCGCTGCTGCACCGCGACGTGATGACCGTAACGGGCAAGACGATGGGTGAAAACGTCGCCTCGGCGGAGTGCCACAACCCGGACGTCATCCGTCCGCTCGACAATCCCGTCGAGACCACGGGGGGCACCGTGATCCTGCACGGCAATCTCGCCCCCAACGGCGCCGTCATCAAGCAAAGCGCCGCGACGAATCGCCTGCTAAAGCACACGGGCCGAGCCGTTGTCTTCGAAGATCACGGCGATTTCATGGAGCGGCACGACGACCCGGATCTCGACATCGACGAGAACTGCGTCATGGTGCTGAAGAACGGCGGTCCGACCGGCGGTCCGGGGATGCCCGAGTACGGCAACCTGCCGATTCCGGCGAAGTTGCTCAAGCAAGGCGTCGAGGATATGGTGCGGATCTCCGACGCTCGGATGAGCGGCACCAGCTACGGCACGATCGTGCTGCACATCTCGCCCGAGGCCGCTGTCGGTGGACCGCTGGCGATTGTTCAAAACGGCGACCAGATCGAGCTTGACGTCGAAAACCGCAAGATCAATCTGCTGGTTTCCGACGAGGAGATCGAGCAAAGGCTGGCCGCCTGGAAGCCGCGTCCGCGCCACTACGACCGCGGTTATGGGCGGCTGTATATCGACCACACTTTGCAGGCCGACGAGGGCTGCGATTTCGATTTTCTGCCCAAGTGGGCGGGCGAGGGGGAGATCGAGCTGACCGAAGAAGAGGCAGCCAAGCGCGCGGTCGAGCACCTGCCCTACGCGTTCTAGTCAGCCGGCGAGGGACGAAATTGTGTGGCCAGGGGCATCGTGGAGGCGTGATTTTTCACGCTCCAAACGTGCAACGAGACTGCAATAAGCCTGCAACGAAACTGACTTCCGATTTCGTAAGCCACTTCTTATCTTAGACATCACTTGCAATGAACTCTGCAATGAGTGGTGTGCGAAACTGAAATGAATGGCTGTCCGCTATTCTCGTCCCCTCCGCTGGATCCAATACGATGCGACGACTGTGCTCAACCCGCTCGTTGAAGCGAAGGCGGCCGTCAAGGCCCTCAAGACGACCCCTTATCAAAGAGACTGGGTGGATAAGCTGCAAGCCCTCCAGTTCAAGCTGGAGGTAGCCGGCACCTCTCGCATCGAAGGGGCCGAGTTTACCGAAAGAGAGCTGGATGCGGCGTTGGAAGGGAATGTAGAGGAGCAACATGCAAGCCCTCCAGTTCAAGCTGGAGGTAGCCGGCACCTCTCGCATCGAAGGGGCCGAGTTTACCGAAAGAGAGCTGGATGCGGCGTTGGAAGGGAATGTAGAGGAGCAACATACCCGCTCACAGCGCCAAGCCGCAGCTGCCGCGGCCACGTACCGCTGGATCGCCCGCCTGCCCGACGACCGACCGATTGATGAAGGCCTCGTTCTCGATATCCATCGAAGAATGGTTACCGGCTGCGACGACGATCACTGTGAACCGGGCCGCCTCCGGGGGCGGGATCAGAACGTAACTTTCGGGTTTCCCATGCACCGGGGGTGCGAGGGTGGACCGGAATGCCAAGAAGCGTTCTCGCAACTCTTGGAGGCCGTTCGCACCGAGTATCGAGCCCATGACCCCATCGTGCAAGCGATTGGGATCCATTATCATTTCGCGGCGATGCACCCGTTTCAAGACGGCAACGGACGGACGGCCCGCGCGCTCGAGGCACTCGTGCTCCAGCGGGCGGGGTTACGGGATACCACTTTCATTGCGATGTCGAACTACTACTACACCGAAAAGGTTGCTTACCTAGAGGCTCTCACTGACGTTCGCGCGGCCCAACACGATCTCACGCCGCTCATCGTCTTCGCGCTTACAGGAGTAGCCCAGCAATGCGAGAGGCTGCTCGGCGAGATTAAGCGCAATATTCACAAAGCCGTGTTTCGCAACACGATGCACGATCTGTTCGGCCGACTCCGCAGTCCCAAGAAACGCGTGATCGCCAAGCGGCAGCTTCGAATCCTGGAATTGCTCTTGGATGTGGAAACGATCACGCTCGAAGACTTGACCGACAGGGTTTCCCGTGACTACGAAGGGCTGAAGGCAGCCAGGAGAGGGCTGATACGAGATCTCAACGGACTGATCCGCTTAGGTGCCATGACGGTGACCACGTTGGAGGAGAAAGAGACCTATCTATTGGGGCTCAACTTGCTTTGGCCCGCCGAAATCAGTGAAAGCGAATTTCTTGATCGAGTACGCAGGATGCCGAAAGCCAAGACGCATCGGTTTCTGTAGCCTCGCGCGGACGTGCGTGGCCGGCCAGGATGAAATCGAGTTAATCGAAGCGGAATCGGCAAGCGCTCGGTCGTGCACCTGCCCGGTGCGTTCTCGCCCGCGCCCTACTGCGCTGCGCCGCTTTTTCAAGAAGAAAGCCGGGTACGGACCCTCGCCCGTACCCGGCTTTGTAACGGTTGTTCGTAAACGACGGGCCTAGGCCGCCACCATCCCGTGGGGGTCGAGGATAAATTTCTTCGCCGCGCCTTTGTCGAAATCTATATAGCCTTGCGGCGCCTCGTCGAGCGAGATGATCGTGGCGTTCACCGCGTCGGCAATCTTGATCTTGTCGTGCAGGATCGCCATCATCAGGCCGTGGTGATACTTCATCACCGGGCATTGGCCGGTGGTGAACTCGTGCGACTTCGCCCAGCCGAGACCGATGCGAATCACAAGTCGTCCGAACTTCGCCGACTCGTCGACGCCGCCCGGATCCTCGGTGACGTAGAGGCCGGGAATCCCCAGCGCTCCACCCGCCCGCGTGACCGTCATCAGCGAGTTCAGGACTGTCGCGGGATGTTCGGTGCCCGCGTCGGAGCCGTGACCGCGCGCCTCAAAGCCGACGCAATCGACGCCGCAGTCGACCAGCGGCTCACCGATGATGTTGGCGATCTGGTCCTCAAGCGTGGCGTCTTGGCTCAGGTCCACGGTTTCACAACCAAAGCTGCGAGCCTGCGCCAGCCGATCGGCCTGCATGTCGCCGACGATGACGACGGCCGCGCCCAACAAATGGCACGATGCCGCGCTGGCTAATCCAACCGGACCCGCGCCGGCCACGTAGACGGTCGAGCCGGTTGTCACGCCCGCGCACACGGCGCCGTGATAGCCGGTTGGGAAGATGTCGGACAGCATGGTCAAGTCTTTGATCTTCGCCATCGCCTGATCCTTGTCCGGGAACTTCAACAGGTTGAAGTCCGCGTAGGGGACCATGACGTACTCGGCTTGTCCGCCGACCCATCCGCCCATGTCGACATAGCCGTAGGCGGCGCCCGGGCGGGCCGGGTTGACGCTCAGGCAGATGCCGGTCTTGCGTTCCTTGCAGCAACGGCAACGCCCGCAAGCGATGTTAAACGGCACGGACACGATGTCGCCGACGTTGATGAATTCGACGTCGCTGCCCGCCTCGATCACCTCGCCGGTGATCTCATGTCCTAGAACGAGTCCAGCCGGCGCTGTGGTGCGTCCGCGGACCATATGCTGGTCGCTGCCGCAAATATTGGTCGAGACGATTTTGAGAATCACCCCGTGTCCACACTTGCGGTCGCCCAGAGCCAACTCCGGAAAATCAATCGATTGAATCTCGACTTTTCCGGGCTCGATATAAGCGACTCCCCGATTCGAAGCCATAGTCCCTCCTTGAAAGCTCTACAAGAATAAATGAAGATGCCAGCTACCTAGAATACATAGGGCGCGGGGCCGAGGCAACCTGTTCGGCAGCCTGGGGACAATATTTATCTCAGCGGTCGCGGGGTGTGGGCCATGTTCCGGCGCCCCTCCAGGGCTTTTCGCTTGGTGTCTATTTTCCCACGGCTGAAGCCGTGGGCCAAATTCCAGGGCTCCTACGGAGCCTAGTATAGCGTTTCATTGAACTATACCCAACTCAGGCGCTTCCTCGAGCGCCTCGAACTTGCTCCAGCGGTGGACCACCGGAGCGGCGTTGATTTCCGCGATCCCCAGCAGGATTCGTTCCCGAAGCTCCTCCCAGGACTCCACCCGGATGCGCTTCAAAAACGTCCGGGCCATCTTCCCAAACAGCGTCTCCACAATGTTCAGCCAGGACCCGTGGGTCGGCGTGTGCACATATTTGAAGCGGTTCGGCCGCGTCGCTAAATAGTCCTTCGTCTCCTTGGATATGTGAGCGGAATGATTGTCCAAGATCAATCGAATCGTGCATTCGGCCGGATAGAATTGGTCCAGATCCTTCAGCAGTGAGATGAATTCGCGGCTGCGGTGCCGCCGCTCGACCCGCGCCGTTACGCGGCCGTCGTGCAAGTCCAGCGCCGCCAGAATCGAGCAGGTTCCCAGACGTTGGTATTCGTGATCCCGAGCCGTACAAGGATGCCGCCCAGGGACCGGCGGCAGGTCCGGGGCGGTGTTGGCGATCGCTTGCACACCGGGCTTTTCGTCCACCGAAACCGTGATCACGCCCGGCGAGGGGCCGCCCTCGCCCGAGCTTTCATTTTGCAAGGCCACCTCGCGGTAGACCAGCAGCACCTGCCGCATCTTGGACTCAAACTCCGGGTCGCGACGCTCCAGGTAGTATTTCACCTTCTCTGGATGCAGCGGCTGCCCCGCCAGAATCCGGTGGACGGTCGCCTTGGCCGCTTGCCCCAGGGCCGGATAGCCCGCCTCCACGGCATGCCGGCGCACGTGGAGAGCGAGCGCGCCGCGGGTCCACAACTCGGCGGCGTATCCCAGTTCCTTGGGTTTGCAACAGGCCAAATGCACCACCCAGGCCTTGGCCTCCTCGGAGATGCGGGGCTCGTAGGGACGATGATAGGCATCCTTGAGCGCTGCTTGCACTCCGATGGCGAGGGCTCGCTCGATCCATTTGGCAACGCTCTTGCGGGTCATCTTCACGGCCCGCATAATCTCGGCGATTGTCTCGCCGCTATGATAGCGCCACAGAATCTCGGCGCGCCGCACCTCCCGAGCCGGAGCCTTGCGGGAACGCCGCAGCCGTTTCAGATGTTGCACCTCTTCGGTCGTGAGCAGCAGTGGGGGACGCTTCGATTTTCCTGCCATGCGACCAGTCTAGCAGGAAACATTGTCCTATGGTTATGTTTTAATGAAACGTTATACTAGGATCACATTTTGTGATCTTAAAGCGTTGTGCTCGTCCCAGGACAGGCGAAACATGAAATCTTCAGGGAAGCGTTCGCAATTGCGCCTTACGGCCTGATTCAGCACGCGCGTTTTCACGCCTTAGAGCTCGACGAGGCCCTACCCAGCAGTTCCAGCCCGCCGCCCCGGTCGCCCGTCATGGTATGACTGTAGGTCACCCGAACGGCCGCGGAGCGCGTTTCTTACTTCGGGCCGCGGCATGCTACGCCATGCGAGACAAGATTCTCGTCGCACCTATTTTCAAAAACACGGAATTCGAGTCCGAGGCCCGCACTGGCGGCCTTGCCGCCTTGACCGAGTTGGCCGAGGTCGTGGGCTACACGAACGAAACGTTCACCGCCGAACACGCACCCGGCGTCGTCGCCGTGATTGCCAACTCCGCGCTGTTCGAGCGCAGTTTCTACGAAGCGGCCCAAGACCTACGCATCATTGCGCGTTGGGGGGTCGGCTACGACAAGGTGAACGTCGAGATCGCGACCGAGCTGGGCGTGATCATCACCGTCACTCCCGTCCACATGGATACGGTGGCCGAGTACACCATCGCGCAATGGATGGCGACTCTGAAGCGGGTCTACACGCTCAACCGCCTCTCGCACGGCGGCGATTTCTCGATCATCCGAACTTACGAAGCGCAACGGTCGACGCTGGGGCTCTACGGATTCGGCCGCATCGGGCAGCAGACGGCCATGCGCGCGCGGCCGTTGCTCGGCGACGAGGGACGGCTATTGGTTTACGACGTCCGCCCGGATATCGCCGACATCGCGCGGAAGTTCGGGGCGGAGGCGGTGGCGAGTCCGCTCGAGTTGTTCGAGCGGTCGGATACGGTTTCGTTGCACGTCTCGGGCGATGACGCGATCGTCGGCTACGAGGAGTTGTGCGCCATGCAGCCTCACGCCTCGCTGATCAATCCTTCTCGCGGCAATCTGGTCGACGACCAAGCGGTGAGGCGCGCGATCGACGAAGAGCGACTCTACTACTACGTGGTTGACGACCCGGTGAATGGGCCGCGCGCGATCCACAAAGATCACCCGCGCATTATTTCCACGAACCACAATGCCGGCATTTCCGTCGAGTCGACGATCCGTCTCGATCGGCAGACGTTTGAGCAGGTGACCGACGTCGTCGAAGGCAGAAAGCCGAAGTACATTCTTAATCCCGACGTGCTCGACCATCCGCGGGTACGGGGTTTTCTGGATCAAGAGTGATTGGCGGGTGCTGTAGTCAGGGGCTGTGAAAAAATAGGGGACAGTCCACTTCGCGCGGTGCGAGTTTGTCGAGTCAATAAAGCTGTTCGAACGGCGCTCGGTACAGTCCCCAATTTTTCCCAGCCCCTGGCGGAACATACAGAAAGCAGAAAGCACTCGAAAGGCGTATTGCAGATGAAAAACCCGATCCGCGAAACTTTGGCGGCCGGCAAGCCGAGCATCGGCTCCTGGCTGAATCTAGGCTCGCCGATGGCGGCCGAGGTCATGGTCAGCGCCGGCTTCGGCTGGCTGGCCGTCGATGCCGAACATACCTATTACGACATGGAACTGATTGCCCATACGATTCGCGCCATCGAGGCCCGCGGGGCGATTCCCTTGGTGCGCTCCTGGGACCACGATCCGGTGACGATTGCGCGGCTGTTGGACGCCGGTGCTTGGGGACTCGTCTTTCCTCACATCAGCACGCCCGAGCAAGCCGAAAGCGTTGCCCGCGCGATGAGGTACCCGCCGCGGGGGGGCCGCTCGGTTGGCATGGGACGCTGCCTGACGATCACGCCGGATTACCGCAAAGTCGCCAACGATCTTGTTCTCTGCATTCCGCAGATCGAAGATATGGAAGGGATCGAAAACGCCGAAGCGATTGCCCGTGTCGAAGGCGTGGACGTAGGCTTCCTCGGACCCGCCGACTTGGCGATGTCGATGGGCGTCGAGCCCGGGCACCCCGATCATGAAGCCGCGCTACAGAGTTTCCGCGAGGGTTGCGTGCGCGGCGGCAAGCCCCCGGGTATACCCGTGGTGGATGGGGCGGCCGCTCGTCGGCGCATCCAAGAGGGCTTCCAATTCATTGATCTGATCAACGACATGCACCTGCTCGGCACCGCCGCCCGTCAGGCGCTGTCGGAAGCCGAAGCGGATTAGGCGGTCTGCGGCAGTGTTCTACCGGGATCATCGCGCTCTCGCAGGGAAGCTCCGAAAGCTGTCGGTTCCGGTCAGGTCCTAATGGCCTGCCGCATTCCTCAATAGATAATGAACTCCAACAGATTGCCATCCGGGTCGCGCACGTACCGGCTCATGCCGGTCACCGTGCCCCCGTCTTGGCCGCCCCGCCGCTCAACGGGACCCTCGATGACCTCCGCGCCGGCGCGGTCGAGCGCTGCCGTCAGCGCGTACGCCGAACCTTCCCACACGAAACAGAAGTCGCCGCAGGGGGGCCGGGCCGCAGGGGCCCGCAGCGTGAAGTCTTCGCTTTGCCATAGCGCCCGACGGTGGAAGTTGATCTTGTGGTCGCCGAAATGGACCGAGCAGATCCGCGGCCCTTCGTCCACATCGAACCCCAGCGCACGATAGAAGCGCACCATTGCCTCGGTGTCTCGCATCGGAGCCGCTACGTGATCGAATCCGCTGACGGTCGGCGGTGCTTGCGCCCGTGCGCGCCGTCGGGCGCCGAGGAAAAACCCCGCGACCAACGCGCAGGCGCCGGACGCCGGCCTCCTGATGAATTCACGTCGTAAAAGACTTCGCATAAACGCCTCCATTCCGGGGACCACGTCCGAGATCGTGTCATGGGAGCCCCAGCCTCTACCGCACTACCAACTATGCTATCGTCGTCCCTATCGACGGAGACGCCTGCGCGGAGACGCGCCGCCGCTGCTCTTTCGACGGAGCGGTTTTCGCGGTTCGTCGCGGGGCGTTTTTCCCGCCGCCCGAAACCGCTCCGGAGAGGCCCACGTTCATGTCAAGAGAGGTTCGAAAAGCGGCTGTGCTGGGTGCGGGGACCATGGGGTCTCGCATCGCGGCGCACTTCGCCAATGTCGGCATCGATTGCTTATTGCTCGATATCCCGATCGAGGACGCGAAAGGTCCGGCCCGCAACGGCGTTGTCGGGAAAGCTCTGAAAGGACTCGGCAAGGCCCGCATCCCCGCTTTTTTCACGCCCGATGACGCGCGCCGCATCGAGGCAGGCAATTTCGCCGACGACTTGGCGCGGCTCGCGGAAGTCGACTGGATCGTCGAAGCCGTTGTCGAAAACCTCGACATCAAGAAGGACCTCCTCAAGAAGGTCGACCAACATCGCCGCGAAGGAACGCTCGTTACGACGAATACGTCCGGTCTGCCGGTCGGCAAGCTCGCCGAGGGGCTTTCCGACGACTTCCGTAAACACTGGTTGGGGACGCACTTTTTCAACCCGCCGCGCCACATGCGGCTGGTCGAAATCATCGAGACGCCCGACACCGATCCCGAGGTCACCCGTTTCGTAAGCGAGTTTTGCGACGAGCGGCTGGGCAAGATCGTCGTCCCGGCCACGGACCGCCCGAACTTCATCGCCAACCGCCTCTTTCTCTTCACGGTGATGCACACGGTCAAGACGATGGTCGAGCAGGGGCTGACCGTCGAGGAAGTCGACACGCTGACCGGTCCGCTGATCGGCCGCTCGCGCATGGCGACGTTTCGCTTGGCCGACTTCACCGGAGTGGACGTTTGCTTGTTCGTGGCCTCGAACCTCTACGACCTGGTTCCCGACGACGAGCGGCGCGATGTTTACCAGCCGCCGGAGTTTCTCCGCCAGATGGCCGAAAAAGGCCTCATTGGGGACAAGGCCGGCGCGGGGTTTTACAAAAAAGATCGCAAAGCCCCCGGCGGACGCCTCGTGCTCGATCTCGATTCGCTCGAATACCGCGAGGCCCGCAAGCCCGATTGGCCGGTGTTGGCCGAGGCCAAGGCGATCGCCGACACCGGAGAGCGCGTCAAGTTCCTCGTCCAATCCGACGGGCCGGCCGGGGCCTTTCTGCGCGAGACGCTGACGTCGCTGCTGCTCTATGCCGCAGCCCGCATTCCCGAGATCAGCGACAGCATCGCCGATGTCGACACAACGATGACCGGCGGGTTCAACTGGGATCTGGGTCTTTTCGAGCTGTGGGATGCGCTGGGAGTCGAGGAAACGGCAAGACGCTCCGCGGAGGCCGGCTTGGCTCTGCCGCCTTTGGTGGAAGTGGTCTTGGCGTCGTCCGAGAAATCTTTCTATGGAGAAAGAGACGGCGGGCGGACGTACTTTGCTGTCGCCTCGGGCGCCCACCAGGCCCTCGCCGATCCGCCCGGCGTGCTGCGTCTGGCTTCGGTCCGTCGCGGCGACAATGTCATCGCATCGAATGCCGGCGCGAGTCTGCTCGACCTGGGCGACGGCGTGGCCTGCCTGGAATTCCATTCCAAGGCCAACTCCCTCGACCCAGACGTGTTGGACATGATTGCCAAGAGCATCGAGGACGTCGAGGCGAACCACGACGCGCTCGTCGTCGGCAACGAAGGCGAACATTTCTCGGTCGGCGCCAACCTGATGATGTTGCTTGGGTTGAGCCGCGCAGGCAAGTGGGACGATGTCGAGCGAGCCGTGGCGAGGGTCCAGCAGCTTTTTCTCTCGTTTCGGGATTGTGCGAAACCCACTGTCGCCGCAGTTTTCGGGCAGACGCTGGCGGGCGGGTGCGAGGTCGCCATGCACTGCGACCGCGTTCGCGCGGCGGCGGAAACCTACATGGGCTTGGTCGAAGTCGGTGTCGGGCTGATCCCCGGCGGCGGAGGCTGCAAGGAGTTGGTTCGCCGCTCGACCGAGGGCTTTGGCGTCGCCGACAACATTGTTCCGCCATTGCAGGCTGTGTTTGAAACGATCGGGACCGCCAAGGTTTCCGGTTCGGCCGCCGAAGCCAAGCAGCGCCGATTGCTTCGCGCGTCCGACTCGGTGACGATGAATCGCGAACGCCTGCTCGCCGACGCTAAGCGAACCGCGCTGGGCTTGGCGGCGATGGGCTACCGACCGCGGCCCGCCCCGGAAATTCTGGTCGGCGGCCGCGGCGCCCGGGCGGCGCTCGAGATGGGTCCCTACCTGATGCGCGAGGCCGAGTGGATCAGCGATTACGACCGTCATATCGGAAAGAAATTGGCTCACGTAGTGGCGGGCGGAGATCTGACACAGTCGAGTCTGGTGTCGGAGGAATACATGCTCGGCCTCGAAAGGGAAGCATTCGTCAGCCTCTGCGGCGAAGAGAAAACCCGGCAGCGCATGGAGGCGATTCTGAAAACCGGAAAACCGCTGCGGAATTGAGTACGATAGAGGCGGTCCGGGTCCCTGCCCATCTCGGAGCCCCGCCGACCGCCGCCGACAACCAACGGAGGAACTCATGAAAAAGGTCACTGCTTTTCTCGTCGTGGCTCTCGTCGCCTGGGCGGCCGGGGTCGCCGTTCTCGACTCCGCCGAGCTTACCTGGGAGCCGAAACGGGTCAACAAAGCCATCGAGCTGCTCGAAGCCGGTCAGCCGATCTACTACACCAGCGCCCATGGCGGCTACGAAGAGGGCAAGAAGACGGCCCAAACCTGGGCCGACTACATCAACTACGACATGGAGCACCATCCCTACGACATCGCCAAGCTCCAGGCTTTCATGCGCGGGCTGGCCGACGGCGGACCGACCAAGAGCGGCCACCGCACTCCCGCCGTGATCCCCGTCTTGCCCCTTGACGGATTGAGCGAAGCGGCCGTTCACGCCAATGCCTGGATGATGAAACAGGTGCTCGCGACCGGCGTCCACGGCATCTTGCTGACCCACGCGCGGGACCCCGAAGCTGTGCGGGAGTTTGTACGAGCGTCGCGCTACCCTTTTCATAAGCAAGCTGTGGGCAAGGGCCTCAAGGAGGGCTTGCGAGGCAACGGCGGGCAGGGAACCGCGGCGGCGATCTGGGGAATTTCCGTCAGCGACTACTTCAAGAAAGCCGATACGTGGCCGCTGAACCCGGACGGCGAGTTGCTGCTCGGCCTCAAGATCGAAGACCGCCACGCCCTCCCGAACGCCGAAGCGAGCACCAAAATCCCCGGCATCGGTTTCGCCGAGTGGGGTCCGGGCGATATGGGAATGTCATTCGGCTATCCCGACCGCCACGACCCGCCCTATCCGAAAGAGATGGCCGAGGCCCGTGCCCGCGTGATGGCGGCATGCAAGGCCGCCAAGATCGCTTTCCTCAATACGCTGCGTCCGAACAATGTGATCGAGATGCTCGACGAAGGCGTGATGATCGGCTCCACGGGCGGCCCTGAAGCCGCTGCTGCGGGACGCAAGCACACGAAGCGAAAGATGCCCTGGTGAAGGCCGGACGCTTTATGTGGGAAGCGCGTAGCGCAGGGCTCGAAGAGACCCGCGGCTTTTTCTCGGCGGCGACCTTCCGCGCTCCTGTCCCTCCATGACGAACCGATCTTCAGATCGCCCTTGCGGAAGTTGACAATTTTTTCGCCGCCGCCCATCATGAAGTCTTGTTTCGGCTCGGGAGCCGCTGGAGGATACCGTGAACAAACGTTTCTTTACCTTGACCGTGACGGCCGCCGCCGCGAGTTTGTTGTTATGGACCGCGTGCGAGTCCGAGCCGCCGCCGCCCGAGGGGCCCGCAAAGGCCATCGGACAGCCGATGGAAGTTCCGATCCCGCTTGGCCTACCTCCCGTTCCCATCCCGGCCGACAATCCGATCACCGCCGACCAGGTCGCCCTCGGCCGGCAGCTTTACTACGACGCCAATCTCTCGGTCGACGGCACCATCGCCTGCGCCTCGTGCCATAAGCCCGATGCCGGGTTCGCCGACCCCGACCCCTTCTCGGCCGGTGTGGGCGGACAGCGCGGCGGTCGCCAAGCGCCTACTGTTTTGAACGCGGCGTACTTTGGCGCGCAGTTCTGGGACGGCCGCTCGCCCAGCCTCGAAAACCAAGCCGAAGGCCCGGTGCAAGCCGACGTCGAGATGGCCAACACCCTCGAAGGCGTCGAAGAATACCTGTCGAAAGAGCTCTCTTACGTCGAGCAATTCGAGAAAGTGTACGGCCCCGGCCCGATCACCTACGAGAAAGTCGAAAAGGCCATCGCCAATTTCGAACGCACCGTCATCGCGGGCAACTCGCCCTTTGACCGCTGGTATTACGGCAAGGATGAGGACGCCGTCGACGACGCCGTCAAGCGAGGCTTCGACATCTTCAAAGACCCCAAGAAAGGCAACTGCGAAGTCTGCCACTCGATGCAGGAAGACGCCGCGCTTTTCACCGACAACAAGTATCACAACCTCGGCGTCGGCGTCGATGACGAAGGCAACCTAACCGATCTAGGCCGCCACGCAGTCACCAACAAGGACGGCGACCAGGGCGCTTTCAAAACGCCCACCGTGCGCAACGTAGCCCTCAACGCCCCTTACATGCACGACGGCAGCCTCAAGACGCTCAAGGAAGTGGTTGACTTCTACGTCGGAGCCGGTAACTCGAATGACTACCGCGACAAGGACCTGCTCGAACTCGATCATCTAGAGCGCAAAGACCGCGATGATCTGGAAGCGTTCTTGAACGCGTTGACGGGCGAGATTCCGGCTAATACGAACGCTCCGTCGGGTGACTAGTTGGGACGGGACGAATGTCTGGATCCGGTGGGGCGCGACGTAAAGGATCGTGCCTATTGGGCGACTCGGGCCTCCCATACCGGATCCGCTTCGTCCGGCTCCGGGCTCCCTCCCAGGAAGCCGTTATTGCCCGCCGGCGAGAGGTCGGTGACCACTTGGCCGTCACCCTCGTCGAAGTTCCAATAGCCGACCAGACCGGGGGAGCCCGTATCCACTCCTGAGCTCCGAAGTGCCGCAACCTGGGCGTCTGTCAGAACGACGTCCCAGACGGCCGGTTCGTCAATGAGCCCCGGGAAGAACCAGACGGGAGGCTCAACG
Source organism: Bryobacterales bacterium (assembly GCA_965238125.1). Taxonomy (GTDB): domain Bacteria; phylum Acidobacteriota; class Terriglobia; order Bryobacterales; family UBA6623; genus UBA6623. Next base: position 5,496,419 of record OZ250179.1, on the reverse strand, counting down.
CCCCCAGGGGGCGGTCCGATCGTGCCGAAGGTATTCCCGACCGACAACACCTGAAAGTTGTTCGACGAGGGCACGCCCGTCCCCTCGCAGCTTGCTCTTTTGTCTCCGTCGACGTAGAGACTCAGGTCTCCCGACTGCTCACGCGTGGCGGCGACGTGGCGCCAGACGTCGTCCGCCACGAAGAGGTCGCCCTCGATGCTGCACGAGCCGAGCGGCCTGCAGCTATTCAACGGATAGCAATAGTTGTTCTCTCGGGAGTCCTCAAGCATGATTTCGAGGGTCCCGTCCTGAATGACGTAGAGCTGCCAGCTCAGATTGAAAGAGTTGTCGTCTTCGCCTCGCGCGATGATCGCCGCCCGCCTACGCGGCGGCAGGAGCTTGATCCAGGCGCTGAGCGTAAAGACCTCAGTCGGGAACGTTGGGCTATACGGTATCGTGACGCGGTCGTTCGTGCCGTCGAACCTGAGCCCACTCAGCTCCAGCGGCGCTTCGGAAGGCCCTATGTTGATGGTGACTTCGTTGGCCGGGACTCCATCGAAGCTTGCAAGCACAGTCACTTCGCCGCGGCCTAGGAGACTGCGCGGCAGGGGGCCGACATCCAATTGATCGAGGCCGGCGAACTGTCCCTGGGCCACAGCCGCAAGGGTCGGCACATCGGCCCCGCCGATGAGAACCGACACGGACGACTGGAAGCGAAAGCCCGTCCCGAAAAAGCTCACGAATACTTCATCGTCGGCTTCTCCCAAGTCGATGGGAATATTGGTGCGACTGCCTTCGGGGAGGTCGCTGCGGAACGTAACGTCTTCAACGCGGAACCCATCGGCTCGCACTATGAGGAACGTCGCGGCGGCCGCACCCATGCCGCTGGAGTTGGCGGAGAAAATCCCTGGGTCCACAGCCGCAACTTGCGCCTCCACGCTCGCGCTTTCCCCATTGGCATTCGTGACGGTGACTTCCGCGGGGCCGGGAGCCATGTTCGGCGGCGCCAGGAAGTTCAATTGTCCGGGGGCGACGAACTGCAATTGGGCCGGGCGCACGGCGCCGAGTGAGTCAGTCACAGTGACTTGGGTACCGTCGAGGGAGGTGGGAAGAGGAGTCGTGGACGCAACGACCAGCGTGCCGGCCAGTTCCTCTCCGAACAGGGACACCCACGACTCGGGAGCGATCGGACCGCTCATGAAACTCGCACCGTTGACGAGCCCCCCCTGGGCAATGATCGGCGGAGCGCCCTGAGCGGGCACAACCCAGGCGTATAGCCAAACGATAGGGACAGCAGTGCGGAGGGCGGTTCGTGCGAAAGGCCGGCGTCGTCGTACGTTCATGCAGGTAGGGGCGACCGGGAACGGACGGAGTTACGAGAGCATTGTTAACTTATAGTTAAATCAACTCGGAGTCGAATTGTGCCGCGCCAGAGGCCGGCGTTCCCCTCCGCTTCGGTACGGGCGCCGAGGCGAGCGCCTCTAAACGAAACCCTCCTCGCCCGCGGCGCGTCATCTCAAGAGGTTCTCACGCTCAAGAGGTTGCGATGACCCTTCAACGATTTGCCGTTCGACTTGCGATTCCCACGATCCTTGTTGCGGCGGTTTGGGCAGCGCCGCCCGCTCCGGTCGCGGACAGTGCCGGCGCCATCAACTACCAGTTGCTCGCCGCGAAAAGGACCAAGACAATCCGTAAGGAGATGAACGAGGCCGCTGCGCGCGGCTACGAGTTCTCGGCCACGATGACCGGCCCGACCTTGGGCGGAAAGGAGGTCGTCGTTGTGATGAGCAAACCCGCCGATGCCTCGCCGGCGCGGCGCTACGAATACGAGTTACTTGCAACCAACAAAACGTCAACGATGCAGAAGGAGCTGCGGGAGGCAGGCGCCGAGGGGTTTCGTTACCGCGGACAATCTGTCGCTAAGACCTCCTTCGGGGGCCGAGAGGTTGTCGTGATTCTCGAGCGCGAGATCGACCATCCCGCCAAGACCTACGCCTATAAGCTCGTGGCCACGACCCGAACCAAGACGATGGAGAAGGAACTCAATCAGGCGGGTGAAGAGGGCTTTCGCCTGATGGGCCTCACGGTTTCCGAAACCGCTTTCGGCGGCAAAGAGCTGGTCTCGATTCTGATGCGCGGCGGGGAGCAATAGCTGTCGCTAGTTGGGCCTTCCGGGCTGAAGGGGTCTTAAGTTATTGAAATAGTTCCACATAGGAGTTATTTTGGTTCGTTTCGCGAAAACGCCGCGGGACGGTTTGTCGTGGGGCCCGGTGTGGCTGGACTGGGCTTCCGCGCCGGGTAAGACCAGAGAGCTTCGAACGTCGAGTAGACAGGTGTCGGTGCGGGAGTGAGTTTCCATTGGATTGCGACCCGCGGGTGGCTTCGGGTCTCTATCCTATTGAAATATCAAAAGCTACCTGCACGTTGGGTTTGTTTCGTAGAATTCCTGTCGAGCCGTTTGTGGCGCGATTTTTTTCTCACGGCCCGGCCACAACCGATCACTGGCTCCCGGCTCCCTTGCTTACTGAGTTTCGCATAATATACTGTCAATCGAGACAAAGAGAAGACTGTTTCCAGAAAGCGGTAATCAAGCGCGGTTTGCGGCGCATTCGCCGCAGCGCTTTGCGGGCGCGCTCGTCGAGTTCCCAGTAGTCCTTCGGGCAGACGTTGGGCAACTCGTGCTGCTTCCAGTACGCCCAAATGTATTCCACCGGGTTCAACTCCGGCGCATAGGGCGGCAAGTACTCCGTTGCGATGTGATCCTCGGAGAGCTGGATGAACTCCCGCACCAGGCGGCTGCGGTGCGCCGGCAGCCGGTCCCAGACGATCAGCAGTGGGCCGTCGATGTGGCGCACCAAAGCCTTCAGGAAGTCGATGACCTCCAGCTCGCCGATCGCGCCGGGATAGAGCCGGAAGTAAAAGTTGCGCAACGTCAGCCCGGCCGACACCGACAGCTTGTCCCAGTTGAAGTTGAACTCCAACACCGGTGTCTCGCCGCGCGGCGCCCAGGTGCGGCAACGATGCGGCTTCTGACTCAATCCGCTTTCGTCGATGAAGACGATCGTACGTTCTTCTTTGCGGGCTTTTTTTTAATGGCCGGCCAAGTCTTGCGCTGCCAGCCGCGGATGGCCTCTTCGTTGCGCTCCCGCGCTTTGCCGACGGGCCGTTGCGGGCTCCAACCGAGCGCCCGCAGGATCTTCCAGACATGGCCCTCGTGATAGCGCATGCCGAACTCGTCTCCGATCAGACGAGCGACCCGCGGACAGCTCCACAGCGGCGTCGGGAAGCCGTGCGCCTCGGGGCCTTCCAGCAGCAACGCCTCGAGGCGTTCGAGCTGCGCGGCGTCCAACAGCGGCTTACGGCCGGCGCGGCCGGCCTGGCGCAACCCGGCTTCGCCGTCACGCCGGTATCGTCGCAGCCACTCGCTGACGCTTTGCCGCGCGACCTTCAATCGCCTCGCTGTCTCGGACTGACTACAGCCTTGCTCGACCAACCGGATCGCTTTGAAACGGCGCTTCTCCAGGGCCTCGAAATCCCGCCGTACGCCTTTTGTATTTCCCATACATACAAAGACGTACGTACCCCAAAAAGATGTCACTTTATTTTGCGAAACTCAATAGGGTAGCGTTCGTGTCAAACCGGTTTCGTCAGGATTCGGGCTCCGTCCCCGAACTCCTCGTCCCCGAACTCCTCGACGACAACGAACCCGATCGAGTCGGCCTTCTCGACGGTCGATCGCATTTGCAGCCGAGTCAAGTGTTGGCGGCGCGGCGATCACCGCGAGCGCTGGGTGGGAGCCGGTCTGTGGCTGGCGGAGAGAAGCTTCCGTCGCGTGAAAGGTTACAAGCAGTTGCCCCAGCTGTTGGCGCAACTCGCTAAGCTCGACACACCACCTCCGGCTCAGGCCCGCGTGGCGTAAACTACAACCTGCGGAGAGCCGCGAGTTTCAACGGAAATCCGGACATCCTCCTGAGGGACAAACGAGGAGTTCTGAAATGTGCCTGACGACTTTGAAGGTCCTGTGTCTGACATTCGTACTCGTCACAGCGGCCGCCGCGGCTGATTGGAAGCCGATCAACTCGGCGAACGTCGCTCTCCAGGAACCCAAAGTGGATCCCGATGCCGACGCCGAGGCAATCTTCTGGGAGGTCCGCATCGTCGACGGACGGGGGGCTGTCTGGGAGCACTACCTGCGCATCAAGATCTTTACCGAACGAGGCGCCGAAGAGTTCGCCCAGGTTCACTTGTTCTACCGCAAACACACCTCCGTGGAGGACATTCGGGGGCGCACGATCAAGCCGGACGGCGCGATTCTTCCACTGGACAAGAAAACGGTCTTTGAGCGGAACGTAGTCAAGGCGCGAGGGGTCAAGATGCGGGCAAAGTCTTTCGCGATGCCGGGTGTGGAAGCCGGCGTGATCATCGAATACCAGTGGCGCTATATCGAATACCGGTGGAGCTATCGTGTTCGTGCGAACTACGAGCTCGACTTTCAGCGGGACATCCCGGTCTGGCGCGTCAACTATTATGTCAAGCCGTTGGCTACTTCTCGCATGAGCATGAGATTCCAGGTTTTTAATCATCCCCCTTTGGACTACACGCAAGAGCCACAGGGGGCCTATAGCTTTTACGCCGAGAACATGCCGGCTTACAAAGAGGAACCTCGCATGCCCCCCGAAAAGAGCCAGCGGGTTTGGATGCTGATCTATTACAGGGAAAATAAGAGACTTCCGAAGGAGCAGTTCTGGCAGGAGCATGCCAGGGATCTGCTAAGGCTCGGGAAAACGGCCCTGATGATGTCGGGTCCGGTAAAGAAGGCGGTGGCTGCCGTTACGGCGGAAGCGGCGACAACCGAGGAGAAAGCCGACCGAATAGCTGAATACTGCCGGACCAAGATCAAGAACCTGTCCTACGACACTGGAATCAGCGGCGAGGAAAGAGCTGCAAAACGCAAGGAGAACCGACGGCCGGAAGACACGCTCAAGAAAGGCGTGGGTACCTACTTGGACATCACGATGTTGTTCGTTGTGATGGCGCGCGCGGCCGGCCTGACCGCCGCCCCAGCCATCTACGCACCTCGCGATCGGTCATTCTTTTCAACTGACTTTTTGGACGGGTACTTCTTGCGGGGTCTCATGGCTGCCGTGCGGGTCGAGGATGACTGGCGATTCTATGTTCCGGGGACGTTGTATGTCGCGGACGGCATGCTTCCGTGGTCGGCCGAAGGCGTCCACGCCCTGATCCTCGATCACAAGAATCCCACCTTCGTTCAGACGCCGATGGCGGGCCCGGAGCAGTCATTCTCAAAGCGCGACGCGACATTTCGGCTCGCCGAAGACGGCACGCTCGACGGGCATGTCCGATTGGAGTATTCAGGCCACGTCGGCAGGCACCAGAAACTGGCCTCCGACCAAGACTCGACGTACTCACGCGAAGAGGCCGTACGAAAAAGGTTCACGGAACAGTTCACGTCAGCGGAGGTTACCAACGTAACGATCGAGAACCTGACCGACCGGCAGGCAAACCTGGTTTATGAGTTCGACATTCGGATCCTATTGAGTCTCGCAAAATAAAGTGACACTTTTTTGGGGTACGTACGTCTTTGTATGTATGGGAAATACAAAAGGCGTACGGCGGGATTTCGAGGCCCTGGAGAAGCGCCGTTTCAAAGCGATCCGGTTGGTCGAGCAAGGCTGTAGTCAGTCCGAGACAGCGAGGCGATTGAAGGTCGCGCGGCAAAGCGTCAGCGAGTGGCTGCGACGATACCGGCGTGACGGCGAAGCCGGGTTGCGCCAGGCCGGCCGCGCCGGCCGTAAGCCGCTGTTGGACGCCGCGCAGCTCGAACGCCTCGAGGCGTTGCTGCTGGAAGGCCCCGAGGCGCACGGCTTCCCGACGCCGCTGTGGAGCTGTCCGCGGGTCGCTCGTCTGATCGGAGACGAGTTCGGCGTGCGCTATCACGAGGGCCATGTCTGGAAGATCCTGCGGGCGCTCGGTTGGAGCCCGCAACGGCCCGTCGGCAAAGCGCGGGAGCGCAACGAAGAGGCCATCCGCGGCTGGCAGCGCAAGACTTGGCCGGCCATTAAAAAAAAGCCCGCAAAGAAGAACGTACGATCGTCTTCATCGACGAAAGCGGATTGAGTCAGAAGCCGCATCGTTGCCGCACCTGGGCGCCGCGCGGCGAGACACCGGTGTTGGAGTTCAACTTCAACTGGGACAAGCTGTCGGTGTCGGCCGGGCTGACGTTGCGCAACTTTTACTTCCGGCTCTATCCCGGCGCGATCGGCGAGCTGGAGGTCATCGACTTCCTGAAGGCTTTGGTGCGCCACATCGACGGCCCACTGCTGATCGTCTGGGACCGGCTGCCGGCGCACCGCAGCCGCCTGGTGCGGGAGTTCATCCAGCTCTCCGAGGATCACATCGCAACGGAGTACTTGCCGCCCTATGCGCCGGAGTTGAACCCGGTGGAATACATTTGGGCGTACTGGAAGCAGCACGAGTTGCCCAACGTCTGCCCGAAGGACTACTGGGAACTCGACGAGCGCGCCCGCAAAGCGCTGCGGCGAATGCGCCGCAAACCGCGCTTGATTACCGCTTTCTGGAAACAGTCTTCTCTTTGTCTCGATTGACAGTATATTATGCGAGACTCAGTAAGATATGCCCAGGTTAGCAGCAAGAGGATTTTCCTCCACCCGGCGTTCTTTCGACGCGGTGTGCCGGCAGAGTTCGAGACTGCCGGAAGGAGACACCCGATCGTTTTTGATTACCCGTGGTCGGAGATAGACACCGTGAGAATCGAAGTGCCGGAGGGCTTCGGCCTCGAGTCGGCCAACCACCCCATCGTTCGGCCTCTGGGTTCGGTCGGCCACTACCGAAGCATGTTGGGCTTTGACAAGGAGGAGCGCCGGCTTCAGCACAACCGCTATTTTCTGTTTGGCAAGGACGGGAAGGTCTTCTTCCCGCAGGAAGCCTACCCAACACTCAAGTCAGTGTTCGACTTCATCTACACTGAAGACAACAAGGTGATAACGCTCAAGCAGACCGAGGCGGCGGCGAACTAGCGGCTTTCGGGAACGTCAAACACGACCTGCGAGTCCCAACCGAGCCCGGCACCGCCAGCAAACGATACCTCTGAGAAGGCCACCAGGCGCGCCGCAGAGAACGTTCGACTCAGGATCGGAGACAGCCATGAAACCGATCGTCCTCGTGTTGCTCTCGATTACAACTCCTCTCCTTGCCACCGCTGCACCGCCGGAATGGCTGACAGAGCTGGCCGGCACGCAAGTTCCGGCCTACGAAGCCAAGGTGCCCGCCGTCGTGCTGCTGCACGAGGAGCAAGTCAAGGTGGACCCTAGGGGCCGCGTCGTTACCACCCAGCGCTACGCCGTGAAGGTTCTCAATCGAGACGGCCGCGCTTGGGCGCTCGCCCGCGTTGTGTACCGCACGAAGTCGAGCACGGTCCGCCAACTGCGAGCCTGGATGGTGTTCCCTTCCGGCAAAACCAAGACTTACGGCAAGAAGGAGATTCTCGATCTGTCGCTCGTGGAAAACGACGTCTACAACGAGGCGCGTGTCCGGACGATCGTGGCGACATCGGAGGCGGACCCGGGCGCGGTCTTCGGCTATGAGTCGATCAAGGAAGACCGTTCGGTCTTCACCCAATTCTCTTTTGTCTTTCAGGGCCGGCTGCCGGTTCTGAACTCACGTTTCGTGCTGCGGCTACCGACCGACTGGGTAGGCCGGAGCGTCACCTACAACCACGAGCCGATTGAGCCGCTCGTTGCCGGGTCGCGCTACACCTGGGTGCTCCACGACCTGCCCTACATCGATCGCGAAGACCATACGCCGAGCCTAGCCTCACTCGCTCCTCGGGTCGCCGTCAGTTACTTCCCAGCCGAGGGGCAACAGGGTCCGATGGGCCCCACCTTTAAGGATTGGTCCGAAGTTTCGGTCTGGCTAAGCAGTCTCAGCGATCCGCAAGCCGTTTCCAGCCCGGAGCTTGCAGCGCAGGTGAAGTCTCTGGCGATGGGAACGCAGACCAAACTCGAGCAGATTGAGGGGATTGGCAGCTTCGTTCAAAAGATCAACTACATTTCGATTCAAACTGGCCTCGCTCGTGGCGGGGGATACACTCCGCACTCGGCGGCTGAAGTCTTCACGAACGCTTACGGCGACTGTAAAGACAAAGCGACCTTGATGCGTACCATGCTTCGCGAGGCCGGCATCGAGTCCTTTCCTGTCCCGATCTACTCCGGCGACCGGCACTATGTCCGCCCCGACTGGCCCTCGCCCCAGCAGTTCAATCACGCCATCATCGGCATTCGTGTCTCGGAAGATGTAGAGGCGCCGGCGGTGGGCGAGTACACGGAATTGGGCCGTCTCCTGTTCTTCGATCCCACGCATCCCTACGTGCAGCTAGGCTACCTGCCCGACGACCACCAGGACAGTTGGGCCCTCGTGCTTGCCGGTGAGCAGGGCGATCTGGTCCGCATGCCCACAGCGGAATCCGAGTTGAACCGCGTGGATCGAGACGTAGAGATCAACCTCAATATGGCCGGCTCGATCCAGGTGAGCGTTCGGGAGATCTCACGAGGGCAGGCAGCCGCTGAGGAACGGCGAAGATACCGCTCCCAAAACCACCAGGAATACAAACAGACGGTAGAGAAATGGATCTCGCGCGGCGCTTCGGGATCGACTGTGTCCCGAGTCGACGTCAACGACGATCCGAAGGGGAACTTCGAGTTGGAGGTCGAGTTCACCGCGCCGAGCTACGGCCAAAACATCAACAACGTCCTCTTGATCTTTCGGCCGGCTGTGGTTGCCTCACGTTCTCCCGTTTTCAGCGAGGAGTCCCGCGATCTCCCCATCGAGGTTGCCCCCCAGGCGTATCGTGAAACGGTTCGCGTGAGGTTCCCCTCCAGGGCCGTAGTAGACGAGCACCCCGACCCCGTCGACATCGAGGCAGACTTCGGTACGTTTCGCGCATCGTGGGAGCCGGCCCGAGGGGAGCTTGTTTTTCGGCGCGAACTTGAGCTGGAGGCTGCGGTCATTCCCGCGAGCGAATACCGTACCGTTCAGGAGTTCTTCAAGTATGTCGCGGACTCCCAAGCAGCCACGGTTGTGCTGACGGGGGAGTAACGGCGAGCCTTCCCACCAGCAATCCGAGGGCCTCTCTAGCACCCTGATTGGGCTTGGTTTCGGTCCGCTCGCGGCCCGCGCCCGCCAGGATCCGACCCTCGATTGTTGAATGGAAGCGGAAACCCGGGACTAGCGGAAACCCGGGACAGCTTCCTAATAAAGAATCTTCATCCTATCCGCTCACCTTCACGACATCGCCATGCGGACGCAGCCGAATTCGCCTAAGCCCCGCTCGAATTAATCATGGGCCGGTCCGTAGGGGCCGGCACCTCGTCTGCGGCCATGGCCTCTACCGGGCGAATGACGGGAGTTCGGGGACGGAGCCCGAACCGCGCCTCGCACCGAATCAGTGCGATACAGTTTTGATTTTTGGTTGTGGACCGGGTTCCCTTCGAACACCGTCTTGAATCTGAGCCCGAGATCTTGCAGGTTCGACACGAGTCGGTCGCATTTACGAAACTGCTCAGCTTCATCTCAGCCGTCGAAATTCCTCCTCACTGACTCCAAGCTGACGCAGGATCTTGTGGAAGAGCGGTGGCCCGATCTCTCGGCGCCCCCATGCATGGGAATCGTCACACCACGTCCGTTAGGATGGGTCCAACGTTCGTGACTGCCGGATTGTCGCCGCCGCTCAAAGCCAAGTCGTCTGGCGGCCTGCTGAAGTTGGCGGGCGGTCGCGCTAGGCATGCAAGACTTCGGTTGTGTCCGCGGGGAGGGCTTCTCCCTTCTCTGCGTATTCTTCGCTGATCATGGCGAACACGCTTGCCAACTCGTCCAATGCCGCCTGCCGCGACGTCATCAACGCGTAACAGCCGCTGATCGCGGGCACTTCGGCCACCCAGCTCCCGTCTTGCTGACGATAGACCACAACGCGGTAGTCCTTAAGACTCCGACTCATATTCAAAGCCTACCACGCGAGCGTTTCTTCCTACCTGGTGACGGGGGTCTCTGTCGAACCCCGTAACGTTTCGGGGCCCCTCGAACGTCATTTGATAGAATGCCCGGTGTGAGGGGTGCCTCGGTTAGGAGCTTGTTGATGCGGCCTCGATGCCTTTTTTTGCTTGCCGTTGCGGTTGCGGTCTTGTTCTCGTTGCCTGTCGAGGTGCCGGGGGCCGACTGGCCCTCCTGGCGCGGTTTCAACGCCGATGGCGTCTCGCCGGAAACCGGGTTGCCCTCCACTTGGACGCCGGGCGGCGAAAACATGCTTTGGAAAGCCCCGATCGGCGGGCGTTCCACTCCCATCGTTTTGGACGGGCGGGTCTGCCTGATTACGCTCGCCGAACCGGGCGACGTTACGAAATGGCAAGAGCGCGTTGCCTGCCTCGACGCTGACACGGGCAAGCTCCGCTGGGAACACCGCTATAACGTCTTTCAGACCGACATCCCGCATCACCGCGTCGGTTGGGCCAACCTGGTGGGCGACGAAGAAACCGGCTATGTCTACTCGCACGGCGTCGAGGGAGTGGTCTACGGCTTCGCCCCCGACGGCAGGGTCATCTGGTCCCGCTCGCTGGGCGAGGAAGTCGGACGCATCTCGGGTTTCGGCGGCCGCACGGTCAATCCCATCGTCGACGGCGATCTCGTGGTCGTCAGCTTTCTGACCGCCGGTTGGGGCTCGACTTTTATCCCGCGGCATCGTTTTTATGCGCTCGACAAACGCACCGGGGAGACGGTTTGGATTTCGACTCCCGGGGGGGCACCGAAAGACACGACCTATTCGGCGCCTATCGTCCGCGTGATCCATGGCGAACGCCTGCTGATCGGCGGCAACGGCGACGGCGGCGTCTATGCCCTGCGCGCGGCCACGGGTGAGAAGGTCTGGGGCTTCCCGATGAGCAAGCGCGGCATCAATTCCTCGGTCGTCGTCGACGGCAACCTTGTCTACGCGTCCCACAGCGAAGAGAATGTCGATGAAAGCATAGCCATGGGGCGTCTGGTTTGCCTCGATGCCGGTGAGGTGACCGACGGCAAACCGAAGCTCGTGTGGATGGTCGACGGCTTCACTGGAGGCTACGCTTCGCCGGCGATTCATGACGGCCGCCTCTACCACGTCGACAACTCGGCCAATCTGACGGCGTTCAACGCCAAGACGGGCGAGGAACTGTGGAAGCACAACCTAGGCATCGCGCAGAAAGCCTCCCCGGTCGTCGCCGACGGCAAGATTTACGTCTCCGACGTAGACGGCAAGTTCCACATCCTCAAGCTCAACGGCGACCAGGAACCGGAAGTCTTCGATGTGGATGAATTCAAGGAAGCCGACGGAAGCGCCACGCAGATCAACGGATCGCCGGCCATTGCCGACGGGCGCGTTTACTTGCTGACGAATTCCGACCTCTATGCGATCGGCTCGAAGAAACCCTCGGCGCGGCCGTCGGGGACGCTGCCCGTGGCTCCCGAGAAAGCGCCCGCGGGTGCGTCGGCAGCCGCGGTCCAGGTAACCCCGGGAGAAATCGTTTTGCAGGCGGGCGGGGAGAAGCAGTTCAAAGTCCGCACGTTCGACGCGAAGGGGCGCCTGATCGGAGAAGAGGAAGCTTCCTGGTCGCTCGACGGACTGAATGGCGAGATTTCCTCATCCGGTAAACTACAGTTGTCGTCAGAAAACACCTCGCAAGGCGGCTTGGTGGTCGCAACGCTCGGCGAGCTAAAGGGAACGGCGCGCGTCAGCGCCCGGCCGGTGATCGCATTCGAGGAGAACTTCGACGCCCTGGCCGAGAAGAGCGTCCCCGCCGGGTGGAACGCCACGCGCGGCCGCTTCCAAGTGACGGCCGACGGCGAGAACATGGTCCTCAAGAAACCGTCGGGCAATCCGCGAAGCTGGCGAACGACCGTCTACATCGGCGACCCGGCCGCGAAGGGCTACGTGATCGAGGCGGATTTGAAAGGCTCCGAACGGCGCCGCCGCATGCCCGACATAGGACTGGTTTCCCACCGCTATACGATCGCGTTGATGGGCAATACGCAAAAGCTGATGGTCCGCACCTGGCTTTCCGAGATGGCGCGCTTTTCAAAGGAGGTTCGCTTCCGTTGGGACCCCGACATCTGGTATCGCATGAAGGTGCGAGTCGATCAGAAGAGCAACGCCGAGGGCGACGGGGCCGTGATTCGCGCCAAGGTTTGGAAGCGCGACGAGGCGGAGCCGGCCGAGTGGTCGATCGAGGCCGAGGACGCGATCCCCCATCGCCACGGAGCGCCGGGGATCTACGGTTACGCCTCCGCCGACATTCTTTACGACAATATTTCCGTAAAGCCCGCCGGAAACTAGCCCGCGCTCCGATCCCATGCGACGATTTCAATAGAGACTTCCATGCAACAACCGAAACGCATTCTTACGGCAGTGGCCCTCATCAGCCTCGCGGCGCTTCCCGTGGCGGCCGACGATTGGCCGATGTGGGGAGGCCGGGCCGACCGCAACATGGTGTCGTCGGAAACCGGCATCCCGCGCACTTGGAACGTCGATGACGGGACGAACATCAAGTGGGTCGCCGAGTTGGGCTCGCAGTCCTACGGCAACCCGGTTATCGCCGACGGCAAGATCTACGTCGGCACCAATAACGAGCTGCTGCGCAACCCGAAGCACAAGGGCGACCGCGGTGTCGTGATGTGCTTCCGCGAATCGGACGGCGAGTTTCTCTGGCAGATGACCCACGCTAAGCTTGCTTCGGGCCGCGTGAACGATTGGCCCGAGCAAGGCGTCTGCTCGTCGCCGGCGGTCGTGGGCAACCACGTCTACTACGTATCGAACCGCGCCGAGGTGATCGCGCTGGACGCCGAGGGCTTTCGTGACGGCGAAAACGACGGCCCCTTCAAAGACGAAGAAGCAACGTCGGAGATCGACGGCGACATTATCTGGAAACTCGACATGTACGACGAGCTGGGCGTGTTCCCGCACAACATGGCGGCGACGTCCCCGCTGGTGGTCGGCGACATCCTTTTCGTCAATACGTCGAACGGCGTGGACGAGAGCCACATCAACATCCCGTCGCCGCGCTCGCCGAGTTTTCTGGCGCTGAACCGCCACACTGGGGAAATCCTTTGGGAAGACGCCTCGCCGAGCGACAAGATCTTGCACGGGCAATGGGCCTCACCGGGCTATGGCGTGATCGACGGAAAAGAGCAAATCGTCTTCGCGGGCGGCGATGGTTGGCTGCGGTCGTTTGAAGCCAAGTCGGGCGAGCTGATCTGGGAATTCGACTGCAACCCGAAAGACTCGGAATGGAAGCAGGGCCGAGGGGACCGCAACAACATCATCGCCACGCCGGTCATTTTCGACAACAAGGTTTTCGTTTCGGTCGGGCAGGACCCCGAACACGGCGAGGGCGTCGGCCATTTGTGGGCCATCGATGCGACGAAGACGGGCGACGTGACCGAAAGCGCCGTCGTGTGGCATCATCCGTTTCGGCGCACGATTTCGACCGTCGCCATTCACGAGGGCGTTCTCTACGCCGTCAACTTCAGCGGCTTTTTCCACGCCCTCGACGTCAAGACCGGCAAGATGTTGTGGGAACACGACACATTGGCCGCGGTTTGGGGCTCGCCCTATGTCGTCGACGGCAAGGTCATGCTGGGCGACGAAGACGGCGACCTGACGATCATGAAGACGGGCCGCGTCAAGGAAGTGCTGTCGGAAGTGAATTTCGGCAACACGATCTATTCGACGCCGGTGGTTGCGAACGGCGTGCTCTATATCATGACGCGCTCGCACTTGTACGCTATCGCGGGCAAGTAAGAGGGCAGGCCTGGAGACCTGCCCCACCGCGGGCCGGCCTTGCTTTCGAATTCCTGACGATACCATCACACTCGAAATCGAAACAACGATCCATGGCAACTGAAATCTCACCCGAACTCGAACTCAAGATCAGCGCCGCCCGCGAAAAACTCGACGCCCATGTGCGCGAGATCGTTGCTTGGCATTTCGATCCTGACACCGGCTGCGCTTTCTGGCTCGAACGTGCAGCAAAGCTCGACTGGGATCCGCGCGAGGAAATCAACGGCTTCGACGATCTGAAAAAGTTCGGCCTCTTTGAAGACGAATGGCTGCGCGGCGGCCCTGTGCGGCGTTGGGTCCCGAAAGGCTATGAGGGCAAGCCCGTGTACGTCTTCGAAACCGGCGGCACGACGGGCGTTCCCAAGTCGCGTATCAACATCGACGATTTCCGCATCGATTATTCGGAATTCAGCAATACGCTGCCCGAAGAGCATTTCCCGATGGGCTCCGACTGGCTGCAGCTCGGACCGACCGGCCCGCGCCGGCTGCGGCTGGCGATCGAGCACTTGGCGCAGGTTCGCGGGGGCATCTGTTTTCAGGTCGACCTCGATCCGCGATGGGTCGTGAAGCTGCTCAAGCGCGGCGACATTAAGGAAGCCGAGGCCTATAAGAAGCACTGCATCGATCAAGCCGTGACGGTCCTCGATGCGCACCCGAATGTCCGCTGCCTGTTTACCACGCCGAAACTGCTCGAAGGGCTTTGCGACCGCGTTTCGCTCAGGGACAAAGGCATCCAGGGCGTTTTCTGCGGGGGTACCGAGATGACGCCGCAGTTCCACCGATTTGCCGTCGAGGAGTTGATGGAAGGTGCCTACTTCGCGGCCACTTACGGCAATACGTTGATGGGACTGGCCTGCCACAAACCCTTCGACCCGGCCGACGAGTACGCCATCATCTACTACCCGCCGCAGCCGCGGGCCGTCAGCCAAGTCGTCGACCCCGACGATATGGATAGCGTTGTGGACTACGGCGAAACCGGCCGCGTGCTCCTGACGACGTTGACTAAAGAGTTCTTCATGCCGCGCTTCCCCGAACGAGACGAATGCGAGCGCGAGGCCCCGATCGATCTCTACCCCTGGGACGGCGTGCGCAACGTCCGGCCGTTCTCGAAAGGGCAGACGAAGGTCGCGGTTGGGGTGTACTGAGGTTCGTGAACCGTTAACCGTAATCCGGGGTCCGATCCGGGACACGGCGAAAGAATGGGGGCTGAGCAAACGGTCACAATAGAACTAAACGATAACAGCAGAGCCTTGGCGCCATTTCGACAGTCACACTGTCTGGACCTACTGTGGGACCGATGTAGATCCGTTAGCTGCAATGAGGCATCGGTTGATTTGTATCAACACCTGGCCGTCGGGGAGGATTTGGTGGCCGTGGGCGATCGGGCGCGTGGCCGACCCGACCCGTCGAGCGATACGATGGCGCCTTTGGCGAGGTCTCTTTAGCAATCAACTCGCCAGGCGAATTTCGTGTCCCTGAGCAAGGCGGCGAAGGCGAGCGCCTCGCGAATGTCCTCCTCTTCCAGATAGGGGAAATCGAAGAGCAACTGCTCGATCGGCCGGCCGGCAGCAAGCGCTTCCACGATCATGCCAACTGTCACGCGCATACCCCGAATACAAGGCGTACGGATCTCTCGCCGACGTCGATGCCGCGCGAAATTGAAGTCGAACTTCCGGCGGAGTTCGTCGCGGCGGCTTGTGGGAGGGAGTTCGAGGTCCGACCACAACATGTAGCGTGTGGTCCAAGCAAGTGGATACCCCCTTTGGGCTTATTTGCGGCATTGGGCGACTTACCTGCAAGTCGATGGACTTCTGGATCGTCTTCGCGACGAAACGTAACGCCGTCGTTCCGGAACCCGCGCAACTGGATTACGGCGAGCGAGGCTCAGGCCAGCTCCCCGCGCATCACAGTCACCGCCTTACCTCCCAACAGCACTCGGTCACCTTCCACGCGAACGCACACTTCGCCGCCTCGAGCTGATGCTTGGTAGGCCAGCAGCTCGGTCTTACCCAAGCGCGCGGCCCAATAGGGTCCCAAGCAACAATGCGCCGAGCCGGTCACCGGGTCCTCGGCGATTCCCGCCCCCGGGCCAAAAAACCGCGACACGAAATCGTACCGTCCCGTGCCGAGGCAAGTGACGATCACGCCCCGCGCGGGAACCTTCGCCAGTGCAGCCGAGTCCGGCGCCAGTTCAGCCAGGACCTGCTCGGACTCGACCTCGACCAGGTAGTCAAAGCGGCTCCGCAGCACGGCTCGCGGCTCGCACCCCAGAGCCTCCGCCAACCCGTCGGGAGTCTCTGTCGCCTCGGCCGGCGTCGCGGGAAAGTCCAACTCGATCCACTTGCCGTCGCGCCGCGCCGTTAACCGACCGCCGCGAGTCTCGAAACAAGCCGTTGCGCTCTCGGGCAAGCGGCCGGTCTCCCACAGCACATGAGCGGCGGCGAGAGTGGCGTGGCCGCACAGATCGACCTCGACGATAGGCGTGAACCAGCGCAAGGAAAAACCGTTCTCCAGGGGGCTCACGAAGGCCGTTTCCGACAGATTCATCTCGCCGGCGACGTTCTGCATCCAATCATCGGGTCGGGGAGCGTCTAGTAAGCAGACCGCCGCCGGATTGCCCGAAAACGGCCGTTCGCTAAAGGCATCGACCTGGTAGATCGGAATCGCCATGTCTCTATTGTGACGACGATGAAACCACACCGTGGACGGGCGTCAACGCCGGGGCGGCGGGCCGGAATTTAGGCTATGCTGGTGTTTCGCGGGATGCACTTGGTGTCCCGGCGACGCTCCAGGGAGGTGGATATGTCCAAAGTTCTGATTCCCGTCGGCGATGCCATCGAAGCCGTCGACACTCTATACCCGGTTTTCCGCGTGCAAGAGGACGGCTTTGAAGCCGTCGTCGCCGGTCAAGACGCGCGCGTCTACGCCATGGTGATGCACGAGATTCCGCCGGGCTGGGACGTCACGCGCGAAGGGCCCAGCTACCACATCGAAGCGACGGTTGCCTTCCGGGACGTCGATCCCAACGAATACGACGGCCTGTTCGTCTCCGGCGGCCGCGCGCCTGAGTACCTGCGCTACGACGAAGACCTACTCAAGATCGTGCGTCATTTCTTCGAGGAGCAAAAACCCGTTGCCGTAGTCTGCCACGGCGTGGAGATCGTGGCCGCGGCCGACGTGATCCGCAACCGGAAAATGGCGACAGTGCCCAAATGCCAACTCGACGTCGAATTTTCCGGCGGGACTTTCGTCGACGAAGGTTGCGTTGTCGACGGCAACATGGTGAGCGGCCGTACTTGGCACGACCATCATCTCTACATGCCGGTCTTCATGCGAAACCTCATCGAATACCGCGCCGAGAAGGAAACGCCCGTTCCCACCGCCGTGGCGACGTAATTTCGGCTTCGCTCAGACCCCGGGGGAGCGGTATCCACCCCGGGGCTGAAGCGAAGCGGAAACACACGGTCTTCCGCATCTTCAGCCGCGGTGCTACTGCTTGAGCGCCGCGCTTAACCTCTCGAGATCTTCCTCGGTGTTGAAGACGTGCGGCGAGACTCGCAAATTGCCCTTGCGCGCCGTGACCGCGATTCGCTCTTTTTCCAAACGAACCGCGAGCTTCGAGGAATCGATCCCCGCAAAACGCGCCGTGACAATCGGCGAATCATACCCCTCGGCCTGATCGGCCGCCAACAGGCCGCCGTGATCGCGCAGCACGGCCCGCGTCTTGATCGCCAAATCAAGCACGCGCTCCTCGACCCGTTCAGGCCCTAACTCGTGAAGCCATTCCAATACCGCGCCGAGAGCGAAGATGCCGGGGAAGTTCTGCATGCCGCCTTCGTAGCGAATCGCCCCGTCGGGCAGCTCGGGGACGCCGTCGTGAAGTTGGTCAACCTCTCGCCAGTTCTTGTGGCTGCGCCAACTATACGACGCCGGCGGCAGCCATTTCCGCACACGCGCCGATATGTACGAAAAGCCGATGCCGGGCGGAGAAAGCAACCACTTGTAGGCGTTGACGACGAGGTAGTCGATCTTCGCCGCGTCGACATCGATTCGCAACGCGCCGACGCTTTGTGTTCCGTCGACGTAGAAAAGAATGCCGCGGCTGCTCAGCTCCGCCCCGACCGCTTCGAGTGGCACTCGCAACCCGGTCGAGTAGTTCACCGAACTCAGCAATACAAGACGCGTACGCGGGGTCAGCGCGTCGCGGAAGCGGTCGAGCGAAAAGGCGCCGTCGGGAATCTCGACGCGTGTGAACGTCGCCCCCTTTTTCGCCAGGACTTCGGGAAAGTACAAGTTGTTCGGGAACTCGTGCGCCAGGCTGACGACATGGTCGCCCCCGCGCCACTCGATGCCGCCGATCAACCATCCGAGCCCGGCGTCGGCATTCGGTACGAACGCAATGTCATCGGCGCGTGCTCGGATCAATCGGGCGGCCGACGCGCGAACTTGGTCCGCTTCGCTATACCAATCGAGGAAGTCGAGGTTGGCTCCTTCATTGCACCGCGTGAAATATCGGTCGGCCGCCTCGATCGCGAACCGCGGCACGGGACCAAACCCGGCCGAATTCAGATAGGCCCAGTCATCGAGCACCGGGAATGCTTCGCGAATCCGCTTCGGATCGGCGATCATAAGATTCAGCTTATCCCGCGCGGCCCCGCGCCGTCGGGCCTCTGCTCCATGCTCTACGTCGATCCCGCCTTGTTTCACCGCCACCTCGGCCTGCCCGACGGCGTGGAACCCGACGCCACGACGGCCTCCTTGGCCGACACCGCCCGAGATTGGTATCGCGAACACGGTGACCCATGGTCCCATGCATCGATCCGCGAGATTCGTTCTATCGAGGGGGATAAGGTCCACCTCGAAGGCGACGACGAACTCACCAGCGGGGTGCTTGCCGACGGATTCAGCGCGGCCGACGCACGTCAGGCGGCGATCGTCGGGGTGAGCGCGGGCGCGGCGGTGGATCATGAAATCGACGCGCGTTTCCAAAGCGAGCGTCCCGCCGAGGCGATGATCCTCAACGCCTACGCCGTCGCCGCGGCCGAATACCTGCGCGCTCGCCAAGGGCGACGTTTGCGAAGGCAATCCGCGAAATCCGGCATGACCGTGCTGCCGCACTACAGCCCCGGCTATGACGGCTGGGAACTCGACGACCAGGCGACGCTCTTCGCCGCGCTTGAAGAACACGGGCCGTTGAGCCTGCTGCCCTCGGGCGGGTTGCAACCGGCTCGGTCGGCGCTGGCGGTTTTCGGAGTCACCGCCAAAGAAATTTCGGCAAGCGAACTCGACGGCTTTTGGTTCCACCAGCGGAGAGGCGAAAGCGGCGGCAACGGCGCGGTGCCTCGCAACCAATATTCTTTCCCCGAAAAGACGCTCGCTAAATGGAGCCGCGAACGCCTGACGATCGAAGAGTGCCCCGACGGCAAACTCATCGCCCGCTTTCGTTTCGACGGAACGACCTGCAGCAGTTTGGGGATGCCGCTGACGTTCGACTATTCCATCGAGTTGAGCGCCGAGCGTGCGGAAGGGCGTCGTATCGTCGATTCGAGTTGCCGTCCGGGGGAGGGCGACCGCGGCTACCGCTCTATGTGCGGCTACGTAGCCGATCCCGATCGCATGACGGCCGCGTTCGCCGAGCAACCCCTACTCGGCCGACGACTCGACGACGCTCTGGGTCAACCCCGCGAGGTCAGCTCGTCCGGCTGCCTCTGTTTGGAAGCGAACCGCAACCACAAGTGGAGCATCGTCCTACAGACGCTCCATTACCGGCTGCAAATCGAGCCGCGAGAGTAGGCTTCCTCCCGGGCATCGCGCGCCGCTATTCGCGGGCAATGCGCTTCCACTACTCTTCCGTCCGGCCGAGCGGCCTCGGCGCGTACCGCTCGATCACTGTCGCGGCTCGGTTTAGGTGCTTACAGACGCTCGCGCCGTCACCGCTGTTCGACCTCAAGCAACCAATCCGGCGACTTCAGCACTTCGCGTGGGCGGCTGCCGTCGGGCGGTCCGATAACGCCGTCCTTTTCCATCGCGTCGAGAATCCGGGCGGCCCGCCCGTATCCCAGCCGAAGTCTTCTTTGCAAGGTCGAGGTCGAGGCCTTGCCCATTTCGAGTACGATACGCACGGCGTCTTCATACGCCGGGTCGTCAAAGACCTCGTCATCCTCGGCCGCGCCCTCGCCTTCCTCCTCGTCGTCCGGCTTCGACAAGAACTCCTCTTTGTATTCGGGCCGCGCTTGCCCCTTCCAGAAATTGACGACGGTATGAATTTCCTCTTCCGACACAAGCGGGCCGTGCAGGCGGATCATCCGTCCCGACCCGGGCGGCAGGAAAAGCATGTCCCCACGGCCGAGCAACGATTCCGCGCCCATGGAGTCGAGGATCGTGCGTGAGTCGACGCGAGTCGCGAGCCGGAAGGAGATGCGGGCCGGAATATTGGCCTTGATCAGGCCGGTAATGACGTCTACGCTGGGCCGTTGGGTCGCCAAGATCAGGTGGATGCCCGCCGCCCGGGCCATCTGCGCCAGGCGCGTGATGGACTCCTCGACCTGGCGTCCCTCGACCATCATGAGATCGGCCAACTCGTCGATGATGATGACGATGTAGGGCAGGTCGGGCGGCAGCTCGGGCGAACTCTCTTCGCGTTCCGCGCGCAACCGCTCCATCTTGCGATTGAATTGCTCAATGTTGCGCACGCCGTATTTCGCTAACAACTTCAGGCGTCGCTCCATCTCGCGGGTGGCGTTCTTCAATGCATTCGACGCCTTCTTCATATCGGTGATGACCGGCGTTAGCAGATGCGGTATATCCGCATAGAGCCCCAGCTCGACCGTTTTGGGGTCGACCATGATGAAGCGCACCTGATCGGGGGTCGAGGTGTAGAGAATCGACATCACCAGGCTGTTGATGAGAACGCTCTTGCCCGAACCCGTCGAGCCGGCGACCAACAAGTGCGGCATCGAATCCAGCCTGCCGATGTTAATCTTGCCGTTGATGTCTTTGCCGAGCGACAGCGTCAACAGCGACGGCGAGCCAACGAATTCCGGTGATTCGATGATCTCGCGTAAGGCGATGATTTCACGGTGACGGTTCGGAACTTCGATCCCGATCGTCGACTTGCCGGGAATTCTTTCCACGAGAATCGACTCGCACTCGAGAGCCAAGCACAGGTCTTCGGCCAAATGAGTCACCTTGCTGTATTTGACGCCGGGGTCGGCTTTAAACTCAAACGTCGTCACCACCGGCCCCGGGTTGATCCGCTTCACCGACCCCTTGACGCCGAATTCTTCGTACTTGGCGCAAATCGCGCGGGCGATTTCCTGAAGTTCTTCCGGATCGTAGGCGCTCGCGGCCGGCGGTGAGTTCAACATCAGCGTAGACGGCAACTGGTAAGCCGGCTTGGGCACGGGTTCTGACGCCGTGTCGGGAACCCATCGCGCGAGGGCGTCGCCGACGGGCTCGGGATCCTCGGTCGAATCGAGATCAAACGGCGGCGGATCGGCCGTTTCCTCGCTCCCGTCGCCGGCGGCCCCTTCCCGCGCTCCGTCATAGGGTATGATCGGCGGCAGCGTGTCGACCGTCTCTTCCATCGAGGAGCCGTCATCGAACACGGCCACGATCTCATCAGGTCCCTCCGCCGAATCATGGAAGTCGACGACCTCGCCGGCCTCCGGCAGTTCGGGGAGTTGCTCGGCGGCTCTGTCCTCCGCCTTGCGGGCTCGACGCGCGGCGGCTTTCTCTCGCTGACTCTCCCGCCAGGCATGCCATCGCTGCTGAACGGCTTCCACGGGACGGCCCAGTCCCCGCCCCCATTCGAGCGCCGCCTCGATCGTAAACGACGTCATCATGTAGACCGACACGACGGCCGAGGCAAGCAGGAACAGCACGGCGCCCACTTGGTTCAAGAACCCTACCAGCAAGTCGGCCACCACAAACCCAATCGTTCCGCCCGGCAGAACCGTCTCGTGGAACAGCAACGACAGCGGTGCGAGCGCCAATCCGGCGCACGCCGCCAACAAGAAAAACGTCGACCCGATCAAACGTTCCGTCGGCCGCTCAATCGGCGTCGAGCGAATCCAGCACCACCCGAGCACGAGCGCGAACGCCGGAAGCAAATAGGCCCCCGCGCCCAACGCCTGTAGTGCCAAGTCGCTTCCATAAGCGCCCGGCTTGCCGATCAGATTGCGGATCTCGCCCTGATCTCCCGCCGCGTTCCAAGACGGGTCGAAAGGATAGTAGGAAATCAAGCTCAGCGCGCCGCAGACGCCCAAGATGAGCAGAAGAAAACCCACCGGCTCGTTGAGCCGAGGTTTGTCGGTAGGTTGTAGAAACGTCACTCCGTCTCTCCTCGCCGAAACCGAGTTGCCCACAACGATCGCGGGCTCGATTTCAATCAGCGAAGGAGGAGCCGAAGAATGACGCTAGAGCCAGTATTATTATGCCAGAGATCACCCGGTAGTAGACGAAGATTTTCATCGTGCGGGTTTCGAGATACCGGATCAGGAAAGCGATCACCGCATAGCCCGCCACGGCGCTGACGGCGAAGCCCACGACAAAGGGCGTCTGCATAAGGCCCGCAACTCCGCCCTCGGACCACACACTATAGGCCGCCTTCGCCGAAGCCCCCAAGATTATCGGGCTCGACAGCAGAAACGAAAAGCGCGCCGCCGAGGCCCGCTCCACGCCCAACAGCAATGCCGCCGCGATCGTGATCCCCGAGCGCGACGTGCCGGGAATCAGCGCCAAGGCCTGGGCGCAGCCGATCAGCATGGCGTCGCGCAAACGGATGCCGCCGAGATTACGCGACAGCTTTGTGCGCTGGTCCGCCCAACCGATCAGCAGCCCGACGACGACGAGCATGACGCCGATCACAAATGGGCTGCGGAACGCGCCTTCGATCAAGTCCTCGAGCAACAAACCGGCGATGCCGGCCGGGAACGTCGCGGCGACCAAGAACCAAAACAACCGAGGATTCTCGTACAGGTCATGATCGGTTTCTCCCGGCGACGGCTCCAACGCCTTCCGGCCCACGCCGAGGAACAACAAGCGCAGCCAGGTCTTTGAGAAATAGATCAGCACCGCGGCGAGTGTGCCGACATGCAGCGCGATGCTGAAGTCGAGACCGAGGTCCTCCCAGCCGAACAGCCACGGGACCACGACCAAGTGCGCCGTGCTGCTGATGGGGAGAAATTCCGTGGCGGCTTGGACCAGCGCCAGGATCACGACTTGGTAGAGGGGCATGCGGGGTCTGAAGCGGCTCGGGCGCGGCGGCCTCACCGCAGTTAGGTCGGCGTGGCGTTCGACATCGAAAGCCGAACCAAAGACATTGGAAATATCGTTCGCAGGGACGGTTGCGCTGTAGTGGTTCTATTAATACCGGCCAGGGGCGTCAGCCCCTGGGCCGGCGCCCAGGGCCAAAATTAACAAAGCCTACCCTCCATCGCCGCCATTCCCCGCTTCCTCACGCAATCACTCGGGTTCGCGTCGGCATGAGCCCGGTTCACCGGGCGTTCGGTTGAAAATAGGCCGGTCCTTTTAGGGCCGGCATGAACGGCTCGCTCTCGGCAAGTAGGCCGCTTCAGCGGCCTTCCCCTTCAGGCTTCAGCCATGCCGCAATAACGCAAATCACGTCGCGTCGGCCTAAAACCGCAACACGCCCCTGGGAGACTATTGGCGCACGGGGCGAATCGGCCAAGCTAATGCGCCACAGGCTCCGCGGCCATGACGTTGATGAGATTGCCGCCGTCGTCGAACTCCAAATCCATCGGGTCGCTGAGAACCTCGGTTTCCGGGTTCCCTCGCACCTCGTCGAGCAAGCCCTCACTGACCATCAGCTCCCCGATATCCATCGAATTGCGAATCCAGGCGATCGTAACCTCGCCCAAATCGAGCTTGCCGCAGGTAGGCACGATTTTCTCGATGCAGGTGCGGTCGTCGGGGAAATGCATCGGCGTGAAGGCGGCTGGCGGGCTCGAGGCCGTCAGGCTGTTGACCCAGGTGGCCTCGAAATCGACTTTTTCGAAAAGCCGGTCGGTGATGGCGTCGGCCAGTCCCATACCGATCGCATTGCCGTTGCTGAGCGGCGAAAGGTCGCGCACGATGATGCGGAAAATCTTGGGAACGCCGGGCCAACTGTTCGGGCCCTTGCGGCCACTGCGATTGACGATCTTGGTGTCCATGCCGGCGCCCGAGAAGTTCTTGCCGATCTCGTCGACGATCAGTAGATCCACTTCCTTGACCGGAATGTTCGGCTTCCAGGACTTCACCTTGGCCAGCAACTCTTCCTCGCGCTCGACCATGCCCGCCGCCCCGACCGCGGCGACTTCGGCGGTGCTGTGGTAGGCGTCTTCGAGAATCGCCATGCCGCCGAGCATCTTGCCGGTCGCGAGCATGACCTTCCCGACACTGCGAATCATCCGTTCGAGCCCGAGCTCAAGCGCATAGGTGTGATAGCGCTTCGCGCCGGCCCATTTCCCCAGTCCGATCGCCATCATCTTATGGAGACCGCTTTCGACCTTGCCCTCGAAGTCGGTATGCCATTTCACGCGACTCAGCAGCATCGTGCCGTCGGCCTCGTGCGCTTGGCGGTCCATGACGACGTCGATGCCCTCGGGGGTGGAGCCGATCGGGACGACGTCAAGCGAGCTGACGACCGGCGCGCCCATGGTTTCTTCGCTGATGCCGTAGTGCGCCAACACGTCCGCCTGCCCCGCGGCCGTCGCTGAACCGTGGCTGCCCATCACGGGAATCAAGAACGGATTGACGTCGCGTGATTTCCAAAACTCGACGACAGCCTTGGCGATCACGTCGATGTTCGTGATGCCGCGACTGCCGACGCCGACGGCGATACGGCTGCCGGGCGTGACGGCAAGGGCCCAGTCGGCCCCCTCCATCTGCGCCCGCACCGCCGCCGCCACGTCAGGCAACGCCCGATCGGGAAAATTCTGTCGGATGTGGGCGATTTTCTGGAGTTGCATGACGGCTATTATAGCGGGCCTGAACCGGCGCTCAGAGCAGCAATGAGCCTAAGGTCCAGCCCCCCACGCTCCGGAGGAGCCGCGGAATTTGGCCCACGGCTTCAGCCGTGGGAAAATAGACACCAAGCGGAAAGCCCCAGCGGGGCGCAGGAACACGCCTCACACTTTCGCCCACATCTTGGTTCACGTCGTCTTCTCGACAAAGCAAAGGCGGCCCGTTCTGCAGCCGGCCTTTCGTGACCGTCTCTTCGCCTACATGGGCGGCATCCTTCGCGACTTGGGCGCCAAACCGCCGATCATCAACGGGACCGCGGACCATGTTCACATGCTCTTCTCCCTCCCATCGACCAGGTCGATTGCCGAGACGATGCAGCTCGTGAAAGGTAAGTCCACACGTTGGATCCACGAACAGGATGAACGAAGCCGGTCCTTTGCTTGGCAAACCGGTTACGCGTCGTTCAGTGTTAGTCATTCAAATCGCGCCGCCGTAAGGCGGTACATCGCCGATCAAGAGTTACACCACCGCCGCATTTCCTTCGAAGATGAGTTCGTGTCGTTGTTGAAGAAGAACGAAATGGAGTTCGATGAGCGATTTCTCTGGGGATGATTTCCTGAGCCCCTCCAGGGCTCGTACCGTTATCGGACGCTGTCCCACGGCTGAAAGCCGTGGGCTATATTCCGGGGCCCCTGACGGGGCCGGGGAACGCCGCCTACGCCATCTCACTATCAGCTCTTGTCAACAGGAGAATGTTTGACGCGGTCAAGTGAAGTGAGTATGCGGCTATCGATTCCGGGACGTCGATTTGCTCGCTCCCTTGTCCGTGTCCGGACAGGCGATTGCGTACGGTGGGAACACCGGCCTCAAGCGTGCTTCTGAGCGCTGAGAAGTGTGATTGCATGAATGTTGGGATCAACTCCTGCTCGAAGACTATCTCAATTAAACTCTTGGCTGTATCGCTGGCACCGAAAGCCCATCCCTTCTTTTTGCAGATTGCTTTGATGGAACTCTCAAATGCTTTGAGGCAGTCGTTCAGGCATTCTTTGTACTTTCGCGCTCGATAGTGCTCGTGCGCGCTCAAGAACTCCGCATTCGCTCCCTCGTACATCGGATCTGCAAGTATGCTCAGCGCAGGCCGCACTACCTCAGAATGGATCAACTGAGAATCGACCCGGATCATCGCACCGGATTCGTACTGATATCCTACGCCGTGTTCGCGGAACCGGTGATTCAGCTCAGCAATCCCATCGTCGGGTGAAATCTCCGATCCTACTGAGTCTCGCATAATATACTGTCAATCGAGACAAAGAGAAGACTGTTTCCAGAAAGCGGTAATCAAGCGCGGTTTGCGGCGCATTCGCCGCAGCGCTTTGCGGGCGCGCTCGTCGAGTTCCCAGTAGTCCTTCGGGCAGACGTTGGGCAACTCGTGCTGCTTCCAGTACGCCCAAATGTATTCCACCGGGTTCAACTCCGGCGCATAGGGCGGCAAGTACTCCGTTGCGATGTGATCCTCGGAGAGCTGGATGAACTCCCGCACCAGGCGGCTGCGGTGCGCCGGCAGCCGGTCCCAGACGATCAGCAGTGGGCCGTCGATGTGGCGCACCAAAGCCTTCAGGAAGTCGATGACCTCCAGCTCGCCGATCGCGCCGGGATAGAGCCGGAAGTAAAAGTTGCGCAACGTCAGCCCGGCCGACACCGACAGCTTGTCCCAGTTGAAGTTGAACTCCAACACCGGTGTCTCGCCGCGCGGCGCCCAGGTGCGGCAACGATGCGGCTTCTGACTCAATCCGCTTTCGTCGATGAAGACGATCGTACGTTCTTCTTTGCGGGCTTTTTTTTAATGGCCGGCCAAGTCTTGCGCTGCCAGCCGCGGATGGCCTCTTCGTTGCGCTCCCGCGCTTTGCCGACGGGCCGTTGCGGGCTCCAACCGAGCGCCCGCAGGATCTTCCAGACATGGCCCTCGTGATAGCGCACGCCGAACTCGTCTCCGATCAGACGAGCGACCCGCGGACAGCTCCACAGCGGCGTCGGGAAGCCGTGCGCCTCGGGGCCTTCCAGCAGCAACGCCTCGAGGCGTTCGAGCTGCGCGGCGTCCAACAGCGGCTTACGGCCGGCGCGGCCGGCCTGGCGCAACCCGGCTTCGCCGTCACGCCGGTATCGTCGCAGCCACTCGCTGACGCTTTGCCGCGCGACCTTCAATCGCCTCGCTGTCTCGGACTGACTACAGCCTTGCTCGACCAACCGGATCGCTTTGAAACGGCGCTTCTCCAGGGCCTCGAAATCCCGCCGTACGCCTTTTGTATTTCCCATACATACAAAGACGTACGTACCCCAAAAAAATGTCACTTTATTTTGCGAGATTCAATAGTTCGTACGGAATATCCTGATACTGGTACACATCAGGAACCTCGCCCCGACTCCTTCGTTGCCGTTTCGAGAACAGGTCAAAGACTTTCTTCATGTGTTTCATGTTCTATCCGCGAGCTAGTGGCGTCGCGCTCATTATAGACAGGCATGATGGACCCGCCTGTGTCCGCCGTGCTCGTCGTGCTCGTTCCACCAACTCAGCCTACAGCTGTCCGCGGCTGGGCACAAAACCGCATTCGTGATGAAGCAACCCCGGGGCCTTTCAAATCCAACCCAACAGCGCTACACTTTCCCCATGACACGTCCCATCCTCATCACCGCGGCGTCGCTGCTCCTACTGGTCAGCCACGCCGTCTCCCAACGCGACTTTTCGAATGTCGAAGTGAAGAGCATGCACGTTGCGGGCAATGTTCACATGCTCGAAGGCGCCGGCGGCAACATCGGTTTACTCGTCGGCGACGACGGTATCTTGATGATCGACGATCAGTTCGCGCCGCTGGCCGACAAGATCCGCGCCGCGACCAAGAAGGTTCACAATGGCGAGCTGAAGTTCCTCGTCAATACTCATTGGCATGGCGACCACACCGGAGGCAACAGTATCTTTGGGAAGGAGACGACGATTGTGGCGCATACCAACGTCCGCAAGCGTTTGTCAGCGGAACAGTCAGGACCCGCGTTGCCGGTCGTCACTTTCAACGACTCGGTTTCGCTGCACGTCAACGGAGAAGACGTCGAGCTGATGCACGTCCCCCGCGGCCATACCGACGGTGACACCGTGATCTTTTTCAAACAGGCCAACGTGGTTCACATGGGCGACCAATTCTTCGCGGGGCGGTTTCCGTACGTCGACCTGGGAAGCGGCGGCAACGTCCAAGGTTACATGGACAACGTCAAGGGCGTGATCGATCGCCTGCCCGGCGACGTCAAGATCATCCCCGGCCACGGTCTGTTGTCTACGCTCGATGACCTGAAGCAATTCCACACCATGATGGCCAAGACGACCGCCGTCGTTCGCGACCACATGAAGGCCGGAAAGAGCCTCGAGGAGATTCAGAAAGCCGGGTTGCCGAGCCAGTGGAAGGACTGGGGCGCGGGCTTTATCAATCAAGACCGCTGGATCTCGATCGTGTACAACAGCTACAGCTATTGAGTCTCGCAAAATAGAGTGACACCTTTTGGTGTTGCCGTACGTATTCTTATGTATGGGAACACCGAAAGGAAAGCGCCGCGATTTCGAAGCATTGGAGAAACGCCGTTTCGAAGCGATGCGTTTGCTCGATGAAGGACTCAATCAGTCCGAAACCGCCAGGCGTCTGACAGTCGCCCGCCAAACTGTCAGTGAGTGGCGACGACAGTACCTGGCGCAAGGCGAGGCCGGGCTGCGCAAGGCCGGCCACGCCGGCCGCAAGCCGCTATTAGACGCCACGCAGCTCGAACGCCTGGAGATCCTGCTGCTCGAAGGCCCCGAGGCGCACGGCTTCCCGACGCCGTTGTGGAGCTGTCCGCGGGTGGCTCGTCTGATCCGAGACGAGTTCGGCGTGCGCTATCACGAGGGCCATGTCTGGAAGATCCTGCGGGCGCTCGGCTGGAGCCCGCAACGCCCGGTCGGCAAAGCCCGCGAGCGCAACGAAGAGGCCATCCGCGACTGGAAGTGCAAGAGGTGGCCGGCCATTAAAAAAAAGCCCGCAAACAAGACCGCACGATCGTCTTCATCGACGAAAGCGGATGGAGTCAGAAGCCGCATCGTTGCCGCACCTGGGCGCCGCGCGGCGAGACGCCGCTGCTGGAGTTCAACTTCAATTGGCAGAAGCTTTCGGTGTCGGCCGGGTTGACGTTGCGCAACTTTTACTTTCGGCTCTATCCCGGCGCGATTGGCGAGTTGGAGGTCATCGACTTTCTGAAGGCCTTGGTTCGCCACATGGACGGCCCGTTGATGATCGTCTGGGACCGCTTGCCGGCGCATCGCAGTCGGATGGTGCGAGAGTTCATTGAACTCTCGCAAGGCCATATCGTGACGGAGTATTTGCCGGCGTATGCGCCGGAGCTGAATCCGGTGGAATACATCTGGGCGTACTGGAAACAGCACGAGTTGCCGAACGTCTGTCCGAAGGACTACTGGGAACTCGACGAACGTGCCCGCAAAACGCTGCGGCGCATGCGCCGCAAACCGCGCTTGATTACCGCTTTCTGGAAACAGTCTTCTCTTTGTCTCGATTGACAGGATATTATGCGAGACTCAATAAGCCACATTTCTCACCACCTGCATCGGGGGATCGCGTCCCCGATCTCGTGGCGGGCCGTTCATTCGATCACGGTGGGTGCGATCAAGAGCAGTCCTTTTAGGTCGCCCAGGACGGTAACCTTTCTTAGTGGATAGCTTACGGCATCCTTGGACGAAAGGGCGTGGTCCAGCCAGGTCAGCTCGGTGTCGTACACTCCCGCGGCAACGTCGTGTAGAACGAATCGGCCCCGCTTGTCGAGGGGCGCGCCGAGCCTCGTCGGCCTGACCGATTGACGCGGGACATCCGGTAGATCGTGTTGCACCGGGCGGAGCAGAACCATCATCCGCTCGGCGTCCTGTGATTCCGACAGCAGCACTTTTCCCGAAACCTCGTATGTCCTGCTCGAATGCAGAACAAGTTCAACTGTCTTCCGTTCCCGCGAGTGCTCGAGCAGGACATCCTGCTTGACGCGATGGTAGGTAATGCCCCTTTGGCGCGGTGGCGGCTCGACTTGAACGCGATACCAACCCGGCGGAACCCGGACCCGAAAACTACCGCGGTACCCTACGCGCGGCTTGGTTGTCGGCGACGCCGCTTCGCCCGCTTCGTCGATCGCGTGCACGGTGATTGCAGCACTTCTAACCGGGCGACCGGCCCCGTCGACAACGTGGATTTCAAGCTCGCCGTTCGGGATCATCTCGATCATCTCGAAGTCGACCGTTGCGCATCGACCGGAACTGGGGCATCGAATGGCGGCTCCCTCTTGATGGCGGTCGCCGGGGGCCGAGTGGAATCGTGGATGCGAGACTCTTAGAACCAGCGGGCCCTGGGGTAGGCCCGTGATGACATAACGGCCTAGATCATCGGCGACGATCGCCGCGACGGTGTATCCCTCGGGCGAGGTCGCTTCAATGAGAGCCCTCGGTACGGGCACGAATCCGGCGCCTCTTTTCTGATAAACCAGGCCGGAAACCACACCTTCGGACGGGAGGGAAGTAGGGCCCAACAAAGTTGCCAACAGTAGCCACGTTGCTATGAATCGAAGCATTGCGACAGGTGCAGTCGCGCACGCATCAAGTACGCACCAAGGGGTGCGGGCGGTTCATTCGTGTTTGATGGGGACAGCAAGGTTCGTAGACCGGGAAAAGGAAACTGCTGTCCTGCTCAAGTTGATCGTTAGAGAGAGATCCGGGAACAGATCTTTCGTTCCCGGTCTGTCTGAACGGCGCTACAAGGGGATATTGCCGTGCTTCTTTCTGGGGGTGGTGTCCGCTTTGTTTTCGAGCATCTCTAGGGCGGCGATTAGCTTGGCTCGGGTTTGGCGGGGTTGGATTACTTCGTCGATCCAGCCTTTTTCGGCGGCCTTGTACGGGTTCGCCAAGCGATTGCGAAATTCCGCGATCTTTTCTTGCCGAAATTGCTCGGCGTTCTCGCCGGCGGCGGCTAACTCGCGTTTATAGAGAATATTGACCGCGCCTTCGGGTCCCATCACCGCGATCTCGGCGGTGGGGTAGGCGTAGTTGATGTCGGTGCGGACGTGTTTCGAGCCCATTACGCAGTAGGCGCCTCCGTAGGCTTTGCGCGTGATGACGGTGATTTTCGGGACCGTGGCCTCCGCATAGGCATAGAGCAGCTTCGCGCCGTGCTTGATGATGCCGCCGTATTCTTGTTCGGTCCCGGGGAGAAAGCCGGGCACGTCTTCAAAGGTGATGATCGGAATCCCGAAGGCATCGCAGAATCGCACGAAGCGGGCCGCTTTGAGCGAGGCGTCGATGTCGAGGCAACCGGCTAAGACGGCGGGCTGGTTGGCGACGATGCCGACGCTTTGTCCGGCTAGGCGCGCGAAGCCGATGACGATGTTTTGGGCGAAGTGCTGCTGGACTTCAAAGAAATGGCCGTCGTCGACGGTGAGGCGGATGATCTCCTTGATGTCGTAGGGGACGTCGGCCTCGGCGGGAACGACCGAGTCGAGTTTTTCGGCGGCGCGGTCGGGCGGGTCGTCGGTGGCGACGCGGGGCGGGTCGTCGAGATTGTTCGAGGGCAGAAAGCTGAAAAGCTCTCGGATCATCCTCAGGCATTCGGCGTCATCGGGCGCGATGAAGTGGGCGACGCCGCTGGTTTGGTTGTGGGTCCTCGCGCCGCCGAGTTCTTCCTTGGTGACTTCCTCGTGGGTGACGGTCTTGATGACGTCGGGGCCGGTGACGAACATGTAGCTCGTCTTGTCGACCATGAAGATGAAATCGGTGATGGCGGGCGAATACACCGCGCCGCCGGCACACGGCCCCATGACCGCCGAGATCTGGGGTACGACTCCGCTGGCAAGAGTGTTGCGGAGAAAGATGTCGGCGTAGCCGGCGAGCGAGGCGACGCCTTCTTGAATGCGGGCTCCGCCGGAATCGTTGAGCCCGATCAGTGGGGCGCCGTTCTTGACGGCCATGTCCATGATCTTGGTGATCTTCGAGGCGTTTTCGAGCGACAAAGACCCGCCGAAGACGGTGAAGTCGTGGGAGAAGACGTAGACGAGTCGGCCGTCGATGCGTCCGTAGCCGGTGACAAAACCGTCGCCGGGGATGACGTTCGATTGCATGTCGAAGTCGTGACAGGAATGCGTTACGAGGCGATCGAGTTCTTGGAAGCTGCCTTCGTCGAGCAGCAGGTCGATGCGTTCGCGGGCGGAGAGTTTGCCGGCTTTGTGTTGGCGCTCGACGCGCTCGGGGCCACCGCCGGCCTCGGCCGCGGCGTCGCGTTTTTCGAGTTCCGCGAGTTTCTCTTCGAGAGTCATGCTCGTCCTTCGTTGGCTGTAGAGGAACCCAGCGTAGCAGAGCTGCCGGGGGGAGTACGGTTCGGGTGTTGGTAGTTGGTCGGCAGGGCTGTTCTGTCCCTTTGGGGGTGACTTGGGAGTCGTTCGAAGGACTAGCCGGGCCACCCGCCGCTTGGCGTCCTCGGAAGCGACAAGCATCCATGTTCTTCCCAGACCTCGCTGTACAGTAGCGACAAACACTCGTGTTTGTCCCAGCCCACAGTCGAGACAAGCTCTCAGCTTGTCTCCCGCTAGCCCGCATTTCTCCCCGCCTGACGAGCAAAGCACACGATAGGCCCGCCATTACTTCGTTGCGCTTGCTCGCCGTGCTCACCGTACTGTTCAAGTACGCCTCCGCGCGTCAAGCCGCGCGCGCCTCGTACTGACGGACCTTTCATGCACTTTGCCTCACCACGCGGTGAGAAAAGCGGGCTAGTCGGATTCTTCGCTCGCTTCGTCCAAGGTATCGAAAGCCTTGATCACGGCGCTGTTGTCGGCGTCGCCGAAACCGGCGGCTTCGGCGGTTTCGAGCAGCGATCGGTGGAGCGTCGAGAGGGGGAGAGAGATGCCGCGTTTTTCCGCAGCGGCGAGCATGAGACGGACGTCTTTGAGGTGCTGGGAGAGCTTTGCTTCAGGGTGGAAGTTCCCTTCGACCATCTTCGGTCCCTTGGCGTCCATCACGCGCGAATAGGCGGCGCCGGCTTGAAGCACCTCGAGCGCCTTGGTGGGTTCGATGCCCGAGGCTTGGGCAAAGTACAGGGCTTCGGCCAGGACGGCGCGATGCAACCCGAGCGCGAGGTTGAACACCAGTTTCATGCGCGCGCCGCTTCCCGGGCCGCCCAAGTAGAACGCGCGGCGCGCGAAGGTCGCGAAGACGTCTCGGCACGAATCGAAGGCCTGCTCGTCTCCGCCAACGAGGACAATCGCTTCCGCTTTTCGCACGAGAGCGCTCGAACCGCGGACGGTGGCGTCGAGGTAAAAGACTCCGCGCGCGGCCAGGCGCGGACCGAAAGCTGAGATTTGATCCGGGTCGCCGGTCGTGGTGTCGATTACGATCGTTCCGGGTTCGAGATGCGCCTCGACTTCGTCGAGCACGCCGGCGACGACATTCGAGTCGGGCAGGCTGAAAACGATGCGGCGGGTTTGCCGGGCAAGGTCTTCCGCCGATTCGAGCGGCTGGGCTTCGAGGGCACGGCGTTTTTCAGGATCGATGTCGAAACCGAGAACTTCAAGGCTGGCTTTGCGCAAGCGCTCGGCCAGGGCGGCACCGAGCAGGCCGAGGCCGATCAGGCCGATAGTTTCGGGAGGATCGCCGCTCATGGGTCTGGTGTCGAGGGAATCCGTGAAAGGCGGCGGCCCGCGGGGAGCTTGTCTACTTACCTTTCTATCAATCGCGCTCAGCCCGCCGGCTCCTCCGCGTGGAGTTGTTGCAGCGAATAGACCTGCACCGGGCGGGCTCGGCGGGCCGCAATGCCGTCGGCGGCCGCTTTGGCGCCGCTGAGCGTCGTGATGCAGGGAACATTCTGCATCATCGCCGCGCGCCGGATCACTTTTTCGTCCTCGAACGAATGCGCGCCGGCGGGCGTGTTGACGACCAGACCTACCTGTCGGCCTTTGATCAAATCGACGACATTGGGTCGGCCCTCATTGACCTTGAAAGCAACCTTGCATGGGATGCCGGCGGCGCGGAGAGCGGACGCGGTTCCGCGCGTGGCGTGGATGGTGAAATCCAGGTCGGCGAACTTGCGGGCCACCTCCAACCCTTCCTCACGATTTCGACGGTTGACGGTAATGAACACCGCGCCGGATTCGGGCAGCGCCGAGCCGGCGCTGATCTGTGCTTTGGCGAAGGCTTCGCCGAACGATTCGCCAATCCCCATGACTTCGCCGGTGGAGCGCATCTCGGGCCCGAGAATGGGATCGACACCGGGGAATTTGTTGAACGGGAAGACGGGCGACTTGACGCAATTCTTTTTGACCTCAAGCACGCCGCTTTCGAAACCGTAATCGCGCAGTTTCTTGCCCACCATCAAGCCGACCGCGATTTTCGCCAGCGGCACGCCGGTCGCCTTGCTGACGTAGGGCGTGGTGCGTGAGGCGCGCGGGTTGACTTCGATGACGTACACATCGCCGTTGTGAATCGCGTATTGCGCGTTCATCAACCCGATTACCTTCAGGGCCTTGGCGAGGCGGAAAGTGTAGTCGCGAATGGTTTCGAGCTGCTCGAGGGGAATCGAGGCGGCCGGCAGCACGCAGGAGCTGTCTCCCGAGTGCACGCCGGCTTCCTCGATGTGTTCCATGATGCCGCCGATGAGCACGTCTTCGCCGTCGCAGAGCGCGTCGACGTCGACCTCGACGGCGTTCTCGAGAAAACGGTCGACCAGCACCGGCCGCTCTTGCGAATAGACGACCGCTTCGCGCATGTAATTTTTGACGGTCTGCTCGTCGTAGGCGATGACCATGGCACGACCGCCCAGCACGTAGCTCGGCCTCACGAGCACGGGATAGCCGACCTTACGAGCCACCGCCAGCGCTTCATCGGGGTTGGTCGCGGCGCCGTTCGCGGGTGAGGGAATATCCAGTTCTTCGAGTAGCGCGCCGAACTGTTCGCGGTCTTCGGCCAGGTCGATCGATTCGGGGTCGGTGCCGATGATCGGCACGCCGTGCGCTTTGAGAGGAAGCGCCAGGGTGAGAGGCGTCTGCCCGCCGAATTGCACGATCACGCCGTCGGGCTTTTCGGTGTCGCAAATATTCAGGACGTTCTCAAGCGTCAAGGGCTCGAAGTAAAGCCGGTCGCTGGTGTCGTAGTCGGTCGAGACGGTCTCGGGATTGCAGTTGACCATGATCGACTCCCAGCCCATTTCCTGCAACGCGTAGGAAGCGTGGCAGCAGCAGTAGTCGAACTCGATCCCCTGCCCGATGCGATTCGGACCCGCACCGAGGATAATGACCTTGCGGCGGTCGCTCGGCTCGGACTCGCATTCCGTTTCGTAATCGGAATAGAGATAGGGCGTGAAGCTTTCGAACTCGGCCGCGCAGGTATCGACACGCTTGAAGACGGCTTGGATGCCGGCTTGCTTGCGCTTAGCCCGCACAGTGTCTTCGTCGCTATTCCACAGCCGAGCCAAGCGATTATCGGAGAGCCCCATGCGCTTGGCTTCGAGAAGCTTCTCGTTGGAAACCGTTTCGATCGTCTCGCCTTCGATCTTGCCCTGGAAATCAACGACGGTCTTGATCTGTTCGAGGAACCAGGGGTCGATATTGGTCAGCTCGTGGATGTCCTTGACGGACCAGCCCTCCTTCATGGCGTAGCGGATATAGTTGAGGCGCTCGGGCGAAGCCATCAGCAGGCGTTTGGTAATCAACTCGGGATCGTAGACTTCCGAGCCCGCTTTCTTGCCGGTCTCGAGGCTGCGAATCGCTTTCCAAAGCGCGCTCTTGAACGTGCGGCCGATCGCCATGACCTCGCCGATGCTCTTCATCTGCACGCCGAGCAGCGGTTCGCTTCCGGGGAATTTTTCGAACTGCCACTTGGGGACCTTGGCGACGACGTAGTCGATGGTCGGCTCGAAACTGGCGGGCGTCTTCTTGGTGATGTCGTTCGGGATTTCGTCCAGTCGCAACCCGACCGCCAGCTTCGCGGCGATCTTCGCGATCGGGAAGCCGGTGGCCTTCGACGCCAGCGCCGAGCTGCGCGAGACACGCGGATTCATCTCGATGATGACCATGCGGCCGGCCGTCGGCTCCAGTGCGAACTGGACGTTCGAGCCCCCGGTATCGACGCCGATTTCGCGCAAGCACGCCAACGCGCCGTCGCGCATCACCTGGTATTCGCGATCGGTCAGCGTTTGGGCGGGCGCCACCGTGATCGAGTCGCCGGTGTGGACGCCCATCGGATCGAAGTTTTCGATCGAGCAAATGATGATGCAGTTGTCGTTGAGGTCACGCATCACCTCGAGCTCGAATTCCTTCCACCCGAGCACGCTTTCCTCGACCAAGACTTCGTGGACCGGCGAAATCTCGAGCGCCCGGGTGAGCAGTTCTATCGTTTCCTCGCGGTTGTAGGAAAGGCCGCCGCCGCTGCCGCCCAACGTAAAGCTGGGGCGGAGAACGACCGGGTAGCCGACATCGTCGGCGAACGCCAGGCCGTCCTCGACGTTGTTGACCAGCTTCGAACGCGGTACGTCGAGGCCGATGCCGCGCATGGCGTCTTTGAAGAGCAGTCGGTCTTCGGCCTTTTTGATGGCTTCGAGTTTCGCGCCGATCAACTCGACGCCGAATTCCTCGAGCACACCGGCTTCGGCCAACTCGACCGAAAGGTTCAGTCCGGTTTGGCCGCCGACGGTCGAGAGCAAGGCGTCGGGGCGTTCGCGGCGGATGATTTCGGTGAGGTACTCAATCGAAAGCGGCTCGATGTAGGTTTGCTCGGCCAACTCCGGGTCGGTCATGATCGTGGCCGGGTTGGAATTGACCAGGACGACCTCATAACCCTCGTCGCGCAACGCCTTGCAAGCCTGCGTTCCCGAGTAATCGAATTCGCAGGCCTGCCCGATCACAATCGGGCCCGACCCGATGATGAGGATCTTGTGGATGTCGGTGCGTTTGGGCATGGATGCCGTGGGTTGGGGTAGCGGATGCCGTTCGATTCTACCGGTGCGTTTTTAACCAGCTCGCGATGTTGGAGAAATCGCGAGGGGGTTTTGGGATGTGGTTGGTGGTGTCAGCACCCCGGGGCTTACGCCCCAAGCCAAAATTAATCCGAAAAACGAGCCCGGCACCCGCCTCATTATAGGGGGGGGCTTGGCACGCGCGCACGACGGCTCCGGGCGAGATCGA
Organism: Bryobacterales bacterium; assembly: GCA_965238125.1. Classification (GTDB taxonomy): domain Bacteria; phylum Acidobacteriota; class Terriglobia; order Bryobacterales; family UBA6623; genus UBA6623. The sequence continues at coordinate 5,459,344 of OZ250179.1, read as the reverse complement.
GCCGCCGCCCTGAAGGGTTGTGAAAAAATCGGGGACAGTCCACTTCGCGCCGGATGCGGCGGGTGATTCGTAGGAACTTATTCGGCCGGCGCTCGGTACAGTCCCCTCTTTTTTACAGCCCTTCAGGCTACGCCGCGCGCATCATCTCCACGAACTGCTCGAACAGATATCGCGAGTCGTGAGGTCCCGGCGCCGCTTCGGGGTGGTACTGAACACCGAATAACGGGTCCTTGCGGCTGCGAAAGCCCTCCAGCGTGTGATCGTTCAAGTTGATGTGCGTGACCTCGAGGTCACCCGCGTCGAGCGAGTCGGGATCGACGGCGAAACCGTGATTCTGGGACGTAATTTCGATCTTCCCCGTTAGCTCGTTCCGCACCGGGTGATTGACCCCGTGGTGTCCGAATTTCAGCTTGAACGACTTTCCGCCGCACGCCAGTCCCAGGATCTGGTGGCCGAGGCAAATGCCGAACAACGGCACGCGCCCGGTCAATTGCCGGATGTTGGCGATCTGCGCCTCGAGCGGTTCCGGGTCGCCGGGCCCGTTCGAGAGAAAAACGCCGTCGGGATCGAGAGCCATGACGTCGTCCGCCGATGTCGAGGCCGGGACAACCGTCAGGCGGCAACCCTGTTGCACCAGCTGCCGCAAAATATTGTGCTTGATCCCGAAATCATAGGCCACGACGTGCAGCGTCGGCTCGGGCGCGGCCGCCACCAATTCCGAGGGCGAACAGGGGGTCACGCCTCGCGTCCATTCATAACGTTGGGAGGTGGAAACGCCCGTGGCTAAATCGAGACCCGCCATTTTGGGGATTTCACGAGCCTTCGCGACGAGTTTCTCAGGGTTCGCCTCGAGCGAGGATATCACGCCTCGCAGCGAGCCCTGGGAGCGCAAGTGACGCACCAGCGCCCGGGTGTCGATTTCAGTGATGATCGGAATGCGTTGCTTGGCCAAGAAATCGGCGGCATGCTCGGTCGAGCGCCAATTGCTGGCAATCCCGGAGAATTCGCGCACGACCAGACCTTCGATATAGGGCCGCGCCGATTCGCTGTCTTCGTCGTTGGCCCCGTAGTTGCCGATCTGGGGATTCGTCAGGATGACGATCTGACCGCTATAGGAAGGATCGGTGAAGATTTCCTGATACCCGGTAATGCCGGTATTGAAAACAACTTCGCCGTAGGCTTCGCCCTTGACGCCGACGGATTGCCCCGGGAAACAGCGGCCATCCTCGAGGGCGAGCAACGCGTCATTACTCATCGAAACACCTTGGGGATCATCGCAACACCTCGGGACGCCGCGCGGGTTCAAAGGAGGGCGCGGCGCCTGTGCGCTGCACTTCAAAGCGGTCGAGCGAGCCGATGCGCTCAAAGGGCCAGTAGGAAAACACCGCGCGGCCGATCACGAAGCCCCGCTCGACGGTGCCCCATGTGCGGCTGTCGTTCGACGTATTGCGGTGATCGCCCAACACGTAGAAATGGTTCGCGGGCACCTCGACGACCGGATAGCTCGACGAATCGCTGTATTCGGGCAGCACGTAGGGCTCGTCGGCGATTTCGCCGTTCAGGACCAAGCGCCCGTTCACAAACGCGACGCGGTCGCCCGGCAGCCCGACCACGCGCTTGATGTACGACTTCTTGGGGTCGAGCGGAAAACGGAACACAATCACATCGCCGCGCTGAATTGCTTCGAGACGATAAATGAACTTGTTCACGAAGATGCGTTCCTGGTCTTCGAGCCAGGGCATCATGCTGGTGCCTTCCACCTTCACCGGTTGGTAGAGAAATACAATGACGATCGCCGCGATGGCGACCGAAATCACGATGTCGCGAGCCCATACTTGAAGGTCCAACCAGAATGGGCGCGGGTCGGGCCCCGGACTGATAGGAGCTTCGGTGTGCGGAGGCGCGAAACTCGGCCGGCTTTCGTCCTCTGGATCAAACGTTTGCACTACGTTGGAAAGTATCGGGGAAAAGCTTCTACTCCCTTTCTAACATGGTTTTGAGGCTGGCGACAACAAACATTGCTTTCGGGCAACGGATATGGTCGAATCGGACAACGAGTGAATATGCGAACAGCCCTGATCATCCCCGCGCTTGACGAAGAGGCCTCGATCGGGGCGGTTCTCGACGAAGTGCCGGCCGGCCTATTCGAGCAGGTCTTGGTGGTCGACAACGGCTCGTCGGACCGCACATCCGAGGTTGCTCGGTCCCGCGGGGCGGACGTGCTCGCGGAACCCCGGCGCGGATACGGATATGCCTGTCTGCGCGCCCTGGCTTCGCTTCCGGCGGGCATCGAAGCGGTGGTTTTTATGGATGGTGACGGCAGTGACGTACCCGCGGAGGCCGAACGGTTGCTTGCGCCCATTTCGGAGGGTCGCGCCGATGTGGTGTTGGGGAGCCGGACCCTGGGCCGCGTCGAAGACGGCGCTCTCAACACACATCAACGAGCCGGGAACGCTCTGGCGGTCTTTCTCATGAGGCTGTTGTGGGGACACCGCTACACCGACCTAGGTCCGTTTCGGGCTCTGCTCGTGTCGAGTTTGAGTGAGCTGGGGATGCGCGACCGCAACTACGGTTGGACGATTGAGATGCAGATTAAAGCGGTCCGCGCCGGTCTGAGAATCGTCGAGGTGCCCGTCTCCTACCGGCGGCGTCGCGCGGGCCGAAGCAAGGTATCGGGATCGATGTGGGGCAGCTTCGCCGCGGGCGTCAAAATTCTGTGGACGGTTGCACGCTTGGGATTGGCGCGTCGTTGAGCGGACGACTATCAACGCCGACAGCCGGGCGGCCTCGAATCAAATCTCATAATTCGGCGGCTGTTGCCGTCCCCATTTGACGTGGGCCCAAACGCGCTCATGGAGGAAGTAACCGCCCATTTTGGCGATCCCGTCAACAAGGCCCACTCCCAGGGCCACTTCCCACCGCCCGATGAAAAAATAGGCAATGCTGCCGGTGACAAGCGACCCAAAGAAGCGGTAACTGGCGGCCTTGGCGATACTGCGCTTCTTGCTCTCGATCATATTCCCTACTTTGCCGATCGGGAATGTGGTAAATCCATGCTACCACGATAGCGGGTCGCAAAACGAAGCGGCTCGTGCCGCAGTCAATTCATAAATCCGATACAGAGCCCGAGCGCAAGCGACGGGCCAAGCTCGGGGCACCGCCACGCCCTCGGAGACAGGTCTCTTCGAACTATCCTCTGTTTCAGGATCGTCTTCGAACTACTCGAAACCGGCGTGCCCTTGGCCCGCCGCTTGCGCTCGGGGCTCTGTGTCGGCGTTGCGAAATTGGGTGAGCCGCAACATCGAGAACCCTAAGTTTCTATTTTGCATGGTTGACAGCGTGGCAGAGGTAACCCTATAGTCATTTTTAGGGTTCCCTAAATCTATGACTTCGGCAAGGTCCTTAACGGCGCTGATCCTGGTGTTTCTTTCGTTGGGCGCGGTGAGATCGCGAGGCGATGACGGCGGGCGCATCGAGGAACTAGAAAAGCGCATTGAGCTGCTCGAACTGCGGATAAGGCAGCTGGAATCGGCCGGCCGGCCGGAGGAAGAACCGGCGGACGAGGACAAGTTGGATGTCGACCAAGCCGCTGCTCGAACCTCACCCGACGCCTCTCCCCCGACGGAGGTGCGTTATGAATCGCCGAAGCCGAGCGTCGACGAACCATCGAGCCTAGGTGATCTCGCGTCGGCGGAGACGCGTTTACCGATCTCCGGCTACATGGACTTTCACTTCAACAAGGCCCAGGATGAGGGCAGCCAACTGGACTTCCACCGCTTCGTTTTGCTGTTCGGACACAGCTTTACCGACCGGATTCAGTTTTGGTCCGAGCTCGAGATCGAACATGGCTTCGTTTCCGGTGAGGGAGAGTTCGGCGAACTCGAGCTTGAGCAGGCCTACCTCGATTTCCTCGTTAAGCCGTGGATGAACTTTCGTGCCGGCATGATGCTGGCGCCGGTCGGCATTCTCAACGAGCGTCACGAGCCGCCTTCTTTCCAAGGGGTTGAGCGCACGTTTGTCGACACGGTGATCGTACCCAGCACGTGGTTTGACTCCGGCGCGGGGATCTTCGGCGATCTGGGAAAAGGGTTCGTCTACAAGGCCTACGTGATGTCGCCTTTGGACGCAACGGCATTCGACGCCGAGGAGGGACTCAGGGGAGGCCGACAGAAGGGCTTTCAGTCGGTGACTCGAAACATCGCTTATACGGGGCGGCTCGAGTACCATGGATTGCCGGGATTGTCTTTGGGTACGAGCCTTTGGACTGGCAACACGGGCTTCAACCTCCCCGACATCAACCCTAGAGTTCGGTTGGTGGAGTTTGATGGGCGCTACAGTGTCGATCGTTTTGATTTTCGAGGCCAGTTCGCCGATGTCTCGATCAGTCGCACGGGGGAGTTGAACAGCTTGCTGCAACGCGGCGTCGGAATCAGTCCGAATATTGCGCGCAATCTGCGGGGCTGGTACGGGGAAACCGGGTACCACCTGCTGCCCAGGCGGATGGCGCACGACGTGGTCGCATTTTTTCGGTACGAGAATTTCGACACGCAACGGCGCATGGCGCGGGGCTTCTTCCCGCTCAAGCAATTTGATCGCGAGGCCTATGTGATCGGCGCGACTTACTACCCGGAGCCGGATGTGGCGATTAAGTTCGATTACTCGATTCTGCGCAACGAGAGTTCGATCATCCGAGCGCGCAATTCGTTCAACGTGGGGCTGGGGTGGTGGTTCTGATGAGATGCCGCAAGCCGAGCGGCGGCCGTGCGCGCCGTCGATACGTTGGCCCGGCCGCAGCCATAGCGCTGCTTCTAAGCGCCCTCATGGGTGGCCCGGCACGCTCGGCGTCGCCAAAGCAGGAAGCCGCGCCGGAGGAAGTGCGCGTCGTCAACATTCTGGCGGAACGGTTCTTCTTTGTACCGTCGCGGTTCAAGGTGCACCCGGGCGAGGTGGTCGAGCTTCGCATCCGCAGCGCCGATACCAATCACGGTTTCCGGATCCGCAAGGCGGGGATCAACGTGGTGGTTCCCAAGCGCGGCAAAGGGGAAGCCCGGGTGCGGTTCCGCGCCGACAAGAAGGGTTCCTATGCGTTCGAGTGTTCGAAGGCGTGCGGGGCGGGACACAACATGATGCGGGGCAGGATCGTTGTTAAGTAAGGCGCGGAAGACGATGTTCGGTCGTTGGTTGAATTTCACGTGGGGAGGACGTGGCGTGAGCGTCCACGCTTGCCGCGAACCGATTCATCGGTTCGTGTCCCCGAATTTGCGAGTCCTCACAACGTGCCAACCCACGCCCTTCCCCGATGACTCGGGGCGCGGCAAGGCTGGTACCTCCCGCCACGTGGCGGGCGCGGCGCTGCTTGCCGCCGCCGCAATCGCGGCGTGGTCCCCCGCACCGGCTCCCGCGCAGCGCCTCGCGCTTCCGGGCAACCCGCTTTCCGGCATTACGGTCGAGGAGTTCGAGCGCTTTCGCCTAGGCTTGGAAGACTTCGTCGAAGTCGAGGACGCCGCCGAAGGGCTCGGCCCGGCCTATAACGGGACGGGGTGTTCGGCGTGCCACAACACGCCGGCGATCGGCGGCATCAGCCCGGTGTCGGAAGTGCGGGCGGGCCGCCTGGACGCGGAAGGCAATTTCGAAGTCCTTGGTGGCGGCACGCTGGTCCAAATTTTTTCGATTCCCAATCATTCCTGCCAGCCGATGATTCCGCCGGAAGCGAACGTCGTGGCCAAGCGTGTGCCGATTCCGCTGTTCGGCGCCGGGCTGGTCGAAGCCGTTCCGGACGAGACGCTTTTGGCGCTCGAAGACCCCGACGACCTTGACAATGACGGCATTAGCGGCCGAGCGGCACGGATCATCGATGTGGGAACCGGGCGCCAACGCATCGGCCGCTTCGGGTGGAAAGCCCAACACGCCACGCTGCTTGCTTTCGGGGCCGATGCGTATCGCAATGAGATGGGCATTACCAACGACTTGTTTGTTGATGAAGTCGCGGCCGGCGTCGATCCCGAAGCCCTCCAACTTTGCGACCTCCGGCCCGATCCGGAAGACGCCCGCGACCCGGCCACCGGCCTGCGCGGCATCGACAATTTCGAGGCCTTCATGCAGTTCCTCGCACCGATCGAGCGCGCACCGTTGACCGAGGAAGCTGCGTGGGGAGAGGCTCTGTTCGACTCGGTGGGCTGCGCGGCCTGCCATATCCCCGTCTTGCGGACCGGGCGAGCCGGCAACCCCGTTTTCAATGAAAAAGCAGTACAGCTATTTTCCGACTTGTTGCTCCACGACGTCGGGACCGGAGACGGCATCGCCCAAGAGGCGGCTCGACCGAACGAGATCCGCACGCCCGCGCTGTGGGGTTTGCGGTTGCGGCGCCCGCTGCTCCATGACGGCAGTGCGGCGGATCCGGAGCAGGCGGTTGAGGCCCACGGCGCGGAGGCCGAATCGGCGCGGCTTCGTTTCGAGGAACTTGCCGAGCAAGAACGGGCCGCGCTGCTGGCGTTTTTGGATTCGCTGTAACGGAATCCCCGGCGGTTTGCAGGGAAATGCCGGCGCGTTTCGGTCCCTTGCTCCTTGTGCTACGATCGGCGACAACGGAGGAGCCATGAGCCTACAACGCATCGATATCGTTTCCATCCCGGTTAGCGACCAAGCCGCCTCGAAGGCCTGGTACACCGAACAGTTGGGTTTCGAGGTGTTGCGCGACAATCCGATGGGCCCCGACCAACAGTGGGTTCAACTCGGCATCCCCGGAGCCGAAACTTCCATCACGCTGGTCCACTGGTTCCCTAACATGCCGCCGGGCTGTCAACAAGGGTTGGTGCTGACGACGGAAGACCTTGACGCCGCTCACGAGGAACTCAACGGACGCGGCGTCGAGCTGTCCCCGATCGATGCACAGCCCTGGGGACGTTTCGCCACGTTCAATGACCCGGACGGCAACGGCTGGGTGTTGATGCAAGCCGCCGAAGGAGGGATGTAGACCGGCGAGACCGGCCGGCCCGGCGCGGCCAAGTCTGGCCGGCCCAGGCCGGCTGCGACGCCATGACGACTGCAGCAACCCGACCGCGGTTCCGGCATCCTCCCCTCCAGGGTGTCGCGGAGGTCGCCTGATTGCAGGCGGGTCCGTTTAGTGGTCTCGGTTGACCCTCACCCGCGGGCTCCGTCAGGAGCCCTGGAATTTAGCCCACGGCTTCAGCCGTGGGAAAATGACCACGAAGCGGAAAGCCCCGGAGGGGCGCGCCGGAGCATGTACCCTCATCCTGTTCGCGTAGATGATTTCCCACGCCCCTACCGGGGCTTTTCCGGTTATTGGATGGGTTCCCACGGCTGAAGCCGTGGGCTAAATGCCAGGGCCGCTGCCGCTGCCGGGGCCGCCAAGCATGTGCCGGCCTCGGCTACTAGCGGCTCGGTTCCATGATCGAGATTTCCGTGACGGAAATCGCTCCCCGAAAACAGACATCGACGTCGCTACCGGTCTTCCTCTGGCGAAGAACGTATTTTCCGTTGTAGCGGCGATCACCGTTTTCGCCCGACTCGAAGCTGAGTGGGAGCGGCGAGGGGTCGAGCGGACAAAAAATCACCTCGGGCCGACCATTTTCCGTCGAACCCGTCGAACTCGCCGAGCCCGCCGGATCGGACGGTAGATTGACGTTCCAAAAAGCCGCGGGTCTCGGCCGCTTGGCCATCAACCGCTCGAGAATCGGACTGGTCCACTCGACGGCGCGCTCCCAATCCTGATCGCTGAGCGGACGATTGTGATAGTGGGAGACGGCAATGCCGGGCACCCCATGCAACGCGGCCTCGCGGACGGCGGCAACGGTGCCGGAATAGTAAACATCGACCCCGAGATTGCCGCCGCGGTTAATGCCGGCCAGCACCCAATCAACCGGGGTCTCGAAATCGTGGAAAGCGATGCGGACACAATCAGCCGGCGTGCCGTCGACGGCGTAGGTGTGGTGTGAGCGGCGCTCGACGCGCAGGGCCCGGTCGGTGGTGGCGCTGTGGCCGCAGCCGGAGACCGCTTGGGTCGGAGCTACGACGCGGGCCGGACCCAGGCGGGCGGCTGCACGGCGGAGCGCAGCGAGTCCGGGGGCGTCAATGCCATCATCGTTGGTGATCAACAGTTCCATGGAAAAATCGCGTCTCCACGCCGAGGCTGCTTTACTTGGTAGCTCCAATCCACCGCCCGAACGATCTCCGGACGATCGCCTGGTCCCTATTCTCCATGATACGAACAGATAGCGAGACGCGGCCTCCGAATCCGCTTGATGCAGGGCGTGGCCGTCGGCGCGAGCGATCACGCAAAGTACCGGTCGGCTTGTTGCGGCGCGGTCGGCGGTGAGATCATAGAGCAGAGCCGCCGCTGCGAAGGAGAGGGTCGAGATGCGTATAATTGGACCCCATGTTAACCCGACGCGAATGGGGACTCTCCACTGCCGCTGTTCTGAGCGCCGCCTGCGCGGTCGCGCCCGAGGCGTCGCGCCGCGATCGTCGTTTTCTGGAGCCAAGCATGAATAGTTTCGGGGCACAGAGCACTCTTTCGATTTCCGGCCGCGATTACGAGGTCTTTCGGCTCGACGCCGTCGAGGGGCCCGTCGAACGGCTGCCTTTTTCACTGAAGATTCTGTTGGAAAACCTGCTGCGTTCCGAAGACGACAAAACGGTGACGGCGGACGACATTCGCGCCTTGGCGAATTGGGACCCGGCGGCGGCTCCGAGCCGCGAGATCGCCTTTCGGCCGGCGCGCGTTTTGATGCAGGATTTCACCGGCGTCCCGGCCATCGTCGATTTGGCCGCGATGCGAGAGGCCATGAAAGCGCTGGGAGGGAACCCGGCCCGCATTAATCCGTTGCAGCCGGCCGAGCTGGTGATCGATCACTCGGTGCAGGTCGACCGTTTCGGGTCCGGGCAAGCTTTCGCATTGAACGGCGAGCTCGAGTACATGCGCAATCGCGAGCGGTATCAGTTCCTCAAGTGGGGCCAAAAGGCGTTTGACAATTTCAAGGTTGTCCCGCCGGAGACCGGCATTGTGCACCAGGTCAACTTGGAATATCTGGCCCGCGTCGTCTTCACGCAAGACGTGAACGGCGTCACGCAGGCCCTGCCGGACACCTTGGTCGGGACCGATTCTCACACCACGATGATCAACGGCCTGGGAGTGCTGGGCTGGGGCGTGGGCGGGATCGAGGCCGAAGCGGCGATGCTGGGGCAACCGATCTCGATGCTGATTCCCCAAGTCGTCGGCTGTAAGCTCAGCGGTCGGCTCGCCGAGGGCGCAACGGCGACGGATCTGGTTCTCACCGTGACCGAATTGCTGCGGGCGAAAGGCGTGGTTGGGAAATTTGTCGAATATTACGGCGACGGCTTGGCCGATCTGCCGTTGGCCGATCGAGCGACCCTGGCGAATATGTCGCCTGAATACGGGGCGACCTGCGGCATCTTCCCGATTGACGAGGAAACGCTGGCGTACCTGCGGCTGACGGGGCGTTCGCAAGAGCTCGTCGCCCTGGTCGAGGCCTATGCGAAGGAACAGGGGATGTTCCGAAGCCCGGATTCGCCCGAGGCCGTTTATAGCGACACACTCGAAGTCGACCTGGCCGAGGTCGAGCCGAGCCTGGCCGGCCCGAGGCGGCCGCAAGATCGCGTACCGCTCAAGAACGCCAAGCAAAGTTTCACGGCCTCGTTGGAGCAGATCCTCTCGCAGCGACAGGGCGCGTCCGCGGCTTCCGAGGAGGATGGCGGAGGCGTCGCCGCGGCCGCTTCGAGCGCGGTGAAAATTCAGATCGGCGGTCAAGAGCACGAAATCGATCACGGCGCCGTTGTGATTGCCGCGATTACGAGCTGCACCAATACGTCGAACCCGGCCGTGATGCTCGCCGCCGGAATGGTGGCCAAGAAGGCCGTCGAGCGCGGGCTGGGCGTCAAGCCTTGGGTCAAGACGAGCCTGGCTCCGGGCTCGAAGGTCGTTACGGACTATCTGCGGAAATCAGGCTTGGCCGAATCGCTCGATTTGATCGGGTTCAACCTGGTCGGCTACGGCTGCACGACGTGTATCGGCAACTCCGGACCGCTTCCGGCCGAGGTCTCCGACGGAATTCGAGAAGGGGACCTGGCCGTGGCTGCCGTGCTGTCGGGAAACCGGAATTTCGAAGGTCGCATTCACCAGGAAGTTCGCATGAACTACCTGGCCTCGCCGCCGCTGGTCGTTGCCTACGCGCTAGCGGGCCGCATGGATGTTGACCTGATCAGCGATCCGATTGGCGACGACCTGGAAGGCAACCCCGTCTACCTGAAGGATCTGTGGCCCTCGCAACAGGAGATTCAAACCGCAATTGCCGGGGCGGTGGATGCCGAGATGTTTCGCGCCAGCTACAGCGGCGTCCTCGAGGGCGACGCGCAATGGAATGCGCTCCAAGCCCCCGAAGGCGACCTGTTTGACTGGGACGGCGCTTCGACCTATGTCCGAAGGCCGCCGTACTTCGTCGACATGGGGCTGGAGCCCGAGCCCGTCGCCGCCGTCAGCAACGCCCGGGTCCTGGCCTTACTCGGCGACAGCGTGACGACCGATCACATCTCGCCCGCCGGCGCCATCAAGGCCGACAGCCCGGCCGGCGAGTACTTGCGCGAAAACGGCGTCGAGCCGCGTGATTTCAATTCCTACGGGTCGCGGCGCGGCAATCACGAAGTCATGATGCGCGGAACGTTCGCCAATATTCGTCTGCGCAACCAACTGGCACCGGGGACGGAGGGCGGCTGGACCCGCTATCAACCCGACGACGAGCAGATGACGATCTATGACGCCGCCATGCGCTACCGCGAACAGGGCGTACCGCTGATGGTGATCGCCGGCAAGGAATACGGCTCCGGCTCGTCGCGCGACTGGGCCGCCAAGGGCCCGCGGCTGTTGGGCGTGCGCGCCGTCATCGCCCAAAGCTACGAGCGCATCCACCGCTCGAACCTGATCGGCATGGGGGTTTTACCGTTGCAGTTCCAAGACGGCGAAGGAGCGGAGTCGCTGGGGCTGACCGGGCGCGAAAGCTACGACATCGAGGGCCTCGGCGACGGCTCGGCCAAGCAAGTCACCGTAACCGCGACCCCGGCCGACGGCGACCCCATCCGCTTTACCGCCGTCGTGCGCATCGACACGCCGCAAGAAGTCCTCTACTACCAAAACGGCGGGATCTTGCAATACGTCCTGCGGCAAATGGCGGGATCATCTTAGGTCGAAGCCTTTTGCCCCCCTTTGCCCGCCCGGCTTAGATGTGTATTCCGATGAAAACGCTCAGTCATTCCGAAGGTTGGCTGATCACCGTTCCGATGATCGGATCGGCCTGATCAAGCGGGAAGAGCGGAGATACTTTCGTGCGGCCTTTTGATGTGTCTGGGCTGCCTGGATGTAGTTTTCGGCTGCTGAGGTCTCACCTTTCGCCCGCGCGTCCGCGGCGTTTGCCAGGGCCAAAGTTGCCTCTGCTTCTTTCTGCTCAGCTTGCGCGACTTGCTCTGTGTAGGTGTCTTTTTCGCGCTTTGCCTGTTCGATCCGTTCCTCATTGTGCTTAACCAGGATTATGCTGGACTCACTCACGCTGACGAGCAGTGAATTGACCAGTTCATCTCCAGAGAGGTCGACTACCTCCGATAGATATCTCGCCAGCTCTCTGCCCCTCTTTGGATCCCTTTGGAACTTGATTTTGATAACTCGCTTTGCGAGGTGCTCCGCGCGATCCGGGTCGATCTCATCCAGAATCTCGAGCGCCGTAATGTATAACCGCGCCTCCTTGTAGATCTGCCTGTCCGACTCCGATTCGGCTATGTCCAGAATCAGCCTCTCGGCGATCTTCGCCACCATACCTCGCTTTTCCTCGCCCACTGAGCGGTTCAAAGCGATGAGGGCGACATCCCGTCGCGCTCCCTCGGTCGTGAGATCTTCGATCAGAGTCTGTACCAAGTTGCCGGTCTCGAGTGACTGCTTCACCGAATCCGCACCGGTCTTCAAAATAAAGCCGATCCCGACAAGGACAACCCCCGCAAACAATCTCCCGAGGACATCCATCTTGTCCCAAAAATCCTTGCGCGGCCTCGCGCGCTCCGCGGGACCTCCCTCGCCGGGGTCTTGATCCTCATACTGATTGCTCATGCCGCCACCTCCGTAGTGAGGGTTTATCTCGATGTTTTCTCCTCTAAAGAGTGTACATTGGGTACCGAGCAATTGCTGTACCCTGTCGCAACGCCCCCTTAATCGCGACACTCCCTAGCTAGCTAGCTAGCTAGCTAGCTAAGCTAGGCTCATTTCTCCGCAACCCGTTTGATTCTTGGTCCTGTGGACAAGAAGGATTGCGTCACCCTTGTCGCAATCCTTGAGAATTTACGGCAGCCGCGGCGGAACCTTCTGCTTTTCGCCCAAGCAAGAGCGCACTGCCGCAATCGTGTATCCTTGAGCCGACAGGTTTCTCCATGCCCGAACGTCTTGTCTATTGGAACGGTGATTTCATCCCCGAGCGTGAAGCTCGGCTGTCGGTCTTCGACTGGGCCCTGATGTACGGCGACATGCTGTTTGAGATGACGCGGACTTTTGCCGGCAAGCCCTTTCGTCCGCGCGAGCATCTCGAACGACTCTATGGTTCGCTGCGCTACGCCGAAATCGATTGCGGCCTAACGATCGACGAAATGGAAGCGGCGACGATCGAGACGATGAAGCGAAACGAAGATCGTCTCGAGGGGCTCGATTTCCAGATCATGCACGACGTCACGCGCGGCAGCATGCCCTTCTACGACACGATCGTCACCGAAGGGCGGAGCCCGATCGTGTGCATTCATGTCATTCCCCTGGTGCGGCACATCGGGATGATGTGGGAGCGCTTCCGCGACGGTGCGCACTTTGTGGTTCCCAGGCAGCAATCGGTTCCCTCGCGTTTTCTCGATCCGAAGGCCAAAAATCGCAGCCGCTTGTTCTATCGCGTCGCCGAGTTGCAGGCCGAGCACATGGACTCGGGCGCGATGGCCGTGCTTACCGACGAGCAGGGTTTTCTCACCGAGGGAACAGGCAACAACTTCTTCATGGCGAAGGGCGGCGTCATTTATACGCCCAAGCCGCACAATATCCTGCGCGGCGTCTCGCGCCATGCCTGCATGGACATCGCCGCCCGGCTGGGTTTGGAAGTGCGGGAAGCCGACATCGAGCCCTACGATGTTCGCCAAGCCGACGAAGCTTGGTTCACCAGCACGCCCTACAGCATGGTTCCGATTACGCGCTTTGACTTTTACCCGGTCGGCGACGGCAAACGAGGGCCGATCTTTCAAAAGCTGCTCGACGCGTGGTCGGAGGAAGTCGGCGTATCGATCGACGAGCAGTTCGCCGATTACGCCGAGCTGGCCAAGACCTGGAGGCCGTGAGTGCGCGGAGTCTCTCGGTTCGGTCCCTCACACCTCTACGCCGCAGGTTTCCAGCAACACCCGCTGCACGGCCAAATCGTGCTCCGGCGTAAAATGCTCGACGTCGCGGCGTTCGCGGATGGCGCCGGCGAGATCGTCGAGGTCGGGAACCAAGCGGATCGAGGGGCCGATGGGGACCTCTTGCACACCGGCTGAAAATCCGCCCTGGGGCGTGGTTAGAGCCAAATGAACTTTCGGCCGGTCGGGGTCGTCGATGCGAATCGACCCGGCGTCGCCGAAGATGTGGAAAGAGCGCCGCCCGTCGCGCGTATTGCTCCGGATCAGCGCCACCGCCTCGTCGAACTCAAACGTAGCCTGAACATCGTCCTCGAGCTCGTCCTCGACCGGGTCGCTATGGCGAAATACGGGGCTCACACGCCGCGGCTCCCCCATCAACCAAATCAACACATCCAGCATGTGGCAGCAGATTTCGTAGAATTGCCCGCCCGGATAGCGGTCGAGCTGCCGCCGCCCGGCCGGGCTGAGCATGTCGTTCATCCGGCAAACGATCGAACGAATCGACCCCAGCCAACCTTCCTGAATCGCTCGGTAGGCAAGCCGGAAGGCGGGGTTGTAGCGATAGACGTAGCCCATCTGCACAAGCAGATGACGGCGTTGGGCTTCGTCGAAGATCTTGCGCAGCAGAGCGTAGTCAACGCCGGGCGGTTTGTCGATCTTGAGGTGCTTGCCGGCCTCGATCGTGCGTAGTGAATGGGGCAGCGATTCGAGCGGGTCCGTTTCGATGCAAACCATCCGCACGCGGCTGTCGGAGAGCACCGCATCGATGGAAGCCCACGGAACTCCTTTCCATCGGGTGTTCGCTCGGGCTGTGCTTAGCAAGGCGGGGTTCGGCTCGGCCACGCCGATCAACTCCCAGTTTTTCGAGGCGCGGATGGCTTCCATGTGACCGAGGGCGTGTGAATGCGCCGTGCCGATAATGGCGCCCCCGAGAGATGGTTCGCTCATGGGACCCATTGTAGAGGCGCGCCGGTTTGATTGGGACATATGTCGCGAGTCGAAGGGTCAATATGTCGAGAGTCGAATTGACGATAAGTCCCACTACATATACAAGGGAGTACGGGTACAAAAGTACCGGGTTCCCTAAAACTTTCAGGCTGCCTGAAGGACCTCTGAGCCAAGCAGTCAACAGTACGTCCGATGCAGCCGACAGCATTACGTGAATTGATTCTTCGAAACCCGGACCGCGCTTTCCGGGAAATCGGACTGGTGCTGTTCCCAATCGGGATCAATCTAGTCGGCGAAGAGGGCGCGTCCTCCCCGATTGACTTGCTGGCGATCGACCCTCAGGGTCAAGCCGCGGTTGTGATCGTGGCGGAGCAGGGCGACGGTGAGGCGAACCAAACGATGCTCAGCCGAGGCGTTGCGTGCGCCCGCCGCGTGGCGCGTTGGTCATCGGAAGATCTATTCCGGCTGCTGGACGAGGACGAGGCGGAAAGACTGGGCTTGTTCCTCGAAGTGGACGTCGACGACATTAACGCCGCCCGGCGGATCATCGTGATCTCAGCGGGGTTCGACAAGCAGACGCTTTCGACGGCCGAATGGCTGCGGGAACAGTGGGGTCTGAAAATTACCTGCCTGGAAGTCGTGATAGCCACGGACCCGGAAACGGAGGCCCCCTACTTGCTCTCCACCGAAGTTTCCGGACCTTATTGGCCCAGTTCGTGGCAGAGGTGACAATTCCGCGAGGCGTTTGTTTGCTTGTGGCAGGCCATGCACATTCTCATGGACGTGGAAACTTCCTTCGCCAGGCGGTCGCGTTTCTCGACGGGGCCGTGGCAGGGCGCGCAGCCGATGCCGGCCGCGGCGTGCTCCTTATGGCTGAAGAAAACGAAATCAGAGGCGCGATAGACCCGCACCCAGTCGAGCGGCTTACCTTCGCGGTGGAACTCGGCGAGTTCGACGACGGTCGGGCTCTCGGTCTTGATCGTTTGGTGGCAGAGCATGCACTGCCCAACGCTAGGCAGTCCGGCTCGCTCTCGTTTTTCCGCGCCGCGGTGGCAATCGATGCAAGAAAGGCCGGCCGCGGTATGTTGCTTGTGGCTGAAGGGGATGGGCTGTGGATCGACGGCGCGGGGTAATTGCTCTTCGATACCCTGGTAGCCTTGCCCCGAGGTGATAACGGGAAAGACCAACAACAAGCCGATGGGCAGCGCGCGAACCCGGGCGCGATGGTTCACGGTGCCGGTCAGGCAGGGTTGCAACGCAGCGGACACCGCGGGCATTCTTAGATTCTAGTGTGTTGTCGGGTCGCATTTTCCGGTTGGTTCCGCCTCCGGGAAAGCCTCTGGACATAAGCTGACGGCGCGATGGGCTCGCCCGCGGATCGTCGGACGACCGGCCCATCGAAGAGGACCGCGCCGTGCCAACTCAGCTCAACGGGTGTTTGCTCAAATGACGCCGCTCGACCACATTGCCGCCGACTTGCCGCCCAAGACGCTGCCGACGTTCGGCGCCGCAGACCCACACTACGCGCTCTTTCGCTTGGGACCGGCTGCGGTGCCGTTTATTCCTCTCGTCGGTTCCCCCAACTGCGGCGAGGAGGAGTTCGCGCTCGACGACGTGCGGGTAGCCGCGCGCTCGCAGCCCTATGTTCCGCCGGCGGAGCTTCTGTCGCTCCGGGCAGTTGCGTTAGGGGCCTTTCGCGGCGAGCGAGACGGCGAGCCGGAGACTGAACTCGCTCGGCCGGAAAAATGTCGCCTTGCTCGACTCGAAAAGGAGACGGGTTCGACAAACGGCCGGCCCCGCCTCGCTATCGAAGTGCAGCCGTTGCACTACGAGGATTACGTCGCGGCCAATGCCTTTCTCGATACGCGCTTGGGTGGAGAGGCGGAGGGCACCGAAACCATCCGAACGCGTTATACGACGGGCGCTGGCGGCGGGAGACCGGATCCGGCGCGCCTCGAGCTCTCGAATATTTGTGGTGTCGGTGTCGTTTACGTCACGGCGGATGACGAGTTGATCTTGTCGCGGCGCACTTCTTCGGTGGCGGTCTATCCCAATATCGTCGGGTTTACCGCGAGTGGGAGCTGCGATTGGAGCGATTTCGCGCCGCCCAAGACCGATGCGGGGGTGTTTCGGGCGGCGGCGCGCGAAGCGGCGGAGGAATTGGGCGACCAGCTCGCCCCAGCTGCCTTACGCCTCATCGCGGTGGGCGTCGACGTCGAACAATTCTACTTTCAATTTTGTTTTTCGTACCGGACATCCCGAACAGCGGCGGAAATCGAACGGCTCCACCAGTCGGCGCGAGACCGCTATGAGCAAACCCTGTTTTGGATCGATTTCAGTCGGCCCGAACCGGCCGCCGCGTTGCTCAGGTCGAGACAAATCGAACCCGCCGCCGAAGCCGCGGTGCTGCTGTTGGCGATGAAACGATGGGGCAGCGCACGCATCGAGGAGCTCGTCGAGAAATATGACGAGGAGCGACCGACACCGGCGGTTGCCGTGCGTCGCGACATGAATGAAGGCGTCCGGGGAAGCCCGTTGAGACGACGTTGAGGCGCGCTGACGGCGCGCCCGGGTGATTGCCGCCCGTCGCGGGATGGAGGGCCGCGAATGTCCGCGCCTCGATGCGTTACAAGGTTTGGGCGCGAAGTCCCGGGTTCAGGTCGGCCGCCCCGGCACAACGCGAGGAGAAATGAACCTCTGTAAATTGCAGTCCCAAAAGAAAGCGCCGTTCGCCGTAGGAGCGACAGTAAACCACATTGGCACGGCCCTGGATCTTGGCAAAGAGTTGGGCCGCCGCGGTGTCCTGCCGCCGCCCGCGAACTCCACCACCAGACACCGGCCCCGAAGATACTCGTTGCGACTGCCGCGCCGCCTCTCCTTCCGCCGGCCCGACAGGAACTGGTCAACGGAATCGCTTATGGCTTTCAGACTATTGATCTTGGATCCAGACGTCCTTCTTTTGAAAAATTCTCCCGCAATCGGCGTTGTTACAGCTATTGAGCCGAAGTACCGTTTTCGGCCCAACGTCGGTACTCCCGCTTTTGAGCGGTCTTCAGGTACCGCGGTTCCAGTACGTTTTGTCAGGGAACCGCATGACGGGTGAGTCCTCAAGGGCATGCAGGCCGGTCGTGACCGAGCGAACCGCGACCGCCCCGAGTGTTGGTCGCTACCCCGGTGTCGGTCGCGGCCGCGGACGCCCAACTGTTGTACAATGCCCGCCGTATGCAGAGCCATGCCGTCGGCCCCGAACAGCCTCTGATCGATAAGGCCATTCCCGAAGTCTTTGACCTAACGGCGGAGAAGTTTCCCGACCGCGAGGCGCTGGTTTCCCGTCATCAGCGGATTCGTCACAGCTACCGCGAGCTGCAACAGGAAGTGGCGCGCACGGCAGCCGGGCTGTGGGGTCTCGGTCTGCGGCCGCGCGATCGGATCGGCGTCTGGGCGTCGAACTGCGCCGAGTGGATTTACCTGCAAGTCGCGGCGGCCCGAATCGGCGCGGTGCTGGTCAACGTTAACCCGGCCTACCGATCCCACGATTTGGCCTACATCCTCGAACGTTCCGGGATAAAGGCGTTGTTCTTTCACGAACAGGACGCACGCGTCAACTACGTCGACATCCTGACCGAGGCCCGAGCCGCGAGCGAAAGCGCCCTACGCCATGCGGTGGTCTTTGCGCGGGGGGTCGACAACCCAACGCCCGCCGGCGACGGGTTGATGTCGTGGGCCGAGATGATCGCGGGCGGGGAGGAACCTAATCCCTACCGTGACGATCCCGGCGAGGTCGTCAATATCCAATACACCTCCGGCACGACGGGCAAGCCGAAAGGCGTGCTGCTTTCCCACAAGAACCTGGTCAATAACGCCTATCTCACGGGTGCAGGCCTGCGCTGGAGTGAGAACGATCGCGTGTGTCTCGCCGTCCCGTTGTATCACTGCTTCGGATGCGTGATGGG
This sequence comes from Bryobacterales bacterium, assembly GCA_965238125.1. Classification (GTDB taxonomy): domain Bacteria; phylum Acidobacteriota; class Terriglobia; order Bryobacterales; family UBA6623; genus UBA6623. Next base: position 5,441,003 of record OZ250179.1, on the reverse strand, counting down.
GTCGCTGCAATCGATCGTATACGGCGCGACTGTGGTGCTGCCTTCCCCGCAGTTCGACCCGGGCGAAGTGCTGCGGGCGATTGAGGAAGAACGCTGCACGACAATCTACGGAGTTCCGACGATGTTCGTGGCCGAGCTGGCGCACCCGGAGTTTCCCAACCACGACATGAGTTCGCTACGGACGGGGATCATGGCGGGCGCTCCCTGCCCCATAGAGTTGATGAAGCGCGTCGTGAACGAAATGCATTGTTCGGAAATGACGATTGCCTACGGGCAGACGGAGTCGTCGCCGGTGATCACGCAAACGTCAATCGAGGATTCGCTGGAAGTTCGCGTGGCGACCGTCGGAAGGGCCATGCCCAACACGCAGGTCAAGATTGTCGACAGCGAAACCGGCGAGACGTTGCCGGTCGGCCGGCAGGGCGAGCTTTGCACGCGCGGCTACCTGGTGATGAAGGGCTACGACAAAGATCCCGACGCCACCGCCGGAGCGATCGATCTCGACGGTTGGCTGCACACCGGCGATCTGGCGACCCTGCGCGAGGACGGCAATTTCCGGATCACCGGCCGCGCGAAAGAGATGATTATCCGCGGCGGCGAAAACATCTATCCACGCGAGATCGAGGAATTCCTTCACACCCACCCGAAGATCAACGACGTCTATGTCGTAGGTTTGCCCGACGAGCGGCTCGGGGAGAGCGTATTGGCTTGGATTCAACTGAAAACGGGCGAGCAGGCCGATGAAGAGGAAATCCGCGATTACTGCCAGGGCAAGATCGCCCATTTCAAGATCCCCGAATACATGCGCTTTGTCGACGAATTCCCGATGACGGTGACGGGGAAGGTTCAGAAGTTCCTTATTCGCGAACAAGAGATGAAGCTGCGGGGCCTTGAAAAAGCGGCGGGCGTGGACACCGCTTAGTCGTCGCCCGCCGCCACCGTTTGTTCATCGGGCGCTGACCCTTGTGCCGCCGCGCGCCGGCTTGTACAATCCTGCTTGGGACGACTGAGTTTTTTCCGAAGTCGGGAGATCGGACGCCTTCCATGCCCGACCGAGACGACTCCCCCGTTCCGACCATCTTCGCCCTCGCCTCCATCAACCGATTCGCAAGGCAACCGGGACGCCCGCCCGGAAAACAGCGCGGCGCCGTTGGGGCCGCCGATCTATTGGTTGTCGGCGGGCATCTTCGTGATCTTGTTTTGGGCGTGGGGCTTTGCGACAGGCGGCGGGAAGTATCTGCCGGCCCGCCCTTGGAAATTCTTTCGAGCCTCAAGCAAGGAAGGTAAACATTCCCATGATGCAAAGAATTACGGTGATTACGCTTCTGCTGTTTGGTCTTGGTTGCTCGGGCGGGACGCCGGCCGAGCCCCAGCCGCCCGAAGAAAAACCAGTAAAACGAGTGGGTATGGTGGTCGGCATTCAGCCCGACATGATCGAGCGCTATAAAGCCCTCCATGCCGACCTAAATCCCGGCGTTCGGGATTTGCTGAGCAAGTATCACATGCGGAACTTCTCGATCTATTTGGAGCAGATCGGCGAGCAGTGGTACGAGTTTGGATACTACGAATACAGTGGCGACAACTACGATCGTGACATGGCGCAGCTCGCGCGTGAGCCCCGCAATATCGAATGGCTGGAGATGTGCGACCCGATGCAGATCCCGTTGCCGGGTCAGGAGGGCTGGAAGGAAATGGAGCGGGTTTATTTCAATCCGTGACGGCTTTACAGCGACTCGGTGATTCCTTACCAGAAGGTTCCGGCGCGGCCGCGGACGCGGTCGCCATGTTGGCGCAGCGCTTCCATGTCGACCTTGCAAGGTGGGGTCCAATCGTCGAGCAGGGTCAGAGCGTGCTCGAGCTCGGCGCGATTGCCGGGAGCGGCGAGGGCGACCGACACATCGGGGTTCGCCAGGCAGAAGCGGTAGCATTCGGCGGCACTGGGCGGACGGAATCCGGGCGGAGCGTCCCGTGTCGATTCGAGCAAGGCCCGCCAACGCAGGCCGGTGAACGTCACGACCGGGATACCCGACTTGCGGGCGACGAGGAAGACGTCTTGCTCGGCGCCGCGATGGGCGGCGTTGTAGCGAACCATTAACAGGTCAAGGGCGGTCCGCGGGGCGCCGGGCTCGGCTGCCGTCAGTCCGTCGCGGTTTCGCGCCATGGCGTGCGCCGATTGTGGTAAATGGATAGTCGACCAAGCCGCCGCCGCTTGGCGCTGGTGGCTGGTGAGGCCGATCATCTTGAGCGTCCCTTGGCGTTGTAGATCGGCAAGGGCTCCCCAAGCGCCGCCTGGAGGGATAATCTCGGCCCACTCGGTTTCGGACTCGACATAGTAGAAGGTGGCGGCGTCGAGGTAATCCGTGCGGAGCTGGTCGAGGATCCACTGGAACTCGGTCTTCGCCTTGTCGGCGGTTCGCGACTTGAATTGCACCGCGACGACCACGTCCTTGCGCCGGGCGCCCATCCCCGCGACGGCGCGCGAAAGCCCGTCGGGTTTTCCGCACCAGTTGAGATAGTTGAGCCCGCGTTCGACGGCATATTCGACGTCTTCGGAACGCAAGTGCGTATTGCCCCGGGTGGCCAACCCCAAGCGACAAACGGCGGGTAAGTCGTCGCGCAGGTTTGTGGTGCGTTTCATATCCGTCGAGATCGGCGCCGCGTGAGAGCGGAGCGGCCTCGGGCGGTGCGTGCGTGTTTCCGGCCGTCAGACGAAGATCCCCATACCACTCAGTTTGCGCAGCAGCCCTGCTTTCCCGGTGGGGTCTCTTAGCTCAACCACCGTATCGGTGAGTCGCTCGGCCTTGTCTCGGGCGACGGCCAGCACGCGAGTCGCGGTTTCCGGGTCGGGACAGTGAATCAGAACGGCGGGCCGCACCCTGATCCGCCGGCAAGAGCCGAACCAACCCTCGATTTCCCGCCGTACGTTGGGAGGGATTTTTTTCGTGGCGAAGCGTTCCAATGTCTCCAACGCCGAAGCCGCCGTCAAGCCGCTCGCTCCCGCGCGCATAACCGATTCCCTGGTGATGACAAAAAGGATGCCGACGTTGTGTCCCTTGCGTTCGGCGAAACGCCCGATCTCGGCTTCGGCGGCCGGATTCGGGGCCAGGAAGGCCACTTCGAAATTCGGTTGTACGAGTACCCCGCCGCCCGACGCTTCCTCGAACTCGAAGTCGTCGGCCAATCCGAATAAGTACTGACCCATTTCCGTGAGGCTCACGCACAATTCGCCGCCCACGTGTCCGACATTGACCGCGCCCAGCGGGAAAAGATCGAACAGCAAGATGCGGTCGAGAACCGGCGGCCATACTTCCTCGATGTCAGCGGGCGTGAGGCGGTAAAAATAGCGGCCGCCCAGATAGCCTTCCAGCCGGGCTCCCTTGCGTGCCCGCTCCGCGATCTCGTTGTTCACCGCGTAGTAGCGACGAAAGTCCGACCACTTCCAGTAAGCCTCCGTCGGAATGGCTGAGAGGTGCCGGCGGAGTGCCTTGCGTACGGCGTCGGCGGGATTTCCCTTGCCGTAAAACTGAATGTGGGCCGGCATCCAGCTCACCGCTTCCTCGGCGTGGCGCTTTCCGCCGGACCGACTTGCGGTGGCCGTCTTGACCTTGTCAAGAACTTGCCGCACGCGTTCTTTCGCCGAAAGCGCCAACCACTCGCGGCCTTGTTCGCTAATCTCCGCGCAGAGTCTACTGCCGGCTTCTTCCGTATCACGGATAAAACCAAACGACCGCACGGAGTCGAAGGCTCCCTGTATCCGCATACTCGCGTTGACATCCAGATCGGTCGGGAGCCAGTCGGGCAGCCGAAGCAGACTTTCTTGCAGGCTCTTGTGTGTTTTCGCGAACAGGTACGAGTCACTGACTCGCAGACGAAGGGGTTCGGCGGCGGCGGCCACCAGCAGAGTCGTCATGTCCACGCTCAGCAGCGGCGCGTGGAAGACGTCGTCCGGCTCGACGGCGCGCGGCGGTTCGGGCGGTTTCCTATTCAAACGGGTGACGATGCCGGGCCAAATGCCGAAGACGGGTTCGTCGTCGGTGGAACGCAGCCAAGGATAAAGCAACAGATAGCGGATGCATCCGCTCAGAGCCAGATCGACCAGGTCGGCATCGAGACCACCATAGAGACCGGGGAGTTCGCGAAGCGCGATCGGCTCCTTGCGCTCCATGCAGTCGTTCACCAGGCGTTGGGCCATGGCAAGAGTTTCGGCGGTCTCGAAATAGGAGGGCACGAAACTGCGGTGATAACGTTCTTCCCACTCGCGTCCGTCGGCGGCCAAAAAATCGTTCAGCCACTGCAACCCTGCAATGTCCTGGAAAAGGTGGTTGTCGTTTTGCCAATGGCCGGGCCGACCCCACAATGCGTTCTTTTCCGGGTGCGTCAGATAGTTCGACAGGTAGCTGATGAAGACTTCGGCCGAGGGCTTTTCGAGGGCGGTATTCGTCTTAAGCGCGCGGATGATCTTCAGAAAAGATTTGCACTCTCTGTTGAGTGTGATACGACCGCTCGCGAGGCGACGCAAGAATTGCTGCTCGATCAGAATGTCGTGGTATTTATCGAGTTCATACTGCACCTGAATGCGGTCGGGATCCTGCGGCCGAGACAGGATTTCCCGCGCCGGCTCGGGAATATCCATCCAACCCTGCACGTCGTGCATGAAGGCGACCCAGCGGATCTCGAGCACCTTCATGACGCGAGTTCCCGGCCGTCAAACTCCTCGGCGTCGACGATCGAATAGCCGTAGCCCTGCTCGCACAGAAACAGTTGCCGCTTGAGCGCGAATTCCTGCTCCACGGTGTCGCGCGTGACTAGGGAATAGAAGTGCGCCTGATTCGCGCCCGCCTTCGGCCTCAAGATGCGGCCGAGCCGCTGCGCCTCTTCCTGTCGTGAACCGAACGTTCCCGAGATTTGGATCGCCACCGAGGCGTCCGGCAGATCGACGGCGAAGTTGGCGATTTTCGAAACCGCCAGCACGCGCAGCTTCCCCTGACGAAACTTTTCGTAGGCCTCGTCGCGCTCGGCTTGCTTCGTGGCGCCAGTCAACACGGGGATGCCGAGAGGCTCGGCGAGTTTCTTGAGCTGATCGAGGTACATGCCGATGATCAGCACCAAGTCGTTGCGGTGACGTTCGAGCAGGGCGCGGACAATCTCGACCTTGCTTTCGTTCTCGGCGGCGATGCGAAATTGATCGCGGCGTTCGGCGACGGCGTAACGCATGCGCCGTTCGCTGTCGAGGGGCAGCCGCACCTCGACGCAATGGGCCGTCGCGATCCAGCCCTGGCCTTCCAAAACCTTCCACGGAACGTCCGCTTTCTTGGGGCCGATCAAGGCGAAAACGTCGTCTTCGCGCCGGTCTTCCCGCACCAGCGTCGCCGTCAACCCCAAACGACGCCGCGCCTGCAGCCCGGCGGTGGCGCGAAAGATCGGCGCGGGCAACAGGTGAACTTCGTCATAAACGATCAGTCCCCAGTTGCGTTGATCGAACAATTCCATATGTTCGAACGGGGCGTCTTTCTTCTTACGCCAGGTCATGATCTGATAGGTCGCGAACGTAACGGGACGAATCTGCTTCGTCCAACCGCTGTACTCGCCGATCTGGTCCTCGGTCAGCGTCGTCTTATCGAGCAACTCGCGGATCCATTGGCGACTCGCGGTAACGCTCGTCGTCAACACCAAAGTCGAGGTCTGCAACCGCGCCATGCAGGCCATTGCAACGATCGTCTTGCCCGCGCCGCAGGGCAGCGTAATGACGCCCGAACCGCCGCGCTCGCTGCCGGCGGCATGAAAGGCATCAACGGCCTCTTCCTGGTAGGGACGCAGGCCGAATGAACCTCCCGAAGCAAGCTCGGACCGCAGCTCGACCGCCAGCGCCTCGCCTTCGACATAGCCCGCCAAGTCCTCGGCCGGGAAGCCGACTTTAACGAGCGCTTGCTTGATCTCGCCCCGGAACGCCGGGCGTACGCGGAACGCTTCTTTCGCTATTCGGTCCCCCAGCAAGGGGCGGACGTTCTTGTGGCGAGAGACCTGTTCGGCCAAGGCCTCGTGATCCGCGGTCAGGACGAGTTGATCGCCGTCGCGCGTCAGCCGCAGCCTGCCGTAACGCGACGCCCAGTCACGGATTTCGACTTCGACGTTTCTGGGGACTTCGTACTTCGCGAACTCGCGGAGCGCCTCGACAATCGAGGAGGGGTCCACGCCCGATGCGCGGGCGTTCCACACCGACAGCGGTGAGACTCGATAAGTGTGAATATGTTCGGGCGCCTTGACCAACTCGGCGAAGCGAACCAACTCATCACGGGCTTCGGCGTAGCGCGGGCTGTCGACTTCGACGAGGATCGTGTGGTCGCCCTGAACGATGAGAGGATTTTCAGGCCGGTAAGCACTCATGGACGGTCAAGAACAGCATTCCGATAGAAAAAGAAGGAAGGGTGCAGTGGGTTTCTCTAAATCAGTGGATTGGCGCACACTTGCTCCTGCCGCCCTTTCAGGGCTTGTCCCCGGTGGGGTGTCTACCCAGGGTTCCGTTTCACTCCACCCTGGGCTATCTTCCTGCCGCCGCTTCGCGGCTCAAGGCAATGCGCGAGTTTTCGACCTTCGTGTACTGCACGATACGCGCGATGTGCCATTTTCGGAGCAGCAATTTTCGTGGCGCACAACTGCGCCAGGAGTACTACCCACGTTCCTTGCTCCACTGGGCGAAGGTCTTGCCTTCGCTCGCCAACTTGACCAACAGCGGCGAGGGTTTCCACCAAATCGGGTCGCGTTTTTCGAATTCCCGCACCCGCGCGTAGACCTTGTCGAGGCCTACGTTGTCGGCGAACCACATCGGGCCGCCCCGGTAGGGCGGGAAGCCGTAACCGTTTTGATAGATGACGTCGATATCGACCGGGCGCAGGGCCATGCCTTCGTCGAGGATCTGGGCGCCGGTGTTGGCGAGGGCGAAGAGCGTCCGGTCGATGATTTCTTGTTCGCTAATCTCGCGCTGTTCGATGCCGTGTTCGGCGGCCACTTCGGCAACGAGCTTGGCGACCTCGGGATCTTCGAGGCGCTCGCGGTTTTCGCCGTACTTGTAATACCCGGCTCCGGTTTTCTGTCCGTAGCGGCCCAATTCGCAAAGCCGGTCCGAGAGATGCGCCCGCCGCGCCCCCGGCGGCAAGTAGTCGGGCGGCAATTCATTGCGAATGCGGTAGCCGACGTCGAGCCCGGCGAGGTCGCCCACCGCCAACGGCCCCATCGCCCAACCGAAATCGTAAAGCGTCTTGTCGACCAGCGACACCGGAGCGCCCTCTTCCACCAGGAACTGGGCTTCCCTTGTATAGCTGTGGAACATGCGGTTACCGACAAACCCAAAGCAATTGCCCACCAGCACGCCGACCTTGCGCAGCCGCCGCGCCAACGCCATACACGAGGCGATCACTTCCTTGCTCGTTTTTTCGCCGCGCACGATCTCGAGCAGCCGCATCACATTGGCGGGGCTGAAAAAGTGATTCCCGATCACGCTCTCGGGCCGCGACGTGGCCGAGGCGATCTCGTCAATGTTCAAGGTCGAAGTGTTCGAGGCCAAAATCGCGCCGGGCTTGGCGACTTTGTCGATTTCACCGAAGACCTCTTTTTTTAAAGCCATGCCTTCAAACACGGCTTCGACGACAATGTCGGCTTCCTCGAAGCCCGCATAGTCGAGCCGCGGCGTGATCATCGCCAGGCGTTGATCCACGAACTCTTGCGTGAAGCGGCCGCGCTCGACCGAGCGCTGGTAGTTCTTGCGAATCGTCGCCATGCCGCGGTCGAGCGCTTCTTGACTCGTCTCGCGCAGACGGACGGGGATGCCGGCATTGACGTAGGTCATGGTAATGCCGCCGCCCATCGTCCCGGCGCCGATAACGGCGGCCTTTTGAACATCGATAGTGGGCGTATCCTTGGGGACATCCGGAATCTTGCGAACCTCGCGTTCGCCGAAGAAAGAGTGAATCAACGCCTTGGACTGATCGGAAAACAGGCATTCCTTGAAGATTTCGGCTTCGCGTTTTAAGCCTTCGTCAAAAGGTAGCTTTGTGGCTGCTTCGACCGCATCGACGTTCTTGAGCGGCGCCATGTAGCTGCGGCGTTTCTTGCGAATCTGCTCGCGCAAGGCGGCGAAGATCGGCGCGTTCGTTGCCTCGTCGCCGAGCTTGTCGGTTTTCTCGCTCGCCTTCGGGTGCGGCCCGCCTCGCTCCGCAACCTCGCGGGCAAAGGCGACGGCGCCTGAGAGCAACTCTTCTTGCGTTTCGCCAGCAACGATGCGGTCCACAATGCCGTGCTTGAGTGCGTCGCGAGCGGTGATGGGGTCGCCGAAAGCGCACATCTCGGCGGCTTTCTTGACACCCGCGAGACGCGGCAGCCGTTGCGTGCCCGCGGCTCCGGGGATGATGCCGAGCTTGACTTCCGGTTGTCCTACCTTGCCCGACTCGATGGCCACGCGATAGTGGCAGGCCTGCGCGACTTCGAGCCCGCCGCCGAGCGCGGTGCCGTGAAGCGCGGCGACCACCGGTTTTGCGGAACTTTCGAGAACATCGAGCACCGGATGGAGCCCCCTACCCCGGCTCTTTTCGCCTGAAGTGACCTTGCCGAACTCGCGAATGTCGGCCCCGGCGATGAACGTCCGCCCGCTGCCGATCAGCACAAAGGCGTCGATTCCCTCGTCGTCCTGATGGTCTCGAATCGCGGCCGTGATGCCCTCGGGAACCCCCGGGCTCAGGGCGTTCACCGGGGGATTTTGAATCGTGATCACGCCGATCGATCCGTCGCGCGAAAAGCCAACCAGGTCGCTCATGAAGCTGCCTCCGTAAAGGTTGTCAAGAGACGAAAGGGATAGCTTACCGCAGGCGGGCCCCGCGGCGCGGAAGGCCTCGTGTCACCGAAGCATGTGCCGTCGGGGCCATCCACGTCGGGGGCAGATAATTCGGCCACACCTACCCCGGCGGGCACATGATTCGGCGACACGGATTCGCTACAATTGTCCCCAGGAGACGCCCACCGTGATCACCCGTCGAGAACTCTTGCTTTCCTCCGTCGCCGCCGGCGCCGGACAAGCCTTCGCCGTTGACCGTTGGCCTCAATTTCGCGGCCAAGGCTCGCGGGGCGTTGTGGCCGACAACCCGCGCCTGCCTGATTCCTGGAGCACGACGGAGAACGTCCGTTGGAAGACCGACATTCCCGGGCGCGGCTGGGCCTGTCCGGTGGCCTGGGGCGACAAGGTTTTTCTGCTGAGCGCGATCAGCAGCGGACCGGTCGAGGCGGCCAAGCAGGGCCTCTATTTCGGCGGCAACCGACCCAAGCCTCCCGAGCACGAACACGTTTGGAAAGCCTTCGCCGTTGACTTCAACAGCGGCAAGATCGTCTGGGAGAAAGAACTCTATCGCGGCGTCCCCGAAGTCGGCCGTCACATCAAGAACAGCTATGCGTCGGAAACTCCGGCCACCGACGGCGAACGGATCTATTTTCACGTAGGCGACCTAGGCACCTACTGCCTGGACTTCGACGGCAAGCTCGTTTGGAAGAAGAACTGGCCCGCCTACAAGACACGCCACGCCTGGGGCACGGCCGCTTCGCCCATTGTCCATGAAGGCCGCCTCTACGTCGTCAACGACAATGACGACGAGGCTTTTCTAGCCGCATTCGACAAGACCAACGGCAAACAGATCTGGCGCGTCAAGCGCGACGAGAAGAGCAACTGGGCGACGCCCTATCTATGGAAAAACGAAAAGCGGACCGAGATCATCACCTGCGGTACGCACAAAGTCCGCTCTTACGACCTCGACGGCCATTTGCTGTGGGAGCTGGGCCCCATGTCGTCGATCACCATCCCGACGCCGTTTTCCGAGCACGGGCTGCTCTATATCACCTCCGGGTATGTCGGCGATGAAACCCGGCCCGTGTTCGCCGTTCGCCCTGGAGCATCAGGCGATATCAGCTTGAAAGAGGGCGAGAAGAGCAACGAGTCGATCGCCTGGTCGTGGCCGCAAGCAGGACCCTACAACCCTTCGCCGATTGTCTACGGCGACTATTACTACACGCTGCTCGACCGCGGGTTCTTCACCTGTCACCACGCCAAGACCGGCGAAGAGATCTACGGCAAGCAGCGCATCGAGATCGGTGCCGGAGCTTTTACTGCCAGTCCCTGGGCTTATAACGGAAAGATCTTCTGCCTCGGCGAGGCGGGCGACACCTACGTGATCCAAGCCGGACCCGAGTACAAGCTGCTCGGCAAGAACAGCCTGGGCGAGCAGTGCATGGCCACGCCCGCCATTGTCGGCGACAGTCTTCTGATCCGAGCCGGCAAGGGTCTCTACCGCATCGCGAAAAGCTGAGGAAGAGGTCATATCGCCCTGCCCGAGCCCGGGCGGACAGCGCGGGCTCGTTCGTGAGTCAGTAGACCATCTCTCAGGTTGCTGGCGCTAAGCTAAACGGCACAACAACGTTGAGTGTCCCGCCCGATGGCCGCAAAATACGCAGAGGCTCCCCAAAAGGTTGCAGCTCAAGCTAATTCCGGCTTCGACGTTTGTTCGTCTACCCACCCACACGCCCTTCGCGGCCCTTGACATCCATTGACCGGGGGGGTAGCCTGGTTACGAGGTTGGTCCCGGAATGAAATGGCCGATTCGCTCGGTCGCTCAGTTTTTGGGGGAGGAAAACATATGACACAAAGCTATCGTAGCGTGCTTTGCCTGGTCGCTGCGGCATTGTTAATGACCGCGGGCCTCGAAGCACAGGTTACCACCGCGACGGTTTATGGACGCGTCCTAGACCCGACCGGTGCGGTCGTGCCCGGCGTGGACGTCGCGGCATCGAACCAAGCTACCGGCGCCGAATTCAATACGGTGTCGAGCGGCAACGGTGATTTCACCATAACGTATTTGGCCGCCGGTACTTACACCATCACCATCTCGGCGGAAGGTTTCAAGACCTATCAAGAAACCGACCTGACTCTGGCTTCGGGGCAGCGGCACAGCACCGACTTCAACCTCGAAATCGGCGTTACCACCGAGACGGTCACCATTACGTCCGAAGCTCCGTTGATGAACACGGTCAACGCCGAGCAGGACATTGCGTTGAACACCAACCAGGTCAACGAGTTGCCGATGATCAACCGTGACATCACCGGTATCTTGACGCTCGGTACGGGAGCATCGCTGACCGACGGCGGTTGGACTCTGTCGATTAACGGTCTCGCCCCCCGCGGCTTCACCATGACGGTGGACGCGGTGGACGCGGTCCCGGACGCCGAGTTCGCGGGGCTTTCGCTCTACCAGAACTTCAACTTCATCAAGGGCATCAGCGTGGAAGCGGTGCAAGAGGTGGAAACCTCGAAGAACATCTTCTCCGCGGAAATCGGCCATACCATCGCCGGTAATGTCAACCTGATCTCGAAAAGCGGGTCGAACCAGTTGCACGGCAGCATTTTCGAGATGTATCAGTCCGGCGGCTTGCATGCCAACAACTTCTTAGTCGGGTCAAAGGCGCCGCTGGTTTATCACCAGTTCGGCGGCTCGATCGGCGGCCCGATCAAGCAAGACGAGCTGTTCTTCTTCGCCGTTTACGAAGGCTACCGCTTCGGCGGGAAGACCCCGGTCCCGGGTCAAACGTGGTCGAGTGGGATGCGGCAACGCATTCTCGACTCGATCCCGGGTTCACAGGCGTATATGGATCTGTGGCCGTTGCCGACCGAATCCGATGGGCCGCCTATCGCTGAAAACGATCCCCGCTTCGAGAGCATCTGCGGGGGGCAAGATTTTCTCGATATCGCGGGCGGCCGACCGTGCCTGGAGTCAACCACTTTCTTCGGCGGCCAGGGTGATGAGTCGCGCCACGACAATCACTTCGTCGGCAAGATTGACTGGAATGCCTCCAACAGCGACTTCCTGACCTTCCGTTACGTCGGTGGAACGCCCTTGCGAAGGATTCCTCGCACGATTCTCGGCAACGGACGCCAGTGGGACGGCATCAACCAGAACGGCTCGTTCACCTGGACGAAGATCATCAGCCCGACCATGACCTCCGAGACGCGCTGGGGCACCAACGTCAACGCCATCAACCGTCTCGACGTGGCCTACGCGGCAAACAAAGTTCCGTTCATCCGCGGTTTCGGAAACCCCTCCGAGCCCGGCGCGGAAGTCTTCGCCAAGGACGGCCACACTTCGACGTTGACCCAGAACTTCGCCAAAACTTCGGGTAAGCACTCGATGAAGTTCGGCTTCATGTATCGCTACATGAGTGGCACGCGCATCAACGAGGAAGTTCCGGTTTACACCTATGAAACGCAAGCGGACCTACTGGCCGCCAACATCACCTCCGCCCGTTTCATCTTTTCGCTGGAGAAGTTCCTCTGGAAACGATCGTTCTTTGGAGGCTTCTTCCAGGACGACATCCGCATTACTCCGCGGTTCATGTTGAATCTCGGCATGCGCTGGGACTACGCCTCGGTGGTGCGGTCGGACCAGGTCGACGGGATCAGCGACAATGTCTTCAATCGTGATGGCCCCTTCGGCCAGCCGGGCGCTTCGCTCGCCAATCAGTCCGCTCTGTACCGGCCCGCTGACAGTGCCTGGGACGTCTACAACAAGATGTTTTCGCCGCGTGCCAGCTTCGCCTATACGCTGGACGATTCGGGCAAGACGGTTCTGCGCGGCGGCGCGGGCATCTTCTTCATGCCGAACAACATGTTCTCCGGTGCGATCGAGATCCTCTCCAACGGTCCTGATGCCCCGGTGGAGCTGTCGGCCGGCGAGCTGCAAGTTCTCAGCCTCGGCTTGCAGTACGGCGACACCAACGAGACGGCTCTGACCGCCGCGCAATCGCAAGACTCCATTTCGGGCAGCTCGGTGGATCCGCACCGGAAGCCGCCCTACAGCCTGCAGTATACGTTCGGCATTCAGCGGGAGATCAACAATGCGACCGTAGTTGAAATCGGCTATGTCGGCAACCACGGCGTTCGCACGATCTACAGTCCCGACTATAACCGGATCATCGTCAACAGCGGGGGGCTCAAGCTGAGCGAGACGCTCGGGTTGGCGAACTTCTCGCAGAACTTCCGCCACTACATGAATGCGGATTCGACGGGATACCATAGCCTGCAGGCGTCGTTGAAGCGCCGCTTCGCCGACAGCTTCCAGTACAACTTGAACTACACCTATGCGTGGAACTGGGCGCACTTCCGCGGCGACATGACCTGCTGCGGCCGCAGCGAAAACCCGCAAGATCTCTTCAACATGGACGCCAACCGCGGACCGACGTCCTATCACCTGCGGCATCGCTTCACCGGCGATTTCTTCTGGGAACTTCCCGGCAAGAATATCGAAGGCGCGGCCAAGCACATTGTGAGTGGCTGGACGGTCGGCGGTATTCTGGAGTTTCGCTCGGGATTCACTCTGCCGGTCAGCAGCAGCACGACCGCCAACCCCGGTGCGCGGCCGGACATTCTGGTGAACCACGCGGCGGCGATCAATGGCAACTGGGGAACGAGCCAGTTGCAGTATCTGGATCCAACCGCCTTTGCTTTGCCGCCCACGGACGAGTTCGGCGTCAATCTGCGGCCGGGGACCTTGTCTCGCCGTGCTCTCTACGGGCCCGGATTCGGGAACCTGGATTTCGTCTTGCAGAAGAACATCTTCATGAAGGAGCGGCACCGTTTGCAGTTCCGGATCGACTTCTACAATATGTTCGACACGGTGAATTTCACCGGCGTCAACACCAATGCTCGCTCCAGCGGCCTTGGTTTGCTCAACCGCGTGGCGCCTCCGCGCCGCGTGCAGTTGATGTTCCGGTATTCGTTCTAACGATGTTTTTTGGGTGGGGGGCTTTCGAGTCGCCCGCCTGACAGGTTCAATCCTTTAACCAGAGAGCCGGCCCGAAAGGGTCGGCTCTTCTGCGTTTGGCGATCGATCAGGGGGCCATGACGTGAGGCACGAATTGACCGGCGCGGGGCCGCGTCTTGGCCGCGCGTGGCCGCGCGTGGCCGCGCCCCGGGAGCGTCTCCGAGAGACCTGGCGGGCCGTTGGCGAGATGTTCGGGCTACCAACGCACACCCATGCTATTCTGAAAAAGTTACGCTTCGAGGGGGCCTGTGGCGCAGTTGGGAGCGCGCTTCCATGGCATGGAAGAGGTCGAGGGTTCGACTCCCTCCAGGTCCACCATTGTTTTCAATGACTTGGCATTTTTTAAGTCCTTCCAAGGGTTCCATTAAGCGGCTTCACAGACCGATTCCGGCCAAACGTAGTCGCCAATCCGCTCCGCCGCCTCGCCTTGATCATCATCCAAGTGACTGTAAACGTCTTGGGGCATCAACACAGATGTGTGACCAACCTGATCCCACATCACTTCAGCCTCAACACCGGCTTTCCGTCCCCAGGTTGTGTATGCGTGACGAAAATCGTGCCATGAGAATCTGCGCAACCCCAGCCTCACGGCGGTCGGCTTCACAACTCGCTCCAACAGCCGATTGAGATCTATGGGGAGTTCGGGCTTTAAACCGGTCTGAACAACCATGATTTCTTAGCGACGCCGGCGTCTTTAGCGTCTCCGGGCTGGTCGGCTTTCTTGGTTTGTCGGCTGCTAATCAACCGTTTCTTGCTCCTTCTGATGCCCCGACCGAAAAAAGGCGTCTATATCCGCTTGGACGAAGACGTGCTCGACTGGCTTAAATCGAAGGGCAAGGGCTACCAGACCCGCATGAACGCCATGCTCCGGGCGTTGATGGAAACCGATCCGCGAGGAAACAGAAAAGCGAACCGGGGTGGTGGCCAGGGACGGAATTGAACCGCCGACGCCGGCCTTTTCAGGGCCGGACTCGCCCATTCGCAACTCCTTGATTTCCCTAGCCTTAGCTACCCTCAATGCCAGCATTTCCGCCCTATTATTGGAACAATAATGGAACAAACCTCAGTTTACCGTCGCCGGCTCCGTTAGCCGACCCAAATTCTCTACTGCTCTTCGTTGCGACGCAGGCACGAACTGCTGATAGATGTCCAGCGTTGTGCTCGCCCGCGAGTGCCTCATGAGCGCCTGGGCGTCCTTAACGTCCGCCCCAGACAGCTTCAGCCAGGTCGCATAGGAGCGACGCAACACTTGCCAGTTTACCCAACCGATGCCCAACTTCCTGCTGGCGGGCTTGATGTGCCGGGTCAGGATATTGTTGTCCCGCATCGGCAAGCCCTTGACCGGAGATTGGAACACTAGCATCACGTTTCATTAAAACATAACCATAGGCAATGTTTCCTGCTAGACTGGTCGCATGGCAGGAAAATCGAAGCGTCCCCACTGCTGCTCACGACCGAAGAGGTGCAACATCTGAAACGGCTGCGGCGTTCCCGCAAGGCTCCGGCTCGGGAGGTGCGGCGCGCCGAGATTCTGTGGCGCTATCATGGCGGCGAGACAATCGCCGAGATTATGCGGGCCGTGAAGATGACCCGCAAGAGCGTTGCCAAATGGATCGAGCGAGCCCTCGCCATCGGAGTGCAAGCAGCGCTCAAGGATGCCTATCATCGTCCCTACGAGCCCCGCATCTCCGAGGAGGCCAAGGCCTGGGTGGTGCATTTGGCCTGTTGCAAACCCAAGGAACTGGGATACGCCGCCGAGTTGTGGACCCGCGGCGCGTCTATTGCGGGTACTGTGTCGAGGTATGCCCCGAGGACGCGATCCGGATGGACACAGGAATCCTCGACCTGGCGGCCTACTCAAGGGAGGCCATGCGGCTTGACATCCATGAGCTGATGGACCCTGAGCTGCGTAAACCGCTCAGCGACTGCAGCCTGAAGTTCCCCCACAAGTGTGAGCTAACCGGCGGAGAGATGAAGGGCAGTCTGGGACGGCCTCGACGGGTCATAGGGCAAGTCCACAAAGACCTGAGGAGCACCGGCTCAACGCAGCGGGATCATCAGAGGTGGATCGATCAATACTCCAGCGACGAGTTCGGGCACTTGAGATGATTAATACGGAAACAAAGGGCTTGAGTGCGCAAGCCCGTAAGGAGCTAAAGGAGATCTTCCGGACCCCCACCCGGTACGAGTGGATGTTCTGGACTTAACGGTGACCGAACGGTGACCGAACGAAGGGTCATACTTATTGAGTCTCGCATAATATCCTGTCAATCGAGACAAAGAGAAGACTGTTTCCAGAAAGCGGTAATCAAGCGCGGTTTGCGGCGCATGCGCCGCAGCGTTTTGCGGGCACGTTCGTCGAGTTCCCAGTAGTCCTTCGGACAGACGTTCGGCAACTCGTGCTGTTTCCAGTACGCCCAGATGTATTCCACCGGATTCAGCTCCGGCGCATACGCCGGCAAATACTCCGTCACGATATGGCCTTGCGAGAGTTCAATGAACTCTCGCACCATCCGACTGCGATGCGCCGGCAAGCGGTCCCAGACGATCATCAACGGGCCGTCCATGTGGCGAACCAAGGCCTTCAGAAAGTCGATGACCTCCAACTCGCCAATCGCGCCGGGATAGAGCCGAAAGTAAAAGTTGCGCAACGTCAACCCGGCCGACACCGAAAGCTTCTGCCAATTGAAGTTGAACTCCAGCAGCGGCGTCTCGCCGCGCGGCGCCCAGGTGCGGCAACGATGCGGCTTCTGACTCCATCCGCTTTCGTCGATGAAGACGATCGTGCGGTCTTGTTTGCGGGCTTTTTTTTAATGGCCGGCCACCTCTTGCACTTCCAGTCGCGGATGGCCTCTTCGTTGCGCTCGCGGGCTTTGCCGACCGGGCGTTGCGGGCTCCAGCCGAGCGCCCGCAGGATCTTCCAGACATGGCCCTCGTGATAGCGCACGCCGAACTCGTCTCGGATCAGACGAGCCACCCGCGGACAGCTCCACAACGGCGTCGGGAAGCCGTGCGCCTCGGGGCCTTCGAGCAGCAGGATCTCCAGGCGTTCGAGCTGCGTGGCGTCTAATAGCGGCTTGCGGCCGGCGCGGCCGGCCTTGCGCAGCCCGGCCTCGCCTTGCGCCAGGTACTGTCGTCGCCACTCACTGACGGTTTGGCGGGCGACTGTCAGACGCCTGGCGGTTTCGGACTGATTGAGTCCTTCATCGAGCAAACGCATCGCTTCGAAACGGCGTTTCTCCAATGCTTCGAAATCGCGGCGCTTTCCTTTCGGTGTTCCCATACATAAGAATACGTACGGCAACACCAAAAGATGTCACTCTATTTTGCGAGACTCAATAATAGGTTCTTGTGATGGCGGCGGGTTCGACGCTGTTTTAGCCTGAGCGCCTGAAAGAGTGCAGAAACCAAAATGGAGGGAGTTTCGTATGCAGCCTTTGTATGACCCGGAAGCAGTGCGGCCGATGTGGGAGGAGCTGGCGCAATGTGGCGTCACACCGCTCAAGGCCGCTGCCGATGTTGATGAGGCTCTTGGCAAGCCTGGAACCACGCTTATTGTCGTAAACTCCATCTGCGGCTGTGCGGCCGGAGGCGCCCGACCCGGGGTCACCCAGGCGCTGCAGGCCGCTGTCATCCCGGATCACTTGACCACGGTTTTTGCGGGGGTGGATATGGAGGCAACCCAACGCGCGCGCGCGCGCATGCCGGAGGTTGCGCCATCGTCGCCGTCCGTCGCCCTGTTCAAAGACGGCGCGCTTGTCTACGCGCTGGAGCGTCGGCACATCGAGCGCATGACGCCTGATGAGATCGCCGGAGAGCTTGAGAAGGCTTACCGTCAGCATTGCACCCGCAAGGGGCCGTCCGTACCCGCTGATGTGTACGGGCAGGTAGTGCACGCGCGGCAGTGTGGATCGCAGATCCCTAGCTTTAGAAGCTGATACGGGACCGTCGGAAAAGAAAAAGGACGTAGGGCCCACGCAGGCCCGTACACTATTCGTAAGTCATGGATTCCGTGTCCCTCAGCTCAGGTGGATGCATCGACAGCCTCGTTCATTTACGTTGATTTGCAGGGGCCTAAGCCGGCACCACCTCCGCATGTTCCGGGTCCCCCTCTACCCGATCCTCGTCCGTCCCCTCCCCCCGAGCGCCCTACACTTCGGGCCGCTTACCTGACCTTGATTCTTCACAGAGTTCCGCGACCGCGAGCAGGACTAAGTCCCCGAAACGAACCACATAGGGCTCGTCCGCCGTTAGATGTTGATATATCGGGATCGCATGAGCAATCCAGCGCCTGAGCGTACCCACGGCCCCCAACGGACCCGGAAACCGAGCCGACGCAACGTCCCGGCCTGAAAATATTTGATTGTTGGACGGAACGATTGTTATCAACAGTAATCCGTAACAAGGTAGAATTGGACCGGCATGATCGGCCAAACCATCAGCCATTACAAGATCATCGAGAAGCTCGGGGAAGGCGGGATGGGGGTGGTCTATACCCGCATTTTCAATTTGATGTTTGACATCCCGACCTTCCAGCGGCCTTGAGCGTCTTTATTCATAGGGGCTAGAGCCCGATGAGGACGCCATGGAGGCCAACACCCAATGGGTGAAAAACAAACCAAGCCATTCCAGCTAAGTTTCAACGGCTTGTTGAAAGTCGATTTCCAGGGATCGCATGTCACTTCCGACGGTGGCCTGATTTTGGTTCGCGAACTGGACGAGCGGCTCGGTCTCGGGAAGCTGATCGATGAGTATCTCAGCGACTCGCGACAAGGCTTGAACAAGAAGTTCCCGCTGGCCGATCTGCTGCGCCAGTCGATCTACAGCCGCTTGGCAGGCTACGAGGACGTCAACGACGCCGTCCGAGTGTCGGCTGACCCGACGTTTCGCTTGATCGGCTCGCAGAGGAACTGGGATCGCCGAGCGGCCTTGACCTCGACGCTGCATGGCTTCGAGACGGAGATGCTGGCGAGCGAAGAGAACCTGCTGGGGCTGATGGCGCTGAACCGAGAGCTGGTCGGGCAAGCGGAGGCGTTCGACGACTCCGAGCGGGTCGTTCTGGACATGGACTCCACCGAGAGTCCGGTCCATGGCCAACAGGAAGGCAGTGCCTACAACGGACACTTCGAGTCGGTCTGCTACCACCCGTTGCTTTTGTTCAACGGTCATGGTGATTGCCTCGCTGCCAAGCTGCGTCCCGGCAACGTGCACAGCGCCGAGGACTGGGATGAGCTATTGTTGCCGGAGATCGAGCGCCAACAGGCTGCGGGCAAGCAGGTCGCCTTCCGGGGCGATGCCGCCTTTGCCAAGCCGGAGATCTACGAGGCGCTGGAGGAGCGCGGCGCGGACTACGCGATCCGCATTCCGGCCAATAAGAACCTGGAGCTGGAGATCGAAGACATCCTGTTTCGTCCGCCGGGGAGGCCCGGCCGCAAGCCGCTAGTGCGCTACAAGAGCTTTCGCTATCAGGCGGAGAGCTGGAAGGGGCCGAGACGAGTTGTCGCCAAGGTCGAGCACCACCAGGGCGAGCTATTCGCGCGCGTCGGTTTTATCGTGACGAACATGAGCTTGCCAAGCCGGTCGGTGGTGCGTTTCTACAACAAGCGCGGCACGGCGGAGCAGTGGATCAAAGAAGGTAAGCAAGCGACGCACTGGACGCGGCTGTCGTGCCATCGCTTCCGGGCGAACGAGGTGCGCTTGCAGTTAAGCGTGCCGGCCTACAACCTGGGCAACCTGTGGCGGCGACTCGGGTTGCCGCACAGGATCAAGACGTGGTCACTGACGAGCTTGCAGCAGCGGTTGATGAAGACGGGCGGCAGATTGGTCAAGCACGCGCGGTACTACTGGTTGCTCTTGGCCGAGGGACATCTGAACCGGCGGCTGTTTGGCGACATGCTGCGGAGGATCTGGGCGCTGCCTGTGCCGGGTGGTTAGCACCGCACTTGGCGAATGCGAAATCTGTGTACTGAGGACGGAAGCTCGGAGGGGTGTCTGCGAAATTGACTTCGCAGCGGCGGATCAGCCCCCATGAGGGGCAAGAAGGGGGCTCGATCGGTCCCGCCTCAGCCGCCGCCTCTTTCGGGTGGAGAAATGGTTGCGCTTCGCCGGGTGAGGGTGTAGACTCGTGCCGTCAGAGGAGCCAAATCGGAAATCCTGGTTGAATAGTCGGAGTTTCATTTCCCGGTTCCTCGATCCATGTGACACTGCCAAAGGTGCCGGAGAAGATCCCGCTGTTTGCCGCGGGCTACTCCAGCCACCGTTGCGTCAGCCAATCGTTTCCAAGGGGATAGGCCGCAGGACTCTGACGGTGTCCCCATAAACCCAGACCACGCTTTGCACGCCCTACCGGCATCGGACCGCATCGCTCGTGGAGCGTACTACCGACGCCTAGCAGAGTTTACTCAGAGGGCTATATATCCACGCACCCACGCACCCCTAGGACCAGTATTAAATGCAGTTCGTCTGCTATGGCCGCACAAGAGACCGTAACGTAGTCTACGGTTCCCGATTGTATACGGTAAATATAGTCCAGTCAAGGGGAAATTTCCGGCGGTGGCGGGGGAACTCTACCGATGCCTGCCTACAAGGAAATCGTAGTCCGTCCTACGGCGGAGACCCGGAGGCAAGCGGGGAGTAATCTCGGAGAGTTCCAGCTGTAGTCTAATAGTCTTAGTACCTAATAATGCTTGAGCAGACCGCTTCCAGCGCTTAGTCCGTATTTCTCAGCACCTTGCGGCGGTGAGGCGTTCAGGGCGGGATTTGGCGGGAAACTATGATGTTGGCGGGCACGGCGGAGTTGGGGCGTCGAAGCGTCGGCCGTCGTTGGTTGGGAGAGATGAAAGACGGTTGTTCCGGCACCCCCCAGGGCTTATCGGTTGGCGCCATTTTCGCGCGGCTGAAGCCATGGGCTAAATTCCGGGGCCCCTACGGAGCCTGCCCAGGCTGAAGCCCCGGGGCTACTATCCGGATCGCACCATTGTGTCTACCGGGGGGGGGCAGCACGAAGACCCGATCGGTTCGATGGTGAATCCTCGGGGCTTACGCCTGAAGTTTCGGGTTAGAACTTGCCCTGTTTCTTGCGGATCAAGCGGCGCAGGCTGCGCAATTTCGATTGCAGCTCCTCGCTGGCGGAGATGATCTCGTTCTCGTCGTAGATGACGCGGGGCGTCATCAGGATGACCAATTCGGTCTTCGAGCGCGAAACGCTGGTGGAACCAAAGGCAGCGCCGATGAAGGGAATGTCGCCCAGGAAGGGGACGCGGCTGCGCTGGTAGATGTTCGACTCTTGAATGATGCCGGCGATGGCGACGGTGGTGCCGTCTTCGACGGTAACTTGCGTGGAAACGTTGCGGCGGTCGATCGACGGTGATTGAATCGCGCCGGTTGGCGCAAGCGGGTTGCTCACTTCCTGATCGATGTAGAGCGTGACGATGCCGGAGGCGTTGATGCGCGCGGTGATGGAAAGCGTGACGCCGGTTTGCACGTTCTGGATGGTGTTGGCGAATAGGGAGTCGCCGCCGAATTGGGCCCCGGCCGCCAGACCCTGACTGGCGAGGGTGGGGACCGATTGACCGACGGTGATGGTCGCCGGGATATTGTCGGTGGCGATGATGGAGGGCGCGGAGATGACCCGTGTGCGGCCGTCGTCTTTGCTGGCGACGAGGAAGGCGGCCATCTCGCGGGTGCGGCCGACCAAGGCGCCGATCGTAAGGCTGGTGCGGCCGATGGAATCGAAACCGCCCAGAAGCTTGCGTTCCGTATCGCCGGCGCGCTCGCGCAGGAAGGCGGAGACGCCGTGGGTCAGAGCCCCGGTCAGAGAAACCTCGTAGATCTGGGCGTCGATGAGCACCTGGCGGGGGGGAAAGTCGAGTTGCTCGAGAGTACGCCGGATGACTTCCCATTCTTGCGGCGTGGATTGCACAACGATGAGGTTGTTGACCACGTCGGGAACAATGCGAATGCCTCGGGCGGCCTGGGCGGTCGGGCCGATACCGGTGGTCTCGCCCAACAGCGCGCCGGTTTGGTCACCCACCAGTCCGGGATCGATGCCGGGCGCGACCGGCATGGAGCCGTATTGCCCCGGAAGCTGAATGATTCCGCCGCCGCCGAAACCGCCGCCGCGACCGCCCCGGCCACCCCGGCCGCCCAGACGCCCGCCGCCATAACCACCGCCCCCGTAGCGACCGCCGCCCCCGTATCCACCGCCGCCATAGCCGCCGCCGTAGCCGCCGCCACCGTACCCGCCGCCGCCGTAGCCGCCGCCACCGTACCCGCCGCCGCCGTAGCCGCCGCCACCGTACCCGCCGCCGCCATAGCCACCGCCGCCGTACCCGCCGCCGCCGTAGCCACCGCCGCCGTACCCGCCCATCCCGTAGCCGCCCATGCCGCCGTAGCCGCCCATGCCGTAGCCATAACCGTAGAGCGACATGAGGGTGCCGGCAAGGTTCGTCGCCATGCCGTATTGAACGCGGTAAATGAAGTTCTGGATGCCACCGGTGGTAGTCGCGGTGTCGAGCTTTGCGACCCACTTTTCGACTTCCTGGAACATGCTGGGGTTGGCGCTGACAACGAGAATGGCGTTGATGCGCTGGATGGGGACGAATCGGACGGCGGAAGTTTCCTCGGACGACGAAAACGCGGAGAAGATGTTTTGCAACTCCTGCGCCAGCATCGAGGCGAGGCCGTTCTTGACCTCCACCAGACGGATGCGCTGATCGTCGAGCTGCTCGGCGTCGAGCAGGTCGATCAGCTGCATCGTGCGGCGCATATTGCGGCTGTTATCCAGGACAAGCAGGATGTTGGCGGTCTCGACAACGGTGTATTTCGCTCCTTCGCCGAGAAAGGGCTCGAGCACGGCGGCGATGTCGGCGGCCAGCGCGTAGCGAAGCCGAATGGCGTTGAGGATCATCTGCTCGTCGAACGGCAGATCGTCGACCAAACTTGACTGGGGAGAAATCGGCAAATGCGTGGCGTTGTCGGCGGGCACGATGCGATACAGAGACCCGACCTTGACGGCAACGGCGCCGTTGATGCGAAGAATAGTTTCGAACAGGGGAAAGAGATCGGACTGTTGCAGGGTCCCGTACGTGTTAATTGTGACGGCGCCGTCGGTAACGGCGGGGTCGAGGATGTAGTTGATCTTGAGCTGACGGGCGAATAGATCGATGACTTCAAACAAGCTCGCGCCTCGGAAGTTGCGAAACGAGATGCCGTTCGAGGTGGTTTCGGCGGAGGGACGAGGCCGGTCGGCCTGCTGCTGGGCGTCGGCGGCGTCATCGGCTTCGGCGGCGTCATCGGGCGCTTGGTCTTGCTGATCGGCGGGCGCACCGGCGGCGGTGGTCGACTGATCGGCTGGGTCGGCCGCAGCGTCGGTGGTCGCGGCTTGGGGCGCGGCGTCATCGCCCGCGCCGTCGGGGGTATCCGAGGCGGCGTCGGCTTGGTCGGCGGGTTGTTGATCGTTTTGTTGCGCGCCGAGGAGGCCGAGCAGAGCGGGAAGCAGGACCGCCAGGCAAGCAATCCGGGGAATGGGCCGTGGGATGAGCAATGTCGTCATGGCGGGCGGCTTTCGTTCTATCCTCGTTAGCGGTCGGTTTTCTTGTCTCCCGAGGCAGGCTCGGCTGATTTTTTCCGTGGGGCCGAACTCGCCGCGGCATTCGGGGCGGGCTCGGCGGCGTGATCCGCTTCAAGCAATCTCTTTTCGAAGGCCGACAACTCGGAACGCTTGCGTTTCCAGACTTGCTTGCCGAAAGGCGTGGCGCGGCGAAACGTAATAAGGTCGCCGTTTTCCTCGACTTTGACGTTGCGTGTTCCGGCAAGCTTGTCGGTCTGTTTGGCGGGACCGCGTTTCGTCACGCCGAACGGCGTCTTCTTGAAGTACTCGCCCTCGTTGAGCGTGGCGGCGGCCGACGCCTTATCCTGCTTCCGCTCCGCATCCTGTTTCCGCTCCGGCTCGCGCAATTCGGCGACGCCGGGAAGCGGCCATGGGACCATGCATCCCAGCAGCAACAGGGCCGCCGGGCCGGGGCGTACATTTCCACGCCGGAAGGTCTTGTGCATACTCATCATTACTCTCCTACTCATTTCGGTTGCGCTTCCCACCAGTGCTGTGAACCGAAGGGCGTCTTGCGCACTTTGCGCACCCAACCTTCTGATGCGGTACCGTCGGCGACGCCGTCGTTGGGATCGGCGGCGCGGCGGCCGCTTTGTCCGGATAACGGCGGGCCGATGTAGTGTTTGCTGCTCGCGCTCTTGGGCTTTTCGCCGCTGAGATTCGCCGAAGAGGCGGCCTTCGAGCGACGCCGCGCCGCGGTTTGCCGAGCCCGGGGCCTTTTCGGTTTGGATTGGCTGCTGCTTGCCTCGGCGCCGGTCAGTTCGTCCTCGCCGACTTCAAACTTGCGGCCGGACCACTCGAGGGTAATGCGATCGTCCAGCGCGGCCAGGAAAGTGAACTCGCCGACTTTCTCGCCGACCGCTACCGGGCGCGGCGTGCCGCGAGCGGTTTCCGACATCATCGCGACCGGGCCGCCGCCGAAATCCATCACGCCGACCAACAGCGGAAAGGCCGGGCGTTCGGCTTTCTCCTCGACCGGCTCCTCGACTTCGATCACCGGGTTGCGGTCGGGGGAAAACAGGAGTCGATCGACAATGGGCCTGTAGTCGGCCGGACGCAGTCGGGCGGCCTGCTCGGGCGCCGGGAAATCAGGCGACTCCTTGGTATCGGAGGCGCCCAGTAGGGCATCGCGGCGCTCGTCGGCTTCGCGGATGCGACTGACCAACTCCACCGCGGCGAAAACAATGATCAGCCCCAGACCGATGTTGAGGGCGAGCAGTTTTTGCTTCACCGCGAGCCCCCTAGGCCGGACTCGTCCTCGATCAGCTCGGGCGTCCGCGCGACGGGCAGGAAACCCGCCACTGTGACGCGCGCCTTGACGGCCTTGGTGTCTTTGTTGGCCGAATTGACCCGAATCATCCGAGTGGCGAGAAGCTTGGGGGCGTTGCCGACCGCCGCCAACCAATTGACGAGCTGCTCGATGCGGCAGCTAACGTGGACCACGACAGGCACGACCGCGTAGTGCTCGCCTTGACGTTCCACGGCCGCGAACACGGCGCTCTGCATGGCGATGCCTTCGGCTCGCAGCAGGTCTTCCACGATCTGGCGCATTTCGGCCTTGGCAAGGGCGGCGTTTTCGGATTGAAGCAAACCCTTTTCGACACCTTCGAGAGACTCCCGCGCGGATTTCGCCTCGGCTTCGACCAACGGCCCGCAGCCGGCCCGGGCGCGAGCCAGACGGAGCTTTTGCTCCGCCGCCTCGACCGACGTCGACTCTGTCGACCCGCCGCCGAGACCGGGCAGAGGCATGTCGGTCTGCAACAGCAGAAACAGAACGACGGCAATCCCCAAGCCGATCAGCGCTTTTTTGTCTCGCTCGGTCATCGTTGTGTTCGCTCTATTGCGCCTCGGCCGCGCCGTCTTCTCCCAGGCCGCCGCCGGCGTCGGGCTCGGGCTCATCCGAAGCCGACGCCGCTGCCGGCGGGGCCGCCCGATCTTCGGCTTCCTCAACCGCCCGCCGGTTCGCCGCCATCCGAAATTGCTCCGTGCCGTCCTTGGTCGTGACAATCGAGGCCGAAA
This sequence comes from Bryobacterales bacterium, assembly GCA_965238125.1. Classification (GTDB taxonomy): domain Bacteria; phylum Acidobacteriota; class Terriglobia; order Bryobacterales; family UBA6623; genus UBA6623. The sequence continues at coordinate 5,415,527 of OZ250179.1, read as the reverse complement.
ATTCCGCTTCGGTCAAAGTGACGGCTTCGTTCACCATCTCCAACAGGGGAGCGGCGCTGTCGGCTATCCCCTGGATTCGGACGCCTTCATCATCCATCTCCAACGAACTCAGCCAAACCGTTTCGGGCAACAAATCCGACAGCTCGCTGAGGATTTTCAGGTCCGCGCCGGCACGCCGTTCAAACGCCTCCAGCACGGCGTATTTCTGCTTGCTTTCTCGGGCTTCGGCATCCAGAGCATCCACCTGTTGGACGGTGAGGCTCAGTCGCGCCGTCTCGGCTTCGATGGCGCGGATGTAACCGCCGTCTTGGATCCAGCCGCGCAGCGGGAAACCCAACATCAGCAACAAACACGCCGCCGCCAAGGCCGCCGTCGGCAAATACATCCAGCGCGAATTCTTTTTCCTTCGTTCGGCGGGAAGAAGATTCGCATTCCAACCCAGCCGCGGACAGGCGGCATCCAGCCCCGCCGCGAAAGCCGTCGCGGTGTTGGCGGCATCGAAGTCGATCGGCGCGTCGATCGGCGCGGGGAGCAGTTCTTCGACGCGACAGGGTTCGAAGCTCTCGGCGGACTCGACACCGGCATCGGATTGCTCGCGAGTCTCGCCGACCCGAACCAACTTCGCCCTCTGGTCGGTATCGAGGCGCAAATCGGCTCCGGCAAGGCTCAATGCCCGCCCGGCGGGCATGCGCTTCAGATCAAACTGCGCGCTCAGCAGAGCTCGCCCCGTCCCCTCTCCATAAATCTCCAAACCTTCGGCGCCACGATCGGCAATGACGAACGGCACTGGAGGCGCGTCCCAACGTACCCGCACGCCGCCGAAGAACGCCGCGGCCGCGACCGTAAAAGACTCCACGGCAATCCCCGCGTTGTCGAACAAGTCGGCATAGGCGTCCACCTTACTTTTCTCCGCGATCACGATGGCCAACGGCAACGAGATGTTTTCCTCTCCCAAGGGAGGCAGCGGGGCGAACGCATGATAGATTTCGCCGGGGTCGAACGGGTGAAGGTTCTCCAACTGGTAGCCCACCGCCGCCGCCAGTTCTTTCTTCCCGAGCGGCGGCATCCGCAGTTCGCGGACGATCACGTCACTACGCGGCAGCACGATGGTCGCCGAGAGGTGCGAAAGATGCAAGTCTTCGAGAAATGCACGGTACTCGGCGCCCCATTCGGCGGCGGGACGCTCACGAAAACCCCCGATCACACAATGCCCCAACACTTGCACGCCCGCGCGACGCGAGCGCACGGCGGCGACGCGAAGATCCGCGCCGCGGATCTCGATGCCGCAGCCGGTGCCCAGACGGAAAATTTGGTTCGCGTTCATAGCGCTTCGGCTCGGAAAACTCTTTAGAAAGGGGCGTCAAACCAGCGTACTATCTGAGAGCCCAGGGGACTCCGTTGCTGCGCGCGCGTGAGCTCGGCGCCTACCGTGCGCCTGGTTTGTCCATTCTTGAGCTCGGCGGTCGACCACAAAGTAAAGTGGTTCTCTTGACCGCCGAATCCCATCCGAAAGCCTTCGTTCGGGGCTCTCAAGTTCGGAAAGTCTTCCTTGGAAAGAGGCCGCAAGGCGCGCATGCGGCGGATCCTCTGGATCTCCCCCGGCGGCAGTCCCGCCGCCCGAAGAAGCGCGGGCGAAGCGTAGTTCGCATCGATGGCTCCCGAACCTCGCATGGTGACTTGGTGATAAAGCCCGTCCACGTGAACCAAGTTCCCGTCGCGATCACCGATGAAGCTGCCGTAGAGCAACTCCGGCGTCATGCCGGGGACGAGCAGAAGCTCCTCTATCTGTTGGAAAGACGATCGAGAGAGGGAGAAAGACGAAGGCAAGGACGAAAATTCCGCGGACCGTTCGCCGCGCCGGGTCCGTTTCCTCAGCTCGGCGATGCGCCCGGCGACACTCACCGCGCGGCCGGGTTCGGCCCCGGAAGCCGTCAGCAGCCGCGCCAGCACTTCCGGCGGCACAGTGCGAATATTCAGCTTTCCGCTATTGCCGATGATCTCGACATGGACCGAGCCACCGGGAAGAACCATTTCCATCGCACTTTGTCCCGCGGCAAAGCCTCGGTCGGCGAACTCTTCTTCCTCGACGGCTCGGTCGAGCATGCGCTTGGCGGCGATCTCGATCGCTCCCTGCGCCAGAAAATACGCGCGGGTCGAGGCAACATGCAGGCCGGCACGGTCCAGTTCCGTACGCACCGTCATCGACAACGTGAAGGCGATGGCGGAAAGCGCGGCCGAGAACCACATCACCGCCAGTAAGGCGCTTCCACGGCGTCCGCGGGCGGGGACGCCGGTCAACGCAGCCTCCCGGCGCGCCGCAGCGCGATCATCTCCGCCGCCGTCATTTCCCTGACTTTCTCGGCGCGGATCGGAGCAATGATTGAAATCGGTAAAGCGCGCGCCCGTTGAGCGGCCTTTGTCGACGGCGTCAGCTCGATGCGAACCGCGGCCGGGAGGGCGTCGCGCTCATCCCACGCCGTGACCCAGGTCGCCGGTTCGGCGCGGCGGCGGCGTTTCAAGTAGCTAAAGGTGCATCCGCGAAGTTGATCAACCGCGATCAGCGAAGTCGGCAAGGCGCGTATCGGCCGGAACACGAGCCTCCCCCCCCGCACGCCGGGGAGGGATACGCGGCCGCTCACCAATTCGCCGAGCGCGAGCGGCCCCTGGTAGCCGGCTTGATTGACCAGCACCCGCGTGCCGCCCTGGTATTCCGATGCTCGTAGTTCGGTGAGCTGCAACCCGTCCCTTGTGCCGGCGGTCATCGAATGCGACGAGACGAAGCGCATCGCTCGCCGCTCACCCTGGAAAAATGTGAATCGATAGCGCGGCAAGCGTGATCCGGGCGGGGTAACCGCCTCGATCGGAACCATCGAGACGAGCAAGGAATGCATCAGGGCGTTCGCCGTGGCAATGCGGCGGTCCAACATGAGCGCATTCTGTGTCGTATGCCAAGAGGTCGCGCCGATTTGCAGCGACGTAAACAGTCCGGCTGAAAGCATGGCCATCAAGGCGACCGCCACCAGCACCTCGATCAGGGTCATGCCGGCGGCGGGCGAGCCGTGAGCCGTCGGCCGTGAACCGTGAGCCGTGAACCGTGAGCCGTTGACGGCAAGCCGTGCGTCCTGAGGCGCAGGCGAGTCATGTGGGACGGGGCTACTCATCGCTCGAGACAATCGCGAGGGGCTGAACATCCACCGGAACCAGGCTGAGGTACTCATTTCGGTTCACAGTTCACGGTTCACGGCTCACGGTTCACCGTCGACGCGGCCGGAACGCCGCCGACCGCATATGCTCGGGCGTGATCCGGACTCTTCGAAAACCGTTGAAAACCTGCGTCTTTCGCCGGCCCTCGGAGCGCCACCAAATCGTCAATTGAATGCCGGCCACCATGACGCCGCCGCTCCGGGGACGCATCGGCATCTCGAAAGGTTTGATAACGGCTTCCCACCCGGCCTTGGCGTCATAGCGGCCCGACACCCGACCCGGCACCGGCAGCGGATCGCTGACGAGAATTTCGCTCATCGTCGAGCGCGCCAGCATCGCCGCCCGGTCGTACTCTTTCACTCGCGCGGCATTCGCCAGCGAGGTCCGGATCACCCCGAGCAGGCCGACGATCGCGAGCGAAAGCAGCGTGGTGGCGACGATCATTTCGAGGAGGCTGAAGCCCCGTGTCGCCGGTTTGCGTGAACCGTGAACCGTGAACCGTGAACCGTCGGCCTCCGGGGTGCGCCTGGCCGGAGCGATGCTTGGGTTCGGGGATTTCGCTGAGTTTGAAACGGTCATCACGTTCGCTGAAGGTCCATGTTGGTTCACGGTTTTCGGTTCACGGCTCACGGTTCACGTAATTCGGCGACACGAAATTCACCGTTCGACCTCCCACTTTTCCGGAACCCCGGTAAACACGTTCACTTTTAGACCGGCCCTCGTGCCGGCGCGATTGGCCAGCCTCAGGCGAAACTCGGGGGCGGGTTGGCCCGGGTACAAGATCAAGGTTGCGAGTTCGGTGGGGAAGACGACCTTAATGCCGTTTTCGAATCGAAATTCATCGCGCCAAGGGTCCTCGATCGCGGCCGCCGAGAGCATCTGCTTCTCCGGATCGACGCGGAATTGCACGGCGCGCTGACGGCGATCCGCTTGCTGGCGAGCGAGGTGAAAGAACGTACCCGCCCGGCTCACCGAGGTCCGCAGGCGTATGCCGTCGAGCCCGCGCGTGAACGTCGGGTACGATATGCCGACCATCACGGCGATGATGGCGACGGTCACCAGGATCTCGATTAGGGTCAGGCCGCGCTCCGACGAGCCGCGGGCCGTGAGCCGTGAGCCGTGGACCGTGGACCGTGGACCGTGAACCGTAAGGCCAAGGTTTCGCCGGTTCTCCCTGACTGGTGTGAGGCGCATCTGTCCCAACCGCTCACTGAGATTGACGCGGCGGAGGGACAAAAAGACGGAGGCGCCGCGCTTCCGAGCCGGCATGAAGCAGGCACAGCATAGATACAGAGATGGGATGAGAGGCTGGTCGCTTGGAGCCGGGAAGCGGTAGGCTACCGGCAGCAGCGCACTTCTCCACAAGGGAGGTGCAATGGATTTTTGAAAAGGAGGCGACCAGCCATGAAGAAGAATAGCAAACAACAGACCGACAAGAACCAAACCGACAAACACCAAACCAAGAAAGCCGACAGCTCACAAGCGAAGACCCGCCAACTCACCCAGCTCGAACAACAGTTGGCGCAACAACGCATCCAGATGCAAAAAGACAACGAAATTTGCGCCGTCGCCGGCGTCGACATCGGCGACAAACGTTGCTTCGTACGGCTCACCGACCTCGCCGGCGAAAGCCTCGAGGAATGCCAAGTCCCCACCCGCCCGGAGGCCTTGGATCGCTGGTTCCGCCGTTGGCCGCGGCTGCGCATTGTGATCGAAACCGGCAGCCACAGCAACTGGATTCGCCGCCGCCTGGCCGCCCTCGCCCACGACGTGCTCGTCGCCGACGCGCGGCAATTGCGTTTAATCAGCCAATCCGACTCGAAAAACGACCGCAACGACGCCTATTGGTTGGCCGAGCTGGGACGCACCAACCCGGCCCTGTTGAATCCCGTCGCGCCGCGCAAGCTCGAGACCGAACAACAACGCACGTTGTTGCGGGCGCGCGAGGCCGTGCTCGAGTGCCGCACGAAATTGAAAGGGAGTTTGCGCGGCATGGCGAAGTCGCACGGCATCCGCTTGGGCCGATGCGCCCAGAACCAATGGGTCGAGCGCGTCCGGGAGGCCTGCCCCGAGGTGTTGCACGCGGCGTTGTTGGGGGTGGCGACACAAATCGAAAGCCTCGGCGCGACGATCCGCGAATATGACAAACAAATCGTCGCGTTGGGCAAGCAATACGCAGCGGTCGAGCGGCTGCGAACGATCGGAGGGGTGGGGCCGCTGACGGCGTTGACGTTCGTGTTGGCGCTCGACAACGACCCGGGCCGCGTGAAGCGTTCGCGGCAGGTCGGCGCGCTGGTGGGGCTGCGTCCCAAGCAACGCCAATCGGGCGAGCGGTCACTGCGGCTGGGCGTGACGAAATCGGGAGATCCGCTGCTGCGGCGGACGTTGATTCAGTGCGCGCACTGGGTGCTGGGGCCGTTCGGGACCGACTCCACGCTCAGGCGCTGGGGTTTGGGTTTGGCGGCGCGCGGCGGAGGACATGCGAAGAAGCGGGCGGTGGTGGCGGTGGCGCGCAAGTTGGCGGTGCTGATGCATGTGTTGTGGGTGAAACAAGAAAACTACGATCCGCTGCACGGGCTGACGGAAACGGTTTCCCCATAAGGCAGGGACGATGAGGCGCAGTCGGCGGCAACGGTTTCGGATGAAGCAACGTGATGAGGACATCCGCGAGCCCCCTAACGGGGACTCGGCGGCAAGAAGATTCCTGTTGAAAGGAAGGGAGTAGGGGATTGGGCGGACGAAGCGAGGCCGCGGCGGAGAATCGAGATCGTGTCACGGTGACTGCGGGCTCTGGGCAGGCAGGCCGATTCTTTCGAGGATGGGTCGAAGCCGCAACAGAGAGAGCAGCGCCGAAAGACCGGACCCCAACCAGCAGAGGTCAACAACGAGACCGATAACACTGCGAATGGAAGCCCGGTCCTCAACGCGCCGCAAGGCATGAGGACCCGGGCCGGATCCGACAAACCGACCAACGCCTCCCAACGACCGCCCTTGACAAGCGACCCACCTCTCATGGAAGCCCGGAGCGCAAGCGACGGGCCAAAAGGTCGCGAAGGTTTCGAGTAGACCGAAGACCATGCCGAAGCGCGCAACCGTTCGGGGAGACGCGCCGCCGAAGCGCGTGATGCTTGCCTGCTCGTGGCCCGTCGCTTGTGCTCTGAATCGTAGGTTGCGAATTGTGATGAGTCAGGCCGGGCTGACGGGCTGTCTTTCTGCCGCGTGCCGGCTCCACTCTACTACGAGGCGTCCAGGGTCAGCGGGCGCGGCTGTTTGCCGTCCACGTCCTTTACTCCCAACTCGATGGCCACCTGAGCCGCAATCAGGACGCCTCCGGTCCGTTCGATGAGTAGCGGATCATCGGCCAAGGCCGCAATCACTCGCCCGATGAACTCCGGACTTTCGCTATTGGACAGGTCGAAGACGCCGCCCTCCGCGGCGCTCAACACCGCCTCGGTGCGAACGAGTCCCGGGTAGAGCGAAACGGCTGCTACGCCGTGGCCGCGGAGCTCGTGGGCCATATCGGACGTCATCTTGTCGGTCGCCGCCTTGGCGACGCCGTAGATGACATTACCGTGGTACTTTTGCGCCGCCCAGTAGCTGATGTTGACGATCAATCCGCCGCCGGCCGGAACCATCATTCGGGCGGCACGGGCACTCGCGACAAAAGCGGAACGAACCCCAACACCCATCATGGCGGTCCATCGCCGGCTCGGTTGCTTCCAAAACGGGAGCGGCCATGTGAACTGACCGTCTTCGACCATCCGTTCGTAGCCGCCCCACGCCTCGCCGTCGAAGATCGAAACCGCAGCCGGCGACACGACATAGAATTTGCCGAAACGGCCCGCATCGGCGGGGTCCGCCAGGCCGAAGGCATGCGAAGCCCCCATTCCGACTTCGATCGACGCCAACGGACGTAAAGAGTCGGGGTCATACACTTCGGCTTGTGTCGCATTCCCGTGAAAGACGAACAGCGCATTGGCGCCGCTGACAATCGCGGGAAGCCCCGCCACGAGACTAATCAGAAAGATGCTTGAAACAAGTCGCATGATCCCTCGGTTGGTGTCGGCGTTATCGCAAACAGGACGCAGTGCTTTTCAGGCGTGGCGGGCGTACAAAGCTGTTTAGCGTAGCACGAACCCGGTACAATTTCCGTGAATAAAGATGCGAAGCGGGAGCGGACCAACAAGCGGGGAAGGGGAAGCGAGCCGCAGCTCCCCCTACGCTTCAATCGGCAAGGTGATCGTAAAACTACTGCCCGAGCCGAAGGTGCTCTCGGCGCGGATCTCCCCTTTGTGCTTTTGGACTATATTGTAGGCCGTTACGAGACCGGAGCCCATCTTCACGTGCGACCCGGAGTGGGAGAAGTCGAAGTTGAAGATGCTTTTCAATCTATCCGGCGGAATACCGCGACCGGTGTCGGAGATTTGAATTCGGGCTGTGTTTGCCTTGCGCTCGGTCTTAATCCGAATTGTTCCCGAGCCGTCGAGCGCTTCTGCGGCGTTCTTGAGCAAACTCATGAAGACCTGATTGAGCTGCCCCGGATAACAGTACAAATTAGGAATCTGATCGTCGTACTCTTTCACCAGCGTCACGCCGCTTCCCAATTCACTTTCGAGCAACGTCACCGCGGCATCGATCCCTTCGTGGATATTCGCGCGTTGGTATTCGGCTTCATCGATGCGGGCGAAATTCTTGAGACTGCGAACAATCGTCGTGATGCGGTCGCTCGCCAGCGCAATCACGCGGGCGTTGTCGCGAAGCGCTTGGAATACCCTGCCATACTGCTTTTCCGTCGAGGCGTCGGCCGGCGCCCCGCCTGTTTGCCGCAGTTCCTCGATCTTGCGGACGCATCGCGTGACCACGTCGGTGGCACTGCGAACCGCCCCAATCGGATTGTTGATTTCATGGGCGACGCCCGCCACGAGACTTCCCAGCGAAGCCATCTTCTCCTGCACGATCAACCGATCCTGCATTTGCCGGCGCTCTTCGGTGACTTCGAGCAGCGTATAGGTCATGCCGACGTGCAAGGCGTAGATCGTGCCCAGCGTGCTCAGCATCGCCCGATCGGTAGCGGGGAGCGAGGCCATCACGAATAACAGCGCCCCAATCGTCTTGCCCTTCACGCGCATCGGCACGACAAACAGTAAATCCGGTTGGTCGCGCAACAACCAATGCGTGAAGTCGCCCGTGTTCTCTTCGATCTCTTTCGCCGGGTTCTCTACCCACTGCGTCGTCTTTCGCGCGAGTGTTTGCTTGAGCGGAGCGTTTTCCCGCATGGAAAACCGAACTTCGTCGGGCGAACGAAACTTGGCGCGCTCAAACGCCCCGACCAATTCGAGATTTTCGTCCTCGTCGCACAGCAGGATCGCCGCCCGCCGAGATGGAATGATCCAGCGGGCGTTTTGAAACACGGAGGGCCAAAAGGTTTCCGGGCGGTCTTGGCTTGAAAATTCGAGGACGGACTCGTAGAGCGTCCCCAGCGTCAAACTGCTGATCGAAACCTGGAAGCTGCTCGCGGCGGCCGAAGTTCCCGGAGGCTCGTTCATGCGGACTCCTGATCCCGGGCCGGCAGAATGCCGCCGACCTCGGCCCAGGTGTCGAGAAAGTTCGCCAAGGCCGCGATCATGGTTGCTTCGATGATTTCCCCTTGGCTAAGCCCGTTGCCCCGCAGCGTCCGGAAGTCGTCGTCGGAAACCGACTTGGGGTCCGCGGCGACCTTGACCGCGAACTCGACGACCGCTCGCTGTACCGGCGGGAGCTTGGCGGGGCTGACGTCGGTGGTGGCGCTGTCGACGACTTCGGTCGGTACGCCCATCGCCTCGAGCGCATCCGAGTGCAGCACGCGGCAATAGCGGCAGCCGTGATCGGAGGCAATACGTACCATGATCATGTGCTTGAGGGTACCGGGTAGTTCGCCTTCGAGCAACAGCCCCCGCACCAGCTTCCAGGTCGCTTCCAGAATGTCGGGCCGGCCGGATTGAACCTGGAACCAACTGATCGGCGTTTCCGACCCCATGCCGGCGTCGACGATGGCGCGATAGAGTTCCGCGACGCGAGGGTTCGCGGCAGGGTCGGCAATCGGCTGGGGGCCTGCGAAAAAACGGGGGACAGTCCACTCCGCGCCATCGAAACTTCTTGATTCGATGGAACTTATTTGGTCGGCGCTTGGGACAGTCCCCAATTTTTCACAGCCCCAGGGTCAGGCGGCTGCGTTACGCGGCGGCATCTTCGCCGTCCACGAGAATGCCGCTCACGTCGGCCCAAATATCGAGAAACTTGCCACAGGCGGCGACCATGGCCACCTCCATGATTTCGCCGTCGGTCAAGCCGTGATCGCGCAGTCCCTCGATGTCCGCATCGGTAACCGATCCCGGGTTCTGCGCCGTCTTGAGACCGAATTTCAGCATCGCTCGTTGCGGTGGCGGAATCTGCGCCAGATCGGGGTCTTTGGCGCAACTTTGAATGACCTCGGTGGGAACACCCATGCCCTCCAGCGCTTTCGTGTGCGCGACCGTGCAGTAGCGGCAGTTGCTCTGCATGGCGATGGTCATCGAAATCATTTCCTTGACGGTCGGGGGAATTTCGCCTTGCAACATGATGCCCTTGAACAGGGCCCAAGTAGCTTCCATGATGTCGGGACGCTCCGACTGTGCCGTGAAAAAATTGATCGGTGTATCGCCCCCCACTCCGTGATCGACGATGTCTTTGTACAAGGCCGCCAGCTTGGCGTTTCCCGAAGGGTCTTTGATTTGTTCGAATCGTGCCATGACAACATTTCCTTATGAACGAATAGATAGAGAACCGCGAAATAAAGCGATGCGGACACAGCCCGGGTCGGGAGGTCCGGTTATCGGAAAAGATTTCGCCGCCGCCCGGATTGTACAACGACCGCCGCGAAGCCGCAATCCGGCCTCGGCCCGAAGGGTCGACGAAAGCTTCCCGCCGCCCTTTCAGGGCTCACACGGGTGGGGTTTCCCTACCCAGGGTTCCGCCTTCGGCTCCACCCTGGGCTATATTCCTGTCGCCGCTTCGCGGCTCAAGGTGTTCGCGGTCTTGCCGCGGGCCACTAGCCGCCGGCGACTTCCTTGGCCGCGGCGAGCACGGCGTCGTAATCGGGATGCTCGGCGATTTCGGGAACGTATTGGACGTAGCGAATCGTGTTCTCCGCGTCCACGACAAACACTGCCCGGCTGCTGATTCGCCAATCGCGGATCATCGTGCCCCAAGCCTCGCCGAAATTGCCGCTCTTGTAATCGGAAACCGTCTTGACCTTGTCGACGCCCGCGGCCCCGCACCAGCGGCCCTGCGCAAAGGGCAGATCGGCGCTCACCGTATAAATGGTGATGTCGCCCAGCGCGGCGGCTTCTTCGTTGAAGCGTCGCGTCTGCTGATCACACACCGGCGTGTCAAGCGACGGAACGACGCTGAAAATGCGCGTGCCGTTGCCGGTATCGGCCAGCGTCACCGCGCCCATCCCGTTGTCGGTCAACTCGAAGTCGGGAGCCTTGTCTCCGACTTTCAGTTCGGGCCCCAAGATTACCAAGGGGTCACCTTTGAAGGTAGTTGTTCTTTCGTCTGCCATTTTCTCCCTCGAAACTAGACTTAAATAATAGCGCTAATCGCGGCGATCGAAAAAATCGCCGCGTCGAACGACGCGTTCTCCGCCTGCCATCGGCTTCAATCCGACTTGCGTGCGGCCAGCCACACCGCCACGGGGCTCGACGGCTCGCTCGGGGTGTAGGGGAAATCAATTTTCCGCCCCGTCGCCGCCGATTCATAGCACGCAAACATGATTTCGAGCACCGCTCGCCCGTCTTCGGCGGTTTCGAGCGGTTCCTCGTCATCAGCCACACAGTCGAGAAAGTGCTTCATCTCGCCGGGATAGCCGTACTGCATCCACTCGTCAAAAAGCGGAAAAGTCCACCCCTTGGTGTCCGGCGCCTTTTCGACGGCGTACCCAAAGCCTCGCTCGCTGTAGGTCAACATCGAGCTGCCGCGCACCAGGTCGCAATAGATCACACCCTCGACGCCGTGGATTTCCGCGAAGTCCTCGATCCCGCCGCGCTTGGCCCAACTATTCTCGATCACCGAAACGGAGTTGTTCTCCCACTCGATGATGCCCGTTGCGTCGTCTTCGCCCTCGGTGCGATCCATGTGGACGTAGGTGCCCATGTGAGCGGTTACGCTCTTGACCCTCGGTTTGTCGAGAATCCAGCGCGCGAATTCCGTTCCATGGCAGCCCATGTCAAACAACGCGCCGCCGCCCGACCGGCTCATATCCCAAAACCAATCCGAATGCGGCCCAAAGTGCTTCTCGAGCTGCCGTGTGCGAAACACCCGCCCGATGGCGCCCTCGTCGACCAATTGCTTGGCCCGAACGTATTTCGGCGCGAAACACAGATCCTCGGCGTACATCAACTTGACGCCCGCCGCGGAGGCCGCCGCGATCATGCGGTCGGCTTCGTCGAGAGTGATGCAAAGCGGCTTCTCGACGACGACGTGCTTGCCGGCCTGAGCGGCGTCCACCACCATTTGGCAATGCAGATCATTCGGCGCGCCGATCGTGACCATATCGATTTCGGGCAACTCCAACATACGGCGATAGTCGTCGAATGCCTGAGGGACCTTCCATTTCGCGGCAAATTTCTCGGCGCGTTCCTGGTTTGACCCGGCCACGGCGATGATCTCGGCGCGTAGGTCGCGCTGAAGAGCATCGGCGTGCAGGTTTCCCGAAAACCCCGATCCGATGATTCCGATACGAACCTTTTCCATTTTGGACCCCTTGCAGCCTGATGCTAACAGCCCGTGGTGAAAGTCCGACTACGCGAAAAAAGGGTACAGTTCCGTTCTATGAATCCGCAGATTCATAATACCGCCATGAAAATGTGCACACAGGCTCCTGCCGCCCTTTCAGGGCTCAATCGAATTTGTTTCGTACCCAGGGTTCCGCCTTCGGCTTCACCCTGGGCCATTTTCCTGCCGCCGCCACGCGGCTCAAGAGACTTGTGATCTCGTCGGCCTTGAAGGTAATACACAATACTTTCGACAGGGCTATCGAGCGCCGACGCGGGCAAACGGGCAAAGTGTCAAGCTAGGAGTCTGTCCGAGTATTCATTATCTTCTTGGAGAAAAAACAAAAGTGGGGGATAATGGTTTATGGGCAAAACCTACCGGGCCTACCTTCCCGAGCAGAAACTGCTGCTGCCTCCCAGTTTGCAGGATTGGCTGCCCGAAAACCACCTCGTCTATTTCGTCAACGACCTCGTTGATCAACTGGATTTGTCGGCCATCGAGAAGGTCTATGAAAGGGAGCAGCGCGGGCAGCCGCCTTATCATCCGCGGCTGATGGTCAAACTGCTGCTCTACGGCTATTGCCTGGGCGTGCGCTCCTCGCGCCGGATCGCCCGGCGGCTGGTCGAGGACGTAGCCTTTCGCGTGTTGGCGGCCGGCAACCAGCCCGACTTCCGCACGATCTCGGATTTTCGCAAGATCCACCTGGAAGCCCTCGAGGGGCTGTTCCAACAAGTGTTGCGGGTGGCGCTCGAGAGCGGGGCGATGAAGCTGGGTCGGGTGGCGCTCGACGGCACGAAGATGAAGGCCAACGCCTCCAAGCACAAGGCCATGAGTTACGGGCGGATCCAGCACAGCGAGCCACAGTTGGCGGCCGAGGTGAAGCAAATGTTGGCCGAAGCCGAAGCAGTCGACGCGGCGGAGGACGCGCGCTACGGGGCCGAGAAGCCGGGCGACGAATTGCCCGAGGAGTTGCAACGCCGGCAGACGCGGCTGGAGAAGATTCGCCAAGCCAAGCAGGCGCTGGAGCAACGAGCGAAGCAACGGGCGCAACAGCAAGCCGCCGCCGCGGGTCGCTGTGACGAGCTGGCGCGGCAAGCCGAACCGCGCGACAAAGATCAATACAATTTCACCGATCCGGAGTCGCGCATTATGAAAAGCGGCGACGGGTTCGTGCAGGGCTACAACGCACAGGCGGCGGTCGAGAGCGTGGCGCAATTGATTGTCGGGCAGACGCTGACCGAGGCGGCGAACGACAAAGAGCAACTGGCGCCGTTGGTGGAAGCGGTCGAGCGGCAGTCGGGGCAACGGCCCGACGAAGTGTTGGCCGACAGCGGCTATTGTTCGGAGAAGAACTTGGAATCGTTGGAAGCGCCCGAGAAGCCTGAGCAAAAGATCGAAGCGTATATTGCCGCCCAGAGACACCGGCGCGGACAACGGGCGTCGCCGCCGCGGGGGCGGATCCCGAGCCACCTCACGCGAGTCGAGCGGATGGAGCGCAAGTTACGGACGAAAGCGGGAGCGAAGATGTACGCGCAACGCAAAGGGATCGTGGAGCCGATATTCGGACAGATTAAACAAGCCCGCGGGATTCGTCAATTTTTGTTGCGGGGGTTGAAGAAAGTGCGGGGCGAGTGGGCCTTGGTGTGCTTGACGCACAATATTTTGAAGATGCACGGGCTGTGTGGCGGAGCGTGATGGAGAAAAACCGGGAAGGGGGCGCCGGCGAGGCGCATGGAGGGCTCTGGAAGCCGTTTTGGGCGGCCCGCGCGGTTTGTTTGTGGCGCCCGGCGGTCGACGAGCCTTCCGCGCCCGTGCGTCGCTGACCTCGGCGCCCGAATCTCCCGCCCTGCCGGAACTGTGCCAAGTTGTTACTCGGACAGACTCCTAGCAACCGCCGGGATACGGCGTCAAATTTCCGCCACAAGATAGATGATAGACTGGGGGGTCCGTGGCGCACAAATACGGCATTCTCGGCCCGTCTTCCGGCACCGCCCAACGCGGTTTGGCCGCCGCCGCGAAGACGCTCGCCGAACACGAAACAATGCGCTCCCGGCTCCTGTTTCCAGCCGCCGAGCAAGACTGGATCGACCGCTGGCACCTCGAAATCTGTCGTGTGGCCGCGCCCACTTTCCAGGAGCAAGCCCGCGCCGAGCACCTCGTCAAGACCTTCCGCGAGCTCGGCCACGCCGCCGCTCTCGACGACGCGGGCAACGTCGTCGTCCCGATCATCTTCCAATCCGATCTCCCCTTCGTCGGCGTCAGCGCTCACATGGATACCGTGCTCGCACCGCGCCAAGACTCCGACATCACGGTCCGCGAAGACGGCACTTTCGAAGGCCCCGGCGTCACCGACAACGGCGCCGGCCTGGCCGCGTTGCTCGCGCTCGGGCGCCTCTTCCGCGCCCCCTCCAGATCCGCCTCCGCGGGCGGCATCCAGCCGAAAAGGAACATCCTACTCGTTGCCAACGTCTCGGAAGAAGGCGAAGGCAACCTCCACGGCATGAACTACCTCTGCCGCTTTTCGCCGTTCGCGTCGGAAATCTCTTCATTCTTGATCCTGGACGGCGCTTCCACCGGACACATCACGGCCGAGGCGCTCGGCAGCCGACGCTTCGAAATTGTAATCGAGGGCTCGGGCGGCCATAGTTGGAATGATTTCGGCACCGCCAACCCCGTGCATGCCCTGGCGAGAACCGTCGCCGCGTTGGCCGACACCGATTTGCCGGCTTCGCCCCGCACGACGTTGAGCGTCGGCGTCATCGACGGCGGCCTGGGCGTCAACTCGATTGCGCCGGCGGCCCGCGCCAAAGTGGACATTCGCTCCCAAAGTCGCCAGACGATGGACGACTTGGTCGGCGCGCTCGAAGACGCCGTCAAACTCGGCGTCGAGATCGAAAACCGCCGCTCCACGCAGCGTCTGTCGAGTTACAAGATCCGCGAAATCGGACATCGTCCCGCGGCCGAGCTGTCGGCCGACAACTACGTGGTGGATGTCATCCGCGCCGCCGACGCCCACCTGGGCATCCGCGCCCGGCTCGACTGCGCTTCCACCGACGCCAATGTCCCGCTCGCCATGGGACTGCCCGCGGCCGCGATCGGCGCAGGCGGTCGCGGCGGCAACGCCCACACGCCCGCTGAGTGGTTTCACCCCGAAGGCCGCGAAATCGGCCTGCGGAGAATCGTTCTGGCTCTATCGCTGCTGTTGACCGAAGAGTTGGGCACGGCCTCGGACCCCGCCCCCGGCACGGGGAAAGAGTAGCAGCCCCGGGAGGCAAGCCCGCGGACGCTCTTCCCACCCGCCGACTCCCTTATTCATGGCGGCATTAAGAATCCGTCGACTCATGGAGAGCGACTGTCCCCGGGCGGTGGTCGGCCAGTAGCCGGGCGGTTTCGATCAGCGCTTCAAGATCCTCCGCCGACCGCGCGATGCCGTCCATCGTGACGGCGATCTTGGCGCCCTCCACGTGCGCCTCGAACCGCAATGCCCGTGACGAGAGCAATTGCCGACGGACATCGGCGCCAAGCAGACCGGAGACAACGACTTGACTGCTTCCCTTAACGTGAAACGCCTCATCGAAATCCCGGTCTCCGGTCGATAAGCGCCCCTCGAATAGGGCCGCAACATCGACATGCTTCGAAACCGCCGACACCGGCCGGATGCGAATTGTCTCCCCCGAATCGCTCGGCAACTCCAGCTTCATCGAGGTGAAAGGGGACCCGCCCTCGGAGCCGTCGGTCGCCATCGCCGTCAGCAAGCAGCGCCGGCCCCCGAGTTCGAAACGTAGTCGTGGAAAATACAACCAACCACCCGATTCCACCTGCCCCCCGTACTTTTCAGCGAGACCCGCGAATAGAGCGGCGAGCTGGCGGCTGTCGCGCTGATCCTCTCGATAGGCGTAGATCACCGCGGCGGACACGACCAGCGCGATCACGATCCACCAGAACATATCCAAAGTCTAGCCCGGATGGCGTCACCTTCCGCTATCCCGAAGCCTGCTCGGTAGCGACAAACACTCGTGTTTGTCCTAGTTGACAGTCAGGACAAGCTCTCAGCTTGTCTTGGTACGGGGCCCACACCACGGTTCAAGCCAATAAAACACCACCAGGCTATCATGGTCACGTAAGCTCATCTTCCCCATGAAGCGCCCGCTCTTCCGCCGACTCTTGCCGCCCGGCTTGGCGCTGCTCCTGCTGCCGGCCGCGCTCGCGCAATCGCCCGCAACCGCGCCACAGCAAGACGAAGCGCGGTTGCTGCTGGAGCGCGTTGCCCAAACCTATACCGATCTCGACCGCTTCTTCTTCGAAGCTCTGGAGAAAACCGAGACCGTCTCGCAAGATTTCGAGCAAACGACCGAAACGCGCTACGTAACGGCAATCGACGCGGACGGGCGCGCGCGATTCGGCATGTTCAGCCGCGGCAACGAGGGCGTGGCGGTCTTCGACGGCTCGGCCACCTGGATGTACTCGCCGCGACTGAAGCAGTACACACGGCGCAGTGAAGATCCGTTTGCCGCCGCCCGCGGCGAAAACGGTCCCCCAAGGCTCGACCCCCGCAAGTCGGCGCGCCGTTACACACAACGCTACGCGGGCGCGGCGACACGCCTGCGCGAGGCTCGGGTGGTCCCCGACCCCGATCGGCCGGCCGGCACGCAAGTCACGATCGAGGCGGTCTATGACACGCCGCCCGGGGTGGCGCACGGCCGGCTTTGGCGCAAGTATTGGATCGATCGCAACGTCGGGCTGGTGTTGCGCGAGGTTTCCACGGCCTCCATGCGGAAGCCCGACATGAAGAATCCGATCAAAGTCCGGCAGACGATCCGTTTTCGGACGGCGGTCGTCAGCGATGCGGTCCCCGTCGAGACGTTCACGTTCGAGCCTCCGCCGGACGCGGAACTGGTTGAGCAATTCGGCGCCACGTCAAGCCTCGTATCCCGGCTTACAGACCAACCTGCCCCCGATTTCTCATTGCGCGATTTCTCCGGCAAGACCTACGGCCTCGAAGAGCTGGCCGGGAAAGTCGTCTTGCTCGACTTCTGGGCCACCTGGTGCAAGCCCTGCCGTATTGATTTGCCCCATGTCGAGGCGCTGGCCGATGAGTTCGGTGAGCAGGGCCTGGTTGTGTTAGGAGTCAACGCCGAACCCGAGCGGCGCTCGCGGCCCTTTTTCGAGCAACAGGGCTACCGCTTCCCGAGTCTCGTCGATCGCGGCGCGCGGGTTTCGCAACGGTACTTCGTGGGTTCGCTGCCGACGCTGGTGATCATCGACCGCGAAGGCAAAATCGCATCCTACCTGGTGGGGCTACACCCGGACGAACGCCTGCGCGCGGAGCTGGCCAAGGTCGGGATACGGTAAGACCGGCGATTATCACTAGCCAACGAACGACACAAACCGATAAGGAAGACTCGCCATGCCGATGAAAAACCCTCCCCACCCGGGCCGCATTATCCGGCAAGACTGTATTGAGCCTCTGGGCCTTACCGTGACACGGGCCGCGAAGCTGCTCGCCGTAACTCGGCAGACGCTCAACAACCTGGTGAACGAGAAATCCGGCATATCACCGGACATGGCGATTCGACTGGAGAAAATCGGCTGGTCGAATGCCGGTCAATGGCTGCGTTTGCAGGCATCCCATGACCTAGCGCAGGCCCGCCGGCACGAGCACGAGATCCACGTTGAGCGCTACGTGCCGCCCGCGGCACTCTGACCTGAAAGGCGGGTTGGGGGTGCAGCGCCCAAGCGGAGACAAGCTGAGAGCTTGTCTCAACTGTGGACTAGGACAAACACGAGTGTTTGTCGCTACCGATGCATGCTCCAGGTAGCGACAGGTGCTCTTACCGCCCGGTTTCTTGCTTGCGGCCGTCCGCCGTTCCCCGAGGGGCTACGCCTTCACTTCGACGTCGGCCCACTGCTCGAGCAGCTTGATGGCCGAGCAGAAATCTTCGTCCCCCTGGCCGTTGGCGATGCTTGCTCCGAAAAGTTGATGGACCAACGAGGTCGAGGGCAGCGGAACGTTCATTTCGCGGCCCGAGTCGAGCATCAGACCGATGTCCTTGTGCATCCACTTGAGCGGGAAAGTCGCTTCGAAATCGCGCTTGAAGATATAGGGGGCCTTGAAGCTGATGAGGCCGGCTTTGGCGGCGCTCTTGTCGAGCACCTCGAACATCAACTTGGGATTGACGCCGGCTTTCTTCGCCAGCACCATGCCCTCGATGAAGCCCTGCATCATATTGCAAAGGACGAGGTTTTGCGAAAGCTTGGCATGCAGTCCCATGCCCTGTTTGCCGCAATAGAACAGCGTCTTGCCCATGGGGAGAAAGTTCTCGCGCGCGCTTTCGAAGACTTTCTTGCGGCCTCCCACCATGAAGGTAAGCGTGCCGCCCTCGGCGCCCGGGGTTGAGCCGGTGCAGGGCGCGTCGAGAAAGAAAGCGCCCTTCTTCTCGAAACGCGCGGCCATCTTGCGCGCCAGGGTCGGGGCAATCGTGCTGCAATCGGCGACGACATTACCCTTGCGAACGCCCTTGATGACGCCGTCGGCGCCCAGCAAAACTTCCTCGGACATCTCCGAGTTGCCGACGCACAGGAAGATGCAATCGGCGAACTTGCCGACCTCTTTCGGAGTCTTGCAAAAGACGCCTTTGTGGCTCTTCGCCAAGCGGCGGGCCTTCGAAGATGTGTGGCTCCACAGCGCCACCTCGTGGCCCGCGTCGAGCAAGTTGCGCGCCATCGGATAGCCCATCAAGCCAAGTCCGAGAAATCCAAGTTTTGCCATATCCGTCCTTTTCTCCTGAAGTTTTCAATTGTACGCCTTCAAAACCCTGTGAGACAATGGCGTACGCGTCATGCCGCCGCGTGTGCTGATCTCGAAACGCATCTACACCGAGGCCGTGGAGTACCTTCGCGAGCGCGCCGAGATCGAATATCACGAATCCGACGAGAGTTACCCGCCCAAGGAACTGCTTGAGCACCTGGCCGACAAAGACGGTGTCGTTAGCCAATTGACCGACCGCTTTTCCGACGAGGTCATGGCCGCTCTGCCGCGGCTGAAAGTCATCTCGAACGTCGCTGTCGGCTTCGATAATATCGACCTCGCGGCGGCGACGAGGCGCGGCATCGGGGTGACGAATACGCCGGAGGTGCTGACCGAGACGACGGCCGACCTGGCCTTCACTCTGCTCGCGGCCGCGGCGCGGCGGGTGGGCGAGGCGGAGAGGTTTTTGCGCGCCGGCAAGTGGCGCGGCTGGGGCATCGATCAGTTTTGCGGCGTCGATCTTCATCACGCCACGCTGGGCATCCTGGGGATGGGTCGCATCGGGCGGGCGTTGAGTCGCCGGGCGCGTGGCTTCGAGATGAAGGTTGTCTATCACGACGCGGTCCGCGCACCCGACGAAATCGAGCAAGAGCTTGGCCTTACTTTCAGGTCGCTCGAAACGCTGCTCGGGGAAGCGGATTTCGTCAGCGTCCATGTGCCGTTGATGCCCCAGACGCGGCATTTGATCAGCGGGCCGCAATTCTCGCTCATGAAGAAAACGGCCGTGCTGATCAACACCTCCCACGGGCCCGTGGTCGATGAAGCCGCGCTGGCCGAGGCCCTCGAGCATGGAGAAATCGCCGCGGCGGGCCTCGATGTTTTCGAAAACGAACCGCGTGTCGAGCCGCGCTTGCTGAAGCTCGAAAATGTCGTCGTGACGCCTCATATCGCCAGCGCCTCGACGGCGACGCGGCGAAAGATGTGCATGATGGCCGCCGAAAGCGCCTTGGCGGCCCTCGACGGGCAGCGTCCGCCGAATCTTGTGAATCGCGCGCTGTTTGCGGACGAGGCGTAGGAAACGAACCGATGAATCGGTTCGAGGCAAGCCTGGAGGCTCGCGCCACGTCGGGGGGCGCCAGCCATCGAGGTCGGAATCGAGGCTGGTGAAAATTCGTGAAAGCCGATCTTCGCGACATTTTTCTCCGCACTCTCGACAGCTTGTCGCTTGACAAGGTGATGCCTCGCCGCATTACCTGCCGCGACAACATCCTCACGGTCGGCGACGAGCGCGTCGATCTCTCTGCGTGCCGCAAGGTGATCTGCGTCTCGATCGGCAAGGCCGCGTTGCGAATGGCCGAGCAAGTCGTCGCTATTGTCGAGCCTCGCGTCGTCTCCGGCGTGGTCGTCAGCTCGGTTGCGCCCGAGCGTGAATTGCCCTACTTTCTCCACTACACCGGCGGGCACCCTTACCCCAACGCCGAGAGCTTCCGGGCGGCCTCGGTCGTTCTCGAGCTGGTCAGCGATCTTCGCCCCGAGGACTTGGTGGTGTACTTGCTGTCGGGCGGCGGATCGGCGATTTGTGAGCGGCCGATTGCCGACGGCATCTCGCTCGAAGACAGTCGCGAATTCTTTCGCCTGCTGGTGACTTGCGGAGCCAATATCGTCGAGATGAACGTCCTGCGCAAGCATTTCTCCGCGATCAAGGGCGGCCGCTTGGCCGAGCGGGCCGACCCGGCGAGGCAGATGACGTTGTACGTCTCCGACGTGCCGGCCGACCAGCCGTCGACCGTTGCCTCGGGGCCGACCATGCCCGACGAATCGACTGTTGAGGATTGCCGAGAGTTGGCCCAACGGCTCGGGTTGCTTGAGCGCTTTCCGGCCTCGATTCGTCGCCTATTCGACGAAGGCACGATTCGGGAAACCCCCAAACCGGGCGGCGAAAAGTTCGCTCACAGCAGTTGGCACGACTTGCTCGCGAACCAAGACGGCGTGGACGCGCTGCATGGCGAAGCCGCCTCGCGCGGCTGGGTCGTCGAGGAAGATCTTTCGGTCGACGATTGGCCTTACGAGAAGGCCGTCGAGCATCTTGTCGGGCGGGTGGAGGGCCTGCGGCAAGCTCACCCGGGCAAGACCGTCGCCTTGCTGACCGGCGGCGAGTTGAGCGTACCAGTGACCGGAGACGGCATGGGCGGCCGCAACCAAGCGTTCGTACTTTCCTGCGCCCGCCGCATCGCGGGGCAAAACATCGCCGTGATCAGCGCCGGCACCGACGGCGTCGACGGCAACTCACCGGCCGCGGGCGCGGTGGCCGACGGCGAGACGATCGCAAGGGCGCGAGCGGCCGGCATCGAGGCCGACGACTACGAGCGACGCTCGGACTCCTTTCACTTCTTCGAAAAACTTGACGACCTTTTGATGACCGGCCCGACGGGAAACAACGTCCGCGACTTACGGGCACTGGTCGCCTGGTAGCTCGCGTTGCGCGCGTTCTTGCGTGCCGCGGCGGCATTCGGCTTGGGAACGCACCTGGAGGCCGCGGAGAGGAAGACATGTCGGCACGAATGCCGACACGGCACGCCTGGAGCCGTGCGCCACGTCGGGGAGGGTCCTATTGAGTCTCGCAAAATAGAGTGACATTTTTTGGTGTTGCCGTACGTATTCTTATGTATGGGAACACCGAAAGGAAAGCGCCGCGATTTCGAAGCATTGGAGAAACGCCGTTTCGAAGCGATGCGTTTGCTCGATGAAGGACTCAATCAGTCCGAAACCGCCAGGCGTCTGACAGTCGCCCGCCAAACTGTCAGTGAGTGGCGACGACAGTACCTGGCGCAAGGCGAGGCCGGGCTGCGCAAGGCCGGCCACGCCGGCCGCAAGCCGCTATTAGACGCCACGCAGCTCGAACGCCTGGAGATCCTGCTGCTCGAAGGCCCCGAGGCGCACGGCTTCCCGACGCCGTTGTGGAGCTGTCCGCGGGTGGCTCGTCTGATCCGAGACGAGTTCGGCGTGCGCTATCACGAGGGCCATGTCTGGAAGATCCTGCGGGCGCTCGGCTGGAGCCCGCAACGCCCGGTCGGCAAAGCCCGCGAGCGCAACGAAGAGGCCATCCGCGACTGGAAGTGCAAGAGGTGGCCGGCCATTAAAAAAAAGCCCGCAAACAAGACCGCACGATCGTCTTCATCGACGAAAGCGGATGGAGTCAGAAGCCGCATCGTTGCCGCACCTGGGCGCCGCGCGGCGAGACGCCGCTGCTGGAGTTCAACTTCAATTGGCAGAAGCTTTCGGTGTCGGCCGGGTTGACGTTGCGCAACTTTTACTTTCGGCTCTATCCCGGCGCGATTGGCGAGTTGGAGGTCATCGACTTTCTGCAGGCCTTGGTTCGCCACATGGACGGCCCGTTGATGATCGTCTGGGACCGCTTGCCGGCGCATCGCAGTCGGATGGTGCGAGAGTTCATTGAACTCTCGCAAGGCCATATCGTGACGGAGTATTTGCCGGCGTATGCGCCGGAGCTGAATCCGGTGGAATACATCTGGGCGTACTGGAAACAGCACGAGTTGCCGAACGTCTGTCCGAAGGACTACTGGGAACTCGACGAACGTGCCCGCAAAACGCTGCGGCGCATGCGCCGCAAACCGCGCTTGATTACCGCTTTCTGGAAACAGTCTTCTCTTTGTCTCGATTGACAGGATATTATGCGAGACTCAATAATCACCCCACGTCGCCTCCTCGACGGCGCCCACTACACTGGAACGATGCCCCGCGAACCCTGGCGCTGTTCTCTGCACGGCGGCCACAGCGGCGAATTTTGCGAGCACGCCGAAGGTCGCCTCGAAGACGTTCTCGATGCCGCCGTCACCGCCGGATATCACACTTTCGGCGTCACCGAGCACGCTCCCCGCACCGAATTGCGCTTCCTCTACCCCACCGAAAAGGAGAAGGGCTTCACCGTTGAGCGCCTCGAGGAGGACTTCCGCAACTACATCCGCGCCATCCACGAACTAGCCAATCGCTTCGCCGAACGGCTGATCGTCTTGCGTGGATTCGAGATTGAAGTGGTTCCCACCGACGGCTATCGCGACAAGATGCTCGCCTACCGCGAGGCCGGTGACTTCGACTACATGGTCGGCTCGGTGCATTACGTCGACGAAGTCTCCATCGATGGGGAGATCGAGGATTTCCACGGCATCCGCGACGGCATCGGCGGGCTGGAAGCGCTCGCGGTACGCTACTACGAAACCGTCGCCGAGATGATCGACGCGTTGCGCCCCGAGGTTGTCGGGCATCTCGACCTGCTGCGAAAAAACGCCGGACCCGACGCCCCGGTCGACACACCGCTGATCCGACGCGCCGCCGACCGTGCCCTAGAAGCCGCGCGTGCGTGCGAAGCCATTCTCGATTTGAATACGGCCGGCTACCGCAAGGGCCTGCCGACGCCCTACCCCGCGCCTTGGCTGGTCGAACGCGCCGCCGCAATGGGAATAGGCTTCTGTTTCGGTGACGACTCCCA
Organism: Bryobacterales bacterium; assembly: GCA_965238125.1. Taxonomy (GTDB): domain Bacteria; phylum Acidobacteriota; class Terriglobia; order Bryobacterales; family UBA6623; genus UBA6623. The sequence continues at coordinate 5,392,275 of OZ250179.1, read as the reverse complement.
CGGCCCCGCCCAAGTCGGCGCCGGCATCGACGACGCCCGCGATTACTTGCTTGCCAACGGAGTCCGAGAAGTCACCGTGCTGACGCGCACCGAAAACTCCGACCGCCGCGGGACGGTGGAAAAAAGAACCGTCCGGCTCTCGCTGTAAATTGACCTTGCGGTCGCGTGATCGCGGCCGCGTGAAGTTGGGCAGCACTACATCCCGCGGATGGCCGCGGTATCCGCCTTGAGCGCGGCCGAGTAGACTCCGTGATCCACGCTGTAGGAAATGACGTTGAATCCCAAACCCATCCACTCGCGCGCCTGCGCCACGGTGCCGGGCTGAATGCCCGCGCTCTTGCCATGCCGCTTGGCGGCGTCGGTCACCTTGCGCAGAGCATCCACAAAAACCGGGTTTTCGAGCTGCCCCACGATCCCCATCGATTGGCTCAAATCGTAGTGGCCGACCCACAGGTTGTCGACCCCGGGTAGAGACGCAATGTCGTCAATGCCGGCAAGCGCCTTGGTGCTCTCGATCTGGCAGAGAAAGATGTTGGACTGATTCGCCTCGGTCATGTATTCGACCGGTTGCGGGCGCATGTAGTCGTTTTGCGCGCCGCCGAGCCCCAGCCCGCGGTCGCCGTCGGGCGCGAAGCGCAGCGCCGTAATCACGCGTTGAGCCTGTTCGACGGAGCGGACGTTGGGAACCATCACGCCCTGCGCTCCGGCGTCCATCACGCGAGCGATGAAGTGGTACTCGGTCGCCGGGACGCGCACGACCGGCGTGATTGGCGTGCTCTTGAACCAGGCCAGCAAGTCGCAAATGCTCCCGAAATCGCGGCCGCCGTGTTCCATGTCGAGCAGCACGAAATCCAGGCCCGCCGACTCCGTGATTTTGGCGATGCCGCGGGTCGCGAATTCCATGATCATGTGGCCGACGGGCACTTTCCCCTCGGCCAGGCGCTGACGAATCAGGTTGGGCTTCATGACTTCCTCCGTGCCAGTTTGGCTTGAACGCCCGGCCGCTCGACCGCCTTCGGGTTCGCCAGGAAGTCCGGCGGTTTCCCTTCGTAGACGTTGCGAACATTGCGGCATGAGTCCAGCCCCAGGTCGCGAATACTCTCCTCGGTCCAGGCAATCGAATGCGGAGCGACAATCACGTTGTCGAGTTCCAGCAGCGGGTTGTCTTTCGGGATGGGTTCTTCCTCGAAGACATCGAGGCCGGCACCGGCGATCTTGCCTTGCCGCAATACTTCGATCAGCGCCTTTTCATCGACGACGGGGCCGCGCGCGGTGTTGATCAGGTACGCGCCCGGCTTCATCAATGCCAATTCCTCGGCCCCGACCAGGCCTTCGGTGTGCTCGTTCAGCGGAGCATTGATGGTTATAAAGTCGCTTTCGCGCATCACGGTGGGCAGATCGACCAATTCCACGCCCATCTCGGCGGCGCGCTCCTTGGTGACGAACGGGTCGCAGGCGAGCAAGCCGCCGAAGCCCATCCCGCGGGCCATGCGGAACAGTTCGCCGGCAATGTTGCCCGCGCCGACCGAACCGAGCGTTCGCCCCTCGACGCAGATGGCTCGGCTCACCTCGGGGCGCCAATCTCCGGCGCGCGTGCGGATGTCGAGGGTTCGCAAATCCTTGGCGCATGCCAGGATCAGCGTGATGATCCCTTCCGCGACCGGCCGGCGCACGCCGTTGGGCGTAATCGCGAGCAAAACATCGGCTTCGGTGCAGGCCGGAACGTCGACCCGGTCGAAGCCGACTCCCCAGCGCGCCAAGCACACTAAACGCTTCACTCCGACAAAGGCCTCGGGAGGAAAGTCATACCCCAAGACGATCAGGGCGTCGTAGCGATCGATGATCTCCGGGTCGGCGACGCCGCCGGTATCGGGCAATACGTCCCATTCGAGATTGGGAAGCGGGTCCAAGATTTGCGCGGCGGCGCTCTCCCCCGAGCGCTTGGTGTCCCCAACGAGGTCGGCGGTGAATCCGACGCGAAAAGTTTCCGGTGTTGACATAAGAATTTGGTTGCGCGCGGGCGCGCGAACTTCCTCAGCCGCCTTGGCGGCGCGTCGAACAATGCATCAAACGGAACGAGGAAACCACGGGCGACGGCAGGCTAAAACACGCTTATTGTACACCTTCGAGGCCCTCGGGCGAGTGAAGTGACATGAGCCGCGAGCCGGAACGCCGCGGCGGAGAATGCACCCGAGGGGCCGAAGCGGGTTACTTCTTGGGCGAACGGACTTTTTCGTCCGGCTGTCCGGTGGGACGCAAGCGCAAGGTCTTATCCTTGTACCCCTTGACCTCGACCATGGTGCAATCCTGCTCGCGGCCGGTGCGGTACATCACCAGGGTCCTCGACTTCCCCTCGAAGCGGGCGTTGAAGACGAGCTTGGTCCCCTTCACCTCGTAGGTCGCCTCATGGTCGGTATGGCCATTCACCGTAACCGTGCAGGGGCCGGCCTTTGATTTGGGATCGCGGTCCAATAGATCGAAGGCCACATTGACCGGACCCCGGTAAAGAAGGGGAATATCCACTTCCCCGCTGAACGACGCCCGGTAGGCATCCAGCTCCTCGAACTTCCCCTTGCCGTACTCGGGCCATGCGGGCCACTCGTGCAGCTCGATGCTTTCCACGGTTCCTTGCAAAGTGCCGATACCCGTAAAGGCAGTCAACTTGCTCATGACCGGAATCCTGGGTCGTGCGTCGCGGGTGGACCCCCCCGCGCATCCTCTTGCCCTTTGGATATCATGGATCCGGGTCTGCTGACTATGCGAGGTTCGGCCTAGACCGCGTTGCGGGTTTCTACCTAAGTTACCGATACTACTTAAGGTCCACTCGGGCGCCGGGATGGTTTCCGAATTCCCGACCATAGGGATCAAAACAAACCGCGCCAAGCGAGTCGACGATGTAAATTCTTAAAAACAAATATCTTATGCTCTCACGTCGATTCCCTTGCAGCCATCAGCCTGGTTCTTTCGCATGAAGAGGCTTCAACTCCCCACGTTCTATCCCATCTTGGACACGGCGGTGGCCGCGGCTCGGGGAGTCGCCGTGGAGGATTTGGCGGGCGCGCCGGCCAGGGCCCGGGTCGGAATCGGTCAATTTCGCCACAAGGGCCCCTACACCCGTGCGATTTTCGAAACGGCGGCGGAGGTTGGACGCATCTTGCGGGAAGCCGGGGCTCTCTTCGTCATCAACGACCGACCCGACATCGCCTTGCTATTGGGGGCCGACGGCGTTCATGTGGGACAGGACGATCTTCCGCCCGCCGAAGTGCGCGCGTTGCTTGATGCGTCGGCGGCCGGGAAAGCCATGTTCATCGGCTTTTCAACCCATAACGAGCGGCAGCTTCGGGAAGCCGATCTCGAGCCGGCGGACTATCTGGCGATCGGGCCGATTTTCTCGACCAGCTCGAAGAAAAGACCCGACCCCGTCGTCGGCCTGGAGGAACTCGCTCGATTGCGGCCGCTAACCAACAAACCGCTCGTCGCGATCGGTGGCATCGACCGGGGGAATGTCGAGCGAGTGTTGACCGCCGGCGCGGATTCCGTCGCGGTGGTCTCGGATTTCATCGGGCCGGATGTCGACGACCGGCTGCGCGAGTGGTCCGAGGTCGGCCAACGTCGTGCCGCAGACAAGCCATAACATCCATCGTTGAAAATGGACCCCCGAGGAAACGCCTCCCCCGGTTCACAGTTCACGGCTCACGGTTCACGGCCGACGGCTAGCCGCGGCCCGAGCCGGCGGCGTCACAGCCCCGATCGCCGCGCGGATTTCATCGTCGAAACCTTCAAATCTTTCGACAACCTTTTCGCGATTGTCGAGCGGCAAATCGGCGAGGATCTCGGCGACGGTAGCTTTGGCCGGCATATCGAGCACATGAAAGCCGATGGCGTCGGCGACGGAATTCGCGGCCGTCACGATTGAAAGCAAGGATTTGTCCTTGGCTTCGGCGGTGTGGTGGTGAGCGATCGCGTCGACGAATTCCGGCGGCAGATTCCAGTGTCGGCCGAGCCATTCGCCGGCGGCGCAGTGGTCGACGTCAAAAAGCTGCCGTTCACACTCGAGTTCGTCAAATTCGTTTTCCCTGGCGACGGCGATCAGGTTGCCGAATTCGGCCGGGTAGCACGACAAACAGCGCCAAGCGACCCACGTCGTGCAGAAGCCCCGCGGTATAGGCGCGGTCCTTGGGCTGACCCATCGCCTGGGCCAGTTCCTCGGCGACCAAGGCGCAGGCGATACTGTGGTCCCAGCAAATCCGCAAACTCTTGTTGCGCAGAAAACTGTGAGAGAAACGCCCCAGCGCGATGGTCAGGGCCAAACGCTTCACAACTTCGGTACCCAGAACCACGATGGCGTGCGAGACGTTGTCGATGCGGCGACTCAATCCGTAGAGCGCCGAGTTGGAAACCCGCAGGATCTCCGCCGACAGCGCCGGATCGACCCGCAGCAAATCGACGATCTTCTTCATCGGCACGTCGGCGTCGTCGAGGAGGTTCAGCAGCTGCAACGCCACGGCGGGAAACGGCGGCAGGGATTTGAGCGCCCAAGGCTTTACGTCGTGCTCGTTGGCGGCCTTCCCGGCGGAAGAGGAAGTTTCGGCGGGGCTTTTGGTCAAGGTAGACATAGCGGGCTCCGTTACTTTTATCGACCGGCCGCAAGGACGGCTTTACCGGCTTGCGCTTGTCATTTCTCACTTTTCGCGCTCGGCCGGCGACATTGACCGCACCGCCGGTGCTCGTCGATGCAAACAAATCGGTAAAGCCCCCGTCCGGCCTCGTCGATAACAAACACTACGGAAGCACGACGGAAACACGACGGAGGCAATCATGGCGGGCGAGCCTATTTACAAGGCGATTCAAGAGTTGCGAAAAGAGCTGGCGCGCATCGACTACGTCATTCAGGCGGTGGAGAGTCTCTCGGAAGGCAAACGCCGCCGCGGCCGTCCGCCCAAATTTCTGCCCGAAGCCATGGCCCAGGCCAAGAATGCGCCCCGCAAGTCTCGAAAAGAGCCCTAGCCAACCCTACAATGGAGGTCATGTACAGCGCTCGGCTGTTGGACCATTTCCAAAATCCTCGCCATGTCGGCGATCTCGATGACGCCGATGTCCGCGTCGAAGTCTCCAACCCGATCTGCGGCGACATCCTGCGGCTCTCGGCCCGAATCCGCGCCGGCCGCATCGACGAAATTCGCTATCTGACCCGCGGCTGCACCGCCTCGATCGCCGTCGGCTCGGCGCTGACCGAACTTCTTTGCGGCCGCGAAACCGACCAACTCGATGCCATCGACCGGCAACAGGTTGAAGACGCCGTCGGCGGCCTCTCCAACGAATCAAAACACGCCGCCGTCCTCGCCGTCGACTCCGTGAAGGCGCTACGCAAGCAGCTCTCCGCCCACACCGAATAACCGTCGCCGCGGCGAACTTTCCCGCCCCCGTCTCCGTATATCCAAGCAAGTTCAGATTCGGTCGCGATGTTGGGACGCTTCACGGCCGGCAAGCAAAGTTGGACGAATCGAAAGGAGAACTCACGATGACTGCTCGAAGAATTTCTCTGATGGTGCTATTGCCGCTCTGTCTCGCCGTCTTCGCGGCGGGGGTTTGGGCGCAACAAGAAAGGCCCTGGATCCATATCCATGTCAGCGAAGGTGGCGACGACGGCAAGGAGGTCCGCGTCAACCTACCCTTCGGCCTGGCGCAAGTTGCGCTGGGCATTATTTCCGACGAAATCGTCAAAGAAGGCCGGCTCGAGTTGAAGAATCACGACATCTCGGTCGAAGAACTGCGGCAAATGTGGCTTGAGCTCAAGAACGCCGGTGACGCTGAGTTCGTCTCGGTCGAGCACGACGACAAGAGCGTCCGAGTGGCTCGCGAAGGAGATCGTCTCGTGGTCAATGTCGACGGTCACGGCGACACGGACGACTCGAAGAGTGTTCGCATCGACATACCGGTCACGTTGGTCGATGCGCTGTTTGCCGGCGAAGGAGCGACACTCGATCTGCAAGGGGCGCTCGGCGAGTTACGAGACGAGCGAGGCGACATTGTCGCCGTCGAGGACGGCGAAAAACAGGCGACGACTCACCAAGGCCGCTCGCTCTTGAGGGAAATGGTTTTTCGTGTCTCGCGCTCGGTGATGCGGATTTCTCCCTCTTTGGACTCGACATTCGCCACTCCTCGATAGCCGTCGGGGATTTCCGTCACAAAGGCCAAGTAGCGTGCCGTCAGCCGTTGTCCCCCCTCGATCCAGCGGTATTGTAGGACCCCGTAGAGCTCGCCCTCCTCTACCACCCCCTTCATCGGCCCCCCAAACGGGGTTGTGCCGAATTCCAACCCGCGCGCGATGACTTTCCCGTTCCACGGCACGACATCATTGCGTTCGTTCTCCTGCCAATCGCCGATCCAGGGAAAGTCCTCGGTCCGCCAGATGTAGCCGATCAGCACGCGCAGGTCTTTGTTGTAAGCGGTCAAGTACGACTCCTCCCGCGCCGGGTCCATCAGGAGGCCGTAATACGTCCCGGCATGCGGCCGGGTTTGCATCTCCCGCAGGCTGACTTGCTTGCCCTCGTGCGAGGTCCCGTCCGGCCATTCGATGGGGCCGGGCTTCAGCGAATTGCCCGCGTCGACGGGCCCCCGAACTTCTCCCCGCACGGCCGATATATCGAGCACATTGCGGCCCGGCGCCACGAACGGCGGCCCAAAAGTCACATGCTGCACCCAATGCGCCGGACGCCCGAAATCGGTCTGACTCTCCACCCATTCCTCGACGTAGAGAACCGTCTCGTCGCGCGGCAGAGTCAGTTTGCGGCCGACCTTGTATTGCGTCTTGGGCAGATAGGCGGAGTACCAGAGCCGCACCTTACTTTCGTCCGCTTCCACGTTATTCTTGCGCCATTCGACGGTCAGAGCTTCGCCGTGCCCGCCCAAACCGTTCTCCGCCTCGCGCTTGGAGGGCGCGCCGAAGGTCGGGAAGTTGAGCAGGTGGCCCATATAGCCGGCTTGCAGCAGGCGGTCGTCGCGGCCGCCGTAAATCGCATCATGCTTGGCGGGGTCGTAATCTCCCGGGTCGATCGTCTGAAAGTGATGAATCAGCAGGGGGTTGACGGACTTCTTGGGATCGTCGGACTTCAAACGGATTTCAGCGATGTGTCCGGCACCCCGCAAGGCGGCGACCCGCATCTTGGCGTTTTCGAGAATGTAGGCTTGGCGGCCATGGAAACGGTCTTCGGAAAAGGCAGGGTCCTGCGCCTTGGCGGCCCGCGGCCCCGACAAGACGCCGAGGATCAGTGACGCGATCAATACATGCGCCTCGCTTTTCATGACATATTTCTCCTTGTATTCCTACGACCGGCAACAGTCGCCCGTCGGTGCTCGCAAGATTAACACCGATCGCAAGTCGAGCCCCGATCGAACGGCTGCCGTCCGCCTCGGAGTGCAGAACCCCGGTATCCAGAACCCAACGGTACTCGCCGTCATGACGCCGCAGGCGGTATTCCATGCGGAAATTTCGCCGTGCGGCGAAAGCCTCGGTGTAGGTTTGGAGACCGCTCAAAGCCCTCCAGATAGACGCCCTCGGCCCAGCCGTTGCCCAGTTCTTGTTCCAGGCTTCGGCCGGTAAACTCCAGCCAAGGCTTATTGAAGAAGGTGCACAGCTTGTCGGGACCCGACATCCAGACCAACACCGGAGCGGCGTCGCTCATCAGCCGGAACAGTGCTTCGCTCTCCCCGAGCCGCGGTTCCGCCCGCGGCCCCTTGATGTCATCCTGTCTCCCGCCTTCCGCGTTCTTCACGACGCGAACCTCCCGTGGCCGGCAGCTGTCACGGCACACTGCGACGAATCAGAGACGGCGAAACTTCCAAGCCGATCTTCGTTTTCGCCCGAAAGCGGAGTGACGGCGCTCTCGGTTGGGAACTATTGTAACGTGTGATTCCGCGGACAAGACAGGGATTGCTTCAGCCGGGAATGCGACATGAATGTGGGGGGATCGGCGGCCCGGCCCCGAAGACTTCCCTGCTGAAACTTTCCTTTGGTTCGGCCTTGGCTAAAGCCTTCCGGGAAAGGCCGTTGAAACGGCCTCGTACCGGACGACTAGCCCCTTAAACCGGCCCTAGTGCCACGACCGCTTGAAAAAGTTTGTTTGGCGGCACGGCACTATTCTTGAGTGACCGCATCGCGTGGCGATGCGGCTCTGTTTGGCAAGTGGTTTCCTCTGCGATGGCAGCTCGACGGAAACGCATCTTTTCACGTGGTCTGAGTACTAGCTTAGCTAGAAGGACCGGCCTATTTGCAAACCCAAGCCCGGTGAACCGGGCTGAGCGCGGACTTCCGTCCGCGTCTCGGCTTCTATTGCTCGTATTGTGGGAGGCACTTCCACACTTGCGTCACACGACCCACAGCGGTTGCTCAAGCCCGCGGCGGACGGAGGATTTCACGCTCAACTCTTGAGCCACTTTCCGAGCAGGCGGCGCATCTTTTCGGGGTCCAGGCCGGTTTCGGTCGAGAAGGACCCACCGCCGCCGGCGACGTGGTAGACCCGCTCGGTCCAATCGAATTCTTGGTCGATCTGCTCGCGGGGCGCGAGCCGGCCTTGGGAATCTTGCGGATTCAAGACCAGAACCTCGCGGGGGGCCAGCGCGGCATAGACGTCGCGAAGGTCGTATTCACCGATCACTCCCGGCAGAAAACTGCTGACCGGATGCTTGGTCAACGGATCGTCGGCGAGCCGACGGAACGAAAGCGGCCCTCCGACGGCGACCACGCGCCGGATGCGCCGGTCCAGCACGGCCGCGTGCGAGGCGACGAGCGCGCCGGCGCCGATCCCGGCGACCAACCACTGGAGACGGTCGCCGCGGTCGCTTGCCGAAGCCAGCAGATCCTTCATCCGTTGGCCCAACAGCGGTCGTCCGGCCTCCATGCCGCGATAGGCGAAGAAGTCCTCCCACGAATACGGGGGAGGCGGGCCGGGCAGGTGCGGCTCGCTTTCGCCCCAGCCGCGCACATCCAACGCCACGACCCGATAGCCCGCCGCCATGAGAGGGTCGATCACGCCGCGCCGTACGGCCGGGTCGTCCTTGCCGCGGTCGGCGCAAACAAAGGCAACACCCCTCGCGAAAGCTCCCACGTCATAGACACGGTCGGGGACAAGGACTCCCGCCTCGCGGCGAAAGCGGCCGACTTGGGTGACGCTCCTGACTTTATGGGCGACATCGTTGCGGTAGATTTCAAGGGTATGGCGACTGTCGGGAAGCGAGTAGCGGGGGGCGATCTTTCGGGCGCGCTCGCGATTGATCGACTGCACGGTTTCGGCGTCGGGTAAATCGGCGACGCGGCCGGTCGGCGTACAGTGGAGCTCTTGCTCGGCGAAGACGTTCTCGGGCTCTTCGCCCACGGCTTGGCCGTCCGTGCCCAGGCGCCCGACGAGCCAAGCGGCGGCGGCCTGCCGCAGTTCGGGGTTGAGGTCGTGGAACCCGGCGGTTTCGACGAACATCATTCGGTCACCCGCGCCAAAGAGCGAGTAGACGCGGGAGACTTCGCCGTAGGTTTCCCGCACCGCTTCGATCGGGATGAAGTGCTCGGCCGGCGCGCCGATCATCAGCGGCTTAGGGGCCAGCGCCGCCAACAGCTCGGGATGATCGATGCCGTCTTGCAGCGTTCCGTAATAGATCCGCTCGGGATCGGCCGGTAGGCGGGCCGCAGCCTTGTGCCGCGCGGTGCAAACCGCGGCAATGCAAACCGCAGCCTTGATACGCGAATCGATCGGGGCGGTTCGAAGGGTTTCCTCGCCGCCGCTCGAGACACCCGCCATGGCGAGGCGGCCGCGGTCGATGTCGGCGCGGGTCTCGAGATAGTCGATCGCGCGCACGGCGTCCCAGACGCGATATTGCATCAGGTTGAGGCCGGCGAGATAACATTGATTGCCGAGCACGCGCCGTTCTCCGGCGGCGGAGCCGGCTTCGGAGGCGTGCTGATCGGGATCCCACATCTGAGCGCGCTCGCCCACTGTAATCGGGTCCCAGGTCAAGGCCGCGAAGCCGGACCTCGCCATACCGGCGCAAAAGCGCTGAACGGCCTGGGCGGCTTTTCCGGCGGGTTCGGAGCCGGGTGAGAAGATCACCGCCGGCAATGGGCCGTCGCGATCGGTCGGGCGGTAGAGATTCGCCGTGACATAGAACTGCGGACGGCTTTCGTAGATCAGCTTCTCGACCACGAAACCCGGTCCTTCGAGGGTGCCCACATGGCGAGCGTTCAACGGGGTTCGGTCGGGGCGGCCTCCGCCGGCGGGGACGGATTTCGCGCGTACGCGCTGTTGCAGCCGCGCGAGATCAGCGGGGGAGGATAGGGCCTTGAGGCGGCGCTTGCGGCGCTGGTCAAGCAGCTCGAGGTAATCGAGCGTGTACTCCCACATCATCGAGCCGAGCCCGGAGACGCGCTCGGGCGAGGCGGAGATGCCGGACCCGCCGAGCAAGCTCAATAGAAACGCTCGTCGTGGAATGCGGAGGCTCACGGTGGGGCGGGATCGCCGGCGCGACTCCCGGGCGGAGGCGGTGAGGCCGAGCTTCAAGCGGCGGTTGGTTTCATTCTAGAGGACCGTGAAAAACTCGGGAGGCCCCCTCATTCCGTGTACACAATCCAGAACGCGGATACAGGGCCCAGAGCGCAGGCGACGGGCCAAGTGCACTTACGGTTTCGAGTAGACGGAAGACCATGCCGATGCGTAACGATTCAACGAGACGCGGTGAAGGGCGTGGCGGTTGGGCGCCCTTGGCCCGTCGCTTGCGCTCTGGGCTCTGCATCTATTCTTGTGAATTCCGGTCAAGGAAGACAGCGAGGGCGCGGTTTTCCCGCGCCCTCGGGCTTTCCGTATTGTTGTTATCGCGGACGCGACGCGGCGGCGCGCATTGGCTTGGAATTGTCACCGGCGAATTGGCGCTCGAGATCGTCCATTTCCTGACACACGATGCAGAGGGTCGTCCACGGCACCGCCTCGAGACGCTTGGGATTGATGTCTTCGCCGCAGTCGCGGCAGACGCCGTAATCGCCGGCCTCGAGCACATGAAGCGCGGTTTCGACCGCGCGCTTCATCTCGAAGCTCGTGTTAATCGTCGTCACCGCGAGATCAAGGTCGGCGCGAGACTGCATCTGATCCATCGGATCACTCAAACGCTCGGCGATTAAGTCGTCCTTGCGGGACGTCGAACCTTGCAACTCGGCCAACTTGCCGAGCAACTGCTTCTGAACCTTTTCCTGTTCTTGCTTCGTCATTGCTTCTCTCCAGTCCGGGAACCTCACCCGGACAACTCTATAGATGTTACCCACCCCGTGGTGGTTGCACAATTTTTTTCGACGCTTGGCGCTTCTTTTGGTTACCAAGAAAATGCGAAAACGCGAGACTTTTTACGACATGTCCTACTAGAGCCGGCGTCGAACTTGGCGGAAGACGCGCAGCATCATGGGCATTGTCAGGCGGCCGGTTTGGGTGTTCTGTCGGCTGGGATGGTAGCAGCAGACCAGACTAGGCAGCTTGTGGCCGAAATTATACACCTTTCCGTGTTCAAAAGGGTAGTCAGATCGTTTTTTTATCGAATTTTCACACAGCAGGACGTTCAGATACGCATCGAGCGCCAGGCGGCCCAGGACGACGACGACCCTCAGACGGTCGAGAATTTCGAGTTCGCGCTCGAGATAGGGCCGGCAGGCCTCGAATTCCTCGCGGGTGGGCTTGTTGGCGGGCGGGGCGCAGCGGGCGGCGGCGGTGATGTAGCAGTCGTTGAGGCGCAGGCCGTCGTCGCGGGAGACGGCTTCGGGTTGTGAGGCGAAGCCGGTGCGGTAGAGGGCGCTGTAGAGAAAGTCGCCCGAGCCGTCGCCGGTGAACATGCGTCCGGTGCGATTGGCGCCGTGGGCGCCGGGGGCGAGGCCAATGATCAGAACGCGTGCTTGGGGGTCCCCGAACGAGGGGACGGGGCGGCCCCAGTAGTCCCAGTCGCGATAGGCGCGGCGCTTGACGCGGGCGATTTCGCGGCAATGATCGAGCAGGCGCGGACAACGGGTGCAGCTGGTCACCTGCCGCTCGAGGCGGCGTAAGTCGTTGGCGGTGGGCATGTTGAAGGCGGGTTGGTGGCGGAAGATTGGGACGATCCGGAAGGATCCGGCAGATCTCCATTTTAGCGTGGCGGGAGTGGTGAGTTTCGGGGCGGCGGCCGCCGCCCCTTCAGGCCATGATCACGTCAGACGTTCCTGAAGACCACCTGAGAAACGCAAAACCCCTCGACCCGAAGGAAAGTGGTGGAAGCGCAATGTCGCCAAGCCAACCCAATACAACCTGTGCCGCACCAAGCTCGCAAAGACCTGAAAAAGTCGGGGACCGCATACGACTTTCCAGGTCGGTCGCCGGGCCGACAACCCGGCGGCGATGGCGACATACTTAGATCAAGAATTCACGGTTGTTGGAACGGCGAAACGACACGCTAAAGTCGGGGGCGCCTACATCGACGAAGTGCTCATCGAGAAACTCCTCTGAACGAGCCGCAGATTGCAGTGCGCCGGCTCTGTGTCCGGGAGAAATCTGATGATTCGATGGTTCATTGATACTTGAAAACATTTATAATATGTTTTCAAGACATAAAATACATACCGTCATGTTGTTCCAGGCTCCAGCGCTCCACTCCGCCGAGCTCGACGTCGTCGCCTTGATTGACGAGCTGCGACAGAATCTCGCGTACGTGATCCGCACTCCCCCTCGGTGGTACGGTCTTCTCCGGCGCAGCGTCCATGCACGAAACATCCGCGCGTCCAACACGATTGAAGGCCACAATGTAACCCTTGACGACGCGATCGCGGCCGTTGAATCGGAAGATCCGCTTGACGCGAGGGACAAGGACTGGTCTGCCGTGGTCGGCTACCAACAGGCCATGACTTATGTTCTTCAGTTGGCCAAGCGGCCCGTGTTCAAGTATTCGATTGAAACGCTGTCCGCTCTGCACTACATGATGATGCACTTCGATCTCTCCAAACACCCGGGCAATGTTCGGCCGGGTCCAATCTCCGTCCACGACTCGGAGAAAGGGGAGATCGTTTACAAGGGTCCCGACGCGGAGAACGTCGAAGCCCTGATGAAGGAACTGGTGCGCGAATTGAATAGCGATGAGGGTTCATCGGCGCTGGTGCGGGCTGCCATGGCCCATCTGAATCTTGTCATGATCCACCCCTTCGCCGACGGCAGCGGCCGTATGGGACGTTGTCTACAGTCGCTGGTTCTGGCTCGTCACTTCCCCGACATCGACCCTAACTTCGTCAGCATCGAGTCGTACCTGGGAAGGAACACCCGAGCGTATTACGATGTCCTCGGCGGCGTCGGACAAGGTGGGTGGGACCCCCGCAACGACACTCGCCCGTGGATCGATTTCTGCCTCACAGCCCACTATCGCCAGGCGGCGTCCTTGGCTCGCCGCACGCGAACCTATCACAGACTCTGGGAAGCGCTCGAAGTCGAAGTCGGCAAACGCGGACTGCCCGAGCGCTCCGTGTTGGCGCTGCTCGACTCAGCCGTAATGTTCAAGGTGAGGAACTCGACCTATCGAAAGGCGGCGGATCTATCTCAACAGATCGCAAGCAGGGACTTGACCGCACTCGTCAACGCGGGGCTGCTGACGATACACGGTAGAGGACGGGGGGCTTACTATGTTGCTTCCAAAGCCACTCTTGCTATTGCCGAAGATTGCCGCGAACCGAAAACTGTCGAAGACGCGTTCGAACTCGTGAAGCACTCATCGAAGCGTCAAGGGGCGCTGTTTGCCGATTGATCGTCTCGTCCGTTATCGGGGAAGCCTCTTTCCGTACTATCTCTCTCGGCTCCTCCTTGACGCCTCCTCCACCGGCCCCCCACAATACTAGAGGTGGTCGAAGAGGGCACAATGATTTCCACTCCCTGGAAGGTTTGCATTGCGTTGGTGGTGGCCGCGGCTTTACCCGCCGTCGGTCAATTCACATCGACGACTTCGAGTTCCCAAAAGACGAGAGCCGAACCCTATGTGAACGACAGGGGCGCGCCCCTCGACCGGCCCGACAAGCCGCTGAAGATCGTCAAGCTCAAAGGCGTCATCGAGAAGGTCGACCTCAAGAAACGCACCGTCACGATCGCCCGCGCCAAGAAAAAGCAAGCTTCGCTCGAACTGAGTTTCCCGCAACCGACCGGCCTCGAGCAGGTCAAGGCGTCCAAGAAAACTTTCAAGAGGCTCGGGAAAAAGAAGCTCGCCCTCGAAGATCTGAAAGCCGGCTCCAAGGTTCGTCTGCAGTACTACCCGCTGCTCGAGCAGGTCGCCGAGCTCATCGTCGAACAACCGGCTTCATAGCGCTGTTTCATTCCTCGACGTAGCGGCGGTAGAGCCCGTCCACATCCGCCGTTTGCGTATCGCCCGGGTGCACGACGACGCGGTATCGGAAGCGCAGCATGGCCGCGGGTTCGAGCGTCAGCGAGGCATCGCGCGTCGGGTCCGCGTAAAAGTCGCGCTCGCCGAAAATATTGGCGGCGAACAGCCCGTAACCCCGCACGTGCCAATAAGTCGGGTGCCGCGGATTACCCGGGTGATCGAGGATGGCGATACCCAGCTTGGCGCCTTCGATCGACCCGCTGTAGTCAACCCAGGGCGCACGCTTGCCCCAGACCTCGATCTCACCCGTTTTGCCCGTCGCCGAGCGAATACGGCCGGTCCTCGCGATGCCTGTCGCACCGAGATGGTCTTCTTCGAGTTCGGTCGCGACGCGGACCGCGAAAGAGCCTTCCTTCGTGTCGCCGAATCGAACTCGACCCTCGGCGGCCTTGAGGGTAAAATCGAAGTCGACGACGCGGTTCGCCGACCCGGAATGGAACGTCATCACGCGTTCCTCGACCAGCAGCAACTCATCGTCGGGCGAGCGCCACTCGAAGGCGGCCTCGATCACGCCGCGTTCCGCCGACGATCCCGAGGTATGCCGGACCGACCTCGTGGTGATCTTGCCCTTGTTCGGCTGCTCGCCGCGGAACTCGTTCGCCCAAAAGTCGTAGCCGTTGACGTCGCCGTGCGTAAACCAAACCCCGCGGTGATGGGCGTGGTCGCGGCTCTCGCCGGGGACCTCCTCCATCGGAAAGCCGCGCGTGACAATCGTGCCGTCGGCGGCACGCAGGGGGTGCAAGAAGGGTTTGGGGACGTCAGGACCGAAATAGAAAGTCGAAAACTCCCGCCCGTCAAGCCGGATTTCGATCCGTCCGTCGCCGCGGGCAAATTCGACCTGCGCGGGGAGCGCGATCACCACCCCGAACCAAAGTGCCGCAAGCCGGCCGAAAGACATGGTTATCAGTGGAACACATTCGCGCCGGAGTTTGGCGGGACGGAGTTTGGCGAGGCGGAGTTTGGGCCGCTCGTCGACCTCTGAACGCTACGGGGACTGAAAACGTAGCCGGCCCGGTCGAAAACACCTCGACCCGCCCTACAGGAATCGGAGTTTCGCCCGCGGCTGGAATCTTAGGCTTAGGTTAGACCCGGCCTAGATCTTTTGGCCGCGCTTGCGCATGTCCGCGAGGACGCGCTCGATGCCCACTTTGGTGATGATCCGGATGGCCTTGGCGCTGACCTTCATCTTGACCCAACGCTTTTCGCTGGGCACCCAAAAGCGTTTGACGTGCAGGTTGGGCTCGAAGCGGCGCCTAGTCTTGTTGTTGGCGTGCGAGACGTTGTTGCCCGACATGGGTTTCTTTCCGGTAACCGCGCAAACTTTCGCCATGGTTAATCTCCTTCGGGCTTCTCGAAAAACGCCGTGAAACGCCGCCGGTAGGCGGGCAGGCCGAGCAAAGCGATACTTTCCGTATGGTAGCACGGGTCGCCAAAGGTAGGAGAAAGCTTCTACTTTGCGAAGTGCGTTACGCCGCAATGGATTCGGTGCTCAGGGTCGGCCATGAACCGGCGACACGACCCCGGTCTTTTCTAATTGATCGGCGTCTTGCCCTTTGACTTCGCGGGTTGGAAGGCATCGTGAACCTTCGAAATCGCCCTGGAAATATCGAGGATATCTTCATTGTCGCCCGACAACACCCGGTGGGAAATCCAAAACGAGTCCTTAACGGCCTGCTCGGCCTCGGGGCACGCCTCCACGCGATGCGGCGGGGCGTCCGGCCCGTTGTAGAGCGGGTTCTGATAAAGCGTGTGGGGATAAAACGGGCGGCAGGGTATGCCCTCGGCTTCCATTACCCGAACAAATTCGTCGCGATTCACTCCGAAGGTCTTTTCGTCAATGCGTCCGATCAGCAGATAATAGCTGTGCGCATTCGCGCCGTCGGGCCGGGCCTGAAAGCTGACTCCGGGCGCGCGAACGACATCGAGTAAGACGGCGACGTTTTCTTCGCGGCCGCGGATTCGATCGGTCAGCTCATCGAGCTGCGCCGACAGCAATGCGGCTTGAAACGCCGTCATGCGAAAGTTCGAGCCCAGCTCGAAATGGTCGAACCAGCCTTCGCCCGCACGCCGACCGCCGTCGTTGAGCGAACGCGCCCGCGCGGCCAACTCGGCGTCGTTCGTGGTGAGAATGCCGCCTTCGCCGGCCGTCATCGTTTTCGAGTTCTGAAAACTGAAGGCCGCGCAGACTCCGAAACCACCGGCCCGATGCCCGTGCCACTCCGAACCCTGGGCGTGCGCGGCGTCTTCGACAATCGCGAACTTCCGCGCCCGCGCGATTTCTCCGATGCGGTCCATGTTTGCCGTCAAGCCGCCGAAGTGAACGACGAGGGCGGCGCGCGTGCGGTTGGTCACGGCGGCGTCGATTTTCTCGGGGTCGATGTTATAGGTGTCGCGATCAATGTCGACAAATACGGGCACGGCCCCAACGCGCGACACAGCCGTGGCGGTAGCGATGAAACTGTGCGCGGGGACGATGATTTCGTCGCCCCGCTCGATACCCGCCGCGGCCAGCGCTAACTCGAGCGCCAGCGTGCCGGTGGCCGTCGCGACGCCATGTTCACAATCATGCATCCCGGCGAAAAGCGTCTCAAAGCCGGTCACCGTTTCGCTATGACCGCCCCATTCTCGGGAAGCCAATACTTCGGCGATCCTTTGCTTTTCGAGCGTCCCGGCCGCGGGCCAACTGGGATAAGGTTTTTCGCGAACCGGTGTTCCGCCGTATAGGGCAAGTTTGCTCACGGTTAGGGGTTGGGAAGAGCCGATCTTGCGGGCCTATCGAAGAAAACGCGCCACGCCGCTAAGCCCTCGGTCTTTCCCTAGCATAGGGGATTTAATGCGAATTCTAAGCGGAAGTTCGCATGACCAAAACCGGCGAAAACCTAGGAGTCTGTCCGAGTATTCATTATCTTCTTGGAGAAAAAACAAAAGTGGGGGATAATGGTTTATGGGCAAAACCTACCGGGCCTACCTTCCCGAGCAGAAACTGCTGCTGCCTCCCAGTTTGCAGGATTGGCTGCCCGAAAACCACCTCGTCTATTTCGTCAACGACCTCGTTGATCAACTGGATTTGTCGGCCATCGAGAAGGTCTATGAAAGGGAGCAGCGCGGGCAGCCGCCTTATCATCCGCGGCTGATGGTCAAACTGCTGCTCTACGGCTATTGCCTGGGCGTGCGCTCCTCGCGCCGGATCGCCCGGCGGCTGGTCGAGGACGTAGCCTTTCGCGTGTTGGCGGCCGGCAACCAGCCCGACTTCCGCACGATCTCGGATTTTCGCAAGATCCACCTGGAAGCCCTCGAGGGGCTGTTCCAACAAGTGTTGCGGGTGGCGCTCGAGAGCGGGGCGATGAAGCTGGGTCGGGTGGCGCTCGACGGCACGAAGATGAAGGCCAACGCCTCCAAGCACAAGGCCATGAGTTACGGGCGGATCCAGCACAGCGAGCCACAGTTGGCGGCCGAGGTGAAGCAAATGTTGGCCGAAGCCGAAGCAGTCGACGCGGCGGAGGACGCGCGCTACGGGGCCGAGAAGCCGGGCGACGAATTGCCCGAGGAGTTGCAACGCCGGCAGACGCGGCTGGAGAAGATTCGCCAAGCCAAGCAGGCGCTGGAGCAACGAGCGAAGCAACGGGCGCAACAGCAAGCCGCCGCCGCGGGTCGCTGTGACGAGCTGGCGCGGCAAGCCGAACCGCGCGACAAAGATCAATACAATTTCACCGATCCGGAGTCGCGCATTATGAAAAGCGGCGACGGGTTCGTGCAGGGCTACAACGCACAGGCGGCGGTCGAGAGCGTGGCGCAATTGATTGTCGGGCAGACGCTGACCGAGGCGGCGAACGACAAAGAGCAACTGGCGCCGTTGGTGGAAGCGGTCGAGCGGCAGTCGGGGCAACGGCCCGACGAAGTGTTGGCCGACAGCGGCTATTGTTCGGAGAAGAACTTGGAATCGTTGGAAGCGCCCGAGAAGCCTGAGCAAAAGATCGAAGCGTATATTGCCGCCCAGAGACACCGGCGCGGACAACGGGCGTCGCCGCCGCGGGGGCGGATCCCGAGCCACCTCACGCGAGTCGAGCGGATGGAGCGCAAGTTACGGACGAAAGCGGGAGCGAAGATGTACGCGCAACGCAAAGGGATCGTGGAGCCGATATTCGGACAGATTAAACAAGCCCGCGGGATTCGTCAATTTTTGTTGCGGGGGTTGAAGAAAGTGCGGGGCGAGTGGGCCTTGGTGTGCTTGACGCACAATATTTTGAAGATGCACGGGCTGTGTGGCGGAGCGTGATGGAGAAAAACCGGGAAGGGGGCGCCGGCGAGGCGCATGGAGGGCTCTGGAAGCCGTTTTGGGCGGCCCGCGCGGTTTGTTTGTGGCGCCCGGCGGTCGACGAGCCTTCCGCGCCCGTGCGTCGCTGACCTCGGCGCCCGAATCTCCCGCCCTGCCGGAACTGTGCCAAGTTGTTACTCGGACAGACTCCTAGGTCCTCGGCCGTTGGTGATCGATAGGGCTCCGCGGAGTACGGGCCGATAAGGCTTCAAAGGAAGAACGCCGTATGCGGCAGAGGCGTGCCGAGTCGGTGGCGGCGCCCGGCGCGCGCCGCGTGGTTTCCCGAACCTCGATTCGCACGAGTGCAACCTACGCAACTCATTAAGGCTGAAGCCAAGCTGTCGACCGTCTGCCGGGGGTTCGTGGTCTTGATGAGCTGCGGCGGGCGGGGCGTCGGGGTGTTTCTCGCGGCGCTGCTGTGCACAGCTTCGCTCGGCGCACAACAAGATTCTCGAAACTACGATCATTTCGACATTCGTCTCGAACCTTCGGTGCAAACGGGCAGAGCGTTTAGCGCTTCCGCGTCGACCGACGCCGTCTCGTTCCCGCGCGCCGAGTACGACCTTGGCGGTCCCTTGACCGAAGCCTCTTCAGGCGACCTCGATCTCGTCGCCCGTCGTTTTCTGGAAGACTCCTCGAAGGATTTTGGAACTCTCGGGTCTTTCGGGCTCGATGTCGAAATCGTCTCGCGCTCTGAAAGCCGCGAGGCCAACTTAACCCACATCGTCTTTCGACCGACTTATCTCGGCATCCCCTACTTCGATGCCGACATGTCGGTTCACCTCGACGGAGAGGGCCGCGTTTGGCGACTCAACCGCGACACGCACCCTTTTCCACCCTCCGGGCTCTCGACCTCGGTCGATGCCCGCGCCGCCGTCGAGAGAGCGCTGGCTATTCTGGGGTTCGAACTCGAAGGCGGGCCGGCGAGCGTCGGCGAGGTATCGGGGCCGGACCGCCGCACGGTTTTTCGGTATCAGGGATTAGGACGCATACCTGTCTCGCTGGTTTGGTTCCCGACTCAACCCGCGGCTTTGGCGGCGTGGCAACTCTACGTTGAGGGCCCGGGTCGCGCCTACCTCGTCGTCGTGGACGCGGCAAGCGGCGAAATCCTTTTCAGTCGTAATTTGACGTCGCGGTCCTCGCCGTTGGGTAGAGTCTTTCGCGCCCCCGACCGTCCCCATCCCGACGCCGGAGGCCAAACCGACGAAGCGCTCACGGGCGGGCCCTCGTCGGCCAGCCCCTGCCCGGGCGACATCTACCCCGCCCAATTTCAAGCCGGCTCCCAGGCCGGCCGCTGTTGGGTTGAAAGCGATGAGACACGCGGTAACAACGCCGATGCTTGTTTGGATGCGGTCGCGGACAACATTTGCAATACGGGGGCACAAGACAACGCCGCGCATTTTCTCTTCAACTTCAGCAACGACTACGACACGGCGAACAACCCGGTCCCCGACCGCGCGGCGGCGATCGTCAACGCCTTCTATTGGGTCAACACCTTGCACGACCGCTACTATCGTCTGGGCTTCGACGAGCCTTCCGGAAATTTCCAGGACGACAACTACGGCCGCGGCGGGGCCGCCGGGGACGCGCTGCGCGTGGACGTCCAAGACGGCGGAGCGACGAACAATGCATTCTTCACCACGCCGCCCGACGGCATCGCGCCGCGCATGGAAATGGGGCTGTTCACCGGCCTGCGCCGAGACACGGCCTTTGACGGCGATATCCTCACGCACGAGTACGCGCACGGCCTGACGAATCGACTGATCGGGGGGCGAACCAATGTCACCGGCCTATGGCGTTGGCATAGCGGCGCGATGGCCGAGGGTTGGAGCGACGCTTTCGCGGTTTCGCTTAGCGGCGACCCGGTGATGGGAGAATACTCGACCCGCAATCCGACGACTGGCTTTCGCTCGGTGGCCTACGACGCCTCTCCCTACACCTTCGGACAGTTCGGCACGTTGTTTCGCAAAGCCATACCGGGGACCACCCTCGCGCTCGACTTGCCGCAGCTTCACCGCGACGGCGAAATCTGGGCGACCGTGCTTTGGGACCTGCGAACCTCGCTGGGCGAGGACGACTTCGAGCAGACCATCACGACGGCGCTAAAGCTGACGCCGACCAGGCCCTCGATGCTCGACGCGCGCGACGCCGTCTTGCAGGCCGCCGCGGCGCTGAACGTCGGCGGAACGAACGCTTGCAACGCTTGGGCTGTCTTCGCGGCGCGAGGGTTCGGCGCATCGGCCGCTCTCAACCCGAAACAAATCGAACAACCCAACGACACCGCGCTGAGCGTCTACGAAGCCTTCGATTTACCCTCCGTTTGTGGCGGGGAGGCCGCCTTGCCGGTCGATCCGATCTTCGACGACGACGACGACGACGCCGGGGCCGGTTGGACCCCGACCGGGATGTGGCATCGCACCACGCGCCGCGCTGCGACGGGTTCCTATTCCTGGCGGTTCGGCGACGAAGCGACCGGAAACTATGACACCGGCGCGCGCAACTCGGGCAGCCTTACGTCGCCGCCAATCGATCTCAGCGGCGTTACGGCCGCGGCGGTCGAGTGGGATCAGATGTTTCGCGGCGAGGGTTTCGGTCCGTCGGTGGATCTGGGATTTGGAAGCGGCGCTCCTTATCTCAACGCCGACGCCGGGCGCTTGATGATCCGCGCCGACGGCGGGTCTTGGAAGACGCTCACACACCTGGCGCACAACAACTCGACCGAGTCTTTCGAACATCACAAGATCAATCTTTCGCGGTTCGCCGGGTCGCTGATCGAATTGCGGTTCGACTTCGACACGGTCGACGCGAGCGACAACCATTTCGAGGGATGGTTTGTCGATAACGTTCGCGTCTCGCGGCTTTCCTCGACGGCGAACGAGTTGAGCGTGTCGCCCTCGCAACTGAGCTTCAACGGCGTGGCGGGCGGCGCGCCCCTGGCCGCCCAAACGTTGGCGATCGGCGAAGCCTCGGGCGGCGCGATGACCTGGAGCGCTTCCGTCAGCTCCGGCTCCCCGTGGCTGTCGCTTTCATCCGACTGCGGCGCCGCGCCCGCCGATATTTCGGTTTCGGTCAATCCCGCGGGCCTCTCGGCGGGATCCTATGCGGGAACAATTACGGTCGCGGCCCCCGATGCGGTCGGCTCCCCCGCGACGGTCGACGTCACTTTCGTGCTCGGCGCCCCGGCCGGCCCCATCGCCGCCTGGTCGTTTGAAGACGCCGGCTCCGGCCCCGGCGTCACTATCGTCGACGGTAGCGGGAGCCATCACGGAACGACGAACGGCTTTGGTACGGTACGCGTGCCCGCCGTCGCCGGTTCGGGGCGCCTGTTCAACGGCTCAACCGATTACGTCGAAGTCCCGGCCTCAGCCTCCCTCACGCCCCAGAGCTTCACGATCCGAAGCTGGGTCAAAGTCTTGTCGTTTCCCGAAAAGTTCGGCATGGTGATGTCGGCTTTCGGGGGCGGCAACCACCAGGGTTGGTATTTGGCGGTGAAATCAAGCGGCGAGGTGATCTTCATGGGAGCGTCGCCGCCGTCGAGCGCGCCTTGGCTGGTTTCGAGCGCAAACCTGAGCCTTCATCAATGGCACGCGGTTTCGGTAACCGTTGACCGCTCGTCGGGTGACGTCGCGATCTATGTCGACGGGCAGCCCGATGCCACGGCGCGCTTTCCCGCGATCGAGGCCGACCCCGCCGCGCCGCTGACCGTCGGACGCGCATCTTGGTACGACGGCTATTACTTGAACTTCACGGTCGATGAAACCGAAATCTATCCGGCGCTCCGAACCGCCGCCGAGATCAACAGCGATTATCAGTTCTTCGGCCCGCCCCCGCCTCCCTCGAATCTCACGACCGTCGCCGAGTGGAAATTCGAAACCGGCGCTCCCGACGACTCGGGCAACGGCCACACCGGCTCGCTTAACGGCACCCAAACCGTCCCGGGAGTCGAGGACAACGGACGTGGTTTCAACGGCTCGTCTGATTCGGTCACCGTCGCGGCCGCCGCCGATCTCACCGCGGTCGACTTCACCCTACGAGGCTGGGTCAAGCTTAACTCAGCCCCGGCGGATTGGGGCGTCGTGGCGTCGGCCTACGGCGGGGCTTTCGACGGATGGTATCTCGCGGTCGATAACGGCGGCCGCGTGAGCTTCACCGCCGCCGGTTTGCCGTCCCATCTAACGACCGTGACTTCCCAATCCGCCATCACGCCGGGCGCGTGGCATCACGTCACGGTCAGCTATCACGGCGCGACACGTCGGGTGAAACTCTATCTCGACGGTGCACTTGATGCCGAAGGTTACGCCCAAGCTCTGACACCCCACGTTAACGGCGTCATGGCCATGGGCCGAGCCTCGTGGACCAACGGCCGCTACCTGCGCATGGACCTCGATGAACTGCGCATTGACCCGGCCGTGTGGAGCAGTGCCGCGGTACAGTTCGACTTTGCGTCCTTCGCTGTGAATCAGCCGCTCGATCCCGCCGCGATCTGGGCCTTCGACGAAACAGCCGCCGGCCCCGGCGTAGTGCTGGCGGATAGCTCGGGTAACGGCCACGATGCGACGACCCAAGGGTCGGCAGGCGCGAGCGTAAGCGGCGTCGTGAACGGCGCGCGGCGTTTCCCCGGCCGCCCCGACTATGCCTGGCTCGCTCCTGCCGCAGCGCTGAGCACGTCGAGTTTCAGTTTCGCGGCCTGGGTGAAGATCGACAGCCTGCCCGAGAAGTGGGGCGTCATCCATGCCGACTACGGCGGCGACTTCCAAGGCTGGTATGCGGGCGTCCACACCGCCGGGCGGGTGATCTTTTCAGTGTCGGGGCTGCCTTCGTCGAATCCCTGGCTGCTTTCAACGACCGCCCTCACCCCGGGTCAGTGGTACTATGTGACCGTCACCCTCGAAGGCACGTCGCGCCGCGGGCGCATCTACCTCGACGGCGCCCTCGACCGCACGGCGGTGTTCCCTGCCTTTACGCCCCAAACGTCCGTCCAACCGACTTTCGGCAAAGCTTCCTGGGTGGATAGTTACTACTTGACGTGCGCGCTCGATGAAGGGAGCCTCTACCCGGGCGAACTGTCCGCCGAAGCCGTCGGCGCGCTTTTCGCCGGGTTCCCGACGCCCAATCCGCCGGCCCCGCCCACCCTGATTTCCGAGTGGCGGTTTGAAGAAACCGGCACGGCGGCGGGAACGACGTTGATCGACAGCGCGACTGGACACCATGCGGTCACCTCGGGCGACGGCACCGCGCCCTCGACCGGCGTCATCGGCTCGGCGCGCCGTTTCGGCGGGTTTCCCGACTACGCCTGGATTTCGCCCCACGCCGACTTCGGAACGGCCGACTTCAGCTTCACCGCGTGGGTGAAGATCGACGCGTTGCCTTCGAAGTGGGGAGTCGTTTTCGCCGACTACGGCGGTGATTTTCAAGGCTGGTATGTGGGCGTCCACACCGACGGCCGAGTGATCTTCTCCGTCTCCGGACTGCCGTCATCGAACCCCTGGCTGCTTTCGTCTTCCGCTCTCGCGCCCGGCGAGTGGCAACACCTCGCGGTTACCTTCGACGGCGCGACCCGACGCGGGCTGATCTACATCAACGGCTTACTCGACCGAACCGCCGTCTTTCCCGCTTTCGACCCGCAAAGCGCCGTTGCGCCGACCTTTGGCCGTGCCTCCTGGGCCGACACGTATTACCTCGAGTTCGCGATCGACCAAGCCCGCCTCTACGGGGAAGAGCTCTCCGACGCCGAAGTTCTCGCCGTGATGCAAGGCGCGTTGTAGAACGACTGCTATCCATCGCGTCGATGAACATGCGGAGACGTCCTCCTCAGGCTACGGTGGGGACGGGGGACACGTCGCCACGAATGGCGACGCGGCACAACGCAAGCGTGCGCCAGGTCACGTGCCCGACACCCGATCTCAAACGCTTGCTCCGCGCACCTTCCCGCCCGTGTTGGGCTTGCCGCCCGCGTCAAGTGGCATTTTGGGCCGGCTTCGGCTAGACTTTCGACGTGGCGACCGACACAGCCGCCGACACCTTTGCGCGCGCCGACGTTCGCCGGATTCTTAAGATCACGGAGAACCGGCTGCGGTCATGGGAGAAGTTGGGGCTCTATGATTGTCCCGAGAAATTCGGTTTTGCCGACCTGATCGCCCTCAAGACCCTCCAGAAGCTGCGCCAGAACCGCATCCCCAACGGACGCATCAAGGCTTCGCTCTCTTCGCTGACCGAAAAGCTCTCCGGCATCGAGCGCCCTTTGTGGGAGCTGAAAATCACCTCCGACGGCCGCAAAATCGCCGTCGAGTTGCCCGGCGGCAAGATGGAAGCCTTGACCGGGCAAATGCTTTTCAACTTCGACGCCGCGTCACTGCGGCCGGTCACCGAGTTGGAAAAGGACGCGGGCCGGCCCGCCGCCGAAAAGTTGATCGAGGCCGATCGCTGGTTCCAACGCGGCCTCGATCTCGAGGAAGCCGCCGAATCGACCGCGCAGGCCACCGACGCCTACCGGCGGGCTCTTGACCTCAATCCGAAGGCCGCCGGCGCTTGGGTCAACATCGGCACGATCTACTACCGCCAAGGCGCGGTGGAGCAAGCCGAAACCTGCTACCGCCAGGCATTGAAGATCTGGCCGAAATACGCGCTGGCTCACTTCAACCTGGGCAATGTCTGCGAGGAACTCGAAAAGCTCGCCGACGCCGTCGAGCACTACGCCGCAGCGTTGAAGCAGCAATCGGACTACGCGGACGCGCACTACAACTTGGCCTTGGTCTACGAACGCATGGGAGAACCGATGCCCGCCGCCAAGCAGTGGCGAGCTTATTTGGCGATCGACTCGAACAGCCCGTGGGCCGGCATCGCGCGCCAACAGCTCAACCGATTGTTGAAAATCACTCCGGGCGGAAAGCCGCCGAAGCCGCGCAGGAAGCGCAACACCAAGTAGCCGGTTGCGAGACCTGGGCCGCGGGTCGCCAATTTTCGCCGGCAGCCGCGCCATCTTGCGAGGATCTTGATATAGAATACAGGTGGGCGGTAACGTCGCCGCTCGCTTCCGCGCCTGTTCGGTGGGGGCCCATTCTTGTGCGCCCGCCCTCGATGCATTGGGGTAATCGCCATGAAGAATTTCGGTACGAATCCCACACGCCGACAAACGATCCGCTCCTTGGCCGCCGGAGGCTTGTTGCTCCCCGGCCTGCTTTCGGAGATGCTGCAAGGCGCGGCGAGCGGCGACTCGGCCAATCCCTTGGCGGCGAAAGATCCGCATTTCGCGCCGAAGGCCAAGCGCGTCATCTTTATGTTCATGACCGGAGGCGTTTCGCACCTCGATACGTTCGACCCGAAACCCTTCATGCGGAAGAAGCACGGCGAGCGCTACGACAAGCGGTCTTTCTATAAAGGCGCCGACTGGGAATTCAAGCGCTACGGGGAAAGCGGCACCCCCATCAGCGATCTGTTCCCGTACATGGGCACGGTGGCCGACGATCTTTGCATCGTCCGATCGATGAAGAACATCAACGGCGATCACTTTGGGGCGACGATCGGCATTCACACCGGCTCGGCGACGTTTAACCGCCCGAGCATCGGTTCGTGGGTCAGCTATGGGCTGGGGACGGAAAACCTGAACCTGCCGTCCTTCATGGTCATCGCACCGGAGCTTCCCTATGCCGGCGGTCAGGTCTTCGGTTCGGACTTCCTGCCGGTGTTTCATCAGGGCACGCGCATTGTTCCGGGCGACGAGCCGATCCCCAATATGCATCGCCGGGCGGCGACGAGCCAACTGCAGGAAACCGAGCTCGACATGCTGGAGTATTTCAACCGCCAACACCTGAAGGGCCGTGAAAACGACGGGCTGCTGAAGGCTCGGATCAAATCGTTCGAGACGGCCTTCGGAATGCAGATGCAGGCGCCCGAGGCGTTCGATTTCTCGAAGGAATCCGACGCGACGTTGAAGCTTTACGGGATCGAGCGCGGCAGCACCAATGGCTTCGGCTGGCAGTGCCTGGCCGCGCGGCGAATGGCCGAGCGCGGCGTGCGTTTCATCGAGTTGATCGACGGCGGCACGCGCATTGACTACAACTGGGATACCCACTCCTACATGCAGCGTTACAACGGGTTGGCCAAGAACGTCGACCAACCGATCGCGGGGCTGATCAACGACCTGAAATCGCGCGGCATGTTCGACGATACGCTGATCGTTTGGACGACGGAATTCGGCCGCGCGCCCTTCGTTCCCGATCCCACGGCGGAAGGTCGCGGCCACCACGCCAAGTCGTATTGCTCGTGGCTCGCCGGCGCCGGCGTCAACGGCGGCACGACCTACGGGGAAAGCGACGAGATGGGCGACGAGGTCGCCGAGAACGTCGTCACGGTGCACGACTTCCAGGCCACGATTCTGCACTTGCTTGGTTTCGATCACACCAAGCTGACCTACCGCCACGCCGGTCGCGATTACCGGCTGACCGACGTTCACGGGCGGGTGGTGAAGGAACTGCTGAGCTAAGCCGTAGCGGACATGGCTCTTCTCCGAAGGCAGAGCGGCAGCGCCTGTGACGACTTCGAACGTCGCCTGCCGCGGTCGAAACGCCGTCCGTTCCGCGTCATTGTGTTGGCGATCTTGGCGATTGCGGCGGCAGCAACCTGCCCTCGCCGCCAGCCAACCCAGGGGCGTTCACGCCGGAATCCTCCAACGACCAGGAAAACAAGCACTTTGGGCTTGGGGTTTTGGGGCTTTGCCGAATGGGGGGCGGCGGTCTCGGGCCGCCGTTGGGCGTCGGTGGTGCCGGGCACGTCGTCGTCGGTGGTTGAGCCTGTTTCGGCGGTTCGCTGCTTGGTCTTGCGGTTTGGCTGGGTTGGGGTTTGTTGTCTCCCTGTGATTTTGTTTGTCGGTTCGCGGGTCGGCGCTGCTTGCTAAACCATTGTTTTTGAAGCGGCTCGCTTGGAAATTGGGTTTGTTTGGTGGTTTTTGATTACCGGCGTCGCGTGTTGCGATTTCGGGATCGTTTGCCCTTTCTCTGGTTGCGTCTGTCGGGGTGACGTTGGGTTTGGCTTTGGGACGGGGTTGGTTCCGCCACCCTTTCTAGAGTCGTTAGGTTCGGTTTGGGGGCCCTCAAGGACCGGCCTATGGGGGAGGTTCAAGCGGCGTGAACGCCGCTGGGTTGGCGGGCGGCGGGGGGTTGTGGGGCAGGCCTGGAGACCTGCCCCACTGGTACGGGGCGCCGGGGTACGTGAGCCGCTAGCCGTTCGCCGAGTTGAAGCGGGGACCGGCCGCGGGGGAGAGGACTCCGCGTTGGAGCGAAGCGGAACCCGGGGTCCCTCAGTCCGCGTTCTCGACCACGGGCCGACGATGATCGAACCGTCGGTGGTGCAGTGCCAAAACGTCGAGGCCGAAGTCGTTTTCGAAATCACGCCATACCGAGTGGCTGTGATTGCTCTGGTTCTGTGTGTTGTCGTACTCGATCAGGAAGGTCGGCGACTGGACGCGATAGTAATTCCCGTTGGTTTCGCGGTTGCCGGTGGTGCGGCCCCCGACGGGAACCGGCTTGGGGGCGATGCGGTCCCGACGGCCCGCCCATCCGAAATACAACTGGTCTCTGGAAGTGTCGCGGGCCGCTTTCATGCGTCGGGCGGCAACGTCATTCGGCATATTGCCGGCGTAAACCGCGATCAAACCGAGCAGCTCTTCGTATTGCTCGTTCGTCAGCTTCGAGGCCGGAATGCCTTGTGGCTTGCCCTCGATCTCGGCGCGTTGGTCGGCCATCGTGACAATGTCATAAGGCGCGATGTCGGTGAAAATTGCCATTTGGGCTTGGTCGGCGTCGAGCGACTTCAGCAAATCAACGGCGGCGTCTTCCTCGGCGTCCAATACGCGAAAACCGATGTGGGGGCCTTGGGCGACTTCGTGAGGGTTGGCGCCGAAGAACGTCGGGGTTGAGGAAGCCAACTCTCCGTTCTTGATCGTGTAGTGCAACGAAAGGTGATGGCCCTCGACGCGCCAGCCCCAGGTTCCGTCCGGCGAGGGGTCGCCGAAGATCGTGAAGTGAAATTGGTTGGCGTCGCGGTGGCCGGTCGTGTCGTCCTCGATCACTCGCACGATCTCTTCGAGCGCCATCACCTTCTTGGCCTTGACGAAACCGGCGCTGCTCAGCCCGGCCCCGAGCAAGGCGTTCGCGAAGTGCGCCTGCTTGGGATCCATTTGGTTGAAGGTGATGCCGTTGCGGACGTAGCCGTATTCGGCGGTGAAGCCCCCTTCCGGGAAGTAGTGCCATTCGCCGCGATGCGAAGACGCAAAGGGGAAGACCGTATACGATTTCTGCATACGGTTGAGCGACTCAACCAGCAACGTAGCCGATTTGGCCATCAACGTTTCCGTCTTGGTTGCTTGGTAAGCGGCGGTCATCGCGCCGGCGCAAACCAGCAAGGCGACAAGGCGCAACACAGCATGTTTCTTCATGGAACGATCTCCAGCCCCGCAAGAGAATTTGTCGGGCTGATTATAGCGCAAGAGGCCGATCCGGCCTGCTGGTACAATACGGTGCAGTTCGGCGGTACGGCCGGTTTGGGAGATCCGGTTGCGAGCCGAGTAGCGAGGTTTCGACGAACGCCCGCCGCAGGGCGACATCCGTTCTCCCCCAGGAGGGTTCGATTCCATGAGCGCCGGCGCAAGTCCCAAACCAAACAGCGACAAAAAGTCTGAGTTGAGGGTCGAACAGCGGGCCACACCCGGCGTCAAGACCTTCGTACGAATCGCTGACTGGATTACGAACGAGAAGTTTGAACTCATCAACGTCACCGACCGCATCAACGAAATTGTCAGCAAGAGCGAGGTCAAGAACGGCATCGTTCACCTGCAATCGCTCCACACCACCGCGGCGGTTTTCATCAACGAGTGGCAGGACGCGCTGCTGCACGACATCCGCACTCTGCTCGAACAGGCCGTCGGCCGCGATGGCAATTGGCGCCACGATGACCCGGCCTACTCCGATTGCGAGCGCAAGAACGCCGCTTCGCACCTGGGCGGCCTGTTCCTAGGACAGTCCGTGTCGCTGCAGGTTCGCAATGCGAAGGTCCTGCTCGGCACCTGGCAAAGCATCATCCTCGCGGAACTCGACGGCCCGCGCAGCCGCTCGGTTTCCGTGCAAGTGATGGGCGTTTAGACGGGCGGTTTCCGCGTCCGCGAAGGACCCATCGACCGATGCCGAAGCTGTTCACGTTGGAAGAAGCCGAGCGCGCGATTCCGCTCGTCGAGCAACGGCTGCGACAGGCCGGCGAAGCGAAACGAGTAGTCGCGACAATCGATCGCGAGTTGCAGGAGACCGCAACAAGGATTCACCTCTCGGGCGGGGCCGAGATCGACCCCGCGGCCGTACTCGAGAGCCGCCGAAAGAAAGACGAGGCGATGCAACGGTTGCGCGAGGCCGTCGAGGCTCTGCGGCAAATCGGGTGCCTCATCAAAGACCTCGACATCGGGTTGGTCGATTTCCCGGCCGCGCTGAACGACCGCGAAATCTACTTGTGCTGGAAGTTGGGTGAACCCCGTATCGACCACTGGCACGATGTCGACGACGGTTTCGCCGGACGGCAGCCGATTCTCGACGACTTCGGCCCTCACGCCGAAGACCCTAAACCCAACTAGTCTGAAACTTCAATTGGGGCGAGACAAAGCTGAGAGCTTGTCTCCACTGGGGGCTAGCTAACTAGCTAGGACGGCCGCTTGGCGGCCGGTCCGCGGCCGGTCTTTGGGCCCGCCCCAAGCCCCCAAACGACCGCGAGAGCGGTCGCTCGCCCAGGGACGGAGACAGCGGGGTACGGATATTCCATCCCTGGGCTTGCGCCCGGGGCCGGCATGAACTCAACTCGTGGCGGGAACCGGGTTGATCGCTACCCGCCAGCTTATGGGCAGGTCGAGGAATGGGCAGGCCTGGAGACCTGCCCCACTGCATGCCACCGCCGATGGATGAAAAATGTAGAAACTCCAGGGGCAGGCACGAGTGCCGGTCGCTACCGGGAGGGAGGCTCTTCCGAAGAGGCAGAGCCCTCCGCGCCGGCTACCGAAAGTCAGCCTTGATACGCTTGAGTTCTCGCGCTTCAGGGCGCTTGCGATAGTAGGGGTCCAGCGGATAGCAACCCGAAATAAGGCCGTTGCGCGGACCGGTCGTGCAGTCGCTAAACGTCCGGCAGAGCAGCTTGGTCTCCATCCTGCCGGCGCGTAGCGTGTCGCGCGGCAGCGTGGGGTAGGCCAGCACCATGCGCCCCAGCCCGACGGCGTCGGTTCGGCCCGTACGAACCGCCCACTGCGCGACGTGCGGTAGATACTCCTGCAAATACGAATAAGCCGTTCCAACGATCACGAGATCGGGGAAGAGCTTCTTGATCTCGGCGGTGAACTCGATCTGGCGGGCGCAGCCGACGAGCGGGTCTTCGGGCGGCTGGTAGCCGTCGGAGGGCGGGAACAGCGCCGGACGTTGGATGTGGGGGTTGTAGTAGGGACTGCCCGCCGAGACGTTCACCATGCGGATCCCGAGGTCGCGCAGCAGGCCGAGAAATTGCTCGGCTTCGTCAAACCCGTAGCGCACAGGTTCCTCGCGGTCGGCCCCGAAAGCGTAATTGTAGGCGGACGAGCCGTCATCTTCGGGGATTCCCGGTCCCAAGGTTGTGCCTTCGCCCTTGTCGGGATCGGGGCGGAAAGGGATGAAGTCAAAGGCGCTGAAGCGAACGGCGATCTTGAGCGAAGTGGTCGCGCGGGCGCCCGCCACGACTTCGCGCAAGAATCGCGTCCGGTTTTCAAACGACCCTCCGTAAGGCCCGGGGCGCGAGTAGGCGCTCAGGAATTCGTGTCCCAAATAGCCATGGCAATGCTTAACGTCGACGAAGCGCGCGCCGCATTGCTCGGCGACCCCCGCCGCCGCGATGAATCGCTCGATGATCCGAGCGATCTCGTCGTCGGTGAGAACGGGATGATCGTCCGCCAAGTGAAACTTCCGGTCGAGCAGCGGATGGCGGTACAGGATCTTCGGAGCCGGGCCGGCGGTGGTCGGGCGGCAGAAACGGCCCGAATGGGTGAGTTGGAACCCGACCAGCAGGTCTTCGGTCGTGCCGTGCTCGGCAAGGTGGGTGGCGAGCAATTCCTCGTGCAGTCGAGCCAGACCGTCGCGAGTCTGATCGTTGATGATGAGCTGGCGCGGGTTGGCGCGGGCTTCGGGGAGCACGGCCATGGCCTCGCCTCCCCAAATCCATTTCGCCCCGCTACGGCCGAAATTCCGCCAGCGGCGACGGACCAGCTCACTCACGTTGCCGTCTTCCTCGGCATCCCAACCCTCCATGGGATGGATCACCCAACGGTTCGAGATCCTGAAACCATCGACATCGAGGTCGGCGGCGAGCGGGGATTCCGGGGCCGGAAGGATGGCGTCGTCGCACTCGATCGCCAACTCGAGGGCTTCGAGGCGTTCACGGAAAGCGGCGACGTCTTTGAAAGAGGCGATTCTCGGGTAGGTAGGCATGGTGCCTCGCGCCGGCGCGAGGGGCAATCGCGAGTTCTTGATTCTAGCGCCTACATTGGGTGTGTGCGACCCTGAAGATCGGGCGGCTCGCGTACACAAAGTTATGACCGCATTCGAAGCCCGTGTCGACAGTGTTCTCGCCGAATCAGGGGGCTTTCTCAAGCTCAAGCCCAACTTTGTGACGCGCTATTACATGGACCATGCGCGTCTCGGCCTCGGCCGCGAGCCGGGCGACACCTACCGCGCCGAGGTCAACCGTTGGGTGCCGGAGCGCTGGATCGCCTCGACGGTCGAAGCCGCCCATGCCGATCCCGCCCCGGGCGAAGGGCTAAGCTTTCTGGACGTCCCCGGTCCGCCGCTGATGCTACGCGACGCGCTTAGGGCGCGCGCCCCCCAGATCGTCGGCGACGACCTGACCGCGAAGTACGGCGCCAAGTTCCCGGTGCTCACCAAGATTCTCGACCCGCACTACCCGATCGTGTTCCACTTCCACGCCCGCGACGAGGACGTTTGGAATCACCCCGAACATTTTGCGCGCCATCGCTGGGGCAAGGAGGAGTCTTACTATTTCTTGCCGCGGCCGAAAGGGCCGGTTCCCTATACCCACCTATTGAGTCTCGCATAATATACTGTCAATCGAGACAAAGAGAAGACTGTTTCCAGAAAGCGGTAATGAAGCGCGGTTTGCGGCGCATGCGCCGCAGCGTTTTGCGGGCACGTTCGTCGAGTTCCCAGTAGTCCTTCGGACAGACGTTCGGCAACTCGTGCTGTTTCCAGTACGCCCAGATGTATTCCACCGGATTCAGCTCCGGCGCATACGCCGGCAAATACTCCGTCACGATATGGCCTTGCGAGAGTTCAATGAACTCTCGCACCATCCGACTGCGATGCGCCGGCAAGCGGTCCCAGACGATCATCAACGGGCCGTCCATGTGGCGAACCAAGGCCTTCAGAAAGTCGATGACCTCCAACTCGCCAATCGCGCCGGGATAGAGCCGAAAGTAAAAGTTGCGCAACGTCAACCCGGCCGACACCGAAAGCTTCTGCCAATTGAAGTTGAACTCCAGCAGCGGCGTCTCGCCGCGCGGCGCCCAGGTGCGGCAACGATGCGGCTTCTGACTCCATCCGCTTTCGTCGATGAAGACGATCGTGCGGTCTTGTTTGCGGGCTTTTTTTTAATGGCCGGCCACCTCTTGCACTTCCAGTCGCGGATGGCCTCTTCGTTGCGCTCGCGGGCTTTGCCGACCGGGCGTTGCGGGCTCCAGCCGAGCGCCCGCAGGATCTTCCAGACATGGCCCTCGTGATAGCGCACGCCGAACTCGTCTCGGATCAGACGAGCCACCCGCGGACAGCTCCACAACGGCGTCGGGAAGCCGTGCGCCTCGGGGCCTTCGAGCAGCAGGATCTCCAGGCGTTCGAGCTGCGTGGCGTCTAATAGCGGCTTGCGGCCGGCGCGGCCGGCCTTGCGCAGCCCGGCCTCGCCTTGCGCCAGGTACTGTCGTCGCCACTCACTGACGGTTTGGCGGGCGACTGTCAGACGCCTGGCGGTTTCGGACTGATTGAGTCCTTCATCGAGCAAACGCATCGCTTCGAAACGGCGTTTCTCCAATGCTTCGAAATCGCGGCGCTTTCCTTTCGGTGTTCCCATACATAAGAATACGTACGGCAACACCAAAAGATGTCACTCTATTTTGCGAGACTCAATAGGGCTTTTCCCTGGGGTTACGAAAGACGATCTGGCACGGGCGGTCGCCGGAGGCGGGGAACATGCGCTCGAACTCTACTCCGGTCGCGCCGCAAGTATTTGAGCAGGGAATGTACGTGCCGTCGGGTGTGCCGCATCGGCCCGGAACGGCGCTAACGCTCGAAATTCAGCAGCCGTCCGACGTATCGCTGCACCTCGACTGGGAATTCATGGGCCGGCGAAAGACGCCCGAGCAGACGCATCCGGGCTTCCACAGCATGGAGGAATCGCTGCAATTTGTCGATCTAGAGCGCTCTACGGCGTCGGAAATTGTGGAAGCAAATCGCCTGATTCCCGAGCGAATTGACGGGGCGGGCGGCTCCGGCGGCGAGCAGCACTGGATTTTTCCGCCGCGGATGACGTCGAAGTTCAGCGGCAAGCGGGTGCGGGTCAGCGAGGAGCTGCTTTTGGAGGCGCCTTCGTCCTACGTCTTGCTGGTCTGGTCCGGGAAGGGCGAGTTGGAAGGCAGACCGATCGCCGCCGGGGATGAATTCCTGGTGACCGAACCGCGGGCCGCGGCCCCTCACCGGCTGCGTTGCGGCGGGAAGGATCGCTTGGAAGCGTTCATGCTGTTTCCCCCGAGGCCGTAGCCGTCAAGCCGGAAACTATTACATGACCCTCGACCGCGGGGCCCCAGCACACAAGTAAGGGCAATACTTGATTGCTACTTTGGTACGCTCGTAGGATAATTGGAAAGCGGGACGGGACCGCAAGGCGGTGGCCCGATCCGCGTGAGCGTCTGAGAGGAGTTGTTTCGTGAAACGAAGCAGAGGGGACGACACCCTACGGTGTTCGTTCTGTCACAAGACCCAGGAAGTCGTCGGGAAACTGATTTCCACGCCGGGCGACTACCCCAAAGCTTACATCTGCGACGAGTGCGTCGCGGTGTGCAACTCGATCCTCGAGGACGATAAGCCCGAGCAGCCGGGCGCGCATGCCTTCAAGCTTGCCAAGCCGCAAGAGCTGAAAGAGCAGCTTGATCAATACGTCGTCGGGCAGCGCGGGGCGAAGAAGAAGCTCGCCGTCGCGGTTTATAACCACTACAAGCGCATCTTCATGAACAAGCAGCGCGGGTCGAGCGACGTCGAGCTGCAGAAATCGAACATCATGCTGATCGGGCCGACCGGCACCGGCAAGACTTTGCTGGCGCAAACCCTGGCCCGCATTCTCGACGTTCCCTTCGCCATCGCGGACGCCACGACGCTGACCGAAGCGGGCTACGTTGGCGAAGATGTCGAGAACATCATCCTCAAACTGCTGCAGGCCGCCGAAGGGGACGTGCAGAGGGCGCAGCAAGGCATCATCTACATCGATGAGATCGACAAGCTGAGCCGTAAGGACGAAAACCCCTCGATCACACGCGATGTTTCGGGCGAAGGCGTGCAGCAGGCCCTGCTGAAGATCTTGGAAGGCACGGTGGCGAATGTACCGCCGCAAGGCGGCCGCAAGCATCCGCACCAGGAGTTCACGCCGGTCGATACGACCAACATTTTGTTCATCTGCGGCGGTGCGTTTGTGGGGTTGGAGAAGATCGTCGCACGCCGCTTGGACCATCGCGTTGTCGGCTTCCGCTCAGCCTCGAAAGACGAGGAGAGTTCTCTCGAGACAGCCGGCAAGAAGCAAGAGGAACGCGATCTGGGCATGCTGGGGCGGTTGCAGCCGCACGACCTGATCCGTCACGGCTTCATTCCGGAGTTCGTGGGCCGCATGCCCGTCGTCGCCGTGCTGGGAGATTTGGACCAACCGGCTCTCGTCGAGATTCTTTCGCGTCCGAAGAACTCTCTGGTGCGCCAGTACCAGAAGCTTTTCGAGTATGAAAACGTACGGCTGACGCTCGAACCCTCGGCCCTGGAAGCCATTGCGAAGTTGGCCCTCGAACGCAAAGTCGGGGCTCGCGGCCTGCGGATGATCATGGAAGAGATGATGCTGGACCTGATGTACTATCTGCCTTCGTATAAGAAAGTGCGAGAGTTTGTCGTGACCAAGCAGATGGTCGAGGATCACAAGGTCAATCTGACGCTCCTCGAGAAGGCCGGCTAATCCACTCTTGCCCTGATCCACTACAATCAGATTGCCAGCCGAAATTTTCGGCGTCGCGACAATTCCGAGATCAGGCCATGCCGAAATCCAAGGAAAAATCCTCCAAGCTTGAGCTTCCGATGATGCCCATCCGGGACGTCGTAATCTTTCCGCAGATGATGACGCCGTTCGTCGTCGGGCGGGAGTCGAGCGTTCGGGCCCTCGAACAAGCCCTGGCCACCGACAAGAGGATCTTCCTCGCCACCCAACACGACGCCTCCATCGACGACCCGGGCCCCGATCAGATATTTCAGGTGGGTACGATCGTCAACATCGTTCAGAGCCTCAAGCTGCCCGACGGCAATATCAAGGTCCTCGTGGAGGGACTCGAACGAGCTCGCCTGCTGTCGGTCAGTATGGACAAGGGGTTTCACTCCGCCGCGCTGGAAACCGGTTCCGTTGACGTGGAGACGGATCAGCAAGTCGAGACGCTGATCGGGCGCGTGACCTCCCTGTTTGAGCAGTACGTCAAACAAAGTCAGAACCTCAACTATGAAACGATGATCGCTGCGGTTCGCGTGGACGATCCCGGCAAATTGGCCGATACCGTCGGCGCGAATCTGCAATTGACGGTCCCGGAGAAGCAGGTTCTGCTCGAGATCTTCGATCCGATCGAACGGCTGACCCGCATCGCCGAGTTGCTTGATATCGAAATCGAAAAGCTCGGTGTGGACCGCACGATCCAAGGACGCGTAAAGCGTCAGATGGAAAAGGCGCAGAAAGAGTACTACCTCAACGAGAAGATCAAGGCCATCCA
Source organism: Bryobacterales bacterium (assembly GCA_965238125.1). Classification (GTDB taxonomy): domain Bacteria; phylum Acidobacteriota; class Terriglobia; order Bryobacterales; family UBA6623; genus UBA6623. Next base: position 5,355,487 of record OZ250179.1, on the reverse strand, counting down.
GAAAGAACTCGGTCGCGGCGAGAAGAGCGAGTTCGACGAGTTGCGCAAGAAGATCGACAGCGCCGGGATGACCGAAGACGCCCACGACAAGGCGACAGCCGAGTTGCGGCGCCTCGAGAACATGCCGCCGATGTCGGCCGAGTCGACCGTTTCGCGCAACTACATCGATTGGTTGCTCGCCGTGCCGTGGAAGAAGAAGTCACGCGAGCTTCGCGATCTCAAGCACGCCGAGAAGGTGCTGCACACCGATCACTACGGGCTCGAAAAGATCAAGGACCGCATCTTGGAATTTCTGGCCGTGCGGCGGCTGGTGAAGGATCCGCGCGGTTCGATTCTGTGCTTCGTAGGGGCTCCCGGAGTGGGCAAGACCTCGCTGGGAAAATCGATCGCCAAAGCGACGGGACGCAAGTTCGTGCGCTTGTCATTGGGCGGCGTTCGCGACGAGGCCGAGATTCGCGGTCACCGCCGCACTTACATCGGCGCCCTGCCGGGCCAGATTCTGCAAATGATGAAGAAGGCCGGCACGCAGAATCCGGTCTTTATGCTGGACGAGCTCGACAAGATGTCGACCGACTTCCGCGGCGACCCTTCAGCGGCGCTGATGGAAGTGCTGGATCCGGAACAGAACCACATGTTCATGGATCACTATCTCGACGTCGAATACGATCTCAGCAAGGTCTTTTTCATCGCCACGGCCAATGTCCTGCATACGCTGCCGCCGGCGCTGCAAGACCGACTCGAAATTATTCGCTTGAGCGGATACACCGAGCAGGAAAAAGTCGAAATCGCCAAGCGGCACTTGTTCGAAAAACAGCTCAAGGCCAACGGCCTCAAGAAATCCGATCTCGATTTCAGTGATGCCGGCCTGACGAGTTTGATTCAGGAATACACCCGCGAGGCCGGTGTCCGGAACCTCGAGCGCGAAATCGGCAATAGCTGCCGCAAAGTGGCGCGTAAAGTGGTCTCCCGTAAGAAGGGCGAGAAAAGAAAGAAGACCGTCATTACGACCGACAACATTGCCGATTACTTAGGTATCCCGAAATACCGTGACTTGGCCGCCGACAAGAAGAACGAAATCGGCGCCGCCGTGGGGCTGGCCTGGACGGAGTTGGGTGGCCAGATCCTTTCGATCGAAGCAACGCTGATGGACGGCAAGGGCAATTTGACGACGACCGGCCAGCTGGGCGACGTCATGCAGGAATCCGCGCAGGCGGCGCTGAGCTACGTGCGCTCGCGCTCGCAAACCATCGGGCTCCCCAAGGACTTCTATCGCCACTTGGATATTCACATCCACATTCCGGAAGGCGCGATTCCGAAAGACGGCCCGTCGGCCGGCATTACGCTGACGACGACGCTTGTGAGCGCGTTGACGCGGATTCCGGTTCGCTGTGATGTCAGCATGACCGGGGAAATTACGCTGCGGGGCAAGGTTCTCCCCATCGGCGGTCTTAAGGAAAAGCTGTTGGCCGCGCATCGCCACGGCATCCTCGAAGCCATCCTGCCGAAGGACAATGAAAAGGACATCCCGGACATCCCGGAAAACATCCGCGGGGAAATGAAGCTGCACTTCGTCAGCCATATGGACGAAGTGCTGATGATCGCCCTGGAGAAGCCCATCGAAGGGTTGACCTCCGTGTCGCCGCCGGTTGAATCGACTCGGCCCGCCACCGAGGAAAGCCGCAAGATCATGCAATAGTCTCGGCCTCCTCGCACGCGCCGGTCGTCAGGCCGTGAGCGGCAGTGCCAGCGAGCGCCGGGTCGTTTTTCTTGCGGCGCTCAAGCGCCCGGTGGGTCTTCTCATGGCAGTCGAGTTTGTTCGCAGCGCCGCCGAGCCGCGGCAGTTCCCGCGGGACGGCTTGCCGGAAATCGCCTTTGTCGGGCGAAGTAATGTAGGGAAATCCAGCCTGCTGAACACCCTGTTGCTGAACAGCAAGTTGCAGGCGGGCGAGCCGCCCACGTCGCGTAAGCAGCTCGCCCACGTCAGCCGCACACCGGGTCGAACCCAACAGCTCAATTTCTACCGCGTCGATCGAACGTTTTATTTCGTGGACCTGCCCGGCTACGGCTATGCCAAGGTTCCCAAACAGGAAATGGCCCGCTGGCGGAAGTTGGCGGAAAGTTACTTGACCGACCGTGAAACGTTGCACCTGACCGTGGTCATCGTGGATTCGCGACACGGAGCGAAGGACATGGATCGGCAAATGGTCGAATGGCTGGAGGTAAACCAACGGCCTTTCACGATCGTCGCCTCGAAGGCCGACAAGCTCCGATCATCGGAACGAAAGAAAACTCTGCAGGCACTTGAGAAAAACTTCCGCCCGGCGCTGCCTTTTTCCGCCAAAAGCGGAGAAGGCGTCTCTGCTTTGTGGAGTTCAATCCGCGAAGCACTCGCTGGCTGATCAGCTTCCGCCGAACCACTCTCCCGAGGAAACCATGCCAACCCACACCCAAGAAGACACGCCCGCCCTGGACCTGGCGGCTCTCAAGGACTTGAACATCACGCAGCTGACCGAACGCGCCAAGGAGCTGGGCGTGGAAGGAACGGCCGGGCTGCGCAAGCAGGAACTGATCTTCAAGGTGCTCCAAGGGCAAGCGGAAAAGAGCGGCTTGATCTTTTCCGAGGGCGTGCTCGAGACCTTGCCCGAGGGTTTCGGGTTCTTGCGCGCCCCCGAGTACAACTACTTGCCCGGCCCCGACGACATCTACGTCTCGCCCTCGCAAATTCGGCGCTTTGATCTGCGTACCGGCGACAGCATTTCGGGCCAAGTACGGCCGCCCAAGAGCGGCGAACGTTACTTTGCTCTGATCAAGGTGGAGGCCATCAACTTCGAGCCGCCCGAGGCCTCGAAAAACAAGATCTTCTTCGACAACCTGACGCCGCTCTATCCGGACAGCCGCATTCGGCTCGAGACCGGCAAAGATAGTTACAGTGGCCGGGTGATGGATTTGCTGACGCCGATCGGCAAAGGCCAGCGCGGCTTGATCGTGTCGGCGCCGCGAACGGGCAAGACGATGCTGCTGCAATCGATCGCCAATTCCGTTACAGCCAACCACCCCGAGGCGATGCTGATCGTGCTGCTGATCGACGAGCGGCCCGAGGAAGTCACCGACATGCAGCGCTCGGTCAAGGGGGAGGTCATCAGCTCGACCTTCGACGAACCGGCGACGCGCCACGTCCAGGTCGCCGAGATGGTGATCGAGAAGGCCAAACGCTTGATCGAGCACAAGCGCGACGTGGTGATTCTGCTGGACTCGATTACCCGCCTGGCACGCGCCTACAACACGATCGTGCCGTCGTCGGGAAAGATTCTCTCGGGCGGCGTCGATTCGAACGCCCTGCAGCGCCCGAAACGCTTCTTCGGGGCCGCCCGCAACATTGAGGAAGGCGGCTCGCTGACGATCGTCGCCACGGCGCTGGTCGACACCGGCAGCCGCATGGACGACATCATCTTCGAGGAATTCAAGGGCACCGGCAATATGGAGATTCACCTCGACCGCAAGATGGTCGACAAGCGTGTTTTTCCGGCGATCGACATCAATCGCAGCGGCACTAGAAAAGAGGAGCTGCTGATGTCCAAAGAAGACCTCAATCGAGTTTGGGTGCTGCGCAAAGTCCTCAGCCAAATGTCGCCCGTTGATACGATGGAGTTGCTGCTTAACAAGATGAGCAAGACCCGCGGCAACGCCGAGTTTCTGGGATCGATGAGCACTTAGCCGGCCCGGGGCGGCCCCCGGCGCGTGTTTGTAAGTCCCACCGCGCGAAAAACAGGTGCAATCCGTTTCCATGAATGCGCGGATTCATGATACCGCCATGAAAATGGGGGCGAGGGCTTTGCCGCCGCCCCTACCTTCATGCCATATGGCACACAGTCGATGGTGGAGTGTGGAGGCCGAGGCATGAAAGCGAGCCAGGGAGACGTCGAAGGATCAACGGTCCGCAGTTGGGAAAGAGGAAAGAAAATATGGGCCAGGGGCGTAAGTCCAGGGGCTAACGCCCCTGGCCGGCATTAATGAATACAACTACAGCTCGACGCGCCGGAGCCATTGGGAGTTGTCTCGGCGTCCCGCCGCGAAGCGATGGGACATCCTGGCCGCAAAGCGATAAACTTCGGGGTCTGGGGCGGAGCCCAGGGCTTCAAAACGCCCGAAACACCCCGACCGGTGTGCCATATGGCAACATCTTCAGGGCTCGCCCGGGTGGGGGAGTTTACCCAGGGTTCCGCCTTCGGCTCCACCCTGGGCTAAGGCTCTTGCCGCCGTTTCGCGGCTCAATGCCCGCGCCGTAGCCGAAATAGGGTAGGACGTCGCTGTCGCGCTCGATCGTGAGAGCGGGATTGAAACCCAACCCGAACTCCCGAAACTTTCGCGCGGCCGGCCCGTTTCATTTCAAGTAATCTTCCACGGCCCGCTCGTTTTCTTTCGCCGTCACGGCAATGATCAGCCCACGCCGAAACCGCAGCCTCACCTGGCGGGCAACCAGGCCGTCAAAACGGCCCTCGGGAATCACGATCACGCCTTCGACCGACTCCTCGACCGGCGCGACCCGCAACACGCCGGCGGGTAATTCGATTTCGCGATCGATCGGAATTCTCGCCGAAAGCATGCGAATCGCCGAGGCGTCACCCTGTTGCTTGTTGAACGGCCGCGTCCCAACCCGAAAGCGCAGATCGGTCCCGGCCGGAGTGCGCACCCGGGCCGTTCCCAACCGCAGCCAATGAATCACGGCGTCCTGGGCCCGGCCGAGAGCCGGCCCGTCGACACGTAACGCGCGTTGGTACATTTCATCGAGCGCCGAGGTATGTTCGCCCGCCAACCCGTCGGCTCGGACGCTCCCGCGTGACCAGTGGAAATGAATCTGACGCCCGCGGCCGCCTTTCTCCAGCCACTCGCGAAGCAGAGCTGCCTCGACGGGCGGAGTCTCCACGACGCCGACGCGTTCGGGCAGCTGGATGTAGATGTCGGCCGCGCGCAAAAGTCTCTCGAATTGCGGCGCATGGGGCCGTCCGGCCTCGGGGTCGAACGCCGTTCCGCCGGCGGGGCGGTATTCAAGTGCGGTGACGCGGCCGGTCCCGGCGGCCAACAGACGCTTTCTCAGCACGGGCAGCAGCTCTTGGAAGTAACCCGGATCGTAGCGGACGATGACCTCTTCGCTCGAGCGGGGCTTGAGCGAATCAACAATCTTGTCGGCCATCTCGGAATAATCGAGTGGCGCAGCCCCGAGGGAGGTGCCCGCGAGGGCCGCTACTATGCCCAAGGGCGCCACGCGAACATGCAAGCGTCGGCCGAGTCGAAAGGTCGGGTTGAATCGCGAAAGTATCATGGCGGTGCAAACATTGTACCCGCGTGGGCCGCTCGACATAAGAAAGCACACACGACAGGCAAGGGCACGGGGATTGCGCGATGCTACAATTCCCTTGGAGTAACGTTATGTTCACCACCGAGTGTCCTCGCTGCGGCCGCGAACTCGACGTCGGCGAAACGGAATGCCGCCGCTGCGCTGCCGCCGATGAGGCGAAAGCTGCCACGGCTCCGGTCTCGCCGCCGCCGTCTCGCCAGCCTCCCCGCCCGGAGCCGCCGGTCGCAAAGGCCGCCGAGCCGCCTCCGGCCGCCGAACCGCCTCGCACCCGAGCGCCGCAAACCGCTCCGCGGCCCCGGCCGCGCCCTCGGACCCGTAAAGCGGTCTGGAGCGTTCCTCCGGCGTTCTTGTGGGTCTTCGCGGCTTTTCTTTCGGGCGTCGTCGGGACCGCGTTGTATCACACGAACAGCGAATGGTTTGGGGCCTCGAACGTCGAGCTGGAAGACATGCCGGAAGAAATCAGCGGGGTGCCGTCGGCCATCGACGGAGATTTGGAAATCGCGGGCTTGCGCACTTGGTGGGACATCGAAACGGAAACGATTCGCGTGCGCGCGGTGGTGATCAACCACGGCGACCTGCCCCGCCGGGGCGATTACAAGGTGCATCTGCGGTCGGTCAACAGTCGTCCGTCGGCCGGCCCGGTCGCCGGCTTTGACCTTCGGATTACCGAGGACTTGGCGCCGCGGGAGGCGCGCGACGTGGAAGCGGAGCTGATGTCGCTGGCTCATCCCTCGGCTCTGCCCGCCTGGACCGAGCAGCGAATTGAGTTGGAAGAGTTGGCGCCCGCGCCGTGACGCGAGTTCCCGACCCCGCCGACGGCGATCGCGCCGGCAGCCCGTGGCGTGGTGGCTAAAGCCTTATGGGAAAAGGCCGTTGAAACGGCCTCGTACCGGGCGACGAGCCCTTTCAACCGGCCCTCGAAGGGCCGGCCTATTTGCAATCCAAGCCCGGTGAACCGGGCTAAACACAGCCTGCGACTACGCCTCTGTTTCTATCGCTCGCATGGCGAAAGGGACGTCCCACACTTATGTCGCACACCCCTTTGGGGCCCGAACACAAACTCTTGACACGGGCTGCTAGACTAACCAACATCGAAATTTCATCACCGGGAGAAAACCGCCATGCAACGACTCGCCTTTTTCTTGATCGTGATTTTGATTCCCTCCGCGTTTGCCGATCAGCACGCGACCTATTGGCCTAAGGACAAGTTGGACGGCTACGGCAGCTCGCTCACCGCCAAGGTCAAAGACCGCGTGGCGATTGAAGAGCTGGGCCAATTCGGCAGCCATTTCGCCCTGATGGTGCATCGCACCGGAACCGGCACTTCGGAGTCGCACGCCGGAGATACGGACTTCTATGTGGTCCAAGCCGGCGAGGCGACGCTGCATGTCGGCGGCGAGATCGTGGATGCCAAGACGATCAGCCCGGGCGAGGTACGAGGCACGTCGATCCAAGGCGGCAAGGCCATCGTCCTCAAGGCGGGCGATACGATCAACATTCCGCCAACCACGCCGCATCATGTCGTCATCGCGCCGGGGAAATCGATCACGTATTTGATTGTGAAGATTCACAAGTAGCGGCCGGCGGCGGGGACACGGTCAAGACGGCGACGTTGACCAACGGCCCCGCCCCCGAACCGGCCGCCCCTTCCGACCCGGGGAGATCGACCACCATGAGATGGAACCCGACCGATCGAAAACCGACCCAGCCCGCCTTGTGGGTCGTTGCGGCCGTTGCCTCGGCTGTGGGTTCGGCGGCCTTCGCCGCCCCTGCTCCCGCCGAGGAACCTGTTTCCACCTCTTGCCTGGCCGAAAAAGCGGGCAAGGCCGTCGGCGGCTACCTCGAACGGATCAAGCGGCTCGGCCCGACAGTCGGCCCGATCTCGGGTGACGTGATGCCGATGGTCTTGGTGCCGCGCGAAGCCCCGGTTTCGAACACCGAAGAACGGCTGATCGGAACGACGCCTCTAGTCAAGGACCGCGTCGTCCTGCTCTTCTTCGAGGAGCATCCGGAAGGGTACCCCCCACTTCGCGAGACGGTTGTTCGGCAATTCGCGGAGGCTGGCGCGGCGGCCGTGGTCGCTCTCAACGCCGAGGTCGAATCCGGCCCATTCGACATCCCGGTGTTCCACACTCACGAAGCCTCGGAAGGTATCGATCTAAACGACTACTCTTTCGCGGGTCTGCGGATGCCGTTTGTGTGGTACGGCGTCGAGGCGCGCATCAACGCCGGCGACTTCGCGGCGGTTGACAGCGAGGGCGTTTTCGTTGCCGCCGGGGGCCGGAAGGCCGAGCTGGTGAGGGCCTGCGGTCAATAGGGCCGCGGGTTTCTATGAATCCGCGGCATTCATAAACCGCTATGAAAATGCGGACAGCGTTTCCTGCCGCCCTTTCAGGGCTCGACGTGATTTGTTTCCCACCCAGGGTTCCGCCTTCGGCTCCACCCTGGGCTATTTTTCCTGCCGCCGCTTCGCGGCTCAAGAGATTTGGCGTGTTTTGCGACCTTGAGAGTAATGCATCGTACGCACACAGTGTTATTTTCGGACGAGCGGGCCGGATTTCACGCCGGGGGCGCGGCCGGTTCACGGCGCCACAATCGACTCGGCGTAGAGCAGGTTGCCGGTGAAGCCGTCGTAGTACTGGAAGATCACCTGCGGGTGCGGGAACCTGACCCAGCGCGGTTTGCCCTTTTCGACGGGGTTGTTGAAAACGTTGTTGACTTGCACGACGGTGTAGACGGGCTGACGGCTCAGCTCGGCCGGGACGTCGTCACGCATGTAGCTCGACCAGCGAATCTCGCTCTTACGGCCGTGCCATTCAAATATGCCGTTGGCCGGGCGGCCGGCTTCTGCGCTCGCCTGATGGTTGCGTGAGTTGTGGGGGCCGGAGGCGAACTCCCAAACGCGGTCGGTGATCTTGATGGCGAAGCTGTTGTGCAGGTCGCCGGTCAACACGAACACCGGCTTGCCGAGGGAATCCCAAAAGTCGATCAGACGGTCGCGGTCTTCGAGAAACACGGTCCAGGCTTCGTCTTTGTTGGCAATGTCGGCGACGAAGCCGCCGGGGCCGGGGGTGCCGCCGACATGGGGAATCATGAAGTTGACGCTCGAGAAGACAAAGAAGATTTCGGCGTCGCTCGCCTTCATCTCCTTCATCAGCCATTCGCGCTGACGCGCGCCGATCATCGAGAGGCCCGGGCCTTGGGGGTTCTTGACGTCGTGCATGTCGCGGTGACTGCGCGTGTCGAGGAAGAAGATGTCGGAATTGCTGACGCGCTTTTTCGAATACGAGCGTCGGCCGATCGAGTACGATTGCGTCCTATCGGCGCGGAAGGGCGGCGTCACGCGGAGTTTCGTTTTATCGACGATCTCGACGATGTCGTAGACGCCGGCGTTGGGGTCGCCTTCCGCGGCGTCGAGAGAGTTGTCGTTGACTGCGGCTGTCGGTCCGCCCCAGTGGACGTGCAGGTTGGCGGCTTGCTCCAAGGCAATCGCGGTGAAATCGGCTTCGGGGTCTTCGAGGATGTCGCTTCCGGCGCTGTAGGATGTTCGCCCGAAGTGGATTCCCTGGGTGAAAAGCTCAGGATTGCTCCAGCCCAAATAGTGATACCAGGCCTCGACTCCGATGTCTCGAAATACCGTGCGGCGATGCTTGTACCCGGCGGTGCCGGTGCCATAGATGTCGTTGAGCAGTTCGTGGTCGTCGAAGGTGTAATAGGAAGGGACTTCGCGGTGCCATTCCGACAGGTTCGGAGCGCGCGATAGATAGAGTTTGTAGTTTTCCCAGACGCCGGTGATGGTGGGCGCGAGTTGCAGAAGGCGCGGCAGTTCGTGGTCGTCGGCCCCGACCTGTCCCAGCCACTGCTTGGGGGAGTAGTCGCGTTGCTCTTCGTAGAGCCAGTCGCCGTTGAGCACGGCGAAGTCGACTTTGTCCTTGATGTTGGCGAGCATCTGGTTATAGGCGGGCATCCCGGGACCCAGGCCCTGCCCGGGGTTTTGGTTGTTGCCGCAGGCGAACTCGAAGCTGAAGTTGAAGTCGCCGTTGGGGTTGATTTCGTCGTCTTGCAGTTCGGCCGGGTCGGGCAGGGTGCGAAACGACCCGCTTTGAACGGGGTCGGCGCCGTCTTGCCGGGAGGTGACGACTTGGTAGAAATATTCCGTGGACGCTTCAAGTCCGTTGACGAGGCCCCAGCCGGTATTGTCGCGCTCGAGGTTGGTTTCGATCGGCTCGGAGTAGCTGGTGAGCTGATCGGCGCTTGTTCCATAGCGAACCAGGAAAGAAGCGGGGCGGGAAGTCCGAGCCCAGACACCGACCGAGTGCGCGCCGAGGCGGCCAAGCATGGGTCCGTGGGTGATTTCAATGTCGGATTGGGCGCGGGGTTGGGTCGAGCAGCTGGCGGGCAGTAGCGCCGCGAGTAGGGCAAGGTGGCGTAGGTGCATGGGTCCTCGCTATTCGAACGAAAAATTTCACCTCGGAGCTTAGCAGAAGTCCCCGGATCGCGGGAACCGTCAGGAACCGCAAAGCCGACGCCGCAAGGCGGCGCCAAAGGACGCGGCGGACAAACCATGGACCCTAGGGACGCCGACACAGAGAGGAGCCGCGTATTGGCTGTAAGGGTGTCGGCCTGCCGCGAGGCCCAAGGTTCATCCGAGACGTGCAAGGGTGCCGGTTGGGTGCGGTCGCGGCATTTCGGCCGGGGCGGCTTCGTGCGATGCGCAACGGCCTCGTCGTGACGCTGGTTGCCGTCTCGGTAGCGCTCAACTACTCTGATACCAGGGTGGCGCTGCCCCCAAGGAGTCTAGTATGCCTTCTCAGAGTCGACGCAACTTTTTGAAAAGCTCCGCCGGGTTGGCGGCGGCCGCGGGCGGCACTGCCGTTCCCGCGACGGCGGCGTCTTCCTCGCGCGTGCTCGGCGCGAATGATCGCATTCGCGTTGGTTTGATTGGCTGCGGCGGAATGGGCCGCAGCGACCTGCGCGATTTCCTAAAAACCAACGAGGTCGAGTGCGTCGCGCTTTGCGATGTCGACAAGGCGCAGATCGACGAGACCCAAGAGAAGATTGTCGAGCCGGCCGATCAGAAGGCCGAGTTCCTGACGCAAGATTTCCGCCGCGTGATCGATCGTAACGACATCGACGCGGTGATCGTCGCCACCCCCGATCACTGGCATGCCATTCCCACCGTCATGGCTTGTAAAGCCGGCAAGGACGTCTATGTCGAGAAGCCCTTGGCGCTGACGGTCCCCGAGGGCCGCGCGATGGTGGATGTCGCGCGGCGGGAAAAACGCGTTGTGCAAATGGGAACGCAGCAACGCAGCGCCGAGCACTATACCGACGCCGTCGAGTACGTCAAGAGCGGCAAGCTGGGGCAGATTCGCTTAATCAGGACCTGGGTCTACCTGGACTGGAAAGGTGAAACCCCGGTTCGCGCCGACAGCGCTCCGCCCGAAGGCGTCGATTACGATATGTGGCTTGGACCGGCGCCGAAGCGGCCCTTCAACGAAAATCGCTTTCACTTCGCCTTCCGCTGGTTTTGGGACTACTCGGGCGGGCTGATGACCGACTGGGGCGCGCATATGATCGATATCGCCAACTGGGCGATGGGCATTAAGGCGCCGACCTCGGCGGTGTCGATCGGCGGCAAGTTCGGGTACCCCGACGACGGCGCGCAAACCCCAGACACGCAGCAAGTGCTGTGGCAGTATCCGAACTTCAGCATGATCTGGGAACACGCGCTGGGCGTGGGCCGAGGCCCGGAAGCCCGCGAGCACGGCGTGCAGTTTCACGGTAATGACGGCGTGCTGGTTATCGATCGCTCGGGCTGGGAAGTGTACCCCGAGACGGATCAGCTGGATTTCAAGAAGTACAGGACGTTCAAGTCCGAAGGGATGCCGCGGCAGCAGGTGCGGACCGACAAGCTCGACTACCACCTCACTCATGTCGAGAACTTCCTCGAATGCATGCGGACGCGTGAGAAGCCGCGCTCCGACGTCGAGATCGGGCACGACTCGATGATCGCCTGCCACCTGGGGAACCTGGCGTTTCGGCTGGGCCGGCGGGTCGATTGGGATATCGACAACGAGCGCCCGATCGACGATCCGGACGCGGATAAGCTGTTTCGGCGGGAGTATCGCAAGCCTTGGAAGCTGGAGGGGTAGGGATATTTGTAACGGTTCACGGGGGCCCGTCGCTTGCGCTCGGGGCTCTGTATCTTCGTTAGCGGCCCTTTCAGCCGGTCGGCTATTGAATGTTAATCGTCAGGGGGAGTTCTTCACGGTGATGAAGGGACCTGAGGGGGTCGAAACACCATCGACGGCGGCGGTGATTTGGTAGTTGCCGTCCGCCAGCCCTTCCGGCACTTTCAGGACAATTTGGTACAGACCCGCGCAACACGAAGCAAGACCCGCGTAGAGAATGTCTCGTGACCCCACGAGCGTCATGCCGCCGAAGTTCACGCTGAAATCACCGTCAATCGGGGCAAGAAAGCGGTTGTCTCGCACAGCTTGGACATTAGCCGGGATTTCGCCCGCGACAACGTCGGGGATGGTTGGTCCGAATCCCGTGGCCCACAGGCTGATGAATTCGCCGGGCTCCGCCGGCGTGGTGCCGGGATGGGTTGCGGGATCGCCCACCTTGCTGAAGTCCAGGTGCGAGGCCGCGACCGGATTGGCGTCGCCAAAGTTAAGGATCGGGTCGAGAAGAAAGAGGGCGGGTGTGCGATCCATCACTTGCACCGGTTCCGGCTCGCTTCGCTGCTCCTCCGGTGTATCGCAGTTGGTGATCACGACGACCGAGACCGAACCGCTGCCGGCGAGTGTCGGCGTTTGCACATTGACTTGATTGAATTGCACGTGAAACATCGGAGCTCGTTGGCCGTCAATCTCGACGCAAACACCGCTTTGGTTTGTCGACACCAAGCCTTGTGCGTCGAGCGTTGCGTTGCGGTCAACGAAACCCAGCGGCGCGAAGTCGGAACCGAAGATACTGGTGATGCTCTCGCTGGAAACAGCGTTGATGGTCGGCAGCAAATTGCTGATCACGACTCCGGTCGGGGCGATCGCGGGCACTATCGGCGGCGGGGGCGGTGGTGCTTCGGAGCCTTCGATCGACAGCCCTCCCGAAAAGAGGGCGACTTCGCCGTCCTTGACGATGGCCAGCGTACCGGTGTCACGCCCCTGGCGCGGAGCGACGTCAACGGTTGCTCGGACGATCGGCAGCCCGTTGATCGTAAACCCGGGCTCGACGCCGACCGAGCCCGGACGGATGGTGAGGCCCGGCGCAAGCAGCCGCAAGTGGCTCGCGGCGAGGGTCGCGTCAATGCCGGGACCGGCCAGAACCAGATCAGCGGCTTCACCGGCGATCAAGGGAAAGGCGGCTCTACCGATCGAGACACCCGCGAGGCTTCCGCCCGGCGCGGCGACGCCGACAAATTGAATACTTAACCCGGGCATTCCCTCGCCAAGCGAAAAATCGGCCGGGGCGTCGAGCCCCGCCAGCACTTGCACGGTCTGGGGCCTTGCGGCGCCTCCCAAAAAGTCGCTCAGCACGTTCGTGTTGAACCCGGCCGGATCGGCCGGCTGAAAGTCTCCAGGACTTACGGTGCCCGAGGCCGGTTCGGCGGTCACTTGATAACTGCCCGGCGGTAGGGGTCCGAGTTCGTAGGTGCCGTCTTCGAAGTCGGACAACGTCCCCACGGTAATTCCTCGATTCGGTTCGACGGCGGTGAGCATCACGCCTCGCGCCGCGCCGCCGCTCGTGAGCGTTACGGTCCCGCTAATCGAGCCGCGCGCGGCCGACGCGCCGGGGGCGGGGTAAGTCTCGACGGCGAAGGCGATATCGTCTCCGGTGACCTCGGCCTGCAATCTTGAGGTCGGCGGCGTACGGGGGAACATGGTGCCCGCCAAGATGTGTGTATGGTTCGCGCCCAAGGCGTGGCCGACTTCGTGGGTGGCGACCGCTTCCAAGTCGAACGTCCCCTCCTCCAATGTCGTCGAAAAGGGGGCCTGCTGACCGTTGAGCGTGGGCTTCGGGTTGAAGAGGATGTCGCTGTCGATGATCTCGCCGCTGAGAAAGAATCTCGATCGCGCGATCGCTAAAGCCGACCCGAGGACCGCGCGAATCTCCGGCGTATCGTCAAAGACGAACACATGGTTGCCGTCGTCGGGTACGTGTGCCACCGAAGTTTCGGTAGGCGACGCGAAACGCAAATCGGCGTCCGCTACGCGGTCCCAGTTGTCGAGCGCGGCACTGAGCGCGGCGCGGGGGTCGCTGCCGGCGGTGATCCAGGTTTCCCCGTCGGCATTGGTCAAGCCCGCCGCGGCCTGATCGTGGATCAAGAATTGAATGTTTGACTGGTCGGTGCGGCGAAGGGGATTTCCACTGGAAGTCAGGATGCGAACATAGGCTTGCGCACTGAGCGCGGCCAGTCCGACCAAAAGACCATAGAGACCGGCGAGGCGGGCACGTCGGAGTAAAGCGGCGCGTCTTACCGGCTTCCCGGCGAGATTGCGGCGAGCGGTCATTGACGGCCTCCTTTGCTCGGTACCGGCGCAGCCGGCGCCTCTCCAACCGCGGGCCGAGCGAGCAGACGCCGCAGGCGCGTCTTGCATTCGTCCACCGAAAGCCCGTCGAGAGAGGCGGGCGCGGTTTGTGGAACTCCGGGAGGCGCGCCGGACACTTGGGGGACCTCAATCAGCGCCGCGCCCCCATGCGCTGAACGAACGGTCCTGGTTCGGTCCGTCGTCGACTCGACGACCGCGAAATTACCTTGGCCCCAGCCCGAGCCCCGCAGGTAGCCTATCGGCGTTCGCTCAAGAAACAGCACGACTTCCTGTCCAACCTGGTAGCGAGGCGCACCGGCAACGGCCATACCGATGTTACCGATCTCTAAACCCGGCTCGCTGACGACGACGCTCAGCGCCGGGCGGCCCTTGAGAACGTCCGCCACCCGCACCTCATGATGGGTCCAGATGAATTGACCGGAGGGTCCCCAGGCGGCCCAGCGGCGGACGACCGTTCCGTGAACAACCAATTCCGACCCGGCGGCCAGTTGTTCGAGCGACAGCCTGGGCACAAGGGTGGCCTGGGCCGCGGCAAAGCAGAGCAGAGTCGCAAACAGTAGACGAAGTGACATGAGTCGGGATACCTAACCTTCTCCTTAGCGATGCCTACCAGGATAAACGAGTTGAACCCGAGCCGTCGGCTGTTGTGGCGGTACGCAACGTCCCCCTGTAAGGCATCGGATGGATGCCGAAGTTCCGTTAGTTAGCGCGCATTTCTCACCACCTGCCGGCCGGTGCGCTCGCATTGCGAGAGATACGTCCCACATTTATGTGGCGCACCCGGATATGCGGCGCTTCTTGCTTCTTCGGCCGGACTTGCGTCAACCTGAAGGGCTCGCTCGACGTACTTGGCGCGGGACGGCGAGCGGGTTTGAGGAACGGTCGTTGATCGACGTCGAGAAAACATTTCATCAGCACGAGATCTTGCTGACGGGAGCCAACGGGTTTCTGGGCAAAGTCATTTTCGGGCTGCTGATCGATCGCTATCCCGGTCGGAGACATCTGCACGTGTTGATCCGTCCCCGCGGGGACCGCACGCCTCAGGAGCGTTTCGAGCGCGAGGTGCTCGATTCCCCGGCCCTCCGCGAAATCGTCGAGCGTTTGGGACGCGAACGGCTCGCGGAGCGGACGACGGTTTGGGGAGGTGACGCGGCACAAACCCTGTGCGGTTTCGAGAAATCGGATCTCGTCGCGCTCGAAGGTCGGATCGGGCTGGTGCTGAATTGCGCCGGGCTGGTGGACTTCTTTGCTCCGGTGGATCAATCACTGCGCGCCAACGTCGACAGCGTCGAGCAGACCGCGGCCCTAGCCAAACGCTTGGGCGCGAAGCTGTTGCACGTTTCTACCTGTTATGTCGCCGGGCGCGCGGACGGCTTGGTCGAGGAAACCGAACCGATCACGGGGTTCTATCCGAACCGCCGCGGCCCCGACGACAACCGATTTGACCACGTCGAGGAATTAGGCGAGTGCCGGCGACGGGTGGAACAGATTCGACAGGCGGAACGAGCGGGTGAGCCGGCGGATTCAGCGCGCGTGAAGAATCAGCTGATCGAGCTGGGAAAGCAGCGCGCCGCGCACTGGGGCTGGGTCAATACCTATACCTACTCCAAGAGTCTGGGCGAACAAGTACTCGCCGCGACCCGGAACCTCGATTTCACGATCGTTCGCCCGGCGATTGTCGAAAGCGCGCTCGATTTCCCCTTTCCCGGTTGGGTCGAGGGCGGTAGGACGGCGGCGCCGCTGGTGCTGATGGCGCTTGGCGGGCTGAAAGACTGGCCGGTGCTGCGGGACATTCCGCTCGAAGTCGTCCCGGTGGATCAAATCGCCGCCGCCACGCTTGCCGCTGGCGCCTTGTTGCTCAACGGCGAACACGAGCCGGTCTATCAGCTGGCGACCGCCGACGAAAACCCGCTCTGGCTGGGCGGGTTGGTCGAGTTGTTGGTCGATGAGGCCGAACGCGTTTCCGGGAACGGCGGCCCGGTCCCAAGTTGGCTCGATCCGCTGAGTCGGTTGCGTTTCTTGAACGAAGAGCAAGCGAGTCGACGAAGGCGACAAATCGAGCGTCGCCTGGGTGGGCTGGAGAGGCTGGCGGCGGCCGTGCAACGCAAGTTGATCGGCTTCGGCGCGCCGCCGGACCGGACCCTGGCCGGGTGGCGCGGTTCGTTACGAACGCTCGGGCTGCAACTACGCTTTCGCGAGCAGGTGCTGGAGCAATATCTGCCGTTCATTCTCAAGCACCGCTATATTTTCGAGGCGCGGCGGATTCAAGAAGGGTACCGCAAGATCGGCGAGGAAGACCGAGAACGATTGCGCTGGTCGCCCGCGCGGATTGATTGGGATTCGTATTGGCGCAAGAATCAGATCGAGGGAATCAAGAAGTGGGTAGAGCCGGACGCGGTGCGGGAATGGAGTGTCCGTATCTAGGCTGAAGCCGCGCCGTGCCAAACTGAGCCGCGACCGTCAGGGGCTGTGAAAAAATCCGGCGGCCCGGGAGCCGCGAAGCGGCGGCAGGAATATAGCCTAGGAGTCTGTCCGAGTAACAACTTGGCACAGTTCCGGCAGGGCGGGAGATTCGGGCGCCGAGGTCAGCGACGCACGGGCGCGGAAGGCTCGTCGACCGCCGGGCGCCACAAACAAACCGCGCGGGCCGCCCAAAACGGCTTCCAGAGCCCTCCATGCGCCTCGCCGGCGCCCCCTTCCCGGTTTTTCTCCATCACGCTCCGCCACACAGCCCGTGCATCTTCAAAATATTGTGCGTCAAGCACACCAAGGCCCACTCGCCCCGCACTTTCTTCAACCCCCGCAACAAAAATTGACGAATCCCGCGGGCTTGTTTAATCTGTCCGAATATCGGCTCCACGATCCCTTTGCGTTGCGCGTACATCTTCGCTCCCGCTTTCGTCCGTAACTTGCGCTCCATCCGCTCGACTCGCGTGAGGTGGCTCGGGATCCGCCCCCGCGGCGGCGACGCCCGTTGTCCGCGCCGGTGTCTCTGGGCGGCAATATACGCTTCGATCTTTTGCTCAGGCTTCTCGGGCGCTTCCAACGATTCCAAGTTCTTCTCCGAACAATAGCCGCTGTCGGCCAACACTTCGTCGGGCCGTTGCCCCGACTGCCGCTCGACCGCTTCCACCAACGGCGCCAGTTGCTCTTTGTCGTTCGCCGCCTCGGTCAGCGTCTGCCCGACAATCAATTGCGCCACGCTCTCGACCGCCGCCTGTGCGTTGTAGCCCTGCACGAACCCGTCGCCGCTTTTCATAATGCGCGACTCCGGATCGGTGAAATTGTATTGATCTTTGTCGCGCGGTTCGGCTTGCCGCGCCAGCTCGTCACAGCGACCCGCGGCGGCGGCTTGCTGTTGCGCCCGTTGCTTCGCTCGTTGCTCCAGCGCCTGCTTGGCTTGGCGAATCTTCTCCAGCCGCGTCTGCCGGCGTTGCAACTCCTCGGGCAATTCGTCGCCCGGCTTCTCGGCCCCGTAGCGCGCGTCCTCCGCCGCGTCGACTGCTTCGGCTTCGGCCAACATTTGCTTCACCTCGGCCGCCAACTGTGGCTCGCTGTGCTGGATCCGCCCGTAACTCATGGCCTTGTGCTTGGAGGCGTTGGCCTTCATCTTCGTGCCGTCGAGCGCCACCCGACCCAGCTTCATCGCCCCGCTCTCGAGCGCCACCCGCAACACTTGTTGGAACAGCCCCTCGAGGGCTTCCAGGTGGATCTTGCGAAAATCCGAGATCGTGCGGAAGTCGGGCTGGTTGCCGGCCGCCAACACGCGAAAGGCTACGTCCTCGACCAGCCGCCGGGCGATCCGGCGCGAGGAGCGCACGCCCAGGCAATAGCCGTAGAGCAGCAGTTTGACCATCAGCCGCGGATGATAAGGCGGCTGCCCGCGCTGCTCCCTTTCATAGACCTTCTCGATGGCCGACAAATCCAGTTGATCAACGAGGTCGTTGACGAAATAGACGAGGTGGTTTTCGGGCAGCCAATCCTGCAAACTGGGAGGCAGCAGCAGTTTCTGCTCGGGAAGGTAGGCCCGGTAGGTTTTGCCCATAAACCATTATCCCCCACTTTTGTTTTTTCTCCAAGAAGATAATGAATACTCGGACAGACTCCTAGGGTGGAGTCGGAACGGCGGAACCCTAGGTTACGGTCCTATAGGTGCCGAGCCCTGACAGGGCGGCAGGAAATCATGGCGCAAACGTTACACCGAATCTTCCTCCACGTCGTGTTCTCGACGAAGGACCAGGCCGCGCACCACGAAAGAGTGGCGTTCAAGGCTGAATTTGTCTCCCTGCTGAAGCGGCACGAACCTGAATACGAGGAGCGTTTCTTGTGGCGTTGAGTTTTTCCCGCCTCCCTTTCAGGGCTCCACGGCATTGCGGCCATTACCTAGGGTTCCGCCGTTCCGGCTCCACCCTAGGCTATATTCCTGCCGCCGCTTTGCGGCTCCGGAGCTCCATCAAATACCGCTTCCTGACGGTCGCGGCTCGGTTTGCGCAATCGCGGTAACGAATCGCTAATGGCCACTTTGTCCACATCGACCGACGCGCGTTCGGAGCGCATGCTCGCATTGGTACGCGAACTATTGCGGGAACTCGATTCACCCCGCGCGGCCGAACACGTTTCGCTGGACTCGTCGTTTGATCGCGACCTCGGGTTGGGCAGCCTCGAGCGCGTCGAGTTGCTCGTGCGCGTGGAACGGGCGTTTGACAGCCGTTTGCCCGACGAGGTTGCCCAACAAGCCGATACGCCGGGCGAGTGGCTGCGGGCCCTCGACGGCGAGACCGATGGTTCGCGAAACAGCCGAGCCGGGCGTTACCCGATCCTCCAACCCGGGACGGCTTCGCCGCCACCCGACTCGCCCGCATCTTTTCTCGATGTCCTTCGGGAACGCACCGACGCCGAGCCGGACCGCGTCCAGATCCACTTGATGGAGGGCGACGATGGGCAGGATATTTCCTACCAGCAGTTGCTCGAACGTTCGCGCGAGGTGGCGGCGGGCCTGATCGCCCGCGGGCTCGAGCGCAATGAGACGGCGGCCCTCATGCTGCCGACCGGCGAGGACTTTTTTTATGCCTTCTTCGGGATTGCGCTGGCGGGCGGCATCGCGGTACCGATCTATCCTCCGGCCCAAGCCTCCAAGATCGAGGAGTACGTCAACCGGCAAGTCGGCATCCTGCGGAACGCGGATGTGCGGTTTCTGATTTCCTTCGGACGGGTGCAAGCGGTTTCGCGGGTGATGCGGCTCGGATTGCCGGGGCTGCGGGAAGTCACGACGGTTGGCGAGTTGCGTCGCCGGGGCCGCGCTCGATCCGCTGCGGATGTCGATCCGGCGGACACCTTTTTTGTGCAATACACCTCGGGGAGCACCGGCGACCCCAAGGGCGTCACGCTGCACCACGCGAATGTCTTGGCGAATGTCCGAGGGATCGGTTGGGGCGTCGAGGCCACGCCCGACGACGCGGTCGTGAGTTGGCTGCCGTTGTATCACGACATGGGGTTGATCGGGTCGTGGCTGTTCAGCATCTACCACGGGCTTCCCATCACGATCTTGTCGCCCCTCGATTTTCTCTCACGTCCGGAACGCTGGCTGTGGGCGGTGAGCGACGCGGACCGGGACGTGCTGTGTCCCGCGCCGAATTTTTCCTATGAATTGTGTGCTCGCAAGATTCCCGACGAGGCGCTGACTGATGTCGATTTGAGCAGCTGGCGGGTGGTCATCAACGCCGGGGAAGCCGTGTTGCCCGAAACACTGGCACGCTTCGAGCAACGCTTTCGACCCTACGGGTTTAACGCCAAGGGTTTCATTCCTTGTTACGGGCTGGCGGAGTCGTCGGTGGCATTGACGTTTCCTCCGCTCCGGCGGCGGCCGCTGATCGATACGATCGACCGCGCCCGGTTCGAGCGAGACGGCCGCGCCGAGCCTCCGGCCGGCGGGGAGCCGGACAACAAAGACGACGAGAGTAAGCTCTTGCGCTTTGTCGCGAATGGGCGGCCGATGCCTGGCCACGAGGTGCGTATCGTGGACGCGGAAGACCGTGATGTCGGCGAACGCGTGCGCGGGCGAGTGTTGTTTCGGGGCCCCTCGAAGACCTCGGGCTACTACCGCAACCCGGAAGCCACGACCGCCGTGACCACCGCCGACGGTTGGATGGATACGGGCGACCTCGGCTATTGGGCCGACGGCGAAATCTATATCACCGGCCGCCTGAAGGAAACGATCATCAGGGGCGGCCACAACATCGCGCCGCAAGAGATCGAACTGGCTGCCGCCGACGTCGCGGGCGTGCGCCGCGGCTGTGTCGCGGCCTTCGGCGTGACGGATCGCGACACGGGTACCGAGCGCCTGGTCGTCGTTGCCGAGACGCGGACCGGCGAGCGCGGAGAGTTCACCCGCATCCGCGAGGAGATAGTCGCTACCGTCGACGAGCGCGCCGGTATTCCGCCCGATCATGTCCAGCTGGTCGACGCCCAATCGATTCCCAAAACGTCAAGCGGCAAGATTCGCCGCGGCGAGACGCGACGGCTTTATGAACAAGGGCGCTTGGGTGAAAACCGCGGCGCGCCATGGCTGCAGATGGTGCGTCTGTGGGCAGCGAACGCCGGGGCCTCGTTAAGGCTGTTGGCCGGACAGGCGGCGGCGGGAGCGCGGCAGGCGGCGCGGGGATTCGTCGTCTTGAAAGTGGGAGGCGTGTTCGGGATTTCGGCGCGTTTGGCGCCAACGCGCCGGGCGTCTCAGTCGGTGATTCGGTGGGGGGCGCGGCTGATGATCGGCTTCGCCGGTCGACCCGGAGGCGTTGCCCCAATAGGGAACAATCGTAGGGGGCCGAGGCTGTACGTGGCGAACCGCACTGGTCGGTTTGACGCGCTGATCCTGATCGCGGCGCTTCGGGAACAAGTGTCGCTGGCCGAGGACACCGGACTCGAGGATCTGCCGTTCGGGGCGGCGTTCTTGCTGGAGCCGTTGGTGATTCCCGCGCTCGACGAAGCCCAGGCGCCGCCGGGAGGGACGCTTGATCAACGGGTACGGCGGGCATTCGCCGATGGAGGATCCGTCTTGGTGTTCGCCGAGAACCCGGCGGGGCGGGAAATCGAACGGAGTCGCTACCGGCTGGAACCGTTAATGGCGGCGGCGGCGGCCGGTGCACCCATCGTGCCCGTGAGACTTTCGGCGCGCGGGGCGGGCCGAGAGCGAGATGCTCAAGCGATTTCCGATGTTGCGGTAACCTTGGGTGATTCAATAGCGCCGAACGGGACGGGGTTGGCGGCCGCGTCGGAGCTGCGCCAAAGAATTCGCGAAAGAATTGCGGAATTGAAACTCGATGCTTGAAACCGCTGATCTCATCAGAGTCCTCGCCTGTTTCGCGGCCGGGTCGATTCCCTTCGCGATCATCGCCATGTGGGGGTCGGGAACCGACATTCGCAAGGTCGGGTCCGGCAATCCGGGATTCAACAATGTGCTGCGGGTCAGCAAACCGAGAGCGGCGATCGCACTGGCCGGGGATATGGGCAAGGGGTTTGTGCCGGTGTGGTGGTGTTTGTCAACCGGCGCTCCGGAACACTACAGCTGGCTGTTCGGATTCGCCGCCGTGTTCGGGCATTGCTATTCTCCCTGGCTGAAATTCAACGGGGGCAAGGGCATCTCGACGTCGGCCGGCGTGATGTTGTTTTTGTACCCGCAATGGGCGGCCGCGGCGCTGGCGTTCTTTCTGGTGCTCCGCATTCTCGCCGGGCGGCGGAGTTGGCCCGAAGCGGGCATGATCGGCTCGGTCGCGACCTGGGTGTTTTTCAGCGTGTTGATGTGGCTCTACGGCGGCCCGCTCGATGCCCGCAACGCCGCCCTGATGACGGTTTTCCTGGCCTGGCGCCACAAGCAGAACTTCCGCAATCTGTGGGCGCTACGATAGCGGTGCCGCGTCCGTTTCCAGGACGATATTGGGGGGTTCGTCCCTCTGGCCACAGGCCGTTTTACCCCCTCTCCAACTCAGCCGCCGCCGCCAACAAGCGCGCTTCCTCGCCTCTCCCCGCCGCTAATTGCAGCCCCAGCGGAAGCCCGTTCTTAGCTGTCGCGAAGGGAAAAGAAATCGCCGGCACGCCGAGTGCCGTAAAGGGAGAGTTGCAACGGGGGTCGCCGGTGGTCTCGAGACTTGCCGGGGCCGGGCCTAATGCGGCCGGGGTGATCCGGATCCGCCCGTCGGCGGTCGCCGCGTCGAAATCGGCGCGGGCCTTGTCAAGAGCGGTGCGCGCCTGGTGGTAGGCGCTTTCCTCGATCGCCAACCCGGCTTCGATCAACAGCGCCAGCTTGGGGCCCACTTTCGCTCCGTGCCGGCGGAAATCCTCCCCATGGATTTCCGCTGCCTCGTAATACATCACGGTCAAAATAATTTCCGGCAAAGCCTTCATGTTGTCGGAGAGGCCGACTCTTTCGACGTCGAAACCCCGTTCAGCCAATGCTTCCAGGTGGGCGTCGAACTGCGTTTGCATCTCGGGGTCGAGGGTGCCTTCCATCGGCCAAGGGAACGCCGAAAAGCGCGGGCCGACCGCCTCCGCCGCCAATTCCCGGGCCGGGTCGCCGGCGGGATTCATCGCCGCCCAAAGAAACACCATATCGTCCACGGTGCGCGTGAACGGCCCGGGATGATCGAGCGTCGGCGCGAAGGGCATGATCCCCCCGACCGGCAGGCACCCGTGGCTGGGCTTGAAGCCGGTGATGCCGCAAAACGAAGCCGGGCGCAGCACCGAGCCCTGTGTCTGGCTACCCAGCGCGAAGGGAACCATGCCGTCGGCCACCGCCGCCGCCGAGCCGCTCGACGAACCGCCGGGAGTATGCGCCGGGTTGTGCGGATTCCTGGTCGGAGCGGGATCGAAATAAGCATACGCGGTCGTATGGGTCTTCCCCAATACAATCGCGCCCGCTTGCTTGAGCCGGGCGACGAGCGTCGCGTCAGTCGCCGGCACACGACCTTTGTGAACCGGCGTTCCCCAGGCGGTCGGCATGCCGGCGGTGTCGTAGATGTCTTTCACCGCGAAAGGGATGCCGTGCAAGGGACCGCGCGAGCCGCTCGATCGGAGTTCGTCGGTGAGCCGACGCGCTTGTTCGCGGGCTTCGCTCTCCGCTAAGTAGCACCACGCCAAGACGTCGGGTTCGCGTTCACGAATGCGTGCCAAGCATTGCTCCACCGCGTCAACGGGAGTGCATCGGCCCTCGGCGATCGATCGGCTGAGTTGTGCGAGAGATTGTTGAGATTCAGAGTGCATCAGGTACCCGGGAAACAGCGCGAAACCAGCGTAGCATGGACGTGACGCCGATCTACGTGTCGCCAGGGTACGCGTGGCCGAACTACTTATCGCCGATGGTCGATCGTTGCGGTCCCGCGAAGCGGCGGCGGGAATATAGCCGGGTTGGAGCCGAAGGCCGAACCCTGGGTAGATTCGAGCCCTCGAGCGTGACGGTCGTCTCGGAGTCGCTTGCCGCGATGGCCGCTTGTTGACCGTGCATCCCGGGTCTCGGGCGACTACGGTTCCTCGGGTGTCTCGGGCTCCCCCGAATCCTCGGTATCTTCCTCAGGCTCCTCCGGGTCTTCGGGATTCTCAGGGTCTGCCGGTTCCCCAGGCGCCCCCGGTTCCTCCGGTGCACCCGCGTCCTCCGGGGCATCGGGGTCTTCGGGGTCGTCCGGGTCCTCGGGGTCATCCGGGTCCTCAGGCTCCTCGGGCTCCTCCGGCTCCGGCGCGACCAGCTCAATCACGACCGGAAACACTCCGTCCGCATTGCGCACCAGCAAAGTCTGTCGGCCCAGTTGGGCGTCAGGCGCGGCACTCACTTGGAAATCCACCGAGAGCCCGGCCGCGTCGGGCTCCACCTCGCTGACCGTCAATCCGACATTCTCGTTCTGAGCGACGACGATTACGCCTGTCAAGTTGCTCCCAACGACCTGACGTGGCTGATTCTGGGCGCCTTGTACGATTTGCTCGAGCCGCTGCGTGGTCACCAGCGGCGGCCTGACCGCGCCGGATCCTTGGCTGACAACTTGAACGCGGTTTAGGTACTCGACCTGCTGTCCCACGAGGATCATTTCTCCCAGACGGGCCATCACTTTTTGTGGATCGTCGCGGTCCGGCTGCGCCAAGCGGACAACATCTTTTGCAAGGAAGGCCAGGGCGCGCCGCTGCGCATTGTGCGGGATGATCATGCCGTCATGCAGCGCCTGGATTTCCAAGCGCTGCAGTTGCCGTAATATGGTTCTTGGGAAGAGTACTTCGAACCCTTCCTGTATGGGGCTGTTCACGAAATTGGCGAGTTTCGGCACATTGTTGGGTACGCTGACAAACGGCACAGCACCGGTCAACAGCAAGCCAATCGACTTAATCGCGCCCAGAGCAAAGTGGCGCATCCCGAACTGGTCTTCGCGTTCCAGGGAGCCTCGAACAATCTGGTAACTGTCGCTCGGCAGCCTTCTGAAGGACTCATCAACCGTAAAGTTTTCGCAATCGAACGTCGGCTGCAGCGTTGTCGCGTCGGCTCCGGTGAGCGTGCAGGCGGGCATGCTGAAGCCGACGCCGGCGATCTGCAAATCATAGCCGCTGTTGTTACCGACCATGGCCTCGACTGCGTAATACCGCTTCGCGATACGACGGCCGAAGTTGTCATGAACAGTCTTCCTCGGCAGGATCTTCCACATCAAATCGACTTGCGGATCGAGGCCGGGCGGCAAGGGGCGAGCTTCGACCGGAGTTACGTCGAAACTAACGACGCCCACCTCACCGGTGGCGTTTTCGTCCCGCCGCACGATGGGAAGTAATCTTTCGCCCAGTTTGGCCGACTCGCTAATCGTGAACGTCCCGGTTAGCAAACAACCCGACTGCACTTCTTTGATCCTCGACGGTGATATCGCCGGCAGCGAGAATCTCCATTCCTTCCAAGTGGTTTTCGGTCCCACATGTTTCGTCGCTCTGAATGACCACGCCGAAAGTCTTCCCAACGGCGCCGGACGACGGATTGATGCTGTATTCCCTTGGGGTGCTGTCGGTTGCGGCCGGCTGCTGAGCCTTAGCGGGGTCGGCGGCGGACACGGCGAACAGCAACGAGAGGACGAGAACAGACGAGTAGAACTTGGACATCGTAAGAACCCTTTCGTCTAATAACGCGCGGTATGCGCGCGGAAAGGGCCACATCGGAGAACGGGGTAGGGGTGGCGGCCCGAACCTCGGCGCCACCATGTCAGGGTCGCGGGCGAGCCGCCCCGACCCGCCGTACCGCACGTTAGTTCGTAGGCTCCCGCGCTCGGCGGAGAGTACAATAAGCGCATGGGTACGGTTTCCGCTGCGGTGTCGGTCGAGGAATACCTTCGAACCAGCTTCTCTGACGGCGACCGCGAGTACGTCGACGGCCGCATTATCCAACGCAACTTGGGCGAGCGAGATCACAGCCGAGTCCAGCGCAAGGTGATTGGTTTCTTCATCGCGCGGGAGCAGACCTTGGGGACCTACTGCTTTCCCGAACAACGAGTCCAAGTCAAGGCCACCAGATTTCGCGTTCCGGACGTTTGTGTCTACATCGGCGCCGAGCCCGCCGAACAAGTCTTCAACACGCCTCCGTTTCTCGCCGTGGAGATCCTCTCGAAGGATGACCGGGACGCGGATGTCGCCGAAAAGATCAAGGACTACCTCGATTTCGGCGTTCGCTTCGTGTGGATCATCGATCCGGCCAAGCGGGCGGGCCGAGTTCACACCGCCACCGGGAGCCGTGATGAACCGGCGAATGTCTTATGGACGGAAGACCCCGACATCCGTCTGACCCTCGATTCTCTGCTGAATTAGGTTCGCGGAAGTCCACTGTTTTTCGTCGGAGACGCGAAACAGGCTTGGGTCCGAACCCTCAGCGCGGCGGGGGGACATTCATCCGGCGCAGCAGGTCGTGGTAGCGCGGGTCGTCGGCCAGGCGCTCGAAGCCCCGCTGGCGGGGCAGCCAACGCAGGAACGGTAATGCCGGGGTCTTTTCCTCGAAAGCGGTTTCGAACCACTCGAAGGCCCGGTCATCTTCATCCAAGGCCAAATGGATCTGGCCGATACTGTATGGGCTGAAATAAGATTCACGCCTCCGCTTCACCAGCGTATCCAGGATCTTCCGCGCATCGTTTTGGCGATTTGCTCTGCCGTAAGCGACGGCGAGCGCCGCTTCAACGGATGTATCGCCTCCGGAAAGCTCGCGCCTCTGTTCGAGCGCTTGGACCGCCTGGTCGAAGCGCCCCATCGCATTGTGGACCTCCGCTAAAGATTGGTACCCGGAACCTTCATTCAATCTCATCAGATCCTCGGCTTGACGACGCGCTTCCTCGTGCCGGCCGGTATACGCGAGGCCAAGGACCAATCCGGCCCTTACTGCGGACAACAGGGGGTCCAGCGCAACCGCCAGCCTTGATTCTTCAAGGGCCTCGTCGACACCGCCGACGCTGAACAAGAAAATGGCGCGGAAAAAATGAGCCCTTGCGAGACCCGGTTCGAGTTCCAGAGCCCTTTGCAGCGATCGCTCCGCGGACGCCCAGTTCCACCGCCGTAATTGGGCGATGGCCATCGAGGCGTGCGCCAGAGCGATGGAATCGTCAAGCTGGAGAGCCTTGTTCAGTTCAGCCTCCGCCTTGGCAAGATCTTCGGCAGGGGCGAGGCCCTCGCTCACGCGAAGCGTGTAATAGTTCGCCAACCAAACGCGGGCCAACGCATAGTTCGGATCAATGCGCAGAGCTTCTTCGAAGTAAGACCGGCTCTGTTCCACGTCCGCCTCGGTAAACCGCTGGAAATAGCTTTGCCCCCGCAGATACAACTCATAGGCCTTGGGGTTTTGCGTGGCCGCGCGTACAACGGGCTGTAAGGGGTCGTCCAACAGTTCCGCCTCGAGCGCCCCGACCATGGCGCGGCAGATCTCGTCTTGAACATCGAAAACGTCCTTCATCTGGCTGTCATAGCGGTCGGACCAAATTTCGAAGCCGTCGGCGGCGTTGACGAGTTGGGTGGTGATTCGCAACCGGTCTCCGGCCTTGCGAACCGTTCCTTCGAGGACGGCGCCGACGTTGAGTCGCTCTCCGATTTCACTGACGTCCAGCCCCTGCCCCTTCAGCCGAAACACCGAGCTGCGCGCCACGACCCTAAGCCCCTTGATTTTTGAGAGGCCATTGATCAGCTCGTCGGTCATGCCGTCGGAAAAGTATTCGAAGTCGGGGTCGCCGCTGCTGTTAACGAACGGCATCACGGCGACCGAGGGAGGCTCACTCTCTTCTTCGCTCGAGGCCGCTTGTTCGACGATGGTTTGCTCCATCACGCGCGTGCCTTCGGGGCCGATGGCGATAACACCTTGCGGGTCCATCCCGACCGTCACCGCGCCGAAGGCCATCCACAAGGCGAGCGCGACGCCGCCGAGCGAGGCAATACCCGCGGTGACTCCACCGATGGCAATCGCGCCGAGCGAAACTCCGCCCACGGCAATGCCGCCGACCGCAACGTTGCCGATGGCGATGATCCCCTTGGCAATACGGATGCGGCCCGTTAGCGGGTCGTATCCGGTGGCGACGTGGACGAGCGGCAGGCCGAACAAACGCTGTTTCGAAGTCCATTCGCCGCCTTGCTCGGGGGGCGGGGAAGTTGCCGCCGAGCTGCGGTCGGCCTCGACAAAGGCTTCGATGGCGGCTCCCATCTCGGCGGCGTCCGCGTAGCGCGGGGCCGGGTCTTTTTCGAGGGCCTTGGCGACGATCGCGGCAAGCTCTTCGGGCGCGTCGGCGAGGGGCTCGGGCTGCTCGTACATCACGGCGTAGAGCAGGGCTTGTTGATACTCGGCTGCGAAGGGCAGCCTCCCGGCGAGCATTTCATAAAGCACTACGCCGAGGGCCCAGACGTCGGCGCGGGCGTCGACATCGATGCCTTCCAGCTGTTCGGGCGCCATGTAGGCGGGCGTGCCGAGAACTGTGCCGTCTTGGGTGAGCCGCGAATCGCTGGTGAGCCGCGCCAGTCCGAAATCCATCACCTTGACGAGGCCGTCGGTGGTGACCATGATATTGCCGCCCTTGATGTCGCGATGAACGATGCCCTTGGCGTGAGCGGCGGCGAGACCGCGGGCGGCCTGCGCGGCATAGTCGGAGGCTTGGGCGGCGGGCAGGGGGCCGCGGCCGGCGATTTCGTCGAGGCCTTCGCCGTCGATGTATTCGAGCGCGAGGAAGGTATGTCCGTCGGCCTCGTCGATTTCGTAGAGGGTGCAGATGTTGGGGTGATTGAGGGAGACGGCGGTCTTGGCTTCTTGTTCGAAGCGCCGCCGGGCTTCGTCGTTGCGCAGAAGATGCGGCGCCAGGAATTTCAGCGCCACGGTGCGGTCGAGTCTGGTGTCGACGGCTTTATAGACGACACCCATCCCGCCTTCGCCGAGCTTCTCGTGAATGGCGTAGTGCGAAATGGTTTCGCCCGTCATGAGTTATCAGGATAGCCGAACAGGGGGGGGTGGTGATCGTGTTTGGTGGTGCGGCACTGGGCAAACGCGGGTTGGGGGTGGGACAAGCAGGAGTGCTTGTCCCTACTGTGGGCTGGGACAAACACGAGTGTTTGTCGCTACGGCTTCACCATGGGGACGAAGCGTACCGGCAGCACGGACCGTCGGCGGACGTTGCCCGCGGCGTCTTTCGTTACGACGATCAATTCCTGGTTGCCGTATACCGGCCCGACCGGAGCGACCATCCGGCCGCCGGACTTGAGTTGATCGACCAAGGCTTGCGGCAGTTCCTCCGGCGCCGCGGTCAGGATGATGCGATCAAACGGCGCCTCGTCGGGCAGCCCCAAGTAACCGTCTCCGATTGAGACTTGGACATTGACGTAACCGAGATGCTGCAAACGTTTCCGCGCGGTAAGGCCGAGCGACTCCACGATTTCGATGCTGAAGACTTGCCGGGCGAGGCGGCTTAACACAGCCGCCTGATAACCGCAGCCGGTCCCGATTTCGAGCACTTTGTGGGTTTTGTCGAGATCCAGCAACTCACTCATGAAGGCAACGATGTAGGGCTGTGAGATCGTCTGCCCCTCGCCGATGGGAAGCGGATAGTCGGCGTAGGCGTCGTTGAGGAACTTGGAGGGGACGAATTCGTGACGAGGCACGGCCCGCACGGCCTCGAGCACAAGGGCGTCGCGCACGCCGCGCGCCTCGATCTGCTCGCGGACCATGGCGATGCGTCGGCCGCGATAGGGGTCGTGTCGCTCCTTTTCCTCGGGCGACGAAGAAGATGGGGCTTGTGGGAGGGCGGGTGCGTCGCCGCACGCCGACAGAATCAAGAAAAAAGCCGCGAGCGCCGCCGAGGAGCCGACTAGGCTTATGACGGGCAGGCCTGAAGACCTGCCCCACTGGGGGGCCGGTGCCGGGAGAACGGGGGTTTTCATTCCGCTGGACGACCGGGAGGGACGCTTAACCCGTAACCGACTGAGAGCCGGTCGCCACCGGTTCGGGACCGGCCTCACGATGAAAGCGCAATAAAACGAACCGAATCAGCTCTTCTTCTTTTTCTTCTTCCGCTTCGCTTCCTTTTCCATCTCTTTCAACTTCTTCGCGGCCGCCTTCTCGTCCTCTTCGGTCACCTCTTGCTCGATCACCTCGAGTTCCTGCTCGACGGCCTCGATCAGTTCCTCGCCTTCCGCCAGAACCTGGCAGGAGATCGGCTGTTCGAGCAGCGCCGGGTCGGAACCCGCCGTCTGCATCATCAAGTTGTAGTAGCCCGGCTTGAGCCTCGCCGGAATGGCGAATTTAATGCTGTCCGCGGTTTGCTCCTTCATCGTTACGCGGTAATCTTTTCGGCCATCGGTGAGAAAGAGTTTGGTGACCGTTGTGGAATCGAGGTTCTGTCCGCTGGCCGTGATCTCGTCTCCGTTGTGCCCGCCCGACGGGCTCACGCCCGTCATGCGAGGCGTGGCGGCCCAGGCCGCCGGCACGGTCAACACAAGAGCCAAGATGAGTTTTCTGCTGTGTGTCATGTCCCTACCTCCCGTACATCGCTACACAAATACTATTCCTCCGCTCGCGGAATTGCAATACTTGTTAGTTCATGCAGATCAATCAAACCAAACAAATTCTCCGCGAGGGCCGGGTGGCGCTGGGCTCGATTCAAGGGCATCTGCGTTCCGCCGAGATCCCGCGCCTGTTCGCGGCGGCGGGATTGGACTGGATTTTCATCGACACCGAGCACGGCGCGTTCACGCCCGAAACGATGCAGGATCTGATCCGCTCGGCTGTGTCCTCGTCGATCACGCCGATCGTGCGGGTCGCTGATTTTCAGTATTCGCTGGTCGCGCGGGCTCTCGACATGGGCGCGCAAGGGATCATCCTGCCGCGGGTGGAATCACCCGAGACCCTGGCCGAGGCGATCAGTTGGGCGAAGTTTCCGCCCGAAGGTCGGCGTGGATTCGGGCTGACGCCGCCCCAAACCGGCTACGGCAAGGCCTCTTTCGACGAAATTGCGACGCATGCCAATGAGCACACGTTGGTCGTGTTTCAAATCGAATCGCAAGCCGCGCTTGATCGAGCCGAGGAACTCATCTCGACACCGGGGGTTGACGCCGTTATGATCGGGCCGGCGGATCTGTCGATCTCGCTCGGCGTCGC
Source organism: Bryobacterales bacterium (assembly GCA_965238125.1). Taxonomy (GTDB): domain Bacteria; phylum Acidobacteriota; class Terriglobia; order Bryobacterales; family UBA6623; genus UBA6623. The sequence continues at coordinate 5,324,958 of OZ250179.1, read as the reverse complement.
CGGGCAGTTGGAGCACCCCAAACTGGTCGCCGCCGTCATGATGGTCATCGAGATCTGTGAAAAGCACGGCCGCTTCCCCTCGATTCAAGTGCGCGATCCGGCGCTCGCCAAGACCTGGATCGAACGCGGCATGAAACTGGTCGGCTGCGGCCAGGCCCAGATGATTCTCTGGAACGCCGTTCAAGCGATGGCGAACGATCTCAATGAAGCGCGCGGAGGCGTTTAGTTTTTCGTTGTCGAGGCGGGTCGCAAGCGGCAGCGGTCGCGAAAAGGAGGGTACAGTCCGTTTCCATGAATGCGCGGATTCATAATACCGCCATGAAAATGGGGGCGAGGGCGTTCCCGCCGCCCCTTCGGGGCTCTCCCCGTGGGGGAAGTCTACCCAGGGTTCCGCCTTCGGCTTCACCCTGGGCTAAGGCTCCTGCCGCCGCTTCGCGGCTCAAGGTAGTTGCGATCTCGCCGGTCCTGAACGTAATACACCATACGCTTACAAGGCTGTTTTCGGAGAAGCCGCCGGTTTTCGCTGTCCACCGGCGTTGCACACAAAGCGGTTCAACGCGCGAAAATCGGCTGGCAGTCCCCCATTTTCGGTCGAACAGATGACGGAAGTGGAAATGTCGGTGGTGGTTCCGGTGCGGCACGCGCCTCGGACCGCGGTGAAAACGATCACGGAGTTGCTCGAGCGAGACGGGCTCGAGGTGATCGCCGTGGTTTCGTCCCATGATCCGACAAGTTTGCTGCTGCGGAGGCTTCAGGAACGGCTCCCCCATCTGTTGATCGCCGAGGTCAGCGGAGAGTGGTCGGTGCCGCAGCTTCGGGCTCGGGGCATCCGGCAGGCGCGCGGTCGGTTGATCGCCGTCACCGAAGATCATTGCTCGTTCAGCGAGAGCTGGCCCGCCGCTCTGGCGCTGGCGCTCGACGACCCGAAAGTGGGCGCGGCCGGGGGGCCGGTCGTCAACGGCCGTTCCCAAACTCTGCTCGATTGGGCGGTTTATCTTTCCCGCTACGCGTCCGTCATGCCGCCGGTTTCGCGCGGCCCGACGGCGGCGCTGGCCGGCAGCAATGTTTGCTATCGCGGAGATCTGCTGCGTTCTTTGGTGGACACCTATCTCGAAGGGTTTTGGGAGCATGAGTTTCATCAGGAACTCGCGCGGCAGGGGCTGTCGTTGTGGTTCGAGCCCGACGCCAAGGTTTCTCACGGCAAGCCCTATCGCTTTTGGTCCTACTGCCGGTTGCGCTACTGTCACGGGCGTTGTTTCGCCGATCGGCTGAGCGAGCATTTGACAATGTGGCGGTTTCAGGCGCGGGTTTTGGCTTGTCCGCTGGTCCCGTTGCTGCTTTGGTTGCGAACGGCGCGGGCGGTCCTTTGGAAAGGGAGTCATGTTCGGCAGTGGTTTCTTGCGTCGCCGCTGGTCCTTGTCTTTCAGTTGATGTGGGCGGCGGGCGAGCTGACGGGGTATTTGCTGGGAGCCGGCGAGAGCTGTTCCCGGACCGACTGATGCCCGATCGCGCCATCTTGACCTTCCACTCGATCGATTCATCGGGGTCGGTCTTGTCGGTCACGTCGGCAATGTTGCGGCGGCGAATCGAGAGCTTGTTGCGGCAACAGGTCATGATTCGCCCCTTGGAAGAGGTGCTTGAGCCGGGAGCCGATGAATCGGACCGCTCTGTTGTGGCGCTCACGTTTGACGATGGCTTTCGGAACTTTGCCTCCGAAGCCTATCCGGTCTTGGAGGAATACGGGCTCCCCGGAACAGTGTTTCTTGTCGCGAACTATGTCGGGAAGACGAACGATTGGCCGTCGCAGCCGAGCGGATTCGGCGGCCGCGGACTGCTCTCTTGGTCGCAGATCGCGGAACTAAGTCGCGCCGGGGTACGGTTCGGGGCGCAGACGCTGACACACCCGGATTTGACGCGGCTATCGACCGAAGCAGCGCGGGCCGAGATTGTCGAGTCGAAGCAGCGAATCGAAGACCGCACGGGTCGGGCCGTGACGTCGTTCGCCTATCCTTATGGGGCGGAATCGCCGGCGCTGCGCGAGATCGTCGCCGAGCATTTCGCCGTGGGCTGCTCGGCACGGCTGGGGTATGTAGGCCCGGCCTCTCCTCGGGCGAGCCTTGAGCGGATCGACGCCTACTATCTGCGTGGGCGCCTATGTGAAGGGCGGCTATTCGGCGGCTATGCACGCGGGTACTTGGCCTGGCGGGGCTGGCTTCGAAAATGGAACCGACGGTTGCCGAGTCCGAGTTGAGCGAACCGGCCGGGTTCGGCCCGCCGTTGGTTTGTCCGGCCTGCCGCGCCGAGGTCGAGCGAGCCAACACCGCCTACGTTTGCACGGTCTGCCCGAAGCAATACCCGATTCTCGAAGGCATCCCCGACTTTCGGCTGTTTCCCGATCGATTCTTGAGCATCGCCGATGACCGCGCCAAGGCGCGGCGAGTGATCGAAACCGCCGCGGGCGCGTCATCAAGCGCGCTGCTCGATGCGTACTACGCGCTGACACCTGAGATGCCGGCGGCAGAGGCCGCCCGCTACCGCGCGCGTGAACAAGCCGAAGAAGGCGCCGGAGCGATGACTTGGCGGGAGATTGAACAAAGCGTCACGGAAACGGCGGCCCCGACGCGGGGCACGCGGATATTGGACCTGGGTTGCGGAACCGCCGGCCTGGTGGTTGCCGCGGCCCGGACGGGCCTTGCCGCGACGGGAGTTGACGCCGCGTTGCGCCGGTTGATCATTGCGCGGGCACGGTTGCGGGAAGCCGGAGTCGGCGCGCGGTTGGTCTGCGCCAACGCCGAACACTTGCCTTTCGCCGAGGAAAGTTTCGGGGTCGTCGCCGCGGTTGATCTCATGGAGCATGTCGCCGAGCCAGCCAAGGTCTTCGGGGAATGCCGGCGCGTGATCGCCCCTCGCGGGACGGCGTACGTCGCGGGAAACAATCGCTATTCATGGGCTCCGGAGCCTCATGTGAGGCTGTGGGGCGTGGGCTTGCTACCGCCCTGGTTGCAGCGGCACTATGTGCGATCGCTGCGGGGTCACCCTTATGACCGGGTCCGTTTGCTTTCAGCGGGAGATACATTGCGACACATGCGAGACGCCGGTTTTACCGACGCCGCTGTTTCAGCCGCGCCTCTATTTGCCGCGCACTTGGGTCCTCCGGCCCGCGGCGCAGCGACCATTTACAACTCTGTGCGAACGCGGCCGCTCGGACGCGCGATCTTGCGGCTTTGCGCCCCCCGCATCCAATGTACGACCCGCGCGCCGGACGCCGACCCTAAACGGGTGTGCGACATAAATGTGGGAAATCAAGCGGCGCGGGCACGGGCCTCCCAGTAATCCTCGAACCTTCCGCTCAGCCGACAGCAGCGCAACGCGATGATGGCGTTGGCGCCGCGCACCGTCCAGAACATGCCGGAGCGCTTTAACCGCGCGCCGATCACCTTCTTGCAGCCCGCCTCGACCACTCCCGAGCCGACAAACAATCCCTGGCGGCGAAACTCGGGATACCGCATCCGCTCGGCGTTGCGCTCGAAGTAGTCCGCCTCGTTGGCGAGCAAATGGGCCGACTCCTGATTCGGCGTGGAGAACCCGCGTAAGACTTTCACCAACGCCTTGATCTTGCCTTGTTCGAGCTTGTGCAACAACCGCGCGGCCCAACGTTTCCGCCGGCGCTCATCGCTCGGGAACAGTTTCGCCGACAACTCCCACAGATGCTGCCGCGCATGGTAAAGGTCGACGATCTCGACGGCGCCGGGGAAGTGCTGATGTGCCAGGTTCCAGATCCAGGGCGCGCCGTCGCCGAGAATGACTTTCTTGCGAGCACGGCTCCAGCCCCGCCGCCAAGCTTCCGTATACAGCCGCAAGCCGAACGCCTCGGCTCCCTCGATCGCCGCGCTGTAACTGGTCGAGTTCTCGTCGCGCCGCGGCCGGCCTTGTTCGTCGGTGGTGGTTTGGGTGAAGACGCAGCCGAGTTTGACCTCGCGGGTGCGGGCCGGCCGCCCCGCGGTTTTTCCGACACGGCCGGCGGTCTCGGCGGCCACGACGGGAATGCCCGTGCCGTCCATTTCGATGTAGAGCAGGGGCACGGCGGGGGCGGCGACGTGCGGCAAGTCGAGTTGCTTGGCGCGTTGGATCGCCACTTGCTCGCGGGCTTCGATGTCGGCGCCGAGGGCCTCGGCATGGCGTTCGACGGACTTGGCGGTAACGTCGAGACCGGCCAAGACGTCGAGTTGTTCACGGCCTTGCTCGAAAGAAGTTTCGCTGCCCACCAGCGCCATCATGCGGCGCACGCCGGGCGAGCAGGCGGTGCCTTCGATGTCGAGTTCGCGGTCGCGCGGGCTTTGTCCCCGGCGGCATGTCGAGCAGAGGTAGTAGGCGCGCTCGAAACGCACCTCGCCCACCACGGTGGTGAGTTGTTTGGGGCGAGTATCGCGGCAGCAAGCTTGTTGACCGCAGGGGCAGGGGATTCGGGACGGCACGGTCTCGGAGGACGACAGTAACTTGCTCAGCAGCGTGGTCCCGGCGCGATGCATGGTGCCGCGAACCGCCGTCTCGACGGCTTCGAGATCGAGGGGGTCGCCGCGGCGTTGGCCGCGGAAGATGACCCCGAGCAGCTGCGTCACTTCTTGGGCGACTTCGTGGCGGATGGTTTCGGCCGTTTTTTTTCCTGGGGCTTCGGGGTGTCTGCGGCGGGTCGCAGACGGCAAATGCTTTCGTTGACATCGAGCAATTGCCGGCTGAGTTGTTGGAAGCGATGAAACTCGGCCACCTGGCGTTCGGCCTTGCGGCGATCCGCGGGCGAAGAGAAGGTCTCAGTCACGGTCTTGTCGCTCACTTTTTTGGTGAGGCGGAAATGCGGACCATGGGGCGGTTGGTCGGGTTGGTGGCAGCGGCAATTCGGTTTGCCGCAGCGGCCGCGGGTGGCGGTAATCGAGCCGCTGCGAAAGTCTCCTAAGTGGAGGATCTCGGAGAGAATCGCGGCACGTTGTCGTTCGAGGGCAGCGAGAGATTGGGGCACGGGGCACCTCCTTATTACCTAGCGTATACATACGCAAGGAAAAACGCCACAAAAAAAGACAAACCCACAAGCTCCCACATTTATGTCGCGCACCCACCCTAAACCATTGACCAACCAAACCTATAATGATGAGGGTCTGAGATGAGTTTGGTCGCCGCCCTGCTGTCTCTCGCGTTCTTCGTCTTCCCCGGCAATACCGACAACCGGCTGACGGCCGTCGAAAAGCAGCAAGGCTGGGAACTGCTTTTTAACGGACGCAATCTTAACGGCTGGTACGGCGAGCCGGGATTGTGGAGCGTCATCGACGGAACGATTGTCGGCTCCAGCGGCCGGCGGTTACGGCGCAATACGTTCTTGATCAGCCGCCGAGAGTTTTCCGATTTCATCCTCAAGGTCGACATCAAGCTCATCAACCGTAACAGCGGCGTGCAGTTTCGCAGCAAAGTCCTACCGCACTACACCGTGCGCGGTTATCAGGCCGACGCCACCCGAGGCAAGGCTTGGGGCAACTTGCATGGGGAGAACACGGGACGCCGCGTGATCATTGACGGCTGGACGGGCAAGGGCCAAACCGTCGTTCGGCCCGCGAAATGGAATCACTACGAAATCTATTGCATGGGCGACCATATCAAGCTGACCCTGAACGGACTGGTGACGGTCGATACGCAAGACGACATGGTTCGAGAAGGCGTCATCGCCTTCCAACTGCATCGCGGCCGGCCCATGTCGGTCGCCTTTCGCAATATCAAGATCAAGCCGCTGAAGGCCGGGTCGCCGGACTGATCCAAGGAATTGTCGGCACCGGCCGCCGTCGGGATGATTGGGAATCAACCATCATGAAGAAAATCGCATTGGGGAGTTGGGCGTTCGCCTTCGGCCCCTACGCCTCCGATCCCGTTCCGTTTGAAAAAACCGCCGAACGCATGGCCGCCGCCGGGTACGACGCCATCGAGATTTGCGGCATCCAAGAGCACGTCACTCTCGAGAACTACCCGACCAAGGAATCCCGCGCCGAACTCAGCAAGAAGCTCGACGACCTGGGGCTCGAGCGCGCCGGGTACGGCGGTGATCACACCGGCTTCGACCCGACCGAGGCCGACAAGAAAGAGGGATATCTCGAACATTTCGACCGGACCTTGGAGTTGTGCGTCGATATCGGGGTCCGCGACATTCGCGTCGACACCGTCGCGCCCCCCAGAAGATACAAGGGCGCCGCCGAGCACCAGCAGGCCAAGTCGCGCCTGGCGGAGGTTTTTCGAGAAGCGGCGGAAAAGGCTCAGCAAGCCGGATTGAGGATGCACTGGGAGTTCGAGCCCGGTTTCATTTTCAACAAGCCGTCGGAAATCGTCGAGTTGCACAGCTTGGTCGATCACCCGAATTTCTACGTCATGTATGACACCAGCCACGCTTATATGTGCTCGGTCGTCGGCGCGCGGCAGCACGGTAAGAAGGAAACCCTCGCCGGAGGCATCGAGGAGTTGCTCGCCAATCTCGAAGGCAAGGTCGGGGCGATCCATTTGATCGATTCCGACGGCACCTTGCACAACGACGAGACCAGCACCCACAACCCCTTCGGAACCGGGAATACCATTTTTTCTCCTCGATCGCGCCGAAGCTGCTCGAAGTTCCCAACGTCGACTACTGGACGATCGACATGTGTTTCTGGCCGGGCTCGTGGCAGTTGGTCGAGTCGCAATTGGCCTACGTGAAGAAGCTGCTTGCGGAGACGGAGGCAGCGGCGTAGGGGCGGCGGAGCGCGGCGACACCTTTTCACGCACCCACCGGCGAAACTGCTAGATTGGATGGCCCACCTCGACACGCCCATGGCCGACCTGCCTCCTGTTCCCGGCAAACGTCCGCCGCCGCCCGACCCGCGCACGGACGACGGCATCGTCGAACCGCCCGCCCGCCTCCGAGGCATCCTGCGCCAAGTGGGGCCGGGGCTGATCATCGCCGGTACCGTCGTCGGGTCCGGAGAGTTGATCGCCACTACCAAGACCGGCGCTCAGGCCGGTATCTATCTGCTGTGGCTGATCATCCTCGCCTGCTTGATCAAAGTTTTCGTCCAAATCGAAATCGGGCGGCACACCATCACCCATGGCGAGACGACCCTGTCGGCCTTGAATCGGCTGCCGGGACCGCGGCTGCGGGTCAATTGGCTCATCTGGTATTGGTTCGTGATGATGGCCGCCAATACCGGCGGCATGGGGGCAATCGTCGGCGGAGTCGGGCAGGCGCTGGCGCTGGCTTTTCCCATCACCGGCGATTACATTCGGGCGATTCAACTGCCGTCCGAACTCGAGCTGAAACGCTACATCGCCTGGAAGGGTGACATCGACGGCGGCGGAGCTGAGTTGGCGAAGCTCAGCGTCGACGAGCAAGAGCGGATTCGCTTGGGGCAAACGCTGCTCGGCGACCGTTTGAATCACCTGGACCGAGATGGCGATCAGCGGGGCTCGCAAGCCCTGGCGGCCGTCTCGGCGCTGATCGCGGCCGAACGCCTCGATTACGACGACACGGGGCAAGCCGTCGGAGACGCCAAGGCGCGGGTCAATGCCTTGCTCGAACCTTCCACTTCCGATGATTGGTATTGGGCGATTCTCACGACCCTCGTTACAGTCATTCTCCTTTACTTCGGCCGTTACGGGATGATCCAAACCCTGGCAACGGTGCTCGTGGGATTGTTCACTCTCGTCACCATCGGCAATGTTTTCGCGCTTCAATTTCACCACACATTTCACTTGTCGGCGTCGGAGATCTGGAGTGGCCTGCTGTTTCGCCTGCCTCCCACCGGGACCGCGCCGCCCGGAATTGTCGGCTGGGAGATCACCCGACCGCTGGCGACCGCCTTGATGACCTTCGGCATCATCGGCATCGGCGGGACCGAGCTCGGCATTTACCCCTATTGGTGCATGGAAAAGGGTTATGCGCGGTTCGCCGGACCCCGCCGTCAAGACGCCGCCTGGGCCTCCCGGGCACGCGGCTGGATGCGCGTCATGCGCTATGACGCGTTCATTTCGATGGTTCTGTACACCACGGCCACGGTCGCTTTTTTCGTGATGGGCGTCGCGGTGATGCACAAGCAGGGGTTGGACCCCGCCGGAATGCGCATGGTCAGCACGCTGCTCGAACAATACGTACCGGCATTCGGCGAGTACGCTCGTTGGCTTTTCCTCTTCGGGGCGATTGCCGTTCTGTTTTCGACGTTTCTTATCGGGAACGCCAGCACGGCTCGGCTGTTGACCGACGTGCTGAAAGTCTCGCGGCTGATGAAGAGCGACGACCCAAGAAAGCACGATCGCGCGGTGGTGTGGTTTTCGGTCGCGCAACCAATCGTCGCGCTGGGAGTGTACACCACTGGAGCCGATCCGGTGGCGTTAGTGCTGATCAACGGCCTGACCCAGGCGATCATGCTGCCCCTGATGGGATTGGCGGCGCTTCATTTCCGCTTCAGGGAGATCGACGCGCGGCTCAAACCGGGGCGGTGGTGGGATCGGATGTTGTTGCTTTCGTGCCTGGGTTTACTGATCGCGGGAGGCTGGTTGGCCTGGTCGACGCTGATGAGAGTTTTCTGATCAAGAGGGGACGCTGGAAAAGCCCGGGAGCACTACCCACGTTTTGGGTGGCGGGCCTCGGCCAACCGTTCACGGCTTCCGGATCACGGCCGAAGATTTCCCGCGGATTCTTGTTGACGCGAGGAGGATCTTGGCCTATGATCTTAATGCCCAGGTAAGCCTCGCAGGGAACAGCGGGCTTCCGAGGTTGGAAGGCCTGCGGCGCTCCTAGTGCGAAAAGCACTGTATAGCCGCACCTCAATTAGGACGCTTGGGCACTTTTCTTTTGGACCGTTCGGGTCATTCCTTCCCCGCCCGAGCCCTCTCAAAAATTCTTCCCGCCCCGCGGCGTCGCCGAGAATCAGGTCGATATAGGCGGTCACGCCGGCCTGCTTCGCGCCGGGGGTATCGGTCGCGGGGATGATCAGATCCCAAAGAATCGTCACCATCTCGCTCTGGTGAGCGTCAAACAGCAGCGTCTTCCAGGCTTCGGAAGCCGAGGCCGAAGCTGCGGAAGCGGGAGCCGCCGAAGAGTGGGAATGGCCGGCCGCCGCGCCGGTTCCGAGCAAGGCGGATTGGAGGATGCCCGACCCCTGGAACGTTCGGCTGTCCTTGCGCTGATCCATGAACGGTGTTACGATGGGTTGTGATTTAAAAATCACAAACAAGCGTGACCGCCGGAGCCGTGGCACCGCGGCCGCTTCCGCGCGTGGAGCCGATGATATTGTGAGTCACCTGAAGAGTGTTTGCCTCCGGTGGAAGCACGTCCCAGAATCCTGCGTCACTACATCGCCCCGAACGGTGAAGATCCGTTTCAGGTTTGGCTTGACGGCCTTAAGGATTGGAATGGTAGATCCAGGATTCTGGTTCGACTTAATCGGGTCACACAGGGAAATTTCGGACCGGGGGGCTTTGTGGGGGGCGGAGTTCTTGAACTGAAGTTCGACTTCGGGCCTGGCTATCGGGTCTATTACGGCCTGGACGGTGACGATGTTGTGATACTTCTCGGAGGCGGCGACAAGAAGACACAGGCCGGCGACATTCGAAAAGCGATTACGAGGTGGAAGGACTACAATGCCTAAACGTAGGGAATTATATACGAAAGTGGCGAAAACACTTGCAGTCACCGCTTCGGCTTCGGCATTACCCGGCGAACCTTCACCGGGGCAACCAGCGCCATGATGGCATCCTTAAACGTCCCCTTGAGCCGTAAGTCTGCTTTCAATTCCCGTACATTGGGCTGATAGGACGGATGTGGAACTTCGGCTGTGCGCCGCTTTGTGGGCTTACTCTTACTCATTGGGCGGAAAAAGCTCCCCCTGGGCACGCTCAATTTCTGAAATTTCCAGGCGTATAGGTTTCAAACTCTCGTCCAGATAGGCCACAGCCCAAACACGAACAGGACCGTCATAGGTTCCGAATATAGAATGCAGCGCCTGCTGGTTATTTCCGACGTAGGCGTAAAACACTCTCGCACCGTCTGTCAGATTGATGTAACCGCTCTCTGTAGATTTCGTTAGAGAGTTCAGTTTTCCGATCAGCCACGCTTTCCGTGTTGAAGTGGCTGGCAACTCTTCGCCCTCGAAATATGCTCTGTCTGAGATGTCTATTCGTTCCGAGAGCACCTTGTTGTTCCTATCCGTTACCAATAACTCGGCTGACTCAATATGGCCCTCACGCAGCGGCTTGATTAGCTTCCCAAGGTCGTTGTCGATTAGCTTGTTCTTATAGATGTTGTAGATATGGACCGGCATCTCAATTTTAACGTTCTCTGAATTCTGGATCGTGATCGCGTTATCGCCAGAAACTTTGTTGCTGAACGGCCTGTTTTTGAGATGCTTCTTGATCTTGATGACCCCAAATATTGTGGTGACGATTCCGATAGCCGTTCGCCCAAGTACGTCGATGTCTTGCAGGTAGTCGGACGCTTTACCAACGACATCCCATATCTCCAATAGGATGTCCGCTGATCCATGGCTAACTCCGGTGATACGGAGCCGGTGTTGGACCCCAGCGTTTGTATCAGACGCGATCCTTCCGTATGCGCTGGCGATACCCTCTAGGACAGGCACGATGTCCTCAATAGACATCGACCCGTCGTCTACGTCCGGACCCCGGTAACGAAGATTGAACGGTACCGCCTCTGATGGTTTCATGCCCGCGCCCCAGAGGCGAGGCCGTTGTCCGCAATTAGCGTCCGGTAGCGGAGCCGCTTCCCGTCCATGCCGCTGCTGATGGCTGCTATCTGGTCGATGGTGTCAGCCTCACGCAAGTTGTGACGGCCCGCGAATTCCTGAACGTAGCGGTCCAGATGCTTCGGGCTGAGCTTGTGGAACGTGCCTTGGTGCGCTCGCTTGATCATCGACCACAGCGACTCGATCCCGTTCGTGTGAATCTCGCCCTTGACGTACTCGGAGAGTGAGTGCTTGACCGTGGCGTGAGTGTAGGCATCCCCTTGTAGCCGCCGTGGTCGTCGGTGTAGACCGTCGCGCCCGGTGCGGCATGATCGCCTACGAACCCTTGCAGGGTGGCCGCGTCGGTAGCCGCTACCACCATTGCCGCGACGTGCTTGGTCGCACGATCTTTGACACCGACAACCGCCGTTTTCCCGACTGGCCCTCGCCCGGTATCCGCCAGTTCCTTTCGCTTGGTGTTGCTCATGTTCCGGCGCCGACCACCGAAGTAGGTTTCGTCAACTTCGACCGGGCCAGTAAAGAGCTTCCCATCCTGCGAGAGGGCGACCCGGAGCCGCTGCGCGAGAAACCAAGCAGTTTTCTGTGTCACGCCGATGTCTCGATGCAGCTTCATGCTGGACACGCTCTTGAGGCTGGTCATAAGCAGGAAGGCCCCGATGAGCCAGTCCTGATAGCCAACCTTCGCGCATTCCATCACGGTGCCGGTCTTCACGCTGAACTTCTTCTGGCACTCTTTCTCGCGGCAGCGATAGGGCATGGTTTTGTGCTTGCATCCCGACTGCACATTGACCGATCCGCAGATAGGGCAACACATTCCGTTCGGCCACCGCTGCTTGATGAACCACTGCTCTGCCGTCTCGTCGTCGGGGAACATCTTCAGCATCTTCTTGAGCGTGATGCCCTTCCGGTATGCCTTTCCTGGTGCCTTAGCCATGACTACATCTTACCGCAAAGTGGCGCAGATGTCAAGTGTTTTCGCCACTTTCGTATATAATTCCCTAAACGTACGCGGCCACATCATGACGCTCTTCTAGAACACCTTCAGGATCCAAGAGCCGCAGCGCACTATTTGAACGCCGCACTTGGGGATTCTGATGAAATGCTCTTGGTTGCCCTACGCGATGTTGCCGAGGCGAGCACGACGATGTCCGACCTGGCGAAACGCGCCGGTATTAGTCGAGAAAGCATCTACCGTATGCTGAGCGAATCCGGGAATCCAACCTATGGGAGCTTTACGGCGATTCTCAGATCGCTGGGGCTCAGAATTGCGTTCGAGCCGGATATCTTGACGTCCGGCACCTCCCCAAAGCAGGAACGCTTATTGAGTCTCGCAAAATAAAGTGACACCTTTTTGGGGTACGTACGTCTTTGTATGTATGGGAAATACAAAAGGCGTACGGCGGGATTTCGAGGCCCTGGAGAAGCGCCGTTTCAAAGCGATCCGGTTGGTCGAGCAAGGCTGTAGTCAGTCCGAGACAGCGAGGCGATTGAAGGTCGCGCGGCAAAGCGTCAGCGAGTGGCTGCGACGATACCGGCGTGACGGCGAAGCCGGGTTGCGCCAGGCCGGCCGCGCCGGCCGTAAGCCGCTGTTGGACGCCGCGCAGCTCGAACGCCTCGAGGCGTTGCTGCTGGAAGGCCCCGAGGCGCACGGCTTCCCGACGCCGCTGTGGAGCTGTCCGCGGGTCGCTCGTCTGATCGGAGACGAGTTCGGCGTGCGCTATCACGAGGGCCATGTCTGGAAGATCCTGCGGGCGCTCGGTTGGAGCCCGCAACGGCCCGTCGGCAAAGCGCGGGAGCGCAACGAAGAGGCCATCCGCGGCTGGCAGCGCAAGACTTGGCCGGCCATTAAAAAAAAGCCCGCAAAGAAGAACGTACGATCGTCTTCATCGACGAAAGCGGATTGAGTCAGAAGCCGCATCGTTGCCGCACCTGGGCGCCGCGCGGCGAGACACCGGTGTTGGAGTTCAACTTCAACTGGGACAAGCTGTCGGTGTCGGCCGGGCTGACGTTGCGCAACTTTTACTTCCGGCTCTATCCCGGCGCGATCGGCGAGCTGGAGGTCATCGACTTCCTGAAGGCTTTGGTGCGCCACATCGACGGCCCACTGCTGATCGTCTGGGACCGGCTGCCAGCGCACCGCAGCCGCCTGGTGCGGGAGTTCATCCAGCTCTCCGAGGATCACATCGCAACGGAGTACTTGCCGCCCTATGCGCCGGAGTTGAACCCGGTGGAATACATTTGGGCGTACTGGAAGCAGCACGAGTTGCCCAACGTCTGCCCGAAGGACTACTGGGAACTCGACGAGCGCGCCCGCAAAGCGCTACGGCGAATGCGCCGCAAACCGCGCTTGATTACCGCTTTCTGGAAACAGTCTTCTCTTTGTCTCGATTGACAGTATATTATGCGAGATTCAGTAGCTGACGATTTCGTCGTCTCGCCGGAGTCCGCCAACCGGTAACGGCAAATGTGGTCGTCTCTCAGCCGGCAAAGTTTTGGCTCACACATATCGCCGGCCTTTTCTGAGCAAACGAGGTGTCGGTATTTCCTGAGTTCACAACAGATTCATCTTGACCTGCGGCCGGTCTGGGCGTACAATCGATCTCGTCCAGGTGACCTCGTAGGGAACAGCGGGCTTCCGAGGTTGGAAGGTCCGCGGCGTACCTATGTGCCTAGAGCACCCTATAGCCGCACCTCATTGAGGCACCTGGGCATTTTTCTTGCGGACCTTCCGGTCATTCCTTCCCCTCCGCCTCAATCAGACCACGCCGAGCCCGCGCTATGCTTGAACCCGAGTGCGACGGTACGGTTTTCACAACCTGGCGATTCTTTGCACCGCCGTGCTGCTCGCCGGCTGCATGGGCTCGCTTCGGCGCGCGCGAGTCGCCGATCGCGATCCGGGCGAGCCGCTGTTCGCGGCCTACTGCGCCGCCTGCCACCAATACGACGGACAGGCAGTCGGGCAGGCCCCACCGCTCGAAGGCGCCTCCTGGGTCACGGGCCCTCCGGAGCGGCTGATCAAGATCGTCCTGCACGGGGTGCGCGGGCGGATGGAGATCGCCGGCGAGGTGTACGATCGGGAAATGCCGGGGGTTGGGGCAATACTCTCCGACCGGGAAACGGCTTTGCTGCTGACGTTTGTGCGCCGCCGCTTCGGAGGCCTGAGCGAGCTTGTCGGGCCGGCCGACGTCACGAAAGTCCGAGCCGCGCACGTGGACCGAAGCGACTATTGGAGTGTCGAAGAATTGCTCGCGAAGCCTTGACAGCCCCCGTCAAACGTAAGTATCCGGGACGCCGTGCTTGTTCAGCTCGTCGATGCCGATTTTCGAGGTGTAGTAGCCTTCGACGGTCAATTGCTTGACCTGCTTGAAAAACCGTGCACCCGTTTTCAAGTCAGGTAGCTTCGTGTCGTCCAGCGTCTTGAGCAGGGCCGTCTGCTCATCGGCACTCAAGCGAGCGAAGGGCTGATTGTGCCGGCGAATAGCGTAACCATCCAGCCACCCGAGCCCGCTCAGAAATTCTTCCCGGGCCGCGGCGTCACCGTCGTTGAGAATCAGGTCGATATAGGCCGTGACGCCGGCTTCCCCAGCACCGGGCGTATCGGTAGCGGGGATGATCAGATCCGAGAGAATCGTCACGGTCTCGCCCTGGTGAGCATCAAACAGCAGCGGCTTCCACGCTTCGGAAGCCGAGGCCGCCGCCGCCGAAGCCGCCGAAGCGGGAGCGACCGACGTGTGAGAGTGGCCGGCCGCCGTGCCGCTGACCACAGCGCCGGTACCGAGCAGGGCGGATTTGAGGACGTCTCTTCTTTTCATGGCGGTTTTTTCGACGCGGCGCGCGGCTACCTCGTATATTGTATCGCGCGCCGTCGACCCCGATTGGCATGTCGGTATCACCGGTATCACCGCCCAGTGGAAATGTCCCCTTGAACACCGCTGCACGGCGGGAGCAAATTGGCGCAAGGCTCAACCGGCGCCGTTCTTGTCGCCACACCCACGCTCCCTTCGCCGCCCCATTTGACGCTTCTCAAGCCCTCCGATACACTGAAAATTGATGTGGTTGGGAGTGCTTTCGGCCGCCGAAAGACTCCTGCCCAAGCCTTGCGCAAAACCGAACTCACAAAATAGAGCTTAGGTCGCGCGAGAAGTCCCCGGAAACGTAGATCCCACCTCCGTCCCCATCGTCTAGCCCGGCCTAGGACACCGCCCTTTCACGGCGGCAACGCGGGTTCAAATCCCGCTGGGGACGCCACTCTTTCCTAATTCTTTCAACGAGTTAGGCGGGCTAATGGGTCCGTCGTGCTGCCACGTGCTGCCACGGGGTCTGTCGGAGAATCGCGGCCCCTATTTTTTGGTCCCAAATTTCGGCTGCGGCGACTTCATCTTTGTCGAAGGCGTGCGCGTAAACCCTTAGCGTGAAATCGACCGAGGAATGCCCCAAGCGCTTGCTCACTACCGGCAGGGGTACGCCTGCGGAAATGAGCTGGCTCCCGTGCGTGTGTCGCAGTGTGTGGAGCCCTACGCCTTTGAAGCCGCACTTGCGGGCCAGCTCGCACACTGCGGGGCTGACCGTGTTGGGTTTCAAGTAGTCGCCTTTCGGTGTCGCAAAAACAAGGTCTAGATCCGTGCGGTAGTCGTCACCGAAGGCCCCACGAAACTCCTGTTGTCGGCGGCGGTGCTCTTTCAGCACATCGACCGCAGTCGCGGGCAACGTCAAAGTGCGGTCCTTGTCGCTCTTCGGGGTCTTGATGCGCAGACCGGCTTTCGTCTGTTCCAGCGACTTCGAGACGAGCATGGAATTGTGGATAAGGTCCAAATCCGCCCACACCAGAGCCAACAACTCGCCCCGGCGTAGTCCGGTAGCACTCGCGACGAACAGCAAGGCATACATCCATGGGTGACTGCGCGCGGCGTCCAACAGGAACTCGAAGTGCTCATCTTCGAGCACTCCAGCCTTCTTGGTTTCCACTTTCGGCAGCTTGCAGGCGGCAGCCGGGTTCACCTTCAACACATCCCAGCGAATAGCCGTCTTGAAGCTAGACCGCAAGCAATCGTGTATGTGCCTGATGCTCTTGGGTGCGAGCGGACGCCCTGACCGGGCGGGAGTCTCCAGTAGGGCGTTATAGAACCGCTCCAGCATCAACGTGGACAACTCTCTCATCGGTACGTGTCCGAGCGCTTCAATCGGATAGGCGAGCAGTTGGCGGTACCGCTCGACGGTCTTACTGAGTCTCGCATAATATACTGTCAATCGAGACAAAGAGAAGACTGTTTCCAGAAAGCGGTAATCAAGCGCGGTTTGCGGCGCATTCGCCGCAGCGCTTTGCGGGCGCGCTCGTCGAGTTCCCAGTAGTCCTTCGGGCAGACGTTGGGCAACTCGTGCTGCTTCCAGTACGCCCAAATGTATTCCACCGGGTTCAACTCCGGCGCATAGGGCGGCAAGTACTCCGTTGCGATGTGATCCTCGGAGAGCTGGATGAACTCCCGCACCAGGCGGCTGCGGTGCGCCGGCAGCCGGTCCCAGACGATCAGCAGTGGGCCGTCGATGTGGCGCACCAAAGCCTTCAGGAAGTCGATGACCTCCAGCTCGCCGATCGCGCCGGGATAGAGCCGGAAGTAAAAGTTGCGCAACGTCAGCCCGGCCGACACCGACAGCTTGTCCCAGTTGAAGTTGAACTCCAACACCGGTGTCTCGCCGCGCGGCGCCCAGGTGCGGCAACGATGCGGCTTCTGACTCAATCCGCTTTCGTCGATGAAGACGATCGTACGTTCTTCTTTGCGGGCTTTTTTTTAATGGCCGGCCAAGTCTTGCGCTGCCAGCCGCGGATGGCCTCTTCGTTGCGCTCCCGCGCTTTGCCGACGGGCCGTTGCGGGCTCCAACCGAGCGCCCGCAGGATCTTCCAGACATGGCCCTCGTGATAGCGCACGCCGAACTCGTCTCCGATCAGACGAGCGACCCGCGGACAGCTCCACAGCGGCGTCGGGAAGCCGTGCGCCTCGGGGCCTTCCAGCAGCAACGCCTCGAGGCGTTCGAGCTGCGCGGCGTCCAACAGCGGCTTACGGCCGGCGCGGCCGGCCTGGCGCAACCCGGCTTCGCCGTCACGCCGGTATCGTCGCAGCCACTCGCTGACGCTTTGCCGCGCGACCTTCAATCGCCTCGCTGTCTCGGACTGACTACAGCCTTGCTCGACCAACCGGATCGCTTTGAAACGGCGCTTCTCCAGGGCCTCGAAATCCCGCCGTACGCCTTTTGTATTTCCCATACATACAAAGACGTACGTACCCCAAAAAGGTGTCACTTTGTTTTGCGAGACTCAATAGGCTCGCAATAACGCTCCGCGTGCTGCGTGAGCCACTCAGGGAGAAACTCCGCTAGGGTGTCGGGCGTCGGCTTGTCGAGCCGGTCATTGTTTCCTCGCCGCTCTCCCAGTAAATGCGCGAGAGCGTCATCGGCTGCCCGTTTGCGGGCGAAGCTTTTCGTGATTCGGATGCGCTTGCCGTTCTTGTCGCGTCCGGCGTCAACCTGGAGTTGCCAGCGGACCGTGCCGGAGGGCAGGGGCTTCTTGTAAACCGTTCCTCTCATTTAATCACCCATCCTTTCACTGTTTTGGCATCCGAGCCGAGACGTCGTGCGATCTCGCGAAACGGTACGCCTTTGTCCCCGAGTCTTTGAGCCTCCTTCTTGCGGTGCCTGTACGCGCGGACGCGACACGCATTGGAGCAAAACTTGGAATCCCGACGCATCGTGTCGGCGATTTCGAAACGCCGCGTACATTCCCCACAACGGCGGTAGTCCTCTGGACTTTTACCTGCGACGGCATACGCGAGCTGCAGCCACAGGCAAGCCTGAAGAGACTTCGGATGATCATAAACCAGCCCGTTACTGCGCTCTACGTTCCACAAGAATCTTACTTCGCAAGCGGACTTCAACTTGTAGTCAACACTCCGCTGCAAGACGTGCATTGCGGCGTTGATGAGGCTGGGCGGCGACGAAATGAGGTAATCGCCCAACGGACCTTTGTAAATATAGTCGTTCTCCCGCTTGCCTACTCCTTCGGTTATCCACGCCAACAATCGATGTCTGCTCGCTTCCCAAAGCTCAACGGCTGCATGGAGATGCTCGGTCTCCTTGCGCCATGATTCGACGAGTTCCCCCGCCGGCAATTGCCCAACCAGCGACAGTTGATGCGCAAAGAGAAATCCGTACTGATTGGCGAGATCGACGATCGCGTTCTCTTCGAGGGGGTGCGCATCGGAGAAACGCAGGAACACCGCAGGATCTGCGAGCGGATTGTACTCTCTCGCCGTCCCCCCCCGCTCGCACAGATACCGGGCCTTTTTTCCAGCACCCGGTTGCCCGCTTGTCGGCCGGGCGGTTCGGATTTCGTACGCGGTCACGCGTCGGCTGAAGTTGAAAACGTCCTGCATTGTGTTACGGCTCTGATCCTTAAAATCATGTTGACCTGGAAGGGGCAACTTGCGATCATCATAGCATGGCTAACACGGAAAAGTAAGAAAAGATCGTAACATACACAGTTGATGACTTGGTGGTACGGACTGGGCTGTCGCGGAATTCGGTTTATGCGGGAATTCGACGGGGCGAGATACCCGCCATCAGGGTCGGAAAACGTTACATCCTGCCCCGCACGACAATCGATCGCTGGTTAGATGCAGCCGCAGGCAACCACCAGGGGGCTGCGTGACGCCCCGCGAACTGCTCGACCGCACGTCGATCATGCAGACATGGCAGGCGCTAGGCGGCGGCCCCCTTCGCCACGGGCGCGGCGTGGCATTTTGGCGCGCCGGCGACGGCCATAACGTCTCGCTCGACGACGCGAAAGGCGTCTTTTTCGATCATGCCCACGGCACCGGCGGCGGCCTTCTGGGCCTGATCCAGGTTGTGCTCGGCTGCGACCGTCAGGACGCGTTGCGTTGGCTGGCTCAACATCTCAATGTCGAGCTTGACGGGCAGCGGCCACTGACGGCGGCGGAAAAGCGCGCCTACGCCATCCGGCGCGCCGGTGCCGAACGCAAAGCTCGTGAGCTGGTCGACTGGCGGCGGGACCGGCTTCGGACGCTCCGGGACGACCGGAACCGACTCTACATCAGCGAAAACGGCAATTCCGCTATCGCCCGGACCCTGCTCGCCGCGGGCGCCGAAGATGGGGCGGCGTGGGCGGCGATCTGGGCCCGGGCCCATGACGACCTACGCGGCGACGAGATCGCCGCTCAAATCGAGCGCATCGAAGAGTTGAAACCGGCCGAGTTGGCAGCGGCAATGGAGATGGCAGCGTGACTTATAAGGCTAGCCTTACAAAACGCCGCACCAAGGTTGAGATCGAGGATTTGAAAGACACCTTGGTCGGCGTCCTTGCCGGAGATCACCCGATGACCGTTCGGCAGCTCTTCTACCGCCTCGTAAGCATGGGCGCGATCGGGAAGACCGAGAACGAATACAAGAACACGATCTGCCGGCTCCTGGGCCAGATGAGACGACAGAAGGTCGTCCCGTTCCATTGGATCGCCGACAACACGCGGTGGATGCGTAAACCAAGGTCCTTCTCGTCACTCGAAGAGGCTTTGGAAAACACCGCTCAAACCTACCGTCGAGCGATCTGGGACTACCAGGATGATTATGTCGAGATCTGGCTGGAGAAGGACGCACTGGCCGGCGTCGTTCTCGCCCGCATTTTCAATTTGATGTATGAGCTTCAGACCATCCAGCGACCTTCAGCGTCTTTATTGATAGGGGCTAGAGCCCGATAAGGACGCCATGGAGGTCAACACCCGATGGGTGAAAAAGAAAACAAGCCGTTTCAGCTCACGTTCAATGGATTTCTCAAAGTCGATTTCCAACGATCGCGAGTCACCTCGGATGGCGGTCTGATTCTCGTTCGCGAACTGGATGAACGACTCGGACTCGGCCAGCTGATCGACGAGCATCTCAGCGACTCGCGACAAGGCTTGAACAAGAAGTTCGCGCTGGCCGATCTGCTGCGGCAGTCGGTCTACAGCCGACTCGCTGGCTACGAGGACCTCAATGACGCCGTTCGAGTATCCGCCGATCCGACCTTTCGCTTGATCGGCTCGAAAAGGAACTGGGATCGCGGAGCAGCCTTGACCTCGACACTGCATGGCTTCGAGACGGAGATGCTGGCGAGCGAAGAGAACTTGCTGGGGCTGATGGCAGTGAACCGGGAGCTGGTCGCGCAAGCCGAAGCTCCCGACGGTTCAGACCGCGTGGTGCTCGACATGGACTCCACGGAGAGCCCCGTCCACGGCCAACAGGAAGGCAGTGCCTACAACGGCCATTTTGAGTCCCTCTGCTATCACCCGCTGTTGCTGTTCAACCAGCACGGCGACTGCCTAGGCGCGAAGCTGCGTCCCGGCAACGTGCACAGCGCCGAGGACTGGGACGAGCTGCTACTGCCGGAGATCGAACGACAACAGGCGGAGGGCAAACAGGTGACGTTCCGCGCCGACGCCGCCTTCGCCAAGCCCGAGATCTACGAGGCGATGGAGGAGCGCGGCGTGGACTACGTGATTCGCATCCCGGCGAACAAGAGCCTGGAGCTGGAGATCGAGGACATCCTGTTTCGGCCACCGGGTAGGCCGAACGCCAAGCCCCTAGTGCGCTACAAGAGTTTTCGCTATCAGGCCGAGAGCTGGTCGAAGGCAAGGCGAGTTGTCGCCAAGGTCGAGCATCACCAGGGCGAACTATTCCCGCGCGTCGGATTTGTCGTGACGAGCATGAGCTTGCCGAGCCGCTCGGTCGTACGGTTCTACAACAAGCGCGGCACGGCGGAGCAGTGGATCAAGGAAGGCAAACAGGCCACGCACTGGACCCGCTTGTCGTGTCACCGCTTCCGGGCCAACGAGGTACGGCTGCAACTCAGCGTGCTGGCCTACAACCTGGGCAACCTGTGGCGGCGGCTCGGGCTGCCGCAGCGAATCAAAAGCTGGTCGCTAACGAGTTTGCAACACAGGTTGATGAAGACCGGCGGTCGGCTGGTCAAGCATGCTCGCTACTACTGGTTGCTGCTGGCGGAGGGGCATCTGAACCGGCGGCTGTTCGGTGACATGCTGCATAGGATCTGGGCGCTGCCTGTGCCGGGTGGGTAGCGTTGCGGGCGAGGATCAACAGTTTTTGGCTCCAAAAAGGTTTCGCAGGGAGCAGTGTCGGCCGGAGCGCCGTTCAGTCCGCTCAATCAACGTCTGTGAGCGGACGGACGAGCCCTGGCGCCTACCGGCGGAGGTGATGTGCAGGGTTCAGCGCGAAAAGACGTGGTATTCGGCGCAGCGGGGGTGTATCCTGTGACCGTGCCAGGGCCAAAATGGAAATCCTGGTCTCGAGGTAACGGAGGCGTGGGATGTGCCGCTCATGGTCACCCGCGGCTATCCGAGCTTGACCTTTGTGAATGCTGCAGCTGAGGATATCGCCGAACGTGGCAAGCCAGCCTATCTGTACTATTTCGGCGATCACGATCCGAGTGGCGTCGATATTCCCCGAAAGGTTGAGAGCGATCTGAGAACCTTCGCTCCCGGAGCGGATATGTACTTCCAATCCGTAGCCGTTACCCCACGCCAGATCGCGGCCTGGGAACTACCGACCCGACCCACTAAGAAAACCGATAGCCGGAGCAAGAACTTCGAGGGCGAAAGCGTTGAGGTGGACGCTATCGAACCGAAGACGCTGCGAGAGCTTGTCCGCGATTGCATCGAGCGGCATGTGGATCAGCGCGCGCTGGAAGTAGTGGAGGTGGCGGAGGAGTCGGAACGCGAGATTCTCGAACGAATGGCGGCGAGCACGTGGAGAGGCCCCGACGCCGAGAAAGGGGCGTGGGCGTGAGCCTCCAGGGGTGGCCGGACAGAGAAGCGGCCTTCGAGCGGCGGACCGTGCAGCACTTCATGACTTCCGACCCGCCGGCTAAATCCGGCGCCGGTCCAGTCGAACCGAAAGACGCCGAAGAAATTCCGCTTGTTCTCGATGCCGCCGACCCGCTCGCCAACGCCCGGCGATTTGTTGCCAATACTTTCACCCGCGACGATCGCTCGACGCTTTACCACCATCGCGGCGAGTTCTTCGCGTGGGTACGCTCGCACTACCGCCGTGTCGACGAAGCCGATCTACGGGCGCGGCTTTACGAATACCTGGAAAGCGCAAAAGTCGGCGACGAAAAAACCTTGCGCCCATTCAAGCCGACAACCCGCCGGGTCGCCGAAACACTGGACGCCTTATGCGCGGCGACGCACCTTCCGAGCGAGATCACGCCGCCCGCCTGGCTGGAGCAAGTTTGCGACTTGCACCCGACTGAAATAGTCCCGTGCTGTAACGGGCTGCTTCATCTACCCGAGATGCAGCTGCTCGGCCACGATCCCGACTACTTCACGACGTCGGCTTTGCCGGTCGCCTTCGATCCGTTCGCACCGGAGCCGGCCGAATGGCTTTCATTCCTTCGATCCGTCTGGAGTGCCGACGAGGAAGCCATAGGGACGCTGCAAGAGGCTTTTGGCTATTGGCTGACGAGCGACACGCAGCAACAGAAGATCTTCCTGTTAGTGGGGCCGAAACGCGCCGGAAAAGGCACGATCGCACGCGTGCTAACAGCGTTGCTCGGCAAGGAAAACGTCGCGGGGCCTACGCTTGGTTCGTTCAGCGCCAACTTCGGCCTTGCGCCGCTAATTGGCAAACCGCTCGCCGTCGTCAGCGACGCGCGCCTGAGCGGTCGCAGTGATCAAGCCGTTATCGTCGAGCGGCTGCTTTCTATCTCAGGCGAAGATGTTTTAACGGTCGACCGTAAGCACCGCGAGCCCTGGACCGGGACCCTGCCGACGCGGTTCCTATTGCTCACCAACGAGCTTCCCCGGTTGGCCGACGCAAGCGGCGCGATGGCGAGCAGGTTTGTGGTGATCACGATGACCAACAGTTTCTTCGGTCGAGAAGATACCGAACTGTTCGACCAGCTTCGCGGCGAGCTTCCCGGCATCCTGCGCTGGTCGCTCGACGGCCTGCAGCGACTCAGGGAGCGCGGCCGGTTCGTTCAACCGGGATCGTCGGTCGAGGCCATCCGCGAACTCGAGGATCTGGGTTCACCCGTCGGCGCATTCTTCCGAGAGCGCTGCGAAATCGGACCCGGCCTGTCGATGACGATCGACGAAGCTTTCCAGCTTGGCAGGCGTGGTGCCGGGACCAGGGTCGCGAGCATTCGGGTACAAAGGCACGCTTCGGACGGGATCTGCGTGCCGCGGTGCCGGGACTCGTCGCGAAACAACGCCGCGAGGCGTTCCAAGTAGTCCGCGTTTACGAAGGTATAGCACTCACTTGAAAGGAAAAACAAATGCCCGAGCAAAAAGTCTATTTCAACATCACGAGCAAATACGGTGGCGTGACATGCACCGTGTTCACCGCTGCGGATACCGACGGCAATCTTCGAGAACTTGCCGAGCTTGAAGTCGATCTAAAATTCCACTATTCGAGCCGCACACCTGAACGGGAGGCGTTTCGACGAGGACAGGCCCCCCCATTTTTGGCTGAATGTGCCGGCCGTCTAGCGTCCGCGATCACTGCAAGACCGGACTTGGTTCCGACCGAGTGGGTCCGAGAGCCCAGGGAGCCAGCAGACGAGCCAACCGAAGCAGACTTCCCCTTCTGACGACCAAGTGTCACGCGTTGTCACGCGTAGATCCTTATTTTGCCCGCGTAGGGGTTGAGAGCTAGTAGAGAAAGAAATAGAAAGTTACGCGTGACAACGCGTGACAGGAGCCAAACCGATGAAGAACCCGAGCAAGCAACAGCGGGCCAAGTGGGACGCCTTGAACCGGGCCGTCGCGCTCATCATCTTGGGCGCACCCGAGCGGCATCCGCGCTTCATGCGTGACTGGGCCACCACGGTAATAGCTCGACTTGACGAAGGGTCCACCGGACAGCGGGCGTTGTTCGCCACGGCCGCCGCAAGTCCGGTACCAATTGGTCCACCACTTGACAAGTCGGATTGTCGAGCGGCTAGGGAGTGAATGTAAGTAGTTGATGAACAATGAGATACCGGGGGCGGGTCGAATCCTTGGAGTCTCAGCGCACCAAGACCACGCGTCCCACACGCGCGAGTTTTCGCGAAATTGGAAGTTTTCTTGTTTGTCGAGAAGCTGCTGTTGGGGGCGAAGGCACACTATCGCACGGGGAGTTTGAACCAATGATCCGCGATCGTCTACCGTTCGGCGAAAGTACCGCACGACGTCTGATGGCGATCGCAAATCATTCGATCCTGTCAAAAGCTGCGCATGCGCAGCTTTTGCCCCCCTCTCAAATACGACCCATGGGTGGCTTTTGCCAGGTGCGGTATCAATTGATACCGCACCTTTCAGGGAGTGAAACATGCGTGGCAGACCGCCGAAACCCGTCCCGATCCGCGAGTTAGAAGGAAACCCTTCGAAGCGACCGCTTCCGAAGGTTCCGCAGCCGAGCGGCGCCGCTCCTGAATGTCCCGGCTGGTTGACGGACGAAGCGAAGGTCGTCTGGGACGAAAACGCCGCCGAACTCGAGCAGCTCGGCCTACTGACGAGTCTCGACGGACCGGCATTCACGGCGCTCTGCCACTGGTTCGCTGTTTTTGAGGATGTCCGGATTTCCGTTGAAACTCGCGGCTCTCCGCAGGTTGTAGTTTACGCCACGCGGGCCTGAGCCGGAGGTGGTGTGTCGAGCTTAGCGAGTTGCGCCAACAGCTGGGGCAACTGCTTGTAACCTTTCACGCGACGGAAGCTTCTCTCCGCCAGCCACAGACCGGCTCCCACCCAGCGCTCGCGGTGATCGCCGCGCCGCCAACACTTGACTCGGCTGCAAATGCGATCGACCGTCGAGAAGGCCGACTCGATCGGGTTCGTTGTCGTCAGCGTCAGACGCAACAAGCCGTCGATCTTGAGCCGATGCACCGTCAGCGTTTCCTCCATTCCCTCCTCCAACGAGCGCGCCGCCGACGGATTCAACTCCATCAGCTCGCGGTGCAACCGCTGCAGCGCCTTCTTGGCATCGTCGTAGTGGGCCATCTGATAGGCGTTGATCATCTTGCGCTCCACCGCGTTGCGGTATGGCTCCGGTAGATGAGCCGTCACGTTGCGACGCTTGTGCAACGGGCACCGCTGCAACAACGCTTGGCTCCCGGCATGCTTACGCACCGCCTTCCTCAGTGCTTTCGAACCGTCCAACACGTACAGCATGGGAACGGAAAAGTCGACCGCGCGCTCGACCAGATCATCCGGCAACTCGCCGACAACTGTCGCGTTCTCACTCGCGCCCTGCCGTAGCCCGAGAACCGTTTTGGCCCCGTCCACGGCGACTCCCAGAGCCACGATCAGATGTTGGCCCTTGAACTCGATGCCGTCGAGATAGATCACGCAGAGCTTGAGTTTGTCCAGCGGACGCTCCACAAGCTCATGCAGCTTTTCGCGACTCAGGCGCACGAAATGATCGCTCACCGCAGACTTTTCGATGCCGTAGGATGCGGCGAATTCGCGCACGGCCTTCGAATAGTTGCGCGTCGACAGCCCCAGCATCAGCTTGTCCCAAACGGCGGCATCGAGCGGTTCGGAGCGGCGAAACAACTCGTAGCTGCCCAAGCGTTGCTCGCGCCCGTCCTGGCCGCGCATCCGCGGACGCTCGATGGGAACCTTCTGTCCGTCGACGACCAGAAAGCCTTTCTCGCGTCCCCAGCGGAAAGGCTGCTCCGGCTCGCGGCGCTCGTAGCGTTCGCCGGCGAGATGGCGCACCTCGTTGCTCATGATGAGCTGCATGAGTTCCAAGCCCGCCTGGCGCATCAAGTGACCGACGCCTTCTTGCAACGCGGCGGCGACCTCCTTGAGCGGCAAGTCCAGCTGCAACTCCTGCTCGCTCTGTTCGGCTTGCTTGCGGAATCGGCGGACCGCGTTCTCGCGGTCGATCTGATATTGTCTCTTCATAGCGACTCTCCTTTTTCCGAAAAACAAAAACTCCTCCGAGCCTATCGGCCCGGAGCGGAGAGTCGCTACTTTCTACGAACTATCGGACATCCTCGAAGAATCCCCGGATGTCACAATCGAGCACCCAGTTCCCTCGCTTCGTTGGGATCCCCACCGTCAGCGCATCCAGCGCTTGGTGGGAACCGGCTCAATGGATGGGAATCCCGCTTATCAGCGACCAGCCCACTAAGTTCAGGAGCGCCTCAACATCAGAACGCTCATGTACGCGACCCAAGCGATTACAATCAGCGCCGACAAGTTGATATTCATCGCGGTCGCCGAGAATCCCTCATGGGCCATCACGACGCCGCCGACGCAGGAGAACACTCCCGCCAGAGCTACGGCGTAGCCGGACCAGCGTGGCAGGTTGTCGCTCAGGGTTGTAGCTAGCCCGAACAGAACCACCGCAACACCAGTGACAAGCGACCACAGCGCTGCCAATCCGATCTCGATTCGGCGGACGGCAATCGCAGCTGCAAACAGGTCGGGCCTTTCTGATTCAGGAGCTTGAGCCCACTGATCGACGGTCATTTTCAAGGCGACCCCGTCTACTGCCTGGAGGGCCGCTAAGACCGCCAGGCTGGCAACCGCCACAAACGACCCAAAAGATGAGAAGGACCGTGCGCGGGCGGGCCGCATCAAGCGGTCCAACGCGAGCAAAGCAAGAACGATGAGCAGAAAGCCGCAAAACTGCATCAAGTGACTCGCGACCCAAGAGCTATCGGCGGCGTACTCTGTGAAAGCGGCCAGGTCATCATTCGGATCCGCCTGCATCGGGTGGATCAGCGTGCCAGCGACGAAGATCACGCATCCGACTATTCCACAGCCGCCCCCGAATCGGACTGATGGCACCGAGTTCATCGCCTCACAGTCTACAGTGACTCGCAACGTAGGCTGGGACTCCGCTCTGCTTCTCTTCGATAGGTGGCGCGAAATCCGGAACACACTTGTTTCCGCAACCTAGAGCACCCAGACCTTCATCGACCGAGTCAAAAGCCGAGCTGAATCAACGGCCCGTGCGTGGTACGATCGGATCTTTCAACGGATCGGTGGTTTTCACTAGTAGTCCCGGAGCGTCAGTTGAAGCAAGAAAGCCGACAGTCTGGATGCCCCCGCCGTGCGGGGGTATGAGTGCCTCCGACCTACAAGACTCGGATGTTCGTAGTACGATAGCTCCGCCGGATTTGAACGACATGGCGACTCAGCAGCTTTTTGCTCGTCTTGCTTTTGGTTCCCTGTACGCCTGCGGCCACCCTTCTTGCCGTGTTCGCACACCCTGACGACGAGACTAGCGTTGGCCGCGTTCTCGCCCGGTACGCGGCCGAGGGGCATGATGTTTACCTCGTCACCACAACGTCAGGTCAGGCCGGTGTGGCCAACACTGACATACCCGCCGGTCCGCAGCTTGGAGCCGCTCGAGAGAAAGAAGCGCGTTGCTCGGCTCAGAAGCTCGGGATTCACGAACCTATCTTGCTGCAGTTCCAGGACGGAAAGGTCTACGAGTCAGCCACCATGCAGGGGATTCGCGATCGGCTGCGCGACATTGTCGAGGAGCTCAAGCCGGACGTGATGATCACCTTGGGACCTGACGGGGCGACAGGGCATCGCGACCATCGTCTAGTCGGCGACATTGCGACCCAGGTATTTCTCTCATCCGACACGCAGCACCGAATGTCGAGACTCTACTTCGTTGCTCTGCCAGCGTCGCTCCCCGCCGAAGAGCCCGGTCAACCTGGGGTCCCAGCGCGAATGGCTCGAGTCGACGATCGCTTCATCACGGCCGAGATCGATGGATCGAAGTACGGCGCACAGGAGTTGGCCTCGATGCAATGTCATATGACCCAGTGGGCGCCTTTGGAGAACATCAACTCGATGTTCGAGTTGTTTGACTCCGCGACAGGGGGAAAGACCTTCTTCCGCGAGATGGGTCGGACTTTGCGTCCCGGCGAAGCGCGCGACACCACACTTCTCCCCAGCTCTCGGTAGGGTAGTCAGTCAATTCGCTGCTCAGCGGTACAATTCCACTATCTTGGTCGGAACGACGATCGGCCACTACGAGATCCTCGAGAAGCTCGGCGAGGGCGGTATGGGGGTCGTCTCCAAGGCCGAGGACACGGTGTTGCGCCGCCCCGTTGCCTTGAGACGCCAACCACTATCCGCATCGTCCAAAACTGGCACGAAGAGTTCCGCGACCGCGAGCAGGACTAACCCCCTCGAAACGAACTACATAGCGCCTGTTTGCGGATTGATGTCGCGAAATCCGGTTCGCACTCCGAATCCGAGACTCAAGACGTATCACGGCCTCTCGGTGGACCCTCAACCCAAGCCGAGGGCGCACGCTGGACGAAAAAAATCTGTTTGTTTGTGACATCGATTGTTATCAACACCAATCTGTAACAAGGTAGAATTGGACCGGCATGATCGGCCAAACCATCTCCCACTACCGCATCACCGAGAAGCTCGGCGAAGGCGGGATGGGTGTCGTCTACAAGGCTGAGGACACGTCCTCAACGCCGAGCCTCATCCGGCTGGCTCTTGCACTTGCGTTGTTGATGCATGCGGCCGCCTTCAGCGCCGCGGCGCAGGGCACATCGCTTGAACTCATCAGCGTCCTGCCCGACACCGGCACTCTCTATCCAGGCGACGTGTTTTTTGCCCAGGTGCAGGTGCGTGTGATCAATCCGCCTCAATTCGGCGGGGTCAAAATGCTGGTCGAATCCGAAGGGGCGGATTTCATTGCCAGCGCAACGTCGGGCGAGACGCCCGGTTTCACCTCAAAGGCCGAAAATGGCGCTCTCAACTGGGACGAGAACAACGTAGGCTCGAGTTCGCTGCCGCTCAGCATCCCCGCGGTGAGCTGTGAGTTCGGCGGGTTCTGTGCCGGCAAGCCGCAAACATTAGAGCAGAGCTTGTTGCAAATCCCCACGGCCTTGGCGGTCACGGCAATCGCGATTGAGCGGACGTTCCAGGACGGCGTACCAACCGAAACAGAGGTCGCACGATTACTGGTGCAGATCTATGAGGTCGAGGAACCTGCCCCACTAAGCCTCGGCGCGATCAAGAACCAGCCGCTGAACACGCGTCAGAAGGTCTTCGTCAACGTTCCGGGCGCCCGATTCGATGAGGCAGAGGGAATTACGGTACATCTTTTGCGGTCGAACGACATCGACCTCCGCCGTTCCGCCAACTTCTTTCCAGGAGGTGATTTTCCCTGCGTGGAGCAGCCGTTCAGCAACACTTTCAACATGTGCGGTTTGGAGGTCATCAACGAGCAGCGTCTGGTATTTAGCATCGACGCATTCTTCGACGAAGCTCGTGCCCAAGAACGAAACATCCTCGGGCCGTATGACATCTACGTGCGCTGGACGCCTGATAACCCCGTGGAAGAAATTTTTCGCACCCTCGAGTCCGTCGGCCTGGGGGTGTGGACTATCGGCGAAGGGCCGGAGGGAGTGGATTACTCGGTTCGCCATATCGAAATCAATCAGGCGGTGCAGACGGACGACAACGTGATCCCGATGGTCACCGACAAGCGGACTGTCGTGCGAGTGTATCCCCAGGTCGCGAATCTGCCGGAGGGTGTATCTTTCGGTCCCAGTGTGCCGGTCAACCTGCGAGGCCGGGCGGGGCCGGATGGCCCCTTGCTGGACCCTGTCGGCGGGTTCACCCGGTTCCCGTGGGTAACACTTAACTCGGACGCTAGAATGTCGAGCTTTCGAAGGGCGCTCGAGGTTTCGGGAAACTTCATTCTTCCCAGGGAATGGACACAAGTCGAAGACTTGCTTTTGACGGCGACAGTCAACTTGGACGGAAGCGGCGATCCGATCGTCGAGGAGACTTCCACCGACAACAATACGAAGTCGGAAAGTTTTGAGTTTTTTCCGCGAGAGACGCTTGCCATCGGATACTTGGAAGCCTGTCCTGATGGGTGCGACAACGGTGTTCACAGTGCCGACCGGTTCCTGCGCAAAGTGTTTCCGGCGGCGGAGACCTCGGGCGTGGCTTACATTCCCTTGGGGGTGCCGGGGGGGTTGTTCGGCGACCCAATCCGTGGCTTCACGCTAGCCGGTGTGCTCAAGGGCTTTAAAGCAGTGCTCTTCGTGCAGCGGGACATCGTGGACATGGTGGCTGTGTGGGCCGGCCCGATCGAGGATCCGACCGAGGAAGAACTTGCGCGGGAAATCCTTTTGAGACGACCTCTCAACCCGGATTTCCACTTTAGTTTCGGTTCTGCTAACCATCGGGTGGACTCGGACGCCTTTATTTATGCGGGCTTGAAAGCACTCAAGGCGCTGAGGAGATCAACACCCAATGGGTGAAAAAGAAAACAAACCGTTTCAGCTCACCTTCAATGGATTTCTCAAGGTCGATTTCCAAGGATCGCGAGTCACCTCGGATGGCGGGCTGATTCTCATTCGCGAACTGGACGAACGACTCGGACTAGGCAAGCTGATAGACGAGCATCTGACGGATTCGCGGCAAGGCTCGAACAAGAAGTTCCCGTTCGTCGATCTGCTGCGACAGTCGGTCTACTCCCGCTTGGCGGGCTACGAGGATCTCAACGACGCCGTTCGTGTCTCCGCCGATCCAACCTTTCGGCTGATTGGCTCGAAGAAGAACTGGGATCGCGGCGCGGCGCTGACCTCCCGGCTGCAGAGCTTCGAGACCGCCATGCTCGCCGGCGACGAGAATCTGATCGGGCTGATGGCGGTGAACCGCGAGTTGATCGCGCAAGCCGAGGCCGGTGATGACTCCGCGTGCGTCGTGCTGGACATGGACTCTACCGAGAGCCCCGTCCACGGCCGGCAGGAAGGCAGCGCCTACAACGGCCACTTCGAGTCGGTCTGCTACCACCCACTGTTGCTGTTCAACCAGCACGGCGATTGCTTGGCGGCAAAGTTGCGACCGGGCAACGTGTCCAGCGCCGAGGACTGGGACGAGCTGCTGCTGCCGGAAATCGAACGCCAACAGGCGGAGGGCAAACAGGTGACGTTCCGGGCCGATGCCGCCTTCACCAAGCCGGATATTTACGAGACGTTGGAGGAGCGCGGCGTGGACTACGTGATTCGCATCCCGGCCAACAAGAGCCTGGAGCTGGAGATCGAAGATATCGTGTTTCGTCCGCCGGGCAGGCCGAGCGCAAAGCCCCTGGTGCGCTACAGGAGCTTTCGGTATCAGGCCGCGAGTTGGTCGAAGTCCCGGCGGGTTGTTGCGAAGGTCGAGCATCACCAAGGTGAGTTGTTTCCTCGCGTCGGTTTCATCGTCACGAGCATGGCCTTGCCGAGCCGCTCGCTGGTGCGGTTCTACAACAAGCGCGGCACGGCGGAGCAGTGGATCAAGGAAGGCAAACAAGCGACGCATTGGACAAGGCTGTCATGCCATCGGTTCCGGGCCAACGAAGTGCGACTGCAACTCAGCGTGCTGGCCTATAACCTGGGGAACCTATGGCGGAGGCTCGGGCTGCCGCAACGGATCAAGAGCTGGTCGCTGACGAGCTTGCAACAGCGGCTGATGAAGACGGGCGGTAGGCTGGTCAAGCATGCGCGGTACTATTGGCTGCTGTTGGCCGAAGGACATCTGAACCGGCGGCTGTTCGGCGACATGCTGCATAGGATCTGGGCGCTGCCTGTGCCGGGTGGGTAGCGTTGCCCGGGCGAGGATCAACAGTTTTTGGCTCCAAAAAGGTTTCGCAGGGAGCAGTGTCGGCCGGAGCGCCGTTCAGTCCGCTCAATCAACGTCTGTGAGCGGACGGACGAGCCCTGGCGCCTACCGGCGGAGGTGATGTGCAGGGTTCAGCGCGAAAAGACGTGGTATTCGGCGCAGCGGGGGTGTATCCTGTGACCGTGCCAGGGCCAAAATGGAAATCCTGGCTCAAGAGTGTGTTTGGTAGTTTTATCGTGCCGGAGGGACCGCGGGAGAAGGCGGAAATCGAACTGGCTGTAGCGCTGGCTAGGGAATTCGAAGTGCTGACAGAAGACGTCCTCGGGCCTTGCCCGGCTTTGGGTAGTATCGAGTTTCCCACGGCACTCGGCCTGGATAGCCAAGGTGGACTCGTTGTCAAGGAGCTGTTTTGCGACGATCGCTGGATTTCCGGCGCGAGCTACATCAACCTCTTTCAGACAATTTTAACCGGGCCGTTTGTTGCCGCGCCGCTTTCGGCGGCGGCGCTCGGGCAGCCATTTCGTGAAAAACAGCAAGCCGACCCCGGCGAGTTTTTCCTCATCGGCGGAACGGTCCGCAGCGGTGGGAGCGGGAGCCTCGATCCAGCCTATCGGGCCCCTGCCTCGAAGCTCCTTGCCCCCGGACCACAGTCGGGAGATTGCTGCGTCGAACTGAGCAACGGGGGCGGAGTTCTCGAGCGCTCTTGCTTTGACGCCGATTTCAGCGGCGGCTCCGAACAGCCCTTCGTAGCGGCTCTCCCTTACCACGCCGACGGCACCCTCATCGCCCTGATGCAAGGGAGCAACGAGTTAGCAAGTCTCATCGCAAGCGCGAGCCCGCCGTTGCTTGCGATCACTTCGCCAACCGCGGGCGCGAGCCTCGATGCTTCGACGCCGCTCACGATCGCTTGGACAGCTTCCGACGCGGACGGCGACCTTTTGACTTTCGCCGCGCTCTACAGTCCCGACGGCGGGGGAAGTTGGCTACCCTTGGGCGTCGATATCGTGGGAAGCTCCTTGACGTTCAACGCGGCTCTGATCGAAGGCGGCGAGAACGTGCTGTTCCGGGTGCAGGCCTCGGACGGCTTCCACACGACCGAACAGACGATCGGACCGCTCAACGTCGTTCAGAGGCCTGCCATTGCCGTGGACGCGCCGGCCGACCTCGGCGTCGCTCCCGTTGGGCAATTGAGCGAAGGCGTCGTCAAGGTGAGGAGCCTCGGAACGGGTCCGCTGGTGATCGACTCCGCCGGCATAGACAACCCGGCCTTTCAGGTGCTGTCGAACCTGCCGATGCAGGTGCGCGCCGGCACGTCGCGAGATTTTGTCGTTGAGTTCACCCCTGGCATGACCGGGAAGGAAACGGGAACGCTGACGCTGACCTCGAACGCCGCGGACCAGCCGACGCTGGACGTGATGCTGCAGGCCACCGGACTTGATCCGGAGCAGCCGATTCTCTTCGTCGGCGTGGAATCGGAAACCCTGGACTTCGGCGACACGCCGGTTGGAGAACCCGTGGCCTTGCCGATTGAAATCATCAACCGCAGCCAGGTGGAGATGAGCGTCGAACTGACTATCGAAGGCGACGCCTTCCGCCAAGACCCCGATGTAGCGGCGCTGACACCGGCGCCCGTCAGCCAGGAGGCACTGACGCTGAACCCTGGGCAGCAGGTTACGCCCTCTATCGCTTTTGACCCGCCGTCGCTGGGCGATTTCACCGGACGGCTGATCATCTCGTCGAATGATCCGAACCGCCCGCGAGTCGAGATCGCCTTGGAAGGCAGCGGCGTGGAACCCCCGACAACGCCGGCGATCTTGCCCGCTGGCATCGTGGATGCGGCGCAATTCCAGGCGGTTGTCGCCCCTGGCGGGATCGGCAGCATCTTCGGGGCCGAGCTGGCGGACGATATGCTCAAGGCCGAGGAGACCTGCCTCTACCGTTCGAGTTGGGCGGTGCTCGCGTGCGCCTGGACGGCTGGGAGGCGCCGCTGATCTTCGTCTCGCCCAAACAGATCAACTTCCAGGTTCCCTTCGAGGTCACCTCGCCCGGGCAAGTCAACGTGGTGGTGACGCGTAATGGAGAAGACAGCCCGATTGAGCCCGTCCTGATGGCGGAGTTCGCGCCGGCTGTATTCATCAACCCCAACAGCGGCGAACCGATCATCCAGCGTCACCCGGACGAGGCGCTGATCACCGCCGCTAATCCCGCCAAGCCGGGAGATGTTCTCATCATCTTCGTGACCGGCATCGGCGGCGTCAGCAATCCGCCCGCGACGGGCGCGGCTACAGCGGATTCGCCGCTCGCTCGGGCGCGGGTGACACCCGTGGTCACAGTTGGCGGCGAGGCTGCGAAGGTCTTGTTCGCCGGCCTGACGCCGCGCTTCGCGGGCCTCGCGCAGATCAACATTCAACTGCCGGAAAGCCTGGTGACAACAGGGCCGACCATGCCCCTGGTGATCGACTTCGAAGGCAGCCGGAATCCGCCGTTGAATCTGCCGGTGCTATTCGAACAGTGAGCACAAAACCGTTTACCGATCCACGGACTAACCTCTTCTCGTGCTGACAAATTGGAGGACACGCGCGGATCGGTAGAGGGAGAGCCGCACTTCAGCCAGCTACGATCCAGAAAGTGGTACGAAGAGTTCCGCGACCGCGAGCAGGACTAAGGCTCTAAGCCTCAAAGGCTGAACTAGATAGAGCCCGTTTGAATATAGGTGTTGGGATATCCGGTTCCGTACAACAATCCCCGTCGCCTTCCCCCCTTAATGGCGACGCTTCCACGGCCGACTCTTCCCTAAGTTCTTTATTTCCTGTACGATGCCCGTGTAAGATTGCGGCAGTCTGTCGCAATCCTTGAGAATTTACGGCAGCCGCACAACGCCTCTATGCGCTACCAGTACAAACGCGAACTCGGGATTCAACCGCTTAGACCCGAAGGCTCAAATGGACCCTCAGCGCCGTTCCGCCGCCACCTGCTCCAAATACAGTTTCTCGTAGCTCCGTACCGCGGCCCGATAGCCCTCCGGATCGACAAACGTCTCGGCGCTGTAGGCTTGCCCCGCCTTGTACTTATTGTGTAAGCCGTATTGCGAGCCGTGTGCCGCGACCCACACTTCGACGGGCATTGCCTTCTGCTTGCGAAACGTCTCGACGAAATCTTCCGCCACACCGGGGTACGTCGGATCGACCACCAGCCGCTTGCCGGCGTTGATCGTAGCCATATTCGCGATCGCGACGTCGTAGTCGCGGCCGCCTTCGCTTACCTTCATCGCATAGCTCACACTTCCCGTCGTGTGTCCGCGGGTCTCCACGACGGTCAACTGCTTATCGCCCAGCTTGATCACCTCGCCGTCCTTGATAATCCGATCTACCTTGACCGGCTTGAACGACACCTTTCCGCCGAAATGCGGATCGCTGAAACCCCCATCTTCCAGAACGGGTGCGTCGCCGGCAGTCGCCCACATCTCCGCGCCGATCATCTCCTTGATCTCGGCGAGCGCGGCCGTATGGTCCCAATGAGCTTGCATCGTCAGCAGGATCTTGACGTCCTCCAGCCGAAAGCCCAGCGACTCGACATTCCTACGGATCAGCGGCGTCGAGTCGTCGAGTCCCGTATTGATCAAGAAGTGCCCCTTCGATGACGTGACGAGAAACACACCCAGGTCGTAGGTCCCGACGGCGTAGAGGTTGCCGATCACGCGATGGCCGGGAAAAGGCTGTGTCCAACCTGCCGGCTGCGCGGCGACGGGCACGCCAATAGCTAATGTCAGGCAGAGAAAAGCAAGGAGCTGTTGCATGTAAGACATTATGGCTACTCTGCTCGCGCCACACCGCGGCCGCATCTAGGACCCGATCTCGGCTGCTGTCTTCTCGATCGAGCGAGGATGTGAAAACGGTGCCCGGTACATAGCGCTGATGCACGGACCACTGTCGGGAAATCCGGATGGCACTCGCTTTCGCACGCTGGAGCGTGGCGGAACGTCGTGCCGGAGTCGCAAACCGTCGCCGGGCGGCGTCTTGGGCGAAAATAATCCTTCTGTTTGTGACATCGATTGTTATCACCAGGTATCTGTATCACGGTAGAATCGGGCTGTCATGGTCGGCCAAACGATCTCCCACTACAAGATCCTCTCCGAACTCGGCCGGGGCGGTATGGGTGTCGTCTACAAAGCCGAAGACACCAAACTTCAACGGTCTGTCGCCCTGAAATTCCTGCGGTCTGAAGTCACGGAAGACGCCGAGGCCAGCGAGCGTTTCCTTCGCGAGGCTCGGGCCGCCGCTGCGCTCGACCACCCGAATATCTGCACCGTCTACGAGATCGACGAGGCCGAGGAGCAAACGTTCCTCGCCATGGCCTTTGTTGCTGGCCGAACCCTCAAGGACAAGATCGGCGACCGTCCGCTCAAGCTCGAAGAGGCGATCGACATCGCCACCCAGACGGCCGAGGGTTTGAAGGCGGCTCACCAAAAGGGCATTGTTCACCGCGATATCAAACCGGCTAACTTGATGCTGACCGAGGACGGCCAGGTCAAGATCATGGACTTCGGCCTCGCGCAACTCGCTGAGCAATCGAGACTCACAAAGACGGCGACGATCCTGGGAACGCCGGCCTACATGTCGCCGGAACAAGCGCTGCGGCAACCGACCGATCGGCGCACCGATGTTTGGTCGCTGGGAGTGGTGATCTACGAGATGGTGACGGGTCGCTTGCCGTTTGGCGGCGAGCGGCAAGAAGCTGTGTTGTATGCGATCGGCAATGAAGAGCCGGAACCCATCACCGCCTTGCGGGCGGGCCTGCCGATGGAGTTGGAGTTCATCGTTGGCAAGGCTTTGGCTAAGGAAGCACCCGACCGCTATCAACATGTCGAAGATATTCTGGTTGACCTGCGCTCCCTGGGCAAGAAGCTGGCTTCGGGGAAAGCCAAAACAGCGGCGGCGCCAAAGCGCCTGGTTGTTGCGGCGCCGCGAGCCCTTCGCTCGGCCGAGGAAGCAACGAGGAAGCCTGCACGTTCCAAAGCGGTTTCGGCGGCAGTGGTGTTTCTGGTTGGGGCGGTCGGAATCAGTCTGGGATTGTGGCTCCGAGCGCCCGAATCAACGCCGGAGTTGCCTCTGCGGAGATTCACCTTCGCGCCTGAGGATCTCTTCCGGAATCCTGTCATCTCTCCCGACGGGCGGCGCATTGCATACTTCTCCAGCATCACCACTCCGCGTTCTCTCTGGGTCCAAGACCTTGGTCGAGACGAGCTGCGGCAAGTTGGGGGGCCCGGACAATACTTATACCCATTCTGGTCCGCAGACAGCAATTTCATTGCCTTCCGTTCTGGGGGGGAGCTGAAGAAGGTGTCGGTTCAAGGTGGTCCCGGCACC
This sequence comes from Bryobacterales bacterium, assembly GCA_965238125.1. Taxonomy (GTDB): domain Bacteria; phylum Acidobacteriota; class Terriglobia; order Bryobacterales; family UBA6623; genus UBA6623. Next base: position 5,288,184 of record OZ250179.1, on the reverse strand, counting down.
ATCTTGTGTGAACTGCCCGGTCAAGATGGGTTGGGCTTTATGGGTGGTGCTTGGAGCCCGGACGGCAACACGATCGTCTTCAGCGGGGGCGCCCCGGAGAGGTTGTATCAAATACCCTCCCAAGGAGGGACGCCCAAGCTCTTGTTCGAGCCGGAGGAGTCAGAACAGCGGCAATTATTTGTGAGCCCCCATTTCTTGCCTCAGGAAGCCGGCAGCGGCAGCCTACTCTTTGTCATCAGCGAGCAACAGGAAGAGCGCCTCGTGCTGCAGAACCTGGAGAGCGGCAAGCGAGAGGTAATAGCCTTCGGAAACCGGCCTTTCTATTCTCCGACGGGCATATTGTGTACCAGAGGGCTACTGAGCTTTGGGCTTTGCCCTTTTCCGTTGAGACCTTGACGACGAACGGCGAGCCGTTTCCTATCCAAGAGAATGCCTCCTATCCCAGCATTGCCGGCGACGGCACGCTGCTTTACCGCACGGAGGCGCGGACCGGCCTGAAGCAGGTGGTTTGGCGCGACAGGAGTGGTAAAAAGGTTGACGTCATCGGCCGGCCACAGCGGGACATTCAGATGCCTGTTCTCTCCCCGGACGGCAGCCGTGTCGTTGTCAGGGCCTTGGAAAACGAAAGTTGGGACATCTGGATCCATGACGTCGCCCGGCCACTCAAGACCCGTCTAAGTTTCGACCCGTCAGATATAACTAAACCGAGTTGGACGCCGAAGGGCGACAAGATTACGTTCGCATCCTCCCGCAACGGCAATATGGACATATTCGTCAGAGCAGCCGACGGAAGTGGACAGGCGGAACTACTGCTGGCGACGCCGATAAACGAGTGGGAGACCGATTGGAGTTCGGATGGGAAATACGTGGTAGGCGACGGAGAACCGGACATCTGGTACATGCAGCCAAGAGAAGGTGCGGCCGGTTACGAGAAGAGGGTGTTTCTCGACAGCCCATTCGATGTCCTCGCTCCCGAACTCTCGCCGGACGGGAAATTCGTGGCCTACGAATCGGATGAATCGGGTCAACACGAGGTCTATGTCCAGCCGTTTCCCCGGGGTGGCGGCAAACGGCAGGTCTCGACGAATGGCGGACGGCAGCCGCGCTGGCGTGGGGAGGAGCTGTTCTACCTGGAGGGCGACACGCTGGTGGCGGTTTCCGTGACGACAAGGCCCACCTTTTCGCGAGGCTCAGAGAGACGGCTCTTTGACGACCGGGATGCGGCCCTTGGTCGAGGGCACCACTACGAGGTATCCGCCGATGGGCAGCGGTTTGTGATGGTGGAGACGCTCGTGAAACCTCCTCCACCTCTCATCCGCGTTGTACAGAATTGGTACGAAGAATTCCGCGGCCGCGAGCAGGGCTAAGTCGCTTAAAAGGAACTACATAGCGCTTGTTCGCGGATAACTGTCGGGATATCCGGATGTCACCAACAATCGGGGCTGAAGGACGTGTGAGGACGCACTGGAGACTTAGGACAAAGTGGCCCGGGGTTCTGAAGCGCAGTGGCAAGCCCGGCCCTTGAAGCTGAGCGATCAGTCATCAGTCGCCAATCGAGACAACTTTCTCTTGATCCACCTCGCGCCCAAGGATTCTGCGGAGCTTCGTCGCCCACTTCTCCATCGCACGCCTCTTCTCCTTGTCGTACGTATAGCGGTCGTAGATGCCCGTGACCTCGCGGTCGCTGTGATTCAGCAGGCGACCGAGAATAAAACGGTCTACGCCGACCGCACCCAGATGACTTGCCGCCGTGCGCCTCAAATCGTGAGGCGTGAATCGCGGTAGGCCGAAGTGCCCGCGGTTGAGCCGCACGGCCTGAGAGGGTGCGAGGACCTTCAAGGGCTTGCCTCGTTTTGAAGGGAATACCCACGGGCCGTCGCCGCGCGGCCAACCGGCAAGTACTTCAAGCGCCAGATCGTTGAGCGGCACGTGGTGTGCCCTATCCCCTTTCGTCTTTTCCCGAGGGATCGCCCACCAGCCAAGCTCCAGGTCCAATTCGTCCCACTCCATGGAACAAGTTTCACCGGGTCGCTGCGCCGTCAGCAGGATGAGCCGCAGAGCAACCCGCACGGCTTCGCCCATCCGCCTTGTCGATGGCAGTTTCCCCCAGAACGCCGCGATCTCGTCATCGGACAAGACGCGGTCACGTGATTTCTCGTCCCCGGGACGTTTGATGAGCGTGGTCGGGTTTGCCTCGAGTATGTCCTGCTCGATTGCCCAATTGTAAAGGCGGCGAATCGCGCCGAGAAGACGATTGGCCGCGATCGGCGAGGTGACGGCTTTTTCTTGGACGAGGTGGATGACATCACGGCGCTTGACATCGACTGCCTTGGTCTTCGTGCCGAACCACGGGATCGCGTCCCGGCGGAGAAGGCGCTCGCGCTCGTATCCACGCTTCTGATTGGCCAACAAGCGCTTAGAGAAGAGGTCCACCAGCTCCCCGAAGGACATCTCGCCCCGGCGCGTGCGTTTCACTTCCAGTGGGTCGCCGCCCAACTCGACCTGAGCCTTCAGTTCGCGTGCGCGCAGTCGCGCCGCCGTAGCGCTTAGCGTTGGAAACCGACCGATCGTCAGGCGTCTCTGGATGCCTGCCTGATTCCGGTAGTTGAGGATGAAGCTCCTTGCGCCGTTTCGCGTGATTCGGATGCCGAAGCCCGACAATTCCGAATCCCATGCAACGGTGTTGCCTTCCGAGGGATTCGGCAGGCTCTTGATGCTTCTCTCGGTGAGCTTTGCGGCCTTCACTGGGCAGGCGACGGCACCATTTCATGTCAACACAATGTCAACGAGCGTATGGGTACGGTCTGGCTTTCATTGTACCCTGACTGGCACCCGATGTCAACGAATAAACTATTGTAAACAATATATTTAACTACAAATATGAGGGGAAGCGTTGTGATCTAAGGAGTTACGGATTATTTGTACCTACTGTTTTCGCAGCAGGAGGTCCCCTTGGATTCGAGACATGCTTTTCGCCAGAACGCCGCCCTGGAGCACCGTGCGGAGCCCACTGGTTCGCGGAGGTCATCGGTCAACACCGGCCAGCGGAGACTGGTGTGGCCAGCGAGTCTTCGGGAGACTTGATGCACCCTCAACGGCCGCAGCCGAGCGCCGGGGGGAAGAGCAACTTGACGGGTTGAGAGAGCCTTGTGACGATGCAGTCGTACTCAACCAGGGAGATCAACTCTTCCATGATTTTCGTACCCCATGCCCCGGCGGCGCGCCTGTGGTTCGCCAAAACTTCGTGGCGGATAGAAAAGAAGACCGGACTCGTACACGATCCGGTCTTTTGGGGTGTCGTCCTGCTGGGCGTTCCCGGCAATCTGGCCGGCTGGCAATCACAATACTTGCTGTGCCCGCATTCCTGCACGTACTTGAGCACCCGTCGCCGTTGCCACTGCCCACTCGAATTGCGCAATCGACCAACCGCCATTCGAGTGGGTGACGCTGCTAGGCGGCGCGGCGCTCGTAACGATGGTGCAGCCCGCCGACTTCCGGAAACTCCATCACCTTGCCAACTTCAGCACCTTGCACCCGTCGCTCGATGGGCGCGTCCTTGTCCAAACCCAAGTGCGTTCTCGATCGATGGTAATAGCCGAAATAGCTCGTCAAGAGCCGTCTCAGATGTTTCCGGTTGAGACAATGACATGGTCCAAACACTCCCGTCGGATCGATCCGATCAGCCGCTCGGCGAAAGCATTCTGCCACGGACTTTGCGGTGCCGTCAGCACCTCCTTGACGCCCATACCCTCGACTCGCTTCCGAAACTCGTGGCCATAGATCCCATCGCGGTCGCGCAGCAAATAACGTGGCGTTGTGTCCTCCGGAAAGGCCTCGATCATCTGTTGGCCTGTCCAGAACGCCGTGGGATTGGCGGTCACGTTGAAATGCACCACACGCCGACGCTCGTGGGCCAGGACTACGAATACATACAAGATACGGAAACTGATCGTGGGGACGGTGAAGAAATCCAACGCCACCAAGTCCCTGGCGTGATTGGCGAGAAAGACCCGCCAGCTTTGCGACGGAGGCTGACGGGTCTTGGCAAGCAAACGCGAGATCGTGCGCTCGGAAATCTCGAAGCCCAGCTTGAGCAACTCGCCGTGGATGCGCGGCGCACCCCAGAGCGGATTCGCCTGTTTCATCGTGCGAATCAGGGCGCGGACCTCACCCGTTACACGCGGCCGTCCCTGCTTTCGCCCGCGCTGCCAGCTCTTCCAACGCCAGTAGCACCGGAAACCTTGACGATGCCAGCCGATGACGGTCTTGGGTCGAACGATGTCAACGACCGAACGCCAATCGGACCAGCAGCGGGACAACCAGACCCAGAACAGGCGATCGGTTTGGCGCAGGTGAGGTCGTTTGGCGTTTCGCTTGTAGACTGCCAGTTGCTGGCGAAGCGCCAGATTCTCAAGGATGAGGCTCCGGCGGCTGGGCAGAGCCATGTTGAGTAGTCGAACGAGCCGGAAGACGAAGGGAATCACTGCTACCAGATTGCGCGAACGGAGGACCCGGCTGTCAAGGCCCCGTGAGCTCAAGCTCCTCAATCTAAACGGCTACATAGTTTTGGCGAGGCACAGGTGATAAACAGCCGTATTTTCTCTTCTTGGGTCAACGCCCAGCCGATGTGCGTCGCTTCGGGATACCGCGTTACGTCCTCGGCCAGCAGCGCCCACCGCTTGGCCTTCTTCAACATGCGCTGCAAGACACCGATCTCCATGTTGATCGTGCGCCCCGAGATCCCGCTGCCCGCCCTTGCCTGCTGATAAGCGGCGATGTCCTCGGCGGTGATGCGACCCAATGGCTTGCCCTCGAAGTACTTCTTGAGCGGCACCAGGCGTTCCGTCTCGAATTGGATGGTGCGTTCCTGTTCTCCCGTTGCCGCAGGTATCGGTCCGCCGCCTCGTCGAAGGGCAGCCGGGCGTAGCTCCTACCAGCAGCCGAGCCGACTTTGCCTTCCTGGATCTTGGCGACCAGTTCTTTTTCGAGAGAACGTGCCTCGCGCCGGTCTGTCGTCTTGAGCGATTGCCGATAGCGGTTGCCGCCCACCGTCAGATCGGCCCACCAGGTCTTGTCTCGTTTCCACAAAGCCATCTCAAATCCCTCCCTTCTCGCGGACTTTCTGTCGCTTGCCGCTTCCCTTCGGACGCCCGCCCTTCTTGCCGTTCTCGCGGGCAATCTCCCGTATGCGCTCGATGCCGAAACGCTTTACGCGGGCTTTGTAGGAGCGTTTGCCGAGCCAGGAAGTGAAGTTTTGGATGTCGATTCGAGTCATGTCTCTATCCTAAACTGTTTCAGTTTTTAATACAACCTTGTCGAACCCATAAACGACATGAAGAAGACACTGAACCGTGGGCGTTCAGCGCACGCTTGCGTGAGAGGGATTGGGTGGCCGGCAGTCGGTCACTGGAGCCGGGTGATCCGATCCTACACCGCCACCGCCCAAACCTCCCTACAGATCCACCCCGATGGATAACAGGCCAACGGGGCTTCCGGGTCTATTTTTCGCGCCTAGCGCGAACCCACGTTGGGATTTTCGGTCACGGTAACGCGGATGGGCGCGGTCATGGCGCGGCGGTCACCGGCTTCGGCCTCGACGCTGATACGGCCTTCTACCGGAGCCGACTCTTCGTCGGCGCGAAGTTCCAGTGTAAGGGAGTCGGCGTTACGTTCGACTACGTCAAATGTCAGACCGGGCGGCGCGCCGAACAACCGGATTCGGGCGTCGGCGGGAAGGTTTTCAGCGGCTAGTTCCAGCCGGGCGGTGCCGCCGCCGTGCAGGCTTATACGACCAAAGCGCGAGAGCAAGGCGGGGTCGGCCCTCAGCCGCGGGGCGAACGGCTCGACCACGGTAAGAGTCGATCGCGGTAGCGGGCGGCGGATGTCGTTTCGTTTGCGGGGGGCTCCGATCCACAGCGTACTGAACGCCTCGACGATGGTCGTTGGTTCCGCGGCGTCCGCCGTGCGACCGATGATCCGCAATGGGTGATCGCCGAGCGGCAGATCCGGGGGTACGTCCGCTTCGAGGAGCAGTTCCGGGATGATCACGTTGTCGCCGTCGCCCGAGGGACCGAAGAACTGATCGGCGCGGAATTTTCCGGTGGGCGCTTCCAGACCGTCGGGAAGCCCGACGACCTCGACATCCACGGCTAGGTCAAAGCCGGGATCACGAATCATCAGCACCGTCCACTTTGCCTTCTCCCCTCGCGCCGCGTTGATGTTGTCGGGGTCGAGCAACAACCGAAATCCCGGCTTCTGATTGTCGATCTTCAAGCGGTAGGCATAGGTCGGCCCGCCGCGGTCGATGCGGTCGCGCACGACCAGACGCAGCGTCTCGTCCTTTTGCGGAGTGTAGACCAGACTGCTGTCGGGATTGCCGATGACGGTTCCTTGGCCGGTCATCATGTCGTCGTGCTCGGCGAGAAGTTTACCTTTCGAGTCAAACAGCTCGAGGACGGTATCGATGTAGGGCAGGCCGAGTTGCACGGCCAGGGTTCGGAAACGCAAAGGGACGCCCGCCCTGGCTCGGATGAGATAGCTGTCCTGCTCTTGGTCGTTTTCGAGAAGACCGTTGATTGTGAGCGGGCCGTTGTCGGCTTCGATCGGTCGCTGGGTCTTCCGCGACCGGAATTCCGCTTCGGAGAATTCCGGCTCGTCTGTGAGTTCCAAGCTCAGGCCGTCGCTAACGCCGTCGGGGCTCTCGACCCACATCCGCCACAGCCCCGGACGGGCATCGGTGGGAATCGGGAAGGTCGCTTCCAGGCGGGTGGCCGAGGCGGTGATGAGCGTACCTTCGATACGAGGCACGAGCGGGCCTCGACGAGGGTCGTCGTCGGCCCGCAGGGGAATCGAAAACGGGAAAGTGAGCCGATAATATTCCGCGCCGCGAACTTCGGTCAAATAGACTTTCTCGACCGATTCCAACCTCTTGCCGTGAATCGTAACCCGCGCCTCCGCGCCGACCGGCCCGCCCAAGGGCGAGGCCCCCAGGATCAACGGCAGCTTGGTGATGCGCAACATGTAGCCGCAGTTTTGGGCGCAATTGACGCCCTGCGGCCCGCGGTATTGATCGAGCCTGAGGTAATACTTGCCGGCTTGCTTGAAAGTGTGGTCGAGATAGGGAGTTTCCACGTAGTCGTCGCGATCGTCGTTGAAAGCGACTTCTCGTCCGTCGACGTCCAACAGCGCCATTTCGCATTCGAGATGCGAACCGTATTCGATCGACCGCAAATCGAAATTCCAACGCTCGCCGGCTTGGGCCTCGAAGACGTAGGTGTCGATGTCGGGGCCTTTGGGGAGGATGCCGTGAACGATTTGGGGGCCGAGCGTGAGCGGTTGGGCATTGCGCAGCAGGTTGTTGGGCTCGACCTCTGCCGTGGAAAGGAATTGCGTGACGTTGAAGAGGCGGGCGTTGGAGCGGCCGTCTTCGGTGATGACGGAAACAATGTGCGGTCCGAGCGCCGCGTCATCGGCGACCCGCAGGCGACCGCGCACCCTTCCCGAGTGGGTTTCGAAGGTTTCGAGCCACTCGATATCGTCGCAGTCGAACTCGACCGAGACCGCGTTTGAGAGATAACGGCCTGTCAACTCGACTTCGATCGTCGAACCGCGCAAGCCGCCGAGGGGGGCGACGCGCTCGACCCACGGGGAGGGAAGGTCGGACGCGGTGGCGACCGCGAGCGGCAGGAGAACCGCGGCGGAGAGAAGTAGTGTTCGAAACGGAAGTGCCATGACGATTGTGGCCTTGACGGACTGCCTGCCTGTCGCCTTTACCTTCTTGCCATATGGCACACCGCCGGTTTTGGAATGTGGCGTTCGACGCAGGAGGTAAGCCAAGGAGCGTCGAAGTAGTCAACCGTCAGCGGGCGGGCAGGGCGGAAGTTGCCTATTGGTCGGCGTTGCATCGAACGATTGTTCCTACGCCCCGTCCGGGGCTTCTCCTGATGTGTTGCGCGGACCCCGGGCTGAAGCCCGGGGCTACTATCCGCGCCCCCTGCCGGGGGCGGGGACCGAGGCGATGAGACATCCCGGCCGGAAAGCGATAAACCTCGGGGTCTGGGGCGGAGCCCCAAGGCTTCCCGATGCCCTGAATATCCGACCGGTGTGCCCTATGGCAACATTTTCAGGGCTCACACTTCGTCTTGTTCCGTACCTGGGGTTTCGGCTTCGGCTCCACCCCAGGCTATATTCCTGCCGCCGCTTCGCGGCTCAAGGTGTGGAACTTATGCGGCCGCGCGCTCGGTACAGCCCCCATTTTTCACAGCGTTTCAACCGAACAACTCGGGGATCGGCTCTCCTTCCGGGATGATCTGAACCGGACGGCCGTTGGTGTGATAGTCCTTCTTGTAGTCGATTCCCAGCTTCTTGTAGATCGTCGCGCCCAATTCGCCGATCGAGACGGGGCGATCCTTCGGTTCCGCGCCGCGAGCATCGCTCGAGCCGATGACTTGTCCCCCGGGGATGCCGACGCCGGCGGCCGCGATCGAAAACACTCCCGGCCAATGATCCCGGCCGGCGGAGAAATTGATCTTCGGCGTGCGTCCGAATTCGCCCAGCGCGAGCACGAGCGTGCTGTCGAGCAGGCCGCGCTGTTCCATATCCTCGAGCAGGGTTGTAAACGCCTGATCAAACTCCGGGTACAAGCGCTCGTTGGTCGCGTCGTTGTTGCTGTGGGTGTCGTAGCCGCCATGGAAAACCGTCACCAGACGAACGCCCGATTCAATCAGCCGCCGCGCCAGCAGAGCCCCCTGGCCCGCGGTGGTGCGTCCGTAGGCGTCGCGTAGTTCGTCGGGTTCCGCGCCGAGGTCGAAGGCCTTTTCTGCCGCCGGCGATGAGACGAGATCGAAAGCCTTCTGATAGAAGTGGTCCATGCCCTCGACGAGCTGCGATTTTTCGACGGCTCGGATGTCTTCGTCAATGGCCGCAAGCAACTTGGCTCGGCCGGCGGCTTCTTCGAGACTCAGCCCGGTGCGGACGCTTAAATCTTGGACCGAGAAATTCTTCTTCGCCGGGTCGCCCGTGATGAAAGGATCGTAGGCCGGGCCTAGAAAACCGGCTTCGGCCGCAATGTCCTTTCGCGGGATGACGACAAAGGGCGGCAAGCCGTTCTTCGAGCCGAACTCTTTCGCGACCACCGAACCGTAAACCGGATGCTTGAAAGCGTTGTTCGGCCTGGCTCCCGAATAGATAAACTGCTTGGCCTTCTCGTGAATCGCCTCTTTGGAATAAAGCGAGCGGATCACGGTGAACTTGTCGGCCGCCTTGGCGGAGCGGGGCAGCAGTTCGCTGAAATGCACGCCCGGAATCGCGGTGGGAATCGTCCTGAAGCCGCCGCGAATCTCGCGTGGGGCGTCGGGCTTGGGATCAAAAGAGTCGTGCTGGCAGGCCCCGCCGTTTTGAAAGAAGATCAGGCAGGAGACGTCGCTCTTTCCCTGGGAGGCCTCGAGGATGCGCGGCAGGCTGATGCCGCCGAAGACCGCCCCGCCCAACCGCAGAAAGTCGCGGCGGCTGAGCCCGTCGGCGCAGGGAATGGCGTCCAGTCGCATCGGTCTTCAGTGTAGCGCTTTGGCTTACTGATTCAGTTGAAATTCTTTCGAGTTAAGGAGTGCCCACAGCACATGTTCCCAGGCCCGCCGCCGCTCGCGGCCGGCCGCTTTTTCGGAAGCCAGATAGCGCTCGATTCTCTCGCTTTGGGGGGCTGTGGGACGACGCGCATAGGCACGCAAGTAAAGCGTTTCGAGGATTTGGCCATCATCCAACGCTTGCTCGAAAAGCTTGCTAAGAACATTGCTTGGCATTTCGACCTTGTCGCGAATGCGGTCGCCGTTCATCAGATGCAGCGCTTGACTCAACGACGGCGCTCCGGCGCGGGGTTCCATCGTGTCTCGGCGCGGAAAACCGAAGGTCGTCAGGAAATAGGGCGCCCCGATGCTCGCAACGAGATTCTTCGAGGAGATGCCCACCGGGTAGTTGCGAAATGTTTGCGGGACCTGAGTCACTTGAACAATCGCATCGAGCAGTACTTCCGCCGGTAGTTGCCGCGGCGTATAGCGAGCGAACAAGCGGTCTTCGAGCGGGTCTTCGCCGCCCGGGCGGTCGGGGGTGTGAGAACTCAACTGATACGTTTTCGAGTTGAGCAGCAAGCGATGCAGGGCTTTGAAGCGGAATCCGCTGTCGATGAAATGCTCGGCTAAGCGATCAAGAAGCTCCGGATGCGTCGGCGCGTTGGTCGATCGAAAATCATCGAAGGGGTCGACGATCCCCACGCCGAAATATTCCGCCCAAACGCGATTGACCGTCGCCCGCCCGAACTGCAACTTTTGATCGCGGGTGATCCAATCGGCGAGAACACGGCGGCGATCGACGCCGTCGGCAATCGCGGGGGTTCCCCCTTCCAAGAACTTCGGCGCGACCGGCTGCTTCGTGACCGGGTGCACAACTTCGCCTTCGCGCGTGTTGTACCAAGTGCGCCGATATTGCCCGTAGCCGTGCTTGACCCGAGTGCGGGCAAGGAATGCCGCCACGCCGTAGAAGTCGTCCTGCGTGAGATTCTCGAGCGGGTGGTTGTGGCATTCGGCGCACTCGAGGTGCTTACCCAGGAACAGGCGTGTGATCGTTGGGACGGCTTTGTTGATCTCAAACGTTTTGAGCATGAAATCCATCGCCGGATGCCAGAAGTTCCCCGCCGGGCGCACGGTCGTGTCGCCGACGGCGGTCAACATTTCACGCACGGCTTCGTCATAGGGCAGATCGCGGCGGACGAATTCTCGCAGGTAGCGCTTGAAGGCGCCGTTGGTTCGGCCCTGTGAATAGTACTGCGAGTTGCGGAACCAATCCTCGAGTTTGACCATCCAGTGATCGACGTATTCAGGACGATCGAGGAGGGCGTCGATCAGGCGGGATCGTTTGTCGTCGCGCCTGTCGGCGAGGAGGGTTTCGACCTCCCGCGGCGTGGGGAGAACCCCTATGGCGTCAAGGTAAACGCGGCGGACGAAAAGCCAATCGGTTGACAAAGGAAAGGGCTCGATCGCGGCTTGCCGGAGCTTTGCGAAAACGTGCTCGTCAATAAAGTTAGTGGGAAAGTTGTTGGGCTCGGGAGTGGATGCGTGTTCCGGTTGGCGCTTTTCGATCACGATCCACTGCGACGTTGAAACCTTCCCGAACGCGCGGGCCGTCAGTGTCGTGAGGCCTCGGCCTTTGGCTGTCACTCGGCCTTGTTCGACCGATGAGATCACCGCTTCGTCGGTCACGGCGAAGCGAACTTCGTCGGTGAGGTCACGGGTTGTGCCGTCGGAAAGCCGACCAATGACCGTGACGGACTGTGTCGATCCGGCTCCGGTGAGAATGCGCTCTCGGGGGTAGAGGTCGAGCGATTCGAGACGGGTTCCCCCGGAGCTGAATCGAGCGCCTTGATCGAGCCATCTGAGCAGCGTCTGGTACTCGTCCGATTCGGCAGTCATGAGATGCCCGCCGCCATGGGCGATTTGGAACGATGGTTTGGCGAGCAGCAGAGATTCGGCGGGCTGTGTGAGATTGACGCGCCGGCCTTGGTCGCGCTCGACGATCCTTTCGTGATCGGCCTTCGGATCGGCTCCATAGAGAGACAGCTTGAAGCCGTTTTGGCCCGCCGGCGATCCGTGGCATGACGAGCCGTTGCAACCCTTTGTTGTGAGGACCGAGAGAACGTCGCGGGTGAAATCGACGTCCATTCGCGTCGCTCCCGCGCCGACGCGGATTTCGGCCGTGGTTGACGCTTCGCCGCAGTCGAGGGTGATTGTTGTGGTTCCTTCGGTGCGTCCCACAACCTTACCGCCCTCGGCCGAGACGATCGATTCATTGTGCGGTGAGACTTCGCAGGAAGCCGTTACGTCCGCCTCGTGGCCGGACGAAGTGATGCCGGTCACGATGAAATGCTGGGTTGATCCGGGGCCTTCGAGAAAAATCGGGAGGGGCTCGAGACGCAGGCGTTCGACATCCGCCAGCGATGCGTGGGGAAGCAGGGCGGCCAAAGCCGCGAGCAGCCATACCGCAGGCTTGTCGATCGCCCGAGACCGCATACAGAGAGCTTACTACACGAGCGGATGGGGCTTTGAGAAATCGTCCACTGCCCGGCGGCCAGGCGGGACGGTCAAGGAAGCCGCGGCCGCCGGAATTTTGAATGCGGTTTGATCGCGTGCGGGACGGGGACACGTCGGCGTGGCCGGACTCCAACTTGGATCCGAGGTATCCGATCACGGTTCGGAAGGCGGGTGAACCAGGTAGGCTGGTACAGAGTAGGCATCATGGCAGACACGGATTCCAACCTCATTGAACGATTTGCCGCACTTCCTTACACCGGCGCGTTGAGTGACATTCTCGATGAGATGGGGTTGCCCGACCAGGTGCTGCCTCATGAAATTCAGGCCATTCGCCCGGGGACCACCCTAGCGGGGCGGGCGCTGACGATTTTGGGCGAGCCGACGGAAAGCGAGGACCCCCCCGTCATCTTCGAGCCTTTCTTGAAGATGCTCGGCTCGGTCAAACCCGGCGATGTGTTGGTGAGCCTGCCCAGGCTGTTCGGCTTTCGGCGGGCGGCGAAACCCGGCGATGTGTTGGTGAGCCTGCCCAGGCTGTTTTGAAGAGGCTTAGGCTCGTCCGCAGCCGTTCCGTGCCAGCTCTTGGGAGTGGGAGCGTAGTCGGTGAACTCTCCCGGGCGGCCCCCATGCTGCGTCTACGATTGGAAGTTGAGTGCCTCCCGCACCCTGCAATCGACACTGATGATGTCGCCTGCTGCGATACGGCCTCATTGAGTCGGGCGGACGCCTTGGGTCTGAAGAGTTTCTGCGAAGCTGACGGCGGCCTCGGCTTTCGGCGGGCGGCGACCCGGCAGTCCCAACGCGGCTAGCAACGCCAGCAACACAGCCGTCTCGACCACAATCACAAACGCTTCGCGAAGGAGTTTGCGGGGCATGGCGGTCTCCTATTCGGACGCTGCTTCTGGCAACGGTAGGAAGTCCCTACATCCGTGGCCGTAGAATAACTTTCGCGGCTCTTTGAGTTTTCCGGTTCAGGGCACCGCCGCAGGATTGCTGTTAATAACAATCGATGTCACAAACAGACAAATTTTTTCGTCCAGGACGCTGCGTCCGCTCGGTTTCCGGGTCCGTCAAGGGCGGTGAAGACGCTTATCTGCCGGATTGTTCATGCGAACCCGATTTCCCAACATCTAAGTTCGGGAGAGCCTCAACTGACTGGTGTGCATGAAGTTAGTCCCCCTCGCGGTCGCGGAACTCTTCGGCCCAATTCATTACAACGCGGATCATCGGCTTGGCGCCGGGCGCGTCTTCGACCGGCGTGGCGATGATAAAGCCTTGCCCGTCGGCCGAAACGTCGTATTGGGGATCGGAGGAGCGGCCAAGCTCGGGTGATCGAACAAGGGAGTGGCTCTTGCCTAGCTCTACCGGAAATTAGATCCTTGCTCGGTAGCTCCATAGAGATGTCCGCAGCTTTCCGGTAGGTAACCGAGCCAGGCGCCACCCAAAACCGACCCGCGCGCGTTAGGGAGGCACGCGTCGTCGAATGTTTCTCGCAGAGAGGCTACGGCAATTGTGGAAACCGTCTTCGAGAGCGTAGTTAAAGCACTGCGAGAGGGCCGGAGAGTTGAGATTCGAAGGTTTGGAAGCTTCGGCACTCGGCGGCGCGCCGAGGGCGTATCGCACGGAATCCCAAATCGGGCCAACCGGTGCAAGTTCCTCCCAAGAAGATCCCCCTTCTTCAAGGCCAGTCAAGAGCTACGGGAGCTCATCCAGGACAAGCGCCGGGAAGGCTAGCGCCTACCGTCCCGGAGGAGGCTGCGGAGAAGCCCCGACGCCTGTCGCCTTTCGCCGAAAAATTGCGACAGGTTTTCAATTTAACAAGGTGATGACCTTCCTCCCGCAGCCTCACGTTGGTCATCCGACGCCGGTTGGACTCTATCCGCGTGGCGCGACGCCGGACGGGATTCAGGACCTGACGGGGAATGTGTTTGAATGGTGCTCCGACTGGTACGGCGCGGGCTACTACGCCAAGTCTCCGTCCGAGAATCCGTCGGGGCCGAAGAACGGCGAGGTGCGGGTTTTGCGCGGCGGGTCGTGGTACAACCTTCCCGAGGTCCTGCGCGTGTCGCTCCGCCTCTGGCACCGGCCTGACGGCGGGGGCAACGTTATCGGCTTCCGTTGTGCCCGGGAAGTTTCCTCTTGACCCTTTTTCCTTTTCCCTTTACTGGGGCGAAGCCCCAGCCGAAATTTTTTTCGCCTTGCTAGCATGGGCCATGCCGCCCGCCCAGGAACGTGAACCGGCTGTTGTCGTCGGCAAGGCTTACGACTTCGTCCTGTGGCTCCTGCCGGGGCGGGTTCTCTGTCTAAAGTAGACTGAAGTAGAACGTGGCACATGGACGTAAGACCGGCGGCCGCAAGAAGGGCACGCCTAACAAGCGTACCGACCCACTCCCTCCCCACTCTTCCAAACATACAAGGGGCTCCGAAATCGGAGCGAATCCGGTTGAGGCAGTCGACCCGAGAGGCCCCAAAGCAGTTGACAGATCCATGAGTTGACACCATGCCACGATCTAAGAAGTCCTCGCGCACCGTCTTGAGCGCTCAGAAGACCTCGCTTGAGTGCTTCGAATTGCGCCTGAAGGGCTTGTCCCTTCGGGAGATCGCAAAACGCTTAAACATCACTCATGAAGGGGTCCGGAAGGCTCTTGAGCGGTATTGGGACGACCAGGATGAAGAGCTACGATCCGAGGCCCGCAAGGCGGCGTTGACCGACTTGGCGCGGCTCGACAAAATGCTGGTGGCGTGGTTCCCGCCGGCAACTGACGAAAAAGACCCCGATCCGGCGGCCGCCGACAAGGTTTTGAAGATCATGGAACGGCGGGCAAAGTACTTCGGCCTCGACGGGCAGAAGCTGAACATTTCGGGCGAGCTGAAGTACGGATTGCCGATCGAGTTCGTGGACAGGTTAAGGGAGATAGAGGAGCGCAAGAAACTCGAAGACCAGTCCGCGAGTCGTTCACAGGGCCAAAGCATCGACAACCGGATCTCCGACGAGCCGATGCAAGTAACGTTCAAGATCAACGGCGAGCCGCGCGACAAGCTCTAAACTCAATTCTTTCGGTCTTCGCCGGTGAGGTCCAACTAGTCAGCTTTCGGCTTCCTGCCGACCCTACGACGTTTCCTTTCGCAGCGAAATGCGATACAACTACAGACATGAGTTCCCCCGGAGGATTTTCTAGCTGACCTACGGCGATCTGCGGAATCTCACGCAACCCTCTCTTTTGGGAAACCGGATCTTAACCGCAGTGTCAGACCAACGGTCGTCGCATTCTACCTGATCCTTCGTTCGCTCTCGCATAAGCCCTTCGGTAGAGCATGGAACCTGTGGTCATCCGGCGCGCCTCCACCTGGCGCGGCAAGTGGCGGACATTCCGCCGCAAAGCACGCGAGATGCGCATGGTCGCCCATGGCCTCGCGCACAAGGACCATCCGATTCTGGTCCATCTGATTCCGATTCGCCGCTGCAATCTTTCCTGCACCTACTGCAACGAATTCGACGATCACTCACCGCCCGTACCGACCGACGAACTCTTCCGTCGCATCGATCATCTCGCGGGGCTTGGCACGAGCATTATCACGCTCAGCGGCGGCGAACCGATGTTGCACCCGGATCTGGACGACGTCATCCGCCGCATCCGCGAACACGGCATCATGGCCGGGCTGCTCACCAACGGCTACTTTCTGATGCCGGACCGCATCGACCGGCTCAACAAGGCAGGACTCGACCATCTTCAAATCAGCGTCGACAATGTGCAGCCGGATGATGTCTCAAAGAAAAGTTTGAAAGTCCTCGACCAGAAACTCGCCATGCTCGCCGAACATGCGGAGTTCCACATCAACATCAACTCTGTCCTCGGCGCCGACATCCACCGTCCCGAGGATGCGCTCGAGGTCGCGCAGCGTGCCCAAGCCTACGGCCTCGCGACGACGGTGGGAATCATCCACGACGGCGGCGGGCAGTTGAACCCACTGAGTCCGCATCAGAAGAGCATCTTCGAGCAGGTGTGCGACCTGGGGAAAAGTTCCTTCGGGCGCATCAACAAGTACAATCCGTTCCAGAAACGCCTCGTCGAAGGCAAAGCGAATAACTGGTGGTGGTGCCGCGCCGGAGCCCGCTACCTGTACGTTTGCGAGAACGGGCTGGTCCATTACTGCTCACAACAGCGAGGCCATCCCGCTATTCCTCTTGAGCAATACACCCGCGAGGATATCCGCCGCGAATACATGACGAAGAAGGCTTGCGCGCCGTATTGCACGGTTTCCTGCGTCCATCAGGTGTCCGTCATCGACCGCTGGCGTGACCGCCAGACCCTGGAGTTCAGCGGAAAGCCTTCGCCACTTGTTCAAGTGGATACCCGTTCCTAGCAGTACCGCAACAGTTGGCCTGCGTGCGGTGGGTCAGACACCTAACCGCGTCAAGATCCGGTTCATGCTCTTCCCATCCCAAGGCGTTCCCTTGCGCCTCCTGAGCCCCTCAGCGTTCATCTGGGCGGCGAGACGGTCGAAACCCAGCCCCTCCCCCCGCAGGGCTTTCATGCGCTCCAAGACGGCCTTTTCGCCTGGATAGAATCCGAAGGGCTTGCGGCCTTCACAGCGACCCGTGCGGGCCTTCTTACGCTCCCGTGCGCCCCGTAGCTTCATTACAATCACGGCCTTCTCGTATTGCGCAATCGCCCCCATCATCTGGCGCATGAGGACACGGGTCGGGTCGTCCCGGAGAAGGTCGGGTTCATGGACTGAGACAAGCTCGAAACCATGTTTTCTCAGATCGCCGATGATGGTTTCCTGGACCATGAGGTCACGGGCGAGACGGTCCAGCTTCTCGACGAGCACGAGCTTGACCCCGTTGCCGTGGAGGGCTGCAATCAGGCCCGAGAGCGCGGGTCGGTTGGCGAGGTCTGTTGCGCCGCTCACGCCTTCCTCGCGGAACACCTGTGTTATCCGAATACCTTGCTGCTTGGCATAGGCGCGGATGGCCCGCAGTTGGCGAGTGAAACCGTCACCCCTGACTTGCCCCTTGCCGCTCACTCGGAGGTACGCGAACGCCTTGGGTCGGGCTGCTTTGGGTGTCATGATTCGTTTCCCGGTGCAGACTGTATCTATTGTTTTCAACGACTTAGGCGGGGCGGGGCACACGGCGCCGGATAGGTACCGATAAATAATTTCCCACCAGCAATCGCCCCTCGCGGGACACGCAACAGGCTGTGAGAACATGGGATATCCTTATCGGCCAAGCCAGGATTTCCATTTTGGCCCTGGCACGGTCACAGGATACACCCCCGCTGCGCCGAATACCACGTCTTTTCGCGCTGAACCCTGCACATCACCTCCGCCGGTAGGCGCCAGGGCTCGTCCGTCCGCTCACAGACGTTGATTGAGCGGACTGAACGGCGCTCCGGCCGACACTGCTCCCTGCGAAACCTTTTTGGAGCCAAAAACTGTTGATCCTCGCCCGGGCAACGCTACCCACCCGGCACAGGCAGCGCCCAGATCCTATGCAGCATGTCGCCGAACAGCCGCCGGTTCAGATGTCCTTCGGCCAACAGCAGCCAATAGTACCGCGCATGCTTGACCAGCCTACCGCCCGTCTTCATCAGCCGCTGTTGCAAGCTCGTCAGCGACCAGCTCTTGATCCGTTGCGGCAGCCCGAGCCTCCGCCATAGGTTCCCCAGGTTATAGGCCAGCACGCTGAGTTGCAGTCGCACTTCGTTGGCCCGGAACCGATGGCATGACAGCCTTGTCCAATGCGTCGCTTGTTTGCCTTCCTTGATCCACTGCTCCGCCGTGCCGCGCTTGTTGTAGAACCGCACCAGCGAGCGGCTCGGCAAGGCCATGCTCGTGACGATGAAACCGACGCGAGGAAACAACTCACCTTGGTGATGCTCGAC
The DNA here is from genome assembly GCA_965238125.1 of Bryobacterales bacterium. Classification (GTDB taxonomy): domain Bacteria; phylum Acidobacteriota; class Terriglobia; order Bryobacterales; family UBA6623; genus UBA6623. Next base: position 5,270,222 of record OZ250179.1, on the reverse strand, counting down.
CTTCGCAACAACCCGCCGGGACTTCGACCAGCTCGCGGCCTGATACCGAAAGCTCCTGTAGCGCACCAGGGGCTTTGCGCTCGGCCTGCCCGGCGGACGAAACAGGATATCTTCGATCTCCAGCTCCAGGCTCTTGTTGGCCGGGATGCGAATCACGTAGTCCACGCCGCGCTCCTCCAACGTCTCGTAAATATCCGGCTTGGCGAAGGCGGCATCGGCCCGGAACGTCACCTGTTTGCCCTCCGCCTGTTGGCGTTCGATTTCCGGCAGCAGCAGCTCGTCCCAGTCCTCGGCGCTGGACACGTTGCCCGGTCGCAACTTTGCCGCCAAGCAATCGCCGTGCTGGTTGAACAGCAACAGTGGGTGGTAGCAGACCGACTCGAAGTGGCCGTTGTAGGCGCTGCCTTCCTGCCGGCCGTGGACGGGGCTCTCGGTAGAGTCCATGTCCAGCACGACGCACTCGGAGTCATCACCGGCCTCGGCTTGCGCGATCAACTCGCGGTTCACCGCCATCAGCCCGATCAGATTCTCGTCGCCGGCGAGCATGGCGGTCTCGAAGCTCTGCAGCCGGGAGGTCAGCGCCGCGCCGCGATCCCAGTTCTTCTTCGAGCCAATCAGCCGAAAGGTTGGATCGGCGGAGACACGAACGGCGTCGTTGAGATCCTCGTAGCCCGCCAAGCGGGAGTAGACCGACTGTCGCAGCAGATCGACGAACGGGAACTTCTTGTTCGAGCCTTGCCGCGAATCCGTCAGATGCTCGTCTATCAGCTTGCCTAGTCCGAGTCGTTCGTCCAGTTCGCGAATGAGAATCAGCCCGCCATCCGAGGTGACTCGCGATCCTTGGAAATCGACCTTGAGAAATCCATTGAAGGTGAGCTGAAACGGTTTGTTTTCTTTTTCACCCATTGGGTGTTGATCTCCTCAGCGCCTTGAGTGCTTTCAAGCCCGCATAAATAAAGGCGTCCGAGTCCACCCGATGGTTAGCAGAACCGAAACTAAAGTGGAAATCCGGGCCAAGGGCTTGACGGTGCGCCCGCACATTGTTGGTGACATCGATTGTTCGCAACAGTAAGAATTGGACCGGCATGACCGGCCAAACCATCTCCCACTTCAAGCTCCTCGCCAAGCTCGGTGAAGGCGGTCTCCTTCGAGACCTAATCTCGGATTGGCGCATGGAGAACACCAAGCATGGACGTAGCGAGCATACAAGAAACCGCCAACGATAAGCTGGCGGGCAGTATCCGTCTGATCCTCAGTGTCCTCTTTGTCATGACCGGAACGATGAAGCTTGTCGTGCCGATGCTCGCGGAAGCCTGGTCGGGACAGCTACTTGCCTCTGGACTCCCGTTCTATGAGCTATCCCGGTGGAGCGTGCCATTCGTTGAGATCATCGTCGGAGTCGTTCTCGGGGTTGGTCTCTTCGTACGGCTGGCAGTTGTGGCGGTCATAGGCATCATGACTGTCGCGACCTATGTTCACGTCGTGATCGACGATCCCTCGCTTTTCCCTCTGCAGCCGAGCGAGCCGATTATTCCGTTGACAGTCATCGCGATGTGCCTCTACCTCGTCTGGCGAGGTGGTGGGGCCTGGAGCAGAGACCTCACCGCTACGCGCGTAGGCTCCCGATGACGCTATCACGGCCGACTACACATCCGTTCCGTGTTGTGAGACCTCCTTGCACGACCAGACGCCGGAATTTCGTCTTTGCAGCGAACGCTTCGTCCACACGCCGTTCAGCCTGGGGCAACTCACCAGTGCGGGTATCGTGCCCGAGCGGCAGAAGATCCTCGTGGTGAAGGCCGCAGTGGCCTTCCGCGCCGCATACGAACCGATTGCCGGAACCATCATCGAAGTCGATACGCCGGGATTAACGGCCGTGAACCCGAAGCGGTTCGAGTACAAGCACGCGCGGTCCGATCTTTTCGGAATTCGGTAGTCCGAATCGGAGGGGAGGTGGCCGCACGGATGAATCAACGAACCATCTATCGCGCGCCTGAGACGATCACGGCCTCCCGAGGACAGAGAAAACCGCCTTCCCTCAGGGCCCTGAGCTGAAAAATCCGATTGATGGACGGAACGATTGTTATCAACACCAATCCCTCGTAGCGGTACAATGTCCCCATCTTGATTGGCAAAACCATCAGCCACTACAAGATCGCTGAGAGGCTCGGTGAAGGGGCAGGGGAGAGAGTTCTGCATGTTGTGGGCAAATGTGGATTAGACTCTTGTTCCGATTGACTGCTTGCCTGCGGGACGGGCCTGAACCGGCCGCTCAATCGGAAGACACCGCAATCTCCCAAGGGATCGAAAGACTCGTCGCGCGTTACACCGAGACTTCAGCGGTGTCGTCCTTGTGACGCGGGGAGACAACGTGATGTTTGCCGGTGCTTTTGGGGAACCAAGTCGCGAGTCGGGCGGGCCGAACTCGATGAAACGGCGTCGTAGAGTGCGAGGAGAGTCGGGGCCCTATTCCTAGCGGGATCGGTGCTGAAGCCGTGGAAAGCCTGCCCAAATGAACTTCCGTCTAAAATCGACTAGTACGCCGACTTCTCTGTTGGCAGCCCCCACAGTGGTCTTCCTGGTAACCCTCCTGCTGGGCGCGTTAACGCTGACCTGTTCGTGGATGCGCGACGCGTCAGCCGGGCCGTTGAAGCTTGGCAAGCATGAAAGCATTGTGTTCATCGGCAACACGTTCGCCGAACGTATGCATCTCTTCGGCTACTTCGAAACGTTCCTGCACGCTAGATTTCCGGATCACCAGTTACAGGTTCGGAACATGGGATGGTCCGCGGACGAGCTGACACTGATGCCGCGCCCAAAGGGCTTTGGTGATCTTCACAAGTACTTGGCCGAGCGGCGAGCCGATGTGATTTTTGCCTGTTTCGGCATGAACGAGTCGTTCAAGGGTCCGGAGGGTCTAGGACGGTTTCAACAGCATCTCGCCGCGTTTATCCAGGACCTTCGAGCGCATCAGTATAACGGGCGGTCCGCCCCGCGGATCGTGCTCGTCTCACCCATCGCCCACGAAAACCTTGGGGGGAATCTCCCCGATCCCGCTGAGCACAACGAGTATCTCGAGCTTTACACCGGGGCAATGGCCGAGGCTGCCCGGCGGCACGAGCTGCTCTTTGTCGATCTGTTCGCGCCCACGCGGGAGTTGATCGATTCCCGCTCCGCTCACAATCTGACCTTTAACGGGATTCACCTCACCGAATACGGCTACTCGATGGTCTGCCGGATCATGGCCCGGTCCTTATTGAGTCTCGCAAAATAAAGTGACATCTTTTTGGGGTACGTACGTCTTTGTATGTATGGGAAATACAAAAGGCGTACGGCGGGATTTCGAGGCCCTGGAGAAGCGCCGTTTCAAAGCGATCCGGTTGGTCGAGCAAGGCTGTAGTCAGTCCGAGACAGCGAGGCGATTGAAGGTCGCGCGGCAAAGCGTCAGCGAGTGGCTGCGACGATACCGGCGTGACGGCGAAGCCGGGTTGCGCCAGGCTGGCCGCGCCGGCCGTAAGCCGCTGCTGGACGCCGCGCAGCTCGAACGCCTCGAGGCGTTGCTGCTGGAAGGCCCCGAGGCGCACGGCTTCCCGACGCCGCTGTGGAGCTGTCCGCGGGTCGCTCGTCTGATCGGAGACGAGTTCGGCGTGCGCTATCACGAGGGCCATGTCTGGAAGATCCTGCGGGCGCTCGGTTGGAGCCCGCAACGGCCCGTCGGCAAAGCGCGGGAGCGCAACGAAGAGGCCATCCGCGGCTGGCAGCGCAAGACTTGGCCGGCCATTAAAAAAAAGCCCGCAAAGAAGAACGTACGATCGTCTTCATCGACGAAAGCGGATTGAGTCAGAAGCCGCATCGTTGCCGCACCTGGGCGCCGCGCGGCGAGACACCGGTGTTGGAGTTCAACTTCAACTGGGACAAGCTGTCGGTGTCGGCCGGGCTGACGTTGCGCAACTTTTACTTCCGGCTCTATCCCGGCGCGATCGGCGAGCTGGAGGTCATCGACTTCCTGAAGGCTTTGGTGCGCCACATCGACGGCCCACTGCTGATCGTCTGGGACCGGCTGCCGGCGCACCGCAGCCGCCTGGTGCGGGAGTTCATCCAGCTCTCCGAGGATCACATCGCAACGGAGTACTTGCCGCCCTATGCGCCGGAGTTGAACCCGGTGGAATACATTTGGGCGTACTGGAAGCAGCACGAGTTGCCCAACGTCTGCCCGAAGGACTACTGGGAACTCGACGAGCGCGCCCGCAAAGCGCTGCGGCGAATGCGCCGCAAACCGCGCTTGATTACCGCTTTCTGGAAACAGTCTTCTCTTTGTCTCGATTGACAGTATATTATGCGAGACTCAGTAGGTCTGGTGAGTGACACTGCATCACCGGATGCTGCCGGAAGCGCTACTGCCGAGGCGCTTCGCCGGATCATTTACGAAAAGAACTACTACTTTTTCATACGCTGGCGCGGGCCCAACGCTGAGTACATTCATGGCGAGCGTAACAAGATGGAAGGGGCGGAGAACTTGCCGGAAGAGATGGCTGAGTACGATCAGATCATTGAAGCTTATGATCAGAAGATCCGGCAGATGGCCAAGCCCAGCCCCGAACAGGTCTGGCAACAGGTTCCACAGGGGAATCCGGTTTGGCACCCGACGCCCCAATACAAGGCCACTGCGCCAAGGCCCAAAGGACCCGATGAATATCAAGGTGTCAAGGTTTTGAGCCCGCGGGAATCCCGCAGGGCATTCCGGCTACCCAAGGGCTACGCAATCAACCTCTTCGCCTCGGAAGAAGATTTTCCGATTGGGAACCCAATGGCGATGAATTTCGATGCCGAGGGCCGCCTGTGGGTCGCCAACACACCCACCTGGCCACAGCCGATTCCGGGGGAGCAGCCCTCGGACTCGATCGTTATTCTCGAAGACACCGATCAGAACGGCGTGGCGGACAAGCATACGGTCTTTATAGACAAGCTCAACATGATTCATGGTTTTGCCCTGGGTGATGGAGGCGCCTACATTTCCCAGGTTCCGCATATCATCCATGCCAAGGATACGGATGGGGACAACCATGCGGACGAGGTCCGCATGGTCTTGCATGGCTTCGGATCCGAGGATGTCGAGCACTCCATCAACAACTACCGATGGGGACCCGGCGGCGGGCTTTATTTCATGGAAGGCACCTTCTTCCATACGCAGGTAGAAACGCCCTACGGCCCCCGACGGTTATATAACTCCGGTGTTTTCCGCTACGGGCCTGGATCGCAGCGATTCGACGTTTTGATTTCGCATGGATTCGCGAATCCATGGGGACAGGTGTTTGATCAATGGGGACAATGGCTGCTGCTAGACGCCTCCGGCGGGAACTACTATAGCCGTCCGATCTTGACCGCCAATTTCGTCTATCCCAAGAGGAAGCCTCGTCGATGGGGGAATCCTCCGCTTTCCTTCGCCCCGGAAGGTACCGCCCCCTCCGCGGGTATGGAGATCATTCGCAATCGTCACTTTCCGAAAGAGGCCCAAGGGCGGTTTCTGGTCAACGAGTTGTCCACTCACGGTTTCCTCGGCACCTATTGGTACGACATCAAGGAAGAGGGAACGAGCTACGAAGTCAAACGCGTGAAGCCTCACCTATTGAGTCTCGCAAAATAAAGTGACACTTTTTTGGGGTACGTACGTCTTTGTATGTATGGGAAATACAAAAGGCGTACGGCGGGATTTCGAGGCCCTGGAGAAGCGCCGTTTCAAAGCGATCCGGTTGGTCGAGCAAGGCTGTAGTCAGTCCGAGACAGCGAGGCGATTGAAGGTCGCGCGGCAAAGCGTCAGCGAGTGGCTGCGACGATACCGGCGTGACGGCGAAGCCGGGTTGCGCCAGGCCGGCCGCGCCGGCCGTAAGCCGCTGTTGGACGCCGCGCAGCTCGAACGCCTCGAGGCGTTGCTGCTGGAAGGCCCCGAGGCGCACGGCTTCCCGACGCCGCTGTGGAGCTGTCCGCGGGTCGCTCGTCTGATCGGAGACGAGTTCGGCGTGCGCTATCACGAGGGCCATGTCTGGAAGATCCTGCGGGCGCTCGGTTGGAGCCCGCAACGGCCCGTCGGCAAAGCGCGGGAGCGCAACGAAGAGGCCATCCGCGGCTGGCAGCGCAAGACTTGGCCGGCCATTAAAAAAAAGCCCGCAAAGAAGAACGTACGATCGTCCTTCAGGCGTGACGATCTCGGGCTTGTTACTCGCAAGCAGGCAGTTTGCGAAGTACGCAAGTTCCTCGCGTAGAGCCCCCGAGCGGACTCCGTGCAAGAGCGGCCAGTAGGTCGTGTCAGGAGAACGCCAGCCGTCCCGGTCGCACACGGAGAAGTTGGGATGCGTTTCGTGGATGTGAAGTGATCCCTCGGTCCCAATGACCTCAATGCGCTCGTCGATCTGGAAAGGAGTATTCCGCGGCAGAAACCAGACGTTTTCGCACACCCCGATGGCGCCGTCCTCAAAACGGTACATGGTCCAGCCGAGGTCAGGATGTCTCAGGCCTCGTACAGATAGCGTCTGCGCGTAGGCAGTCTGGATTGTGCCTCCACTGAACCACAGCATCAAATCCGTGTCGTGCACGGCGTCACCGATGATCGGGCCCATCTTGTCGAGCACGCCCTCACTGACCGAAGCGGGAATGTTGCGGCGGGCGTACATGGAGACAATCTTGCCGATAGCTCCGGAGTCGATTTCGGCCTTGGCTGCGGCGTGGCGAGGATTGAAGCGGCAAATGTGGCCCACCATGAAAGCCTTGGAGGAGGCATTGGCAGCTCGCACGATGGCTTCACAGTCAACCAGAGTAGAAGCCATTGGCTTTTCTAAAAAAACGTGTTTGCCGGCCTCCAGTGCTGCCAGGGTGGGACCCACGTGCTGGTCCCACATGGTGACGACCGAGACCGCTTCCAAAGCCGAGTCGGCGAGCAATTCGTTGTAGTCGGTATATACCCGTGACACTTGGAACCGGTCGGCCAACTCCTTGAGACGTTCCTGCCGCCGTGTGCACAGGGCGAACAATTCTACCTGGGGCAGATCGAAAAGCGTCTCGCAATGCTTCTCACCAAACCAACCGAGGCCGATGACCCCGAACTTGATGCGTTTCACATAACCCCCTTTCCCGCTATCAAGACAGATCCAACAAACCGCCGAACGCGCCGCCCCTGCTGGTGCTTGTGCGGGGGCTTGAGTTCTTGGACACCAGGTCCACGCCGAGCTTCACAACGATGCAATAGTGTAGCCCGGCCCATACTCTTTGGTCAGCCGAGCCGGTTGCTTGGCGTCCTCCGGTTCTTTCGACGTGAAGGTTAGTAGAATAGTCCACGTCTGGATCCAGGAGGTCTCTCTATGAAGTCGATTCCGCTGCGCACCGCGACACCTGAGGACCGTGCCGAGATTGCGGAGCTAATCTATTCGTCCACCAATGCCTGGTACCAACTTAGGGGGATGCCACAGATCTTCTCGGGTGGGCCGGAGACAACCGAAGTGTTCTGCGAGGTCTACGATGCGCTCGAACCAGGATGCTGTGTGGTAGTGGAGAATCCGCGTACGGGTCGGTTGATGGGATCGTGTTTTTACCATCCAAGGCCGCAACACGTCTCGCTCGGGATCATGAACGTGCACCCGAACTACTTTGGCCGCGGCGTTGCCTGGGCGCTGCTCGACTACATCATCGACTACACGAACCGCCACGGCTATAAGGCTCTTCGGCTAACGCAAAGCGCCTTGAATCTCGATTCCTTTTCGCTCTACAACAGCGCCGGGTTTGTGCCGCGCTACGCTTATCAGGACATGATGCTTCAGGTCCCGGAAGGCGGCCTGCGCACGGGCCTCCCAGGCTTGGAACACGTCCGGGACGCGACGCCCGACGATGTGTCTGCCCTGGTCGACCTGGAGCTGTCGGTCAGCGGCATCAGCCGCGAGACCGACTACCGTTTCTGCATCAAGAACGGACAGGGATTCTGGCACGTCTCGGTCTACGAAGTCTCGCCAGGCAAGATCGAGGGTTTCCTGATCTCTTCGGGCCATCCAGCCTTCAACATGCTTGGCCCCGGCGTTGCCCGCACGGAAGCGCAGGCAGCGGCTTTGATTTACAGGGAACTCGATCAATACCGCGGGCGATCGCCGGTCACACTGGTACCCATGGAGAAAATGGGGCTTGTGAGACAAATGTACGAGTGGGGCGCGAGGAACGTGGAGCTTCACTTCTGCCAGGTTCGTGGCGAGTTCCAGCCATTTGCGGGCGTCAACTTGCCCACCTTCTTCCCCGAGACCGGGTAAATGCGATAACGGAGCCCTAGCAATGAAGGAGTTCGATCACATCGGGATCGTCACGTCCGAGCCACAGGCAGGAGAGAGTTGGGTCGAGTTCAGCAAGGTGTGGGTGACCAACCCACGACTTCACCCGCAAAGTATCGAGTACATACGCCCGGCCGAGATGCCGGAGGTTGACCCGCGGGACCTGGGTCTGTGGAAGCTCTGGCACCTGCCGCACATTGCCTTTCGCGTGGACGATCTAGAGCAAGCGATGGAAGGTGAGGAGGTGATCTTCGGGCCTTTTCAGCCGGGCGAGTTTGGCATTGTCGTGTTTGTCCACAAGGATGGCGCGGTCGTCGAGTATATCGAATATACGGACCTAGAGCACTGGTTCGGTCAAGAAACACCCTGGAAGCCGGCCGGGCCTGCGCCGGAAGAATAATGCCCGATCAAAGCACACGCCGTAGCTTTCTCAGCCGCTCGCTGGCAGGCTCGTCGCTGGTATGTCGGTGGTTCGCCGGGTCCGCGGTGCCGTTGCGGGCGCAAAACCCAACGACGCACCGCTACGACCTGTTGGTGAAAGGCGGTCGGGTCGTCGACCCCGCGCAAGATCTCTCCGCGCCGCGCGATGTCGCCATTACCGGGCGCCGGGTTTCGAGGGTGGCCGAAAACATTCCGCCGTCGGAGGCATTACACGTGCTCGACGCCCGGGGAAGGATCGTGACCCCAGGTTGGATTGACATTCACGTTCACGTCTACGACGGAGTCGCGCCGCTGGGGATCCCGGCCGACCCCAACTGTGTTGCGAAAGGTGTCACAACGGTAGTCGATGCCGGCTCAGCGGGCGCGCCCACACATTTCCGGGATTGCGCAAGTACGTCATCAACGTCGCGGATACGCGGGTCTTCGCGTTGCTCAACATTTCCGTTGTCGGGCAGTCGACTCTGTCGCAAGACAATCCCTGGGGCGAGCTTTTAGATCTGCGCTACGCCAATCCCAAGCTGGCGGCGAAGACCATCGAACGCCACCGCGACGTGATCCTGGGCGTCAAGGTGCGCCTGACGCGCAACATCGCCGGCGACCACGACCTGAAAGCACTGGCGCTAGCCCGGGAGGCCGCCGACGCTGTCAAGTTGCCGCTCATGGTTCACATCGGTGGTTCGGCGTCGCCGTTGAAGGACATCCTTGCCATGACCAAGCCCGGAGACGTCATCACGCACAGCTTTCGCGGCGGCGAGGGCGGCATTCTCGACGACCGGGGCCGTGTGTTGCCGGAGGTGCACAAGACGGTCGCTCGCGGGGTTCATCTCGATATCGGCCACGGTGCCGGCAGCTTCGCATTCGAAACGGCGAAAAGGGCGCTGGCCCAGGACCTCTTGCCGGGAACGATTTCGAGCGACGTCCACCAGTTCAACGTCAACGGACCGGTGTTCGACCTGGCCACAACGGTTTCGAAGTTCCTGCACCTTGGGCTCACCCTTGAGCAGACCATCGAGCGCGTGACCAAGAATCCGTCCCGAGTCTTCGGACACCTCAACGATCTGGGAACACTCAGCGAAGGCGCCGAGGCGGACGTCGCCGTTTTCGCGCTCGAAGAGGGCGATTTCGATTTCTTCGACGCGATGGGACAGAAGCGAGTCGGCCACCGCAAGCTCCGGCCCGTCGCCACCGTCAAGGCGGGCAAGATTTACGGTTCTGCGTCGATTCCGGTAGAAAGGCTGTGACCGCTACAGCCATAGCGTAGCGGCAATGTCGCGCACTCCCACTCGCTCCGCTTGTGTAACATCTGGGAAAGCGGCACGGAATCCTGGTGCCTGCGGGCATCTTTCAGCAAGCAGCATGTTGACTCGCTTCAGACCAGTTCGGCTACGAAGAAATCAGCAACCCAACCTCCCCTTCTTGATCGTCGTTCCGATCACCCTGCTCCTTTTCGCAGGCGCACATGCCCAGCCCGTTACCGGCCTTTATCCGACCTACCCTCCCTCCGGTCCGCTCGTTGGAAAGAGCCCCGAGGAGCAGGCCGCGCACCTGCGTTCAATGGGCGCCACGCTTGCCGGGGGCCGATTCAAGGACGGCGCAATCCCTAAAGCCCTTCGTCAGGCCGGAATCAAGACGTTCGGGTTGGTCGTTCTGTTTCAAGGCGAGGAACATTGGCGGTCGCACCCCGCGTCACGCCCGATCATGGCCGACGGGCAGCCGCTCTTCCAAGATCGCTGGTATGCCGGAGTCTGTCCCAATCAACCCTGGCTGCGGCGCAAGAAACTCCGCGAGATAGAAGGAATGCTGGAAAGCGGACACTATGATGTGATCAATCTCGATTTCATTCGCTACCCGGTTCACTGGGAGGTTCCCGAGCCGCGGATCCCCGACACCTGCTATTGCTCGGTTTGTCTCAGGAAGTTTCAGAGAGACACGGGGATCTCGATTCCCGCTACGATCTCAGACGTTCCACAAACGTCGGCCTGGATCAAGGCCAACCATCAAGACCGCTGGCATCGCTGGCGCGCCGAGCAGATCACCTCGTTCTGCGCCGAAGTGAAGCGACTGCGCGACCGCATTCGGCCCGAGACATTAATCTCTCTTGCGGCGGTCCCATGGCAACCTGGCGACTACGACAACTCGATCTACCGTGTCGTCGGGCAGGTCTTTCCGGCGCTGGCAAGAGTCGTGGATGTTTTCAACCCCATGTCATATCACGTGCTGAACGGCCGGCCGGCCGGCTGGATCGGTGAAGTCAATGCTTATCTCGTTCGCGAAACCGGCCGCCAGGTGTGGCCGTTCGTGATCTTCGACAAAGACCACGCCTTGAGCCGCCAAGCCTGGCGGACGGTCTACCAGCAAGCTCTTTCAAACGGCGCAGAAGGTTTCATTGCTTTTCCGTTCCCAAAAATGATCGGCACTGAAGGCTACGAAGTCTTCGTCGAGCGCTTGGGCCGGAATCGCTGATTTATCCCAGTGTGCAGAACCGGTTCGGGGAATTCCGCAAGAAACGAGGAAGGACCAATCCCCCATGAAAAGGACTGCATGCGCTCGTTCGCCGTTAGCTGCCCCCATGCTGCGCAGAAATAATCCTCAGTTCCGGTTCCCCGCATGGAAGGATCCTTCTCCGCATCAATCCAAAAGAAATCATCTCCCTCTCCAAACCAGCCGAAGTTCGGGATGGGATTGATATGGTCGACCGAAAGATTGCAGCCCACGTAGTGGCCGCGCCCCTCCGCTTCAAGGATCAGATAGTTACGCTCTCCATCTAGATTCACGCGCTCGTTCGTGGCCGGGAAGTTCTCCACAGGATCGCCTATTGAGTCTCGCATAATATCCTGTCAATCGAGACAAAGAGAAGACTGTTTCCAGAAAGCGGTAATCAAGCGCGGTTTGCGGCGCATGCGCCGCAGCGTTTTGCGGGCACGTTCGTCGAGTTCCCAGTAGTCCTTCGGACAGACGTTCGGCAACTCGTGCTGTTTCCAGTACGCCCAGATGTATTCCATCGGATTCAGCTCCGGCGCATACGCCGGCAATTACTCCGTCACGATATGGCCTTGCGAGAGTTCAATGAACTCTCGCACCATCCGACTGCGATGCGCCGGCAAGCGGTCCCAGACGATCATCAACGGGCCGTCCATGTGGCGAACCAAGGCCTTCAGAAAGTCGATGACCTCCAACTCGCCAATCGCGCCGGGATAGAGCCGAAAGTAAAAGTTGCGCAACGTCAACCCGGCCGACACCGAAAGCTTCTGCCAATTGAAGTTGAACTCCAGCAGCGGCGTCTCGCCGCGCGGCGCCCAGGTGCGGCAACGATGCGGCTTCTGACTCCATCCGCTTTCGTCGATGAAGACGATCGTGCGGTCTTGTTTGCGGGCTTTTTTTTAATGGCCGGCCACCTCTTGCACTTCCAGTCGCGGATGGCCTCTTCGTTGCGCTCGCGGGCTTTGCCGACCGGGCGTTGCGGGCTCCAGCCGAGCGCCCGCAGGATCTTCCAGACATGGCCCTCGTGATAGCGCACGCCGAACTCGTCTCGGATCAGACGAGCCACCCGCGGACAGCTCCACAACGGCGTCGGGAAGCCGTGCGCCTCGGGGCCTTCGAGCAGCAGGATCTCCAGGCGTTCGAGCTGCGTGGCGTCTAATAGCGGCTTGCGGCCGGCGCGGCCGGCAGCCGCCAAGAAGAAAGTGACATGGCTTGGTAGGGTCGGGAACTGGCGCGGTGGCCCGTCAGGAACCCCGCTTGGCTGTATCCGAGGTTTCCCCCTTCGTGCCCGTTTAGCCGGGTCCGTGGCTCCGTTTCCAGCTCCCGCCACCTCGCACGCAGCGTGCGGACCGAGCGCGGCTCGACACTCTTCTGCAGGTCGAGGTAGTTGAGGAGCTCGCTTTCCCTTGAGCCTCTCAGGCGGCTTGGCGGTAGTAATACTTCAGCATCCCGCCCAAACGCTGTCCACACTCGATCGAGGCACCGGGCTCCGCAGCGGACCGGCCGGGAAAGATTAGTTCCAAACGTCATTGTTCTCTAAAATAGATACACGACCGACCCGCCGTCGGCGATCGGTCCGGACAACGCCGTAGGGTGGACCCGAAACGTCAACGAATCCCTGGCCGACCTCGCGGTTCCCGATGTCGGCGACCCGCGAATCGTCGGATTGGTCGGGCGAGCCGGCGAGGTCGACGATATGCGGATGGGCCGCATCCGCTTTTCCATTCGGGAGGCAGAGCATTTTCAATGGCCGCGCAAGCGAAATTCTCCATCGGGCAACTCGTGCATCACCGTTTGTTCGACTATCGAGGCGTCATCGTCGATGTCGATCCGGTTTTTCTCGGCTCAGGGGAATGGTATGAGCATGTAGCGAAATCCAAGCCGCCGAAAGATCAGCCTTGGTACCACGTATTGGTGCATGGTGGAGACGGTCGAACCTACGTCGCGCAGCGAAACTTGGAAGAGGACTCCTCTCGGGAACCCATCAGCCACCAAGAGTTGTCATCGTTCTTCAGCGGTTTTCGCGACGGTCGCTACCAAGTCAGTCACCCGGTCAACTAGCGCGTTTTTCGGTTCACAGCTCCCCGATACGACGTCTCGGCAGACGGGCAGCGGTTTCTCTTACCCGATCTGGTGGGAGAGGCCGCCCAGCCGTCAATCCACGTGATCCAAAACTGGTTCGCGGGGTTCCGCGACCGGCAGCTCGGGTCACTTCACTCGAGCGCGCCAGAGGCCGAAGCCGATCAGTCGAGCCAGCAGGGCGTTTAGCATCGGCGCTCGCCGCAGCAGGCGCAGAGGCAGGGGCAATTGGAAGGGACGCGTGGAATCGAGCGCCTCTGCAATCAGCCGCTTTTGGGCCACCGATTGGAAGGCTTGAATCACACGAGTCGGCCACCCTCGGCGGCGCTGCACGGCCGCCAAGTCCGAAAGGCGAATGCGACCGGCCCCCAGCGGCGACATGATATGGGCGGCGTCCCCGATGAGCAGCAGCCCGGGCCGGTACCAGCGCTTGACGAAGCCGGATTCCACCGAGAGCACGGCGACCTGTTTCCAATCTTCGAGAGCTTCGACCCGGTCCTCGAACTGCGGGGCAAGTTCCGCGATCGATGTGCGCAGAGCCGCTAACCCGGCTTCGCGCAGCCGTTGATAAGTTCCCTTGGCAAACACATAGGCCACCTGCCAGCAATCCGAACGATCAAATACGATCAGCAGCCGTCCCGTCTGGACCCGAAACGTGACGCTCTCGGTGGCAACGTCGGTCGGGTAGCGCGGCAGACGAAACCAGAGGACATCCATCGGTGGCGATGTCTTCACGGACCGAAAGCCCGCCAAGTGACGCACCAGGGAACCGCGACCATCAGCACCCACCGTCAGCGCTGCGCGAATCTGATGCCGTCCGTCGTCGGAACGGTAACGAACACCTCGAATCACCCCGTCCTCTTCAACCAATTGCTCGACTCTTCGGCCCATCAACAACCGGAAATTCGGATACGCCCGGGCCTTGGCAGTAATGAACTCCAAGAAATCCACTTGCGGAAGCATCGTGATGAAGGGATACGGCGTTCTCAGGCGCCGGAACTCCGCCATGGTTACGGCACCGGCGGGAGTTCGGATCACCGCGGCATGAATCTTCGAGTGGCGAAGTTTCAACAGCCCCTCCGCAAGACCCAACTGATCCATAATCTCCATCACGGCGGGGTGGATCGTATCACCGCGGAAGTCACGGTCAAAATCGGAATGGGACTCAACGACGGTGACAGGAACGCCGGCGCGAGCCAGCAAAAACCCAAGGACCGCCCCCGCGGGTCCGGCCCCGACAATGCAGCATTGCGTTTCCACCAAGTCCCGCGCTTGATGCTTCATGGTTGGTCCAAGGACAGGCTGGACAGGCTCGGCATTGGGTGTGCGACATAAATGTGGGAAATCAAGCGGCGCGGGCACGGGCCTCCCAGTAATCCTCGAACCTTCCGCTCAGCCGACAGCAGCGCAACGCGATGATGGCGTTGGCGCCGCGCACCGTCCAGAACATGCCGGAGCGCTTTAACCGCGCGCCGATCACCTTCTTGCAGCCCGCCTCGACCACTCCCGAGCCGACAAACAATCCCTGGCGGCGAAACTCGGGATACCGCATCCGCTCGGCGTTGCGCTCGAAGTAGTCCGCCTCGTTGGCGAGCAAATGGGCCGACTCCTGATTCGGCGTGGAGAACCCGCGTAAGACTTTCACCAACGCCTTGATCTTGCCTTGTTCGAGCTTGTGCAACAACCGCGCGGCCCAACGTTTCCGCCGGCGCTCATCGCTCGGGAACAGTTTCGCCGACAACTCCCACAGATGCTGCCGCGCATGGTAAAGGTCGACGATCTCGACGGCGCCGGGGAAGTGCTGATGTGCCAGGTTCCAGATCCAGGGCGCGCCGTCGCCGAGAATGACTTTCTTGCGAGCACGGCTCCAGCCCCGCCGCCAAGCTTCCGTATACAGCCGCAAGCCGAACGCCTCGGCTCCCTCGATCGCCGCGCTGTAACTGGTCGAGTTCTCGTCGCGCCGCGGCCGGCCTTGTTCGTCGGTGGTGGTTTGGGTGAAGACGCAGCCGAGTTTGACCTCGCGGGTGCGGGCCGGCCGCCCCGCGGTTTTTCCGACACGGCCGGCGGTCTCGGCGGCCACGACGGGAATGCCCGTGCCGTCCATTTCGATGTAGAGCAGGGGCACGGCGGGGGCGGCGACGTGCGGCAAGTCGAGTTGCTTGGCGCGTTGGATCGCCACTTGCTCGCGGGCTTCGATGTCGGCGCCGAGGGCCTCGGCATGGCGTTCGACGGACTTGGCGGTAACGTCGAGACCGGCCAAGACGTCGAGTTGTTCACGGCCTTGCTCGAAAGAAGTTTCGCTGCCCACCAGCGCCATCATGCGGCGCACGCCGGGCGAGCAGGCGGTGCCTTCGATGTCGAGTTCGCGGTCGCGCGGGCTTTGTCCCCGGCGGCATGTCGAGCAGAGGTAGTAGGCGCGCTCGAAACGCACCTCGCCCACCACGGTGGTGAGTTGTTTGGGGCGAGTATCGCGGCAGCAAGCTTGTTGACCGCAGGGGCAGGGGATTCGGGACGGCACGGTCTCGGAGGACGACAGTAACTTGCTCAGCAGCGTGGTCCCGGCGCGATGCATGGTGCCGCGAACCGCCGTCTCGACGGCTTCGAGATCGAGGGGGTCGCCGCGGCGTTGGCCGCGGAAGATGACCCCGAGCAGCTGCGTCACTTCTTGGGCGACTTCGTGGCGGATGGTTTCGGCCGTTTTTTTTCCTGGGGCTTCGGGGTGTCTGCGGCGGGTCGCAGACGGCAAATGCTTTCGTTGACATCGAGCAATTGCCGGCTGAGTTGTTGGAAGCGATGAAACTCGGCCACCTGGCGTTCGGCCTTGCGGCGATCCGCGGGCGAAGAGAAGGTCTCAGTCACGGTCTTGTCGCTCACTTTTTTGGTGAGGCGGAAATGCGGACCATGGGGCGGTTGGTCGGGTTGGTGGCAGCGGCAATTCGGTTTGCCGCAGCGGCCGCGGGTGGCGGTAATCGAGCCGCTGCGAAAGTCTCCTAAGTGGAGGATCTCGGAGAGAATCGCGGCACGTTGTCGTTCGAGGGCAGCGAGAGATTGGGGCACGGGGCACCTCCTTATTACCTAGCGTATACATACGCAAGGAAAAACGCCACAAAAAAAGACAACCCCACAAGCTCCCACATTTATGTCGCGCACCCCTCGGCATTCAGCTGCTGAAGGTCGCGGCGTTTTATTATAGAGTCGGTGCGATCCGCTCAGGCGTCCTGAGACCAACGTACGATGAATCTTGATGCTTGACTCCGCACTGGTGGACCTTAGTAAACTACTATTGCTCACAGAATCGATTGGGGAAAGAGGCTCCAACATGCAGGTTCTGCGTAATTCTTCGGCAGCGTCCGTCAGCGGGTTTTCGACAGTCTCTCGTTTCGCTGGGGGTCGACCGAGCCTGCGTCTCGTCCGGCCAATACTGCTGATGATCCTGTTACTTTGGCCCGCCCTCAGCCCTGCCGTCGAAGTTCGCGTCGGGGACGCATCTGCCCGCGTCGTCATCGGCAGCGACGAGCGAATTGACGATACGTTGATCGTAGCAGGCGAAACCGTCACCATTGACGGAATCGTCTCCGGCAACGTTATTGCCGCCGCCAGAAGAATCACCGTCAACGGCACCATTACCGGGGACTTGATTGCCGCGGCTCGAGAGGTCGACCTGCCGGGGACAGTCGAAGGCAACGCGTTCACTTTTTCACAGGAGGTCGAGCTGAACGGCGATGTCGGCGAAAGCTTGCACAGTTTTGCTGAGCAAGTACGGCTTCGCCCGGACGCAAGCGTGGAAGGAGACGTCATCGCGTTCGGGTCGGAGGTTTCCGCGGACGGCTCCGTTGGTCGGGACTTGCTCGCTTTTGCCGCAATGACGGATGTTCGGGGGAAAGTCGGACGCAACCTCGAGGCGTGGACGGCCCGTCTGTCACTGCAGGCGCCTGCCGAGGTCGACGGCAACCTAACCGCCCATGTCGACGACGCGGATGACGTTCAGGTCGAACCGGGAGCGACGATTGGGGGGCGGCGTGACATTCAAGTCCGGGCTCGGCGCGTTGACACGAGCCGGTTCGCGAGCCCCGGATTTTACGGATGGCAAATTTTCCGTCTTGGCGCGGGGTTCGCGACGGGGCTTGTGCTCTTCCTGTTGGTGCCGGCGCTATTTGCAAACCGCCCGGCAAGCGGATTGGCGCTGCTCCGAAACGTGGGTATCGGCTTCTTGACGCTGGTCGCGACTCCAGTGGCGGCGGTGCTTGTCATGGTCACGGTCATCGGGTTGCCGATCGGGTTGTTGGGCCTCCTCTGCTGGCTGGCGGGACTTTACTTCGCGGTGCTGGTCGTTGCTGCGTTTGCCGGCCAAGCCTTGCTGAAAAAGCCTTTCGACCGGCTCGGCTCATTTGCCGCGGCGTTGCTGGTCGGCCTGCTGCTCTGGGTGGTTCTTACGAGTGTGCCGTTCCTTGGCGCGTTGGTGCGGTTTTTCGCGGTGTTGCTCGGATTGGGAGTGATCGCGAATCATGTTCGGGCGGGCTTTCAAAGCCGCGCGGCGCTGTAGCGCTGTTACGAAAGCGCCTTGTGGCGGTTGATGAGCCGCCTTTTAGCAGCGGTCAGTGGAAAATAAGTGACCACGACGTGAGCCGCCGCTTGTCGTAGATCTGCGTGGTGGTACCCGTCAGGGAGCGGTTGCCCCGAGTCCGCGGTCAGGCAGCATACTCCTCGAAGGCGGCAACAGGGTCGTTTTGGGTCCATCTACATCGGATAGAGGAAAGTTCCTGCGAGAAAGACACACAGCCGAGAACGGCAGAGGCTCCGCCGATGCTGCTGAGGAGAGGTTGACTCCGGCTCGTCATGGGTGGCGGTAAAGCGGTCCGTGACTACTCCAACGGCATGAGACCCTGCAGCATTGTCGGAATCAACTCCGTTACGGTCGGGTGACTGTGCACCGCCCGCTGGAGCACGGTGTACGGAACATCGGCGTACATCACTTCCAGGATGGAGTGCACGACCTCGTCTCCGCCAACGCCGAGGATCGCCGCACCCAGAAACCGCTTTGTCTCGGCGTCGACGAGCGCCTTCATGAAGCCCTGCGTCTCGCCCTTCTCGACAGCGCTTGGCTTAGGACGAAACAGTGTCGTCGGTCATCTCGTCGGTCACTCCCAGCGAAGGGTATCGCCATCCTCGCACCAATTGTCTGACAGCCGGCGTCGACCGAGGATGAAGAAGAGCACATCGCCGGGTTCAGAACCGTTCACGTCTTCGACATTATTGAGTCTCGCAAAATAAAGTGACACCTTTTTGGGGTACGTACGTCTTTGTATGTATGGGAAATACAAAAGGCGTACGGCGGGATTTCGAGGCCCTGGAGAAGCGCCGTTTCAAAGCGATCCGGTTGGTCGAGCAAGGCTGTAGTCAGTCCGAGACAGCGAGGCGATTGAAGGTCGCGCGGCAAAGCGTCAGCGAGTGGCTGCGACGATACCGGCGTGACGGCGAAGCCGGGTTGCGCCAGGCCGGCCGCGCCGGCCGTAAGCCGCTGTTGGACGCCGCGCAGCTCGAACGCCTCGAGGCGTTGCTGCTGGAAGGCCCCGAGGCGCACGGCTTCCCGACGCCGCTGTGGAGCTGTCCGCGGGTCGCTCGTCTGATCGGAGACGAGTTCGGCGTGCGCTATCACGAGGGCCATGTCTGGAAGATCCTGCGGGCGCTCGGTTGGAGCCCGCAACGGCCCGTCGGCAAAGCGCGGGAGCGCAACGAAGAGGCCATCCGCGGCTGGCAGCGCAAGACTTGGCCGGCCATTAAAAAAAAGCCCGCAAAGAAGAACGTACGATCGTCTTCATCGACGAAAGCGGATTGAGTCAGAAGCCGCATCGTTGCCGCACCTGGGCGCCGCGCGGCGAGACACCGGTGTTGGAGTTCAACTTCAACTGGGACAAGCTGTCGGTGTCGGCCGGGCTGACGTTGCGCAACTTTTACTTCCGGCTCTATCCCGGCGCGATCGGCGAGCTGGAGGTCATCGACTTCCTGAAGGCTTTGGTGCGCCACATCGACGGCCCACTGCTGATCGTCTGGGACCGGCTGCCGGCGCACCGCAGCCGCCTGGTGCGGGAGTTCATCCAGCTCTCCGAGGATCACATCGCAACGGAGTACTTGCCGCCCTATGCGCCGGAGTTGAACCCGGTGGAATACATTTGGGCGTACTGGAAGCAGCACGAGTTGCCCAACGTCTGCCCGAAGGACTACTGGGAACTCGACGAGCGCGCCCGCAAAGCGCTGCGGCGAATGCGCCGCAAACCGCGCTTGATTACCGCTTTCTGGAAACAGTCTTCTCTTTGTCTCGATTCACAGTATATTATGCGAGACTCAGTAAGCGAACAAGCGGTCGTCCGCTCCCAGAACTCGGTCCAGTGCAGGGCTCTCCCCCGTCCTCCACACCGCGCCTGAAGGCGGTCATCGCAAAGTGGGGCATCACGCGTACTCACGGAGCATCGCTCCCGCTCACGGGTGCTCTCGCGGAGCGCACATCACGCTCCTCCCGGGACTGCCGCCTGGAGAGGAGTTCGCAACCCTCGCGCACGAGTTCGCACACGAACTCCTCCATCAGACGTATCGCCGGCAGACCACGCACCGCATGCGGGAAACAGAGGCCGAAGCCGTCGCCTTCGTCGTCTGCCCAACCAGTCGGCCTCGAAACGAACACCGCTAGCCGCGACTCCATCCACCTCCACGGCGGCGACGCCGAACACTCGCGGCATCACTCGATGCAATCCAGAAGACCGCGGCACTGATCATCAGCGAGATCCAACCCTCTCGCGCACCGGTCCAGTTCTTTTCGCCGGCGCCGTAGAGTTCAAGGGACTGCCTTGTGGGGGGCCACCTGATCATTCTTTTGCACGTCACACACTCAAGATCCGCGCGACCGGCAATTCTACGAATCCGGACGGTGACTCCGTGCTGCACTCACTGCCAGGCCGCCGTTCCTGGGTTTCGGTTCCTCTGTGGCGGACCCTCGGCCTTCGTTTTGTGATCGTTGATTGATCCTGTCCGTGTCTGCTGCCAGATCGGTGATACGAGTGTGGACAACAGTTAGCTGGATTCGGTCATTCACAGCCTGGCCCAGTTGTTGTTTGCAGCCGAAGTAACGTTCGGTTGTCAGCACCGAGGCGTGGCCGAGCAGAAACTGGATCTGCTCCAACTCTCCGCCCGCTTCATGACACAGCCTGGCGCAGGTGCGCCTCAGGTCATGGGGAGAAAGCTTCTGAATGCCCGCTCGCTGGGCACACTGCTTTACTACGTACCAGACCACGTTCTGCGTTAGCCCGTGTCCCCACATCACGCCGTTCTTGCGGATCGCCCTGAACAACCGGCCTTCCGTGATCTCCGCAGAACAGATCCACTCATCCATCGCCTCCTTGACCCAACCCGGCATGGGCACCGTACGCACGCGGCCTCCCTTGCCGATCAGGTCAAGGATCACCCAGTGCTGCTCCCGCTGTTGGATCTGATCCACGTCCAATTCGACCAGCTCGGAGCGTCGTAATCCACAGCCGAGCAGCAACCCCAGCATAGCGGCGTCCCCTCTTGCCGCGGAGAGTATCGGCGCTGACAGCACTGAGCAGGCGCTGCCCCTCGTCGGGAGTGAGCCAGTTGCCCATACGGCGACCCAACTGTTTGACGCCGCGAACCCGTCGAATACCCGCGATGAGATCCGGGCTGAGCAAACCGCTGTCGGCGGCTTCGGTAGCAAGACGGCGAACAGCGGCCATGCGAACGTTGATCGTGGCAGCGGCCAGACGCAGACTTTCCAGTCGTAGGCGGAAGCGGAGCACGACGGCACGGTTGAGAGCCAGTCGCGGCTCGGAACAGTACCAGACGATAAACTCCTCGATCGCACGTCCGTAGGACCGGCGAGACTGCAGAGACCCGAGACTGTTGAGGACGCCGGCCTTGGCCTGTTCGAGTTCGGGCAAGGTGGGAGATTTCCTCCGGCGACGAGTACGACGATGAGTCGGTTGATTCATAGCTAAGCAGCCTCCTATGCCGCCCGCCCAAGCTAGAATCTTTCGAGTCGGAGTGTCGCGGTTGATCGTTGTCGAGAAATGATTTCCGACTCAACAATCGGCGGCGAGGGTTCCCTCAACAAGAGGTCAGACCGGCGGCAGCCCAAGCCGTCTCAAGCACCTGGGGACGAAAAATGTAATAGTTCATGACATCGATTGTTATCAGCAGTTATCTGAATCACGGTAAAATCGGGCTGTCATGGTCGGCCAAACGATCTCTCACTACAAGGTCACCGCCGAACTCGGCCGGGGCGGCATGGGTGTCGTCTACAAGGCCGAAGACACGTCGCTGGATCGCCCCGTTGCCCTCAAGTTCCTCGCCGCGCATCTGGTCGAGGACACCGAGATCCGCAAGCGATTCGAGCGTGAGGCCAAGGCCGCCGCTGCCCTAAATCATCCTAACGTCTGCACCGTCCATGAAATCGCGGAGGCCAATGGCCGCACCTACATTGCCATGGCCTTCCTCGAAGGCGAGCCGCTGGAGAAGAAGATCGAGGCCGGGCCGCTGAAGCTGAAGGACGCTCTCGACATCGCCATCCAGACGGCCAAGGGCCTACAAGCCGCACATGGCAAGAAGATTGTGCACCGGGATATCAAGCCTGCGAACCTGATGATCGGCGAAGACGGCCACGTCACCATCATGGACTTCGGGCTGGCGCTGCTAACCGACCGCTCGAAGCTCACCCGTTTGGACGAGACCATGGGCACGGTTACCTACATGTCCCCCGAGCAGACCTACGGGATGGAGCTGGACCACCGTACGGATGTCTGGTCACTGGGTGTTGTCATTTACGAGATGGTCACCGGGCAGCGGCCGTTCAAGGGCCACTACGACAAAGCCGTGATGTATTCGATCACCAACGAAGAGCCGGAGCCGATGACAGCGCTGCGGACGGGCGTCCCGATGGAGTTGGAACTTTTGGTGAACAAGTGTCTCGCCAAGGAAGCCGACAGGCGCTACCAAAGTACTGCCGACATGGTTGTGGACTTGGAAACGCTCAGCGAGAAGCTGAAGTCGGGTAAATCGACGATCCTGCGCACAGGTGCTCCCGTAGCGACCGGCACTCCTGCCGGTCCAACACAACCAGCCCCAGCGCAACAAGGCCCAAACGTAGCCGAACTCGCCACCGTCCCCAAGGCCCAGCAAGGCGCCCCCACCGCAACCCGTGAACGACTCTCCTGGGCGGTGGCGGCCTGCCTTGCGATCGCACTCTTTGCCTCGCTCTTCCTCAGGCAAACTCGGTCGCCCGAGCTCCTGGTCAGTAAGTGGTCCTTTGCTCCCGAGGCCCTGTTGATGACAATCGGCCTAAACGAAGCCGTGTCTCCCAACGGCCGGCACATCGCCTATTTGGCCGGGCCGGGCGAGCCGGCGCTCTGGGTGCGGGACATCGATCGCGAAGAACCACGCCGACTGGCCGGGACCGAAGGCGTGAGCCGGGATCCTTTCTGGTCGCCCGACAGCCGGTTTCTCGGCTTCGTCGTACAGGATGAGCTCAAGAAGATCTCGATCGATGGGGGACTGCCGGTCACGCTCTGTCAATTGCCCGGCAGCTATCAGGGCGGCTCGTGGAGTCCCGATGGGCAGACAGTCGCCTTCGCCTCAGACCTGCGAATCCATGAAGTCCCCGCTCGGGGAGGGCCGCCCAAGCTGCTGTTCGAGCGGGAGGAGACCGAGAAAGGGAACCTCAATCTTCAACCTCGGTTCCTGCCGCTCCAGGCTCGTGCTCGAAGCTTGGTTTTGAGTGTCGGGGAGGGGTTCGCTACAGACATCGTCCTCAAGAACCTCGAAACCGGCGAGTCGCAACTGTTGGCCCAAGACGGCGTGTGGGCCGGCTATTCGCCGAGTGGACACCTTGTGTTTACGAAGATAAGAAGCAGCCTGCAGGGGAGTCTTTGGGCCTTGCCGTTCTCGCTGGAGACTCTGCAGCCGAGCGGTGAGGCGTTCCCGATCGCCGAGGACGCCATCCATCCCAGCGTCTCGGAAGACGGAACGCTGGTTTTCCTCGAGGGGGCCGGGACGCTGCAACAACTGGTTTGGCGCGGCCGGGACGGAGAGAAGCTCGGCGAGATCGGACAGCCGTAGCGGTACATTGGCTTCCCGGTGATCTCTCCCGACGGCCGCCGCGTGGCGGTGGGGGCAACGGAAAGCGGCAACTTCGACGTCTGGGTGCATGAGGTCGAGCGGCCGATGAAGCGGCGGTTGACCTTTGATGCGGCGCTCGATGTCTTGCCGCAATGGTCGTCTTCGGGGCGAGAGATCACGTTTTCCTCGCTACGCGAGGGAAACTTCGACATCTTCCGCCGGGCGGCGAACGGTACCGGCGAGGCGCGGGTGTTGGTCGCCACCACCGAGGCGCATGAGGTCGCCTACGGCTGGTCTCGCGACGGGAACTACCTGGTCTACACGGTCTCCACGGCTGGAACAGTTCTCGCGGTCGGAGCAGATAGCAGTTCCGACATTTGGTATCTGAAGCGCAAAGACGACGAGGACGAGTTTGAATCCGTGCCGTTCCTTGAAACGCCCTTCGCCGAGCAAGCGCCGCGTCTTTCGCCCGGCGGGCGTTTTATCGCTTACTGCTCGGACAACTCAGGTAAGCATCAGGTTTACGTGCGGCCGTTTCCCTCCGGCGATGGGCAGTGGCAGGTCTCGGCGAGCGGGGGCTGTCAGCCGCGCTGGAGCCACGACGGCAAAGAGCTGTTCTACGTCGAGGGGGACACGCTGATGGCCGTTGAGGTGACGACGTCTCCGGCCTTCGCGCCGGTCGCGGCCACGCCCCTGTTTTCAGATACCCACCTTTTTCCGCCGGGCGGCTTCGTTCCAGTGTCCTACGACGTCTCCGCCGACGGCCGCTTCGTGCTTGTGGATGAAGCGGAG
The DNA here is from genome assembly GCA_965238125.1 of Bryobacterales bacterium. Taxonomy (GTDB): domain Bacteria; phylum Acidobacteriota; class Terriglobia; order Bryobacterales; family UBA6623; genus UBA6623. The sequence goes on along the minus strand of OZ250179.1, from coordinate 5,246,004 downwards.
AGCGAGGAAGCGATACCCCGTCAATCCGCGTGGTGCAGAACTGGTTCGAAGAATTCCGCGACCGCGAGCAGGACTAAGTCCCCCGAAACGAACTAGATAGCGCTCGTCTGAGGATTACTGTCGCGAAATCCGGTTCGCATGAACAATCCGGCAGATAAGCGTCTTCACCGCCCTTGACGGACCCGGAAACCGAGCGGACGCAGCGTCCTGGACGAAAAAATTTGTCTGTTTGTGACATCGATTGTTATTAACAGCAATCCTGCGGCGGTGCCCTGAACCGGAAAACTCAAAGAGCCGCGAAAGTTATTCTACGGCCACGGATGTAGGGGCTCCGCGTACGCATCGGGTGGGAGCCGGGGATCATGGCTTGGTCAGGTCACGGAAGAGCGGCGCGTCGGCGTTGGGAAAATCCGCCGGAGCGGGGATGGTCACCTTGCCTGTGGCGGTCCACTCTGTGCCGCGCGCCAACAACGTCTGGAACCCGACGCAGTGCAGGTTTGGGTTGCCCTCGTTGAGCCAGGTGTGGCCTAACATAGTGACGTAGATGCGGCCCTTCCCCCAGCTTCGGACCCAATCAAGTGGCTCGCGCCGATGAGAGTCCTTCGATAACGAGCAGGTGAGGATGCGCAACTCATTCTCGAGTGCGCCGTGTTTCGGGTTCGCCGGGCCGTGCTGGCCGTGGGTCAACTGCTCAGCCGGATGCATCCACTCTTTGGGCAACCCGTCGGTGATCGGGTGCTGCGGGTCGACCATCCTCATGACGAAGTCGTGGCGCGGCCCGTGCCCCGGCGGGAGCCCCTCGCCCGCAGGCACCACCACCACGCGTTCCTGCTCATCGAGGATCAGTCCCGGCCCGAAGGAGATGTCCCGCCACAGCAGACCGATCATCTCGTTGTAGTCGGGCCAGTTGAGAAACGCATTGTTGGCGGCATGGAAGCTGACAAACCCACCCCCGGCGCGGATGTACCTCATCAGCGCCTCTTCGACGGGCTTGGGCCAGTGGATGCTGTCGGCCAGGTGGCCACCGTTGAAGTTGCTCACCACGACGTCGTAGGCGGAGAAGTTCGGCCGCCACGAATTCCAGGCCGACGATGGCGCCTCGCGCGGTGGCGTCGTCGAAACGTCCACGGTGAAACGCCCGCTCGCCTTCAGCGTTCCCCGTATCATCCTCGTGCCGGCTTGCCAGTCATGGTTGTTCACGCCGTCGATGATGAGGGCCGAGAGCTGATCCTCGGCTCGCACCAGCGAGGCGGAGAGAGGGGAGAGCAGTAACGTACGGCGCGTGAGCTTCATGCGCAGATCAATTGTGCCAGATCGGGGCCGGAGCAACAGCCGCGGATCTGGCGGGGCGGCTTAACTCCTTGATTGGACCGTATCCTTGCTCGCCTCGACCCTACGGGTCTACAGGGCTGCAGTCCCTACTGTCAAGCCAGAATGTCCCGTAGCACTCTGCCATGCACGTCGGTGAGCCGGAAGTCCCTCCCACCATATCGATACGTCAGACGCTCGTGGTCGATCCCCATCAGGTACAGGATGGTGGCGTGGTAGTCGTGCACGTGGACGCCTTTCTCAACGATCTCCGAGCCAAACTCGTTCGTCTCGCCGTGGGTCATGCCACCCTTCACGCCACCGCCGGCCAGCAGCGACGTGAACGCGTGGCCCCAGTGGTGACGGCCGGACTCTTCGTTGATCTCGCCTCCACTATTGGTCCACGGGGTACGGCCGAACTCCGAGGTGATTGCCACAAGGGTGTCGGTCAGTAGCCCGCGCTGTCTCAGGTCGGTCAACGCGGCGGCCATGGCCTGGTCCGCCTTGCGCGAGCTGGTCTCGTGGCGGTCCTTGAGGTTGACGTGGGCGTCCCAGTTCTTGTTTCCGTCCGCGCCGTCTTCGACGATCTCCACCACGCGCACCCCTTTCTCCAGCAACCGCCGCGCCACCAGGCACTGATAACCGAGGGACTTCCTATCGCCCGGCTCGGCCCCGTACAGGTCGAGGATCTTGGGGTCCTCGCGCGAGATGTCGAAGACCTCAGGCGCCACCTGCATCATGCCCCGTGCCGTGTCGAAGCTGCGCATCCGCGCCCGCAGATTCAAATCCTCGGGATGGAGGTCGGCGTGAAGCTGATTCACATCGCGCAGCATCCGCGCTTCGAGCTCCGCTACCCGCGCGGGCAGTGACTGAGGCTTGAGGTGAGGCACAGGATCGTCCCCGGGTGTGATGCGCGTACCCTGGTGGAACGGCGGCAAGAAGCTGCTGTCCCACCCCTGCGAGCCCCCGTAAGGCGGAACCGCGCACAATACAACGTAGGGCGGCAGATTCTGATCCACCGTGCCCAGCCCGTAGCTGAGCCACGACCCTAAGCTGGGCAGCGGCAGCGTCGGCGAGCCCGTCTTCATAGCCATCGTCGCCTGGAAGTGCTCGACCAAGTCCGTGTGCATCGTGCGAATCACGCACAGGTCGTCCGCGCGTTCCCGGAACAGCGGGAACAGATCGCTGATCATCAAGCCCGACTCGCCGCAACGCTTGAACTCCCACGGCGAACCCAGCGCCGGCCTGGTCACGATCTCCTTGCTGAGCGGATAGGACGACGGCACCTCCATCTCTTGTCCGTGCATCTCGCGCAGCTTGGGCTTGGCATCGAACGTATCGACCTGCGACATCCCGCCGGTCAAGTGGATCCAAAGCAGCCGATTCGCCTTGGCCGGGTGATGGCCAGGCTTTGGAGCCAACGGGCCGCCAGCGTTCAGTGATGCGGCGACCGAGAGTAGCGGGCGCAGGCCGTAGGCCGCGGTGAGGGCTTTTAGCGAGTGCCCCAGGAATGTTCTCCGATCGCAGCAATCCTGCATTTGCGTGCCCCCGTTCAGTCGATGTAGAAAAACCGATTGGCTGTCAACAATACGCGGACATAGCTCGACCAAGCATCCAACTCAGCTTCGGCCGGCACCGAACCCGCACTTTGAGACTCGTCCTCGACGCTCCGGACATACTCGACCGCCTTCTCGGCTTCCTCCTTCGATGGCTTGCTCCCCCAGGCCATCTCCTGAGCCAACTCAACACGGCTTTTCGGGTCCGCCGCGGTGGAGACCAACTGCCGCGCGAACCCCTTCGCTTGTTCGTGGACGAAGTCGCTATTCATCATGAACAGCGCCTGCAACGAGACGGTCGAGACGCCCCGTTTCCCTGTCGAGGAGTTCGTGTCCGGTCCGTCGAAAGTGGCGTAGTAGGGATGCTTAATCAGCCGCTGTTGCATCAGATAGACGCTGCGGTGGTTCGACTCATACACCGCTTTGAATGGGACGTGTTGTGAATAGCCCCATTGCTCGAGCGGAGGGAAGGGGTGCTCCCCTGGCCTTTCGAGGTCCAGATTCCGCCCAAGCAACAACATCGAATCGCGAATCTGCTCAGCGTCCAAGCGGCGCCGGTCAAAACGCCCGTAGTACCGATTGCTGGGATCTTTCGCGGCCCCCTCGCTGCTGGGAACGCTCGAGATCTGATAGGTGTTCGACAGCATGATCAGCCGGTGCATGGCCTTGACGGACCAGCCGTTCTCGACGAACCGGCTCGCCAGCCAGTCCAGCAGCCCAGGGTGTGTCGGCGGCTCCCCGCGCAGCCCGAAGTTCGAGGGTGTCGTGACGATCCCTCTGCCGAAGTGATAGTGCCAGATCCGGTTTACCATCACTCTCGCGGTCAGCGGATGATCCGGACTCGTCAGCCACTTCGCCAGCTCCAGCCGCCCGCTGCTGTCTTCGGGAATCTCGATGCCTTTGCCCCCGGTCAGGAACGCCGGGACGTTGCGCGGGATGACTTTTCCCTGATTGAACGGATCTCCCTGAATGTGGAGGCGGGTGTTGACTATCTTTCCTTCCCGGGCCCCATAAACCATCGGAAGGCTCTCGGGATACCCGCGAAGTTGCAGTGCTTTGGCTCGCTTTCGCAGTTCGGCAATTCTGGCGATGTGCTCCGCGGCCGTTTCCTGCTTGCTGCCCACGGGGTCGTAGGCGACCTTGTCCTTTCGCGCGTTGAGGATTTCTTCGCGCTCGGCGAGAAGCTTCACAATCTCCTCTGAACGCCCCTTCTCAACCTTCAAGCCCTCGGCTGCGGCCTGCAAGGCCAGCCGCTCTCCTCTCGCCAACTTGGCATCAATCTTGGCGATTTGTTCGAGGGCTTCCCTGTCCCCTTCGTCCAGCCGCTGCTTGAGGAGGTCCGCCTCCTCCTTCATATCGAGGATGGTTTTGTAGTAGTTGGCCAGCCTGGCGCCGGACACCTCCGGCGGCTCGAACGGCACGAAGTTCCGGCGGTTGAAGGCCCTAAGCCGCTCCGAGCCCGTGTAGGAGTACTCGGTACTGTCGAAGATCCCGTAGAGCGCATAGTAGTCCTGTGTTGTCGTGGGGTCGAACTTGTGGTCATGGCAGCGGGCGCAACGCAGCGTCAAGCCCATCAACGCGCGCCCGACCGTATCGATGGCGTCCTCCATCGTCAGAAACCACATCTCTTTCGGCGAGATCCCGTAGCGCCGGAACAGCGCTAGAAAGCCCGTGGCGGCCACCCGCTCTCCCCACTTCGATGAGGGGCCCTGCTTGGCCAGAATGTCCCCGGCCAACTGCTCCCGAACGAACTCGTCGTAGGGCTTGTCCGCGTTGAATGAGCCAATGATGTAGTCTCGGTATCGATAGACTTCCGGGATCGGGTAGTCGGCGTTGTCGCCGGCGGTGTCTGAGTAGTGGACCACATCCATCCAGTGGCGGCCCCAGCGCTCGCCGTATCGTGGCGAGCCCAGCAGCTTGTCGACGATGGTGGCAAACGCGTCCTGTGAGTCGTCGGCGACAAAGGCGGCGATCTCCTCAGGCGAGGGCGGCAGCCCGGTCAGATCGAAGTAGGCACGCCGGATGAGCGCCCGTCTGCCAGCGGCACCCACGGGCTCGATGCCTTTTTCTACGAGCTTCGCCTGGATGAAGCGATCGATCTCGTTTGAAGACCAGCCGGTGGGGTACGAGGGTGGATCGAGCTTCTTTACGGGCTGGAAAGCCCAGTGGACCTGCACGGTTTTGATGTCCGCTCTGGCGAGCGCCGGCAGTCCCGCGTTGATCCAGTCCTTCAGTGCCTGCAAATCCTCGGCCGGAAGTGGCTGCTTGCTTCCTGGTGGCATCTGCAGGTCTTCGTGGGAGGCGGCCTTGATCAAGTGACTCTCGTCCGCTTTGCCGGCGACGGCGGCCGGCCCCCTCTTGCCGCCCTTCAGGATCGCTTCGCGGCTGTGCAGGTCCAGTCCCGTGGTGTTTTCAGCCTGAGCACCATGACACACTAGGCAATTCTTTTCGAGGACCCGCCAAGCCTTCTCCGCAAGGACAGAGTCCTCCTCGGCGTGAACCGGCACCGTGTGTGCCAAAGCGAAAAGGAGAGCGAGGGCGAGATAGCAGTGATCGCGGAGGACTCGCAACCTCATGGCAATCTCTCTAGGCGTGTGTGCCTCCCAGGCGAAGTCCGATTGACCTTCGCGTCTCACTTGATTTTACCCTGGTACCCGACGGACCACAATCGAGATCAGTAACGGTTTCGCTGTCGATGGACTCTCCTAACCGAACCGACTGCAGCAGGCCAAGGTTGTAGCCGCCCCGAATCTCCTCGCACTCTACGACGCCGTTTCCATCGAGTTCGGCGCGCCCGACTCGCGACTTGGTTCCCCAAAAGCACCGGCAAACATCACGTTGTCTCCCCGCGCCACAAGACGACGCCGCTGAAATCTCCGATCTCGGCGTAACGCGTAACGAGTTTTTCGATCCCTTGGGAGATTGGAGTGTCTTCCGATTGACCGGCCGGTTCAGAGCCCGTCCCGCGAGCAAGCAGTCGCAGCGGAACAAGATTCTGATCCACATTGCCCACAACACGAAGAACTCTCTCCCCGCCCTTTCACCGAGCCTTTCGGTGATCTTGTAGTGCGAGATAGTTTGGCCGATCAAGATGGGGACATTGTACCGCTGCGGGATTACTGTTGATAACACCTTCCCGGCGGTAATGCGATGGTAGCACTGCAGGGCCCATATTCGACCGAGCCATCCCACATTCTAACCGCCTGCTCACCGGTCGATGAAGGGTGTTTGCTGGTGGGAAACAAATTTCTGAGTGGCAATTTCTCCACGCCGGTGCTGTCAAGCCGGGACGAGGTCACGCGGGCGTTCCAGGTTGGTATGACTTGAGCGGAAAGGTACGGGTCCTGCGTACGTTCGCGAACGGCCCGGTCTAAAGCGGGGCGGCACATTCGTGAACTTACGGCAATCTGGTTGAAAACGATAGTGACGGCGAGTTGAAACAAGTCCCTCGGGTCTCTTCGAGAGCACTTGCCGAATAAGCCTCTGTCAGCTACTCGGCGAGGAACCAAGCAAGATTCGTACCCCAAGCTGTACGGGGACGCGTGAGTACGCGGAAGACGCTCCCGCGGTCAGGACCCGGGTATACTAGGCAGTAACGGTTTGCGCGTTCAGTAAACGGACGCCGGGAGTTCAAGGGCATGCGGAAATTCAGTGGTCAGCCTCAATTCTGTGGCAATGAGACGAGAGTCACATCCCGACGGGATTTTCTGGAAAAAAGCGGCCTGGGCTTCGGTTCGCTGGCCGCCGGCTATTTGTTGAACCGGGATGCGGCCTCTGCGGCGTCCACGGGGCCCGACTCCACGAATCCTTTTGCTCCCAAGCCGCAAGATTTTCCCGCCAAGGCCAAAAACGTCATTTTCCTGTTCATGCACGGCGGGCCGAGTCATCTCGATACGTTCGATCCGAAGCCGCTGCTCAATGAACTGGACGGCCAATTCGTCCCGCCGAGCTTCGCCAAGCTTGACTTCCAGTTCTCGAAGACGGAAAAGCAGCCCTTGCTCGGCACGCGGCGTACATTCAAAAAGCGGGGGCAGTCGGGCATAGAGATTTCCGACCTGTTCGAGCACACGGCGCAACACGCCGACGACATGGCTGTCGTTCGTTCGTGCCATCACGACGGGTTTACCCACATCACCGGCCAAAACTGGTTGAACACCGGCTGGCCGCAGGTCGGGCGACCGAGCCTCGGCGCCTGGGTGGTCTACGGGCTGGGCAGCGAAAGCGAAAACCTGCCGGCCTACATGGTCATGCTCGACGGCGGCATCAAATCCGGGTCGCCCGCATATGGCTCGGGCTTCTTGCCGGCGATGTATCAGGGCACGGTCTTGAGAAGCTATGGGCCGCCGATTCTCAACGTCAATCGGCCGACCCAGTTCAGCGCCGCTGAGCAACGGAGCATGCTCGACAAACTGAACTGGTTCAACCGGCAACATTTGGAGTCGCGACAAGAGGACTCGCAGCTCTCGGCTCGCATGTCGTCGTATGAACTGGCCTTCAAGATGCAGACATCGGTTCCCGATTTGGCCGATGTTTCTAATGAAAGCGAGGCGACAAAGAAGCTGTACGGCCTCGACAACCCCGTTACCGAGGAATTCGGCAAGGAGTGCTTGCTGGCCAGGCGTATGGTCGAGCGGGGGGTGCGGTTTATCCAAGTCTACTCGGGCTGCGGCAAGCAGGGAGGGAGCCCCGGTTGGGACGGCCACAACCAGTTGGACCACAACCACACGACGCTGGCGGCGCAAGTCGACAAGCCCATCGCCGGGCTGCTTAGCGACCTCAAGGGCCGCGGCCTGTTCGATGAAACGTTGATCATCTGGGGCGGCGACTTCGGCCGCACGCCCTTCACGGACGGCGGGGAAGGTGGGGCCCCTAACAGCGCCGGCCGCGACCACAACCCCTACGGTTTCAGCGTATGGATGGCAGGCGGAGGCATCCAAGGCGGCAAGATCATCGGCGCCACCGACGAGATCGGTTTGCAGGCCGTCGAGGACAAGGTCCACGTCCATGATTTGCACGCGACGATTCTCACCCTGCTGGGCCTCGACCATGAACAACTCACCTACCACTTCCAAGGGCGCGACTTCCGCCTGACCGACATCGGCGGGGAAAACAATCTGGCGTTACGGCTGGTGAATGGATAGCCGACGTGTGGTTTTGTCCGTGCGGGGAGGAAGTTTGATGCGGCTCGGTTCGCTCGCCACGGTTTGGATTCTTGTTGTGACGGCCTTTTCGGCTGGCCGTTTATCCGCCCAAGCACGTGATTCGGTCGAGGCCGCGGCGCAAAAAATTCTCGAGAAGAATTGTCTGTCTTGCCACGGCGACGTGCAAATGTCGGGGCTCGATTTGCGCTCTCGCGACGCGCTGTTGAAGGGCGGCAAGCGCGGCCCCTCCGTCGTCCCCGGCAACGCCAAAGAGAGTTTGCTGTATCAAGCCGTCCTTCACGCGGGCGACTTAAAGATGCCGATGGGCAAGGACCCGCTTTCCGAGAGCGACCGAGAACTGCTCGGCACCTGGATCAACGAGGGGGCCCGCTGGGACGACACCGTCCAGGTCGCTTCCGAGTCGGACTGGTGGGCTTTTGAGACGCCCAAACAGCCGGAACCGCCCGCGGTGAACAACGAGGCGTGGGTGCGAAACGCCATCGACTCTTTTATCCTGGCGCGGATCGAGGAGAAGGGCCTGACGCCTGCCGCTCAGGCCGACAAGACAACCCTGGCTCGGCGCCTCTATTTCGACCTCCACGGCGTTCCGCCAACCCCGGACGAGGTGAGGGCCTTCGTCAACGATGAATCCCCGAAAGCCGACGAAAAGCTGGTCGACCGGCTTCTCGAATCACCTCGCTACGGAGAGCGCTGGGGGCGTCACTGGCTCGACGTGGTCCGCTATGCCGATACCGGTGGATTCGAAACCGACATCTTTTTCCCCAACGCCTGGCGTTATCGCGACTACGTGATCAAGTCCTTCAACGACGACAAGCCGTTCGACCGCTTTCTCAAGGAGCAAATCGCCGGAGACGAGATCTGGCCCGACGACATCGAACTGCGAGGCGGGTACGAAATTCCCGAACAGAAGCAACGCCACCTCGAAGCCCGCATCGGCACCGGCCTCTACACCGTCGGGACCGTCTATCACGAGGCCGCCCTCGACGGGAACCGGCTGCGGTACGAGTGGATGGTTGACGCCATCGACACCACCGGCGAAGCTTTCCTCGGCCTGACCATTGGTTGCGCGCGCTGCCACGACCACAAGTTCGACCCGATCAGTCAAAAGGACTACCACCGCATGATGGCCGTCTTCGCGGGCAGCGAAATTCGGCAACTGCCCGTCGTCAACAAGATGAGTGAGTTCGGCTACTACTCGGCCTACCCGCGACAGATCAAAGTCTTCGAGTACCAAGCCGCCATCAAACGTCTGGATAGCGCGGTTCGGCGGCGCGTCATCGATGAGATTGCCGCCAAGTTCCCGCCCGATCTGGTCGAGGTCTTCCGCATTCCCAAAGTGAAGCGAACTAAGGACCAAGAACTCGAGGTCATTCCGATCGAGCGCGCGATTACCGAGGCGGGGCTGCGGGAAAACGCCGCCGGTTACAAGCGAGCGCTTCCCTATACCTCCCAGGAACGCGACCGCCGGGCGACGCTGATCACCGACCTGGGCAAGGCGGCCTCCGGGGTTGCCTTCGAGTTGCAGAGCGCGACCGTGCTCGGTCATTCCGATGTCATCTACCCGGTGCACATGACCTCCCGCGGCGATTGGCGCTCAAAGGGCGAGAAAGTGACGCCGGGCGTGCCGGCCGTATTGAGCAACGGTGAGGAGTTCGCTCACGACGAACCCGATGACCGTTCGTTCGTCCCCGAGCGCCGCAGGAAGCTTGCGGAATGGCTGGCGGGCCCCGATCACCCGCTGACCGCCCGCGTCATCGTCAATCGAATCTGGCAAGGGCATTTCAGCCGCGGCCTGGTCACAACGCCGAATAACTTCGGACGCCAGGGACAACCGCCAACCCACCCGAAGCTCCTCGATTGGTTGGCGACGGACTTCGTACAACAGGGTTGGAGTATTAAGAAACTTCACAAGCAAATCCTGCTCTCGAGCGCGTATCAGATGTCCACCGCGTACAACGACGCCAACGCCGAAATTGACTCCGAGAACCAATACCTTTGGCGCATGAATCGACGAAGGCTCGAAGCCGAGACGCTTCGCGATTCGGTGCTGGCCGTTTCGGGAACGATCAATTGGAAAGCGGGGGGTCGCCCAGTGCTGCCGCCCCTGACCGAAGAGGAGCGGCTCGGGATGTGGGACGTTGACGATTGGCCCGAGTCGATGGATCCCGCCGACCACAACCGCCGCAGCGTGTACGTCTTTGTGAAGCGTCAGTTTCCCTACCCGATGTTCACGACGTTCGACGCTCCCGATTCATCGACGAGCTGTGGCCGCCGGGATACAACGACGGTCGCGCCGCAAGCTCTCACCCTGCTCAACAGCAATTTCATGATCGAGAAGGCCGGGGCTCTTGCGTCACGGCTCAGAGAAGACTTCGGCGACGACCCCGAAGCGTGGGTAGATGGAGCGTGGAACCTCGCCTTCGCGCGCCCGCCTTCAGACGAGGAGCGGCGCCGGGCTCTCGACATGTTTACGGAGTCATCGGCCCCGGACTCGGAACTCACCCGATTCGCCCTGATGGTTTTCAACCTAAACGAATTTCTCTACGTGGACTAGGGGACCCGCCGGCGCACGGCGGGCCGCCGCCGCGATCATCGGCGCGGGCCTGCATTCACATTTCCCCGCTCCCCACGGCCTCGGTTCCGCGTCTCTATCGACATTAGAGGAGGAACCTGGCCGGTGTACACTACGGGACATGTCCATGTGGGGCGCCCGCGGCACGGCAAGACTCCGCCGAGCGGTACTTGGGGTCGTCGGTTTTTTCTGCTGGAACGCTGATCTATTCGCGCAACTCCCCGAGCCTTGCAGGCTGCCGGAGCACATTAGGCAGGACATATCGAGCAATCCATCGGTCGAAAAGTGGGGTGCGGTGGGCGGAATGTTCGCGCAGCGGGGGCGAATGTCTTGCGCCCTGGCGGCGTTTCGGGAAGCGGTGAAGCTTGGTCCGGACTCGCCCGAGGCGAACTTCAACCTGGGCTTGGCGCTGACCGAGAGCGGCTCCACCGAAGAAGCGGCAAGACATCTACAGCGAGCCATCGAGTTGCGGCCCGCGCTCAATCGCGCTCGGCTTGCGTTGGGCTCCGTGCTGCTCGACCTTGGTCGCGCTGCCGAGGCGGCCAAGCAATTCGAGGCGGCGTTGGAAGCGGAGCCTCAATCCCTGCACGCGTTGCACAACTTGGGCCGTGCTTTGATGGACCAAGGGAAACACGCGGCCGCGATTCCTCCTTTGAGCAAGGCGTCCGACCTGGAGCCCTTGGAGCCCGAACACCAACTGATGCTCGGGGTCGCCTACACCGAAGCAGGGCTTTCGGACAAAGCGATCGGCTTGCTCCAAAAGACAGTTTCGAGGTTTCCGCAATCCGCCGAGGCCCACATGAATCTGGCCACAGCGTATGCCCGCAACGAAAACTACGAGCCGGCCGCGGCCGGGTACGAGGAAGTGATTCGGCTCGATCCCGAGAACGACGATGCTCGGTTGTCGCTCGGTAAAGTCCGAATGCGGTTGCACGACTACGACGACGCCTTGGCGGCGGCGGATGCCTACATAGCGAAAAGGCCCGTGCCTTTTGAGGAGTTCGACGCTCGTCACCTGCGAGGCGTGGCGCTGCGGCAATTGGGCCGTTTTGAAGAAGCGGAGCAGGAGCTAAGCCGCGCGCTCGAACTCGACCCGGAATACGCGGACGCACATTACAACCTGGGATTTGTCCTCTCTCGTCTCGGAAGGCTCGAGCCGGCTCGGGAGCACTTGGAGAAGGCCAAAGAGCTGAACCCGGAATCGACCGACATCCGCTTTCAGCTTGGCTCAGTCCTGCGCCGCCTAAAAGAGGATGATGCGGCCGCGGAGGAACTCGCGGAATTCCAGCGCCGCAAGACGAAAACGCAGCGCGAGCACGAAGCGATGATGACAGGCAACCGCGGCAGCGACGCCCTGCGGGCCGGGAACGCGGAAGAGGCCGCCCGGCTTTATAGAGAAGCCATCGACCTGGCGCCCGATAAAGCCGAAAACTACTACAACCTGTCCTTGGCGCTGGCCGAGCTGGGTGATCGCGACGAACAGAAGGGCGCTTTGGAAAGAGCCATCGAGCTGGACCCCGGCCTCGCCGACGGGCACAACGAACTAGGCCTTATCTACCACGGCGAGGGCCGCACGGGGACGGCGCAAGAATCATGGGAGAAGGCTCTCTCGATCAACCCCGACCAGCTCGGCGCCCTGAATAATCTCGGTTTCTTGCTGGCGCAGACAGGTAAGATTCATGAGGCGCAAGAGCTGTTCGAAAGAGCCCTCCGTACTGATCCAAACTACGCGACGTCTCACCGCAACTTGGCGCTGGTTCTTGCAGCGCAGGAACGGTTTGAGGAAGCTCGGAGCAGGATACGCAAGGCCCTGGAGCTCGACCCCGATGATCCGCAAGCGCGGCAGGCCGAGCGGATGATTCTGGGGGCGATGCCGAAGGGCGAGACGCCGGGGCGGTGAGGTCGGCAAGGACCGGCCGCGGGGCGATTGTTTATGCCCCACCCCGTGCCTACGAACGACCGGTGCAACGATCGTTCGCCCTAGGAACTTGGTTAGAGGTTAGCGGGGTACCGGCCCTTATGGACCGGCCTAGAATTAATTCAAGCCTGGTGAGCGTAGGGGTCGTGGGCCGATTCATTCCGGCTCTTCGATCTTTACTTCGACGATCGTGTCAATGGGATCGCGAGAGCCGGCGGGGACGGTGATTCGCAGTCGGCCTTCTTGTTGTGACCACGAGGGCTGTCCGTCTCCGGTCAGCAATCGGACCTGCTTCACGGTCTTCCCGAGGTCCGGGAGGTCGAGTGCATCGCGGGGCCAGTCGGTCACGTGGAGGTAGATTGCGGTGGCCGTGTGCGTGCTGCCGCCCCAATTGGCCGGCTTCCAGGGGCCGCCTCGGGTGCCGTAGATTGTGTGACCGTAACGGCCCAGCCAATCGCCCACTTCGGACAGCCGTCCAACATGGTCCGGGTCGAAGGCGCCGTCGGGGCGCGCGCCTACGCTGATCAGAAGGTTGCCGTCGCCCGATGCCGTGCCGACCAGCAGGCGGATGACCTCTCGTTTCGACTTCGCCTCGCCCGGCGACCAGGCCCAATGCGGCCCCAGAGATAGGCAGCTCTCCCACGGGCGGTGCTCTTGGAACATGCCGAGGCGCTGCTCGGGGGTATCGAAGTCGCCCGGCAGACTTGCGCGATTGTTGATTAGGATGTGGGGCTGAAGGCGGCGCGCTTCCCGCTCGATCTCGGCGGACTTCCACATGTCGGCGTGGTACATACCGTTCCACCAGAGGGCGTCCCACCAGAGAAAGTCGATCTTGCCGTAGTTGGTCAGCAACTCACGGACGGTGCTGTGCATGTATTCGATGTATTGCGCATGCTTGGGGCCGGCCCGGCGCTTCGCCCCGCCGATGGGCTTCCAGTACGGTGGGTCGAACTTCCGCGTCACGACCGCGGGATCGAGGGGTTGGTAGTCGGGGTGGCGCCAATCGCGCTGCGAGTAGTAGACGCCGAGCGGCATACCGGCCTTGTGGCAGGCGTCGGCCAGCTCTTTGAGGTAGTCGCGCCCGAATGGCGAGTTGGTGATCTTGTGTTCGGAATAAGCCGTGTCCCACATGTGGAATCCGTCGTGGTGTTTGGCAATCACGACGATGTATTTGAACCCGGCCCGGCGCGCTGTTTCGACCCACTCGGTTGCGTCAAACCGCTCCATCTTGAAGCGCTTGGCAAAGCCGTCGTATTCCTCATCCGGGATCGTTCCCTTCCCCGGATCGGGAAAGACGTGGCTTTCGCGGCTCCAGCTCAGATCGGCGGCTTTGAAGCTGGATAGTCCGTAGTGGATGAACAGCCCGTAGCGGGCTTGTCGGAACTGCCGCACGCTTTCTTCGGGCGCTTTCTGGTAGACGTCCCACTCGTCTTGGCTGAAGACTTGATAGAGATGCGCGGGGTCACGGGGCCGGGGGTCGCTCTCAAGCACCGCCCATTGGGCCGTGGCGGCGACTGCGTTGAGAAACAGGAAGTTCGCACATAGCAGCTGGCGGCAGAAGTGTGGTCGGGCGAAAAAGGGGGACTGCCACCCGATTTTCGCTCGTCGAACTTCTCTAGTTCCAACATCGACGGAACGCGAAAATCGGTGGCTGTACCCTTTTTTTCGCGTAGTCGGGCTTGCAGCACGGGCCAGGACGTTGATGAATTGATTTCGGGTCATCGACAACTCGCGGCAAACATAAGAAAAGGGGCGGCCCGCAGACCGCCCCTTGATCAAGGTTGACTATCGGTTACGCGACTAAAAGATAATCTTGAGCGCCATCTGAATAATGCGCGCCTGGTTCTGAGTGGACGTAACCGCTCCGAAGTTCGGATTGGACAGGTTGTTGCCCGGTCGTGCAAACTCCGGAGAGTTGAAGGCATTGAAGGCTTCGGCTCGCAAGTCGATCCGCAGGCCTTCTCGGATCCCTTCCAGCCGAAACTGGCGGAACACCGAAATATCGAAGTTCGCCGCGCCGTCCCTCCTGAGGACATTGCGGGGGGTGCTGCCGAAGGTGAACGGAGCCGGCGCCGCGAAAGCCCCCGTATCGAACCAGCGTGCCGGCGTTGGGCTGCTGAGCGTTCCTTCGCCTGTGGCGTTCAACCGCTCGTAGAAGCCGTCGCAGCAGTTGAAGTTGCCTGTGTTGGCGATATCGCCCGCGACGCCGACCGAGAACGGCTGGCCGTCGTAGAACGAAGCGATGCCGTTGATCTGCCAGTTGCCGATGATGTGGCTGAGAACTTTGTTCTCCGGATTCCACTTCTGACCGGGGCCGAAGGGGAGTTCGTACACCCAGTTAATGGTCAGCACTTGCGGCAGGTCGATCGAAGCCCGGCTCTTATCGCCCGAGATGTCGTACGGGTTGGGCGTTGAACACCCTTCTACACCGAACCACCCGTCACAGGCGGTCGAAATGTTCTTCGAATAGGTGTAGGAGATGATGTACGCCAGACCGTTCGAGTACTTACGGTCGAGCGAGAACTGGAACGCGTTGTAGTGCGCATTGCCGATGCTGCGGTCATAGAAGGTCGGACCGGCAAACGGCCAAGGTTGCCGATCTTTGATCGGGCCCGGTCCGGGCACCAACGCCGTGTTGAAGTAGCCGCCCACGCCCAGTCGCGAACCGCTAGAGCCGACATAGTTCGCCTCGACTACGGTGTTTCTGTCGATCTGGTGCTGAATCCCGAAGTTCCACTGAGCCGAATAGCCGTTCTTATAGTGCGGGTCCATGAACCACTGCACCTGACTGAACGGATCCGGCGCCGGGAAGCCAACCCCCGAGATCGGGTCCTTGCCCGAAGTAGTCGGAGTGGGTTGGGCGGAGGTCGGGTTGTTGAGGTTGTTCGCGAGAGTCTCACCGACGCCCGGCCAGGTGGCCGAATAGTTCTGCGCCAACTGCACCACCGCCGACCAACTGTCGAAGAACATACCGAACGAGCTGCGGAGAGCAGTCTTATCACTCAACCGATAGGCCAGCCCGAAACGCGGCTGCCAGTTGTCGGAATAGTCGTGGTAGATCTTGCCGCGGGGCTCCACCTTGACGTGCTCGGGCAGCGAGCCGTCTGGAGTCGGAATGCACGGAGCAGCCCCCAACGTGGCGCAGGACCCCGGCACCTCTTGAACCAAGTACGCGTTTTCACGCTCAAAGTCATAGGCGCCGGCGAAGATGTTGCCGCCCTCGTCGTCGGGACGTCCCAGCGGTGGAATGAAGGTGCGGTCGTAGCGCAGCCCCATGTTGATGGTCAACTTCGGAGTGGCCTTCCAACTGTCCTGGACATAGAAGCCCGCGACGCCGCCCCAACGGTGGGTCGTGGCGCGGTTGCGGAAGCCCGCCGCGTCCGGCGTGTCGAGCAGGAAGGACGCCAAGGCGCTTCCCGTGCCCCCCGGGGCGGCCGGATTGGAGGTCTGGAACGCGCGGTAGGTCGAGCTGGCGTTCTGCGGCGCTCCCAAGAAATTAGGGACGCTGTCGAGCTCGGCGCCGAACTTCCAAGTGTGGTTCCCGGCGATCTTCGTGAAGCTTCCCTTGAACTGCCACACCTGCGTCAAGTCGTTGAATGACGCGGATTCATTGCCGCTGAACCAGCCGTCGACGTTGAGTCCGGGGACGAAGATGGTTCCTTCGCCCAGCTCACGGAAGCTGCAGCAGAAGCGGGGGGCGAAACCGACCTGATTCGCGAATGCCTGGGGATCGCTAACAGACTCTTCTCTATACCTGTTTCCGGAGGGCTGGGTACCGAAAATACGGCCGAACTGGAGTTGCATTACGCTCGTCGGGCCAAACGTGTGGACCCAACTGGCCCCGACATTTTTGGAGAAAGTCTCACCAAGGCTCGCCAAGGACGGTAGGGAGCCGCCTGAGTCCCGATTGAGCCGGGCTTCGCTCCAGCGGAACCAAAAAATATCCTTCTGGCTCATGTGATAGTCGCCGCGCAAGCTGAACTCTTCCTGGTCATTCTTAGTGGCGGACGAGTTGAGAGCGTTTGTGCCGCCGGGACCGACTAGGGAAGGCGTCGGTAGAAGCGTGTTGGCGTAGACCACGTTGCCCGAGTCGATCATGGCTTGCGGAATTTGGTTGTTCGGGAAGGGGTCGCGAACGAAGTTCCCCGGATTGTTGGGATCTTCCCTGGTCGTGAACGGATTGAAGACCTGTTCGGAGAGATCACTCAAGTCGCCGCCGAGGTTCGCTGCTGTCGGCACCTTAAGGAAGGTTTCACCGGAGCGGCGGAAGCGGAAGCCTTGAAAAGACCCGAAGAAGAAGAGCTTGTTCTTTACGATCGGACCGCCGCCGGCAACGCCGAACTGGTTCTGCGAGAAAGGCGTG
This sequence comes from Bryobacterales bacterium, assembly GCA_965238125.1. Taxonomy (GTDB): domain Bacteria; phylum Acidobacteriota; class Terriglobia; order Bryobacterales; family UBA6623; genus UBA6623. The sequence goes on along the minus strand of OZ250179.1, from coordinate 5,229,125 downwards.
ACGCTCTGCGTGAAGAAGTTGTTGGCGTCCAGGTTGTCGTTACGAAGGAACCACCAAGCGGAGCCATGGATTTCGTTCGTACCCGACTTGCTGACCACGTTGACGATGCCGCCGGTACCCTGGCCGAACTCGGCTTGGTCATTGTGCGACTGAACCTTGAATTCCAGAATCGTGTCGATGATGGGCTCGATCTGCGGCGTGTTGAGAATGACGCCGGTGTTGTAGATACCATCGAGGGTGAAGATGTTCGAACGATTGGTCTGCCCATTGATCGACGGGTAGGTGAACTGGCCGACTGCCGCCGATGTGAATCCGCCTCGGCTTTGCGACACATTGACGGGAGCGACGCCCGGGCTTAACGAAAGCAGCTGGGTGAAATTGCGGCCGTTCAGCGGAAGGTCGACGACCTGACGCTCGGCGACCACACCACCGATCTCGGAGGTCTGGCTCTGGACCGCGGCGCCGAGTGCCTCGACGGTTACCGACTCGGTGACCGCGCCGACTTCCATGGTGAGATCAAACGTCGCCGTCTGGTTCACGTTGAGGGTGAAGGGTTGGACGGCGGCTGTTCGGAAACCTTCCTTGACGGCGCTCAAGGTGTAGGTGCCCGGCAGGATGTTCAGGAAGTTGTAGTTCCCTACCGAGTTGGAGACCGAGGACTGCGAGGTCCCGGTTTCGATGTTGGTAAGTTCTAAATCAGCGTCGGGCATAACCGCGCCCGTGGCGTCACGGACGGTCCCGGTGATGGTAGCCGTGGATGCCTGCCCGTACAGCGGGCTGGATCCCAAGGCCAAGACGAGGGCAAGGGTCACAAGCGCCGTAACGCGCGAACTTGCCTGTCTGCGAAGTTCCGGCAGGATTCCCATTAAATTTTTCACTCCAATGGCCGAGCGAGACGGCCGATATTCCAGCTCAATAACATGCACGACCGCCGCCTGAACCCCCCGGAAACAGGTGGAACCCACCTCCTGTGGACAGGCGCGGAACGGTCATTGCTACACTCAGACCACTGTAGCAACACCGGCGGTGGGCCCGCAACCGAAAATCCGACTCCGGAGTCGGCAGGGTCCATGCCGTCGAAATCGACAAGAGCTTGGCTGAACGACCTGGGCTGCCTTGGTTCGAAAGCCGTGGTATTCGAGACGTTGCGGGTGTATACTACGGCCGTGACGGGGCCGAAACGGTAATCCTGGTTTGAGGGTCAAAGACCGGGGAGGTGAAGATGAAAGCATTCGATCATTCCGAGGTGAACCGCGTGTCAATCTTGACCAGGCGCAGTCTTCTCAAATCGAGCGCGTCGCTCGCAACGGCGCACTGGCTGACGGTCTCGCCCATCGAGTTGCGTGCCGCCCGGCCTCCGATCACCGTCCGCGACCGGCTTTGGCTGTGGTCTCACGTGGCCGACAGCTACAGCGGCAAGTACAACCTGCCGGGGAGATCTCGCATTACGCCCACCGAAGCGGCCCACTACATGGGAATCCCCAACGTGTTCATGATTCAGCGGGACGGCCTACCACAGCCTCCTTTTGACCAATACGCCGTTCCCTTCGAGTCACTGCGGGAGCTGGTGTGGTCTGTCGTGAGCGCGGGCGGCGAGGTTTCCAGCGAGGAACAAGAGGCGGTCCTCGATCTGGCCTTCAGGAATCCCAAGATCAGCGGAGTCGTCATGGACGACTTCTTCGTGCCGAAGGGAAAACCCGGCGCGATGCACCTCGATCAACTCCGCAAGCTCCGTGCCCGGCTCCGCAACACCCGCAAGGAACTCGACCTCTCGGTCGTGCTTTATGAACGCGAGCTCGAACGCGACATTACGGCGTATCTAGACCTGTGCGATGTCATCCAATTCTGGACGTGGTACGGCAAGAATCTGCAAGATCTAGCCAAGAACTTTGAAACCGCGCAAAGGCTCGCTCCGGGCAAGCGCATGGCGTTGGGACTCTACTGGTGGGACTTCGGCGACAAGAAGCCGCTTCCCCTGTCAGCGATGGAACAGCAGTGCGAGCTGGGCCTCGAGTGGTTGCGCGCGGGACGGATCGAAGCGATGATTTTCTGCGGAAGCTGGCTGTGTGACCGCGGCCTCGAGCCTGTCGCCTGGACGCGTGAATGGATTCAGCGAGTGGGCAGTGAGAAGTTGGATGCCTAGCCGACCGCGCCAATCGCACTGCATCATATCGTGAGCCGGTGATCCCTCTCAGACCGGAGGGCCATCGAAAAGACCTGCGATTCAACTTGCCGAATCATCCCAACTTCGATACACTGGACCGGATCTTTGATTCGCTGACGTTCGCACAAGTCCAATCGGCGAATGCGTTCGGCACGGAGCCCCCGTGTCAGATCCAAATGGGCCTGAGATATGAGTTCTAGTGTCGGAAACCAATCACTAAGGTGACAAGTTACCTCACTGCGGACGGCCTGTAGATGATTTTGTAGCTGCTCAAAGCACCCTAGCTAGGCCAATCTGCTTCAACAAGTTTCAACACAAATGCCCCGTAAGTGCTTGGGGACCAAGTAGTTGAAAATAGGCAAGTTACGGCGCTAGCCGGAATCTGTTTCACACACAGGTGATCTGTACTGAACATCACGTTGCAAGTCTTTTAGATTCAAAAGCTTACAAATCGGACTTGTTGATCTGTGAGGCTCTGAACAGCTACAAAATCGACTACACTATCGTCCTCCACTGCCACCCCTCGCTTCAAGGTTCTTCAAAATCAGTGAGATACGACCTCGGGCAGACGGGGAGAGCGCCTGTTTTCGCAGCAGGCGGTTTCTGGATCTGACACAGGCTCTTTCGCCCGACCGCCGTCCCAAAAAGGACGTTCGACGCGGTTCGCGCTTTCCCTGTCCTTCTTCGCGAACGATCCTGTTGGCTGGCGCTGAAGGGACCAAAGCTTTCGTCGAGGCGGCTGGGCCATCTAACGTTGATTCGAGCGACCCTCTCGGCGTCGCCGATACTGGGACATGTAACTGCCTCCGCTACGGACTTCGTCCACCTGACTCATATCTCCGGGACTCGACCACGCTTCCCCCCCGATGTCGTTGCGGTTTGATTTCGTTCCTCGAACCTTCACGAGGATCCAAGTCGCCGTTCCGCCACGATTTTCAAAGACACTCGGTCGGTCATCGAGGTTGTTGATCACAGCCTCGATCTTCCCGTCGTTATTGAGGTCGCTGAAAGCCGCGCCTCGCGCCGATGAGGGGGTCGAAATCCCCGAACCTCATCGCTAGTTCGCGCGACGGACGTCAGCTCGTCTTGGCGTAGAATTTCATAAGCATTGGCGCGACACCCTGTAGTTCGGACAAGCCCGGAGGGATGTCAAGCATCTTCGTGAGATCAACGGGATCCGCCAGGACTATCGGGGCGTCGAGGAGCCGCTTCGTCCGTCGCTGAACCTCCGCCGGCTGGTCTTTCAGTGTTCTCATTGCGCCTTTGTGTAATCCTTCCTGGCCACTGTCGAGCCCGCTACTCGTGTTCGTTTCTCGTGACATTGGACATAGTCGAATGAATGGGTGTCGGTAGCCGCTGAGGCGAACAACAGCACGGTTGCGGATGTGATCCAATACTATTTCCGGGGTCAGATCGGGGAAGCCGAGTCGACGCCACGCGCGCCTGTATCCCCTGTAATCGACATGTACCCATAGCTGCTTCGACGGGTGGAGACTTCGATAATGCCAGTCGGCTTCGGGTTCGCGCCAAAGCGGAAGCGTAGGGTTTCGTTTTGGCAGAGAAGCTGTGACGACGACGGCATTCACGGCACGTTTACGACCCTGAGTTCGCGCCTCGATTCTGCCGACGTAAGTTTCGATCGCTTCTAGGCTTGCGGCGGCGACCGGCACAAACAAGTCTGGAGACAACCCGTACGTTTGAACGCCCAGGGCCTCCCATTGTTCGCTCGTCATTCAGTGACATCCATGCGCGGCTACTCCGTACTGTCTTATTTTCGCCCTCAAGAAGTGTCCCTGCGTTAGCGCGCATATTCTTCACCGGTGGATCGTTCGGATGCATGGTGCGCTGAACCCCCACCTCTTCAGCGGTCTCGATAATCGGTTTCGTGAAGTAGAGGAAGCGGCCCCCCATCTCCTCCGCGCTCGCAACGCCGATCTCGGGAAACGGCGGCTCGCCCTTCACCCGGTCGTAAGTTGAAAGCCTTGTAGCGGGCCGCCGCGGCCCTCAGTGCTGTAGTAGCCGACGCGCTCGTCCCAGCAAAAGTTCGGCCAGAAACGCCATTCCATCATGGGAGCACCCGCTTCGACGACCTCGCGGATGATCCGCTGTAGGTTCTCAATCTCCTGGTCGCGTCCGGTCGTTTCGAGCCGGGTTTGCACAGCGACAATTGATCGAGCGACCATCTGGGGGTCGGCAGAAAGAAAGGTGGCAAGGATTCACGGTACGGAGGGATGCTCACCGTACCCGCACGACAGAGCCTTTCGCAGCGGATTCCTCGGCGGCCAGGCACGCGCGCACCGCTTCCAGCGCGTCTTCAGGCGTAACGATCTCGGGCTTGTTGCCCGCAAGCAGGCAGTTAGCGAAGTACGCGAGCTCTTCGCGTAGCGCCCCCGAACGCACTCCGTGCAACAGCGGCCAGTAGGTCGTGTCAGGCGAACGCCAACCGTCCCGGTCGCACACGGAGAAGTTGGGATGCGTTTCGTGGATGTGAAGCGATCCCTCGGTCCCGATGACTTCGATGCGCTCGTCGATCTGGAACGGCGTATTCTCCGGCAGGAACCATACGGTTTCGCATACCCCGATGGCGCCATCCGCAAAACGGTACATGGTCCAGCCGAGGTCGGGATGTCTCAGGCCTCTTACGGATAGCGTCTGCGCGTAGGCAGTCTCAATTGTGCCTCCACTAAACCAAAGCATCAAATCCGTGTCGTGCACGGCGTCACCGATGATCGGGCTGATCTTGTCGAGTACGCCCTCACTGACGGAAGCGGGAATGTTGCGGCGTGCGTACATGGAGACAATCTTCCCGATAGATCCGGAATCGATTTCAGCCTTAGCCGCGGCGTGCCGAGGATTGAAGCGGCAAATATGGCCCACCATGAAAGCCTTGGAGGAGGCATTGGCGGCTCGCACGATGGCTTCACAGTCAACCAACGTGGAAGCCATGGGCTTTTCTAGGAAAACGTGCTTCCCCGCCTCGAGTGACGCCAAGGTGGGACCCACGTGCTGGTCCCACATTGTGACGACCGAGACCGCTTCCAGGGTCGGGTCGGCGAGCATTTCGTTGTAGTCGGTATACACCCGTGGCACTTGAAACCGAGCCGCCAATTCCTTGAGACGGTCCTGCCGCCGTGTGCACAGGCCGAGCAGCTCTACCTGGGGCAGATCAAAAAGAGCCTCGCAATGCTTCTCCCCAAACCAACCAAGGCCGATGACCCCGAACTTGATGCGCTTCATATGACCCCTTCTTTCCGCTATCAAGACCGATCAAACAACTTGCCGAACGCGCCGCCTCTGCTGGTGCTAGTGCGGGTGATCAAGTTCTTGGATGCCAGGTGATCGCCCAGCTTCACGGCGCTGCAATAGTGTAGCCCGGCCCATATACTTTTTGGCCGGTCAAGCCGGTTGCTTGGCACCCTACGGTTCTGTCGCGTGAAGGTTAGTAGAATGGTCCCGTCCGAATCCGGGAGGCTTCCATGAAGTCGATTCAACTGCGCACCGCGACATCCGAGGACCGTCCCGAGATTGCGGAGCTGATCTATGCGTCTACCAACTCCTGGTACCAGCTTCGAGGAATGCCACAGATCTTCTCGGGCGGGCCGGAAACAACCGAAGTGTTCTGCGACGTCTACGATGCGCTCGAACCGGGATGTTGCGTGGTAGCCGAGAACCCCCGTACGGGTCGGTTGATGGGATCGTGTTTCTACCATCCGAGGCCGCAACACGTCTCGCTCGGGATCATGAACGTTCACCCGAACTACTTCGGCCGCGGCGTTGCCCGAGCGCTGCTCGATTTCATCATCAACTACACGGACGACAACGGTTACAAGGCTCTTCGGCTAACACAAAGCGCCTTGAATCTCGATTCCTTTTCGCTTTACAACAGCGCGGGGTTTGTGCCGCGATACGCTTATCAGGACATGATGCTTCAGGTCCCGGACGGCGGCCTGGGCACAGGCCTCCCGGGCTTGGAACATGTACGGGACGCAACGCCCGACGACGTTTCCGCGTTGGTCGAGTTGGAGTTGTCGGTCAGCGGCATCAGCCGCGAGACCGACTACCGTTTCTGCATCAAGAACGAGCAAGGATTCTGGCACGTTTCGGTCTACGAGGCCTCGCCAGGCAAGATCGAGGGTTTCCTGATCTCTTCAGGCCATCCGGCCTTCAACATGCTCGGCCCCGGCGTTGCCCGCACCGAAGCGCAGGCGGCGGCTTTGATTTACAGGGAGCTCGATCAATACCGCGGGCGGTCACCGATCACACTTGTACCCATGGAAAAGACCGGGCTTGTGAGACAAATGTACGAGTGGGGCGCGAGGAACGTGGAGCTTCACTTCTGCCAGGTTCGTGGCGAGTTCCAGCCGTTCGCGGGCGTCAATTTGCCGACTTTCTTTCCCGAAACCGGGTAAGAGTCATAATGGAGCGCCGGCAATGATGCAATTCGATCACATCGGGATCGTCACCTCCGAGCCACACGAAGGAGAGAGCTGGGTGGAGTTCAGTAAGGTTTGGGTGACGAACCCACGACTTCACCCGCAACGCATCGAGTACATACGCCCGGCCGAGATGCCCGAGGTTGACCCGCGGGACCCAGGTCTGTGGAAGCTCTGGCACTTGCCGCACATTGCCTTTCGCGTGGACGATCTGGAGAAAGCCATGGAAGGCGAAGAGGTGATCTTCGGGCCTTTCGAGCCGGGCGAGTTCGGTACCGCCGTGTTTATCCACAAGGCCTGCGCCGTCGTCGAATACATCGAATACAGGGACCTGGAACACTGGTTTGGCCAGGAAACACCCTGGAAGCCGGCCGGGCCTGCGCCGGAGGAATGATGCCCGATCACAGCACACGCCGTAGCTTTCTCAGTCATTCGCTGGCGGGCTCTTCGTTGGTATTTCGGTGGTTCGCCGGGCCCGCAGTGCCGTTGCGGGCACAAAGCCCTACGACTCGCCGCTATGACCTCTTGGTGAAAGGTGGTCGGGTTGTCGACCCTGCGCAAGATCTCTCCGCGCCCCGCGACGTCGCCATTGCCGGGCGCCGGATTTCGAGGGTGGCCGAAAAAATTTCGCCGTCGGAGGCGTTACACGTGCTCGACGCCCGGGGAAGGATCGTCACCCCAGGTTGGATTGACATTCATGTTCACGTCTACGACGGAGTCGCGCCGCTGGGGATCCCGGCGGACCCCAACTGTGTTGCGAAAGGTGTCACAACGGTAGTCGATGCCGGCTCAGCGGGCGCCCACACATTTCCGGGATTGCGCAAGTACGTCATCAACGTCGCGGATACGCGGGTCTTCGCGTTGCTCAACATTTCCGTTGTCGGGCAGTCGACTCTGTCGCAAGACAATCCCTGGGGCGAGCTTTTAGATCTGCGCTACGCCAATCCCAAGCTGGCGGCGAAGACCATCGAACGCCACCGCGACGTGATCCTGGGCGTCAAGGTGCGCCTGACGCGCAACATCGCCGGCGACCACGACCTGAAAGCACTGGCGCTGGCCCGGGAGGCCGCCGACGCCGTCAAGTTGCCGCTCATGGTTCACATCGGTGGTTCGGCGTCGCCGTTGAAAGACATCCTTGCCATGACCAAGCCCGGAGACGTCATCACGCACAGCTTTCGCGGCGGCGAGGGCGGCATTCTCGACGACCGGGGCCGTGTGTTGCCGGAGGTGCACAAGACAGTCGCGCGCGGGGTTCATCTCGACATCGGCCACGGTGCCGGCAGCTTCGCGTTCGAAACGGCGGAAAGGGCGCTGGCCCAGGACCTCTTGCCGGGAACGATTTCGAGCGACGTCCACCAGTTCAACGTCAACGGACCGGTGTTCGACCTGGCCACAACGCTTTCGAAGTTTCTGCACCTTGGCCTCACGCTTGAGCAGACCATCGAACGCGTGACCAGGAATCCGTCCCGAGTCTTCGGACACCTCAACGATCTGGGAACACTCAAAGAAGGCGCCGAGGCAGACGTCGCCGTTTTCGCGCTCGAAGAGGGCGATTTCGATTTCTTCGACGCGATGGGACAGAAGCGAGTCGGTCACCGCAAGCTCCGGCCCGTCGCCACCGTCAAGGCGGGCACGATCTACGGTTCGGCGTCGATTCCGGTAGAGAGGCTGTGGCGGTCACACCCCGAGTCACGTCCGATCATGTCGGACGGGCAGCCACTCTTCAAAGATCGTTGGTATGCCGGAGTCTGTCCCAATCGACCCTGGCTGCGGCGCAAGAAACTCCGCGAGATTGAGAGGATGCTGAAAAGCGGACACTATGATGTGATCAATCTCGATTTCATTCGCTACCCGGTTCACTGGGAGGTTCCCGAACCGAGGATCCCCGACACCTGCTATTGTTCGGTTTGTCTTATTGAGTCTCGCAAAATAAAGTGACACTTTTTTGGGGTACGTACGTCTTTGTATGTATGGGAAATACAAAAGGCGTACGGCGGGATTTCGAGGCCCTGGAGAAGCGCCGTTTCAAAGCGATCCGGTTGGTCGAGCAAGGCTGTAGTCAGTCCGAGACAGCGAGGCGATTGAAGGTCGCGCGGCAAAGCGTCAGCGAGTGGCTGCGACGATACCGGCGTGACGGCGAAGCCGGGTTGCGCCAGGCCGGCCGCGCCGGCCGTAAGCCGCTGTTGGACGCCGCGCAGCTCGAACGCCTCGAGGCGTTGCTGCTGGAAGGCCCCGAGGCGCACGGCTTCCCGACGCCGCTGTGGAGCTGTCCGCGGGTCGCTCGTCTGATCGGAGACGAGTTCGGCGTGCGCTATCACGAGGGCCATGTCTGGAAGATCCTGCGGGCGCTCGGTTGGAGCCCGCAACGGCCCGTCGGCAAAGCGCGGGAGCGCAACGAAGAGGCCATCCGCGGCTGGCAGCGCAAGACTTGGCCGGCCATTAAAAAAAAGCCCGCAAAGAAGAACGTACGATCGTCTTCATCGACGAAAGCGGATTGAGTCAGAAGCCGCATCGTTGCCGCACCTGGGCGCCGCGCGGCGAGACACCGGTGTTGGAGTTCAACTTCAACTGGGACAAGCTGTCGGTGTCGGCCGGGCTGACGTTGCGCAACTTTTACTTCCGGCTCTATCCCGGCGCGATCGGCGAGCTGGAGGTCATCGACTTCCTGAAGGCTTTGGTGCGCCACATCGACGGCCCACTGCTGATCGTCTGGGACCGGCTGCCGGCGCACCGCAGCCGCCTGGTGCGGGAGTTCATCCAGCTCTCCGAGGATCACATCGCAACGGAGTACTTGCCGCCCTATGCGCCGGAGTTGAACCCGGTGGAATACATTTGGGCGTACTGGAAGCAGCACGAGTTGCCCAACGTCTGCCCGAAGGACTACTGGGAACTCGACGAGCGCGCCCGCAAAGCGCTGCGGCGAATGCGCCGCAAACCGCGCTTGATTACCGCTTTCTGGAAACAGTCTTCTCTTTGTCTCGATTGACAGTATATTATGCGAGACTCAGTAAGAAGTTTCAGAGAGACACCGGGATCTCGATTCCCGCTACCGTCTCGGATGTTCCCAAAACATCAGCTTGGATCAAGGGTAACTATCAAGATCGTTGGTATCGCTGGCGGGCCGCTCAGATCACCTCGTTCTGCGCTGAGGTGAAGCAGCTGCGCGACCGCATTCGGCCCGAGACATTAATCTCACTTGCGGCAGTCCCCTGGCAACCTGAAGATTACGATAACGCAATCTACCGTGTCGTCGGGCAGGACTTTCGGGCCCTGGCAAGAGTTGTGGATGTTTTCAACCCCATGTCGTATCACGTGCTGAACGGACGGCCGGTCGGCTGGATCGGGGAGGTCAACGCTTATCTCGTTCGAGAAACCGGCCGCCGGGTGTGGCCGTTCGTGATCTTCGACCAAGACAACGCTTTGAGCCGTCAAGGCTGGAGGACGGTCTACCGGCAAGCCCTTTCAAACGGCGCGGAGGGTCTCATTGCTTTTCCGTTCCCGAAGATGATCGACACCGAAGGCTACGAAGTCTTCGTCGAGCGCTTGGGCGGGAACCGCTGATTATCCCAATGCTCGGAGCTGACACGTCGACTGTTGTCGCGCAGAGCCGGCTTAGGCGAGCGCCTTTCGAATCACCTTGCCTCGAAGACCGGTGAGTCGTTGGTCGAGGCCCTGGGAAAAATACGTCAGCTTTGTGTGATCGAGCCCCATCAAATGAAGGATCGTGGCATGCAGGTCGGAGACGTGCCAGGGATCGTCAACCGCCACAAACCCCAGTTCGTCGGTCCCGCCGATCGCCTGACCGCCCTTTACGCCGGCGCCTGCAAGCCACATGCTGAAGCCGAGCCACTTGTGATCGCGGCCCGGCTTGCCGACCCCTCGCTCGTGGGAGTCCGCCCGAAGGAGTCAGACCGGAAGGGATTGGAGAAGCTTAGTCAAGCTCCCTCCGGCTGATCCGCGGCGCGTCGCTTCCAGCCGTAGGCCTTTACCGAGTTCCGCCAGAAGTATTTCTCTTGTACGGCCCGGCTTTTCTCTCCGACATACCTCTGTACGACGCCCAGCACCTTAGGGTAAGGGCCCAACGGCTCCGAGTTCGGCCAGTCGCTTCCGTAGAGAACGCGGTCCTCGCCGAACGTTTCCCACATCTCGTCTAGCTTCGCTCGATAAACCTCGACATCCTCCGGCACACGATCGCCGACCCGCCGCAATACGGCCGAGACCTTCACGTAAACATTAGCGCGCGCACCCAGCGAACGCATCACCGACCGATATGTAGTTCGTTCCGGACCGGCCGGGGGCTCATCAACCGTCGGCAGGTGGTCAAGCACCACGCGAAGCGTTGGAACCCTGTCGGTCAAATTGACGACATCGCCGAGGGCGCGGACGTGCGGGTTCGCTGTGTCGAGCGTCAAGCCGCGGTCCGCCAGCATGCGTATGCCTCGCACAAAGGCAGGCTTGGCAAGTTCCGCGCGCAGGTCCCGGCCCCATAGATAGCCATATCGGATGCCAAGGAACAAAGGGGTCTTTGCGAAACGCTCGAGATGCTTCGCGAAACCCGGCTCACCCGGCTCCAGGTTCCCGATCGTGCCCACCATGATCGGATCCTTCTCAATCACGTCGAGAACCCACTGGTTATCCTCCAGCCAAGGACTACATTCGACCTCGATCGCTCCGACGACGTTCAGGCCCGCGCTCGCTTCACGCAACCGATGGGGCAGAGTTTTCTTGTAGATGAGAGTGTTCGACTTTGGTGGCCAAGGCACGCCTTGCGGGCGGGTGGGATCGTAGAGATGGACATGCGTGTCGAGAATCGGCACTCTGTCCGGTTCGGCGGCATCGACCGCCCGAGCAACGAGTGCAGCCGCGGACGCACTAAGAAAAGTTCGACGTTTCACGGCCCTAGCTTAGCGAACCGCGCTGGCTCGAATCCTAAGCCATTCGGTGGAGCGGTCGTCGCGTCTCAGCGGTCGAGACATCCAACGAGCGGTCAACCGATGCCGACCAGGAGGACTCATTCTCTGCCGGGATGCCGGGGCAGAAGAGCGACGAGCTGCGGTTACCAGCGGTCAGTGCGGAAGGAACCGGCCGGCAGTCCGGCCTTGTTCATAAGGTTCGGCATCGCCTCGCTCGTGAACGCGTATCGGACCTCCATGGGCGCAGCCACTTTCTCCGATGCGACGACTAAATTCATCACCCTCGATCACTGCGGATGCCGGGTGAAAGACTTTGTCGCTGCCGGCGATCTCAAAATGGCTTGGCGCTTTACCGTCGCGCGTCGTCAGGTCTCCGGCGACATGATCAAACTGCAGGCGGATTCTTCCATCTTCGATCGTTTTCGTCTTGTACAGCGGACCGGAATACGCGACATTCTTGCCGTACTGTTTCGCCAGCGCCCACAAAGCAAGTCGTCGTCCAACTTCCTGCTTATTCTTTGGGTGAATATCGGTCAGGTTCCCGATATCCATGGTGCCCGCCATTCCTGTATGTGGCAATGACAGGGTCTGCATCTGCGCCTCGCGCAGGTACGCAGCATTCACATCCCGGTATTGAAAGGGGGAAATCTGCGCGAAGTAGAACGGAAATTCATAACCGAAGGCCTTGCGCCACCCTTTGATCATCGTCGAGAAAAGCTTGTGGTACTGATCGGCAGGTCGCGTGTTGCCTTCTCCTTGATACCAGACAACGCCTCGGACTTTGAAGTTGCGCAGAGGGTGGATCATGCCGTTGTAGAGTCGCGACGGGATTTTCTCATCTGCCTCTTGCGGAAGCTTGGCGGCTTGGTCGAGCGCGTCTTTGTATCCAAGCGCCTCCAATCCCGACAGCGGCGTCCAAGTTTCCGCAGACGTTCCGCCCCAGGAAGCATCGATCACGCCAATGGGCCTCTTGAGTTTCCGGTGCAGTTCCCGTGCAAAAAAGTACGCGGTGGAGGAGAACGTTGGTATGGACTTGGGCAAGCACGCGCGCCACCGGCAGTCCGCACGCGGAACGCCGTACATTTCTATGCCCAATTCCACATCGTCGAGCGGCTCCTTGCTGCTGAAGTTCCCCACCTGGAACAGACGGATCTGCGGGTGCTCGGCGTCCGCCACCTCCTGTTCGGCATTATTGATTCCCGTGTAAGCGTCAGACACTTTGACCAGCGGCATCTCCATGTTGGACTGTCCGGACCCAATCCAGACGTCGCCAAACAGGATGTCCGTTAGACGAATGCTGTTCGTGGCGGAAATCGTCAGCTCGTGTGGGCCGCCGGCGTCGCCCGTGTTCACGCGCACCAGCCACTCGCCGTCCTCGTTCGCCTTGACGCGGATCGGCTCCTTCAGCCAATCCCCTTGGACACGAACATCCTCACCCGCATCGGCCCAGCCCCAGATTCTCACTTCGCTGTTTTGCTGCAATACCATGTGGGAGTTGAGAATCTTCGGTAGACGAATGTCTGCGAACGACGGAGCAGCTCCGATCAGCAGAATGGTCAAGAAATGCTTAATCACAATCGTTTCCCGCCAAAGTAAGCTTGAACAGGATATTCGGTTGGTCACCCGACAAGGATAGGGTAGCCGAGCCACGGTTGCGGCGCATTGGGCCTACTACTTGGACAGCTGTACCCGGTCGAACCGAGTCCACGGAAAAGCAGACTGCGGACGCCCATCAGTGAAGGGCATTGTAACGGACAGCCATACTACCCGTATGCTCAAAAACTCGAGCATCGAGCCTCGCAAGAAAGCCGTGGGCGCGTTTCAGGCTAATGCCGTGTTCGGGGTCATTGGCCTGACGACGCTCTGCACCTTAGCCGCTGTCCGTTCGTCCGACAGGCTCCGATTCTGCCCTGGCCGTCAAGGGCGGATCTCATTGCGAAATCCCACGTAACGCCCTCTTGATCGGATAATGGCACAGCCATGTACACTGCAAACGGAATACCTGTGAGGTTTGGAGATAGCAGATGAAGACCAACGCCCTACCATCGACCCGCCGAGAGTTCGTTCGCCAAGGCGCGGGTGTCGTTGCCGGAATGGCGTCGATTCAGATCCCGGCCGGCGCACGGCCGACAGCTCGGACAGTGAATATCGGAATCGTCGGCGGCGGGTTTGGCAGGAGCTTTCAGTGGCATTTGCACCCGCACTGCAAGGTGGAGGCAGTGTGCGACATTCGCCCCCAAGCCCTGCAAACTTTGTCGGAGGTCTACCGCTGCGGGAACACCTACGAGAACTTCCAAGGGATGCTCAAACATCCCGGACTAGATGCGGTCGGCGTGTTTACGCCCGCGCCGCTGCATGCTTGGATGGCCATTACGGCAATGAAAGCGGGGAAACACGTCATCAGTGCGGTGCCTGCCGGGTTGTCGGTGGAAGAACTGGAGCGGTTGATCGACACGGTTCGCGAGACCGGCATGCGCTACATGATGGCGGAAACGAGCTACTACCGGCCCGAGATCATAACGTGCCGAGAGTGGGCGAAGGAAGGTAAGTTCGGCACGATTTTCTACTCCGAGTCGGAATATCACCATGAGGGGTTGATCGAGTTGATGTATGACGATCGGGGCCTACCGACCTGGCGTCACGGGTTTCCACCGTTTTGGTACCCGACGCATTGCACGGGAATGATTGTCCCGGTTACCGGCGAGCGGCTGGTGGAGGTGCAGGCGATCGGATGGGGCGACGGGCATGAGGTCGTCCGGACGAACCGTTACCGGAATCCGTTTTGGAGTGCCACGGGCTTCTTCAAGACGTCCGGCGGACACGCCAGCCGCATATCGGTGTTTTGGCACGTGGCCGCGGGCGGCACGGAGCGGGCCCATTTCTACGGTGACCGCCGCTCATATATCATGCACCGACCGGAGGGTTCGCCCGATACGGTTGCCGAGATTGTCCACGACGGCAAGATGGTCATCGATGACGACGGGTACCCGGCGGGACGAGTGCGCAGCCAGCCGTTCGATCAGACGGATCACTTCGAGAAACTGCCTGAACCGATGCGAGTGAAAACCGGCCACGGCAACTCGCACACTTTCCTGACTCATGAATTCGTGCAGTCGATCGTCGAAGATCGACACCCGAGTGTGAATGTGTGGGAAGCCGTGGCGTATACGCTACCGGGGCTCGTAGCTCACGAGTCCGCGCTGAACGACGGTGAGCCGCTCAAGATCAAGGACTACGGGCGGGCGCCCTTGAGCACGGAAGCAATGGTTGCCGTCCCGGCGGGCAAACCGTTGTCCACGTGAATCGGGTTGCCATAGGGAATGTAGTCGGGAATGCCGGCACGGTGGCTGTAACGCCCCGTCAACACCATGGCCCGAGAAGGCGAGCAGACCGGCTTGGTGAAGCCCTGGGAAAATCGCATGCCTTGCACCGCGAGGCGATCCATGTTGGGCGTGTGGATCTCTTTGTTGCCGTATGCTCCGACGGCCCACTGCGCGTGATCGTCGGTGTAAATGAGAATGACATTCGGCTGCCGGACGGCGTCGGCATCCTGTGCGGCGCAGAGCGCCACCCCCGCCGAGGCGACGAACAAGCCCCACATAGCGCCGCTGCGCGATAAAATCACTCGCATGCTGGTCCCCGTTCCTTTCTCCATTCCATGCTAGCGGGGTGCTGTTGACCCAAACGTCAAAGGCCGTGCGGTGGGCCATCAGGGGGAAGTACCTCGGCCCGAGTCACGCCGATCTGAGGAAAATTTGAAAGCGTGCGGAAACCCCACTGTAGATAATTTTGTAGCTGCTCAAAGCACCCGAGGCCAATCAGTTTCAACAAGTTTCAACACGAACACCTGTAAGCGCTTCAGAATCAAGTAGTTGAAAATAGACGAGTTACGTCTCCAGCCGGAATCTGCTTCACACGCAGGTGATCTGTACTGAACATCACATTGCAAGTCTTTTAGATTCAATAGCTTACAAATCGAACTTGTTGATCTGTGAGGCTCTGAACAGCTACAAAATCAACTATACCATCGACTCCGGACTCCATCCGTCGTCTCTAGAGCTCTCAGAATCAACAAGATACCAAATCCGGGCAGACGGAGAGACCGCCTGCCGGCGCTTGCTTCTTGTGTACTCAATTCAACGGCTTCAGACCCGCAAGCATCGTCGGAATCAACTCGGTCACTGTCGGATGAATATGGACGGCCCGCTGGATCACGGTGTAGGGAGCTTTTTGGCGTCCATGACGTCGAGGGCGGGGTGCGCTCAGGCGAAACGCGGGCTCGAAGGTACTTCAGGGCAACACTGTGCCGCCTCGGGGGTCTCTAACCTGACAATGCTTGACAATGCCCTTTTTCCATCAGTGAAAGTTCTTCACCAGCATCAGATCCGAACCGCTCTCGTCCACTTGAGTGCAAAGGATCCAACGGTCACGGGTCACTGCCGCGCGACAGAAGGAATCAAGAACGCTTTGCGCGCCGGTTATGACACCTTCGAAGATCTGGTCGCTGACGAGCTTGCAGCAGCGGCTGATGAAGACCGGTGGGCGGCTGGTCAAGCACGCCCGCTACTACTGGTTGCTGCTGGCCGACGGGCACCTCAACCGCAGGCTGTTCGGCGATATGCTCGGGCGAATCTGGGCGCTGCCTGTGCCCGGAGGGTAACGTCGACGGCCCGGAACAGGCAGCGTACGCGGGTTGCCGAGGGTCGGCGCGGGAGAGGTGTTGCTAAAGAGCCCTTTGGCGTCGCCGGACCGCCATGATCGGGCAGCATTCGAAGGCCGGAGCGGCAGCGAAAGGAGTACCCCAACGTGGCAGCAGTGCGAAAACCGTTGCACCGCAGGCGGCGGTCGGCTATCCTATCCGTGCTAGGACGGCCAAAATGACAGGCGTCGGAAAATCCATCTTTCGTCACGTGGCCTCTCTTCTTGCTATCGCCCTCGCGTGGACAACATTACTCGCGGCCCAAGCTACTCCTGCGCGCGAGTGGAAGTGGTACAAAGGCAACCTCCACGCGCACACGATCAACAGCGACGGCGACAGTACGCCTGACTCGGTTGTGCGCTGGTACAAGGAACAGCGCTACAACTTCCTGGTGCTCAACGACCATAACTTCGTGACCGAGACGGAGGGGCTAAACTCGATCTTCGGTGCGAAGGACAGGTTTCTAGTCATCACGGGTGAAGAAGTCACCTCGAAGATTGACGGCACGTCGGTTTACGTGAACGCTTTGAATCTGCGCTCCACCGTAATGCCGGCTGTCGGCAATAGCCCGTTCGAGACCCTCAGAAAAATATAGACGCCATCCAGAAGGCTGGCGGCGTGCCCTGGCTGAACGCTCCCGGCTTCACATGGTCCCTCACCCCCAAGCAGCTAAAGCAGTTGCGAAACGTGAAGCTGCTTGAGATCTACAATGGCCACCCACGGGTCAACAACCTGGGGGGAGGAGCCTTCGCCGGCCTGGAGGAACAGTGGGACGTCATGCTGAGTGCGGGACGGGAGTTTTACGGTGTTGCGGTCGACGACGCGCACCACTTCAAGCGGTCTGGGCCTGAGCTGGCGAATCCCGGTCGCGGCTGGATTTGCATAAAGGCCCCAGAGCTATCCCTTGGCGCGGTACTCGATGCGCTGAATTCTGGCGAGTTTTACGCTTCCACCGGTGTGGAACTCGAAGCATTGAGCCGTTTGCCGAACGGCCTGCGAATCAAGATGAGGGAAGAAGATTGGATCAGATACACCGTCGAATTCATTGGCCAAAGGGGCAAGGTCCTGAAGAAAACTTCTGACAATCCCGCCGAGTATTTCTTGCAGCCCGGCGACCAATATGTGCGCGCGAGGATCACCGCCTCGAACTTGCGTCGTGCCTGGGTGCAACCGGTGTTCCGAAAGTAGTGTCGCCGGGAAAGCCTTCCTAGATCGTCCAGTAAATTGGGAAGCTGGTACCCGACCGATCACTGGCCCGTGGTAGGTCCGAACAAGAACGACGGATGCCATCCAACCGTCGGACTGGGCGGCAGGTGAACTCGCAACCTACGCGAATTCGTGCGACGAAGCGCTAGGGCAAGGGTTTTACCCGGAGCTTCTTGTAGTACACCACGCTGTGCTCGTCGTGCGCTTGAAGGGCAAAGGTACCAGGGCCCAGTTCACAATTAGCAGCACTTGTAACTAGACCGGGGGCGGCGCCACGAATTCCCCGCCAGCTCTCTGGCTGGGTCCATTCCACAATCGTCCTGTTGTTCACCTTGGTCATGACATGCGGACCGCGGACGATAATGTGCATGGTGAACCACGTGTTGTCCTTCACCGGTGCTTGCAAATTGTCTTGCACCCGGTAGAGGCTGCCGGTTTTTCTCTTGTCTTTGTAAGTATTATTAACCTGAACTTCGCAGCCTACCGCTGGCCAGCCGGCTGGTTCGTACTTCGTGTGGAAGTAGATACCGCCGTTAGAATTGGCCTTGGTCATGACATCGGCCTTGAACTCGAAGTTCTTGAACACCCCGTCGTTGATCTCCCCCACGTAGAAGAGATGGCTAAACCAGGATTTCCATTTTGGCCCTGGCACGGTCACAGGATACACCCCCGCTGCGCCGAATACCACGTCTTTTCGCGCTGAACCCTGCACATCACCTCCGCCGGTAGGCGCCAGGGCTCGTCCGTCCGCTCACAGACGTTGATTGAGCGGACTGAACGGCGCTCCGGCCGACACTGCTCCTTGCGAAACCTTTTTGGAGCCAAAAACTGTTGATCCTCGCCCGGGCAACGCTACCCACCCGGCACAGGCAGCGCCCAGATCCTATGCAGCATGTCGCCGAACAGCCGCCGGTTCAGATGTCCTTCGGCCAACAGCAGCCAATAGTACCGCGCATGCTTGACCAGCCTACCGCCCGTCTTCATCAGCCGCTGTTGCAAGCTCGTCAGCGACCAGCTCTTGATCCGTTGCGGCAGCCCGAGCCTCCGCCATAGGTTCCCCAGGTTATAGGCCAGCACGCTGAGTTGCAGTCGCACTTCGTTGGCCCGGAACCGATGGCATGACAGCCTTGTCCAATGCGTCGCTTGTTTGCCTTCCTTGATCCACTGCTCCGCCGTGCCGCGCTTGTTGTAGAACCGCACCAGCGAGCGGCTCGGCAAGGCCATGCTCGTGACGATGAAACCGACGCGAGGAAACAACTCACCTTGGTGATGCTCGACCTTCGCAACAACCCGCCGGGACTTCGACCAGCTCGCGGCCTGATACCGAAAGCTCCTGTAGCGCACCAGGGGCTTTGCGCTCGGCCTGCCCGGCGGACGAAACAGGATATCTTCGATCTCCAGCTCCAGGCTCTTGTTGGCCGGGATGCGAATCACGTAGTCCACGCCGCGCTCCTCCAACGTCTCGTAAATATCCGGCTTGGCGAAGGCGGCATCGGCCCGGAACGTCACCTGTTTGCCCTCCGCCTGTTGGCGTTCGATTTCCGGCAGCAGCAGCTCGTCCCAGTCCTCGGCGCTGGACACGTTGCCCGGTCGCAACTTTGCCGCCAAGCAATCGCCGTGCTGGTTGAACAGCAACAGTGGGTGGTAGCAGACCGACTCGAAGTGGCCGTTGTAGGCGCTGCCTTCCTGCCGGCCGTGGACGGGGCTCTCGGTAGAGTCCATGTCCAGCACGACGCACTCGGAGTCATCACCGGCCTCGGCTTGCGCGATCAACTCGCGGTTCACCGCCATCAGCCCGATCAGATTCTCGTCGCCGGCGAGCATGGCGGTCTCGAAGCTCTGCAGCCGGGAGGTCAGCGCCGCGCCGCGATCCCAGTTCTTCTTCGAGCCAATCAGCCGAAAGGTTGGATCGGCGGAGACACGAACGGCGTCGTTGAGATCCTCGTAGCCCGCCAAGCGGGAGTAGACCGACTGTCGCAGCAGATCGACGAACGGGAACTTCTTGTTCGAGCCTTGCCGCGAATCCGTCAGATGCTCGTCTATCAGCTTGCCTAGTCCGAGTCGTTCGTCCAGTTCGCGAATGAGAATCAGCCCGCCATCCGAGGTGACTCGCGATCCTTGGAAATCGACCTTGAGAAATCCATTGAAGGTGAGCTGAAACGGTTTGTTTTCTTTTTCACCCATTGGGTGTTGATCTCCTCAGCGCCTTGAGTGCTTTCAAGCCCGCATAAATAAAGGCGTCCGAGTCCACCCGATGGTTAGCAGAACCGAAACTAAAGTGGAAATCCGGGCTAAAGGGTTTACCATTAGCCACGATCATCCCGTCGCGGACTTGAAATGAGCCCTCATGCTCGCTGGCCTTCCAGCCGTCGAGGGTCTTACCGTTGAACAGGCTGATCCAGCCGTCGCCGGCGTCCGTCTTCTCGTCGGCGAAGCAAATCAAGGACAGCAACAGGGTTATCAAGCTGCAAAGTGCGATTCTCCTCATGGCGTAGTCTCCTTTGTTTGTGGTGTTGGGCTAGTCGCATTTTTTGATCCCGCGCGAAGACAAATCAGCCGCCCCGACCGTTTACTGTTCAGAGCAACTGTCCGTTCTAGCTTCGTGTCCTCGGCCTTATAGACCACACCCATCCCGCCTTCGCCGAGCTTTTCGGTGATCTTGTAACGGGAGATGGTTTTCCCGACCACGATGGGGACATCGTAGCACCGCCGGGATTACTGTTGATAACAATCGATGTCACAAACAGACAGTTTTTTCTCGCTCCGGCCCTTGCATCAGTGCGGTTTCCGGATCCGTCGGGAGCCGTGAGCACGCTCACGGGCCGGATTGTTCATGCGCACCGGATATCCCAACACTTATCGCTCAAATCCTTTTGGGCCATTGATTGTGGGGAGATTAGTCCTGCTGATCGGACACTTCGTCTCAGCTAGTCATTCCCGACGCCCTCCGGGGTGAGGCGCGACTGATAGATTGCCCGAACCCAAGGTGGCGATCCTACTCGTTGAGATGCAACAAGTAGGCGGTCACAGCCGCATACTCCTCGGCACTCAAGCTGTTCGGAGCCGCGAGTGGCATGGTCTGCCTGACGGTATTGAGGAGATCGGCGGTCGAGGAATCAGCCCAGCGGAATTTGAAGTCCTCGCCGATAAGCGCTGGCGCGGCGCTGTGCCCGGTGGCAGGTGGCACAGGAGCGAACAAACACACTCTGCCCGAGCGTGGCCTGATCCTGTATGTCGCCACCGGCAGCGTCCGAACCTTCAGGCAGCGCGAAAGAGATGAGTTCAGGCGGAGAACCTCCGATCGTCAACGCGATGTGCTGCTTGCCGTCGAGCATATAGGTCATCGGCGTGCCATACAAAGACGTACGTACCCCAAAAAGGTGTCACTTTATTTTGCGAGACTCAATAATGTAACCGAGACTGCGGGTCTGTGCCGGAGTTTTCGGAGCATATTCGAATAACTTGTAGAAAGTGGCGCTTCTCCGTTCCGGGCTGTTTGTCGGCTCACGCATCCCTTGCTGACTGTTGTGGCGTCGATCGCGGTAGGGTCGGGAACTGGTGCGGTGGCTCGTAGGACACTCGCTTGGCCGTATCCGGGGTTTCCCCCTGCGTGCCCGTTTAGCAGGGTCCGTAGCTCCGTTTCCAGCTCCCGCCACATCGCACGCAGCGTGCGGATTTCCCGCACTGCGCGCTCCTGTCCCTACCGTAAATTCCGTCCATCTTGAAAACACGGAAGTCATCGGAGAATGCCGCTAGAGCCCGACGAGCTGTGATCAGTCTGGCGTTGGAGTGCGGCCGAGGCCGTAGGCGAACGACAGAGGGCGGACTGAAGCCGAATGACGACTGTAGATAATTTTGTAGCTGTTCAAAGCACACTGAAACAATAAGTTTCAACATGTTTCGACAAGTCAAGCCATAAGTCCTTAAGATTCAAGTAGTTGAAAGAAAGCGGGTTAGGGGTTGAATTGAAATCTGCCTTACAAGCAGGAGGTCGCTGGTTCGAGTCCAGTACCGCCCACCACGCCCAAAGCAAGTGCTTTGTTTTCAATGCCCATCCAAGGCGTTCTGGGGCCACCTGTTGAGTTCTGTGGAACTTCGCCTCTCCAAGCTCCAAGGACTCACTGCGCATATCCCAGGTCCTCGTCACGGTATGTCAGCACAGGACGGCCAACTGTTTTGCCCGCTGCCTCTTCCTCATCAAAATCGCTGCGGACGAAGGTCTTTCCCGGCGGCGGCATATACCCAAAGGTCTTAACGGATCTCCTCAGCGCCCGATCAGTGGGATGAAAGCCCTCAGGGAGAGTTCGGAAGTGTGGGCGTACCAGGAACTTTCTGTCGAATCCATATCCTCCAGATCCTGATCGTCCTGATCGTCCACCCGAAGCATGAAAGCTCAGGCCCGTGGTTATGCTCCAAAAGCCATGCAAGGCAATGAACTCCTGAATTGCCGCGAGTGTCGACTGGAAACCTTGCGATTCCAAGGTCTTGTCCGTGGTCAAGGTCGCCTGGGGTTCCAACATTCGGTCCACGACAATTCCGACATCCAAGCCCAGCACTTTGATCCACAGGCGGGCACGAACCTTAGGAAATTCCGGCTGCGGGAAAAACTGCACAGAACGGTATCCATTGTCGCGCAGTGCCTTGACGTCGATCCGCAGCACATCTCTTCCGTTCGGCCGCAAGCCATACTTGGCATCCGATCCGATATCCCGCCACATACCAGCAGCCAGACGCCGAAAGTCCTCTTGACGAACCTGGAACCACGACACCAAGCTGATCAGCGCCTCCTGCCGGGGTTGAAGTCGGCGTTGTCTCTCCCGGTAAAGGCGATTGCAGACCGAAACACAGTCGTCCGGCGCTGGAATCCGATTCTCCCGGGGATGACCGGGATCATCCGTGAACACGAGGAGCTTCTCCGCCACCCTCTTCGCACCCTTATCGCCCGTGGCCCAGCTAAAGTCGTACGAGGAAACAGCCACAAACCTCGGCGCAATTCCAACAAAAAACCAGAGGTCAAGCAGCTTCCTGAAAGCCTCGGAGGCAGCCTCTCCCCCTTCGCGAACGCCCTCAACGAGCAGTGCCCAGCTCTGTAGGTCGCGCTGCCTCACTATGAGCATCGCCAAAATAATCAGCGATTCTTCAATGGACTTGGATATCAAGGGAGCATGTGAAAATGCGGAATCCAGAACGAGGTTGTAGACGCGAACCGCATTCGAAACATCTCCAGGAGATGAGCTGAGTGGAAGAATCAACACACTGGGGTCCGCCGATCCTGAGCGCCACCGTGCGAGTCCACATTGCACGAAGTCCGTGAAGCGCCGCGGACTCATACCGAGCGCCTGCCGCCGAATCTGGGGAAGGACTTTTTCGTGGCTCCACGAGTCCTCCGGTCGTTGGAGTTGAAACTTAATAAAAGCCTGAAGGAAGTCAACTGCGTGCGCGGAACTACCGAACAAATTCCTGAAAAACTTTGGCAGCTTGCGCCGCTGGATGGATTCGAAGCACTGCTGTTGGCGCTCTGTCGTAAGGGTTAACGAGTTGGACCCCATAACCTCATCGCTTGAATGGCCCGCAAGCCTGGTGCGAACGCCCTGACTTCGACGCCCAGTGGAACGGCGGAGACCAACGCCGCTCCGACTTCTGCTACATGCTATCAGATCCCGCACTAAGCTCCGGTGGGGGCAGCCCGATTTGATAGTCCTCTAACGTTCAACAGGAGGGTTACCTACGCCCGACGGGTGTGGCTGCAATGTCGGTAGTCCCCCTGGGGCTCTGCACGGAAAACTAGCCAAAGGTATTTGAAATTCTGGGTCGGGGCGTCGACCATTTCGTGAGCCGTAAACCGTGAACCGTCCGCTGCGCTCAGCCGTGAGCGCTGCGAGTCCGACGCTTGCGGCTTACGGTTCACGGTTCAGCGCAGCGGACGGTTCACGCGACGGCTGCGGGACTGCCTCGCCGATCGAATCTGAGAACAAAATCCTCAGACCGGCTGGGCCGGCATCTAAAGAGATCCGTAACCGTGAGCGGGATTTAGGTTGACTCAAGCCGGCCTCTTCAGCAACAATACTTCCGACGAAGTAATGGAGTTTCGGTGGGAGTCCTGCGGCGGCCGGGAGCGGTCGTAGGGGCTTAGCCAAACGAAGCAAGCTGCAGGGGCGCCCGCCGGCTTATCAGGCGTTATCAGTCCTCTCAGGAGGACCCAATGCTCCGCGTTTCACTCATCTTCACGATGTCGGCAGCATCGCTGTGAGCGGCGGACCCACAATGCGCTGTCTATCCCCATGAGCAGAGAGCGGCTTACGCACGCCGAATTCTTCTTGACGTCGGGGCTCGGGGAGTCTTGTCCGGAGGCCGCGGACCCGTACGAGCGCGGAGGGCGGCGGTTCCCATACAACAAGCGGATGATTCCACCCCCGTACCCCAGCGGGTGAACTTCGTCGACGACCACATTTTTTTACGGATGGAAGCCGGCGGAGTGCAGCCCGCCCCCTTAACCTCCGACCACGAGTTTCTGCGGCGGGTCATGCTCGACCTGACCGGCCGCATCCCGACTCGTGAGCAGGTCCAATCGTTTCTGAATGATCAGAGATCCACGAAGCGCTCGGCGCTGGTCAATTCCCTCATCGGCTCCGAAGCTTTCGTCGATTTCTAGACGAAATTCTTCGCCAATCAGTTCCAAGTTACCAGCGTCTACTACAACTTCATCGGGATTCCGGGACGAACCCTGTTCCACAACTATTTGCGAGACTTCGTGGAACGCGACCGCCCTTATCGTGACGTCGCGATGGAGCTGATCAGCGCCGCGGGGGATTCCCACCAGCTCGGCCCGCCGAACTTCATCATCCGCGGCATTCAACAGGGTGACCCGATCCAAGACACCTGGGATTTTCTGACGAACAGGGTGACCACGATCTTCCTGGGGATCCAGACGCAGTGTGTCTCGTGCCATGACGGGGCCGGCCATCTAGAGCCAATCAACCTTTATCTAAGGGATCGGCAGCGCACCGACTTCATGCGACTATCGGCGTTTTTCTCGCGCGTGAACGTTTTCACAATGGCTGTCGATGCCTATGGGCAGCAGGCCAAAGGCGTCATCGTAGACCGCTCGACCGGCGGCTACCACGGCATCGTCGATTCGCAGAATCCCGGCCCCCGCCCTCCGCGTCTGGGGCGGGCCGTATACGCCTGTCTATATGTTCGACGGCCAAGCGCCGCAATCGGACGCTTGGCGAGCGGAGCTGGCTCGTATCGTGGTCGAGGACCGCCAATTTGCGCGGGCTACGGTGAACTACCTGTGGGCGCACTTCTTCCGCGTCGGCATCGTGGATCCGCCCGACGGGTGGGATCTGGAAAGAATCGACCCGGCGAACCCGCCCCCGCCGCCCTGGGATGTCCAACCGACTCACCCGGCTCTCTTGGAGGCTCTCACCGATGAGTTCATTGCCCAAGGGTACCGGATTCGCCCGATCCTGCGGTTGATCGCCGAGTCCGGCGCCTACCAGCTTTCGAGCCGCTATGCGGGCGAGTGGAAGCCGGAGTATGCCCGCTATTTCGCGAAACACTTTCCTCGTCGCCTTTCCGCCGAAGAAATCTACGACGCGATGGCGCAGGCCACCATGACCCAGAGGCCGTTTTTTGTAGAAGGCTTCGATGAACCCCTCACTCATGCCGTACAGCTTCCCGATCCTACCGAGCCGCGTTACGATCCCGCCTCACAGTTCCTTTTCAACTTCGGCATCGGCGATTGGTGGAGAAAGCCGCGTAACTCGCGCAGCAGCGTGATCCAGGTTCTCTTCCTGATGAACGACTATCAGTCGAATGTCCCCACGTTTGGGAACGACTACGGGTTGGGAAGCACACGCGTGGCGCGTCTGACGGCGTCAGTCGTCAGTGATGAAGAAGCGCTACGCGAGCTATTCCTAGCGACCCTCGGGCGTGACCCCAGCGATGCGGAACTCTCTATCGCCCTGGACCATCACAAAGGGGATCGCGAGCACTGGTTGTCCGACATACAGTGGGCCTTGCTGAACAAGGTCGATTTTCTCTTCAACTACTGAGGTGAGCACATGAAGACGTGTCCCAGTTGCGCCAAGACAAGCTGGCGGGAATGGCTGGAGGGAATGGGAGCCTGGGCCGCGCTGGCGGCTCTGGCACGGAGGGGCGACGCCCAGATCAAGATGGCCGACGTTGCCGTCCAGGGCACGGCGAAAACCTGCATCTTCATCAACCTCGAGGGCGCGCCAAGCCAACTGGACACTTTCGACATCAAGGATGCCTGCTGGAATCCTCAGGACGCTAATCTCCAGCAGATCGCCGGCGGCATCGTGCTTAACACGACGCTGTTTCCAACCTTGGCGAGACTGGCCGGCGACATGTGTATCCTGCGTTCGGTTAAAAGCTGGGAAGCCGTCCATGAGCGCGGCCAGTTTTACGTCCAGACCGGACACCCGGCTAATCCCGCATTTGTGGCTGAGACGCCTCATATCGGGTCGGTTATGAGCCTGGAGACGGCTCGGGAGGGGAGCCTGCCCCCGTTTCTGTCCTTCAATGGGGAAGTGCGAGGTTCGACTTTCCTGGGCGGTCAATTTGAGCCCTTGTCCCCGCCGGTGGACCAGGGCGGTCTTCACATTCTTGAGCACAACTTTTTCGGGGACGAAAGCCAGGCCCGCTTTGAGGAAAAGTTTGCTTTTCTCGAGCAACTCGATGCCCCGCTGCGCTCCGCGCCTTTCGACCAGGCCATGGCCGACCACGCGGACTTCTATGGCGCCGGCAAAAAGCTCATGTACGACCCGGTCATCGGCGACATCTTTCGTTTTTCCAACTCCGAGAATTTTCGATACGGCGACACCCAATTCGGACGGGCCTGCATCGTGGCCCGCAACGCCATCCAGGCCGAGGCCGGAGCCACCTTCATTACGATCCAGCAGGGTGGGTGGGACACGCACCAAAGTATGTTCGATCGGGGATACGAGCCCAATATGTATATGCTCGCCGGCGAGCTCGACTGCGGTCTGAGCGCGCTGGTCGAAGACCTGAAGGCTTCGGGCCATTTCGATGAAACGCTCATCGTCATGATGGGCGAATTCGGACGCACTCCGGGCGGTTTGAATTCTCAAGCCGGTCGGGACCACCACAAA
The DNA here is from genome assembly GCA_965238125.1 of Bryobacterales bacterium. Lineage (GTDB taxonomy): Bacteria > Acidobacteriota > Terriglobia > Bryobacterales > UBA6623 > UBA6623. Next base: position 5,202,573 of record OZ250179.1, on the reverse strand, counting down.
GACGCACAGAGCGTGGTGATGATGGGAGGCGTGTGGCGGGCGGACGCATCATCGGTGAGACGGACAAAAACGGCGACCAAGTGATCGAGCCGGGCTGGCACATGCAACGCCCTATTTATACGGAAGACCTCACGGCGACAATCTATTCGGCGCTGGGCATCAATTGGACCAAGAGCATCACCGACACGCCTTCGGGCCGGAAATTCGAGTACGTGCCGTTCTCTGAGCACGGGGTTTATACCGCGGTGCGGGAAGTGTTCGGCTGAGATGAAACTTGCGCTTCAGATCCGTTTCCTGTTGGCTTTGGCGCCCCTTGCGCTCCAAGCCCAGTCGGTTTTCCAAGTTGACGTTGCTTCACCCCAGTCCAGACTGATCGTCGGCGAGCAGGTGCAGTTGACTGCCGTGGCACGCGACGAGAACGGGCGGACGATGCGGGCAGCCCGCTTTTTCTGGGGATCCGACAACGAAGACATCGTCCAAGTCGATGCGCGCGGCCGAGTGACGACTCGGGGTCGCGGCCATCTACGCGGATATGGAGGGCGTGCATGGCCACGTCATTTTTCAAGTGTTGCCCCTGCGGCTGGCCGTCACGCCGGACAAAGCCGAGTTGGCCGTTGGCGAAACCCTACAGTTTCGCGCTGTCGCGTACGACATTAAGGAAGCGCCCATCCCCAACGTAGGTTTCGAATGGAGACTCACCGGCGCGCACGGCTTCGAAACCAACGTCGCCTGGATCACCCTCGACGGCCTCCTGACCGCCACGGCGCTGGGTCCGGTGACGGTGCGTGCCGTCATTCACTACGACCACTTTGAATTGAACCAGTTTGAAGGGCTGGCGAGCGTCGAGATCAAACTGAAAAAGGAATTCCGGCTAACCCGCCTGCTCTCGAGCGGCGACGTGCGGCATTCTTTCCAGCTTCGCCCCTCGTATGTCTGGAACGGACTGGCCGCCAACGATCAAGGTCAACTCGCCTTCGTCGGTTCCCTGGACGGCCTGGCGACCGGCTTGTTGCTTTACGAAGATGGCCGGTTCGACCTGCTGGCCGGTGCCGGGGAGCCTATGCCGGTAGGAGGTTCGGTCGTCTCGCGGTTTGGCTCTACGGCGATGAATAATCGCGGGCAGGTACTGAGCGTCTTTCAAGGTGACTGGGGTGGCGGCGGCTTGCTGCTGGCAAGTCGGGAGCAGTCATTACCCGTAATGCTCGAGGGCGAGTCCGTTTTCTCGATGCTGGACTTGCACGATTTTGTTATCACTCCCCATTCCCTCAACGACAGCGGCTGGATCTTGTTCCGGGCCAGGTTTCGCCTGCGCGACTCCGACGAGGGCGCAACTGCGTTGTTTCGACTGGCGGAAGGTTTTCCGGAAGTGGTGTGGTTGTTCGACCGGCCCCTGGAGGGCCTGGAAGGTCCCTCCGACACGCACGCATTCGGTATCGACGGCATGGACACGACCTATTTCTTGGCCCACGACTTCTCCGAAAGTGCTTTGTCTCGAGCGCGACGGTTTTCAGTGCCCGAGAAGATCATTGGGTCAGGCGATGAGTTCGCCGGCGGCACGGTCGACAGTCTTGGACAAGGAGAGCTGGCTGTTGCCGAAGACGGAGACGTTGCCTTTGCCGTCTATCTCCAGAATGGAGGTCAATACTTGGTCCGGATGTCAGCGGGTCAAATGGAAACCGTGCCGGACAGCGGACTGGGTCGAATCTTTTCCGTGAGCAACGCCGCCGGAGTCTTGTTTGAAGAAAATGGCGAACGCGGTCAGGGACTCTTCCGTTGGGACGGCAACACGGTTACGCCCGCGTTGCTTCTCGGTCGCTTAGCCCCCAATGAAGAGCCCATCCGTCAGATCGATGGCGCGGCAATGACTTCGCAAGGCCGGATCTTCGCGCAGATCAGAACGGCCAACAATGATTTGGTCGTCCTCGAGCCGGGAGGTCCCACTCCGTGCTGTTCCAAGCCGGCGATACGGTCAATGTTACTTCCAACCTTTCGCTTCACTCGGGATCCCTGGTGTCCGGCTTGGGCGCCAGCCCTCCAACAGTCCTGCTGGGAAGTCCCGGGAGCGTGTTTGAGCTGGGTTCGCCGGGTCCGATTCCAAAGTTGGTTGTTGGCGACCGACTCCCGGGCGGGGCCGGGTTTGGAGGCGCCGAGGATGTCGCGGAAGACTCTCTCGGCAACCTCTATCTGCTCTCGGAGAGCGGCCTCCTGCGGTTGACCGCGGGGCGGGTAGAGACCGTCCTTCCGCAGGGATTTTCAGACGACGACGGCGTGGGGCTCTATCTGAATCGCTTCGAGGTCAACGACAGCGGCACGGTCGTCTTCTCAGCCGGCACCGGGAGAGGTCACGAGGCGCTCTATCTATGGCGAAACGAGCGCTTGAAATTCCTGGCTGCCCTAACGCAAACGCCGGAGTGGGAGACCCGCAGTCCGGCTGGTGGTACGTTTCTCTTCTTGGGGGAATTCAGCATTGACGCCCTGGGCCGGGTAATGGCATTTTTCTACGTCCTCGATGGGCCGACCGGCTATTTCCTGTACGACAACGGTCAGTGGCAGCCAACCGCCCTGATGGAGCAGTCACGAATCGGTGGAGTGACGGTGGCCCAAGTATTTGGTCTCCTCCGGGCGATCGGTGACAGCTTCTACAGCGGCTTCTACAGTGGCCAATGCTGCAATTCGGAGTTTATCGCCGAATACCGCGACGCTTGGAGTCCTCTTATCACTTCGGTAAACGCCCTGCCAAGAGGTGAACTACCGGAGGTGGGAGTCGGCGGGATGTTCGATGTCAACCGTCGCGGTGACATGGCATTTGTCGCCCATTCCGTGAAGGGACAGGCCCTGGTTGTTCGCTTGGGCGAGGACACGCGAATTGTTCACATCACCGGCGAAGAGACGGACGACGGGGATCTTCTTTGGGACTACCGGGGCGTCGACTTACGCGACGACGGGCGTCTGTACTTTACGGCCCTGGACGTGAACGACCGGGTCTCCGTCTACGAGGCCGGATCACTTTCGGCTCCACCGGTCCCGCCGTCACAGCCTCGGACACGGCCTCGGGTCCCCACACGGAGCCGGACTCAGGCACGCTGAAATGGCACGCGTTGCTTCAAGGCGTCTAACTTTTGACCCTCAGGCCTCCCGCGGCTGCGAGTCGTTGGCGCGCCTTCTGTTGCCCGTGCTCGTGCTGATCGCAGCGTCGGTTGCGCCGCTGAGCGCCGACACTTCCGTGCGATTTATCGAGGTAACCGCGGCGCAGGACTGGGTACTGAGCGGCAGCACCTTGCAATTGGAAGCGCGCGCGCTGAACTCGTTTGGCGCGAGGCTCTCCGACATAGCTCTCCAATGGAGATCGAGCGACTCGGCGGTGGCGGAAGTGGACGGCGCGGGGCTGGTGCGAGGCTTGATGCCCGGCCGCACCGAGATCCACGTCTCCCATTCCGGTGTGTCCGAGAGCTTTACGGTCAGCGTTCATCCCGCCCGAATCGAGATCGAGCCTCGTCGGCCCGAACTGTTGGTAGGTGAGCAGATCACCTTGACGGCCCGGGCTTTCGACGCGGAAGGTCGCGCCCTTTCCGGCCTCGGTTTCCTGTGGTTTTCGGGTCTTGCCGGAGTCGCTTCGCTGAGCCCCCAAGGAGTCGTTCAGGCGCTGGCCGAGGGATCGACCACGGTAACGGCCTACCTGAACGTCCCTGCGCTGGGCTTTGGTTTCAGTGCCCAGACGCTTGTTCGGGTTCGCAGGCGTCCCGCGTTCGCGATCGACCGGCTCATCACCAATGAATTTGAAACGTTGGCGGTGGTGAATACCATTCAGCAAATCAGCTACGCGGGCGACGACCGGATCGTGTTCCGCGCGATGCTATCCAACGGCTCACAAGCGTTAATGTTGTACAACAACGGGGCCCTACGCACGCTCGCCGTGACGGGTCAATACTTGAACGCCGTCGGCGCCATCATCGACAGCTTCGCTTATGGGCAGGTATCGATAAACCAGCAGGGCGACGTCCTGGCGCCCTTCTTCTTTTTCACCCATCCTTGGGCCGCCCTTTTCCTCTTCCCCGGCGCGGACCCTGATTCCGAACCACGGATTATTCCCGCTCCAAGTGGGTATTGCTGTCTGGTAGCAGAGTCTGTCCGCGCGCTCGGGGCAGACGGCGAAATGGCATTCGTGGCCCACAACGAGATGGGAAGGAATCTGTTTTTCCGGGGAAAGGATGGGGGATCCCAACTGATAGCCACACAGAGTGACCTTCCCGACTTCGGTTCGGCCGACTGGATTGGCGCGGCGGCAATCTACCGGCCCGGTGAAGTCGTGTTTGCAGCGCATCGGGCGGATAGCCAGGGCTATTTCCATTGGGACGGACAACAGATCCGAAAGATTTACGCGACCGGTGATTTGGTACTCGATCGAAGAGTTCACGGAGGCTGGACACCTATCCAGACTGCTTCCGGGGATTTCTACGCTTCTATGTACGGGGAGGGGTTTTCACAGATTGTTCGCCTCTCGGGCGGCAGTTGGTCGAAAGTCATCAGCTCCGGCGAACGGGTGGACGGCTTCGATATCCACGGCCCTCACCAGTTGTTCGATGCCCGCGACAGCGCCGTTTTGTTCGGCGCGGACACCGAGCAGGGGAGCGGTGCGTTCCGTTTGGAAGACGGCCGGTTGACTCACGTGGCGCGGTACGGAGGCTCGGTCGCGAACGGCGAGTGGCAGTGGATCAGTCATGCTTTCCTGCGTCCCCAAGGCGGCGTGATTGTTAGCGGCAACCAGGGCGCCGCGCTCTGGCGAGTGGCCCGAGTCGACGATAGCAGTGACACGACCCTTGTTCAATCCGCCCAGAGCCTGAACGAGCCGGCCCCAACATCACTCAACTGGCAAAACCTTGTGGTCGGGGGCGCCGCGGGGAACCGCGTATTTGTGTCCAGTTCCGGGGCCCTTGTGCGAGTGGGGAACGAATCGTTGGAAACATTGCTCGGCCCCGGGCAGATCCTGCCTGGAGAAAGCGTGGTGAGTTCCATCCATGGGCACGCCTCGAACCTGCGGGGCGATATTGCTTTCGCCGCCGACACGGATCGGGGCCCAGGGCTCTATCAATGGCGCGATGGGAGTGCGGTCGTCGTCGCTGGCCCAGGAACGGCCGTCAAACCCCCGGGTGGAAGCGAATTCCACTGGTTTGGCGGTCCCTTAGCGGTCAACGACCGGGGTGAAACGGCCGCTTGGGCCGGTTTCGACGGAGGCCAGGCACTCTTGCTCTATTCCCCAGGCGCATCCGTGGCCGTGAGTTTGATGAATTTCGGACAAACCGCTCCCGGAGGCGGGAACTTTGAGTTCGCCCGCCAGGCAGCCATCGATGGAGCCGGCCGCGTTGTTTTCGAGGCGCAGCTCTCAGGAGGGTCGAACGCCCTCTTTCTCTGGGAAAACGGCCAAGCGAAAAAGATCTTGCAAATTGGCGATCAAGGACCAAGAGGCGAGGTCGTCACCCAGTTCCGAGGAGAGCTGCGGGCCTCCGCCGATGAATTCTACAGGGTGCTGGCTTACGGGGCATTCGGCGAAACCCAAGAAATCGCCGCATACGATGGAAATCGTTGGCGTTCGGTAGTTTCCAACCGTGAGCAAACGACCTTTGGTTCGCTTATTCGCTACCTTCAATTGGACCGGTTCGCGGTCTCGGCGACCGGAGAAGTCGTCTATCTGGCCGGCCTGACGGCCGAGGTAGCCGTCATCCTGCGCAGGGACGGCCGTGACACCGTTGTCGCCACGACGGGAGAACGCTCCCCGCAAGGCGATTGGTTCCGCGGTTTCAGCGATGTCCATATCACCCAGCAGGGCGAAGTCCTTTTCACCGCTGTTTCGGCGACCACGCTCAGGGAGCGAATTGGAGTCTACGTGGCAACCCCCAACTAGACGCGCGGGATTTCTTCGCCAATCTCCACAGGTAACGGCTCGCTGGGGCCCGATCAACCGACACGGTCAGATTCGACCGACTCGGCTGTCGGACCGGGCGGTGGCGCTGATTGTGAAGAGGGCGGCGGCGGCGGCGGGTAAGGACCCCCGCGGAGTTTGCTGGGCACAGCCTGAGGTCCGCGTCAGCGTCAGCGGCGCCGTATCCCTCGACGGCAAGCCGCTTTACTGGGGTTGGGTAACCCTGATTCCCGACAACCCCAATCTGCCGCCGTCGTCGGCCTACGTGCGGTGGCGGAGCGAAGGCAAATTTACGATCGACGCTGAACGCGGTCCGTGTCCCGGACGGTATCGCATTCAGGTCCACCGCGTGGCCGCGGACTTTTCCGAGCCCGCCACCGGAGCCTACTCTTTGGAGGACGCGGAACGATTCACAAGAGCGTCGCCCGGCGGGGAACGGTCTCGCCGTCGAGATTGGGCCGGGGACGAACGACCTGAAGATCGAGATCGCCACCGGAGGGTCTTCCGGGGCTTGACCTGGCCGGTCCGTTCCTATGAATCATAAGCTCCACCCTGGGCTATATTCCTGACGCCGCTTCGCGGCTGCAGCCGTTTGCAATTTTCGAGGTGCACCGTAACTCCCAGTATGCTGAGGCAGACCCGCCCCGATGACTCGGGGCGCGGCGAGGCTGGAGGTGTTCAGTTTCAGGACATGGTTGACAGATCGTTCTCATGACATCGTTGACACTTCTTTCTGGTGGGGGATGGGAGTTTGAGGGAAGGGGGCTTGCCCCCATCCCTCATTTCCGCTCTTCCTGCATGCCTACATTGTTCCATGACATCTACCCAGCTTCTCAGCTGTCAACGATGTCATGAGAACGATCTGTCAACCATGTCATGAGTCTGAACAGCTGGAGCCTCACGCCACGTCGGGGCGTTCGGCATCGAGGAGAATGCGGGGCTATTTTCGGAAGAGGGGGGTTTTCAACTCATGGGACCGCTTCAAGGTATTCGTTTGGTTGAGATCGCCGGCATCGGGCCCGGGCCCTTCGCCGCGATGGTTCTCTCGGACATGGGCGCCGAGATCGTGCGTATTGACAGGCCTTCGGGAAAAATCGGCGGGACCGCGGGCGGAATGAGCCCGAAACAGAACGTGTTGAACCGAGGGCGTCGATCGATCGCCGTCGATTTGAAGAAGCCCGAGGGAGTGAAAACCGTTCTGCGTCTGGTCGAAAAAGCGGACGGGCTGATCGAGGGTTTTCGCCCCGGCGTCATGGAAAGGCTGGGGCTCGGCCCGGATGCCTGTTTCGCCGTCAATCCGAAACTCGTCTACGGGCGCATGACCGGCTGGGGACAGGACGGGCCGTTGGCGCGCGCGGCCGGGCATGATCTGAACTACATCGCGCTGAGCGGCGTCCTGCACGCCATCGGACGCGAGGGCGGAAAACCCGTACCGCCGCTGAACCTGATCGGCGACTTCGGCGGCGGGGGCATGCTGCTGGCCTTCGGCATGGTCTGCGGGCTGCTCGAAACCTCCCGCTCGGGGAAGGGACAAGTTGTCGACGCCGCCATGGTGGACGGGGCGTCGCTGTTGATGGCGATGCCCTTCGCGTTGTTCGCCGCCGGGCTTTGGGAAGATCGGCGCGGGGTGAACATTCTCGACTCGGGAGCGCATTTCTACGAGGTTTACGAGACGGCCGACGGCAAGTATGTCTCGATCGGCTCGATTGAGCCGCGCTTCTACGCGGAACTACTCGAGAAGACCGGCCTTTCGAGCGACCCCGAGTTCGCACGGCAGATGGACCGGACGATGTGGCCGCGGTTGAAGCAGCGGCTGGCCGAGGTCTTCCGAGGGAAGACCCGCGATGAATGGTGCGAAATCATGGAAGGGTCCGACCTTTGCTTCGCGCCGGTGATGTCGCTCGCCGAAGCGCCCGATCACCCCCACCTCAAGGCCCGCGAGACGTTTGTGACGCGTGACGGCCCGCGGCAACCGGCGCCCGCTCCGCGTTTTTCCCGGACCCGGCCCGAAATCCAAGGCGTGCCGCCGGCAGCGGGCGAACACAGCCGCGAGGCGCTCGCCGACTGGGGCTTCTCCGAGAGTGAAATCGACGATTTGGAGGCCGCCGGCGCGGTTTCCGGCGGCGGGTGACGCGCGAACAGAATAGGTTTTCAAGGAACACGGAGGCGATCAAGAATGGGGATTGTACCGAGCGCCGACCGACTGAGTTCCCCTTGCTCCAATGCCCCCGGCGCGAAGTGAACTCTCTTCCGGAAATACGCTCGGAACTTCCTCGATGCCGAAGGTCCCCGACGTGGCGTGAGCCTACAGGCTTGCCGCGCCCGGAGTCATCGGGGCGGGTCTTGGATTACCGCCTTGTCTCGCCAATTACGGGGATACGAACCGATGAATCGGTTCGCGGCAAGCGTGGACGCTCACGCCACATCCCCGCCGATTCATGGAGACGCGACTATCCCCGATTTTTCCGGTTTCTTTGCACCACCCGCTATAATCCCTTCGTGCTCCTGCGCCTCCTCTGCCTCGTCGTCGTCACGCTCACCGCCGCTCCGGCCCAACCGCTCACCGGCCAAGCCGCTGATTGGAATCGGCCCTACGAGCCGTTTCGCATCATCGCCAACATCTATCACGTCGGCCCCAGCGGCCTGTCGGCGCACCTGATCACCACGCCGCAAGGCCACATTCTCATCGATAGTGGGTACGAGCAGACCGTCCCGCTGATCCGCGAAAGCGTGACCCGGCTTGGGTTCCGTTTCGAGGACGTCAAGATTCTCCTCTCGAGCCACGCCCATAGCGACCATGTCGCCGGCCACCGGGCCGTGAAGCGGCAGACCGGCGCGCGCATCATGGCCATGGCGGGCGACGCGGAGGTCATCGAAGGCGGCGGGAAAGGCGACTTCCGTTGGGAAGGAATCTCTTCCTGGCCGCCCGCGACAGTCGACCGCGTTTTGCGAGACGGCGACACGGTCACCCTCGGCGGCGTTGCCTTAACGGCGCATCACAACCCCGGTCACAGCAAGGGCTGCACGACTTGGACGATGAACGTTACCGAAAACGGCCGCGATTTGCAGGTCGTCTTCGTCGGGGGCGTTTCCATCAACGACGGAGTGCGGCTGGTCGGCAACCCGAAATTCCCCGAGATCGCCGACGCCTACGCCCGAACGTTTCGGCACCTGAAGAGCCTGCGGGGCGACGTCTTTCTTTCGCAGCACGCCGAGCAGCACGGCATGCACGAAAAACGGCGGCGGATGAAGGCCGGTGCGAAATCCAACCCCTTCATCGACCCGGAAGGCTACCGCAAGTTCGTTGAAGACTACGAGCGGCGCTACCTCGATCAGTTGGCCGCGGAAAAGGCCGCCCCGTAATCCCCCAGACGGGATACGCGCGGCGATCACCTCATCACCGTGTTGTGTCGGCACGGAATATTCGCAATTTTGTCTATATCCGCTCCAAACACCTTTACCCGCCCTCTCCGACTTGGGTATAGTATTACGGTCTGATCGGCGCGCCCTCAGCGTGCGCTCGGACAGGTTTTTCGAGGGAAAGGAAGGTGTCTGGTGAGTTCCAATAAGACCACGGAAGGTCAGGACAAGACTCAGCAGCGCACGAACGGCTTCTCCCGCCGTACTTTTCTGCAAGGCGTCGGCGTCTCCACGGGCGCGGTCGGCGCGGGGGCGCTGGCTCCCGAGGCCAAAGCGCACCAACACGGCGTGGTTGGTCCCGGCGCGGTACCGATCAACTTGCGGATCAACGGGAAAGCTCACAAGGTCAGTCTCGAACCACGAGTGACTTTGTTGGATGCGCTGCGCAACCATCTCGACTATACCGGTGCCAAGAAAGTTTGCGACCGCGCGACCTGCGGCGCCTGCACCGTGATGGTGGACGGAAATCCCATCTATGCCTGCACCATGCTGGCAATCGAGGCCGAGGGCCGCGATATCGAAACGGTCGAGGCTCTCGCCACTGGCGACGAGCTGCACGCCGTACAGAAACACTTCGTCGCCAACGACGCCCAACAATGCGGCTTCTGCACCCCGGGCTTCGTTGTCGCCTGCAAGGCGTTTCTGGATAAGAACCCCAACCCCACGCGGGCCGAGGTCGAAAAAGGACTCAGCGGCAATATCTGCCGCTGCGGCACCTACGTGGGCGTGCGGCAAGCCGTACTCGATGCCGCCGGCGAATTGAGAGGAGGCTCCAGTGGCGACTAATTATGATTGGCCGGCCGCGGAAGACCGCGCGCTGATCGGCAAAAATATCTCCCGTATCGACGGGCCCGACAAAGTCACCGGGCGAGCCATCTACGCCTACGACCGCAACCTTCCCGGGATGCTGGTCGCGCGCCTGTTGACCAGCCCTCACGCTCATGCCCGCATCACGAAGATCGACACCGGCCCCGCCGAAGCAATCAAGGGTGTTCGCGGAGTCCAGATCATCAACGGCGAGGGCACCGAGCTGCAGTGGAACGGTCAGGAAATCCTGGCCATCGCCGCCGACACCGAGGAACTGGCCCGCGACGCCGTAGTCGCGGTGAAGATCGACTACGAAGTTCTTCCTCACCTGGTGAAGGAAGAGGACGTCGATCAGGCAGGCAGCCGCGTCAAACCGGCGGCCGACAAGTCCGAAGGTGACCCCGACGGCGCGTTTGCTTCGGCCGACGTGACCCACGAGGGCTACTACGGGCTGGCAACCCTCGCACACTGCTGCTTGGAATCGCATGGCCAGGTGGTTGATTGGACCGGCGATGAAATCATCGTCTACGCCTCGACCCAGGCCGTCGGTCGCATCGGCGCGGATCTGGCGAAGAACCTCGCCCGCGACGAAAGCGTGGGCGAAGTCAAGCCGTCGCAGGTTCGCGTCGTCACCCCGGTGATGGGCGGCGGGTTCGGCAGCAAGTTCGCCATCGATAGCTGGGGCGTGGCTTGCGCTCAGCTGTCGAAAAAGACCGGACGCCCGGTCAAGTTGATGCTCGACCGCGACGAAGAGCAGCAAATTGGCGGCGGACGTCCTTCCGACTACGGAAAGATCAAAGTCGGCGCCAAGAAGGACGGCACTCTGGTCGCCTATCAGTCGGAAACCTGGTCGACCGGCGGCGTAACCAGCCGCGGCGCGCCGCCGCTGCCCTATGTGGTGGTACCGGAAAACCAGAAAGTCCGGCACTTGAGCGTTTCCACCAACACGGGTCCGGCCCGAGCGTGGCGCGCGCCGAATCATCCGCAAGCCGCGGTGCTGACCTGGCCGGCCTACACCGATTTGGCCGCGAAGCTTGACATGGATCCTTTGGATCTGGTGATCAAGAACCTCAACCTCACGGCCCGTCCCGACGTCTATCGCAAGGAACTGGGAATCGCCGCCGACATGATCGGTTGGCGCAATAAGTTCCACGCGCCGGGCGACCAACGGCGCGGGCCGGTGAAACGCGGCGTCGGACTTTCGATGCACACCTGGGGCGGCCGTCCGCACGACAGCAACTGCCAGGTGTCGATTCATCCCGACGGGTCCGCCGTCGCGGCGCTGGGCACACAGGACTTGGGCTCCGGGACGCGCACGGTGGTCGCCATCGTGTTGGCCGAGACCATGGGCCTGCCGATCGAGGCGGTCGAAGTTCAGATGGGCGACTCGATCTATCCTCCTTCGGGAGCCTCGGGCGGAAGCACGACGGTGGGGGGCGTATCGTCCTCGACTCGCCGCGCGGCCGTCAACGCTCTCGAAGAGCTGAAGAAAGAGATTGCTCCGGTTCTGGGCGTCGACGCGGATGCGATTGTCGCCAAGGACGGCTATCTCGAAGTCAGCGGAACCGATAAACGGATCGGCTGGTATCAAGCTTGCAAGAAGCTTGGGGCCCGCACTCTGACCGGCATGGGCAAGCAGCCCGACCGCGACGGCGGCAAGCTCGCCGACAGCGGCGTGGGCGGCGTCCAGATGGCCGATGTTTCGGTGGATGTCGAAACCGGCGTCGTCACCATGAACAAGATGGTGGCGGTGCAGGATTGCGGCTTGATCATTGATCTGAAAACCGCCGAAAGCCAAGTCCTGGGATCGATGATTATGGGCATCTGCTGGGCCCTTTGGGAAGAGCGGATCTATGATCAAGCGACCGGTCGCTTTTTGAACGCCGACATGGAGTTCAATAAATTGGCCGGCATCGGTGATATCGGCGAGCTCGAAGTCCACATGATGACCGGCGATTACGACGATCGCGGCGTCATCGGGCTCGGCGAGCCGCCGGCGATTTCGCCCGGCGCGGCCATCGCCAACGCGGTCCACAACGCTGTGGGTGTTCGTGTTCCGACTCTGCCGATGACGCCCGAGCGCGTTATCGCGGCTCTCGAGAAGGGAGGACAAGCGTAATGGAATCCTTTGAATACACAGCTCCACATTCGGTCAGCGAGGCGGTGGGCCTCCTGTCGGCAACGGCGGGAGAGTCCGAGGTTCTCGCCGGCGGCACCGATCTGCTCAGCTTGATGAAGGAGCGTATCCAGTCGCCGAATCGCTTGGTCAGTCTGAAGAATGTCGGTGACCTTTACGGCATCGGGTCTTCGGAGGCCGGGCTTCGCATCGGCGCGATGGCCACGATCGGCGAGTTGCTCGACAACCCCCAGATTCGCGCTCAGTACCCTTCATTGATCCAAGCCGCCGACGGCATCGCCGGCGGACAGATGCGGTCGATGGGCACGGTCGGCGGCGAACTGCTGCAGCGTCCCCGTTGCTGGTATTTCCGCAACGGCTTCGGGCTGCTGGGGCAGGATGCCGCGGGCAAGTCGCTGGTTCCCGACGGCGAGAATAAGTATCACGCCATTCTCGGGAATGCGGGACCGGCCTACTTCGTCAACGCTTCGAGTCTGGCGCCGGCGCTGATCGCGCTCGACGCCACGGCCAAGATCGCCGGGCCCGAGGGCGAACGTGACCTGGCCGTCGAGAAGCTCTATCACACCCCGGCCGGGGCCGATGAGCGTGAACTATCGCTGAAGCCCAATGAGATTCTCACGGCGATCGTGATTCCCGGCGGGAACACGGCCAATGCCACCTATGAGGTCCGCGAGCGAATGTTGCTCGACTGGCCGCTGGCGGCGGCGGCGGTGGCGATCAAGATGAGCGGCGGCACGGTCGAAAGTGCCCGCGTGGTGCTGGGACACGTGGCGCCGACGCCTTGGCGCTCCGCCGAAGCCGGGGAGGCTCTGAAAGGCAAGTCGATCAGCGAAGAGACGGCCGCGGCCGCCGGTGAAGCGGCGGTGGCGGGAGCCACGCCCTTGAGCGGCAACAAGCACAAGGTGCGGTTGGCAAGCGTCTCGGTCAAGCGCGCCATCCTGGCGGCGGCCGGGTAGGAGCGTCTAGCGATGATGAAGGGCGGCCTCAAGGTCCTCAAGAGCCGTTGCGATGGCTTGCGTTGGAAGGGCATGTTCATCGACGCCGACCACGATCCAACCGTGCCCGAGTCGAACACGCGCATCTATTGGTGCGTGTTTTCCCAAGGCCCGCTCGGCCCCGACGGCGACGTGGTCGATGAGGACACCTGCACGGCCTCGCGCTCGTGCTACGACCCCGCCTGAGCAGTTCAACAATTCAGCCCCGGTTTGCTCTTTGCTTAAAATTGAGCGGACCGGGGCTCTTGTTCTTGCAATCGAACTGCGGGAATTGGGGCTAGTAGTTCGGGAGCGATCTCCTTTCGGCCCGGCCTTCTTGGGATGAAGATTCTTTATTCGGGCTCCGTCCCCGATCTCCGATCTCCGATCTCCGATCTCCAGTCCTAAACTGAGGACGGAACGGGAGAGCGGGCGGGGAGAGCGAAAGCTGAGTTTGTAGGGTCGGACTTCTTGAGTTTCTATCCGCCACTCGGCGACCTTGAATCTTTCGTTCAAACGATATGCCGAGGACTCTCATGGGAGACGCCAGCCGAGGTCGCGAGAATCATGCTGGCGGACCTATTGAATCTCGCAAAATAAAGTGACACCTTTTTGGGGTACGTACGTCTTTGTATGTATGGGAAATACAAAAGGCGTACGGCGGGATTTCGAGGCCCTGGAGAAGCGCCGTTTCAAAGCGATCCGGTTGGTCGAGCAAGGCTGTAGTCAGTCCGAGACAGCGAGGCGATTGAAGGTCGCGCGGCAAAGCGTCAGCGAGTGGCTGCGACGATACCGGCGTGACGGCGAAGCCGGGTTGCGCCAGGCCGGCCGCGCCGGCCGTAAGCCGCTGTTGGACGCCGCGCAGCTCGAACGCCTCGAGGCGTTGCTGCTGGAAGGCCCCGAGGCGCACGGCTTCCCGACGCCGCTGTGGAGCTGTCCGCGGGTCGCTCGTCTGATCGGAGACGAGTTCGGCGTGCGCTATCACGAGGGCCATGTCTGGAAGATCCTGCGGGCGCTCGGTTGGAGCCCGCAACGGCCCGTCGGCAAAGCGCGGGAGCGCAACGAAGAGGCCATCCGCAGCTGGCAGCGCAAGACTTGGCCGGCCATTAAAAAAAAGCCCGCAAAGAAGAACGTACGATCGTCTTCATCGACGAAAGCGGATTGAGTCAGAAGCCGCATCGTTGCCGCATCTGGGCGCCGCGCGGCGAGACACCGGTGTTGGAGTTCAACTTCAACTGGGACAAGCTGTCGGTGTCGGCCGGGCTGACGTTGCGCAACTTTTACTTCCGGCTCTATCCCGGCGCGATCGGCGAGCTGGAGGTCATCGACTTCCTGAAGGCTTTGGTGCGCCACATCGACGGCCCACTGCTGATCGTCTGGGACCGGCTGCCGGCGCACCGCAGCCGCCTGGTGCGGGAGTTCATCCAGCTCTCCGAGGATCACATCGCAACGGAGTACTTGCCGCCCTATGCGCCGGAGTTGAACCCGGTGGAATACATTTGGGCGTACTGGAAGCAGCACGAGTTGCCCAACGTCTGCCCGAAGGACTACTGGGAACTCGACGAGCGCGCCCGCAAAGCGCTGCGGCGAATGCGCCGCAAACCGCGCTTGATTACCGCTTTCTGGAAACAGTCTTCTCTTTGTCTCGATTGACAGTATATTATGCGAGACTCAGTAGGTCGCACGATTCCAGTGAGAAGGATTTCTATGACAATGCGTACCGACGGACTTTTCAAGCACGGATAGATCAGATTGAAGTCGGCGCCTTCCCTTTTCACTTCCCGCATTTGTTCGAAGAAGCCGGATTGGCGCCAGCGCCGTTCGTCAAGATTGGCCGTGACTTCAAGTTCCATCCTCAGCTCCAGCTTTTCGTTGGGCTGGAAGGCCGGCTGATGACCACTAACGTCGTCTTGCCGCAGTTATTGAGTCTCGCAAAATAAAGTGACACTTTTTTGGGGTACGTACGTCTTTGTATGTATGGGAAATACAAAAGGCGTACGGCGGGATTTCGAGGCCCTGGAGAAGCGCCGTTTCAAAGCGATCCGGTTGGTCGAGCAAGGCTGTAGTCAGTCCGAGACAGCGAGGCGATTGAAGGTCGCGCGGCAAAGCGTCAGCGAGTGGCTGCGACGATACCGGCGTGACGGCGAAGCCGGGTTGCGCCAGGCCGGCCGCGCCGGCCGTAAGCCGCTGTTGGACGCCGCGCAGCTCGAACGCCTCGAGGCGTTGCTGCTGGAAGGCCCCGAGGCGCACGGCTTCCCGACGCCGCTGTGGAGCTGTCCGCGGGTCGCTCGTCTGATCGGAGACGAGTTCGGCGTGCGCTATCACGAGGGCCATGTCTGGAAGATCCTGCGGGCGCTCGGTTGGAGCCCGCAACGGCCCGTCGGCAAAGCGCGGGAGCGCAACGAAGAGGCCATCCGCGGCTGGCAGCGCAAGACTTGGCCGGCCATTAAAAAAAAGCCCGCAAAGAAGAACGTACGATCGTCTTCATCGACGAAAGCGGATTGAGTCAGAAGCCGCATCGTTGCCGCACCTGGGCGCCGCGCGGCGAGACACCGGTGTTGGAGTTCAACTTCAACTGGGACAAGCTGTCGGTGTCGGCCGGGCTGACGTTGCGCAACTTTTACTTCCGGCTCTATCCCGGCGCGATCGGCGAGCTGGAGGTCATCGACTTCCTGAAGGCTTTGGTGCGCCACATCGACGGCCCACTGCTGATCGTCTGGGACCGGCTGCCGGCGCACCGCAGCCGCCTGGTGCGGGAGTTCATCCAGCTCTCCGAGGATCACATCGCAACGGAGTACTTGCCGCCCTATGCGCCGGAGTTGAACCCGGTGGAATACATTTGGGCGTACTGGAAGCAGCACGAGTTGCCCAACGTCTGCCCGAAGGACTACTGGGAACTCGACGAGCGCGCCCGCAAAGCGCTGCGGCGAATGCGCCGCAAACCGCGCTTGATTACCGCTTTCTGGAAACAGTCTTCTCTTTGTCTCGATTGACAGTATATTATGCGAGACTCAGTAGGCTGCTCGCTCGCTACCTATGATCCCGGTGCAATGGTTTGTCCCTTCATCAATGGAGTGCTCTCGGGGTGGTGTGATTATGAAGCCAAGGAGAAACACTGTTCACAACACCTTTTCCCTTCCCGCGGTTGTATCCTCCGGAACTTGTTCAGAGACGTTGTCGGCACCTCTCTAGGAGACGTTGAATGGATAGCTTAGAAACGCACACATGGTAACTCTCGATATAGAGGTTGAGGGCGCCGACAGGGCGCTCGTGGAATATATTTCTGCGCGCGATGCAAGTCAGCCAGGATTTCCATTTTGGCCCTGGCACGGTCACAGGATACACCCCCGCTGCGCCGAATACCACGTCTTTTCGCGCTGAACCCTGCACATCACCTCCGCCGGTAGGCGCCAGGGCTCGTCCGTCCGCTCACAGACGTTGATTGAGCGGACTGAACGGCGCTCCGGCCGACACTGCTCCCTGCGAAACCTTTTTGGAGCCAAAAACTGTTGATCCTCGCCCGGGCAACGCTACCCACCCGGCACAGGCAGCGCCCAGATCCTATGCAGCATGTCACCGAACAGCCGCCGGTTCAGATGCCCCTCCGCCAGCAGCAACCAGTAGTAGCGAGCATGCTTGACCAGCCGACCGCCGGTCTTCATCAACCTGTGTTGCAAACTCGTTAGCGACCAGCTTTTGATTCGCTGCGGCAGCCCTAGCCGCCGCCACAGGTTGCCCAGGTTGTAGGCCGGCACGCTGAGTTGCAGCCGTACCTCGTTGGCTCGGAAGCGGCGACACGACAAGCGGGTCCAGTGCGTGGCCTGTTTGCCTTCTTTGATCCACTGCTCCGCCGTGCCGCGCTTGTTGTAGAACCGCACGACCGAGCGGCTCGGCAAGCTCATGCTCGTCACGACAAATCCGACGCGCGGGAATAGTTCGCCCTGGTGATGCTCGACCTTGGCGACAACTCGCCTTGCCTTCGACCAGCTCTCGGCCTGATAGCGAAAACTCTTGTAGCGCACTAGGGGCTTGGCGTTCGGCCTGCCCG
The DNA here is from genome assembly GCA_965238125.1 of Bryobacterales bacterium. Lineage (GTDB taxonomy): Bacteria > Acidobacteriota > Terriglobia > Bryobacterales > UBA6623 > UBA6623. The sequence continues at coordinate 5,185,270 of OZ250179.1, read as the reverse complement.
GTGGCCGAAACAGGATGTCCTCGATCTCCAGCTCCAGGCTCTTGTTCGCCGGGATGCGAATCACGTAGTCCACGCCGCGCTCCTCCATCGCCTCGTAGATCTCGGGCTTGGCGAAGGCGGCGTCGGCGCGGAACGTCACCTGTTTGCCCTCCGCCTGTTGTCGTTCGATCTCCGGCAGTAGCAGCTCGTCCCAGTCCTCGGCGCTGTGCACGTTGCCGGGACGCAGCTTCGCGCCTAGGCAGTCGCCGTGCTGGTTGAACAGCAACAGCG